>NZ_PVNS01000016.1 GCF_002993335.1 Alkalicoccus urumqiensis | reverse complement strand
GTAGCCACTGCAAACCACACGACTGACAAAAAAACCGCCCGTTTCTCCAAGGTTGGGGAGAAACGGGCGGTTTTCATATGAGATCCTACGATACGAAATGAAAAATCGCTAGATTTTCAGTGGCCCCACTATGTGGTGGGCTTTTTATATTCCTTCTCCAGAGGTGCTAACGGAATAAAGGGGTGAACACGATACAAAAAAGCTTCCAGCTGATCAGCTGAAAGCTTTTTACACGTTCGGTATATGATTAATGAATGGAACGGAATACACCGACTACTTTGCCGAGAATCTGTACATAATCGAGTAAAATTGGCTCCATGGAGGCGTTCTCCGGTTGAAGGCGGAAATAGCGGTCCTCTTTGAAAAAGCGCTTGACCGTCGCTTCATTATCTTCCGTCATCGCGACGACAATATCCCCGTTATCAGCGGAGTGCTGGGGGCGAACAACGACATAATCACCGTCAAAAATGCCAGCTTCGATCATAGAATCTCCTGCGATTTCAAGAACGAAGGAATCCTCATCGTGGGCAAAGTTGGCAGGCAGTGGAATGTACTCCTCTACGTTCTCAATCGCTGTAATTGGAGAACCGGCTGTAACTTTACCAATAACCGGAACGGATACAGACGCCGTTTCAGGAAGCGAAGGAGAATCTTCCTCCTGGCCGATCACTTCGATGGCGCGTGGTTTCGTAGGATCCCTGCGGATATATCCTTTCTTTTCCAGGCGGGAAAGATGACCATGGACCGTTGAACTGGAAGCAAGTCCGACAGCTTCACCGATTTCTCTGACAGAAGGGGGATATCCTTTTTCGCGCACTTCTGTTCGTATGAAATCAAGTATCGCCTGCTGACGGAGCGATAATTTAGACACGTGCAGCACCTCTTTCGTCTAATAATTGTGAATACATAACACTTATTCTTATAGAAGAGTCTACCATGAGAACACAGGTTTTGCAAACGTTCGTTCTAATTGCTGCTTGACACGAACACGCGTTCCAGATACACTATGGATAACAAAGCGAACAAATATTCCTGCGAACAAAGGAGCGAACAACATGCTATCCATTTTAAAACATGCAGATGGTTCCTGGTACGTTTTTCTTCTGGCTCTCATGATTGGAGGCTGGGTGTTCTTTACCGGCACCGACAGCAGTGCAGATGCACCAGGCGAAAGCTACGTCGTCTCAGAAGGTGATACACTCTGGTCCATTGCGGAAGAAGTAACCGAAGAGGTCGACATTCCTGTAGAAAAGACCGTATACTGGCTGAAGCAGGAAAATGACCTGCACGACAGGTGGATTCAGCCGGGTCAGAAATTAAAAGTTCCGGCTTATGAAAACGGAGTGAATGACTAGTGGACGTTGTGATTTACGCGCGGGTGAGTACAGAGAAAGAAGAACAGGAAACTTCATTGGAAAGACAGGTGGAGGAGCTTCATCAGGCAGCGGTTGACTGGGATATGAACGTGTTAAAAACGGTCAGGGAACAGGCGGGTGGTTATGATCTTGACCGTCCGGGCCTCCTTGACCTTCTTTCATTTATTCAAGGAACAAAAACAGACGCGATTCTCGTTCAGGATGAAACGAGACTCGGCAGAGGGAATGGAAGAATTGCACTCGTTCATCAGCTTAAAAAGTGGAACTGCCGTATTTTTACACTGAAAGACAGCGGAGCACTCCAGCTGACAGAAACGGACGCCATGGTTCTTGATATTGTTTCCATTGTAGAGGAATACCAGCGGCAGCTTCATAATGCGAAGATCAGGCGGGGCATGCAGCGCGCCGTCCGCAATGGATATATGCCTCAGCATAATGCTGAAAGGCACAGCGGCGGCAGGCATAGAGTCGAAGCACCTATAGAAGAAATCGTCCAGCTCCGTAAAAAAGGACTTACGTTCCAGGAAATCGCTTCGGTTCTCCGCGGACTTGGCTTTGACGTATCCAAAGCAACGGTCCACCGCAGATATCAGGAGTATAAAAGAGATGAGCAGAAAGGTTGAATCCCGAAGACAGATTCGTTATCATGACATAAGAAATGGGGGATTCCATGATTAGTCAGGATAAACTGGATCGAATTAATGAGCTGGCCAGAAAGGCGAAATCAGACGGCCTCTCTTTAAAGGAACAAAAAGAGCAGAAGCAGCTCCGGAATGAGTATTTGAAAAATGTCCGCAGCTCCTTTAAAAATCAGTTAAGCTCTGTCAAAGTTGTAGACGAAGAAGGAAACGATGTCACTCCTGCCAAACTGAAGCAGGAAAAAAAGCGCCGGCTGTATCATTAAAATGATACATGCCGGTTTTTTTGACTAATTAACTGCGTCCAGCCGTCGAGCGTCAAATAATTATTTCCGGCAGAACCGCGCAGAAACAATCGTTTGCACCAGAAGAAATCGTCAGAAATCTCTCCGGCGGAGGTTGTCTAACCTCTCAGAAAAAGATATCATTAACAGAGTGATGAAAAAATTCAGCAAAGGCAGGGATAGTGACACATGACGAAAAATGTAGATCAGCTTTCAATTAATACCATCCGTACACTGTCGATCGACAGCATTGAGAAAGCAAACTCGGGCCATCCGGGAATGCCGATGGGTGCTGCACCGATGGCGTACAAAGTATTTACTGAATTTATGCAGCATAACCCGGCTAATCCAAACTGGTTTAACCGCGACCGGTTTGTCCTTTCTGCAGGACACGGTTCGATGCTGTTATACAGCCTGCTCCACCTGCAGGGATATGACGTGACGCTCGATGATCTGAAAAACTTCCGTCAGTGGGGAAGCCGTACACCGGGCCATCCGGAATTCGGTCATACTCCGGGCGTAGAAGCAACGACTGGACCGCTCGGTCAGGGATTCGCCATGTCCGTCGGATTTGCGATGGCTGAAGCGCACCTGGGTGCAACGTTTAACAAAGAAGGCTACCCGCTCGTGGATCATTATACGTACAGCATCTGCGGTGACGGCGATCTAATGGAAGGTGTTTCTGCAGAAGCTGCTTCCCTTGCAGGGCATCTCCAGCTCGGAAAGCTCATCGTTCTTTACGATTCCAATGATATTTCCCTGGATGGTGATCTTCATGAGTCGTTTTCCGAAAGTGTGGAGGACCGGTTTAAAGCTTACGGCTGGCAGGTTATCCGCGTAGAGGATGGCAATGATCTCGACGCGATTACGAAAGCAGTAGCAGAAGCGAAGCAGGACAGCCGTCCGACAATGATCGAAGTGAAGACAGTCATCGGCTACGGTTCTCCAAATAAGAGCGGAAAGTCCGCTTCCCACGGTGCTCCGCTCGGAAAAGATGAAGTTACAGCTGCCAAAGAAGCATACAGCTGGGATTACGAAGAAGAGTTCCACATTCCGGAAGAAGTAAAAGCGCACTTTGACGAGCTGAAGAAAAAAGGTGCAGCGCATGAAGAACAGTGGAACAAATTGCTTGAATCGTACAAAAAAGACTATCCAGAGCTCGGTGAACAGTTTGAGAACGCCGTTGCCGGAAAACTTCCGGAAGGCTGGGACAGCGACATTCCTGTCTTTGAAGAAGGAGACTCTCCGGCTACACGAGCTTCAAGCGGCGATGTCATCAACGCGATCGCGCCGAAAGTTCCACAGTTCTTCGGTGGTTCCGCAGACCTTGCATCATCTACGAAGACGATGATGAAAGGGGAAGATAATTTCAGCCGCGACAACTACGCAGGCAGAAATATCTGGTTCGGCGTACGTGAATTCGCTATGGCTGCAGCTGTTAACGGTATGTCTCTGCACGGCGGACTAAAACCGTTCGGCGCGACATTCTTTGTCTTTTCCGATTACCTGCGTCCGGCACTCCGCCTGTCCGCGCTTATGCAGACACCGGCTACATTTGTCTTCACTCATGACAGCATCGCTGTCGGTGAAGATGGACCGACACATGAGCCGATCGAACAGCTGCCGGCACTCCGCGCAATGCCGGGTCTTTCTCTAATCCGGCCTGGAGATGCGAATGAGACAGCTGCTGCATGGAGACTGGCCATGGAATCCAATGAAACGCCGCATGCGCTTGTACTGACGCGTCAGGGACTTCCTACACTGCCTGAAACAAAGGAACGGGCAGAAGAAGGCGTCCGCCGCGGCGGTTACGTTGTGAGCGATGCCAATGGAGAAGCGCAGGGACTGCTGCTGGCCACAGGTTCAGAAGTGTCACTTGCTGTGGAAACACAGAAACTTCTCGAAAAAGAAGGCATTCACACGGCTGTTGTGTCGATGCCGAGCTGGGACCGCTTTGATCAGCAGTCCGACGACTATAAAGAAAGCGTGCTGCCTTCCAATGTTACAGCCCGTCTTGCTATGGAAGTAGCTTCCCCGCTTGGGTGGGAGCGCTATACAGGTATTCAGGGGGATGTTCTCGGAATTAACACATTCGGAGCCTCCGCACCTGGTGGTAAAATCATGGAAGAGTACGGATTTACTCCGGAAAATGCTGCAGCCCGTTTCAAAAAGCTTCTCAACAAATAAAACAATTTTCTGCACGAACGGACTTTCCTTCAGTCCGTTCGTGTTTTCTTTTTAGAAATGCAGAGCGAAAAGTACCGAGGTCCTTTGCAAATGAACTTCACTCATGTATACTTATAAAGGTTCATATTTTGCAGTAACGAACGAAGGAGGGTCAGGCGATGCAACTATGGCTCGCTATCCTGCTCATCGTCGTTGCACTCTTAGCAGGCGTTGCGCTTGGTTTCTTTATTGCGCGGAAGTATATGATGAATTACATGAAGAAAAATCCGCCGATCAATGAGAAAATGCTGAGAGTCATGATGATGCAGATGGGAATGAATCCATCGCAGAAAAAGATCAATCAAATGATGAAAGCGATGAATAACGCACAGGATAAGTAAAACGGAGTCCGCGGCGCAGCCGTTTCCGGAACACTGTCATTAAGAGAGCTGTCACGGCATAGGACCGTGCAGCTCTTTTGCGTATGGAAAGGAGATTACTATGGGACGGCCATTACCTGCAGTAACGTTTGAAGAGGCGGAGAGAATGGAGCTTCCGGTGATCGATGTCCGCTCGCCGGGAGAATTTGCCGAATTTTCTATTCCCGGGAGTATTAATTTTCCGCTCTTCTCCAATGAAGAACGGGCGGAGGTCGGAACGGCATATAAGCAGAAAAGTCCACAGGAAGCAAAGCAGATCGGCATCCGCATGTTTTCGGAGAAACTGCCGGCGTTTTACAAAACGATGGAATCTATCGAATCTGAAACGAATAAACCAGTAGTAATTGCATGTGCGAGAGGTGGTATGAGGAGCGGAACGTTCGTGTCTCTTCTGGACAGTCTCGGTTTTGACGTGTATCAGATGGACGGAGGCATCCGCTCAGCAAGAAGATGGGTGCAGGCTGAACTGGATCGGCTTTCCCAATTGGAGTGGAAAGCTGTCGTCATCAGCGGCAACACAGGAACACGGAAAACAATTTGGCTGGAGAAGCTGGCCGAAGAGGGATATCCAGTCGTTAATCTTGAACAGCTCGCAAGCCACCGGGGATCCATCTTCGGTCATATCGGCATGCAAAAGCGTTCGCAGAAAATGTTCGAATGGCTTTTAGTACAGCGTCTGCGGGAGCTGGAGGAAGAACCCTATATTCTGCTGGAAGCGGAAAGCAGGAGGATCGGTCCCGTGATTCTGCCGACATGGCTTGAACAAGTGAAAGAGGAAGGCACCTTTCTGGAACTGGAAGATTCCATGGACCGCCGGGTGAAAAGTCTCCTTGAGGAATACGAGCCGGGAAAGCATGCCGACGCGTTTCAGGAAGCGGTGGACCGTCTGAAAAAAAGACTCAAACCGGAGCCGGCAGAAATGGTGGATCAGGCTGCGGCAGCGGGAAATTATCCAGCTTTGTTTGAAACGCTGCTGAAGCATTATTACGATCCGAGGTATGGACATAAGCAGGGGGAATATGTCGAGAAGCAGTCTATTACAACGATCAATCTACGCAGCGTGGATGAACATCGTATTTATGAGACCATCAGGCAGCGTGTAGATGAAGAGGTTCAGCATCATGCGCGTTTTTCTTGATCTCGCATGGTATTTTAAGCAGGAACGAAAAAAATATACAGCAGGAATCCTTATTCTTATGGCAGTATCTGCCCTGACGCTGATCCCGCCGTATGTAGTTGGTATCATCGTTGATGCGATTACGGAAAACCGAGTAACCAGTGCGTTCTTGTGGCGGTGGCTCGCAGTTCTGGCCGCGATCGGTGTGAGCAGCTACATTCTCCGGTATATTTGGCGCATATTTATATTCGGGGCTTCGATTAAACTGGCCAGACAGTTGAGAGATCAGCTGTACCGGCATTATCTGAATATGTCGTTTGGCTTTTATCAGCGGCGCCGTACGGGAGATTTAATGGCGCATGCGACAAATGATATTCGTGCAGTCGAACAGACTGCAGGAGCCGGGGTGCTCACATTGGTGGATTCGGTGACGATGGGGGGATTCGTGATTGCTGCCATGGCATTCCTTATCAGCTGGGAGCTCACATTAATCGCGCTCATACCGATGCCGCTCATGGCCTATTTGACGAGCCGGTATGGAACAATGCTTCACCAGCGGTTCAAAGGAGCCCAGGAGGCTTTCTCTGATTTAAACAACAAAGTGCAGGAGAGCATGAGCGGAATCCGGGTCACGAAAGCATTCGGTATGGAGGAAAAAGATCAGGAAGATTTTCGTTACCGCTCCGAAGAAGTCGTAAAAAAGAATGAAGCCGTAGCAAGAGTCGACGCGCTGTTTGATCCTACGATTTCTCTCGTTGTCGGAAGCTCGTATCTCCTGACAGTTGTTTTCGGTTCGGTTTATGTTGTTTCGGGGGATATGACAATCGGTCAGCTGACAAGCTTTACAGTCTACCTCGGCCTCCTGATCTGGCCGATGCTTGCGTTCGGCTGGTTTTTTAATATTGTGGAGCGGGGCAGAGCTTCATACGATAGAATCCGCGGCCTTCTGAAAGAATCTCCGGACGTGCAGGAAGCAGAGAAAGCAAGAGCGGCCAAGCCGGAAGGGGACATTTCGGTGTCGCTGGAAAAAGCAGTGTATCCAGGGACGGAAGAGGGGCTTCATCACGTTCATTTTCACGTACCCCGGGGCAGTACGGTCGGTATTGCAGGAAGAACAGGCAGCGGCAAATCAACGCTTCTCCGCCTGCTAATGCGCGATATGGATCCTCAGGAAGGTTTTGTTATGGTTGACGGCACACGACTTGAAGAATACCGCCTGGACGCTCTCCGCGGGGCAGGTGCACTCGTTCCTCAGGACCATTTCCTCTTCTCACAGACGATCCGGGAAAACTTGTTATTCGCCTCTCCGGATGCCGGGGAGCGGGAAATGAAAATTGCAGCAGAGGCTGCCGGTATTCACAATGATATACAAGCGATGCCGGACGGGTACGAGACATTTGTCGGCGAGCGGGGCGTGACGCTCTCCGGAGGTCAGAAGCAGCGGCTTTCCATCGCAAGAGCACTCCTCAAAAATCCGGAAATGCTGTTTATCGATGACGCGCTATCTGCTGTGGATGCAGAGACGGAGGCTCATGTACTGGCCGGTTTGAAAAAGGCGCGCAGAGGCAGAACAACGTTTATTACATCCCACCGTATGTCAACGATCTCCCACGCAGATCTCATAATTGTACTCGATGACGGCTGGATGACGGAAAAAGGAACGCATGAGGAATTGATGCAGTCAGAGGGCTGGTATAAGTGGATGCATCAGGCACAGCAGCTTTCCGGACGTTCGGAGGTGGAGTAAAAGTGCAGTCACTTGAATACTTAAAAATACCATTAAAGCAGAAAGACACGGTCCGCCGGCTGATCCGGTATATGATACCCCACCGCCGTATGCTGCTGATCAGCTTTCTGCTGCTTGCCGGAGGCACCGCGTCTGAAATTGCGGGGCCGCTTCTCGTCCAGCACTTCATTGATAACCATTTGACAGAGAGATACTTTCCGCTGGAGCCGCTTCTGGCGCTTGGTGGTTTTTACCTCTTTTTGTACCTCAGTTCCGCCGTGATGAACTACTATCAATCGTTGTTTTTTCAAAAAACGTCCCTTGCGATCGTACGGGAAATTCGAAACGATGTGTTTCAAAGCGTTGAGTCGCTCGGCATGTCGTTTTTCGACCGCTTTAATAATGGAGCAATTATTTCGCGGATTACGAATGATACAGAGCAGATCAAAGAATTGTATATCACCGTTCTTGCTGCATTTGTGCAGAATATTTTCTTTATCATCGGCGTCTTTGCGGCGATGTTTTATCTATCGCCGGAGCTTGCACTCTGGTGTCTGGCAGTAATGCCGGTACTGTACTTATTAATTGCTGTCTACCACCGCTACAGTTCGATATTTTACGCGGAGATGAGCGAAAAACTGAGTGGTCTGAACAGCAGACTGAATGAATCGATTCAGGGAATGCCGGTTATTCAGCAGTTTCAGCAGGAGCGGAGAATGATCGACACGTTTAGCAGAGAGAATAAAGCGCATTACAAAGCATGGATGAAGACGATGAAACTGGACGGGCTGCTGCTGCGTCCGGCTGTGGATCTTCTCTCCATTGCTGCACTCATGGCCGTACTCGGTTTTTTTGGGTATCAGTCGATGAACGGGCCGGTCGAAATCGGCGTTCTCTATGCTTTTGTTAACTATCTGGACCGCATGTTTGAGCCGGTAAATCAAATTATGCAGCGGCTGTCAATGTTTCAGCAGTCGATAGTGTCAGGAGGCAGAGTTTTCCGCCTGATGGAGCACGAAGAACCGCCGCCAAAAGCGGAGCCGAAAACAATGAAGCAGTTGAATGGGAGCCTTTCATTTGAGCATGTAAGCTTTTCCTATGATGGAAGAACGTCTGTCCTTGATGATGTGTCCTTTTCGGTGAAAAAAGGTGAAATGCTTGCTGTAGCCGGTCCGACCGGAAGCGGAAAAAGTACGATTATCAATTTAATTGAACGGTTTTACGCACCTGACCGTGGAACAATCCGGTTTGACGCCGAGCCGCTAGAGGCCGTTCCGGAAAAAGTGCTCCGGCGCGATGTAGGTCTGGTGCTTCAGGATTCCTTTATTTTTTCAGGCTCCATTCTGGACAACATCCGGATGTACGCCGGGGAAGCAGATGAAAAAGAAGTGCGCAGAGCCGCAGAGATCACAGGCGCCGATCTCTTTATTCAAAAACTTCCGGACGGCTATCACCATCAGCTCGGCGAACGGGGGACGTCGCTTTCTGCAGGAGAGAAGCAGCTTCTTTCCATCACTCGGACCGTTCTCCGAAAACCGAAAATTTTAATACTGGATGAAGCGACTGCTTCGGTGGATACCGAATCCGAAGGTCAGATCCAGCGCGCCCTGGAATCGATGCGTGAACATATGACGCTCGTCGTTATCGCCCACCGCTTGTCTACAATTAAAAAGGCGGATACCATCATTGTTTTAAAAAACGGTTCTATTTTAGAGAAGGGGACGCACGAGTCTCTTCTGAAGCAGAAAGGTTTATACGAGGCGATGTATTCTCTTCAGAAAATGAAAGAAAAGGCAGACAGAGAAGAAGCGCGGAGAACATAAATCAGCAGACGGCCATCATCGCTTTGTCGATCATGGCCGTCTGCGTTATATCCGTGAACCTACGCCGGTTGACATATACCTTACCTGGGTATAGTATAAAAAGAAAGAGTCAGAGGGAGGAACCGGTATGGAACATAAAGTTCATTCAAGGACACCTGAAGAGAAAAAACAGCTTCAGCAGCGGCTCAGACGGGTGGAAGGTCAGGTACGGGGACTGCAGCAGATGATTGAAGAGGACCGGTACTGTATAGATATTTTAATCCAACTCAGCGCTGTGCAGAATGCATTGAAGAAAACCGGCTATGAAATACTGGAGGATCACACGAAAGGATGTGTGACCAACGCAGTAGAGAACGGGGATGGAGACGCTGTAATGGACGAGTTAATGCAGGTGATCCGTCAGTTCTCTAAATAGGAGGGGATTCCATGACAGTAAAACAGCGGTCGATCCCGGTGGAGGGTATGACGTGTGCAGCGTGTTCTTCCCGTATTGAAAAGGTATTGAATAAAATGGACGGCGTGGAGGCGTCCGTTAATTTAACGACAGAAAAAGCGTCCGTTACGTACGATGATGAAAAAGTGGGCATAACGGATATTAAAGCGAAAATAGAAAAAGCAGGCTACAAACCGGCTGCAGAGACAATACGTTTTCATGTAGATGGTATGACCTGTGCGGCCTGTTCAGCGAGAATTGAAAAAGTTCTCGGCAAACAGGGTGGAATTGATCAGGCATCCGTGAATTTAACGACGGAAGAAGCAGTCGTGGAGTATGATTCAACGGTGATCAGTGTCGAGAAAATGTTTGAAAAAGTGCAGAAGCTCGGCTACACACCGAAAGCACGGGAAGACAATGATGAACGCAAAGAGAAAAAAGAGAAAGCATACAAAAGGCAGAAGCGGATGTTTCTCCTGGCGCTTTTCCTCTCCATTCCGTTATTCGTTACGATGATCGACCATTTCTTTCCGGGGCAGATGATTCTGCCGTCTATTCTGATGAATGGCTACGTGCAGTGGACGCTTGCGACTCCCGTGCAGTTTATTGCCGGTTGGCAGTTTTATAAGGGGGCCTATAAAGCTCTCCGCGGCGGCAGTGCGAATATGGATGTCCTCGTTGCCATGGGTACGTCAGCGGCTTATATCTACTCTGTTGTTATCGTTTTAACCGGCGGAAGCGGCTTGTTCTTTGAAACGAGTGCCGTGATAATTACACTCGTTCTTCTCGGCAAACTGCTTGAGGCAGGGGCAAAGGGAAAAACGTCCGAAGCGATTCAGTCCCTCATGAGCCTGCAGCCGAAAAAAGCGCTTGTCATCCGCGACGGAGTCGAGTCTCTCGTACCTGTTTCGGAAGTGGTCCCAGGCGAACAGATCCGTGTGAAACCCGGTGATAAAATTCCTGTGGATGGTACGGTGCTGGAAGGATATTCATCGGTTGACGAGTCCATGCTCACCGGGGAAAGTGTTCCAGTCGAAAAGTCGGAAGGTGAGAGTGTTATCGGCGCCACCGTGAACAAAAACGGTTCTCTTCTTATAAAAGCTGATCAAGTAGGCTCGGATACAGCACTTTCGCAGATTATCCGCATTGTAGAAGAAGCCCAGAGTTCCAAAGCGCCGATTCAGCGTCTTGCAGATGTTATTTCCGGATATTTTGTACCGGCGGCATTCGGCATCGCCGTTTTATCCTTTCTAGGCTGGTATTTCCTTGCAGGGGCATCCTTTGAAACGGCGCTGATTAACTTTACTGCTGTTCTCGTCATCGCCTGCCCGTGTGCGCTGGGACTCGCTACGCCGACTTCCATCATGGTCGGCACAGGCAGAGCGGCAGAAAACGGCATCCTGTTTAAAGGCGGGCAGTATCTGGAGCAGGCGCATAAAGTGGATACGATTGTTTTCGATAAGACCGGCACGCTCACGAAGGGGCAGCCTGCGGTCACTGATATTGTCGAATCAGAGATTTCTGAAGATGAGCTGCTCCGGCTCGCTGCGTCTCTTGAGGCGCGCTCTGAACATCCACTTGCCGAAGCAGTAGTGGATGAGGCATCCGGACGCGGACTGAGGCTTGAGCCGGTTTCCTCCTTTACAGCTGTACCCGGTCACGGTATCCGCGGCACGGCCGGTGATAAGGAAGTCCGGATTGGGACAAGAAAGCTTATGAATGAGGAAGAAATCGACTGGAGCAGTGCTGGAGAGCACGTGGAAGTGCTGGAATCGGAGGGGAAAACGGTTCTTCTCGTCGCGGTGGACGGCACATTTGCCGGGTACATTGCCGCAGCAGATACGCTGAAAGAATCTGCTGCAGAGGCGGTTCATAAACTCCGGCTTGCCGGGAAAGAAACGATTATGGTAACCGGCGATAATGAACGCACGGCATCTGCAATCGCTGAGAAAGCTGGTATTGACCGTGTTTTCAGTGAAGTGCTTCCGGAAGAAAAAGCGCTTATTATTAAAGAGATTCAGGAAGAAGGAAGAAGGGTAATGATGATCGGAGACGGGATAAATGATGCTCCGGCACTCGTTCAGGCAGACATCGGCACAGCGGTCGGTACCGGAACGGATGTTGCTATGGAGGCAGCGGACATTACGCTCATGCGCGAAGATCTGCGTATTCTTCTTCACGTTTTTGATCTCAGCAGCAAAACGATGCGTAATATCAAGCAGAATTTATTCTGGGCGTTTGTTTATAATTCGATCGGCATACCGATCGCAGCACTCGGTTTTCTCGCGCCATGGGTAGCGGGAGCTGCAATGGCATTCAGTTCGGTATCTGTCGTATCCAACTCGCTCCGCTTAAAGCGTATTCCGCTGAAAGAATCCATTGAGGGAGGTGAACAGGGATGAAAACAGAAACGATTCATGTAGAAGGTATGACGTGCGGTCACTGTAAGCAGGCTGTCGAAGGTGCTGCATCTTCCGTTGAAGGAGTAAGCAGGGCTCAGGTGAATCTGGAAGCCGGTCTCGTCGAAGTTGAGATGAACGACGATGCATCGGTGGAACAGATCATTGAGGAAATCGAAGACCAGGGCTATGACGTAAAACAGTAATGTGAACAGGCAGCATACCCCGTGCGGGTGTGCTGCCTTTGTTTTTCTCTGTAAGAGACGATCTCATGCTGCATAAAAGCAGTTCAGCTTGCGCGGCTCATGTGCTATACTGTCAATGCAGAGTAAGGGGGATTCGATGTATACCGTATTGTTTGCTGCTGCAGCCGCATTTATGGCTGTCGCTGCTTTGATCATCCGAATGAAATCAATGAAAAAGCCGGCAACGGCGAGAAAAATCCTCATCCCGCCATTTGCCATGTCGACAGGATTTCTTATGTTTTTATACCCGCCGGTACAGGATATTACATGGCTGCAGGTAGGTGAAGCGCTGGCAGTCGGCGCGCTGTTTTCCGTTATTTTAATTAAAACCTCGTCGTTTGAGATACGCAGCGGAGATATTTATATGAAGCGTTCGCGGATTTTTCCTTTTATTTTAATCGGACTGCTCGCTGTTCGTATCGTATTTAAGCTTATTTTCGGCATTTACTTCGAATACGAAGTGCTGGCCGGCATGTTTTTCCTGCTGGCATTCGGCATGCTTCTGCCCTGGCGGATTGCGATGTTTGTCAAGTTTAAAAAAATGGAGAATAAACTGCCCGGACAGACCGCAGCTGTTCAGGCATAATAAAAACGGATCCGGGATTGCCCGGATCCGTTTTTAGATTCAGCTGATTGTATTAGGAAGACTGTTCAAAGTAATGTTCATACGGGGCGGCATCAATGTTTTTCTCCTGAAGCTTTCTGCGGAGAAATTTGTGATCCCGCTTCGGCGTGGCAGCAATGTACCCTTTAATAATAAGCTCTTCAGTCAGCACATCTGCTTTTTCTTCCAGCGCATATTCGCCGATTTTACCGGCTATTTTCTGTTTAGCGATATCCCGGAACAGTTCGGGAACCGGTTCGACGAGTTCATTTAGAAGTGCGCGCTTTTCCGGAGTCCACAAATGAATCGTCTGGTTGATATAATATTCCTGCCAGTCGAGAATGGACCGGCCGTCGTCTTTGGGCATTTTCTTCAAGAATTTTCGGAACATAAAGTAACCGCCGATTGCGACAAGAACGAAGACAAACAAAGACCAGAGAGCTATAAACCACATAAAAAGATCTTCCATCTATTTCCCCTCCACTTTCATCGTCACCGGCGGTCTGATTAAACATAATTGGCGGGACCGTGTGGGAATCGAACCCACCAGAGACGTCACGCGCCTCCCAAAAGGCTTTGAAGGCCCAGGCAAGCACCAGCTACGCATCCGGCCCCATAGACTCTGTTCATTATATGACAGCTGCACTAAGTTTGCAATGATCAGGCACGACTCTCGTCAATCCGGCACGATTCCGTTAAACTGGATAAAGCAGATGCATAATGTTGAGCTTTATGGATGGAGGGATTTTCTTGAATTACTTTACAATTGGAATGGCCGGACATATAGACCATGGTAAAACGACGTTGACTAAAGCGTTGACGAACCAGGATACGGACCGCCTGAAAGAGGAAAAAGAACGGAATATATCCATTGAACCGGGATTCGCCCGCCTCGAAACAGATGATTCCATCGAAGTCTCTATTATTGATGTGCCGGGGCACGAACGTTTTATCCGTCAGATGATCGCCGGGGTGTCGGGAATCGATATGGTCATTCTCGTCATTGCAGCGGATGAAGGAGTCATGCCGCAGACAAAAGAACACGTACATATACTGGAGCTTCTCGGAACCGAAGTCGGCATGATTGCATTTACGAAATCGGATGGGCTGGATGAAGAAATGCAGGAACTGCTTACAGTGGATGTTCAGGATCAGCTTGAAGGGACATTTGCGCAGGAAGCACCTGTTTATTTTGTAGACAGCTTAACGAAAACAGGTATCGATGAATTGAAAGAAGCTGCGGTAAACAAATTGAAAGCGATGCCGGCCAGGCGCTCAGCAGGACCGTTCCGCCTCCCTGTAGATCAGTCTTTTTCTGTAAAGGGGCAGGGCACCGTCGTCCGGGGAACGGTGCAGAACGGAACCGCGTCTGTCGGGGATGTCCTGCATCTGCTGCCGCATAAAAAGGAAGTACGTATCCGGCAGATGCAGGTGCACCACGAAAAAAGAGAGACGGTGCACAGCGGACAGCGTGCTGCAATTAATCTCGGCGGCATCGACTACTCGGATATCCACCGCGGGGACGTTCTTGTGAGCGGTGATTTTCCAATTACCAAAACGATCGATACCGTCCT
The DNA here is from genome assembly GCF_002993335.1 of Alkalicoccus urumqiensis. Classification (GTDB taxonomy): domain Bacteria; phylum Bacillota; class Bacilli; order Bacillales; family Salisediminibacteriaceae; genus Alkalicoccus; species Alkalicoccus urumqiensis. The sequence goes on along the minus strand of NZ_PVNS01000016.1, from coordinate 40,085 downwards.
TTTCCCCGTGCCGCTTTTTAAAACGCCGCTGAAGCAGCGTGCTCCGGTAAAACTGCATACGGGAACGTCCGAAGTGTATGGGAAAATTGTTTTCTTTGACCGCAATGAACTTACACATGACGAACAGGGCCCTGTATTCTGCCAGGTTCGTCTGGATGAGGCAGTCGTCTGTGACAGAAATGACCGGTTCATTCTCCGCCGGCCGACACCGATGGAAACGATCGGCGGCGGGGCGGTTATTGATCCCTCAGCTGAAACTCACCGTTTTGGAAAACAGACAGTTGAGGAGCTCGAACGACGCTATGAAGGGACACCGGAAGAGAGGCTTCAGGATTTTGTTCAGGAGAGGCATTTTGTGCTCGTAAAAGAAGCTTCTCAAGCTCTCTCCCTGCCACTTGCAGATGTAGAGGCAGCTGCTGAAAATCTTCCGCGCGCAGGCGAATTCCTGACGACTAAAAATAGTCTGGACGAAGCGGAAGAGCTGGCCCTCATGCTAATACGCAGGTATCAGAAAATGAATCCTCTCCGAAGGGGCAAGCCATTTGCAGAACTGCTGCAGGAACTGCCCTACGAAAAAGAAGCTTCCGAGGCCCTGGCTGGTATGATGATTGAACGAGAAGCCGTCCGCCGCCGGGGGGCGTGGATTCATGAAAGCGGCTGGGAACCTCATTTCCCTAAAGAGTGGAGAAAAAGAATGGAGCAGGTGGAAGCAGATATTCTCGAGAGCGGACTGGAACCGCCGGTTTTTGAGGAAAGTACCGCAAATGCCGGCCTGCCGGAAGAGTGGAGCAGGGAACTCCGCATGTGGATGCTCGCGGCAGAAGCACTGGAGCTGGATGAAAAACACCTTATTTCCCGAACGGCGTTCGAGGAGGGCATGAGCCGGCTGCAAGAACATACAGCAGACGGATTTTCGCTGCAGGAAGCAAAAGAGCACCTCGGACTGACGAGGAAATACCTCGTTCCTCTTCTTGAATTGGCGGATAAAGAAGGGTGGACGGCGAGGAAAGATAAAGACCGGATATGGAGATAGAAAAAATAGTTCTCTACCAGCATCGGTAACCGGTCAGCGTACAATTATCAACGGCAGAAACGTACACATTGATCTCCGGTTTCGAAAAAGTGCTGCATTAAAGCCGTCGTAAAAAGGGACCGCAGGCAGTCTCAAACGTATAAAAATCCGGCCCGTCATCGCTGTGATGACGGGCCGGATTTATGAAGTGATATACGCAGTTACATCAAGTTCGTGCTTCAGCTGTGATTGACGTAAACGGTTTTTTCCTGTTTCTCGGAAACAGTGCCGACGATGTGGGCGCCGAATACACTGCTGTTCATCTTTTCCACATATGCTCTGGCCTGATCCTCCGGCATACTGATGAGCAGTCCGCCTGACGTGATCGAGTCGGCAATGCTGAATTTTTCATGCTCTTTCATCGATTCCGGATACACGACGTGGTCTTCCAGCCATTCGACGTTTTCTTTCGTACCGCCGGGAATGATGCCGGCCTGAGCGAGCTCATCCGTACCCGGAAGGAACGGCACTTTGTTAAAGTCGAACGTAAACGTGACGCCGCTGCCGGAAGCCATCTCATAGCCGTGGCCGATCAGACCGAAGCCTGTAACATCCGTGACAGCATTCGGAGTGAATTCCTCCAATGCTTCAGCTGCTTCCTTATTCAGGTGAGCCATCGTCTGTGACACATTGGCGATCTGTTCATCCGTTGCCTTCTGCTTCTTGATCGCTGTCGTCATAATGCCGACACCGAGAGGCTTCGTCAGAACAAGCGCATCTCCCGGCTGTGCACCGACATTTTTAAAGATCTTATCCGGATGGACGGTGCCCGTGCAGCTGAGACCGAATTTCGGCTCGGGATCATCGATCGAGTGACCACCTGCGAGAACAGCTCCGGATTCTTTTACCTTTTCAGAAGCACCCTGAAGAATTTGTGCCAGAACGTCCGGTGAGAGCTTTTTAATCGGGAAGCCGACGATATTTAAAACCGTCGTCGGTTTTCCTCCCATTGCATAGACATCGCTCAGCGCATTTGCTGCAGCAATCTGACCGAACATATACGGGTCATCCACAATCGGCGTGAAATAATCGACCGTCTGGACGAGGGCGATGTCATCTGTCAGTCTGTATACACCGGCATCGTCTGCCGTATCGATTCCGACCAGAAGGTTTTCGTTACCATTTTCTTTCGGTAGGTGACGCAGAACCTGCGCCAGGTCGCTAGGACCAATTTTGCATCCTCAACCAGCTTTTTTTGTCATGGTTGTAAGACGCTTATCAGATGAAGTTAAATCAAACATACTATTCCTCCTCTCTCTTCGTACATTTTCATTATACGCTTCTGATTGACCACTTCCAAATGATAGACTACACTAAAATGCAAAAGGAAGGAGGAGATGTAATGCATATTACGATCACCTTCTGTATGCAGTGAAGCTATGCACCACAGGCTGCGCGGTGCGCAGAAGCGTTGTTTGAGTCTTTCCGCCACGACATTCACACTTTGGAGTTAATTCCGGGAAGCGGCGGGGTATTTGATATTCAAGTGGATGAAAGCCTCGTGTATTCGAAAAAAGAAAGCGGTACGTTTCCGGATCACACAGAGCTGATCAGCAGGATACGAAACAAAGGAGGATGACTTGCATGAAATGGTTCATTATGATCGGCGGCCTTATTGCTGCAGCATTCTATACAGCAGGGCTGGCTGAAGACGAAAAGAAGCGACGGGAACTGACGGAAGGGTGATTACAGAGAAGCAGCAGCGTTCACTGCGCCTCCTTCCCGCCGTCCACGAGTTAAAAAGCACGTCTTTTTTCACTCATGCTCTGGAGTCGGCGGGATGGACGGAAGCATATACTGTGGAGATTCTGAGAACCCTCCTTGAGAACATGCGGGCTGCCATACTGGAAGGGCACCTGGTGCTTGAAACGGAGGCGGAGGCGCAGACAGAACTTGTGAAGCGTCTGGAGCATGCCTCCGTTTCCCCGTATCACCTTCAAAAAGTCATCAATGCGACAGGGACGGTGCTTCATACGAACCTCGGCCGGGCACGACTGGGAAAAAAAGCTGCTGAGCATGTATATGAAACGGCGGTAAACTATTCAAACTTGGAGTATAATCTGTCTGAAGGGAAAAGAGGATCTCGGACAGATATTCTGGAACGGCTGCTGCAGGAAGTGACGGGTGCGGAAGCGGCAGTGGCAGTAAATAACAATGCAGCTGCCGTATACTTTGTTCTAAAAGCGCTGGCTGCGGATAAAGAAGTAATCGTCTCCCGCGGCGAGCTTGTCGAAATCGGAGGTTCTTTCCGCGTTTCTTCCATCATGGAGGAGAGCGGGGCTGTCCTGGTAGAAACAGGAACGACAAACAAAACGAGAGCTTCAGACTACACCCGTCCGCTCGGACCTGATACGGCGATGGCGATGAAAGTGCACACGAGCAACTTCGCAGTCGTCGGCTTTACAGAGGAAACAGACACGCCGGAGATTAAACGGGCACTGGAAGATGAGGGACGGGAAGATGTCATCGTGTATGAGGATCTGGGCTCCGGTTCGATCTACCCTTTTGCCTCGGAAAACATCGGTTCGGAACCGCTCGTCCGAAAAGCAGTGAAGCATGCCGACCTTGTTTCTTTCAGTGGAGATAAACTGCTCGGCGGTCCTCAGGCAGGTATTATTGCCGGAAAGAAAGAATGGATCGACAAATTAAAAAAACATCAGCTGGCGAGAGTCCTCCGCCTGGATAAAATGACGCTTGCCGCACTGGAAGCGACGCTTTGGGAGTATGCCTACGGTACGCCCGAAGAAATCCCGGCCGTCCGCGATATTATAAAATCGGAAAAGGAGCTGGAACAGACAGCTCTCAAACGTGCCGGAGAAATAGCTCCGCCATTTACAGCAGCTGTGAAAAGCGCGGTGTCCAAAGTCGGCGGAGGAACGATGCCGCTCGTGGAACGCCCGACAAGCGTGCTGGAACTGCATCATCCCGGCTGCGGACCGGAAGAGATCGAAAAATACCTCCGCAGCAGCAGTCCACCTGTTATAGGGCGCATTTCCAAAGGGGAATTTCTGCTGGATATGCGGACGGTAAATGAGGAGGACTGGGCGCTTATACGGCAGGCGCTGGCACGTTTTAAATGATTTTCAACTTGCATTGAATTCGGTTTCAATTCATAATGGTGGGTGGCAGGTATACGGTTTGCCGTCCGGGATTTAGACAATTTTGACAATCCGTTATATACTACTAATGAGGAGGGAATTACATATGACAAATGAAACAGAATCTTTATTTCAATCGAAACGCTCCTTTGATGTCAATGGAGAGGCGTATAACTATTATGCACTTTCCGCACTGGAGGAAGCGGGTGTAGGAAACGTAAAAAAGCTCCCTTATTCCATCCGGGTGCTGCTGGAGTCTGTACTCCGACAGTACGATGGCCGCGTAATCAAGGAAGAGCATGTAACGAACCTGGCGAAGTGGGGATCCGATGCGGTTAAAGGAATTGACGTACCGTTTAAACCTTCCCGTGTTATTCTACAGGATTTCACCGGGGTACCTGCAGTAGTGGACCTTGCATCCCTTCGAAAGGCAATGTCCGACCTGGGCGGAGACCCGGCAGAAATCAACCCTGCTATTCCTGTGGATCTCGTCGTAGACCATTCGGTTCAGGTAGACGAATTCGGCACGCCGAACTCGCTGAGACGCAACATGGAGCTGGAATTTGAGCGTAACATGGAACGCTACAAGTTTCTGAACTGGGCACAGAAATCTCTCGATAACTACCGTGCCGTACCACCGGCAACCGGTATTGTGCACCAGGTGAATCTGGAATATCTGGCAAATGTCGTGCAGCAGTCCGAAAACGAAAACGGCGAAAAGACGGCATACCCGGATTCACTCGTAGGAACAGATTCCCATACGACAATGATCAACGGTCTCGGCGTACTCGGCTGGGGTGTCGGTGGTATCGAAGCGGAAGCAGGTATGCTGCAGCAGCCTTCCTACTTCCCTGTACCGGAAGTCATCGGTGTGAAACTGGACGGCGCGATGCCGGAAGGTGCAACAGCGACGGACCTGGCTCTCAAAGTAACCCAGGCACTTCGTGAGAAAAATGTTGTCGGTAAATTTGTTGAATTCTTCGGTCCCGGCCTCGCTGAAATGACGCTTGCCGACCGCGCAACCATTTCCAACATGGCTCCGGAATACGGTGCTACATGCGGATTTTTCCCAGTAGATGACGAAACGCTTAACTATCTCCGCTTTACCGGCAGAAGTGAAGAACTCGTCAATCTCGTAGAAACGTATACGAAGAAAAACGATATGTTCTACACACCGGGTGGAGCAGACCCTGAGTTTACGGATGTACTGCACATCGATCTTAATAAAATTCAGCCGAACCTGGCAGGGCCAAAGCGTCCACAGGATCTGATCGAACTGAAGGACATGAAGAAAGAATGGCAGGAAGCTTTGACAGCCCCTGTGAGCAATAAAGGGTTCGGACTCTCACCGGAAGAAATCGGCAAGACAGCGGAAGTTACTCATCCGAATGGGAAAAAATCGGTTCTGAAGACCGGCTCCCTGGCGATTGCGGCGATTACGAGCTGTACGAACACGTCGAACCCGCACGTTATGCTCGGTGCAGGTCTGCTGGCAAAAAATGCGGTCGAAAAAGGCCTCGACGTACCAGATTACGTGAAGACAAGCCTTGCGCCAGGTTCTAAAGTCGTAACCGGCTATCTTCAGAATGCCGGTCTGATGACGTACCTCGAGGAACTCGGCTTCAACCTCGTCGGCTACGGCTGTACGACGTGTATCGGTAACAGTGGTCCGCTTCCTGAAGAAATCGAAAAAGGAATTGCGGATGCTGATTTGACCGTATCCTCCGTACTGAGTGGTAACCGTAACTTTGAGGGACGGATCCATCCGCTTGTAAAAGCGAACTATCTTGCTTCACCGCCTCTTGTTGTTGCATACGCACTTGCAGGAACAGTGGATGTGGACTTCTACAACGAGCCGCTCGGTGTAAACAAGAACGGCGAAGAAGTTTACTTTAAGGATATCTGGCCTTCCAATGCAGAGATCCAGAAAGCGATGGAAGAAGCTGTGGATCCTAAGCTGTTCAAGCAGGAATACGCCAGAGTCTTTGATGACAACGAGGAATGGAACAAGCTTGATACGCCGGAAAGTGAACTGTACGATTTTGATGAAGATTCGACGTACATTCAGAATCCGCCATTCTTCGAAAATCTGTCTCCGGATCCGGAAGATGTGAAGCCGCTGAACAATCTTCGTGCTGTAGCTAAATTCGGAGATTCTGTTACAACAGACCACATTTCTCCGGCAGGCGCGATTGCCAAAGACAGCCCGGCAGGACGTTTCCTGATGGACAAAGGGCTGAAGCCGGCACAGTTTAACTCCTACGGTTCCCGCCGCGGAAACCACGAAGTAATGATGCGCGGAACGTTTGCAAACATCCGTATCAAGAACCAGCTTGCACCGGGTACTGAAGGCGGCTACACGACACACTGGCCGACTGGTGACACGATGGCTATTTACGATGCGTGCATGCAGTATAAAGAAGAAGATACTAGTCTTCTCGTACTGGCAGGCAAAGATTACGGCATGGGAAGTTCCCGTGACTGGGCAGCGAAGGGAACGAACCTGCTCGGTATTAAAACCGTTATCGCTGAATCGTTTGAGCGGATCCACCGCAGCAACCTTGTTCTGATGGGTGTTCTTCCGCTTCAATTCAAGGAAGGCGACAGTGCCGACTCACTTGGACTGACAGGGAAAGAGCATTTTGACGTAGAAGTAACAAACGACGTAATGCCGCGTGACGAAATCAACGTAACAGCGGTTGATAAAGAAAGCGGCAAAGAAACGACGTTTTCTGTCATCGCCCGCTTTGACAGTGAAGTGGAAATTGACTACTACCGTCACGGTGGTATTCTGCAGATGGTTCTCCGGAGCAACCTGCAGAACCAGTAAACAGGGCAGTCTGATCCACCATGGACTGTATGAATCAGCAGCCGGAGGGAGACCCCTTCCGGCTGCTTTTCTATTTCGGCAGCATGGAGGCTTTATCATCGGTGGAATACTTGCGTTCAGCAGGCAGGAACAGGATAATAGAGGGGCGGAAGGAAAGATGTTCATGAAACGAGCACCTACATATATACTGACATTTTTATTTGCCCTCTACCTGGCTGGAGTGCTTTATGTTGTCTTTTTTGCCTGGAACTACGGCAGTTCTCTCGGGGCTGGAGGCCCTGGAGGAAGAAATGTAAACCTGGAAGTATGGAAAAGCATTCATACTATTGCGGTTTATTCACCTGGAATCAGGGATCCACTGGTCATTCTCGGAGGAAATATACTCATGTTTACACCGTTTGGGTTTCTGTTGTATTTTCTGTTGAACCAGACCGGACTGCGCTCGTTTATTATCGTTTCTGCGGGTGCGTGCTGCTTTTCCGTGTTTATAGAAGTAAACCAGTACGTATTTACATACCGGGTCGCAAATATCGATGATGTGCTGCTGAATACAGCAGGAGCACTTATTGGGTGGCTGGCAGCTGCCTGTTTAAACCGGGTCATGAAAGGAAGATAAGGATGGCTGAATCACGTGCATACAAAACGGAAGAATTATTAAAACTTCCCTTCCGCCGACTCCAGGAAGCCGAACTGGAACGGGCTGTTCAGGAAAGTGACAATACTGCTTCAGCAGATCTGACTGCAGCAGCGGCAGCGGCAAGGTTTAATCGTGTAAAAACGATAGATCCGACCATTATGAGCAGGCTGGAGAACGTATTATCGGATGAATCGTCCGATTACGCCTGCCGCGCGGCGCACTATATCGCATCAGGATACGACAGGGTCCGGGCAATCAGCGGAGAAATTCCATCGATCCGGGAGACAGACAGCGCGCAGCGGAAAAAATCAAAAGTGGATACTATCATCCGCGTTGCGGCTGAAAAACGGAGCATGGCTGATATCTGGACATCTTTTATCGAGCTCCTGAATACAGCCTGTCCCCGGGAAAATGTTACGGATGAAGAAGATCCGATTTATTCACACACCGAATGGCTTCAGCTGCTCGATCAGCTGATGGAGGAGGCCGGACGCTATCAGGAGACGATCACCGGTATTTATGCCTCCAAAGAAAAGCATCAAGCGGTGCAGAAAACACTGGATAAGATAAGAGAGATCGAAGCAGTGTTGGAAAAAGATCCATCCACTCCACCTGCTTCGAATGCGCTTGAGCGTCTTGAATCCCTGACAGGACTCGAGACGCTGAAAAAGCAGATCCAGCGCTATGTGGATTACCTTACGTTCATGAAAAAGAGAGCAGAGGAAGGGTATACATCCGATGAGGCCCTGAATTTAAATATGGTGATGACAGGCAGTCCCGGTACTGGAAAAACGACCATCGCCCGCATACTTGCAGACATTTATTACGAGCTTGGTCTCCTGCCATCGGGTCATCTGGTGGAAACCGACCGCTCCCGGCTCGTAAGCGGCTATGTCGGTCAGACAGAAGAGAAGACACTTGAAGCTGTAGAACAGGCCCGGGGAGGCGTTTTATTTATCGATGAAGCTCCCTCTCTTGTCCGTTCCGGATCTGAGAATGACTATGGACAGAGCGTGATCGATACGCTGGTTTCGCAGATGACGAGTGGAGCGATGAAGCAGACAGCTGTCATCCTTGCAGGGTATGAGGAGGAAATGCATACGCTGATGGAGATGAACGCAGGGCTTCGAAGCCGTTTTCCGGATATGAATCAATTCCATCTGCCGGACTATTCGCTGGATGAACTGGTTGAAATTGCAGAAAAGGCAGCTGTCAAGCGGGATTTTGTCATCGCAGCTGATGCACTGCCGGTGCTGAAACAGCGTCTGGATCAAAGCCGGGTGGATAACTCATTCGGTAATGCCCGAACAGCGGAGCAGATTGTCGATGAGGCTGTCTTTTTCCAGGGAGCAGAGGCGGCAGGAAAAGATTCCCTTCCTACGGAGCAGATGACGATGCTGTTCCCGGATGCATTTCAAAGAGAGTCTTCTGAAACCGGCGATCCGGAGGCAGAACTCGATGCACTCATCGGTCTCGAGAGTGTGAAAAAGCAGGTCCGTGAACTCAGTGCTTTCGTTCACCTGCAGAAAAGACGGCAGAGCAGGGGGCTGCCGGAACTCCCGCTTCAGCTTCATGCCGTGTTTCTCGGTCCGCCGGGAACAGGAAAGACGACTGTTGCCGCATTGTACAGCCGCATTCTGGCAAAACTCGGACTATTGAAACGCGGGCACCTGCTTACCGTCGGCAGAGGAGACCTGGTCGCTTCCTACACCGGTCAGACAGCCGGTAAAACGAAGAAAAAAGTACGCGAAGCGCTCGGCGGCGTTTTATTTATCGATGAAGCGTATTCGTTATTGTCCGACGCCGGCACCGGCTTCGGCCGTGAAGCCGTGGACACGCTGGTGGAAGAAATGACGAAACATGGAAGTGATCTCGTTATTATAGCGGCCGGATACGATGAATCCATGCAGGCGCTCCTCCGCAGCAATCCCGGACTGTCTTCGCGGTTTAAGCACATCCTTCAGTTTCCGGACTTTACAGCCGGGGAACTTCAGCAGATATTTGAACGGGAGGCAGCGAAGTTTTCCATGAAGTTTGGAGCGGGTGCAGCAGCGTTTCTTCAGGAGCGTCTGAATGAAACAACGATCACCGGCAATGCAAGAACGATGGTTGATCTATTTGAACGGACGATGCAGAAACAGGCTGCGCGGCTTTTTGACGATGAAACAGCAGATATTACCTGTATTGAACAGATAGATATTCAGCAGGCTTGGGAGGAATTACAGGATGGAGGTAACCGTTCCAATTGATGTACGCTATGCAGAGACAGATCAGATGGGTGTCGTCTACCACGCCAACTACCTGATATGGTGTGAAATCGGCCGAACGAAGCTGATGGAGAAAATGGGGGTTCCTTATAAAGAGATGGAATCGTCCGGTGTGATGGCGCCGGTAACAAACGTAACGATGAATTACCACGCTCCGGCTCTTTACGGCAGACCGGTGCAGATCACTACCTGGGTTGAAGACTACAGCGGAGTCCGCGTCACCTATGGCTACCGTGTGGAGCTTGATGAGGAGACCGTCTGTCTTACTGGAACCAGTGAACATGTGCTTGTCGAGAAAGATTCTTTCCGCCCGCTTGCAATGAAACGCCGTTTTCCCGAATGGCACAAAGTGTATGAGCAGTGTGTACGCATTTCACAATAAATGGATTCATGATATGATGAACCGTATCAGGATGTGAGTATCATGGCTTTTGGAGTAACAAGGAAGGAAATATACCGCTGGCGCAGAGAAGCAGAGTCAGGCACTGTGGCGTTTTTGACCCACTTCTGGCTCGACGACCGGTTTCCGGAATGTATTACGGTGACCAAAGCAGCGTGTACGTCGCGGGATAAACTGATCCATTGGGGGAAAGAATACGGTCTTCGGCCGGAATGGATACATGAAGACGGAAATATTCCGCACTTCGACCTCCTCGGAGAGAAAGAGGAGGCTGTTCTGCTCGCTGAAGGCTGTGCGGAAAAATTATATGAGCTCCGGGAGCGGAGCAGACGATCGAACAGAAAGGATGAACCACATGCATAAACTCCAGACAGAAATTCAGACCGCTCTTGAAGTAAAAACGGAGATCGATCCGGCTGCGGAGCTGAGAAACCGTCTGAACTTTGTAAAGGCGTATGTAAAAAAAGCCGGTATGAAAGGGTATGTTCTCGGTATTTCCGGTGGACAGGATTCCACGCTGCTCGGAAAGATTCTGCAGCTTGCGATGGATGAGCTGAATGAAGAAGAAAAAGGAGCTGACTATCAGTTTACCGCTGTCCGGCTTCCTTACGGAGAACAGCAGGATGAAGAGGATGCTCAGCTTGCACTGGATTACATTCAGCCGACCCGGGTGCTCGCGGTGAATATTCAGCCGGCTGTCGACGCGTCAAAAGCTGCTGTTGAGGAAGCAAGCGGCACAGAATTCAGCGACTTTCTGCTTGGAAATACGAAAGCGAGAGAACGAATGAAAGTACAGTATGATCTCGGTGCCCACTATCAGTCACTTGTAGCCGGGACAGACCACGCTGCAGAAGCAGTAACCGGATTTTATACAAAATTCGGGGACGGGGCCTGCGACGTCGCTCCGTTGTTTGGACTGACAAAATCTCAGGGCAAAATGCTTCTCGATTACCTTGATGCTCCTGCTGTATTTTCTGAAAAAGCACCTACTGCAGATCTGGAATCCGATCGGCCGATGCTTTCTGACGAAGAAGCGCTCGGCGTCACCTATGCTGAAATTGATGCTTACCTTCAGGGTGCAAAAGTGAGCAGAGAAGCATCGGAACGTATTGAGCAGCTCTACCGTACGAGCGGACATAAGCGGCAGCTGCCGGTAACACCGTTTGATTACTGGTGGCAGGATTAACCGGATGACGAGAAACCGTCGGGAGGAGGCATCTGTCTAATGGAAGAACTGGATATTATCGATCATCTGGATGAGATCGTTCCCTATCTGCAGCCGGTTATTAATGCAGACCGGTACCGGACTGTAGGCTATGAAGTGCTCGGGTACTGGAAACGGCCGGAGGAAACCATTCCGCTCCGTTCCTTTTTTCACGACAATGCTATTCCCGGAGATTATAAATGGGAAGTCGATAAACACCTTTACCGAACGGCTGTGGAGAAAGTACTGCAGCAGTCGAATGAAGCACTGCTCTTTTTCAATATCCACCCGAGTGTCCACGGTGAGCTTGATGCCGTCGAGGAATTAATGGAGCTGTTTCAGGAGTTTGAAGAGAAAGGATTCCCGCCTTCACGCGCTGTTTTTGAAATTACCGTGGATGGCCTGGAGTATGAGCTTGACGAACTCAGCCATGTCCTTTTATACATGAAAGCAAGCGGGTTTCAGGTAGTGCTCGATGATGTCAGTATTAACGACACCCATCTGGATCAGTTTTCGAAATTGGAGCCGTCGATCATTAAAGTGGATGTGTCCGACCTGAAAAGCTCCAGCTCCTATTATACGTACAGCGAAATTCTCGACACGCTTGCTTTTTTTTCCAGAAAGCTTGGCTCCACTCTCCATTTCAAAGGAATTGAAGATCAGCACCAGCTGCAGGTAGCCTGGAAATACGGCGGGCGTTATTTTCAGGGGAATTTTTTAGCGTCAGCACAGGAAAATCCTTTTTCCGAAGGGCCGGATGTGCAGAAAATTCGTAATGACGTACATTCCTTTATCGATCATCACCACCGGCAGCTTTCGGAACAGATGTCGTTCCTCGATTATATGGACCGGTGTATTCACCGGGAATGGAAAGATCATTCGTGGAAATCCTATAACCAGTTCCTGTCCGGACTGGCAGTAACGCTTGAAAAAGAAGCGTACCGGATGTATATCTGTGATCAATACGGATATCAGGTGACTTCGAACTGGACGAAAACTTCGGGACAGGCATGGATCGAGGAAGAGGATGCCATGGGGAAGAACTGGAGCTGGCGCGTTTATTTTCTGGATCATGTAGTGGAAATGCAGTTCAATAAAAATGGCAAACTCTCCGATAAATACCGGGATATCGAATCAAATGATATTCTGCGGACTTATTCCTACCCGCTTGAAGAGGGAAGGTATTTGTTTATCGATATTGACCCTGTCTATCTTTATGAAAGAAACTGGGTCGTCTAATAAGGTGACGGCACCTCTGGAACCTGAGTACCGCGGTTTCCAGAGGTTTGTTGTGTCACGGTGGAAAGGAAGGGTGTCATGCGCCCATCAATCTGGAAGCTGAAAGGCATGCTTTTTTTCTTTCATGCTTCGATGACAATTATGATCAGCTATCTGCCGATCTATTTTCAATACCTCGGTCTGACAGGCGGGGAAATCGGCATTCTTCTTGCTGTCGGCCCTGCCGCTTCGATTGCAGCTCAGCCATTCTGGGGATTCATGAGTGACAAGTGGAAGACGGTAAAGAAGATTCTAGTTCTCTGCTTAACCGGTGCACTGGCAGTTGGTTTTGTATTATTTCAAATGGAGCATTTTTTCTTTATTCTACTTGCGCTCTTTTTCTTTTTCTCCTTTTTGTCGCCCGGGGGTGGTCTCGGTGACAGTCTTGCACAGAAGACAGCGGCCGAGCGGAGTATCTCCTTCGGGAGTATCCGGATGTGGGGGTCACTTGGTTTTGGTTCGGCTTCCCTGCTCGGGGGGTACATACTGGACTGGATCGGCATTCAGCATATTTACGCAGTGTTCGCGGTATTTCTGGCGACAGCGGTTGTGTTTGCCGCACTTGCGCCGGACAGCAGGCCGTCAAAGAATCCAGTGCACTTATCCGGCGCACTCGCTTTATTAAAGGAGAAGAAGCTGCTTCTATTTCTTCTGTGTGTCGTTATGGTCAGTTTAACTCATCGGATGAACGACTCGTTTATCGGTCTTTATATCGTGGAGCTTGGCGGTTCAGAATCGCTGATCGGCGCCGCCTGGTTTATCGGTGTTTTTACCGAAGCACTCGTCTTCGCTACGAGTATATACTGGGCCGGACGGTTTCATCCGCTGACGTTTATCTCCGCGGCTGCTTTTTTGTATGTAATCCGCTGGGCGCTGTTCAGTGCAGCAGACGGACCGGGATTTCTATTATTCGTACAGGTAACACATGGCCTCGCATTCGGAATATTTTATTTAACAGCTTTCCAATTTGTGAGCCGTCTCGTGCCGAAAGAATTGGAATCAACCGGACACCTTCTGTTTATATCTGTATTTTTCGGCATATCTGGTATGACGGGAGCTGCCTTCGGAGGATTTTTCATTGACTTGTTCAATGTCCGGAATTTGTATTTCCTGATGACAGCCATCGCATGTCTCGGGTTTGCAGGATCGCTCGTTTACAGAAGAATGTATATAAATGGAGAAAAGGCGTAAGCGTTCTCAATGGAATGCTGACGTAGTATACTGAATACATGAAGGGGAGAGGGGGATACAGCCGTGTGGTGGAAAGCCCTCCTTATACTGGCGGCGGCAGCGGGTGTGTTCTTCCTCTATCAGGATGAAATAATGCTGATGAGACAGGAGGATCCGGCAGTGGTTCTCCGCAGCCTGCCCCAGGATAGGCGTATTTATTGGATTTCAATTCCGTTGTTTTTATTTCAAAACATTATTACTATTTTCCCGGTGCTTATACTCATCGTGCTGCACCTGCTCATTCTTCCTCCGTTTGAAGCGCTTCTCACTGCTTCACTGGCAGCCTCAGCCGGTGCATGGCTCTGTTTCAAAATGGTGCGGCTGTTCGGGGAGGGATGGCTCCGGTCCTGGTGGACGAGTTCCGATAACAAGCGGCGCCGTCGGCTTATGGGATGGATGGAACGGTACGGAATGGCAGCTGTTATTGCTGCACGAAGTATTCCGGTACTTCCCGGAAGTTTGATTTCTGCAGCCGCTGCAGCAGTCCCGATGTCGGAAAAAACGTACGTTGCAGGTTCTTCCGTCGGCACTATTTCCATGGTTTTGTTTTTTTCGATTATTTCCATGCCGGTATGGTATCCAGATGGATCGGCGATGTGGATCTGGCTCGTTCTTTATGGACTGTTCCTTGCTGTGGTTCTGTTTGCTGCATGGAAAATAGGAGGAAGGGGTGTGAATTACGATGCTTAACATGATAATCGGGGTTGTCCTTGCTGCTGTCATCTGGCTGTTGATATCTTTATGGTTATTCCATCGGCGTCCGGCGGAAGCACAGTCTTCCATCCGTGTTTCGCCGGCAGTATGCGGCAGTCTGGCAGGGAGAACGATGTCCGCCTCCCAGATGACGGCTGTTTTTATGTATATGCTGGACATGGGGTGGATCAGACGTGTGCCGCTTCAAACCGGCGCCGAGTACCGGAAAGCTTCAGCAGTGCCGCCGCTGTACCCGCATGAAGCGTATTATTTAAACTGGCTTACGGAAAAAATCGGGCGGAATGGATCGTTTACGCTGGAGGACATAGAGGATGCCAATGCTTCAGCAGGTGCCAGATCCATACATGCTGACCGGACGCTTGAGTGGGATCGTATCGTTCGGCAGGATCTTGAGAGGATGGGGCTGAGAAAACGAAGCCGCCGTTTTGTGACGGCAGCAGTTACCATTGCTGCTCTCTTTACGGGAGCAGGACCTTTCTTTCTGTTTACAGCACCGGCAGGAGCACTCATTCTTTGGGGTGGAGTTGCCATTCTATTCACTGGGAGTTTCTTTTTCACTAAAATCAGCAGCGAAGGCATGCTGCTAAAAAATCAGCTTCTTTCAGAAAGCCGGGAGCTTCTAGAGAAACCGGAGGAAATGTTCACGCTGGAAGACCGCATGACTGCTGCAAGCCTCGGTATCGACAGAGCGGTCCACCCTGCCGGAAGGTTCTTCCAGGAAAGACCTTCCTTTCAGGGAACGATGCCGGTCTATGCTCCGCCGCTGGCTGCAGCTGGTGCAGGCGCAGGTGCCTCAGAGCTTTCCAGGCTGGAACAGGCCTTTATCCAGGCAGAAACAGATACGCTGTGGGCTGCAGACAGCATCAGCGGCGACAGCGCAGAGTAGCAGCATATCTTGCGGCAAAACGTTTTACGGTCCAGGCATGCAGGATAGACTGGGTCCACTTATATAGACGGAACGGCAGACGTGGACGGTAATGCGTCAGCCCTGCATAATAAAGTTCCGGATATATAGTTGATTTAATAAACCAGAATTTGCCGCGGCTGCGCTTTTCTTTCGACGTTAATATACCACCGGTTACGGCCCAGCAGGACAGAGAAGCCGGAAGATTTTTTTCTTCTTTCAATTCGATCAGCGGCAGACCGAGAAGGGTAATTGTCACTGTCGTTTTTGAACGTTTCGTCTGAATAAGTCCTTTAGAAAACAGCGTGAGAAACGAGAAATAGCTGCGGGCCGTTTTATGAATATCAGGTCCGGATCCGGCGAGCCATGTCTGTACAGATGTGACGCAGCCTGAAGACATCGTCTGCGTACTGTCTGATGCCGTCATCATCTGAAATTCACACTGACATGCATCGGCCCACACTGTCAGCAGTTCATAAAGAAACGCATCTCTGGCAGAAAGGGTTCCCTGCTGAACTTCATCAGACGTGGATCCCGGAATGACAAGCGTCACTCTGGTATACTTGGTGAACAAGTGCTCAAGAGAAGCGGGGGTCAGACGGACACAATCTGCTGACGCTGATGCATGGATGCGGAAGCAGTCTCTGCCCTCTGCATTCCTGGGTACCGCCTGCGTCGTATATAGTAAAGCTTCTTTCTGCATAATAAATCCCCCTTACAGGAAAGGATGAGTTGATGAAAACATTCCGCCTCTGCTCCATGACGATTTTATTTGATGAAGCGCCGGAGGAAGAAGAAGAAATCCGAGGACGCCGGATTCCGCTCGTTGATGGATTGATCATAAACAAAGAAGAAGCGGATAAAAACTGGCTTCTTGAAGCCGTCGTTGAACCGGACTGGCTTTCCTTTTTCACTGATTATAAAGAAACCAGTCAGCCGCTCATGGCGGAAGTGACCATCACCAAACCGACAAATGATCCTGCGACACTTTTCTGCGAAGTGCGCCGGGTGCATGAACTTGATGCTCACGTATCGGTTCATCTGGAAGGCCGGATTGTGGCCAAGAAAGAAGATTTATCTGATATGCTTCTCCGTAAACTTCTGGATGAAGGTTATGAAGGCGAATCGCTGTATGATGAATTTCGGCGCAGGAAACAGGAGCGCGGCCGGGCCATTCAGAGTATACTTACAAATGCATATGAAGCGGCTAAAGAAGAGGACCGCTCTCAATAATAGACGCATTTTTTCGAAAGGCAGTTACACGGCCTTTCTTTTTTTTGTGTCTATATTATGTCCAAACAGCTACAATGGTGAAAGCGGCAGAACAAACGATTGCCTGAATTGACAGGTTCCAGTAAAATAGACTGCTGAAGGAGTGAATCAGCCATGAAGAAAATGACAGCCGGAGCAGCACTGCTCCTGTTTACAGCTGCCTGCAGTTCTACAGAAGACAGCACGAACGACAATGCACAGAATAGCGAAG
Organism: Alkalicoccus urumqiensis; assembly: GCF_002993335.1. Lineage (GTDB taxonomy): Bacteria > Bacillota > Bacilli > Bacillales > Salisediminibacteriaceae > Alkalicoccus > Alkalicoccus urumqiensis. The sequence goes on along the minus strand of NZ_PVNS01000016.1, from coordinate 22,968 downwards.
CAGAGGAAGAATCTGCTGAAGCAGAAGAAAATACCGGTTCCGAAGAGAACAACAGTGGGGAAGAGGAAAACGCCGGTTCTGAAGAAGCCAATGATGAGGAAAATAGTTCGGAAGAGGAGCAGCCGGAAGAAATTTCTGTTGATTTTTATCCGCAGATGGAAGGAGATCCGGAAGATTATCCAAGAGCGGCAATGGAAACGTCTGAGGGCACGATGGAGATGATGTTTTTCCCGGAACAGGCCCCTCTTGCCGTAGAAAATTTCTTCACTCTGGCAGAGGAAGGCTATTACGACGGGGTGCCGTTCCACCGTATCATTGATAATTTTATGATTCAGGGCGGTGATCCAACAGCTACCGGCACTGGTGGTGAGAGCGCATTCGGAGAGCCGTTCGAAGATGAATTTGATCCGTCGCTTGCCCACTTCCGCGGAGCTTTAGCAATGGCTAACAGCGGTCCTGCTACAAATGGCAGCCAGTTCTTTATCGTCGATGCAGATGCGTCGCAGCTGAGTGAGGAAATGTTTGAAGGAAGCGGGTTTCCTGAGTCCACGGTTTCCTATTACCTGGAAGAGGGGGGAACCCCGCACCTCGACTTCCGTCATACCGTATTCGGCTATGTGTATGAAGGCATGGATGTCGTCGACAGCTTATCTTCTGTAGAAACAAATGGAGCAGATAAGCCGATTGAAGATGTCGTTATTGAAAGCATTGAAATAATCGAAGCGCCGGAAAGTTGACCGGACGTACAAAGGAAAAAGATGATCCACAGGCTTTATGTGTGTCCTCTGCTCGTGGGGGACTTGACACTTATAAAAAAATCACACAAAAAAACCTCCGTCCGGACTCGGATGGAGGTTCTTCTATGTACGCGCCGGCTCAGCTTGCGTTGTCACGTACCATGTAAAAAATAAATAAAAAAAGTACGCCTACTGCCAGAATGGTAAAAATGATTTCTGTAAAAGCACCTCCGCCTTCACCTTCTCCATCGCCGGATGCGGCCAAAGCTGGAACTGCTGTAGTCATTACTGCCATTATGGAGAGAAAAAGTGCGCTCGTCCATCTGTTCAACATATCTGCTACCTCCCTGCTGAAAATAAACCTGTCAGATTATATTATAGAATGGATGCACCCTCCTTTGCAAACAGATTCTTGAAAACTTCCTTCACGCCGCCCTGCTGTGCCGGTGAGCAGACGGAAGTGTTTTATTTAAAAATCGAATTTAATCCATATTCCAGGACGCGGATAGTTATTTAATATGATATAATTCATAGTACATAAGAATTAAATAAAGGAGACTGCTGTATGAATAACCAAGGTATTCTGCTGGAGAGCGGCACGAATGAGCTGGAAATAATTTTATTTTCTGTAGGTAGCGGGCTTTATGGGATTAATGTCATGAAAGTAAGAGAAATCATTCAGCCTTCAGAAGTAACTGCTGTACCACATGCCCACCAAAATATAGATGGAATGATCCGCCTTCGGGAGGAAATTATTCCAGTGATCAATTTGTCAAAAGTTATCGGAACGCCGGTATCGGAAAATACAAATGAGAAAATGATTGTAGCTGAACTAAATCAACGTAAAATGGCTTTTCGTGTGGACAGCGTTTCGCGTATCCACCGCATTTCCTGGGAACAGATAGAAAAGCCGCAGGAGACAGGAAGCGGGATGCAGAATATAACGACCGGTATTGTCAAAATGGAGCACGCGATGGTCCTGCTTCTTGACTATGAGAAAATTGTTTATGATGCAATGCCGGAGGCTGATTTCTTCAAATCAAACGCAAAAGCCGGGGAAAAGCCTGAGCGGTCCGAAAAAAAACTTCTGATTGCAGAAGATTCACCGACACTTCGTTCGCTTTTGGAAAACACGCTCAGAGACGCCGGGTATACAGACCTTCTATTAACCGAAGACGGCCGTGAAGCATTCGACGTTCTGGAAAACAGTTCTCACGTGGATCTGGTTATTACAGATATTGAAATGCCTGGAATGGACGGACATCATTTAACAAAGAAAATTAAAGAACACAGTGAGTACCGCGCACTTCCGGTATGTATATTCTCTTCCTTGATTACTGGAGACCTCCGCCATAAAGGAGACAGGGTCGGTGCTGATGCACAGATCAGTAAACCGGAAATCAATACGCTCGTTTCAGAGCTTGACCGCCTTCTTCTTCATCCCGTTTCTTAAATCCAATCAAACTGCCGGCTGAATCTGCCGGCAGTTTTTTCATTTTTACTTTTTTACATATTCTTCTGTGTACCTCCTGTAGCACAATCTGTTATATATAAGTGCCTCCTGATACAGAGGGTTTTTCCTTCTGTATTATAAAAATGACCGATATAATAGGCATAGATAAGTGCTGTAGTAGAAGAAATGCGGAAAAGTTGTTCTAATAAAGTGTTGATTTATTCAAACTGTTATAATACAATTTAATTATACTAAATCAGGAGGGATTCCAATGATGATGTCCAGCGTAGAGTTTTTCCGTAGTCTTCCCCCAAAGCAGTGCACGAAATGCGGTAATGTTCTTAACGAAATGCATGAAAGTTACGTTCAGCAGTGTGAAGAATGTTCCGAAGAACTCGTTACAGCCCGTAAATAATCGGGTTTACGCCCTTATTTTCCTTTTTTATGAAAGGAAGACCATCAAAGGAGTCAAATCAGTTCGACAGAGCCGGCCGGGTAAATGGGCCGGCTTTTGTATGGTCTGCAGTTCGAACATGCCGGCAGAAGGCGCTGCATAAACGAAAAGGCATGTTTCTACCGCTTTACGGATGACGGGCACTCCGCTAAAATATACGGCGGAAGGTGTGATGGAATGAACCTGATACAGAAGGCGGAACAGAAAGCTATTTATTTTTTTGAACATGATGCAACAGGACATGACTGGCAGCATACGAAAAGGGTAACGGATACGGCGGTTTTTCTGGCGGAAACAGAAGGAGCGGATACGGAACTCTGCCGTATCGCAGCGCTTCTTCATGATGTAGCAGATGATAAATTTCATGATCAGGATGGCGATGGGCTGAATTATGTTCAACGCTGGCTGAAAGAAAACGACTGTCCGGAAAAGATGCAGAAAGATATTCTCAGCATTATTAATACGGTCAGTTTTAAAGGCGGTCATAATAAAACTCCTGAATCTCTGGAGGCGGAGATAGTGCAGGATGCTGACAGGCTTGATGCTATTGGTGCCATTGGCACTGCCAGGTGTTTCATGTTTGCAGGAGCGTTTAATGAAGCGATGCACGATCCGGATATTCTGCCGAAAACGTATGGGTCATCCAAAGCGTATCGTGAGGAAAAAAGTACTGCTGTGAATCATTTTTATGAAAAACTGCTGACGATTAAAGAGACGCTTCACACGCCGGCAGCCCGAACCATAGGTGAAGAGCGGCACATGTTCATGAAACGGTTTTTAGAAACGTTTTTAGGGGAATGGGAAGGAACGGCGTTTAATAAAGAAAATAGTACACCAAAAGGGTGATTGTATGCTTTTAAAAGGAAAAAAAGTACTGACTGTAGTAGAGCACGATTTTGAAGACTCCGAACTTATTTACCCGCACTACCGGCTCCAGGAGGCTGGAGCGGTGGCTCATATAGCGGGGAAAGAGGCAGATGCGGTTTATACAGGTAAATACGGTGTGCCGGTGACAACGGATTTTTCCTTCTCGCAGATACAAATCAGCGAATATGATGCGCTCCTCGTTCCCGGCGGATGGGCTCCGGATAAATTGAGACGTTATGATGAAGTGCTGGAAATGGTTCAGTTTATGAACAGCCGTGAACGGATTATCGGCCAGATCTGCCATGCGGGCTGGGTTCTGATCTCCGCTGATATCTTAAGAGGCAGAACGGTAACAAGCACGCCGGGCATTAAGCACGATATGATGAACGCCGGCAGCGAATGGGTTAATAAAGAAGTTGTGAGGGACGGGCACCTGATTTCCAGCAGAAGACCTCCGGATCTTCCTGCATATGGAAGGTCGCTCGTGGAAGCTTTGTCGACATGACGAAGAAGGTGAAGCTGTCGGATCATTTTATGAAATCGTACGACAAGCTTTACGGCCTGAACGGATCAGTAAGAGAATCGTATATTCTCTCTGAAGGCCCACTGTCCGTTTTTACTCAAAGATTTGGAAGCGCTGATCCAGAGAGGACAGTGCTTCTTCTTCATGGGTATCTGGACCACAGCGGCGGCCTCAGCAGATTGATCCGTTTTTTCCTGAAGCATGATTGGAATGTGCTTACGCTGGACCTTCCGGGACATGGATTTTCTGCGTCTGTAAGCCCTCCTTTTACAGCGTATGAGCAGGCGGCAGCGCTCGTTTGGAATTTTTGGTCGGATAAAAACTATACTATTCAGCACGCGCTCGGCCACAGCACAGGAGCTGCCGTTTTATTCCAGGCATGTATGCAGAAATCGATCGATCCACAGTCTCTTATACTTGCTGCACCGCTGTACATACCGAAAAATTGGCCGCTTCTAAAAGTGCCTTCGAAAGCTGCTGCGAATTATCCGCATTCCATCAAAAGGACATTCAGGGCAAATTCTCATAACCGTGAATACCTGGCGTTCCAGCGCAGAGATCCGCTGCAGATGAAAACACTGCATACAGAGTGGACGCTGGATCTAAGCAGGTGGATCGAAAAACTGGAGGCTGCGGAAAAGGTGACGGTGCCTGCGGTGGGCCTGTTTGCCGGAAAGGACAAAACAATTGATGGAGAAGCTTCCCGCAGGTTTTATCATCAAAAGCTCCAGCAGTTTGACCCGGTTTATCTCCCTGATGCCGGCCATCAGATATTCAATGAAACACCGGGGATTCACCTGGCTGTGGAGCAGATTCTTCACTGCTGGCTGCACGGTAGAAACACCGGCCGGCATATGGTAGAATATACGGAAGTCTGATACGTGTCAGGCAATTTGATATAAATTGAAGGGATGAACCCTTTATGAATATTTCGGTGAACGCCTTCACAGAGCAGCTGCTTCGCGGGGATCACGGAATGGCTCTTGCCATTGTGAAGAAATGGCGGGAGAGCCGTCCGCGCCTTGAGCTGTACCGGGACTTATTAACACCGGCCATGTATGAAATCGGTCTCCGCTGGCAGATGGGAGATATCACGGTAGCAGAAGAACATCTCGCGACCGGCGTCTGTGATTTTGTATTATCTCAGACAGAATATGAACTGATCAGTCAGTCTAAATCGATTGACGGCACGCCGAAAGCACTCTTTTTCACGGTGGAAAAAGAAAACCATTTTCTTGGATTGAAAATGGTTTCGATTTTATTCCGTGAGAAAAACTGGAACGTAAAGTTTATGCAGTCCGACCTGCCTTCAGAGGAAGTCATGAAGGAAATACGCAGGTGGAAACCGGATGTTGTCGGACTTTCTTTTTCACTGAGTTACAGAGTGGAGGAGCTTACAACGTTTCTTAGAGAATGCAGTGAAGCGAATCCGGAGATGGAAGTCCTCGTCGGCGGAAGACTGGTTTCGCAGTATGATTTTTCGGCAGTAGGACAGCTGAGTACATCGTTTGTCCGCTCTATCGACGGGGCAGCAGAGTGGCTCAGCGAATATGACAATGGCAGGCGGGATGAAGTTAATGGAAAATCTGGTACCACTTCCATTCTTTAAATTAGACAGCTCCATGGAAATTCTCGAGCGTTCGGAGGAAGCGGCAGCACTTTTCGGCCGGGAAGCCGATTTTTTAACACTGGTGGATGCCGGAAGCAGAAGAAAAGCGGATCAGCTCCTTAAAACGGAACCTTCCGTGCGCGGAGCAGAATTGAATATGATTTCAGGTGGCGGCGAAGTTCTTCTCTGCAGTGTCTACTTTTCCTGGCACCAGGCAGAATGCGCCTGTGCTCTCGTACCCGTTTCGGACAGTTACGCGAATGTATCGAGTCAGCTGACAGGGATTCAGGCACGCCTGAATGAAACGAATTTTGAGCTGTTTGAGAAAACAGAGGAGCTGGAAAGGGTGCTGTACAGAGCGAACAAATTTTCTGGTCCCTTTATCGACATCACATCTACGCTCGGCCTGATACCGCTTTTCGGCGATCTCAGCCCCGTGAAACTGGCTGCTATTCAGGAAAATGTGATAAAGCGGACGTATGCAGCGCAGCCTGACCGCATTCTTCTTGATTTCACAGGTGTAGGTACGATTGAATCGGAGACGGTTCCGGTGCTCTGCAGCCTGATCCATACGTTTAAGCAGATGGGCATCGATATCGTTCTGATCGGGCTGCGCCCTTCGCATGCAAGAGCACTCGCGCCGCATAAGCGGGAGCTGAAAGTCGAAGTGAAGCATTCTGCCAAGCGTGTTATAGAAGAATGGATTCTGTCTAAATAGGAGGGGTCGTCATGAAGCACCGTTCACCCTGAGCAGTGACAGATCACGTGCAGGTTCACTTTCAAGGGAGTAATATTCTTTCCAGAGGGCCGGATAGGAAAACTGTCTATATTACGTTCGATGACGGTCCGGGAAAGTATACGGATGCCATTCTGAATATTTTATCCAGGCACGGAGCGGAAGCGACCTTTTTCTGGAATACGAGCCGTCTTTATGACGGGCGGCCCTGGAAGAGACTGCTTCAGGAAGGCCACGCGCTCGGTACTCATGCTCATAAGCATGTAAATCTGGAGACCGCCTCCTGGGAGGAAAAGGTATACCAGCTGGATACAAGTATCCGCCTTATGGAAGACATCACCGGTATTCGTCCGGATCTTTTCCGTCCTCCCTATGGAAGGTATAATGATGAACTTACTGCACTTGCAGGCGCGTGCCGTCTGCAGACGGTTTTATGGAATACAACGTCGTTTGACTGGGAGCTGAAGCATGATCCGCAGCAGATTGCAGTGAATTCGTTAACGGCTGCCGGCGGAGACATTCTCCTTCTGCATGAGCTTCCCCAGACAGTAGAGGTGCTCGACGACATTGTTACAGAATTAAAAGAGAAGGGGTACGCCCTGAAAGCACTTCCGGGCAGTTCATAAACTGTCCGTTACAACTGTCCTTTTTGCAGCCGCTCTGCCACATTGATTCTCACGTGGGAGAGCTTTTTTCTGCCATAGAGGAGAACAGGATCTACTCGAGGAGGGAACGTATGTTTCGAAAACGGACGTTTCAGGAATTAATAGATGCCCTTAAAAATAATGAAAATATATCCTACTGGCATGAGATCGCACCTGTCGCAGCCCGGTATGCACCGATGCCGGAAACGGTGCCGGAAAAGCTGAAAGCAGCGCTTAAAAGCCGCGGTATCGATGAGCTGTACACCCATCAGGCAGAGGCGTTTCAGGCCGTCCAGAAAAAGGAGAATATCGTAACGGTAACGCCGACCGCTTCCGGCAAGACGCTCTGTTACAATCTGCCGGTGCTGTCGAACCTTGCCGCTAATCCCAACGCAAGAGCACTCTACCTTTTTCCGACAAAAGCGCTGTCACAGGATCAGCGTAGTGAACTGGATGAATTGATCGAAGCAATGGAATCGGAAATTAACAGCTTTACGTATGACGGGGATACACCGTCTTCGATCCGCCAGCACGTGCGGCGGGCCGGGCATATCGTTATTACGAACCCGGATATGCTTCATTCCGCCATCCTGCCGCATCATACGAAGTGGATTTCGCTGTTTGAAAATCTGGAAACGGTCGTGATCGATGAACTTCACACATACAGAGGGGTTTTCGGCTCCCATGTTGCAAACGTGATCCGGCGGCTGAAACGGCTCTGCAGATATTACGGAAGCGACCCTGTCTTCATCAGCACGTCAGCAACAATCGCCAATCCAAAAGAGCTGGCGGAACAGCTTACCGGAGAAAAAGCTTCGCTGATTAATACGAACGGGGCTCCTTCAGGAAAAAAGCATATTGCATTCTTCAATCCACCGATCGTGAATGAAGAGCTGCGTATCCGGCAGAGTCCGTCAAAAGCAGTGCAGCAGCTTGCACTTTCCTTTTTAAAAGAGCGGATTCAGACGATTGTTTTTGCCCGCAGCAGAGTCCGCGTGGAAGTCATTTTAAGCAGGATTCAGGCCGGTCTGGAAAATGATGAACTCCGTCAGTCGGTCCGGGGGTACAGAGGCGGCTATCTCCCCAATCAACGTAGAGAAATCGAACGGACACTAAGAACCGGTGAGACGCTTGGTGTCATCAGTACGAATGCACTGGAACTTGGAGTGGATATCGGGCAGCTGCAGGTATGTATTTTAACCGGTTATCCGGGATCGATCGCTTCGAGCTGGCAGCAGGCAGGACGTGCTGGAAGACGACAAAACGAATCACTCGTCATTCTGGCTGCAGATTCCTCCCCTGTGGATCAGTATGTATTTACGAATCCTTCGTATTTCTTTGAAAGCTCTCCCGAAACGGCGAGATTGAACAAAAACAACGTGATTATTCTTGCGGACCATATCAAGTGTGCAGTGTATGAACTTCCTTTTGCCGAAGGAGAGCCGTTTGACGATTTAACTTGGGAAGATACGGCAGGATTCCTGGAGTATCTATCTGAATCCCGTGTGCTGCATGAGCGGAGTGGAAAATGGTACTGGATGAATGACGCTTTCCCTGCTCATAATATAAGCCTGCGTTCAGCAGCGCAGGAAAATGTCGTTATTATCGATCAGAGTATTCCGGCCAAAAACAGAGTGATTGGTGAAATGGATACGTTCAGCGCGCTGACGCTTCTACATGATGAGGCAATCTACCTGCACGAAGGAATTCAATTTCAAGTGGAACTGCTGGACTGGGACGAAAAGAAAGCGTATGTCCGTGAAGTAAGCGTCGACTATTTCACAGATGCCAACCTTGCGGTGAAGCTCACGGTGCTTGAAATCGATGAAGAAAAAGAACTTGCCGGCGGGACATTTCTCCAGTACGGAGATGTGATGGTTTCTGCTATGGCGACGCTGTTTAAAAAAATTAAGCTGGACACGTTCGAAAACGTCGGTTCGGGCCCTATTCATCTTCCGGAGCAGGAACTGCATTCAACCGCTGTCATGCTCGAATTTTCAGAGGAGGCCGTGGAGGCACTTGGTGAGGAAGAAGTGGAGCAGGTACTTTTGGGGCTTGCCCACGTCTGGCAGCACGTGGCCTGTGTGCATGTAATGTGTGACAAAGGCGACCTTTTTACTGTTCCCCAAGTGAAATCCGCCCACGCCGAGCTTCCGACAATCTTTCTGTACGATCGTTATCCGGGCGGCATCGGTCTTTCTGATAAAATATATAAAGAAGCGGAAAACGTGCTGGAAAAGACGAGATCGTATTTGAGCGGCTGTCCGTGTGACTCAGGCTGTCCATCATGTACAGGAATGACAGCTGCTTTTGACGGGATTAATGTAAAACACTGGGCAGCCAGGCTTCTAGAAAATGCACTTTACCGGTAGGTGATGAAATGAGTCTATTAAAAAAATTAAAGCGGATGGCCCCGGAGCCGAAGGAAGCAGCGCCGCAGGCTGCTGCAGAAGAACGGCCCGACTTTGAAAAAATCGGTTTTTATCCCTTTTATCTCGACGGCGTCCGTTCCCAGAGAAGGCGGTTTACAACAGCCTGGAGCGATCCGGAGCTGTACGACCGTTTAGTGAACTGCCTGAATTTCTGGCAGGATACGGTTCATCCGGTTTCAGTTCCGAAAGATGCTTCGCTTCTGTTTTTCGATACGGAGACAACCGGTCTGGACAGCGGTGCAGGCACATATATTTTTCTCCTCGGTTACGGTCGTGTATCAAAACAAGGCGTGGAAATCACTCAGCATTTTATGGAAGGACCGGAAACGGAGGCCGCTTTTCTCGGCGGTTTTCTCGATGATCTCGGGCAGGAGGAGCACCTTGTTACCTATAATGGCAAAGCGTTTGACTGGCCCCGTGTGAAATCACGTCATGCTTTTCTGCAGAGAGAGCTTCCGAGACTGCCGGAGACAGGTCATGTGGATCTTCTTCACGCAGCACGGCGCTTCTGGAAAGATACGCTGCCTTCCTGCCGTCTTCCCGTCATTGAAGAGAAGATTTTAAACAAACCTAGAACCGGTGATACCCCCGGAAGCATGGCTCCGCTTTTGTACTTTGAATACCTGGAAAAAAATGATCCGGCCCTTCTCGAAGGAATCGTCGATCACCATGCACAGGATATTATGTCCCTTATTGAACTTTACATCGTTCTTTCAGAGAAGCTTCTGTTTCCGGAAAAAAGTGCGATGACGGTGGAAAGTGAGGCGTCCGCATTATGGTGGTATCAGCTGAATGAGACAGAGCGTGCGCAGGAACATTTTCGACATGCCGATAAACTGGATGGGTCGTCTTCCTTTAAGCGTGCTTACTATAAGGCGCTTATCCATAAAAAGAGAGGCGACGTGCATCAGGCGGCGGCCGTCCTTGAAAATGTGTGCAGCGCTCCTCTTCAGGGACCTTACTATGTGTATGAGGAACTGGCAAAACTGTATGAACATCAGCTGAAAAAGATGGAGGCGGCCCAATCGCTGTTAACGCCGCTTGATGAGAGCCGTATGACGGATAAAGAAAGAACCAAATACAGGCACAGGCTTTCCCGTGTAGAAAAGAAGGTGTTGCAGCGTGAAAACGAATAATGTAGATATATCCATCCGGAATATGGCACCTTTCAGCTCACTTACTGATGAAGAGTTCGACCGGCTTACAGCAGTGTCCCAGTGGATGCGTGCGGATGCAAATGAATTCCTTTTCCATGAGGAAGAAGAAGATGTGGAAGTCTACTTCCTTCTCGAAGGGCTCTGTAAAAATGTTCTGCACCGCGAAGACGGCCGTGCCGTATCAGTGCGGTTTTACTATCCTGGTGACCTGATCGGCCTTATGATTTTATTTTCCGGCGGTAAAATGACGTTTTCCGTCGAGGCTCTGGAACCTTCCGTTATGCTGAAACTGTCCAAAAAAACGGTGCTGCAGCTGATGGAGGAGAACCAGGCCTTCCGTACAGCGATCCATCATGACCTTGGGGAGAGTATGAAGTCGCTCTATCACGAACTGAAGCAGGAAACCGGTGGAAATGAAGAAAATTTCCAGCTGTTCCGGACGAAAGTACGTTCACTTATGACTCATGCTCCGACGATACCGGACTCGCAGGAAATGAGTGCTGCCTGCAGGCGTCTGGCTTCAGAAAATCTTGAAGGGCTGGTTCTCGTTACCGAAGAAGGGGCGTATTCCGGCGTGCTGACGCAGCGCGGCGCGCTGAAATGTGCTGTAAGCGGCAGGATGACAGATGCTGTGTCGCAGTGGAAACAGTCTGTTCCATCGGTGGAGGAAGATACATTTACGTATGAAGTACTCACCTATTTTAAAGACGATCATATCGAGCTGATTCCTGTCGTTCACGGGGTGACGGTTGTCGGAATGCTGACAGCGGAATCATTTCTGCAGCTGCAGGATTCGGAATATCTGCAGCTGGCTTATGAACTTCAGCATGCCCAGTCGTTTAAGGAAGCAGCTTCTGCCTCACCGAAAGTAAATCAGACGTTTCATGCATTTACCCGCTCTCTGTTAACAGAAGGGATCGCCGCCGGAGAGGTCAGTGAATTTTTATCCAGCTACAATGATCAGATCCACCGCCGGATTATACAGCTGGCAGTGCGCTCTATGCAGCAGGATGGGTACGGGCTGCCTCCGGTAAATTATTGTTTTATCGTGATGGGAAGCCAGGGGCGGATGGAGCAGGGTTTCAGTACAGACCAGGATAATGGACTGATTCTTGCAGACTACCGCCACCTGGAGAACAAAAATGACATTGAAGATTACTTTCACCGCTTTGCTGCGCGGGTAAATGATGGACTCGTTCAGGCTGGGTTTCCAGAATGTACCGGAGGCATTATGGCACGGGAGCGCCGCTGGTGCAGAGAAGTTAGCGAGTGGAAAAGAGAGGTCGTCCGCTGGATTAAAGAAAGCGACAGCCGCGAAATCCGTGATTTTACCATCTTTATTGACTACCGTCCGGTGTTCGGGGACTACTCGCTTGCAGAAGAATTACGGACGTACGTGCTTCCGCACGCTAAAGAAGGGCGGCTGCTTCATGCCATGCTGATGAAAGATACGCTCCGTTTCCGCGTTCCGGTTAATGCACTCGGCCGCTTCTCGTTCCGCAGCAGACGCTCCGAGCTGGACATTAAAAAACAGGGGCTTATGCAGATCGTTAACGGCGTCCGGATTTCTGCCATGCAGTATGGTATTGAAGCGGTATCGACAAAGGAGAGGCTTCTTCAGCTGGAAAAACTGGAAGTGTTCCACCCCCGGGATGTCCGAAACATTTTAACTGCTCTGGATGTGCTCCATCAATTCCGGATTGAACTTCATTTAAATCAGCTTCGTGATGAACGTCCGCTCACAAACCAGCTGCTGCCGCTGGAGATGGAAAAGGACGATCGGAAACGCCTGAAGGAAGCGCTCGTCGTTGCAAAACGGCTTCAGCAGATGTTCGAGCTGAGCTTTCAAAAAAGCAGGGGGATTTCCTGATGCTGCTGAGATGGATGAAGCATACGTTTCAGGACGGACCGGCATTCGAAAAATACAGGGATGCTTTTATTGACGAAAACAGAGTCATTTTCGATATCGCATGTGAAGCTGTGGAAAAAGCGAATGCAGCCGCAGAACGGATGCATACGGATGTGAACCGGATAGACTTTACGGTCGTTGATCTGGAAACAACTGGTTTTTTCCCGGATCTGGGTGATGAAGTGCTCTCAATTGGTGCCTGCAGGAACGAGAAACAATTTTACGATACGTGCTCCGCGTTTAAACCTGTACCTCCGTTTATTGAAGAACTGACGGGTCTGAAGCAGCAGCAGATTAATCTCTCGCCATCCTTTCCGGAAATACTGACTTCCTACTTGTCGTTTCAGGAGGGAAGCGTGCAGGCGGCATATCCGGCATCGTTTGATCTTCCATTCCTCCAGGAGCTTTTAAAAAGGTGGCAGATGCCGCCTCTCCTGGTTCCCGGTCTCGATATTCTGGAGCTTTCCAGAAAAACAGCAGACAAACCGGATCACCGGCTCGATAAATGGGTGAGTGATCTCAAGCTTTCCACCAGACGGCATCACGCATTGGAAGATGCTTCGGCTGCTTCCACAGTCCTGGATTATTTGTTCAGGCAGAAGCGTTACCACTACCTCGAGGAGGTCCCCGGTTATATGGCTCCGGGTTCCTATTAAGGGCTTGCAATTCCCTTCAAATATGACTAAGATACAATGGAGAAGGTATTAGAAGGGAAGAGGAAAATGGCTCGAATGCTCGTCGTTATGTTTTTTGCAGTTATTGGCGGTACTTTGCTGTTTCTGCAGTAGTGTCTCCGCTTTCACCAGGGGTGGTGGAAGCGGATTTTTTTGGAAGATAGAAATGTTTACTATAACTGGCGGTTTCCGTGTCTGCGTGTCCTGATCTGCAGGACGGCTGCCGGCAGCAGCCCGGTCAGTCCGATCAGGAGGGATATTTTGTACCGAGTACTTGCAGTATCGGGATACAAACCGAATGAGCTGGGTATCTTTCAGGAGAAGCATGATCAGCTACCCTGGCTGAAACAGGCGATTAAAAAGAAACTGGAAGAGTTTATCCAACAAGAGGGAACAGAATGGATCGTCACAAGCGGACAGCCGGGCGTGGAACTCTGGGCCGGCGAAGCTGCGATTGAGCTGAAGCAGGAGGGGTACCCGGTACAGACAGCTGTTATTGCTCCGTTTACCGAGCAGGATGCCCGCTTTCCGGACCCGGTAAAGCAGTTGTATGATAAAGTATGGTCACAGTGTGACTACCATGATTTTATAACGAAGCGGCCGTATGAATCACCTGCGCAGCTCCGGCTGAAAAACGAATTCCTCGTATCAAAGACAGATGCGCTTCTGCTTCTTTATGATGAGGAAATGGAAGGATCACCGCGCTTTTTTCTGCAGGCAGCAGAGAAAAAGAAGGATTATCCGGTTCTCTACCTGACGCCGGAGGAAATAGAAGATAAGATCCGGGATATGCAGGATGACTGGAATTGACAAGACGCACCGATTTTGAAAAAATGACAACTATAGAGGTGAAGCACTTATGGAACGGATGGCAAAACTGTCGAAAAATGATATTTACGAAAAAGAATTCAAAACGAGTATGCGCGGATACAATCAGGATGAAGTAGATCAGTTTCTTGATGAAATTATTAAAGATTATGAAGCATTTGAAAGCCAGGTTCAGAAGCTTGAAAAACAGCTCGAAGAACAAAAACAGCGGCCACAGCGTGAGGAGCAGCGTTCTGCTCCCAAAGCTCCGGCCGCTAATACGAATTACGACATTCTACGCAGACTGTCCAACCTGGAAAAACACGTGTTCGGCAGCCGGCTTCATGATGAGCGATGATTGCTACGCTGTATATTGATGGTGCCAGTGCGGGAAGCCCGGGACCAAGCGGTGCAGGGATCTTCATGAAGCAGGGAGGCAAGCAGTGGCGCCACAGTGTGCCGCTTCATCCGATGACGAATAATGAAGCAGAATTTCATGCATGCCTGCTCGGACTCTCGCTTGCACAGGAAGAAGGGTTCAACGTTGTCTCCATCTGTTCCGACTCCCAGGTGCTCGTTGATGCTGTGGAAAAACGATTTATTAAAAACAAATCGTTCCGTCCGCTGCTCGAAGAAATTTTAACGATCATGGATCAGTTTGAAGCATGCTTTATTAAATGGATTCCGACGAAGGAAAACAGAGAAGCAGATGTTCTTGCAAAAAAAGCGGTCCAGAAGGCAAGGAACGGCACCAGCGTTTGATAACTGGTCCGCGCTGTGATATGATAAACTGCGTTGTTTTCTTCTGCTGTACTCGGGTAATCGCTGTGCGCATTCAGCGCATAGAGGAAAGTCCATGCTCGCACAGCCTGAAACGGCTGTAGTGTTCGTGCCTGACGAAAAAATAAGTCAGGGCAGTGTGCGTCTGCACACTGACGGCAGAGACTCTGCCTGTGTCCCATCAGCGGATATGGCAGCCATCTCTTGAAAGTGCCACAGTGACGGAGCTTTACTGGAAACGGTAAAGGTGGAACGAGGTAAACCCCGCGAGTGAGAAACCCAAAATTTGGTAGGGGCACTTCCGGAAAGGAATCAAACGGACCGGAAGACGGACAGTTTGTCCGTAGACAGATGATTACCGCTTTTGTACGAGGGGAGGTTCCCCGTCTGCAGTACGAAAGACAGAACATGGCTTACAGAGTACAGCTGGAGTATAACAGCCGCAGCCTCACGTGGATCGTGGGGCCTTTTTTTACATTTCCTACATTAAAATAAAGCAGGTGAACGAATGACACAGTATTCTCTTCTGGCAACGACGACGATGGGTCTGGAAGCAGTCGCTGCAAAAGAACTAAAAGACTTAGGAATGAAAGACATTCAAGTGGAGAACGGAAGAGTCCGTTTTCAGGGGGATGCATCCGATATCGCACGTGCCAACCTCTGGCTCCGAACAGCGGAACGCGTCAAGCTGATTGTCGGTGAATTTCCCGCCGTTACATTTGATGAGCTGTTTGAAAAAACGAAAGCACTGCCGTGGGAGCAGTTTCTGGAAAAAAACAGCGCGTTTCCTGTACTCGGCAGATCCGTTAAATCAACGCTGTTCAGCATTTCCGACTGCCAGTCCATCGTTAAAAAAGCGGTTGTTGAAAAACTGAAGCAGTCATATGATGTCTCCTGGTTCGACGAACAGGGCGGAGAGTCTGTGATTGAAGTCGCTCTTCATAAAGACCATGCTGTTCTTACACTCGATACGAGCGGGAGCGCACTGCATAAAAGAGGGTACAGAAGTGCACAGAATCAGGCGCCGCTTAAAGAAACGCTCGCAGCGGCCATGCTGAAACTCGCCAACTGGCATCCGGATCTGCCTCTTCATGATCCATTCTGCGGAAGCGGTACGATCCCGATCGAAGCGGCAATGATTGCCCAGAATATTGCACCGGGCACTCAGCGGTCCTTTGCCTTTGAAAACTGGCACTGGTTTCCGCAGAACGTCTGGGAGAAAGCGCTGGAGGATGCGGAGGAAGCAGCGGATTACGACAAGGAATTTACCATTACCGGCTCGGATATCGACCATAAGATGATTGAAATTGCGAGATCAAATGCGATGGAGGCAGGATTCCCGGATCAGATTTACTGGAAACAGATGCGGGTACAGGATTTCCATCCAGATGAGGTAAAAGGTGTCATGATTGGAAACCCGCCTTACGGCGAACGTATGCAGGAGCGTGAAGAGGTCGAGACGCTTTACCGTGAACTCGGAAAACTGATGCTCGGTTTCCCGCACTGGAGCGTGTATATCATTACGTCCCACGAACGCTTTGAAAAATTGTACGGAAAAGAAGCAACGAAGCGAAGAAAGCTGTACAATGGAAATATCAAGACGCAGTATTATCAATTCTGGGGAGAAAAACTCCCACGCTGAAAAGGAGCGTGGAAAAATGCTTCTGGATACGAGAAACCGGCCGCTCCGCGACCTGCGCATATCAGTAACAGACCAGTGCAATCTGCGCTGCCGTTACTGCATGCCGAAAGAAATTTTTGATGATCACTTTCCTTTTCTTCAAGGAGAGGATCTGCTGAGCTTTGAGGAAATTGAAGCTATTACTGCTGCCTGTATTGAACGGGCGGATGTAAAAAAACTCCGTATTACCGGAGGCGAGCCGCTGCTGCGGAAAAATCTGACTGATTTAATTGCCAGATTGAGCCGATATACAGAGATTGAAGATATAGCTATGACGACAAACGGCATTCTGCTGCCAAAGCACGCAGAGGATTTAAAGCAGGCTGGATTAAAGCGGGTTTCTGTCAGTCTCGACTCCCTTGACGATGACCGGTTTCAGTCTATCACCGGCCGGTCCATGCGCGTCAAGCATGTGCTGAACGGAATTGAGGCTGCGCAGAAAGCCGGGCTTTCGGTAAAAGTGAACATGGTCGTCAAAAAAGGCATGAACGAGGAAGACGTTCTGCCGATGGCGGAGTATTTCAGAGGCACCGATATTGTTCTGCGCTACATTGAATATATGGATGTAGGAAATGCCAACGGCTGGAAGCTGGATCACGTACTCACGAAAAAAGAGATCATCGAGTCTCTTCAGAAGCAGTTTCCACTGGAGCAGGCGGATCCTTCCCAGCCCGGCGAGACTGCGGACCGGTTTAAATACAAGGACGGCAGCGGCGAGATCGGAGTCATCTCCTCCGTATCGGATGCGTTCTGTCATTCATGCAACCGTGCCCGGCTGACAGCGGACGGACAGCTGCTTACGTGTCTGTTCGCATCGAAGGGAACAGACCTCCGTTCCGTCGTTAGAAACGAGCCGGAAACACTCTCGGACGTCCTTGAATCTGTCTGGAAGAAAAGGGACGATAACTATTCCGAAGAGCGTCTGAAAGCTACGGGGCCTTCGAAGAAACTGGAAATGCACCGTGTTGGTGGATAGCATAAAAACGCAGGATGAAGCCTAACCGCTTCATCCTGCGTTTTTTCTGTGCACACTATGACGCTCATTAATCTGCTTCCTTGAAAGATAAATCGGTGCCTTCTTCATGGAAGACGATGTCACCGATGTCGGGATCATAATCGATTGTCATGCCATCGAAGTACCACCGGTCTGTTTCGGCAATATAGACCGTGATGCCTCCCGTCTGGATGGTTTCATAATCGATATCCGGTCTGCTCCCCGTCACGCCGGCTGAAAAACCGCCGGAACCCATGCCGCCGACACGCAGATAAAAATAAAGTCCGTCTGATTCCTGCAGCTGCATTTCCTTCTGATAAAAGGAAGCTGCCCGTTCTGTTACCTTTAAATTCACGTTATCACCTCTAACATTCAGTGTAACACAGCTTACGCCGGTGCTGTATTGCGTGAAATTTGTGTGAACGTTCCGTATAATGGAAATAGTAAGCTACATAATGCACAGAAAAAGGAGCGGAGACGATGGAAAAACAATTTTATTCGTATATGCAGAAAACAGAGCACTTAAAAGAAGCAGCAGGTCTTATGGCGTGGGATCTGAGAACTTATGCCCCTAAAAAAGGAGCAGCGGGACGCGGCGAAGCAGTAGGTACGCTTTCGGAAATGATTTTTGAGCGGGAAACGTCTGAAGAGATGAGGTCATTTTTAAATGAGCTTCCCGGGCGTACAGATAATAAAGTAACGGAAGCATCTCTCAGGGAATGCCGCAGAACATTCGACAAACTGACGAACGTCCCTCAGGAGGAATATAAAGCCTTTGTTGTGTTAACAACGCAGTCGGAGAAGGCGTGGGAGGAAGCGAAGGAGACCGGCGATTTTCAGACATTTGCACCATACTTAAAAGACATCGTTGACTTCCAGCGCAGGTACGCTGAATGGAAAGGATACGAAGGAGAAAAGTACAATGCGCTCCTGGATGATTTTGAACCGGGACTTACAACCGAAAAGATCGATGACGTGTTTGCAAAGTTGAAACAAGAGCTCGTTCCGCTGGTGGAACAGATCAGCACGAAGAAGAATCCGCCGGCCGATCTGTTTTCCGGTATGCAGGAGCAGGACCAGGCAGCCTTCAGTCAAAAAATTCTTGAAGCGATGCACTACGATTTTGATGCAGGGCGGCTCGATAAAACGGTCCATCCTTTTGCTATTGGATTAAACAGCGGGGACGTACGTGTGACAACGAAATATGATGAGAATGATTTCCGTACGGCTGTTTTCGGCACCATCCACGAAGGAGGCCATGCTCTGTACGAACAGAACATCGGCGCAGATCTTTATGGCACGCTGCTCTCGGGCGGTGCTTCGATGGGAATTCATGAGTCCCAGTCTCTTTTCTGGGAAAATTTCGTCGGACGGCATTACGCTTTCTGGAAGTCGTATTATCCACTTCTGCAGGACGCGCACGAACCGCTGAAGAACGTTCCGCTCGATTCTTTTTATCCGGCGGTGAACCAGGCCGGCCCATCGCTGATCCGGATTGAAGCAGATGAGCTGACGTACTGCCTTCATATCATTCTCCGCTATGAGCTCGAGAAAGCACTGATCCGCGGTGAACTGGAAGTGGATGATCTGCCGGAAGCCTGGGCGGATAAAATGGAGGAGCTGCTCGGCATCCGTCCGGAGAATGATAGTGAAGGCGTACTGCAGGATGTCCACTGGCCTGCCGGTATGTTCGGCTATTTTCCTTCCTATGCATTCGGCTATATTTACGCGGCCCAGCTGAAGGAGGCAATGCTTCAGGATCTGCCGGAATTTAATGAACTGCTGGAAGAAGGGAATCTCACCCCTGTAAAAGAGTGGCTTACAGAGAATGTCCACCGTCACGGCAGACTGATGGACCCTGAAGAGCTGCTGAAGTCTGCAAGTGGGTGGGAAATGACCCCCGAGCCGCTCATCCGGTATTTAACTGATAAATATACTGCGCTGTATAACTTGAAGGAATCAGAAGAGGTGGACAAGTGATTGAGTTCAAGCAGGTCTCCAAACAGTTTCCTGATGGAACCAAAGCGGTCAATGACGTTTCATTCCGCGTAGAGCAGGGGGAATTTTTCATTCTCATCGGCCCGAGTGGCTGCGGGAAAACGACATCGATGAAAATGATCAACCGTCTGATCGATGCAACAGGCGGAGTGATTGAAATCCAGGGGGAGGATATTCAGAAGAAAAATATCCATCAGCTCCGCTGGGAAATCGGCTATGTCCTTCAGCAGATCGCACTATTCCCCCATATGACGATAGCGGAAAACATCGCTATCGTACCGGAGTTAAAAGGCTGGGAGAAATCGAGTACAGAATCACGGATTGATGAACTCCTCCACATGGTCGGCCTTGAGCCTGAGACGTACCGAAGCAGATACCCTTCCGAATTATCAGGGGGGCAGCAGCAGCGGATCGGTGTCGTCCGGGCGCTTGCCGGCAATCCGGATATCCTTCTTATGGATGAACCGTTCAGCGCACTGGATCCCTTGAGCCGGGAACAGCTGCAGGAGGATATACAAAAGCTGCAGAAGGAAATAAATAAGACGATCGTATTCGTCACGCACGATATGGATGAAGCTTTAAAACTCGGCGATCGAGTAGCTGTCATGCAGGAGGGGTCCATCGTTCAGATAGACTCTCCCGAAGGGCTTCTGCAGCGGCCGGAAAATGAGTTCGTCAAGTCATTCGTCGGAAGCCGGAGAAACCCGTGGACGCTGCCTGTCAAAGAAGCGGCTCAGGGGGATGCTTCTGCCGATCTCCACGTTCTGGATCCAGAAATGACAATCCGTGATGCGTACCAGCAGATGAGAAAAAACAGCATATCCGAAGCGTCTGCGGACGGGAAGCTGGTAACGCAGCAGTCTATGCTTGATGTACTTGCGCGTGAGGAAGAGGTGGAAAGCCGATGAATCAAATTCAAATGTTTTTTCAACTGGCATCCGATCGTTCCGACCTTCTTCTCGATGCGTTCTGGCAGCATATTGAAATGTCGTTAATTTCTCTTCTGATCGCCGTATTTATTGCTGTCCCCTTAGGAATTTTTCTAGCGGTGAAACGAACCGGAGCAGAGCCTGTAATCGGTTCAACAGCAGTCCTTCAGACGATACCGAGCCTCGCACTTCTCGGGTTTTTGATTCCGTTTGTCGGTATCGGTACCACGCCTGCGATCATTGCGCTCACTGCCTACGCTCTGATGCCGATTCTCCGTAATACGTTTACCGGTGTGAAAGGTGTAGACCCCGCTTTAACAGAAGCTGCCCGCGGAATGGGCATGAGCTATCCGCAGATGCTGTTTAAAGTCCAGCTGCCGCTTGCGATGCCTACCATAATGGCTGGTATCCGTACCGGTATGGTGCTGATCGTCGGTACAGCCACATTGGCTGCACTCGTCGGTGCCGGCGGACTGGGCGATTTAATCATGACCGGTCTGAACCGGAGCAATAATTACTACATTCTTCTCGGTGCAATACCTGCAGCTCTGCTTGCTGTTTTTCTGGATATCATTCTCCGTCAGACAGAGAAACGCTCAAGCGGCGCGAGCATCCGTCCTATATTTGTCATCGTTGCACTCGCACTGCTGCTCGTAACAGCGCCGTATGGCTATCGTCTTGCTGTCGGCGGAGGTGAGGATGATGAAATCGTTATAGCAGGGAAACTGGGTGCAGAACCGGAAATCGTGATTAATATGTACAAGCTTCTGATTGAAGCAGAAACGGATTATTCCGTCGAACTCGAACCGGGTCTCGGTACAACAGATATCGTTTTCGAAGCGACTCGGTCCGGTGATATTGACGGCTATTTTGAATTTACAGGTACTGCTATTACAACGCTGCTGGAAGAAGATCCGGTATCCAACAATGAACAGGAAGCATATGAGCAGGCGCGTGACGGTATGCTTGAACAGTACGGCCTCGTTTTCCTGGAACCAATGGATTACCAGAACACGTACGCTTTAGCGGTAACCGAAGAATTTGCTGAATCTGAAGGGGTGGAGACCATATCTGATCTCATCCCGTATGAAGAGGATCTGACAGCAGCATTCACGTTTGAATTCTATGACCGTGAAGCCGACGGCTATCCTGCCATACAGAATGTGTACGGCCTTGATTTTGAAGACGTTCAGACAATGGATCCCGGCCTGCGCTCGGGTGCACTCGTATCCGGTGATGTTCAGGTCATCGATGCTTATTCGACGGACAGTTATATGATTGAATACAATCTGGTAACGATGGAAGATGACGAAAATGTCTTTCCACCGTTTAACGGGGCTCCGCTCTTTAGAGAGGATGTTCTGATCAACTATCCGGAAATCGAAGACGTATTAAATGTTCTCGGCGGCAGAATTACCGAAGATGAGATGATGCAGATGAATTATGAAGTGGACGTCAACGATGCAGATGCATCCGACGTAGCAAGAAACTATCTGGTAGAAGAAGGACTGCTCCCGGGAGAAAGCGAATAATACAATATAGGGTTAGTATTTCTTGAGAGGGGGAAGGTTTATGTTTACACACATTCTTCTTGCTGCCGATGGTTCTGCCCACTCTGTCCGCGCCTGTGAAAGGGCGGTGTTTATCGCGCAGAAATCCAATGCGGACATCACGCTTATTCATGTCGTTGATGATCTTCCCGCCCGCTCGGATGTAGCGGATGAAGAGATGCGTTTCAGGGAAGTGCCGGAGCACCGGAAAAAGCGGGTGGATACGATCGTTCACATGCTGGAAAAAAGCGGTGTGTCGTATACGGTGCATCATATATTCGGTGAGCCCGGACCATCCATCGTCAGGGAATCCAAAGACCGGAACGCAGATCTTGTCGTACTCGGCAGCCGGGGGCTGAACCAATTTCAGCAGATGGTGCTTGGAAGTGTGAGCCATAAAGTGGCAAAACGGGCAGAATGTCCGGTAATGATCGTTAAGTAGATAGAAAGGGTGTTTTACATGCTCGACCAGTCTCAGAAGAAAAAAGTTCTGGAAGAAGCTCAGGTAATCGCAGTCGTCGGTCTATCGGATAAACCGCACCGCACAAGTTATCAGATCGCCGAAGCAATGCAGAAAAAGGGATACCGGATTATACCGGTGAACCCAACGATTGAGGGGGTTCTCGGCGAACAGGCTGTAGGTTCGCTGACAGAAATCGATGAAAAAGTGGATATCGTCAATATTTTCCGCGACTCCAGCCATCTGCAGGCTGTTGCCGGCGAGTTTCTCGAAACGGACTATCCGGTTTTCTGGGCGCAGCTCGGCGTCTATGACCAGGCTGCCATGGAGCTTTTGGAGAGTAATGGACGAAAAGTGGTCATGGATTCCTGTATTAAAGTGGATCATGCCCTGCTTGTAAAAAAATAAGATTTCCCTGTGTACTGCAGCACTCTATCGGGTGCTGCACTTTTTTCGTGTGCCTGGCATGTCTGACAGCTAGGTGGTGAAAGTCCACTACGGGCTTGGTAATGGGAACCGTTAGCGAATGGCAAGGGTGTCCGGGGTGACCCGGAATCTGAAGGAAGCCGGACGC
>NZ_PVNS01000015.1 GCF_002993335.1 Alkalicoccus urumqiensis | reverse complement strand
ACAGTGCGGAGGGGAAATGGTTCCGGTTTATTATACGAGCATTCATGGCATCACGCATGATCATTCGATGCTCAAAAAATAGGCTACGTCCGCACCCAAAGGGCGAGGCGTAGCCGAGCTTTTTTTAGGGAAATCGTGCTAGGAGCGAAGCGTTTCGTGCCAATACGGAAAGGGTTTGTGCCAAAACGAAGGGCATTCGTGCCACGGACGAAAAAACGTGCCAAAAGCAGATCGCCGTGCGCCAAAACGAGGAGAGATCGTGTCAGAACAAGATCGGTTCGTGCCACGCCATATTATTGCGAAAGCACGCTGTTCTGGTCCGCGTTTCTTTAAACGTGAGCGAAGCCCGGCCAGTCAACTGAAGGAACCAGACCGGGAGCTTGAGGACCGCAGACAGAAGTACAAACGGAACAGCGGGGGCGGCGCTGATGATGTAGAACAAACGCTGTCCTGAAGGAACTCCGGTACAGCGCTGCTTGCAGGGCTTTCATCAGCAGTGTTTCTGTGGATAACCGGAAAAACAACAAGTATCCACAAAACGATTGATTTCTCTGAGGACTTACGATACGCTCGGACACATCCACATGTGGATAAAAGGAGGAAACGAATGATGATTTACAGCTGCGAAGATCATATTGAGGAAGCAATTGAGGAAACACTGACCGACGGCGGTGCTCCGCCGGAGATGGAAAAGCTTGCAGGAACCCACGATGGAGAGACCTGTTTTCTATGTGCGGCTCCGGCAGCGTACTATGTCAAAGGAGAATAAGTTATCCACGAACTTATCCACGCAGACACATAGTTATCCCCAGAAACCCGTAAAAAAACGACGAGGGGAACAAGCGGACAGGCTGTTATAAAGAAATAAAAACGAAATACGAACAGAATAAACCAGTCGAACCTGTGTATATGTGGATAAAATCTGTGGATAACTATTTAATCTGTAGATAATCTTGTGGACATGGGGATAACTTTGTAAAAATCATATAAAAGCTATGCGGATTTGTTGAACTTTTATAGAGGCCTTTTTACAATAGATGTGTAAGGAGGG
Organism: Alkalicoccus urumqiensis; assembly: GCF_002993335.1. Taxonomy (GTDB): domain Bacteria; phylum Bacillota; class Bacilli; order Bacillales; family Salisediminibacteriaceae; genus Alkalicoccus; species Alkalicoccus urumqiensis. The sequence goes on along the minus strand of NZ_PVNS01000015.1, from coordinate 64,535 downwards.
AGAGCATGAATATTCATCATTTATTTCACTTGGTGGATCAGCAGCAGACAGAAGCGTACCTCGAGTATTTTCATGATGACGGCATTATGACGTTCGGCAATCAGCCGCCGGCTGTGGGACATGAAGAAATCCGCCGGCAGGTCGACGGCCTGTTTCAATCCGTTAAAAAACTCCATCATGAAATCGATCACGTCTGGAAGCCCGAAGAGGACACCGTGATCGTGAACGGCCAGGTGACGTACACGAAACACAGCGGCGAAGAAGTTCCCGTCGTGTTCAGCGGCACCTACTTTCTCAAAGATGAAAAAATCAGCAATTATCAAGTATTTATCGATGTATCTCCACTCTCTGCCTGAATCACGGCAGCTTCCCCGCAGTGTATTCACTGCGGGGCTTTTTTTATATAATTACTCCATCTTTTCCGGATCAAACAGCTGCAGCTGCTCGGAGGACGGTTTCTTGTTTTCAGGCGGCGCTTTCCTCAGCGAGGCGTGCTTTGCCATGGCGTCTTTCGTTTCTCTGGAGGCGGCATGTGCCTCTTTCACGTCCCAGAGGAGCTTTCGGGCGCGGCGGTTGGCCTGCTGAATGTCCACGACCGGGCCGGGGTAGTTCCGGTGGAAAAAATGCGGATCTTTCCACGGTTCATGAATGTACGATACCGGCACGTTGTTCAGCGCGGGAAGAAGCCGTTTGACAAAATGGCCGTCGGGATCCTGATCCCGCCCCTGTTTGACCGGATTGTAGATCCGGATCGTGTTGAAGCCGGTGGTGCCGGCCTGCATCTGCACCTGACTGAAATGGATGCCGGGCTCATAATCGAGAAACAGCCGTGCCAGATCCTCCGCCGGACGCCGCCAGTCGTAGAACAGCGTATGCGTCACAAAGGAGACGAGCATGGCGCGCATGCGGAACGGGAGCCACCCGGTTTTCCACAGCTGCTTCATGCACGCATCGATCATCGGAATGCCGGTTTCTCCGTGCAGCCAGCGTTCGTACGGCTCATCGGCGGTCTCCCGCTCCAGCTGATCAAATGCCGGCTGGATCGACGTGTGGGCAATCTCCGGCTCTGTCTCCAGGCGCTGGATGAAATGACAGTGCCAGACGAGCCGGGAGCGGAATGCTTCGAGCGGACGGCGGTCCGCCGGATCGGGCATCTGATCGAGCGCTTCGTTCGTTTTCTGGACGACGGCAGGAAGGGAAATGCTGCCAAAAGCCAGATAGGGGGAGAGACGGCTGCAGGAAAGTCCCGCAGCAAGCGGGCGGCCGATATGATGCTCATAATGAACGTGCCGCTCCTCGAGGAAGGAGAGAAGGGAATCGGCGGCCGGGCCTTCGCCTCCCTCCTGACCGTAGCGGATCGACTCTCCCGGCACGGTCTCCAGCTGCAGGACGTGCTGCACGTTTTTGGAAAAGCCCGGCGGAACCGTTTCCGGTGGAGGCAGGTGATCCGGCGCGTCATAAAGCGGCCGCTCCATCGCCTGCTTCCACTGGGCGGCGAACTGCTCCCGGCCGGAAGTGCCCCGCCGCACGCCGAACGGCGCGTATTCATAAAAGGAAAGGCCGCGCTCCTTTATCCAGCGGCGGACCGCTTCGTCCCGCTTGTACGTATCGGGAGTGCCGTGTTCCTCGTGAGCATAGAGCGTAAAAGCGCCGTACGTATCATACAGGGCGGGGAGTACCGTTTCGATCATTTCTCCGGAAATGGCATACAGCGGAGTACCTCTCTCCCGCAGCTTTTCCTGCATAGCTTCGATGCTTTCGCGGACAAAATCCAGGTGGCGCCGGGAGAGGTCGCCGGCCTGCCAGACCGACGGCTCCAGTACATATAAAAGAAGCACCGGGCCGCCGTTCCGGCAGGCTTCCACCAGCGGGCGGTGGTCCGTTAAGCGGAGATCCCGTTTCAGCCAGACGATATTCACCATCATCATCCCCTCTCAGCAGTCTCTTTTCTCAAATTATCGCACTCCTGTGTAAAAAGAAAGGAATGTGCTCCCCGGTGTTTCGCCGGGCGCGCCGACAGGGAAAGCCCTAACCATCCCCACCAGAGAGGAGACAGATAGCATGATGCACCGGATTCAAGTAGACGATGAAACAGAACTGCAGGTAGAGGATGTCGGGGAAGGCAGACCGATCGTCTTTATCCACGGATGGCCGCTCAGCCACGAACTGTTTAAGTGGCAGAAGGAAGAGCTGTCCCAAAAAGGATATCGTTTTATCGGCATCGACCTCCGCGGCTACGGAAAATCGGACAAGCCGGAACAGAAATACACGTACGACGTTTTCGCAAGAGACGTTCAGACGGTAATACACAATCTTGAGCTGGAGGACTATTACCTGGCCGGATTTTCCATGGGTGGTCCGATCGCCATTCACTACGCTGTGCATTACGCTGACAGAGAGCTGAAACAGCTCATCCTTCTCGGTCCGGCAGCGCCGAGCTTTACACGGCGCCAGGGATACGACCTGGGGATGGAAAAAGAAGACGTCACGGAGCTGATGGAAGCCGTAGAGGAAGATCAGAAAGCGGCGCTCGAAGACTTCGGCACGAATTTCTTTGCCACAGACGTACCGGAAGACGTATCCGATATGCTTCTGCGGATGGGCATGGAAGCGTCCGTTCAGGCGACGGTTTCCAGCGCCAAAGAGCTCCGGGATGCCGACCTCCGCGAAGACAGCGGCCACGTTCAGGTGCCGACGCTGATCATGCACGGAAAGCAGGACGCGATCTGCGACTACGCTTTCAGCGAAACGCTCCGGGCAACGATTCCCGACGCCGAACTGATTCCGTTCGAACACAGCGGCCACGGACTCGTCTACGAAGAGTATAAAAAAGTAAATGAAGAGCTGCTGCGGATTCTGTAAACAGCACACCAAAAAAGCACCGCTGGATTATATACCCCAGCGGTGCTTTTCTTTCGTTCACTGTCCGTTCGCCGTGCTCGTGCTGCTCCATGCTTCCTCCAGCGGAACGTACGTATAATGGAGGTCGCGGGCGACCGCTTCATACGTGACGTGGCCGCCGGCGGTGTTGACGCCTTTGGCAAGCGACGGATTGTCCTGTACGGCCCGGCGTATGCCTTTTTTGGCGATCTGCGCGGCATAGGCCATCGTCACATTCGTGAGACCGATCGTCGACGTTCTCGGCACAGCACCCGGCATGTTGGCCACGGTGTAGTGGACGATGCCGTGTTTCGTAAACGTCGGATCATCATGCGTCGTAATGCGGTCGACCGTTTCAATGATCCCGCCCTGGTCGATCGCCACATCTACGACGACCGATCCTTCACTCATCGACTGAATCATCGCATCCGTTACGAGCTTCGGCGCTTTCGCTCCAGGGATGAGCACGGCGCCGATCACGAGATCCGACTCCCGCACGCAGTCGGCAATGTTCATCGGATTGGACATCATCGTCTGAATGTCAGTGCCGAACTGATCATCGAGCTGCCGCAGCCGGTCTGCGTTCAAATCGATCAGCGTCACATCCGCGCCGAGACCGATCGCAATCTTTGCCGCATTCGTGCCGACGACACCGCCGCCGATAATCGTCACTTTCCCGCGCTGCACCCCCGGAATACCGGAAAGCAGAATCCCTTTGCCGCTCTTCGGCTTCTCGAGAAGCTGGGCGCCGATCTGGGCGGACATGCGGCCGGCCACCTCACTCATCGGCGTCAGAAGCGGAAGCGTTCCGTTCACCTCCACCGTCTCATACGCCACTGCCGTCACCTCATGCTTCGTCAGCGCCTCCGCAAGCGCCGGCTCCGCAGCCAGGTGAAGGTACGTAAACAAAATCAATCCCGGCCGGAAGTAGGCAAACTCCTCCTCCAGCGGCTCCTTCACCTTCAGCACCATCTCCGCCTGCGACCACACATCCTCCGCACGATCAAGAAGCGACGCACCGGCCTCCACATACAGCGCATCCTCAAATCCGCTGCCGCTTCCGGCACCCTTCTCCACCAGCACCGTATGCCCCTCTCCGGCAAGCATCCCGGCACCAGCAGGCGTGATTGCCACACGGTTCTCATTGTTTTTAATCTCTGCAGGAATACCAATTTTCATCGTATTCTCCTCCTTCGCCGGCAGGACAGAGTCCGCAAAACGACGTTCTGCACCTGCGCGTCCATTTCTGTACTGCATAGTATAATGGATGCGGAACCGTTCCTGCTATTGGCTGTTTCTGTAAATCGACGCCTGTCCGTTTGTAGAAATCACCAAAGAGAATCCCGGTAAAGAATAAAATCAAAAAGCAGCGCTGCTTTCTGGGACGCATTCTGCAGGGAAAACCCGCCGACTTCTTCTGCCCGCCGCAGCCGGTACGTAAGCGTATTTACGTGAATGTGGAGATCGCCCGCTGTCTGGTTCATTTTTCCATCGTTTGTGAGAAACACTAAGAGTGTCTGCAGTAAATCGGTCTGCTGATATTTATCATATTCCCGCAGACGAAAAAGTGTAACCGGAAGAGACGGTTCTTTTTTTACCTGCGGCACGTAGCGGAGCAGGCCGAGCTCATGGAAGAAGGACACGCCTTTTGTCAGCTCCGGATGCGCCTGTTTCATGGAGGCGGTCTGCCTCGCTTCGTTAAAGCTGTCCAGAAGCTCCGTATAATCCGTGCACCAGCGGCCGCATCCGGCCCACACGCCGGAAGGATCCGGCATCCGCGTGACGATCGTATCCGTGAAATCCCGGACGGCTCCGGCAGCATCGGTCTCTTCCGGGGGAGAGACGAGGAAGAGCACTTCATTTTCGCGGAGGTCGCGTGTTTCAATCATGACCTGCAGCTGCTCGGTTGTCCGGGCCGCGTAGGAGAGCATCGTATGTTTTTCCTCCGTCGGCTCGTTCAGCCGGAAGACGAGGACAGCGAGCGGTACGTCCTGCCGGAGCCCGGTGCCGGCAAGCAGCGCGGCTGCGGACGCATGGCTGTCCGGCCTGCTCGTGATCAGCTGCCACAGAAGCTCCTCGTGGCTCCGCTCTCTCCGCATGCGGCGGCGGATAAGCGGCAGAAGCTCCTCCGACGCTTTATCCGCCGCCTGAGCGAGCAGCGCCAGGTCCTCGTGCGTGAGCTTTTTCTCTCCGGCGACGACCCAGATGTAGCCGAGAACGTCTCCATCCCGGCGGACCGCACAGGCTGCGCGGCGCCCGAGACCGATCTCCGGAATCGTCTCCACCCATACAGCGTCATCGGAATCATGAAGCGCTGGAATGATCCCCGTTTTCCACAGCAGATTAATGACGCGTTCCGGCACGCGCCGGCCGATAATCGTTGCAATCCGCGCCTCGTCGGTTTCCCCGTCGTGGGAGCTGTAGGCGAGCAGATGGTGATTGGCATCTTCAATCGTGACCGGACAGTGCAGCTGTTCGCTGATCACGTCCGCAAAGTCCTCCAAAGAATCAAACGAGCGGTGAAATGAATGCATAGCATCGCCTCCTCTACATACCAGTGTAATCGACCTTCGGGGAAAACGTCTAAACTCTTTTGAAAAAAGCCGCTTCAACGAGCACGAAACAGGGAAAAGAAGGGAAAGTGTGTCTGTATGCCTCCTGCAGGAAATTTCCTCTTCCGGCGGCAGATACATACAGAGGAACACTGGAGGAGGAAAAACGATGAGCAGGATGAATCTGATCACATTGGGTGTAAGAGAAATGGGGGAATCGCTCCGCTTCTATCGGGACGGACTCGGCTTTCAAACGTCCGCGGCGGAAAATGAAGAGGATATCGTCTTTTTTCAATGCCCGGGAACGAAACTGGCGCTTCATCCACTCCGCCGGCTGACGGAGGATATCGGCGGTGTTACACTGTCGGAAGGTGGATTTTACGGCATCACGCTTGCCTATAACGCCAAATCGAAAGAAGAAGTAACCGACATGCTGCAGCGGGCGGAAGACGCCGGCGGACGCATCGTCAAAGAAGCGGCGGAAACGGAATGGGGCGGCTTCAGCGGCTACTTCTCCGACCCCGACGGCTATTTCTGGGAAGTGGCGTACGGTGACATGTGGAAATTCGACGATAACGACATGCTCATCATCGACTAGCAGAGATCAGGGAGAGTGACAGACGTGTATGAAACGAAACGTCTCCGGCTTCGTCCGATGCAGGACGAGGATCTGGCGGCGCTTCACCGGATTTTCGGTGACGAAGAGACGATGCAGTACTACCCGGCGGCATTTGATGCAGAGAAAACCGGATCGTGGATCGAGTGGAATAAAAAACTGTACCGGGAGCACGGTCTCGGATTATTTGCCGTAGAATACAACGGAACGGTTATCGGCGACTGCGGTCTCGTACCGCAGACCGTGGACGGCCGCGATGAGATCGAGCTCGGCTATCATATTCGGAAAACGTACTGGAAGCAGGGGTTCGCCCGGGAAGCAGCCTCGTTCTGGCTGAATCACGCAGCGGAAAATGGCGTTTCACGGGTCATCAGTATCATCGATCCGCAGAACGTTCCTTCCAGGAAAACGGCGGCTGCGGCCGGAATGACACTTGAAAAGCGGTCGGTTGTTTTCGGCAGGGAGAAGGTAATTTACAGTAAGTGTTTCACGTGAAACAGAAAGAGGCTGATGGATGAAGAAGGGAATTATGATGGATATGGACGGCACGCTGTTTCAGACAGATGTGCTGCTGGAGCCGGCGCTTGCGGAGACGTTCAGCGCGCTCCGGACGAGAATGATCTGGCAGGGGGATACGCCGATCGAAAAATACCGGGAGATCATGGGCGTGCCGCTTCCGGAAGTATGGAAAACGCTTCTCGCGGAACAGTCGGATCTGGAACGGGAGCTTGCCGATGAGCTGTTTCAGGAAGCGCTGGTACGGAGGATCGGCGAGGGTGAAGGACGGCTGTACCAGGGGGTGAAGACGGCGCTCCGTGAATTGGCGGAGGACCACTGGCGGCTCCATGTCATCAGTAATGGCCGGCGCCCGTATCTGGAAGCGATCGTCGATGCCCATGGCCTGAGGCCGTACCTTGCGGGCGTGCACAGTATCGATGACCTGCCGGAAGGGAACAAAACGGCGCTCTGCGGGCATGTGCTCGAGAAGGAACCGCTGGAGAAAGCGGTCATGATCGGGGACCGCGCCTCGGACGGGGAGGCAGGCAGAGCGTATCAGCTGCCGTTTATCGGCTGTACGTTCGGGTTTGCCCTGGAGGAGGAGCTCGCCGCAGCGGATGCGCGGATGAACGAATGGAAGGAAGTACAGAAGCATCTGGATCAGGTCTGCTGAAGCGGATATTTTCATGTGAGGAGGGAGAACGATGATTGAGCAGGATAAACGGATGAAGGAGCTTCAGGACAGCCTCGGCAGTACGAATGGACGGTGGCTGCAGCTTTCGGATATGCGCCGGATCCGGGCCCGTCTCGTCACGACCTCGTCGGAATGCAGTGTGTGCCGGGAGCTGATTGAAGAGCTGGATGAGCGGGTGGACCATGCCGCGGACCAGAACGGGAACGTAACCAGACAGGAGCGTCAGGCGTACACACGGATGGTGAGCCGCATGAAGCATCACCTTCAGAAGCAGCACGGGCTTATCAGCGACGGCTATTACGGCAGCCTGTACATGGCGCTTGGTGTCAGTGTCGGCCTGCTGATCGGCGGCATGCTGTTTGAATCGATCGTCTTCGGTCTGCCGATCGGTATCGGTATCGGACTGGCGCTCGGTGCCGGCATGGATAAACGTGCCCAGCGGCAGGGAAAGGTCCTTTAAGGCTGCGGCTATCGGACGGGTGCGGCAGTCACGATCGCAGCTTGTGTTTTCTACAGAAACAGGTCTTCTCCCCCTCGGCAGAAGGCCTGGTACGTGCTACACTGAGCAGGCAGCATAAAAAGAGGGAGGTGGACCGTTGGGACGTCGATTCTGGATCGTTACTGCAGTACTGGCAGCGCTCGTACTCGCAGGATCTTCGATATACATATATTTACAAATTTACCCGCCGCTTGCGGTAGCTTCGACCTACAGCAGCGGCGACCGTGACGACGTCGTCATGGAAATCGGCAACAGCGGTATCCGGACGATTGAGCTGGAGACGGTGGAAGTCAACGGTACAGCGCCGGAGGAGGCCCACCTGCAGCGGATCGATCCGGCGGAGGAACAGCTCGCACTGATCGGCAGTGCCACAGATGCCGACGGCGAATTTCTGTCGCTGCAGGGCGCAGTTCTAGAGACCGATACGTCTCCACGAAGCGTCCGGCGCCGCGTGGAAAACGGATCCTCCTCCGGAGCGGAATCGTTGTATGGCCTCGGCCTCGCCATGGATGAAGCGATCGAAACCGTCTGGATCCGGTACCGCTATTTCGGTATCCCGCTGGAGCAGACGATTGAAGTACAGCGGTAGGAAAGGCCCGGACTCCGTGGTGAGCCCGGGTCTTTTTATGAGCGGCTGTCGCTTTGTTTCTTTTGCAGCAGCGTAATGATCGTTTCGTTCTGTTCATTCGTCTTCGCAAGCTTCCGCTCTATGGCAAACAGCGTGGACATGAGAAGAGCAAAAGCAAATAATCCAAAGATAAACACAGGTGTTTTTCCCTCCCCGATGTAAAGATCTTAGTAACAGAATACCATTTAGTATCCAGTTTTGGCAGGGCCTTTTGTCAGACAAAAAGAACAGCGCCGCCGGACAGCGGGCTGTTCTTCCGGAAAAAATATCAGCTGTGGCTGGAGAGCAGCGGGTGCTTGAGCACCTGGTCGTGGCCGTCGCCGCTCACCGGGGTGTGCTTTGTTTCAAACGCCTGCTCAAAAAAGCGGATCGCAGGCTCGGCGAGTGTCCGGTAATAGTCGGCAAACAGCCGGGCGGCGGAATCACCGAGCCAGCGGCTGGGAAGCAGTTCCTTTGGCAGACCGGGATCGACGAAAAGGAACTTCCGGTATTCGTGGACGAGCATGGTGCGCTCGACGAAACATTCCGCATCGGTCATACTGCCGTTTTCGATGGCGCTCTGGTTAATGATGTATTTCTGGCTGTACTCTTCAATAAAGGAAGCGTAGCGCTCGTTGATTTCCTGCAGGTCCCAGCACTTTTCAACGAGGCTTTCCGAATCGCCGCCCTGCAGGTAGGTTGCCTCAAAAAAATGAACGTAGGAAGCGATATCGTATTTCTGCACCAGCTCCTGAACCTGCTCCTCAAGCGGGTTCGGGGTAATCCAGCAGCTGTTGGCGAGAAGGCCGAAGCCGCTCCAGACAAGCTCTTTTCTCAGCTCATCCCGCAGGTGGCGCTTTTCCTCCGGAATCGAGTAAACGAGCATCCGCCAGCGGTTGTCCCAGGACGGGGATTCGAGCTTGTAGATCCGCTCGGCTGCTTCGTCCATGCGCTTGCGGCCGCGGGGGGTTAAGGAGTAAAAACTACGGTTTCCTTTCTTTTCTGCCTGAATCCATCCCTGCTTGCTCATCCGCGAAATCGCGGCGCGCACGGACTGTTCGTTATGTCCAAACTCTTTGAGCAGGGAAATCAGACTGCCAATCCAGATTAAATTATCGTAATGGCGGATGTAGTCGCCGAAGATCGTAAAAATCATGGAGCGGGTGTTCAGCTGTTTTTCCATACATGGGCCTCCTCTGCTGTGTCCTTTTTCATAGTATAGCATCCCTGCATGACGAAAATACAGCGAGGAGGTAAAAAACGTCACAAAAAGAAAAAGGAAAAAGACGGAATCTCCCCCTTTCAGCAGAAGAAAATCATGCTATACTGAACGAAGTGGATAATATAACGATATTTGTACGCATGCTATAAAAATGTAAGAGAGGGGACGATTTGATGAAATTGGATCAGGTGGATATCCAGCTTCTCCGCGTGCTGCAGGAGGACGGACGCATTACACTGAGCGACTTATCCAAGCGGCTCAACCTCAGCCGGCCGAGTGTAACTGAGCGGATGAACCGTTTGAAGGACCACGGCGTCATCGAAAACATCAGCGCCCGGATCTGCTTCCCGAAAGTGGGCATTAATGTAAGCGCTTTTATGCAACTCCGCGACGTTACCGTTGCACTGCAGACATTTGAAGAGTTCGCCGGCTCGCATCCGTGCATTCTTGAATGCCACCGCATTACCGGAGCGATCAGCTACATGCTGAAAGTGGCGGTCAGCGACATGGCGGAGCTCGACCGGCTCATCGATGAACTGATCGCCTACGGGGACGTCAACACATCGATCGTGCTGAAATCCCCCGTACCTTATAAAATGATTCAGCCCGCCGGCGGACTGCGGACCGAAGTCTAATACGGCGGCCGGAAGACGAAGCGGTGGCAGAGGAATAACAGCAGGCACGAAGATACAGAAAAGGATGACTCCCTGTGCGGGAATCATCCTTTTTTCGTTTTACGACGGTTCGACAACAATATCGATGCTTGCAGGGATACGCACTTCTTGATTTCCTTCTGCTGTTTGAACTTCAAAATCTGCTACTACATTAAAAGTGTAACCGCCTGCTGGTAAAGGGGTGATTTCCTCGTACAGCTGCTTTGTTTGTTCGAGTTCTTCTTCTGATTGTGAAGTAATTGGCTCACCATTACCGTTAGGCTCAAAAGATTCGAACTCATAAGCTTCACCTTGCGAGAAGGTCTTTGTACCTCTATAACTCTCATAAGTTGGTGTCATACTCATATATCGTTTGTAATCGATGACTTTGGAAAAGTAAAACATACGATCGTAGGTTATTTCTATCTCCTCTTTCTCCCCGAGATAGGTGAGTGATCCGAAAATATCAAGAGGTTCTCCTTCTTCATACACTTTCTTAGCTGAAGTGAGCGTCATTTGAAAATCATCCTGCTCGGTCGTCGCCGTAACTTCTCCTTCGTCGCTGGTACTTTCCGTATTGGCAGCCTGTGCCTCTTCATCATTTGTCTGTCCATCGGTTTGACTGCAGGCGGTGACGACCGTGAGCAGCATGAAAGCGGCCAAGCCGCGGTGGAGTGTACGCATTCGATCTCCTCCTTTTTGTAGAAATATCCTCCGCACCTGCTGTTCTATGCAGAAGGTTGCTGTCCTCTTCTCTCTGTGTTGGTCGGGAAAAGACAAGCGTCCGTTTCGCATCATTCTTCCTTTTTACAAAAAGATGGGAATGCCGCATTCATTCAGCGTGGGCGCAGGATCCGGGCCTGTTGTTTTTGTTGCGGTGTCAGGCGCCCGTATGGCGGTCTGGCGGCAGCCTGTGGCGATCTTTGGCTTCTATGTGGCGGTGTGCAGCACCTGCGCTGCGATCTTCCCCTGGCGTGGCGGTCTCCACTGCTCTCATGGCGGTCTGGGAAACCGGCATGGCGATCTGAAGCCGTGCCATTGCGATCGTCTCCAACCCCAAACGAACACCTGCTGCCCGGGCAGATGGCGGGCGGTTTTCAGCCCGCGGTATCCCGGCCGCAGGCCGTCGTGTTCCGTTTTTATTCCATCAAAAGCTTACAGCTCTTTTTCTCCTGCCGGAAGATGCCGCCCTGCCTTCAAAAACGCACCACTCCAGTAAAGGAAACGCTTACATTTTACATTCTGTATTTTTTCTCGTCTGGATTTCTGCAAATGGAAAAAGATTCGTCGGGGATTGCTTCTGTTTGTTATGGGATCGAAAAAAAACAATGCCTATAATGAATACACATTCAACGAAATCGCAGACATGGAAAAAGAAGGGAGCCGGATACGATGGCGGTAAATGACCGGGAATTGATGCAGACGTATGACACCCTGCAGGTGCTCAGTCCAGAAGGAAAGGTGCTCGCAGAGGAAGCATCCCAGCTGACGGCGGAGATGAAGCGGACACTGTTTGAGAAGATGCTTTCCTGCCGGGAATTCGACGAAAAGGCGATGAAGCTGCAGCGGCAGGGACGGATCGGAACGTACGCCTCCTACAAAGGACAGGAAGCCTCCCAGGTGGGAAGCGCCATGGCGCTCGAGCCGATGGACTGGCTGTTCCCGACGTACCGGGACCACGGCGCCGGCTGGACGCACGGGCAGGACTGGTCGCGTATCCTCCTGTACTGGATGGGGCATCCGGACGGCTCGATCACACCGGACGGCCTCCGCATTATGCCGCAGGCCGTACCGATTGCAACCCAGCTCCTGCACGCAGTCGGAACCGGCTGGGCGGACAAGCTCGACGGAAAACGCCACGCCAGTATCGCGTATTTCGGCGACGGCGCGACGTCGGAAGGGGACTTTCACGAAGCACTGAACTTTGCCGGTGTGTTCCAGACCCCGACCGTGTTTTTCTGTCAGAACAACGGCTACGCTATCAGCGTACCGTTTTCCAAGCAGTCCGCGTCAGAAACGATCGCGCAGCGGGCCCAGGCGTATGACATCAAAGGGGTACGCATTGATGGAAACGACATTTTCGCCGTGTATCTGACGGTAAAAGAAGCGGTGGAGCGGGCGAGAAACGGCGGCGGCCCGACGCTGATTGAAGCGGTCACGACGCGCTACGGCTCGCATACGACAGCGGATGACGCGAAAAAATACCGCGATCAGGAAGCGGTGCAGGCTTCGTGGGCGGAAAAAGCCGACCCGGTGGAGCGTCTCCGGCGGCACCTGCTGCAGGAAGGGCTCTTGACGGAGGAGGCGGAAGCGGACATGACCGAAGCGGTCCGGAAGAAGGTGGACGAGGCGCTGGAAACAGCCGAATCCTATCCGAAACCGACGCGGGAGAGCATGTTTGAGCACGTGTATGAGAGCGCATCCTGGATGGCAGAAGAACAGAGAGAGCAGAGGGGGAGTACGCGATGAGTACACGGAACATCACGATGCTTCAGGCAGTGAATGAAGCGATGCATGAACGGATGGAGATGGACAGCGACACGCTTCTTCTCGGGGAGGATATCGGGAAAAACGGCGGTGTGTTCCGGGCGACGGACGGTCTTTACGAGACGTTCGGCCCGTCCCGCGTCATCGACACCCCGCTTGCGGAAGCAGGTATTATCGGCTCGTCGATCGGTCTCGCTTTAAACGGCAAAAAGCCGATTGTGGAAATTCAGTTTCTCGCGTTCATCTACCCGGGATTCGAACAGCTCGTCTCGCACGCGGCGCGGATGCGCTACCGGACGCGCGGCCAGTTCCACCTGCCGATGGTGATCCGTGCGCCGTATGGTGCCGGCATCCGCGGACCGGAGCTTCATTCGGAAAGCGTCGAATCCTTTTTCGTGCAGACGCCGGGGCTGAAAGTGGTGGCGCCGGGAAATCCATATGACGCCAAAGGCTTGTTTCATGCGGCAGTAAAGGACCCGGACCCGGTGCTCTTTTTAGAGGATACGAAGCTGTACCGGGCGTTCAAGCAGGACGTGCCTGCCGAAAGCTACGAGATTCCGCTCGGAAAAGCAGCGGTCGTCCGGGAAGGAAGCGACCTGACGATGGTCGCCTGGGGAAGCATGGTGCGCGAAGCGGTGAAAGCGGCCGAACGGATGGAAAAAGAGAAAGGCTGGTCCTGTGAAGTGATCGACCTGCGTACGATTTATCCGTTCGACCGGGAGACGATTATCGAATCGGTCAAGAAAACGGGGCGTGCTGCCGTCATGCACGAAGCCCATAAAACCGGCGGACTCGGTGCAGAAATTACCGCTGTCATCAATGAAGAAGCGCTCGTGTATCTGCGTGCGCCGGTGCAGCGCGTCGCTGGTTACGACGTACCGGTGCCGCAGTTTATGGTGGAGGATCTGTACCTTCCGGACGCCGGACGGATGGCGAATGCGGTGGAAAAGGCAATGACGTTTTAACGGAAGGGAGCGGGCAGCATGGTGGAATTTAAACTCCCCGATGTCGGGGAAGGCATGCACGAAGGGGAAATTATCAACTGGTTTATTGAAGAAGGCGATGAAGTAAAGCAGGACGATCCGGTGCTGGAAGTGCAGACGGATAAAGTGAATGCGGAGCTTACGGCACCGACAGGCGGAACGATTCAAAAAATCTTCTATCCCGTCGGCGAAGTCGTGGAAGTCGGCAGTGTGCTGTTTACGATCGGGGACGGTGCAGAGAAAGAAGCAGCACCAGCGCAGAACGAAACCGCACCGGAACAGAAAGCAGCATCCGCGCCGGCACCTGCCGCTCCGCCTGTACCGGACATCGGCCGGGCGCTTGCAACACCGTTTGTCCGGCAGATGGCCCGCGATGAAAACATCGATCTTGAACAGGTGAGCGGCACGGGTCCTGCCGGCCGGGTGACCGAAGCGGACCTGCGTCAGTATAAAGAAGCACCAGCGGAGGACAAGGCGCCTGCGCCGCAGCAGGAAACGCCGTTTTCCCCTGTGTCCGGGGAGAAGGAAAAGCGGATTCCGATGAGCGGGGTGCGCCGGGCGATTGCGAATCATATGCAGAAGGCGGTGGCGTCGATTCCGCATGTGACGCATACGGATGAGCTGGATATGGAGGAGCTCCGCACGCTCCGGCGCCGGATTCAGGAGACGCTCGGGGAGTCGGATGTAAAGATGACGTTCCTGCCGTTTTTCATTAAGGCGGTGGCGGTGGCGCTCCGGGAGTTTGAAATGCTGAATGCGTCGCTGGATGAGACGGCCGACGAGATTGTGTTGAAGAAGGAATACCATATCGGGATTGCTGCGGATACGCCGCAGGGGCTTCTCGTGCCGGTGATTCATCACGCAGATCAAAAGACGCTGACCGAGATTGCACGGGAGGTGCGTGCCCTTGCCGAGGCGGCGAGAAATGGGACGGTGACGCCGCAGCAGATGCGCGGCAGTACGTTTACGATCAGCAACATGGGGCCGATCGGCTCGACAACGGCGACACCGATCATCAATCATCCGGAAGCGGCGATTCTCGCACTGCACAAAATGGAGCCGAAGATGGTCGTGCGGGACTGGGAAGGGGTCATCCGCCACTGCATGAATATGTCGCTTTCCTTCGACCACCGGCTGATCGACGGGAGCACGGCGGTGCGGTTTACGAACCGGATCAAGCAGCTGATCGAGCAGCCGAATCTATTGATGCTGGAGATGAGATAAATGGTAGTAGGAGAAGTAGCAGTCGAAACAGACGTTGTCGTCATCGGCGGCGGTCCGGGAGGCTACGCGGCGGCGATCCGCCTCGGGCAGCTCGGGAAGTCGGTAGTGCTCGTGGAAAAAGAAGCGCTCGGCGGGGCGTGCCTGCACCGGGGCTGCATTCCATCCAAGGCGCTGATTCATACAGCGGAGACGATGGAGAAAGCGGCGCATGCGTCCACGATGGGGATCCGCGGGCTGGAGAAAGCGCCGGCGCTCGATATGGGCGCGTGGCAGGAATGGAAGCAAAGCGTGGTGCAGACGCTCGAGCAGGGAGTGGAAGGACTGTGCCGCCGCCAGCAGGTGACGATCGTCCGCGGGAAAGCGAGCTTTTTCTCCGACGACCGCATCGGCGTGGAGACAGACGGCGACATGGAATACTACCGGTTTCAGGAAGCGGTGATTGCCACCGGCTCCTCCCCGGTTCATCCGGGATTTGCCCCGGTGGATCACCGCCGCGTGCTCGATTCTACATCGCTTCTGTCGCTTGAAGAGCTGCCCGCGTCGCTTGCCGTTATCGGCGGCGGCTACATCGGCGTCGAGCTCGGCAGTGCGCTGGCGAAAGCCGGCACCGACGTGACGCTGATCGAAGCGGCACCGGAGATTCTGCCGGCTGCTGCCCCGCACCTGAGCCGGGTCGTGGCGAAAAAAGCGGATAAGCAGATGACGGTGCTTACCGGCGCGTCGCTTTCGTCGTTGACAGCGGAAGCAGACGGAGTGTCGCTTTCGGTCGAGACTACGGAGGAGACGATCGAAAAGCAGGTGGACTACGTGCTCGTCACCGTCGGGCGGAAGCCGAATACCGACGGCCTCGGCTTATCCCAGGCAGGGGTGGAAGTCGAGGAGAACGGGATGATTCCGGTCGATATGCAGTGCCGGACGAACGTCTCCCACATTTATGCCATCGGTGATATTACACCGGGACCGGCGCTTGCCCATAAAGCGTCGAAGCAGGGGAAAGTGGCAGCGGAAGTGATCGGCGGCATGAACCGTGCGGTGGATTCGGCGTTCATTCCGTACGTCATTTTCTCCGATCCGCAGATTGCGGGCGTCGGACGGACGAAGGAGGAAGCGGAGGCTGATGGATACAACGTGAAAACCGGCCGCTTCCCGATGCAGCATAACGGCTACGCGCTTGCGTCGGAGCAGGCGGAAGGATTCGCGGAAGTCGTTGTCGATGCGGACAGCCACGTGCTTCTCGGCTTTCACGCGGTCGGCCCGGATGCAGTCAATACGATCAGCGAAGGCGCACTTGCACTGGAGCTCGCAGCACGCGTCGAGGATGTCGCCTGGACGGTCCATCCGCATCCGACACTCTCCGAAGGCTGGATGGAAGCGTGCGAGCAGGCGCTCGGCCATGCCATCCACGTGCCCTCCTGACCGGAAAATCGTCAGGACGGCAGGGCGCAGGGCCGGATGCCCGCGCTCCCGGTCCACGCCTTTTTGTAAGCGTTATCTTACTTATGTACAACCTGGGACACAGCTCCGGCAGCACGTCTGCTGCGGAGCAAATCTATGATTTAAGGGAGAGATACGATGAATCAACAGTGGTCTTCAAAACTTGCATTTGTGCTGGCAGCTGCCGGCTCTGCCGTCGGACTCGGCGCGATTTGGAAATTTCCGTACATCGCCGGAACGAGCGGCGGTGCGGCATTCTTTCTCATCTTTATCGGCTTTACGCTGTTAATCGGCCTGCCGCTTCTGATCGGGGAGTTCATTATCGGCCGGCGCACGCAGAAAAACGCCATCGACGCCTACCGGACGATTGCACCGGGGACGCGCTGGGGCGGCGTCGGCAAACTCGGTATCGTCACCTGTTTTCTGTTGCTTTCCTTTTACAGCGTTGTCGGCGGCTGGGTGCTCATCTACCTCGTCATGGGGCTCGGCGGCAGACTGTCCGGCCTCGGGGAGGAAGGCTACGGTGCGACATTCGGCGCGACGATCGGCAACCCGGCGCTTGCGCTCACGGCGCAGCTGGCGTTTATCCTCATTGCCGTTCTCGTCGTCTCCAAAGGGATTAAAAAAGGCATCGAGCGCGCCAGTCTGATCATGATGCCGGCCCTGTTCGTCTGCTTTCTCATTCTCGTCATCCGCTCCGTCACACTCGACGGTGCCGCAGAAGGCCTGCAGTTCTTTCTCGTACCGGACTTCGGCAGCATCACGTCGGAAACGCTGCTGTACGCCATGGGGCAGTCCTTTTTCGCTCTGAGCGTCGGCGTCTCCGTCATGGTGACGTACAGCTCCTACTTATCGAAAAAAGAGAACCTGATCCAGTCTGCCTTCTCAATCGTCCTGCTCACGTTTGTCGTCGCTTTTCTCGCCGGCATCGCGATCTTCCCGGGCGTCTTCACCTTCGGCATGGATCCGGCGGAAGGACCGGCGCTGTTGTTCAACGTGCTGCCGGCCGTGTTCGACCAGATGGCATTCGGCATGTTCTTTCTCGTCATTTTCCTCCTTCTGTTCCTGTTTGCCACACTCACCTCGGCGTTTTCCATGCTGGAAGTCATCGTGGCCGCCCATACGAAGGGGGATGCGTCCCGCCGGACGAAATCGACGTGGCTTTTCGGAATTCTCATTTTCATCGTCGGCATTCCATCGGCGCTGTCGTTCGGAGTCGGCGGAAACTTCCTCGTCTTCGGACGGACGGTTTTCGACAACATGGATTTCCTTGTCAGTAACATTCTCATGCCGCTCGGCGCATTCCTCATTGCTGTGTTTGTGCCGCTGAAAATGAGCCGGAAAGAGCTGTTTGAAGAGCTCCGTCAGGAAGAGCACCTCGGACGCCGCCTGTTTACCGGATGGTTTATTTTCATCCGCTACGTCGCTCCGGTCGTTATCCTGCTCGTCTTCCTGGACGTAGCCGGCGTGTTCAGCTTCATTTTTGAGATCGCATTCGCATCTAAATAATCTGCGGGCGGAAGGAGCGGAGTCTTCCGCTTCCGCTGCCGCGCTTTTAACGAAAGGCTGGTACTGATGATGAAAACACAAACAACAGAAATGTCCCGCCTGCAGCCGGACGTGTTTACCCGGATGGAAGAACATGAACAGGTCGTTTTCTGCAACGATCCGGCGACCGGTCTGCGCGCCATCATTGCGATTCACGATACGACGCTCGGTCCGGCGCTCGGTGGCTGCCGAATGCATCCGTACGAAACGACCGAGGCGGCGCTCGAAGACGTCCTGCGCCTGTCGCGCGGCATGACGCAGAAATGCGCCGCTGCAGATGTCGATTTCGGCGGAGGGAAAGCCGTGATCATCGGCGATCCGCAGAAAGATAAATCACCGGCAATGTTCCGTGCGTTCGGCCGGTTCGTCGCTTCGCTGCAGGGCCGTTTTTACACCGGCACCGACATGGGAACGACGATGGAGGATTTCTCACACGCGCTGAAGGAGACCGAATGCATCGTCGGCGTACCGGAAGCTTACGGCGGCAGCGGCGATTCTTCGATTCCGACCACTGCAGGCGTCTTAAACAGCCTCCGTGCGGTAAATGAAAGTCTGTTCGGCACGACGGCGCTCGGCGGCCGCACGTATGCAGTGCAGGGGCTCGGTAAAGTCGGCGGGAAAGTCGCCGCGCATTTACTGGACGACGGCGCCGACGTGTATGCTGCGGATTTGTCGGATGACGCGCTGGAAGCGATGAGCCGCTATGCTGAAGGAACGCCGGGGACGTTTCACCGGGTGGATGGGGACGCTATTTTCGCTGTTGAAGCGGATGTGCTTGTGCCGTGTGCGATGGGCGGTGTGCTGAATGACACGACGATTCCACAGCTGAAGGTCCGCGCGGTGGTGGGTGCAGCGAACAACCAGCTGGCCTCCAGGGAGCACGGCAGCTGGCTGCAGGAGCGGGGCATTCTGTATGCGCCGGACTACATCGTCAACGGCGGCGGACTGATTCAAGTGGCGGATGAACTGTACGGCGGCAGCAGAGAGCGCGTCTTAAAAAAGACGAACGCGATCTTCACGTCGATCGCCGAAGTCATCTCCCAGTCCCGGCTCGATCAGATCACCACCGTGGAAGCCGCCGACCGCATGTGCGAACAGCGCCTGCAGGAACGCGCCCGCGGCAACAACTTCTTCACCTCCGCAAAGCGGCCGAAGTGGAACATTAAAGGATAACCGACACAGCCGGGCGCTCTGCCCGGCTGAAGCACGTGAAAAATAACCGCGGGCCGAGATCCGCCCGCCATCTGCTGCAACCACGCTGGTCCGGTAGAGGTGAATGCTGGTCCGATCGGCGCAGAAGATGGTCCGCCGGGCGCATATGCTGGTCCGATACAGGCCGCCTGGTCCGGTTCGTGGGGATCGTGTTCCGCGGACAGCCTTTTTTTGTCCGCGAAGCACTGCTCCTGGTCCGAAAGCCTGCAGACCTGGTCCGCGTTTTTCCATCCAACGCATGCAGAACCACTGAAACCAAAAAAAGAGAAAGCCCGGGTCAGGCTTTCTCTCATGTACACGCGTCGTCTTCAGGGCGTCACTGCTTCGGGATCCTGGCGGAGATCCTTGACGCGCTTCGCTTTTCCTTCAAAGCGCGGCATCGTGCCGGGTGCTTTCAGCGTCACGTCGACGGAGACGAGGGCTTCGTTTTTCAGCTGGGACTCGATGCGCCGTTTCAGCCGGCGCGCTTCGCTGCAGGTGAACGACGGATTGTCGAGGCAGTCGAAGAACTGATGGTTGACTTCGACGTCGAGCGACACCGTATCCATCGATCCCTTTTTCCGCAGGTTGATCTGGTAGTGGCACTCGAGCTCTTCGTTCTGCAGAATATAGCGCTCGAATTCTGATGGGAACACGTTCACGCCGCGGACGATAATCATGTCATCGATCCGCCCTTTGATCCGGCTCATCCGCACCGTCGTCCGGCCGCAGCTGCACGTCTCCCGCGTCAGGGAGCAGAGATCCCCGGTGCGGTAGCGGAGCACCGGCAGCGCCTGCTTCTGCAGACTCGTGAAAACGAGCTCGCCTTCTTCGCCGTCGGGAAGCGGCTGGAGCGTTTCCGGGTCGATGATTTCCGGATAAAACTGATCCTCGGCAATGTGCAGTCCGTTCTGGCCGTCGACGCATTCCATCGCGACACCCGGTCCGATCACTTCGCTGAGTCCGTAAATATCCATCGCCTTCATATCAAACATCTTCTCCAGCGACTGACGCATTTCCTCCGTCCACGGTTCGGAACCGAGAATGGCGTACTCAATCGACGTCTCCCGCGGATCGATGCCCATTTTCTGCATCGTTTCCCCGATGTTCATGACGTAGGACGGGGTGCCGCAGATAATCGTCGGCTGAAAATCCTGGATCAGCGTGATCTGGCGCTGCGTGTTGCCGCCGGAGATAGGCACCGTCGTACAGCCGAGCTTCTCGGAGCCGTCATGCAGTCCGAGGCCGCCGGTAAACAGCCCGTAGCCGTACGCGTTGTGCAGAAGGTCCCCCGGACGGCCGCCGGCCATGTAAATCGCCCGGGCAACGATATCCGCCCACTGCTCCAGGTCTTCCTCCGTATAGGCGACGATCGTCGGCTTTCCGCTCGTGCCGGAAGAGCCGTGCAGGCGCTTTACGTCGGAGAGCGGGACGGCAAGCAGACCGAATGGGTAGTGCTCCCGCAAATGATGCTTTTTCGTAAACGGAAGCTTCTGCAGGTCTTTCAGCGACTGAATTTCCTCCGGCTTCACCCCGGCCTGATCGAGCTGACTGCGGTAGAATGGGACATTTTCATAAGCTTGGCGGACTGTGGACTGCAGGGAAACGAGCTGCTGGGCTTCCCGGGCTTCGGGCGCCATCGTCTCCACCTGATGATGATACGGCATGAAAACACCTTCCCCTTTCATTATGAAAATAATACGTAATGTGATTGATTCGTCATACTAAACCTATCTATTTTTGAAAGCGCTGTCAATCATTTTTTCGAATTTTCCGTGAAAAAATACCGCTTCTACGCGCGCATATAGAGGAAGTTATTCCGTGAACACGATTTTCTCAGAAAAAAAGCGGTTGCAATTTATATGACGTAAATATATAATTGCGTTAAATAATCGTCATAAAGGAGTGGCACACATGTATAACTTCATCGAGCACGTCAACGGCTCTGAGCCGGAAGCAGTGGAAGACGAGGCAAAGTATGCGCAGTTTATGGAACGGATCGAAAACGGTGAAAAGATTGAAGCCGACGACTGGATGCCCGAAGAATACCGCCAGACGCTGATAAAACTCATTTCGATGCATGGCATCAGCGAAATTATGGGAGCGCTTCCAGAGAAGGAGTGGGTCCCGAAAGCACCGACGCTGTACCGGAAGCTCGGCATCATGGCGAAGGTGCAGGACGAAATGGGCCACGGCCAGCTGCTGCTGCGTGTGGCAGAGGACCTCATGGCACCGTACGGCCGCTCCCGCGAAGATTTAATGATGGATCTGCTAAGCGGCGACCTGAAATTCCACAACGTGTTTCATATGGAAACGCGCACCTGGGCGGATGCCGGCGTCATCGGCTGGCTCGTTGACGGCGCGGCCATCATCTCCCAGACGAACATGCTCGATGCTTCCTACGGCCCGTATCAGCGGGCGCTGCAGCGCATCTGCGCAGAGGAAGTGTTCCACGCCCAGCACGGCGAAGCGATCGTCATGGCACTGGCGGAAGGCACGCCGGAGCAGAAAGCGATGCTTCAGGAAGCCGTCGACCGCTGGTGGCCGTCGCTTCTCATGTTCTTCGGACCGGGATCGGCAGAGACAACCGGCTCCTCGAAGCAGGAAGTGACGACGAAATACAAAATCCGCAAAAGCTCCAACGAAGAGCTGCGCCAGGCGTTTCTGGATAAATACCTGCCGCGCGTCTTCTCCCTCGGCCTCACGATTCCGGATGATACGCTCCGCTACGATGAGGAAAAAGAGCAGTGGGAGTACGAGCAGCCGGACTGGAATGAATTCAAGCAGATTATTAAAAACAACGGGCCGCGCTCTGCAGAACGTCTCCGCCTGCGCGAGCTTGCCTACGAAAACAACCGCTGGGTGCGCCGGGCGCTTTCCAACGAGCCCGTCGTTCAGGCGTAGAAGGAGGAGTGACACGATGACAGAAGAGAACCGGAATGGATCGTCGTTTTATCAAGTATATGAAGTGTTCAGTAAAAAGAGTGCGTCCGCGTCGTTTCAGCTGCAGTTCAGCCTGCTGGCGCCGAATGAGGAGATGGCGATGATGATGGCGCAGGAGAATTTCATGCGCCGGGAAAAGGTCGTCGATATCTGGGTCGTGCGCCGCGACCATATCCGCGGCATGAACCCGGAGGAGCGGGAGATGTGGACGAACCGTCTCGACAATAAGGAATACCGCACGACGAAAGGCTACGGCTACCTCCGCCGCAAATGGAGAGAAAAAGAGCAGGACATGCTCGATGAGAAAGAGATTCTGTCCTGGAAAGAGGTGAAAAAAGGATGACGTCCATCGATACGGTCGAAGCACTTCTGGAAAACAACGAAGCGCTCCAGGCTGCCAAAACGTTTTTGTTTCAGCTCGCCGATGATGATTACATTACGTCGTTCCGCGGATCGGAATGGCTCGGGCTTGCCCCGCATATTGAAGAGGACGTGGCGTTTTCCTCGATCACACAGAATACGATGGGCCACGCCGTGCTGGTGTATCAGACGCTGGAGGCACTCGGAGAGGCGGAGGCCGATAAGCTCGCCCACGCCCGCCCTGCCGGCGAGCGGCTGAGCTCGGTCTATCTGGAGAAGCCGAACGGTCCGGGGACGTACCTCGATGAGCCGCACTACGACTGGGCGCTCGCTGTCATCCGGCTGTACCTGTATGAAACGTGGAAAAAAATCCGGCTGCAGACGGCCGCACGCGGAAGCATCCGCCCGGTGGCTGCCGCGGCGGAAAAAATTCTCATGGAGCAGCCGTATCATCTGGCCCACTGGAAGATGTGGGCGGTGCAGCTTCTCGATTCGACACCGGAAGCAAAAGAGCGTCTGGAGGAGCGGATTGCGGAAGCGTGGCGGGAAGCGGGGGACATGATCTCCTTCGGCGGCCACGGCCAGACGTTTCTGGAAAACGGCGTCACCGCAGACAGCGAAGAAGCCCTGCAGCTGCGCTGGCTGGAAGAAGTCCGGAGCGTGCTCCCGGCACCGGCGGAACTCCCGTTAAAAGAAGCGGGCGACGGCAGAAGGAAGGAGCACGGAAGCGACCTGGATCAGGCGCTCAAGACGTGCAGCGAAGTCTTTACGAGCGACCGGGAGGCGGTCTGGTAGAACGAAGAAGGAGGAGACATCATGGAAGCGAAGAAGCGTGAAGTACTCGAGCAGGTGAAAAAGGTGGATGACCCGGAGCTTCCGAACGTCAGCGTCTACGACCTCGGCATGGTGCACGAGGTGCAGGTGGAAGAAAGCCGCGCGCACGTGACGATGATCCCGACATTTGCCGGCTGCCCGGCACTTGATTTTATTAAGAAAAACGTCGAAACCGCCGTGCGGGAACTTTCGTGGATCACCGGCTGCGAGGTGACGTTTTCCTTCAATGAAATCTGGTCGACCGACTCGGTCACGGAGGAAGGGCGCCGCCAGCTGAAAAAGCACGGCGTGGCTCCGCCGCCGGACGAGTACACGCCCGGCGAAGAGTGGCAGGTGGACTGCCCCTACTGCGGCTCGGCCTACGTCTCCATGGAAAATGTCTTCGGTCCGACCGCCTGCCGCAGCATTCTCTACTGCAGAAGCTGCCGCAATCCATTTGAGGCAATGAAGCCCGTCATCCGGGATAAAACACTGGCACGATAAAAACCGAAAGGGGAAGATCATGATGGCTAAACTAATTGCACTGTACGAACATCCGGAGGATAAAAAAGCATTCGACGAGCACTACTACAACACGCACACACCGCTCACGAAGCAGATTCCGGGACTCCGGGAAATGAAAGTGACCGAAATTAAAGGCTCGCCGATGGGAGAGAGCCCGTACTACCTTCTCTGCGAGATGATCTACGACGACCACGAATCGCTGAAAAAAGCGATGGCGACTGATGAAGGAAAGGCGTCCGGCAAAGATGCGATGAAGCTTGCAGGAAAGCGGCTGCACCTCATGATCGGGGAAGAAGTTCATGCAGGCTGAATGCATCCGGGCCCGGGTGGAGGGAGCTGTCGGTTTCATTCAGCTCCACCGCCCGCACGCCGCCAACGCCCTGAACCGGCAGATGGTCCGTGAAATCGCGGAGCAGGCGGAAGCATTCGACCAGGAAGACGGCATCCGCGTCATCGTTTTTGAAGGGAGCACCCAGGCGTTTGCAGCCGGTGCTGACATTGAGGAAATGAAAGAAGCGTCCCCGGTCCGGTTTGAACTGGATGATCCTTTCGCCGACTGGGACCGGCTGCAGAGACTACATAAACCCGTCATCGCGAAAGTGAGCGGTTTTGCGCTCGGAGGCGGGTTTGAACTGGCCCTTCATGCCGATGTGATCATCGCCGCGGACAACGCGCAGTTCGGCTTCCCGGAAGTAACGCTCGGCGTTCTGCCGGGAGCGGGCGGCACGCAGCTTCTGCCGAGACTGATCGGACAAGCGAGGGCGCTTTCGCTCATCTGGAGCGGCGAGCGGATTTCCGCCCGGCAGGCCGGGGACCTCGGCATCTGTGCGAAAACGGTCCCGCCGGAGCTTCTCGACGAGGAGACGAAGCGGTTTGCCGATACGCTCAGCCGGCAGGCGCCGGTCGCGCTCCGGCTCATTAAGGAAGCGGTATGTCGCGGCACGGATCTTCCGCTGCAGGAAGGCATGCGGCTGGAACGGAAAAACTTTTACCTTTCGATGGGAACGAGCGATCAGAAAGAAGGCATGCGCGCCTTTATCGAAAAGCGCCGGCCTTCGTTTCAAGGAGAGTGACGCGATGACTTATGAAGCCATCCACTACGTAGAAAAAGACGGCGCGGCCTGGATCACGCTCGACCGGCCGGAGGCGTTCAACGCGATGACGCCGGCGATGAACAAGGAGATCAAGCAGGCGGTGAAGCAGGCCGATACCTCCGAAGCAGTGCGGGTCCTCGTCTTTACCGGAAGCGGCAGAAGCTTCTGCGCCGGGGAGGATCTGGAAGGGGTCAATGAACACACCGATCACGGGGAGTTTTTACGAAGCCGCTACCACCCGATGCTTTCAGCTGTGGAAGCGTGCGGGAAGCCGACTGTGGCACTCATTAACGGCGTCGCGGCCGGTGCCGGCATGAGTCTGGCCCTCGCCTGCGATTTCCGTCTCATGAATGAAAAAGCAAAATTTGTAAGCGCTTTTATCGATGTCGGGCTCGTTCCGGATTCCGGCTTTCTCTACTATCTGACGCGGATCGCCGGGGAAGCGGCGGCGCTTGAAATGGCGGTATTCAGCCGCCCGATGGACGCAGCCCTGGCGCTGGAAAAAGGACTCGCCACACGGACCGCTGCGGCGGACAGCTGGGAAGAGGAAGCGTTCCGGTTCGTCCAGGAGCTCGCAGCGAAACCGACGACTGCCGTGCGGATGATCAAGCGGCTCGTCAGGCAGGCACGCCGCCCGGAGATGGAAGCGTTTCTGGAAAGAGAAGCCCAGGCTCAGCGGATCGCCGGAAAATCGGCCGATCATCAGGAAGGCCTTGCGGCATTTAAGGAAAAACGGACACCTGCCTTTACCGGCAGCTGACCGGATCGGAACGTCGTTTTCACAAATCCAAAAGATAAAGGAGCGGTTCATATGGCACAGACAGCAGTGGAGAACGTGATTACAGAGGTTGGCGAGATGAAGCGGAGCCACTATGCGATGGTGATCAACGGCCAGCGTGTGGAGGGGCCGGAGACGTTTGAGACGTTCAACCCGGCGAAGAATGAGGTGCTTGCGACGGTGGCGAAGGCGGACGAGGCGCTGACGGAGCAGGCGGTGCAGGCGGCGCGCGATGCGTTTGACCACGGGAAGTGGAAGAAGTATCCGGTCGGCAAGCGGGCGCGTGTGCTGAACAAGGTGGCGTCGATTATGCGTTCGCGGTTCAACGAGCTTGTGGAAGTGGAGGTGCTGAACAGCGGGAAGGCGCTCAGTGCTGCGCAGGCGCAGGTGATGCAGTCGATCGAGGATTTTGAGTTTTATGCCGGAGCGATTGTCGGCCACCGCGGGACGGTGAACAATGTGCCGAACGGATTTTTCAACTATACGCAGAAGGAGCCGGTCGGTGTGTGTGCGCAGATTATTCCGTGGAACTATCCGATGATGATGGCGGCGTGGAAAGTGGCGCCGGCGCTTGCGGCGGGCTGTTCTGTTGTGCTGAAGCCGGCGAGTCTGACTCCGGTGACGGCGATTCTGTTAAACGAGATCTGCCATGAAGCGGGCGTTCCGGAAGGAGTGGTGAATACGATTCCGGGCTCCGGCCGTGTCGTCGGGGACCGTCTCGTGGCCCACCCGGATGTAAACAAAGTGGCGTTTACCGGCTCGACGCCGATCGGGAAGGACATTATGAGCAAAGCGTCTGATACGCTGAAGCGCGTGACACTGGAGCTCGGCGGCAAGTCGCCGAACATCGTGTTTGACGATGCGGATATTGATGCGGCGGTCGCAGGCTCACTTTTCGGTATTTTCTTCAACACCGGCCAGTCGTGCGAGGCGCGCTCCCGCATGTTCGTACATGAGGATATTTACGATGAGTTCATGGAGAAGTTCATTGCGAAAACGGAGAAGCTGCAGGTCGGCGATCCATTTGATAAAGGCACCCACCTCGGATCGATCATCAGCCGCGAGCAGCTGGAGACGATCGACGGCTACGTCCGCTCTGCGGAAAAAGACGGCGCGGTGATTGCGACCGGCGGAAAGGAACTGTCGCCGGAGGGCGTGGAAGACGGGCACTGGTACGCGCCGACGGTCATTACCGACGTGACGCCGGATATGGAAGCGGTGCGCGAGGAAATCTTCGGTCCGGTTGTCGTCGTCGAAAAATTCTCCGACGAGCGCGACGTGATTAAGCGGGCGAACGATACGAAATTCGGGCTCGGCTCCGCGGTCTGGACGAGAGATCAGGGACGTTCAACGCGGGTGGCGCATTCCATCGACGCAGGAATTGTCATGGTCAACTGCCCGTTCTCTGCCTTCCCGGGCACGCCGTTCGGCGGCTACAAGGAGTCCGGATTCGGCCGCGAACTGTGCGTAGAGACGCTGGATCTGTACACCGAAGAGAAGAGCGTTCTTTCCTACCACGGACCAAAGCCGATCAATCCGTTCGGCGTCTAATTACTTTTCTACAGGGGGCCTGCTGCGATGCGTGTACACACGATTACCGTCGTCGGCGCCGGTGTGATGGGGCGGGGCATTGCCTATGTCTCCGCCCTCGCCGGTTTCCGGACGATTCTGAATGATATATCCGAAGAACAGCTGCAGGGCGCACGGGCGCATGCAGAGAAAACGTCCGCCAAAGGACTCGAGAAAGGAAAAATAACCGCCGGAGCGCGGGAAACGCTCCTGTCGAACTACGAAACGACGACCGAGCTGGAAGCGGCAGCGGCAGCATCGGACATGATTATCGAAGCCGTGCCGGAGACGCGCAGCTTAAAAAAGCATGTGCTGGAAACGGCGGCCGCCCACGCGCCGTCCCACGCGGTCATCACGTCCAACACGTCGACGATCAGCCCGACCGAGCTGGCGTCGTTTACGTCGCGTGCGGAGCAGTTTGCAGTGATGCACTTTTTCAATCCCGTCCATCTGATGCCGCTCGTTGAAATCGTGAAAGGACTGGAGACGGCTCCGGAGACGGTTGCCATCATTCAGGAGACGGCGGAAGCAATGGGCAAAGAAACCGTGGAAGTGAACGAGTTCCCGGGATTTGTGACGAGCCGGATCAGCGCACTCGTCGGCAACGAAGCGTTTCATATGCTGCAGGAGGGCGTGGCGTCAGCGGAGGATATCGACAAAGCGATTAAGCTCGGGCTGAACTATCCAATGGGGCCGCTTGAGCTCGGGGATCTCGTCGGTCTCGATGCGCGGCTCAACAACCTGCGCTACCTGCACGAAACGCTCGGAGAGAAATACCGTCCGGCTCCGCTTCTCGAGCAGATGGTGAAAGCCGGCCGGCTCGGCAGAAAGAGCGGCCGCGGCGTCTACACGTATGAGGAGGAATCGTCATGGGTGAAGTCGTAATTGTCGACGCGGTCCGGACACCGGTCGGCCGCTACAACGGCGCGCTGTCCGCGGTCCGTCCGGATGACCTCGGAGCCGTCGTCTTAAAGGCGCTGGCCGAGCGGAACCCGGCGCTTCCGCTCGACGATGTGGAGGAGGTCATTTTCGGCAATGCCAACGGAGCGGGGGAGGATAACCGCAACGTCGCCCGGATGTCCGCGCTTCTCGCCGGATTTCCGGTCACAACAGCCGGGACGACGCTGAACCGGCTGTGCGGCTCCGGATTGGACGCGGTATCCTACGCCGCGCGCATGATCGCAGCCGGGGAGGGCGATATTGCGATCGCGGGCGGTACGGAGAGCATGACGCGCGCACCATACGTCATGGGCAAGCCGGAAAAAGCGTTCGGACGCGGTACGCAGGAGCTGCATGATACGACGATCGGCTGGCGTTTCGTCAACCCGGCGATGGAGCAGGCGTACGGCATCGACTCCATGCCGGAGACGGCGGAAAACGTCGCGCAGGACTACGGTATCAGCCGGGAGGACCAGGATGCGTTTGCTTTTCAGAGTCAGCAGCGCGCGAAGCGGGCGATGGAAACCGGCGCGTTTTCCGACGAGATCGTGCCGGTGGAAATTACCGGCCGCCGCGGGGAGAAGACGATCGTCGATACCGATGAGCACCCGCGTCCGGAATCGACGCTCGAGAAGCTCGGTTCATTGAAGCCGCTGTTTGCGGACGGCACCGTCACCGCAGGCAACGCGTCCGGTGTGAACGACGGCGCGTCGGCGCTCCTTCTGATGACGCGGGAAAAAGCCGACGAACTCGGCCTCGAGCCGCTCGCTGTGTACCAGGGGGCAGCGACGGCCGGCGTGGAGCCGCGCGTCATGGGCATCGGCCCGATTCACTCGAGCCGGAAGCTTCTCGGCCGGCTCAACTGGGAGCTCGATTCCGTGGATCTCGTGGAGCTGAACGAAGCGTTCGCCGCCCAGTCGCTCGCCTGCATCCGGGAGCTCGGTCTGGAGGAGGACCGCGTAAACGTCAACGGCGGCGCCATCGCGTTCGGCCACCCGCTCGGCGCAAGCGGCGCCCGCATTTTAACGACGCTTCTCTACGAAATGAAGCGCCGCGGCAGCCAGCGCGGCCTCGCCACGATGTGCATCGGCGTCGGCCAGGGTATCTCCGCCGCCGTGGAACGGGCTTAATACAAACGAACGCCTGCTGCCAAACGGCGGCAGGCTTTTTTTGACTAATAAGAATGTATAAAATCCAAAGCCTCTTCCAAGCAGGCATACCAAAGGGCTGCAGCGTTGTTCTATTCATCGTTACTTTCTATTGATGGAGCTTCTCCGCTACTCGGCAGAAGCTTGCCGTGGGCTTGTCTTCAGCTATTTCTCATGGCCTGCGCCCTGAGAAAGGATCTTCAGACTGCGCTTGATCCCACCGGCGTCCCTGCCGAACGCTCCGAAGCGTATAGTAAAATAGAGGTGAAATACAAATGATCCGCAGCGGGATCGATGTCTATAAGGCCAGAATGACCTCGTACAATTCGATTGAATGACAGTATTCACTGGGCAAAAGAGACCGCTTCTATCAAGCGTTTTCTTCCTACCTGCCGAAACCGGAGGCCGTCGACTCCGGGAGGATCCGAACGAGGCGAAAATCCATTCCTTCTGACGGAAGGAAGAAGGAATTAGTTGAGCCCGTTCCCTCCGGAACGCGTACGGCTGCAGGTGCAGGCAGAAAGCGGGAACCTGTTTAACAGACCTCTCTATTCTTTTAAGACCAGGTGGTTTCTGCCTGTTTTATTTTGGTGCGGTTTACCATTTTATAAATGTCGAAGGCTCTTCCATCCGGGCGCCTTCAACCAAAGGCCGGCTCCTCTCGAGCTTTCAGCCGCCTGCCCTGGTATGGAGAAGTTGGACTTTACCTGTGTGCTGTGGGAATATGGGGCGGCGAAGTTGGAATATGGACGGGGGAAGTTAGACTATGGCAGGGAAGTGAGAATAGCCCCTCGAGTTGTTAGACTGGAAGGGGCAGTTGTTGGACTGGCAGCGTCCGTTGCGAGACTAATCTGCTCTGAAGTAAGACTCTGCCGCAGCCGTGCTTCCACGCTTCGGCTTCCCTCCGATTTCCGTAAAGGAAGCAGAGAAAAAGTGGAGCCCGTCAGTTAGAGATAGGGGGTCCTGCCCTGCAGAAAAACGGCGTTCTCTTCCTGGATCAACGATTGTTCCGGGTGATCCCTTCTATGATCGCCTGTTCCTGTTTTTTGACGTACGCGATATCCTTCTCGTACAGCAGGTGATGTCCGTCTTTCAGGTGTCCGGCAAATACGTGGTTTCCCTTATCTGCTTCTTTTTTCATAAAGCGGATGAGAGATTCCAGGCGGTGGACGAGCACAGGAACAAGACGACGGCGTTCGTCCATTTCCAGGCCGTACGCATCCATAAACATCGCCGTTTTCCGAATCTGGTCTTCGAAGGTTCCGAACGCATCCGGATGACCGGGATGCTTCAAGGGAGCCCAGCGGTACACCGCATAGGCGATGTCCCACATTCTGGAGCCGGGGTGAAGGGTGTCAAAATCGATGATGCCGGCAGCGCGACCTTGGATGATCGTCACGTTGTAGGGGGCGAAATCCCCGTGGCACATCACCTCGACCGGTTCAACAGCGGGAAGCATCCATGTATGTTTCTCCGGCAGGAAGCGGAGGTACTTGCGGCTGTAGGAGTGAAACGAGGTCAG
Organism: Alkalicoccus urumqiensis; assembly: GCF_002993335.1. Taxonomy (GTDB): domain Bacteria; phylum Bacillota; class Bacilli; order Bacillales; family Salisediminibacteriaceae; genus Alkalicoccus; species Alkalicoccus urumqiensis. The sequence goes on along the minus strand of NZ_PVNS01000015.1, from coordinate 33,756 downwards.
TAGTTCTGCAGCAGAAATAAGGATCGTATCCTTCTTCATCTCCTCCGGCAGCGGATAGTGAAAGACATCGCCCGGGAGGAAAGAAAGCTCTTCTTCTCCATTTTTATTGATGCCGAACGGCTCCGGCACAAACGCTGCGCCTTCAGAGCGGAGAAACTGCAAGAAGTGATGGATCTGGCCGGTCCATGCATGAGCCGGACGGATCACCCGCTGCTTTCTCCGGTAAATTTCCCCTTCTCTGCCGCCGGAAAGCATGTCGTTTTCCTTCATTCGTTTCCCCTCCTTTCTTCAAGAATAAGGGCTGCTATGGATTTTTACAAATACTTCAATTTCCTGTATTCTGGAAAAAGGAATGTACTGTTACTCAAGTATGGATGGGCCCATGGAGCTGAATAAAGAAGATGAGACCTATTATATTTTCTGCGGTATGATCACTTCTTTACTAAAAAGGAGACTTATATAATGATTAAAGGACTATATGAGGCACACCTTCCTGTAAGGGACATAGAAACATCTATAGCGTTTTACAGGAGACTTGGTTTAGAGATAGCTCACCAAGGAGAAGCTGTAACGTTTTTTTGGATAGAGAAAGGTAGGAGTTGGCTTGGTCTTTGGCAGACAGACAAAGTTAACACACCTTATCACCCTTCACTTAGGCATATTGCATTTCAAGTAGAGCTGGCAGATTTAGTAGAAGCGAAAGAGTTTTTGGAGAAAAAAGGTATTGCTGTTCGAGAGGCTTTTGATTTTCAGCCAGAGGAGCAGCCAATTGTTTTACCGAATAATCCGCAAACTCACGCCGCAGTTTATTTTAAAGATCCGGATGGAAATTCATTAGAGTTTATTACCCCTTTACAAATAGATCAGGAAATTGATTTTTCAATGATGGAGCTGCAGGAGTGGAAAAATCAAAACAATTTATAAAAATAGTATCCGGGTTTGGTCTTATCTTAAGTATCATACTACTTTCATGGAGCGATATATCATTTAATATAAAGAACAGGCTGCTCTCATGAAGGGTTCTCTTTGTGCAGCCAAACAAAGCAGAGGGGATAATTACTTATGGAAGTTCATTTATACGGAAAAAATGTATTATTGCAAGAGGCAGAGGAGAGCGACATAGAGACGTTATATTATTGGAGATTTGAAGACAAAGAGCAAGAAGCAAAAAAGTGGAACGGGCCGTATATACCGGAGGAGAAAATCACAAAAGAAGCATACTTCAAAAGTTGGGACCATCAGATTTTGGGAAATATTCCTTCCTTTCTCACAATTATTTGTGATGGGAAAGCTGTTGGGTACGTTGGTGCATATTGGGTGGATAAAAACACCAGCTGGCTTGAGACAGGTATTGTGATTTATAACCCGGACTATTGGAATGGAGGTTATGGCTTCGAAGCCTATAAACTGTGGATCAATTATCTTTTTAAATCGACAAAACTGCATCGGCTAGGTATGTCTACATGGTCAGGAAACGGAAGAATGATACGAGTGGCAGAAAAATTAGGAATGAAAGAAGAAGCAAGAATAAGAAAAGCAAGAATAGTAAACGGCCGCTATTTCGATGCGGTTAAAATGGGGATATTGAAAGAGGAATGGGAGAGCGTTTATCACAATTAAAAGAGAAATTAATAATAGCTGAAGTTTTCTGCTGCTTTGAAAGGAGGGATTGCTGCGAATGACGCAACTTTGGAGAAGCTTCGGTTTTATCGTGCCTCTATTCACCCTGTTTATACTTATTCTATCCATTCTGCTGATCGGTGTCTTCATTTTTAAAATGAGACAAGGAGCAAACGCGAAAGCTGTAATAAAACAATCGCTGTTGGATGTATTTTTATTAGCGTCTTTAAGTGGCATCCTGCTTGTAACGTTACTGCCGAATTCCACCGGAAGTGAACAAATCATTCAGTTAATGCCATTGGGAAGTGTAGTTGAACTGATACAACATGCGACAGACATTTCAACGCTTATCAGAATTTTAGGTTTTAATATCTTACTATTTATTCCTTTAGGAGCAGCATTAGCCTTGAAATTCGATAAGCTTCGATACAGCATTCTGTTCAGTTTTTGCCTATCTTCCTTTATCGAAATGACACAGCTGCTCCTTCCTGGAAGAACGACAAACATAGATGACGTGTTTCTAAATACATTCGGTGCTGTTTTGGGGTTACTCGCCGGAAAAGTGGCTAAGCGATTTATTTGAAAGGCTCTATTAACGTTTCCGGGAGCGTTAGTTGAAGAGGATCATATAATCAAACAGCTCGCCTTGTTTTATAAAGGGTACTGTAGTGATATTCGAGATCCCGCGGTTGATGAACATACATAGAGCAGTGATGATCAGCTTGAAAAGTGACACTGCTTATCCCGATACATACAATTAATTGAAAGGGTGATGTTTTATGGAACAGCAATTGACAGGAATAAAAGGTGAAGTGTCAGATAAACGTAAATAAAGGAGCGAATGCATTGCAGGCAGAAACGAAACGGTTGGTGCTGAGGCCATTAGCAGAAGAGGATTATGAAGTATGGAAAGCAGGGTTTGAGAACGCGTATCCGCAGCAGTATAAATACGACGGTCAAAAGTTGGACTTATCCGAATGGACACTTGAAGCGTTCAAGGAAGTCGTTAAAGAACATGAAGAGATGATGTCAGCGGATCAGGCGTACATTCTTGCGATTTTTCGAAAATCAGATTTGCAGCATATCGGAATGGTTGGTATTTGGACATTGATGAGAGGAGATTTTCAATGGGGTTATATAGAATATAGACTGCATAATCCCTACTGGAAGCAGGGGTATGCCAGAGAAGCAGTACAGAAAGGATTTACTGTTGCTTTTGATGCGCTCGGCTTTCATCGGATAGAGGCTCATATCAATGTTGATAACGATCCCTCAATAAAGCTTGCAGAACACGTAGGGATGCAATACGAGTGCAGAAGAAATGCATTTACGTATGAAGAGGGGCAGTGGCGGGACAGTTTTATCTATGTGATAAACGCGCCTGTCAGCTGAAATTTGAAAAAAGGGGGCTCCCACAAAAGGAGGCTCCCTTTTTCTATATCAACGATCCGCCATCAGCGGCAGTTCCACAAACGCGCGATGTTTTCTGCGGTCCGGGTGACGTTCCGGGCGGCGTGCTCCTGCAGTTCTTCGAGCCGGGCGGGGCCGTCGGCGATGCTGAAGACGGCGTCGATGCCGGCGTCAAAGACGGTTTCGTATCCCGGTTCGATGCTGCCGCACAAGGCGAGGACCGGCACGTTTTCGTTCATCCGCTTTGCGAGGGAGGCGACATAGACCGGCGTTTTTCCGTGGACGGTCTGGTGGTTGATGCCGCCTTCTCCGGTGATGACGAGGTCTGCGTCTTTCAGATCTTCAGCGAGTCCGGTGACATCGGCGACGATTTCCGCGCCTTTTTCGAGTGCTGCCGGCAGAAATCCGAGGAAAGCGGCGCCGAGACCGCCGGCAGCTCCTGCGCCGGGCGGGGTGTCGATGTCGACGTTGAATGCTTCCGCGGTAATATCGGCGAACTGCTTCAGGGCACGGTCGAGGAGATCGGTTTCGTGTTCACCGGCGCCTTTCTGCGGGCCGTATACAGCGGAGGCGCCGTGGCTTCCGGTCAGAGGATTGTCAACGTCGCAGGCAATGCGGAAGGTGCACCCGGCCAGGCGCGGATCCAGGTGGTCGACGTTAATAGCAGCAAGCTGCTGAAGCGCCGCACCGCCTTCTGCCAGCGTCCCGCCTTCCGCGTTTAAAAACTCGGCTCCGAGCGCTTTCAGCATGCCGGTGCCGGCGTCATTGGTTGCGCTCCCGCCGATGCCGATGATAAAGGAGCGGACACCGCGGTCGAGGGCATCGAGAATGACTTCTCCTGTGCCGAAGGTGGATGCATGCAGCACGTCTTCCGGTCTGCAGCGGGAATGCTGAATACCGGAAGCTTCCGCCATTTCGATAACCGCTGTCTTCCTGTCGGCGGATACGACGTACGAGGCGTCCACCAGCCGGCCGGACGGATTATGCACCGTCGTTTTCACCCAGGTGCCCTCCATCACATCGGCGAGCGCGGTGACGGTGCCTTCACCTCCATCGGCCATCGGCTTGACGGCGATATCGGCGTGGGGGAGGGCGCGTAATATGCCTTCCCGGCAGGCGCGGCCGACCTCGAGAGAGCTGAGCGATCCTTTATAGGAATCAGATGCAATAACGATTTTCATGAGAATGGACTCCTTCCGACAATCTGATTAGAACAGCGAGAAAACACCGAAGATGAGTGTGGACACCGCCGCGAGGGTCAAACCGACGAGCGACTCATAGGGAATCAGCTTCAGGCGTTCCTGAATGGTCATGAGGACACTTCCGGCGGTAGCGTGAAAGAAGCTGCCGTGCGGCATGTGATCCAGTACGGTCGCCCCGGCATGAAGCATGGCCGCTGCGGCAAGACCGGAAACACCAAGTTCAAGAAGCGTGCCGCTGAATACCTCTGAGGCGACGACGGAACCGGCGGTCGTCGAAGCGGTCGCTCCGGACATGAAAATACCAGACACCGGCGCGAGCGCATAGCTTGGCAGGCCGAGTGTTTCGATGCCGGAAATGAGCACATACTGCAGGCCGGAATTGGAAATGATGCCGGCAATGGCTCCAGTACCGAGCAGAAGCACGGCAACGGCGGACATTTTTCCGAGGCCGGTGACGATGTAGGAATTAATGTGGGAGCCTTTCCTCATCGCCAGAGCTCCGAGAAGACCGCCGGCTGGAAGAGCGAGCATCGGGTCGATTTCGATACCGGCAATCGGCCGCAGCACGAGTAAAAATATCGCAGCGGCAGGGGCAATCAGCGCCAGACCGACCGGTGGAAGCTCTTTGTCCTCCCCTTCTTTGATGTCCTCAAACGCAACGAACGTGCCTTTCTGCTTCAGCCGGGAAGCGATGATGTAGGAAACGATTACCCCGAAGATGGCTGGGATAATCCCGGCTGCCATGACCGAAGTGAGCGGCACGTTAAACGCCTCGGACACAGCAATAGTGTTCGGGTTGGGGGACATGATGTTTCCGGCTTTTCCCCCGCCGACCATCGCAAGCAGCACGGCCGTTTTCGACAGACCGGCTTTATGCGCAATGACGAGTGCAATCGAGGAAACGGTAATAACCGCAATATCGACGAAAACACCGACCGCGGTCAGCGCCATCGTGGCAAGGATCAGCGCAAGCAGCGCTTTTTTGTCACCGAGCTTTGTGACGACCGTCCAACGATCAGCTGGGCAGTATCACTCGTAATCAAAAGACTCCCTCCTTTCCGGCTATTTAACCTTCACAGGCACCGCTGCGGAGGCGGCGCGGATGCCGTACGTGACGCCCGCTGCGAGAAGCAGTGTCACGGTCAGTGCCAGTCCCGCTGCCGGCAGCTGATTCATATCAGAGAGAAACGTGAAAAACGGCTGCGGGGTGTTGAAGTTCCACACATATTCCATCGCCGCCATAAGAAGGAGCGCCGCCGCAATCGCCGGGAACCCGCCCCACATCCGCCAGCGGTAAAAACCGAGGCTGATGAGCCAGCCGGCAAGAAAATACACGTAGATAATCAGCACGTACACCGGCACCTGAAGCAGGGAGGCGCTCTCAGCAAATGCGAGCGCTCCGCCGGTGCCGAAGCCGAACGCAAGGCTGAACACGACCGACAGAACAGCTGCGCCGGCCATCATCAGTGCGCTCAGAACGAGGGCGGATACGGCGGTCGCGAGAAAATAGTGCCTGCGGGTCAGCCCGAAGGAAATCAGCATCGGCAGAAAGCCGTAGCACGACAGAATTCCGCAGACGAGCATGAAAATCGTCGCTCCCTGAAACACAAACGCGGCCGCAGACATCGCTTCCAGATCCGGCTCGCGGGAGAACAGCTGCAGGGCGGCATAGATGAGAATCATGATGCCGACCACCCACAGCGCCCACTGCCCCTGCATATAGACGAGATCCCGTGCCGCTTTTTTCCATACGTCCTGTCTCATGAGACACCCGCCCCTTTCCCGGTCAGCTGAATAAACAGATCCTGCAGTCCGACCGGCCCGATTTCCAGTCCGTTTTCATAAGCTGCCGCTGTATCCTTCGCCGTCAGCTCTTCAAAAATCGTCACCGACTTCACCCCGCCGAGCGTCTGCTCCGACAGCACGCGGCGTCCCTCGGCGAACTGCTCCACGGCGCCGGCCGGACCGGTGACGGAAAACCCGCGCTCCAAAAGCTGATCGGTCGGCTCATGCAGCAGAAGCTGTCCATCATCAATCATCAGCACCTCATCAAACAAATAGTCCATTTCCGATACGAGGTGCGTCGATAAAATGACGGTCCGCGGATGCCGCTCCTGCTCGGCGAGAAGCTCCTTGTAAAACTGGTCCCGCGTCGGCGCATCCATGCCGGTATAGATTTCATCAAAGATCGTAAGCGGCGCCCGGGCTGCCAGACCGAGTGTCACATTCACCGCCGCCTGCTTTCCTGTGGAGAGCTTGTGCATCGGCTTATCCAGCGGGAAATCGAACGTTTCCGCAAGCGACAGCGCATAGTCCAGATCAAACGCCGGCCGGTATCGTGCCGCAAGCTTCAAAAGCACCCGCGCCGAATCCTGCTCATCGGAATAATCCTTTTCATACATAAACACCGTCGAGGCCATGCACGACGCATCCTCAAATGGATCCGTCCCGTCCATCAACAGCGTCCCGCCATCCGGGCGCCGGTAGGAGGCCAGCAGGGAAAGCAGCGTCGTTTTCCCGGCCCCGTTCCGTCCGATCAGTCCATAAATCCGCTCTCCGGACAGGGTGAACGTCACGTCGTGCAGGACGCGTTCCTTTTTGTAGGCTGCACTCAAGTGGTCCGCCTGAATGTGGCTCATTCTGTCATCCTCCTTTTCGATCCGCGGATCCGCGCGATCAATTCCTCTTCGCTCAGCTCCAGCATCTCCGCCTCCCGCAGAAGCGGCGCAATAAACGCTTCCTCCAGCTCCCGGCGCCGGCGCTCCAGAAGCACCTCTCTGGCATCCTCCGCCACAAACATCCCCACGCCGCGCTTTTTATACAGCACCCCTTCATCAACCAGCGCCTGAATTCCTTTGGACACCGTCAGATGGTTCACCTTGTAAAACTGCACCAGCTGATTCGTCGACGGCGCCTGCTCATGCGCCAGCAGCTGCCTGCGCACAATCTGGTCCGCAATATGCTCCTTAATCTGCATAAAAATCGGCTTCTTGTCATGCAGCATCCCGCCCAACACCTCACCTCCTGAAAAAACGTGTTCTATAACGGTTATATAGTTATGTATATAAGTATACTGGATAAATCAACGGAAGTCTACAGCAGCTTTTTGCAGCCGGCCGCATGCTGGGGAGGGGGAATACCGGCATGTAGAAAAACAGAACCTCAATCAGCGGAAAATTTACATGTTTGTAACACCTGCCTGTGTTTCCCGACAAATAAAGTAGAAGCTTCTGGATATATTTACTAGAGGAAGAAGGGATACGATGAAACGAAGCCTTATCTGGACGCTGCCGCTCGTTGTAGCCGCAGGATGCAGCGCAGAAAATAATACAGAACAGCCGGCGGACGCGTCTGCATCTGCAGATGGAATAGAGGAAGAAATACCGCCCTCTGTGGACCAGACGTTTCAGGCCAGTGTGACAGAAAGCGGGGAAGAGCTTGTGGTCGAAGTTCTGAACGGCGAATACCGACCGTCCGCGGATACGGACACGTACCGGTTGATGGCGGGCGGAGAGCTCGACAGTCTTCCGGTGGAGTTGGAAGAAGGAAGCTTTGTCGAAGTGACGTACGACGGTCAGTTTGAGCCGGGGGAGACCCCTGGGATATCCGTCCGGGACGTCACCGAAATCGACGCGCCAGTCATGCAGGCCGGGGTGAGAGAATTGGGGCCGCCGTTGACTGCGCATGTGTTTGACCGTTCGTTTCTGCCGGAGGAAGGGACATCCAGCTATGAGGTGCAGCCTAGTGAAGGCACAGAGGAACTGGCAGTAGTTGATGAAAATGGAAACTCTATTCCTTATGATGACCTGGAGCCCCACTTTTTCTTCTTCGAGTATGAGGGAAGCAGCGAAACGGCCGGCACGCCAGTGATTACGACAAACGAAGTACAGTTAATGGATGGACTGACATTCGAAGCCAGGATGACAGATTTAAGAGACGGGCCGGCACATTATATTGAGATATTAGACGGAGAGCCTCAGCCTGCAAGAAACACCTCCTGGTATCGTATTATCGAGAGCCATCAAGATTATCCAGTAACCGTTTATGATGAGGAGGATCAGGAGATCACACTGGATGAACTGGAAAAAGCGGATGTGGTAACCGTGAATTTTGCGGGAGGATTTGAAGATAGTGAACCCCAAGGTATGTTTGTCCACGAGATTCATAAAAGAGAAAAGCCCGTATTTCAGGCCACAGTCGAAGAAACAGGGGAGAACGTCACTATCTCCATCCCGGATGGAGAATACCGTCCAAGTGAGGCTTCCACGTATCACCTCACTGGAAGCGAGCAGAACCTGGTGGTATTTGATGAGGCCGGAGAAGAAACGACCCTGGACGAATTGGAAGCAGGAGATACTGTGGAAGTCACGTACGAAGGACGCTTTGAAGCCGGTGAACCAGCTTCGATTTACGCACATACGATTGAAGTAAAAGCATCAGAATAATGGATGAAGAGAGCAGCTGAAGCGCCTGAACAGAAAAGAGACCGTAGGGCTTCCCAGAATGGCAATCGGCTCTAAAAAGCAGATGGGCCGCCGGACTTCCCGGCGGCCGGTCGTTTTATAGGTCTACGTCAGATCGCAATGGCAGTGTTTCAGACCGCCACGGCAGCGAAAAGGATCGCCATGAGAGCGGGGAAGACCGCCATACCAGGTGAAGATCGCCACGATCCTGCCGAAGACCGCCACAAAAGCCACCGGAACAAAAACCCACTCCCATCCCCATGCTCCCTACCCCCGCTGCAGCGACACAGTCGAGGAGGCGGAGGCGCACAGCTTGTCCTGCTGGAACAGGTCCGCGGTTACGTAAGCAATGGTGCGCCCGGTCCGCTTCACCGAGGCGTGCACCTGGACTTCTTCCGCTGAAACGGGACGGTGGAAGACCGTGTCGAGCTGAATCGAGCCGAAGCGGTCGCTGCGGTGAATGACCGAGGCGACAGCGTAAGCGACGGCTACATCCGCTGCGGCGGATGTAAAGCCGCCCATCACCACACCGTTGCCGTTAATCATCGCCCCGCCCGGCTGCCACGTCATGTGCGCGAGACCGTCTCCGGCGTGCTGCAGCGTCATCCCGAGCGAAACGTCGCACGGCGGGGGAGCGGCAGTTCCTGTAATCACATCCTGCAGCGTCACCTGATTCACCGGCGCTTTCATGACGACACCTCCCCAAGCACCGGCCGGCGCGTCCGGTAGACGAGCCCTTCCGCCAGCGCTGCGAGCGAACCGGACGAGGTCCGCACTTCCATCCGGTACGAACCGGTTCTTCCCGGTTCGGCATTTTCCACCGCTTCCGCACGAAGCGTTTCGCCGCAGGCCACCGCCTCCAGATACTGCATCGACACCTGAATGCCGACCGCCGTCGTGCCGTACGAGTTGCTCGCACAGGCAAACACCACATCCGCCAGCGAAAACAGCAGGCCGCCATTCGCCGTGCCGTGGATATTGAGCATGTCTTCTGTCACCGTCACCGACGCGCGCGCCGTTCCTTCGCCGACATCCTCGACCTCAATGCCTAAAAACGACGCGTACGGATCGGTCTTTAAGTATGCATTCAATGAAGCTGTATCCGTCATCCAATCCCTCCTTATCTGCCCTGAAACCGGGCCGGCCGCTTCTCACGGAACGCTTCCAGTGCTTCCAGGCGGTCCTCGGTCGGAATGATCCGCTCATACGCACCGGCTTCAATCGCCTGCCCGGTATGAAGGTCCGTCTGCGCGCCGTGATGGATCGCCATTTTCGCCTGACGGACAGCCAGCGGACCGTTCGCCCCGATCGCATCAGCAATCGCCTGCGCATCCTCCAGAAGCGACGCCTTCGTACTGACGCGGTTTAACAGACCGAGCGCATCCGCCTCGTCCGCCTGAAACCGGCGCGCCGTCAAAATCAGCTCCTTCGCCTTCGTCATGCCGATCAGCCGCGGCAGCCGCTGCGTGCCGCCCGCACCGGGAATAATCGCCCAGCTTACCTCCGTGAGCCCCATCCACGCATCCGGTACCGCAAGCCGCAGATCACACGCAAGCATCAGCTCAAACCCGCCGCCGAGCGCATGCCCGTTCACCGCCGCAATCGTCGGCTGCGGAAGCGACTCCACCGCATCGAACACCTCGCGGATCTTGCGGACATTCCGGCGCACCTCGCCTTCCGTGAGCGTCCGCCGCTCCTTCAAATCCGCCCCCGCACTGAACGCCTTTTCCCCGGCCCCTGTGAAAACGACGCTCCGTATCTGATCATCGAAACGGATAGCCGCCACGGCCTCCTCCAGTTCTGTGAGCATCGTGTAGTTAAAGCAGTTCAGCTGCTCCGGCCGGTTTAACGTCACCACGGCGGTATGCCCGCTATGGGTAAAAGTAACGGTTTTTGCTTCTGTTGATTGTGTCATCGTTCGGTACCCCTTCCGTCAAAAAATAAAGAGCTTCATACAGACGCAGGCTGCCGGAAAAAGATCCGGAAGCCTGCATCCACGTGCTGCTGGAGAAAGAACGCCGTTTTTACACGGCTTCCTGTTCCATCTCTTTTTCCTCTTCGCGTTCCTGGACGATTTCTTTGTCGACATCGCGGAAGCCGCAGAGGAGGAGGCAGAGCAGAATGCCGACGCCCATGCCCCAGGCCGCTCCGTACATCGCGATGACAAAGCCGATCGTGAGTGTCAGGCCGCGCGTAATGTTCGTATGCACCATGTTCATCGCCACATAGGCGCAGGCAAAGCCGGTCAGAAGCAGTGCCACGGAGAGGGCGACCGGGAACAGTGGTGTAATGATGCCGATGATCGGCAGGAACAGGCCGAACGGGATGGCGAGAAGGTAGAAGTTCATCGGGCCGTCGTAAATCGACTTCATGAACTCGCGGCCTTTCTTGTACCGCTCGATCAGGTAAATCTGTACGCCTGTCCAGAGCGGACCGTGGATCCAGAGGAGCGGGCCGGCCGTCATCAGCTGGGCCATGTTCCGGATCGCAAGCGTGTAGTGGCTGCGCGTCGGATCGATGCTGATTTTCTCATCGGTCCGGGCTTTATCTGCTTCTTTTAAAAGTGTGTTGGAGATAACGATGTCGCTGAAGCCGAGAATGTAGATGACGATCCCGATCGGAATGACGGACAGGAACACGTCCCAGCCCGGAATGCCGACGGCCCAGATAGACAGCGTGGAAACCGTCTCTGCGACCGGCGGGATGAAGAATCCCCACTCGATCGTAAAGGACACTTCACCGGCGATCCAGCCGACGAGTCCGGCGGTTCCAAACGACAGCAGCAGCGCGTTCGACGTCATAATTGCCTTCGATTTCGTATCCTTCAGCTTGTTAAATGGAAGGGAGAACATCAGCACCATGATGACGACCCATGCCGTAATGAGCGTGATCGGCATCGACGGCAGCCGGTTGATCTCCGACTGGAAGGCGGCAATGCCGGCACCCATAATGATCCCGGCTTTCAGCGCCGTCGGGAACAGGTTGTTGAACGCCTCCCCGAGCTTTGTGATGCCGAAGAACAGGAACAGGACGATGAGCACTAAAAACAAAGCCGTCATGCCTTCAATGGCCGCCACCCCCGGCGTCAGACTGCCGATATAGACGAGCGTAATCGGAAGCCCTGCTGTAATGGCGCCTGCTGCGTACGGATCGCCGAAAATGACGGTCTGGGCGATGACCCAGAACAGGAAGAAGAGACTGACGGTCCAGGCGACTTCAAACGAAACCCCGAAATACTGCATCATGAGCGGTGTGACCGCTCCGCATGTTGCAAGAAGCATGAGCGCTCCCTGAATGTGCTGACTCGGCTGCAGGTTCAAATGAATGCCCGGCATACGGGCCGTAAACGGCCCCCACTTCCAGCCCGGCTGTTCGCGTCGATTTTCCTTCATATGTACACCCCTTTGGATAAAGTATCCCGGAAGACCGGGTTGATACCAGAATATTCAGACAAAAATGAACAGAGAAAAGCAGCGTACTGTGTTTCTTAAAACGATGCGCTGTCCAGCTGCAGCCCGGCCCCTCTGCCAAAATCGGCAGAGGCGGCTGCGGCGGGTTCAGCCGCAGCGGTTATAAACGTATGGTCCGCTGGAGTCCAACAACGGAGAAGTGAAGTCTCATAACGGCAGCTTCCAGTCTGATAAGTCGGCCGTGAAGTCTGACAACTCAGGGGGCCGCTCTCACTCCGGTCGAATTGTCCAGCTTCCACCACCGATATTCCAGCTTCTCCGCCAGCGATTCCCACAACACACCGCCACAGTCCAGCTTCCCCATGCCGCGTCAAGCAGTCTCCGCTCTCTTTTACACGCCGGCGGTTTCAAAAATCGACGTGCTGTGCCCGGCGTGAAGCTTTGCCTCCGGCTCGACGATCGACTTCGCGTAGTTCACGGCCGTCGGCGCTTCGCCGAAACCGGACGCAATCAGCTTCACCTTGCCCGGATAGGTACACACATCCCCTGCGGCAAAAATGCCCGGAATTGTCGTTTCCATCTTGTGATCCACGGCAATCGCATTTTTCGAAAGCTCCATGCCCCACGTCTTCAACGGCCCGAGATTCGTCGCAAAGCCAAAGTTGACGAGAATATCATCCACATCGAGCGTGTCCGCCGCGTCTCCCTTTACCTGCTGGAGCGTCACCTGCTGGACAGCGCCGTTTTCCCCGGTCATCCCGGAGATCTCGTACGGCGTGCGGATGTTCACGTTGGACTGCTTCAGCTGCTCGAGACTGTGCTCGTGGGCCCGGAAGCGGTCGCGGCGGTGGATAAGGGTGACTTCCGACGCCAGGTCATTCAGCGCGAGCGCCCAGTCCACGGCAGAGTCGCCGCCCCCGCAGACGAGCACCCGGCGGTTTTGAAAGCGCTTTAAATCTTTAACAAAATAATGCAGGCAGCTGTTTTCATACGCTTCTGCCTGTTCGAGTGTCAGCTTCCGCGGGGAGAATGCGCCTGCCCCGGCGGTAACAATAATCGTTTTGGAATGGTGCACGCCTTCTGGTGTCACGAGCTGGAACGTTCCGTCTTCAAAGCGCGTCACGTGCTCGACCGATTCGCCCATACACATAGTTGGGTCGAACGCCTGCGCCTGTTCATACAGCTGGTCGACGAGCGACTGGGCCTTCACCTTCGGATAGCCCGCCACATCGTAAATGTACTTTTCCGGGTAGAGCGCCGACAGCTGGCCGCCGGGCTCCGGCATACTGTCAATGACCTTCACCGACATCTGCCGCATGCCTGCATAAAACGCCGTAAACAAACCGACCGGACCGGCACCGACAATCGTCACATCATACATTGTCTCCTCCATGCTTGACCTCCTTATTCATGTTTGGCAGGATCCCCGTCAAACGCTTCCTCCGCCACCTTGATCGAATCCGTCGGACACCCATCGAGCGCATCCTCCAGATCCTCCACATGTTCCTCGGCTACCGGCGTATTCCCCTGATTGTCGTCCCCGATGTAAAACGCCAGCCCCTCATCGTCATAATCAAACACATCCGGCGCCGCCGCTCCACACGAACCACACGCAATACACGTCTCCTGATCAACCATCGTAAATACAGCCATGCTCTCTCACCTCAATATAACGTTTTTATAACGGTATGTTATATTATGATATATACGATACGAAACTTCCCCCGGGAAGTCAAGACGATCCCGCGTATTTTTTTCAGAAAAATGCTACAGCTGCTCGGTGGAAAACGACGACAGCGAACGGGACGCCTGCAGCAGCTGCGCTTCGGCACCGTGCAGAATGTTCTCGAGAACGACACGCACCGGTGGATGATCGGTAATCCCCGCAGCGGCCTGTCCGGCATTCGTATGTCCCGCATCGAGTCTGCCGTGGACAGCGCCGCGGATGTGGCTTTCTTCATCGGTCTTTTCCATATAGCGTGCGTCGTTTTCCTCCTCGGATTCAAGGCGTTCGAGCATCCGGGCGTACGGCGTATCGAGAAGACGGCGGACGCGTCCGTAGCGGCGGCCGACGACGATCGTCGCCTGCTCGCCGGACTGAATGAGCGCGTCTTTGTAGTGCTGGTGCACCTGCGCTTCTTCGGTGGCAATAAGCCGTGTGCCGAGCTGGGCGCCCTGTGCGCCGAGGGAGAGGACAGCAGCAAACGATGCTCCGTCCGACACACCGCCTGCAGCGGCGGCCGGGATGGAGACGGCGCGGCAGACGAGCGGGAGAAGCGTGAGGGTCGTGAGCTCCTGGGAGGCATTAATGCCGGCGGCCTCCGTCCCTTCCGCGACTAATACATCCGCGCCGGCCGCTTCAGCTTTCACCGCCTGGCGGGCGCTCGAAACGACGACGATCACCGCCTTTTTGTGCTCCTTCAGCTTTTGAAGAAACGGCGCCGGATTGCCGGCGGACAGGGAGACGACGGGGACATGTTCCTCGACGGCCAGCTGTGCGAGCGCCCGCGCCTCCTCATTGACGCTGATCGGAATGTTCAGGGCAAACGGTTTATCCGTGCGTGTCTTCAGCTCCCGGATGAGCGTTTTCACTTCGGCTGCGCTCCGCGTACCGGCGCCGATCGTGCCGAGTCCGCCCGCATTGGAGACGGCAGCGGCGAGAATCGGTTCACTGATGTTGCCCATGCCGCCCTGGATGAACGGCAGCTGGATGCCGAGACGCTTCGTTAAATCATTCATTTTATTCACCACCGTTTTAAATGTGTTATATTAAATACTATAACACGAATGGAAGGGAAGTGACGGAATGATTTACGCGTACAAAGGAGTCAAACCGGCACTCGCACCGTCGGTGTATGTGTCGCCGTCCGCGGAAGTGATCGGGGACGTGGAGGCAGGGGAGGAAAGCATCATTTTATCGAACGCGGTGCTCCGCGGCGATGAAGGGAAGATCCGCATCGGCCCGCGCTGCAGCATTCAGGAGCATGTGCTCGGCCACCTGTATGAAGCGTATCCGCTCATTCTGGAGGAGGAGGTTTCCATCGGCCACGGCGCAATTCTGCACGGCTGCACGCTGAAAAGGCGGGTACTCGTCGGCATGGGCGCAATCGTTCTCGACGGCGCCGTCATCGGTGAACACTCAATTATCGGCGCCGGCACCGTCGTCCCGCCGGGAAAAGAAATTCCGCCGTACTCGCTCGTGCTCGGCTCGCCCGGCAAAGTCGTCCGCCAGGTGACCGAAGCCGATCAGGCCATGGTGCAGGAAACCGTCGACACCTACGTCCGCAACGCCCGGGAATTCGCCGACGACACCATCCTCACACCGCTTACCCGGGAAGAAGCAGCCCGGCCATGATCCACACAAAAAAGGTAGAAGCCACCTGCATGAAAGCGCAGGAGCTTCTACCTTTTTTATGTAATGACGGGTTCTGAGGCGCGGGGGAGCTGGGATTCAGGATTTCCGCCGTGCAGGAAGCACACCGCCACACCGTCGGCGAACATCGCAACGGGAACGGAAACACCACCACACGAAGAGCGGAGACCGCAACGAAACCCATCAACGACCGCGTGCCGAACCCGCCCGCCTCTGCCTGCGTACGGTTTACGCCTGGCCGTCTCCGGCAAGGCGGCGCACGAGCTGTTCGGTTTCTTTCATGCGGGTGCTGACTTCGTAGTTCTGTTCGTTCAAATTCTCGAGAGAGGCGCTCACTTCCTGGGCGCCGGCGGAGGCCTGTTCAATGACCAGCGCGAGCTCCGACGTTGTTGCATTGACGCTGGAAGCGGTGGCTTCCGTTTTCTCCGCCTGTCCGCGGAAGAGGGCGAGCGTCTCCTGAATGTGGGTGGTGACGTCGGTCAGTTTCTGCAGCGCCTCATGTACCGTCGTCGTTTTCTCTTTCTGCAGCGACAGCGTGCTTCTGCTGTCTGTCATCTGCACGAGCGCTTCCTCGTTCGTCGCGTTGACCTCCTGCAGATTGGACGTGATTTTTTCCGCGGCCATGTTGGACATTTCCGCGAGCTTCCGGATTTCGTCGGCGACGACAGCAAAGCCTCTGCCGGCTTCTCCGGCGCGCGCTGCTTCGATCGACGCGTTCAAAGCGAGCAGGTTCGTCTGTTCACTTACGTGAATGATATCTTCGGAGAGGGTGTTGGTTTCTTTAATTTTTTCCGTCAGCTGCTGGAAATTGTCGTTCAGCAGGTTCAGCTGCGCTTCATAGCCGCTCATCTCTTCATGGAGGGAGGCCGCCTGCTCCGCTGCTTCAACGGTCTGATGCTCCGCGGAAACCGACGTGTCTGAAAGCCGTTCTGCGCCGCTTCGGATCTGCTGCATGCTTTCGGTCATCTCCCCGGCGCGGGAGGAGATGGATTGGATCTGTTCACTCTGCGACGTCGTGCCGGCCGCAATGTCATTTACAGCCGACGCCATTTCAGTCTGCGAGCGGACGTTTTCCTGCACGGCTGCGGTCATGTCGGTGATGTTACGTACCATCTGGTTCACACTTTTCTGCAGCGCGTCCCGGGAGGCTTCCTGCGCCTCTGCTTCCTTTTCGCTCCGGGTAAGAAAAGTCTCCAGCTGCCCCATCTGGCTGGAGCTTAACGCGGCGATTGTATAGGCGAGAATCGACGCCAGTATGTAGGTCAATAGAATCGACGGGAGCTGGCTCTGGATAACCTGCGTGTCCACCGTGGCAGCGGAAGCGTTCAGGAGATGACCGGCCGTTCCCATTACCGCGCCGGTGAGAAGCACGTACCGGTACAGGTGGATCGTCGACAAAAACAGCAGGAAAAAGTAAATGACCGCAATTGTCACCCCGCCGCCTGTTAAAAACACGCCGGTGTAGGTAAAGCTGAACCCGAGCACGATCAGGACAATCGGAAAGAAGTGCGGTTTCTTCAAAAGCCGGACCATCACCACAAAGGCGGCTGCGAGTACCAGTACCTGCGTAAAGTAAATGCCGGCTGTTGCCATATCGCCGGAAAAGACGTTTAACAGCCCACCGGCGAGCAGCGTGACCGAAAACAAGCCGAACGCCAGGTTATTTTTCCTCGTTAGATCCCGATGTTTCATCTGCTGTATTGCTTCCATCCTCCTGTTTCCCCCTTCAATCGTCGTTTTTATCTATACGTTTGGCCTATGATCATATCGGCAGAAATAAGTCATTTGTTAAATAACAGCAGGAAGAAAGGGGAAAGGGTTATCTGATATAAAAGAACTACGCTTAAAGGTTTGGTTAACGAGGGGAAGAGGTATACACTTCATAGAAGATGATACGAAAGAATTAGAAGAGGAGCGGTACAGCATGAGTGTGTATGACTTTAAAGTGAAAACAGCAGGCGGTCTGACGAAATCCCTGGAGCGGTATAAAGGCAAGGTGCTCCTCATTGTAAATACAGCAACAAAGTGCGGGTTCACGCCGCAGCTTGACGACCTGCAGAAGCTGCAGGAGCGCTATCAGGAGGAAGGACTGCAGGTACTTGCCTTTCCGTCCAACCAGTTCGACGACCAGGAGCCGCTGAACGACGGGGAAATCACCGAGTTCTGTGCGCTGAACTACGGCGTCAATTTCCCGGTCTTCAAAAAAATCGACGTCCGGGACAAGGGGGCACATCCATTGTTCACGTACCTGACATCCCAGCAGCCGTACGCCGGTTTCAACATGAATCATCCGGTATCAAAAATGCTCGTCTCCATCATCGACGACAAATACCCGCACTACATGAGCGGAGACAGCATCAAGTGGAACTTCACGAAATTTCTCGTGGACCGTGAAGGAAACGTCACGGCCCGCTACGAATCCACCGCCGAGCCGCTGGAAATGGAAGCCCAGATTAAGGAACTGCTCGCACAGAAAGAACCAGTAAGCTGATACGACAGGCAGTGCCGGAACACGGCGCTGTCTTTTTGTTATGCCGCGGCATGGGAAGAGGCGGTGCAGTGTTTTCCGAATCACATGAAACTGCCGCTCCCAAACACATCAGCCACCGCGGGCCGGACGGTCCGGCTCGCCATCTGCTTCCGAACCGTGGACGGCTGGAAGGCAGAGGGGCCGCCGCGGGTGCCGGCGGCCGGTGTTCCGATGGGCTTAAAAGTTGGTCCGATTTGGTGCGGAACCTGGTCCGATTTCCGCTGAAGGCGGTCCGATAGAACGCGCCTGGTCCGGTAGAATCCATTTCTGTTCCGATATGCGGCCGTCGTGTTCCGCGCAGCCTAAATTCTGGTCCGCGGGCAGCCAATGCTGGTCCGCCTTTTCATGAATAGAACGAATTCCGCCTGCAGAAGGTGCGCCTGCTCATGCAGACACGCCAAAAAGGCTGCAGACGGTACGTTATCTACCGCTGCAGCCCTTCTTATTCCCCAATCCCGGCCCAGATGCGGTCGGCGGCTTCGACGGCCTGACCGCTGTCGGCATCCTGGAGCATGACGACGAGCACGTATTGGTCGTTCAGGCTTGCGAACCAGCCGGTTTCACTGCCGTCTTCGACAGTCTGATCGGCCTTCAGCTCTGCCGTGCCGGTTTTGCCGATAAGCTGCTGGCTGTGGCCGCGCTCCGGCCGGTAGGCAGTGCCGTCCGGATCCTGGACGACGGACGTGAGCGTCTCTCTGACGATATCGAGCGTTTCCGTGGAAACCGGCTCCGCGGTTTCAGCGGTTTCGCCGTCGAGGAGCACCGGCTGGCGGAGCGTGCCGTCATGAAAGATCGAATATATGCCGGCCATCTGGAGCGGGGAGGCAAGCACCTGTCCCTGTCCGTAGCCCGTGTCGGCAAGGAGAATCTCCTCTTCCAGCCCGTCGTTGGCGAGCTGCCCGGAAGCAGCCGGCAGAGCAAGATCCCATTCGGTGCCGAAACCGAATGCTTCGGCATCGGCAAGAAACGTCTCCGCACCGATTTCCAGCGCTGTCTGGGCGAAATAAATGTTGTCGGATAACGTCATTGCTGTTTCCAGATCGACCTGCGATACGCTGTCGTTCACCCGGGTCACCTGGTAGCCGCCCCAGCTGTCATCCGGCTGCCACTGCGAGCCTTCAATCGTACGTTCCTCGCCCGGGTCAATAACGTCGTTTTCCAGGGCAATCATCGCGGTGACCGGCTTGAAGATGGAGCCGGGGGAATAGGCCCGGCGGAAGCGTTCTTCAAACAGCAGGTCCACGGTGTCGAGCTCCGCGGCCGTCGGATCGGGAAGACCGAGGTAGCGCAGGTTGGAGTCGTAGGACGGTGTGCTTGCGAGTGCCAGCACGCCGCCGGTAGCCGGATCGGTCAGCACCGCGGCGCCGGATTCGCCATCCAGAACGGAGGAGGCGCGCTCCTGCTGGCCGGCATCGATCGTGAGGGTGACGTCCTCTCCGGGTTCTGCGGCTTCGGAAATGAGCATTTCCCGGACTTCGCCTTCGCCGTCCTCCACGGTAATCTGAATGCCCGGTGTGCCGCGGAGCGTGTCTTCCATGGCGGCTTCCAGACCGAATTTCCCGATTTCCGATGTGGACTGGTAGCCGTTCCGGTCTTCGAGCTCTTCCGCGGTGATGGCCCCGATATGGCCGATCAAGTGGCCTGCGGCGCGGCCGAGCGGGTACTCACGTCCGGCGGTGCGGTCCAGCTGCACGCCGGGGATCTCCAGCAGCTCTTCGGCGCGCGGGTCACTGACAGCGAGCCGCTGGACGGGGGCGGCCCAGTCCGGGTTGTCCGGGTAAGCCTGTGCCGATTCCAGCACCGATTCTTCCTCGAGACCCATGATGCCGGCAAAAGCAGCTGCCGTTTCTTCCATACTCTCCGTACGGTCCGGCACGACGGCCGCTTCGTAAATTTCCCCGTTCACCGCAAGCGCGTCTCCGCTGCGGTCAAAAATCTCGCCCCGCTCCGGTTCTTCATACGTGACGCGGAAAGTATCATTGATATCCTGCATGCCGAGCAGCAGGTGCTCCGGCTGCCAGAGAACGTCCCATTCGCCACGCTCGTTTTCCTCGGTGCGTGTTTTTTCCAGCGGGACCTCCACGGTGTAGTCAAGCGGTCCGGCGAACGTCTCCATCTCGACATCGACGGTGTAGGTGGTATCTTCGAGTTCCTCCAGGTCGATCTCCTCTTCCTCCCAGTCGACCGGTTCATATGTAAGGGATACATCAGCCTCCAGATCCCCGTAAATCAGCTCGTACTGCTCCTGCGCCTCGTCATTGACGCCGTCCATTTCTCCGTAACGTCCTTCCTCCCAGGCACTCAAATACGCTTCAAGCGCCTCCTCCGGGTCCGGCGGCTCCTCCTGCGAGCAGCCTGCGGCAAGCGTCAGTGCCCCCGCGAAAACAAGAAAACGTCCTTTCATAAACGATCCGCCCCTTTCTTCGTATGTCTCTACTATACAAAAAGGTGGACGGGAAAAATAGGAAGAAGATTCGCTGTAACAATTATTTTCTATTCCCGACTCATAAGTAACAGGAAAATCCAAAGGAGGGAAATTAATGATAAGGAAAATATGCTTACTTCTTGCTGGAACTCTATTATTTTCTGCGTGTGAAATTCAATCGAACGATGTGCCTGAGGAAGAGAAAAGTACGGGAAATCCTACCGCTGAAGAGATTCTATCAAACTATCCTGATGCCGATATTTTTAAGGCTCGAGGCATTATTTACTCCAATGCTCAAGATCTTGACTGGGTAATGGAACAGGATTTAACTTTAGGTGAAGAAATAACGGAAATTACGAAGCAGTCTACTGATAGTGATAATTTTGGGAATGGCACCGCCACAGAACTCCCAGTGGGCACAAAAGTATATGATCATAATGAAGGAAAAGGCGCGATTTATATCGCAGTAGTAGATGGTCAGGAAATCAGATATCTTGGAGAAATTGAAGGCTAGAGGGTATTTTGGAAATTAATTTCTACTGATCATAAATGAATGTATTTATCTAGAGAAAGAGCCTCACGTTTCTTTGTAACGTTCCTTTCTGATTCCCGACTCATAAGTAACAGGAAAATCCAAAGGAGGAAAAGAGATGCATCGAAAAGCATGTGCCGGTTTCGTGATTCTTGCCGGATGCAGTTCAGGACCGGACGTAGAGACCGGAGCGGAACCGGAAGCGGCGCCGGCGGAGGTCGATTCGGTCTATGGCTCGATGGACGGGGACGTGGAGGAATGGATCTGGCACGAAGCAGAACAAGCGGATGTCATTCTGGATACAGAGTATGAAGCAGGAAGCGGGGAAGCATTTATGGATTACTTTTCCGCTTCCGCCGGGCATCAGCTTCCCGGGGACGAGGCGTTCATCCGGGGAGTCACCGTGCCGGTAAACGGCAGTGTGCGGTACCGGCTGACAGAAAGAGAGGCGGATCTGAGCCTGAAGGAGGTCGTGGAAGAACAGACGACCGAACAGGATTCGTTTGAGGTGGAAATGCCGGAAGGCGAAGCGCTGTATTTAATCAGTGCGGAAACGCTGGATGAGGACGGCAGGGTGACCGATACCCACGTAGGAAAAATCGGCGTAGCCCCGCAGGAAGCGAACGCAGAGCTTCACCTGGAGCAGTCCGCGAGCGAGGCGGAGCTCACGCTTGAAAACCGCGGGCCGACGGATCTGTTTTTCGGACATCATTACACACTCGAGAAAGAAGAGGACGGCAGCTGGGAAACCGCCCGGGAAGAGGCATTTGATGATATCGGCCTGACGCTTCCTCCCGGAGACACCTATGAACAGGACGTATCCTTGGATGGACTGGAGGAAGGAACGTACCGCATTACCAAGTCGTTCATCGTGCACGGAACGGACATAGAGGAAGATCTCGGAGTTCATTTTACTATCGACGAATAAGCAGACAGTCCTTTATGGGCTGTCTTTTTTATGACTGCTGGAGAGTGCGTGACGTAATGCTTCTAATCCCGGGAAACAGAAAGGAGTCATGGTTCTGTAAGCCGCACGCTCACATAAACCTGTCATGAATCGAACATAAAAACCCGCCCTTTCCAACGATGTTTGGCAGGGCGGGGGAGGTTATAGGATGGAAGCAGCTCAATCGACGCTGTATGCTTCCTTAACACTTGTGATCAATGATTCATATTGTTCTGTCGTCGCGTACTCACTCTCTTGCTTATCCAGAGGAATCTGCCCCTGTTCTAAAGAGTTGATCCAATAGTTCTGAATGTTCTCTCCCCAGTCTAAAAATAAAATATAGGTGTCGTCGTGCTTCAGGGGTGTGTAGTTCCCGTAAGTAGTCACTTCTTTTCCTATAATTCTTTCGGATTCTACAAATGGCTCGGCAACAGTCAACATAGAGTCCGGGTCCTCATTTGTTTTATTTTCTAAAACATTCAACACTTCCACGTCGGTTAATGTATGGCCGATCCCAAAACCGTTCTCGCCTTCCTCTATCGACGTTGATCTTTCTGTCGCGCGGACTTCCAATACTAAATCGGAAGCGGCAGCAGCTTCTTCGGCGTTCTCAAACAGAACATTTTCCGCCTCGATTCGCCCCTCGTTAACCATGGAACGATCCGCGATCAAAAATCCGGATATCAGTAAAACGATCGTTAAACATCCAAAAAGCAGCTTCTTATTCATTTCATACACCTCCATGACATAAACGCTGAAAGATTCTGTATCTATACAGTCGACATCTGTTGGTAAATAGTTACCATAAAAAGCGGAGAATAAGTGTATAGCCCATAAAACTTCTTCAAAAAAATCAAAAACCCTCACCCCCTTTTTCTTTCCCCGGATGTACATAGAGGGCGAAGGGAGGTGAGACAATGCAGTTTAAAATCAACGACACACTCGTACTGACGTTCGAAACAGGCGTCGACGGAGAAGGCAAGCCGGTTTTTGCGAAGCGTTCCTTCCGCGCCATCCAGGAGGACGCTGACCCGGCGGCGATGTACGCAGCGGCACACGCCCTCGCATCGCTTCAGACAGCACCGCTTTACAAAGTAGAGCAGACAAGCACGTATGAACTCGCAGAGTAAGACTAAAAAGGGGAGAGTGAAAACATGAGTAAACGACTGGAATTACAGTTTCGGACAGAAGAAGGGAACGCGACCTCAATCGGGGTCGACCTCCCGAAAGAACCGGTGGACGCCGCCGAAGTAGAAACCGTCATGCAGCAGCTGATTGAGGCCGGCGTATTCACCGCATCCGGCAGCCCGATCACCGAAATCCGCGGCGCACGCCTCGTCGAGCGCAACGTCGAAACCATCGAACTGCCCACGCAGAACTAACGCGCATTAGACAGGAGGGAGGAGAATGGAACAGTGGATTCCGCTCCTCGGCGAATACGGCTTCCCGGCAGCGGTGACATTCTACCTGCTGCACCGCGTAGAGAAAAAACTCGACCGCATCAACGAGTCCATTCTCCGCCAGCAGCACACCCTGCCGGAACCCGTTCCACGACTCGAGAAGCAGCGCTAAACACCGGCCCGGACAACTTTTGTCCGGGTCTTTTTATGCGGCTGTACATAGAAAAAACTGCTTACACTTATACGGCTGATTCCGTAGAAACGCTTTCATAACAGTTATTCCAGAACGGCTGATCAGGAAAAACGACAATCTTCTAAAGCGTCCACGGTTACGCACGCGCCGGTTTCTCCATGTGTTTCACGTGAAACAATCCGGAAATTGTGGCACAGTAGGAGCAGGATACTTAAAACAGAGGAGCGGTTTTCATGACAGCACACCCTATCGTTATTGTCGGTGCGGGCGCATCGGGACTGTACGCAGCGAGACAGATTCAGGAGAAGGGGAAAGACGTCCTTCTGCTGGAGGCAAGAAACCGCATCGGCGGTCGGATTCATTCGGAGGACGGCTGGGATCTCGGGCCGACCTGGTTCTGGCCCGGGCAGGAGCCGGAAATGAAAAAGCTCACTCAGGAACTAAAGCTGCCGGTATATCCGCAGCACAGCGGCGGGCGCATTCTCGTGCAGGGAATGGATTCGTCCGTCCAGGAGCACGAGCTGCCTCCGGAAGCGGTGTCGGAATCGATGCGCGTGCAGGGCGGCATGAAGCAGTTTGCCGAGTCGCTCGCCGCTTTGCTGAAGCCGGGAACGATCCAGCTGAACAGGAAGGTCACGCGCATCGAGCTTGGGGACGTCGTAACCGTTTATACAGAGGACGGCCCGATTTCTGCGGAAAAGGTAATTCTCACCGTGCCGCCGAGAGCCGCTGCCGAACGGATGTCGTTTTCCCCGGCGCTGCCGGAGGAGACACTGGCCGACATGCGCTCCAGGCCGACGTGGATGGCCGGTCATGCGAAGGCCCTCGCGGTATATGAGCGGCCCTTCTGGCGGGAAGGCGGCCTTTCCGGGCAGGCGATGAGCTGGGCCGGACCACTTCAGGAAATTCACGATGCTTCCACAGAAAGCGGCCGGGGAGCCATTTTCGGCTTTGCAGGCACGCCGCCGAAAGAGCGGAAAGCGCGCGGAGAAGCAGCCATGAAGCAGGCTGTGCTGGAGCAGCTCGTCCAGCTCTACGGAAAGCAGGCAGCGGGGCCGGAGGAGCTGTACTATTACGACTGGACGCAGGATGACTGCACCGCGGTCGCCGAAGACGCAGAACCGCTGCATGCGTTTCCGGAGTATGGTCCTGTTGACATTCCGGCACCGTGGAAGCATCATCTGTATATGGCAGGCACCGAAACCGACCGGCTCGGCGGCGGCCACATCGAAGGCGCAATCCGCTCAGCACAGCGCACAATAAAGGAACTGGAGGGAACGAACCGATGAACTACGACAGCAAAGTATTCGTATCCACAGAAAACACCGCAAACGGAGAAGTCTCCGCCCAGACGACGTTTTACTACAAGCAGGAGGGCCAGATTCTCACTGCCGAATACAGCGGCGGCTCGATTCAGGCCGGCCGCCTCATCGGCCTCGTACAGGAGGACGGAACGCTGCACTTCCGCTACAGCCACATCAATCAGCGCGGCGAACTCCGCGGCGGCGAGTGCCGCTCCGTTCCTGAAACACTCGAAGACGGCCGAATCCGGCTGCACGAAACATGGAACTGGCTCGACGCCGAACAGACCCAAGGCACCTCCGTGGTGGAAGAAGTCGTGTCGTTTTACTGATAGGGAAATGCACCATTCACCCCTGACAGCGCCGTTCTCCGGCATTCACCGGGGAGCGGCGTTTTCTTTCCCGGCCCAAAGCCACTTTCCCGCCCGCAGCCGATCTGCTACACTCGACAAGAGAAGAAAGCGTTATCACAAGGAGCGGGTACAGATGCTGTCGATCATCGAAAAAGACCAGAAACGAGTGTTGGAAACATTGTTCGGCACGATGGAGCACTGCATCGTCATGGTGGACCGGGCAGGCTGCATCTCCTACTTAAACAACAGCTACTGCCGGTTCCTCGGCGTGCAGCTCGACGACGTCCGCGGGCGCCACGTCACCGACGTCATCGAAAACACCCGCATGCACATCGTCGTCGACACCGGCGAAGAAGAAATGGCCGACCTCCAGCAGATCCGCGGCGACTACATGGTCGCCCACCGCATCCCCCTGAAGGAAAACGACGTTACTATCGGAGCACTCGGCATGGTTCTCTTCCGGGATACCGACGAATGGAAGGTCATGAACTCCCGCATCAAGGACCTGCTGCTGGAGCTGGAAACGTACAAAAACCGCCCCAGAAAAGAAAGCGGCGCGGTCTACGCGCTGCATGACATTATTACGAGCGCCCCGGAAATGCACCGGGTCAAAGACCAGATCCGGCGCGTGGCACCGAGCGACGTGTCGGTATTGATCCGCGGGGAGAGCGGGACCGGCAAGGAGCTGTTTGCGCACAGTGTTCACCGGCTGAGCGAGCGGAGTGCCGGCGCGTTTGTCAAAGTGAACTGTGCCGCCATTCCGGAGCATCTCCTGGAAGCGGAGCTGTTCGGCTATCAGGACGGCGCGTTTACCGGCGCGAAAAAAGGCGGCAAGCCGGGCAAGTTTCAGCTCGCCGATGGGGGAACGTTGTTTTTGGACGAAATCGGGGATATGCCGTCGCATGCGCAGGTGAAAATTCTCCGGGCGCTGCAGGAAGGAGAGGTGGAGGCGGTCGGTTCGACGGAGCCGCAGAAGGTGGACGTGCGCATCATTGCGGCGACGAACCGCTCGCTCGAGGAAATGATTGCTGAGAAAACGTTCCGGGAGGATCTGTACTACCGGATCAACGTCGTCCAGCTGTCGATTCCGCCGCTCCGGAAACGGCGGAGCGACATTCTGCTTCTCGCACACTACCTGCTCCGGAAAACGGCCGAGCGCACCGGCAAGCGGGTCGTCGGGTTTACAGACGAGGTGGAGACGCAGTTTGCTGCGTACGACTGGCCGGGCAACGTGCGCGAGCTGGAAAACGTGATCGAAGCGGCCGTTCATATGACCGCTGAAGAGACGATCCCGGCCGCAGCACTCCCGGTCACGCTCGGCCACAGCAGCGTCTCCATGCCGGAAGGGGACACGTTGAAAGAACGCCTCGCCCACGCCGAAAAACAGATTCTCGCCGACGCGCTCCGGGAAACGAAAGAAGACAAGCAGGCGGCAGCCGGCACGCTCGGCATCAGCCGCTCCAGCCTGTACGAAAAAATCAGCCGCCACGGCCTGTGAAACATGGGCCGCGGCGGTTTTTTGTGCTGCATGCAGCCAGCTTGGGAAACGGACGTTTTTTGGAAGCAGCGGACCTTTTTGCGGAGAAGCGGACGTTTTGGAGGCCGTAACGATACCTTTTTAGAGAAGTGGACGCCGCCCCTCCAGTAACGAACCTTTTTCTGAAGGTACGAACGTTCAGCGGGGAGTTGTGATACATTTCCCCGTTGGAAACGGACGTTTTCCACTGGCCTTCCAGCGCAGAACATCCGCCATTTTCCTTCTGCCCGCTCCTCCAGTAAAATAGAGAGAAACGGATCCGCAGGAAAGGATGACACGTACCCATGAAGTTTTTCCACACCGCAGACTGGCACCTCGGCAAGCTCGTCCAGGGCGTCCACATGACCGAAGACCAGCGCCATATTCTCGAACAGTTCGTCCAGGCCGTCGAAGACGAAACGCCCGATGCCGTCATCATCGCCGGCGACCTCTACGACCGCGCCGTACCGCCGACCGAAGCCGTCACGCTCCTCGATGACGTGCTCGAAAAAATCGTCATCGACTTACATACTCCCGTCATCGCCATCGCCGGCAACCACGACAGCCCGAGCCGGCTGCACTTTGCAAGCGGCATGATGCGCTCCCAGGGCTACCACGTCACCGGCGAAATCAGCGCTCACCCCGAGCCCGTCAAGCTGGAGGACGAACACGGAAGCGTCCACATCCACGCGCTTCCCTACGCCGACCCGAGCCAGGTGCGCCACATCACCGGTGACGACACCGTGCGCACCCATAACGACGCCGCCCGCACGATGACCGGCCGCATCCGCGAGACGATGGACCCCGGCGCCCGGCACATTCTCGTCGGCCACCTTTTCGTCACCCCGCACGGCGAAGCCGAAGACAACACGAGCGACTCCGAGCGCCCGCTCACCATCGGCGGCGCCGAGCACGTATCCGCCGAACACTTCAGCGGCTTTCACTACACCGCCCTCGGCCATCTCCATCAGGCCCACCACACCGGGAAACCAACCATCCGCTATGCCGGATCCCCGCTGAAGTACTCGGCATCCGAGCAGGCACATCAGAAAGGCTTCTACGTCGTGGAGCTGGATGCGGACGGAAACGCCGAGGTGGAAAAGCGCCTCCTCACCCCGAAGCGGGACCTGCGTGTGCTGAAAGGAAAAATGGACGACATTTTAGCTACGCCGCCGAGTGACGACTACGTGTTCGTTCAGCTCGAGGACGAAGCGCCGGTACTGACACCGATGGAAAAAATCCGCTCCGTCTTCCCGAACGCCATGCACGTGCAGCGGAGCCTGCCGGTTTCCGTAAACAGCGGCGGCGCCGCCGAACAGCCGCGCGAACGGCGCAGCATGGACCAGCTGTCGCTGTTCCAGGCGTTCTATGAGGAAGTTAACGGCACCGCGCTCCCGCAGGAAGCCGAGGCCGTTTTCCGGGATGTGCTCGACGAAGTGGAAAAGGAGGGACGCCAGCGATGAAACCGATCCAATTAACGATGACTGCGTTCGGCCCGTACAAGGAGCAGGAAGTCATCTCCTTTGACGAGCTGAACGGCCACCGGCTGTTTATTATTTCCGGCAAAACCGGCGCCGGCAAAACGACGCTGTTTGACGGCATCTGCTTTGCGCTCTTCGGCAGCGCAAGCGGCGAGGACCGCGGCGAGCCGCGGATGATGCGGAGCCAGTTTGCGCCCGATGAGCTGCATACGTCGGTGGAGTTCACCTTTGAACTGCGCGGCCTGCGCTACCGGCTGCTGCGGCAGATGCCGCACGTAAAGCAGGGAAACAAAAGTGCGACCGGAGAGAAGTACGAGTTTTTCGAGTGCACCGATGACGGGGAAGTGCCGTGCGTGGACCGGCAGATGGTGAGCGAGATCAACGAAAAAGTCCGCCGCCTGATCGGCCTCACCGAAGATCAGTTCAAGCAGATCGTCATGCTGCCGCAGGGGGAATTCCGCAAGCTGTTAACGTCCGACACGGAGAACAAGGAAGGCATTCTGCGCCGGCTGTTCCAGACGGAGCCGTACCAGTGGTTCAGCGCGAAAATGAATGAACGGCGCACCGCTGTTAAACAGGAGCTGACTACCGTGCAGGACCGCCTCAAGCAGCAGTACAGCCACCTGCAGGAAGCCGTGCCGGAGCGGGAGGACAGCCCGCTTCACCGCGTGCTGCAGCAGGAGAACCGCCTCTCCTCCCAGGTGAGTGAGGCGCTGGGAGCGGAAGCGGCCCACTATGAAACGCGCGCGGCGGAAGCCCGCGGCAAGGCTGCGGAGAAGGAAAAGGAATACGACCGCGCGCTGCACGCCTATCACGACGCCAAGCAGATCAACGCGCAGTTTGATTCCCTGAAGGAAAAAGAAGCCGAAGCGGAGAAGCTGCAAGCCGAAGCGCCTGCGGTCGAGGCGAAGAAAAAAGAGCTGCAGGAAGCAGAGAAGGCCGCCTCGATCCGCGTCTACGACGAACAGCGCCGGTCCGCGCGCGAAGACGAAAAAGCGAAGCAGGAAGCCGAGCAGCGTGCACGGAAAACGAGCGAAGCAGCCGAAGCCCGCCGGAAAACAGCGGAGGCCGTGTACGAGGAGGAGGCCGGCCGCCAGGAAGAGCGGGAGACAGCCGCGCAGAAGCTCCACCAGTATGAGGAACTGCTGCCGGTCGTTGCCGCGGCCGATGAAGCGAAGCAGAAGCTGAACGAGCAGGCCGGAGCCATCCGCCGGCAGACCGAAGAGCAGACGGCCCGGAAGGAACAGATGCAGTCGGTCCAAAAGGAACTGGATCAGCTCCGCGCCGACATCCGCACTACCGAAACCGAAACAAGCCAGCTCGCTGGAAAGCAGCGCACGCTCCAGGAGAAAAAAGAGACAGGCACACTATTCCGGAAATACATGAACAAGGCCGAAGCTGCCGGGACGCTCGAAAAACAGGCAGCGGAGAAACGGGCTGCGGCGGACCAGGAGAAGGCCGTTTTCCAGAGGGTGGAAAGAGCCTGGGTGCAGGGGCGCGCGGCGGTGCTCGCCGGCCATCTGCACGACGGGGAAGCGTGTCCGGTGTGCGGCAGCACCGAGCATCCGGAGAAAGCGGCAGCCGGGGACGATGTGCCGTCGGAGGAAGCGTACGACGAAGCGCGGCAGAAGCTGCAGTCGGTGCAGCAGGAGGCACTTCAGGTGGAGGCGGAGCTTGCTTCGGTCCGCCGGGAGAGAGACGAAGCCGCGGAGGAACTGCCGTCGTTTTCGTTTGATTCGTATGCCGAAGCCCGGCAGCAGTTCGATGTGCTGCTGGAGGAAGCGACGGCGCTGCAGAAGGACGTGCAGCGGCTTGAGCAGCGCGCCGGGGAACTGACGCAGATGCGGGAGCGGCGCGAGGAGAAGGAGCAGACGCTCGCCGGCCTGCAGACGAAAGCAGAGGAGGCAGCAAAGACGCTTCAGCAGCTGGAGATTGACTATGCGTCGGGCCGCTCGGAGTACGAGGCGAAAATCAGCCGTCTGCCGGAAGCGCTCCGGACCGAAACGGCGCTTCAGGCGGAGATCGACACGTGGAAACAGACGAAGCAGGAGCTGGAGCGCCGCTGGCAGGCAGCGCAGAAGGAGCAGAGTGAGGCGGCACAGAACGAAGCCGGCGCCGCTGCCTCTTCCAAAGCCGCGGCAGCGCAGCGGGACGAAGCGGAAGGCCGGCGGAAGCAGGCGGAGGAGCAGTTTGAGAACGCGCGCCGGAGCGCCGGGTTTGAAAGCGACGCCGCCTACAGCGGGGCGCTCCTGTCTGAAGCGGAGCAGGAGCGGCGGAAGCAGGAAATCGACACGCACGCCTCCCGGACCGCCGCCGTCCAGCAGCAGACCGCCGAGCTGCGACGGACGCTTGCAGACAAAGAACCGCACGATCTGGACGCGTTCCAAGCGAAGCTTGAAGCATTGAAAGAAGAAGCCGCCGAAGCGAAAGCGCGCTGGACAAACGACGAAGCGCTCGTCACGCTGCTGGAAAACGCGCGTGAAAAGCTCGCGGCGACTGCCGGCGAAATCGAAGCGAAAGAAAAGCAGGCCGCCGTCATTGAAGACGTCTACGATACCGTACGCGGCCAGAACAGCAAAAAGATTTCATTCGAGCGCTACGTGCAGATTGAGTTCCTCGAAAACATCATCGCCGCCGCAAACGAACGTCTCCACCGGATGACCGCCGGGCAGTTTCAGCTCGTGCGGAGCGACCGGCAGGAAAGCCGCGGGAAACAGAGCGGCCTGAGCCTCGACGTGTACGACGCCTACACCGGCCAGAACCGGGACGTCAAAACGCTGTCCGGCGGCGAGAAGTTCAACGCCTCGCTCAGCATGGCGCTCGGCATGTCGGATGTGATTCAGAGCTACCAGGGCGGCATCCAGATCGACACGATGTTCATCGACGAAGGCTTCGGCTCTCTCGACGAAGAGTCGCTTCACAAAGTGATGGACACCTTGATCGACCTGCAGAAATCCGGCCGGCTCATCGGCGTCATCTCCCACGTCCAGGAGATGAAAACCGTCTTCCCGGCCGTCCTGAACGTCACCAAAGCCCCCGACGGCCACAGCAGCACCCGCTTCGTCGTCACCTGACGGCTAAAAACGAGCAGCCCCGTCTCCCAGGAGGAGGCGGGGCTGCTCGTCTATGTTTTGGGTGGAGGGGGGAGAGAAGGGAGGTTGGTCCGATGGAAGCCGATCGTGGTCCGGTAAGGTGCAGAAGGTGGTCCGATATCCCGTCCTCATGATCCGATATGAGGCGGTTGGTCCGAAAGCAGCCAATGCTGGTCCGCGGAGGAGCATTTTTGTTGCGGCAGAGCCGGATCCTGGTCCGATAGGCACTCGTTCTGGTCCGCTTTTTTCATGTCCGTGGATGCTCCAGGTGGTAGAAGCCGCTCCTGGAACTCCATATACGTATTTCCCATTGCTGGACGGGCTTTTCTGCTCTAGAATGGGAGAATATGGAATGTTGCCCAGCAGCTGCTTTCCGAGTAGGGGGGCTCCTAATAAAACCTATTAACGAAAAGACTCTGTTAAACGTCACTGTTGATATATTGATTATAGGAACATGCGTTCTGTAATTGAAATATCATAACAGAAAAGGGTGATGAGCGTGAGAGCAACGGAGATTCTTAAAGCTATTCAAAGCTTGAATGCAGCAGAGAAACACCGATTACGGTAATTTTTAATTGATGCTCTGACTGCTTCGTTCTCGATCGGAACAATGTTGGAAGAAATCTCAGAGCGAAAGAACAAGAATGGTTATCAGTGCCCCGATTGCGAAGCGGAACATGTCGTGCGATTCGGAAAGTATACAACTATTGTAGACGGTGATGAAGTGAAGAAACCGCGCTATCGCTGCAAGGCAAACGTTCACCGACCTCACAAACACTGCTCTTTACAGAACTCGACGTCTTCATCAATGGATTGAGTTCATTGGGTGCATGGTTGAAGGGTATTCTCTGCGTAAATCTGCAGAATTGATTGGCAGTATCAGCTATGTCACCTTGCTCTATTGGAGACACAAGTTGTTAACATCCATGAAACAAATAGAACCACCGATATTCCAATGTAGAAAGGTATAATTAGGTTGAGATTATCCAAATTCTCGACGAGACATAGTATCGTTTCGACCAATCAGCAGTTTAACGCGAGAAGAAGAATGAAGGGAGGACAATTTGTTTAAAGAGAGCATTAGATTTCCATTAATATTTTTTGCAGCGTCAATTATTTGGCAGTTAATTGCTAAAAGAGAGGTCCTGTGGATTGATAATATAGGGATATTTTTCATAATTTTCTTGATGTTTCTACTTTATAATTGGTCAAAGAAGCCCTATAAGTGGAAGAAGAACAGTGATGAATAACTATTTCACTAAAAAATTCCTCACTACTAACGAATGGCGTTAGTTTGGTAAGACAATAATCCCGTATAATTGGAAGTCTTATTTTTTATAAATATCAACACTGAACTTTAATAGAGCCAACGAAAAGGGCGGATCTCTCAGGTACGGATAACCATAAAGAAGGGTATCGTTATTGAACAGCGCTGTTTCGGAAGCTGTATGAATGCTTTGTCGTCACATCACGACCCCGTCTTCCTGGAGGAAGCGGGGCCGTGGAAACGGATCCTGGGTCCGAAAAGTGCTGCGGATCTTTAGGTGCATGATTCTCATTGCTGAATAGGCTTATTTGCTGTTTTAGCACCTGAGATTTTCCTTCGTTTGAATTGAAATATCAATCCCAAATAAAAGGGATAACCAATTAATTTTGCCATAATGATCAATCCCGTAATTGGCGGCGGGATTTCTCCACGATTCTCTATGGGAAAGAGTATGGAGAATAGATAGATAAACAATAAATAATAGGGCAGCCACACTAAGGTTGTCGTGAAAAACAGGAAATTGAAAGGATCTATAAGCCGATAGAAAACAAACGTGAATATAATAACGATAAGGAATGTAACCAGCAGGCTTAATACGGATCCATTGGTTATCGAGATGTTCAATACATTGCTTATTCTATAGATGTTTAGCATTATTTCTGTCATTAGAAACATTGCAATAGCAGCTATGAGAGCATATGTATTTAATTTCAAAAATGAACTCATGCCATGTCCCCCTTTGATTTCCAATTCACTACATTTTAACACCACATATGTTCATCATGTCCTTTTACAGATAACTGTCATCTAAAAGACCAGGTGTTTGTTTGCAGCCAGATGAAGAGAGAACATGCGGTACGGCTTATTCTTAAAAGAGAGGGATGCATGATTATGCTGACTTTTTGGAACCCCATTCCAGGCCATAAAATGAGTATCTCCATTAATCAAATTGGTAAATATGATGCAATGCAGCTGTATTCTTTAGAGGCAATAGTGAATCTTCGTATCGTTTTGGAAGACAACGATTATTTTTACAGACTTCCGAACGAGAAAGCCTACGGTTTAAATCGTAGGATGAATCGTTCGTTTTTCTCGGGGGAAATGTTGCAGTAAAAACATTAAAATGATACAGTGGCATTATGGAAAATCAATATAGAAAAACCAATACAACTGTCTCTCTGTTAAACTATCATTTTGTATTCTGCCCTCGTTATCGGAGGAAAATATTCCTTCGGAATGACG
>NZ_PVNS01000014.1 GCF_002993335.1 Alkalicoccus urumqiensis | reverse complement strand
CGAACACGGAAGTTAAGCTCTCCAGCGCCGATGATAGTTGGGGGCTCTCCCCCTGCAAAAGTAGGACGCGGCTGGGTCACCCGGCACCACCAGACGGTGGTGTCTTTTTTTGTGTTTCCGCACGGACACACGTTGTCCGGCGGAAAGCAGGAGCCGAGCCGTTCTTCTTATAAAAGAAGCATGTCCAGCTGCAGGTAGGGATGTGGCAGTTCAATCCGCTGTTACACACACCGTTCGTTTCTGTTAATAGAGCTTCTACGCTCATCGGCAGAAGCTTGCCGTGGGCTTGTCTTCCAGCCGGGCGCTGTTTGCACGGCTGTAGAGCATGAGCGGAGCCGGCCTTTGGTTTGAGCCGCAGGGAAGCGATCTTCTGCCATGCGGCGCGGCCGCGCGGAGCCATGCTTCTTCAATCGAAGCGTTGTCCAGCTAGCTATATCCCCTCTGATTCCTTCACCCCCTGGGAAAAGAAAGCGGAGAGCCGCTGCTTTTTTCCAGGGCGTCCGGCACCTCTGCCTTTTCTGTGTTCCTCCATCTTCGCTATATTCTCTGCTCCCCTTTGAAATTTAATGATTAGATTTCGTTCTGCAGTGGAAAGAGAGAAGTACGTCTTTCTTCCGGGTGGTACATAAGCAAACCCCTTGCACTTCAATCAAAGTTGAGTATAATAAAATTAAAGTCAAATATAGTCAAAGTCAGAAACGAACGACTACCGTTTCTGCTGACAGCAGGGAGGGGGATGCGATGAGAAATATATCAGATGTCATTGAGCAGTATTTAAAGCAGGTTATTGAAAAAAATGAACAGGCTTTGATTGAAGTGAAACGGAGTGAACTGGCGAACCGTTTTGACTGTGTGCCGTCCCAGATTAACTATGTCATCCGCACCCGCTTTACAGAGGAAAAAGGATATGTCGTGGAAAGCAAACGGGGCGGCGGCGGATATATACGCATTATTAAGATAGAGTTTGATCACCGCGGCGATTTGTATGACCAGCTCATTGAAATGATCGGCGTTTCTCTTCCACAGCAGGCAGCAGAAAATATCATTCTTCGTCTTCTGGAGGAAGAAGCGGTGACAGATAGAGAGGCCAAGCTGATGAAGTCAGTCATTGACCGGGAAGTACTGACGATTCCACTTCCGGCAAGAGACCAGTTCCGGGCCCGCCTTATGACGGCAATGATCCGGACGCTCAAGTACAAAATGTCAAACGAATAAAGGAGGGAAAACCATGCTTTGTCAGGAATGCCAGGAGCGCGAGGCATCGCTTCATTTCACGAAAATAATCAATGGCGAAAAGACAGAAATGCATCTCTGCGATGTCTGTGCGAAGGATAAAGGCGATTACCTCCCCGGCGGAAAAAGCTTTTCGATTCATCAGCTTCTTTCCGGACTGCTGGACTCCGGGCAGAAGTTTTCCCAGTCGCAGGAGAAAAAAGAACAGCGGCCGGAGCTTACCTGCGGAACATGCGGTATGACGTATCGGAAATTCGCAGAAATCGGCCGCTTTGGCTGTGCTGACTGCTATACGCATTTTGATCAGAAGCTGGACCCGATTTTCCGCCGTATTCATGGTGGCAATACCCGGCACGCAGGAAAAATTCCAAAGCGTAAAGGAAAAGATATGCATCTGTACCGGGAAATAGAGGAATTAAAGCAGGAAATGCAGAAACAGATAGCAGAAGAAGAATTTGAAGCTGCAGCGGACCTCCGCGATCGAATCCGGGAGCTGGAGAATTCCCTTAAAGAGAAGGGAGGGGATGCATCATGACGCTGAAGTCATTCATTCACGAAGCGATCAGCCCGTGGATGAAGAATGAAGGACCGGAATCGGATATTGTTATCAGCAGCCGGGTCCGGCTGGCCCGAAACCTTGAACACGTTCCATATCCAATCGCAGCTTCTCCGGACCAGCTGGCAGAAGTCGTCAACCAGGCGGGTGAGCTTATAGGTGACGGCAGTCATGACCGTTTCGGCAGGTTGTCCTTAGTTCCGATGGAGGAGCTTACGAGTAATGAAAAACGGATTCTCGTCGAAAAACATCTGGTCAGCCCGAATTTGACGGAGGAGAAAGAAAACCGCGCGGTGATTTTAAGCGAAGATGAATCACTCAGTGTGATGGTTAACGAAGAAGATCACTTCCGCATTCAATGTCTTCTCTCCGGCTTTCAGCTCGAGCAGGGAATGGCCTGCGCGAATGATATGGATGACTGGATGGAGGAGAAGCTTGATTTTGCGTTTGATGAACGAAGAGGCTATTTAACCAGCTGTCCGACGAATGTCGGCACAGGCCTCCGCTCTTCGGTCATGATGCATCTGCCGGCGCTCGTGCTGACGAAGCAGCTGAACCGGATCCTTCCGGCTATTAACCAGCTGGGGCTGGTTGTCCGGGGCATATATGGCGAAGGCAGTGAAGCACTCGGCAATTTATATCAGATTTCCAATCAGACGACGCTCGGCGGAGAGGAAGCGGACATTATTAAAGATTTAAGCAGTGTCGTTTCCCAGCTGATTCAGCATGAGCGGGATGCAAGAGACCAGCTGCTGGAGCAGTCCCGGCTGAAGCTGGAGGATAAAATCTACCGCTCCTACGGTATTCTTTCCTACAGCAGACGAATGGAAACGAAAGAGGCAATGGAGCGTTTGTCAGACGTCCGCCTCGGCATTGACCTCGGCATTATTGAGGAAGTGTCCGGCGGTATTTTAAACGAACTGATGGTCATTACACAGCCCGGCTTTCTCCAGCAGTATGCCGGAAGATCTCTGACTCCGGCAGAGCGGGATGAGCGGCGGGCTTCGCTGATCCGGGAACGGATTAATCTTGAAAATACAGAAGAAATTTCTGATGGAGGTGCAGACGCATGATGTTTGGACGATTTACAGAACGAGCGCAGAAAGTGCTGGCGCTGGCGCAGGAAGAAGCGGCGCGTCTCGGGCACAGCAATATTGGTACAGAACATATTCTGCTTGGACTTGTACGTGAAGGGGAAGGGATCGCAGCCAAAGCCCTGACCGGCCTCGGTCTCGGAGCGGAGAAAATTCAGACCGAAGTGGAGAATCTGATCGGCCGCGGCGAGGAAGTAACAAAGCAGATTCATTACACGCCGCGTGCGAAGAAGGTTATTGAGCTGTCCATGGACGAAGCACGGAAGCTCGGCCACTCCTATGTCGGCACAGAGCACATCCTTCTCGGTCTGATCCGTGAAGGCGAAGGAGTCGCAGCACGGGTGCTGAACAACCTCGGTGTCAGTCTGAATAAGGCCCGCCAGCAGGTGCTTCAGCTTCTCGGAAGCAGTGAGAACAACAACGGCCAGCAGCAGTCTGCGAGCAGCGCTTCCAATGCAAGCACGCCGACACTGGACGGTCTGGCGAGAGACCTCACAGCGATCGCCAAAGAAGAGCAGATCGATCCGGTTATCGGGCGGGCGCAGGAAATTGAGCGTGTCATTCAGATTCTGAGCCGGAGAACGAAAAACAACCCTGTCCTGATCGGGGAACCGGGTGTCGGTAAAACAGCCATTGCTGAAGGGCTTGCCCAGCAGATCGTCAACAACGAAGTGCCGGAGATTCTCCGGAACAAGCGTGTCATGACGCTCGACATGGGTACGGTCGTTGCCGGTACGAAATACCGCGGGGAATTTGAAGACCGCTTGAAAAAAGTGATGGAGGAAATCCGTCAGGCCGGAAACGTCATTCTGTTTATTGATGAGCTTCATACGCTGATCGGTGCAGGCGGCGCAGAAGGTGCCATTGACGCTTCCAACATTCTCAAACCATCTCTTGCACGCGGCGAACTTCAGTGTATCGGTGCTACAACGCTGGATGAATACCGCAAATATATTGAAAAAGACTCTGCACTGGAGCGCCGGTTCCAGCCGATTCAGGTTAATGAGCCGACCGCAGACGAATCCGTTCAGATTCTGGGAGGACTGCGTGACCGTTATGAAGCACACCACCGTGTGACGATTACCGATGATGCGATCGATGCCGCAGTGAAACTGTCCGACCGCTATATTTCCGACCGTTTTCTCCCGGATAAAGCGATTGACCTGATCGACGAAGCTGCATCCAA
Source organism: Alkalicoccus urumqiensis (assembly GCF_002993335.1). Taxonomy (GTDB): domain Bacteria; phylum Bacillota; class Bacilli; order Bacillales; family Salisediminibacteriaceae; genus Alkalicoccus; species Alkalicoccus urumqiensis. Next base: position 85,667 of record NZ_PVNS01000014.1, on the reverse strand, counting down.
AGTCCGTCTGCGCTCTTATACGGCGCCGCCGAACCTGAAAGAAAAGGAACAGGAGCTGGAGGAGCTGCGGAAGGAAAAAGACGCAGCGGTTCAGAGTCAGGAGTTTGAAAAAGCAGCGTCGTTCCGCGATGATGAGCAGAAACTCCGTGAAGAGCTCGAATCCTTGAAGGATCAGTGGAAAGAAAAGCAGGGGCAGGAGAACTCGGAAGTAACAACAGAGGATATCGCTGCCGTTGTCGCAACGTGGACCGGTATTCCGGTGAGCAAGCTCGCCGAAGAGGAAACCGACCGCCTGCTGCGCATGGAGGAAATTCTCCATAACCGTGTCATCGGCCAGGATGAAGCCGTCACCGCTGTTTCCAAAGCAGTACGCCGGGCCCGTGCCGGACTGAAAGATCCGAAGCGTCCGATCGGCTCCTTTATTTTCCTCGGCCCGACCGGTGTCGGTAAAACGGAACTTGCCCGGGCAGTGGCAGAATCTCTCTTCGGTGAGGAAGATGCCATCGTACGGATTGATATGTCCGAATACATGGAGAAGCATACAACGAGCCGTCTCGTCGGTTCCCCTCCAGGGTATGTCGGCCACGAAGAAGGCGGTCAGCTGACGGAGAAAATCCGCCGCAAGCCGTACTCCGTCATCCTGCTGGATGAGATTGAAAAAGCGCACCCGGAAGTATTCAACATTCTGCTTCAGGTGCTGGAGGACGGTTTCCTCACGGATTCCAAAGGCCGCCGCGTCGATTTCCGGAATACGGCGATCATTATGACGTCGAACGTCGGTGCAAGCGTCCTGCGTCAGGAAAAGAGCCTCGGCTTCACTGCCCAGCGGCAGGAAGAGAAGTACCAGGACATGAAAGGGAAAGTGATGGGCGAGCTAAAGAAGTCGTTCCGTCCGGAGTTCCTGAACCGGATCGACGAAATCATCGTCTTCCATTCCCTGGAAAAGCAGCACATCAAGCAGATTGTCTCGCTGATGGCAAATGAACTGAAGAAGCGCCTGCTGGAGCAGGGCATTGACTTCGAATTAACCGAAGCGGCGAAGACGAAGATTGCCGATGAAGGATTCGATCCGGAATACGGGGCCCGTCCGCTGCGCCGCGCTCTTCAGAAGCAGGTGGAGGACCGCCTGTCGGAGGAGCTGCTGAAAGGTGCCATTACGAAAGGGCAGAAAGTAAAGCTCGGCATCCGCGACGGCGAATTCTACGTCTCGACGACGGAAGAATCCCCGACGCCATCCAACTAAACTGCAAAAAACCAAGCCGTCCCATTTTGGGGCGGCTTGGTTTCGTTGTTACGGTTTATAGAAAAGATTGTAGAGGAGGGTGACGACCTGCGAACGTGTGGCTGGTGATTCCGGGTCGAATTTATTGTTCCCGACACCGGCGATCACATCCGCGCGGGTGAGGACGTCCACGGACTCCTCCGCCCATTCGGCATCGACGTCTGTCATCGTCTGATCATTCTTCTCCGTCAGCTCGGTGCCGGTCAGCTCGGCCAGGCGGTACAGCAGGACAGCGATTTCCTGACGGGTAATCTCTTTATTAGGAGCGAAAATGCCGTTCCCCTGGCCCTGGAGCAGGCCGGAAGCGGAAGCAGTTGTAACTGCTTCCTCAAACCAGATACCGTCCTCCACATCAGCAAACGGATGATCCGTTCCTTCCGGCAGGTTGTCGATCATACGGGTTAAAATCGTCGCGATCTCTGCTCGGGTGATGTTATTCTCCGGACGAAACGTCCCATTATTATATCCGCCGACAAAGTCACTTGCCGCAAACCTTCCGATGACGGCATTATTTTCCACATCCGTAAAGGATTCCGATGCGGTCGACAGCGGCAGTGGAGAAACGTCCGCCGGCTGCAGCAGGGAGGCGGCGATATAAACGGAGCGGTCTTCTGTCCCAAGCGGCTGCACTTCGTGCCATAAAAAGTGCTGATTTTCCCGCTCGTCATACACTACCGGGTCTTCGATCGTAAAGAAGGGTCCCTGTACGTCGTCCTCTGTACCGAAGCCGGTACTGGGACCTCCCCGGATGTTCGCTCCCGATGATACTTTCACGGCATCTCCTTCTCCGCGGAAAAAGGCGCTTTCCGTCGTGAAGGAAGGCTCCAGTCTGTCCGCAGTCACCGACAGACCGACGCCTTCTTCCGTATAATCAAGGTCTTCCAGCGTGACGGAAAACGTTCCCGTCTCCAGGTTTGAATCCATGCTGTTCACTGTCGAGAAGACGCCTTCCTGATACGCGTTCAAGTTCGTTTCCCCGCTGTCGCTGTAAATCGGGCTGTTTACCTGAACGAGGCCGTTGTAGGCCATCACCGGAAAATACCACGCTTCCAGATCGGTACGCTGTGCGCCGGTTTCCGGGAGCAGTCCGCCGGTCCAGCCGTACTTTTCTTCTAAAATATCCAGTCCGGCGCTGATGTTGTAATCGATGTCGGTCAGAAGCCGTTCCTCATCGTACACAGCCGCTTCACCCGGTGTTACCTGCATCAGACCGAGCCCGCCGTCTTCGGAGACGACCGGTTCGCCGTCCACCGTCTGGCGCCATCCGGATTCCGCGTAGGCGACGGCTTTGACGATTTCCGGAGGAATGTTCCGCTCCATCGCGGCTTCGGTTAATTTCATTTCGATTTCCTTTGCTGAATACTCCTCTGCCGACGCACCGGCCGCTGGTGTCATCACGGCTGCTGCCGCCAGGCTGATCCATAGGTTCCGCTTTCTCATGTTATGTACCCCTCTCTTTTCCTTCATTATTTCCGCATTATTCCAGTGTATCATAGGAAGAATGCCACCAGGGTGGACGCGTCTTCCGGAAAAAAGATTCGCTTTTTTTACGTATTTTTTCAAATTCGCGCAGAATCCCCGCAAAACAGGCTTCAGGCAGCTTCTCTGTTTCCTATTTCCATAACACTCGTGCTAAAATAAAAGGATGGAAACCAACGGAGGAAAGGAGGAGACAGATGGCGAAACAGAAAACGAAATTTGTCTGTCAGGAATGCGGCTACGAGTCTGCGAAGTGGATGGGAAAATGTCCCGGATGCCACCAGTGGAATACGTTTGTCGAAGAAATGGAAGCCTCCCCGAAAACGAAGCGGCGCGGCTTTGTCACAGGGGACGGCCCGCGGCGGGTAAAGCCGGAGCCGATTACGAAAATTGAGCGGCGCGAAGAAGCGAGAAGCAGCACACATATAGATGAGTTGAACCGCGTCCTCGGGGGCGGTATTGTACCAGGCTCGCTCGTTTTGGTCGGAGGCGACCCGGGCATCGGGAAATCGACCCTGCTGCTGCAGGTATCTGCCAAGCTTTCCGAAAACAAAAAACGGGTTCTGTATATATCCGGGGAGGAGTCGGTCCGGCAGACGAAGCTGCGCGCCGACCGTCTCGGTATTCAGGAGGATGAATTGTTCGTCCTGGCGGAAACGGATGTCGCGGTGATCGAGCAGGTGATTGAAGAAGTGCAGCCGGCGCTTGTCATTATCGACTCGATCCAGACGGTGCATCAGGAAGAAGTAACGAGCGCGCCGGGAAGTGTGTCGCAGGTGCGGGAGTGTACGTCGGCGTTTATGCGGATTGCCAAAACAAAAGGAATCGCCATTTTCCTCGTCGGGCACGTCACGAAGCAGGGTGCGATTGCCGGACCGCGGATTCTCGAGCATATGGTGGATACTGTGCTGTACTTCGAAGGCGAGCAGCATCATACATACCGGATTCTGCGGGCCGTGAAAAACCGGTTCGGCTCGACAAACGAGATCGGTATCTTTGAAATGAAAGAAAGCGGGCTGGAGGAAGTGCTGAATCCGTCGGAAATCTTTCTTGAAGAGCGGTCAGCCGGCGCAGCCGGTTCGGCGGTTGTCGCTTCCCTCGAAGGAACGAGGACGGTGCTCGTGGAGATTCAGGCGCTGATTTCCCCGACGAGTTTTGGAACACCGAGGCGGATGGCCACGGGTATCGACCACAACCGGATCTCTCTTATTATGGCCGTTCTTGAAAAGCGTGTCGGGATGATGCTGCAGAATCAGGATGCCTATATTAAAGTTGCTGGCGGCGTCAAACTGGATGAGCCGTCGATTGATCTGGCGATTACCGTCGCGATTGCATCCAGCTTCCGGGATACGGCAACAGAGGCCGGAGACGTCATCATTGGCGAAGTCGGCCTGACCGGGGAGGTGCGCCGGGTCTCCCGCGTAGAGCAGCGGGTCATGGAGGCAGCGAAACTTGGTTTTACACGGGTCATTGTACCCGAGAAATGTCTGGAAGGGTGGGATCCGCCGTCATCGATACAGGTCGTCGGAGTCCGTACCGTAAGTGATGCACTCGAAGTGACGTTAGGAGGGAAGACACGTGGAACACCATCGTTTGAGTTATGATGAACAGTTTATTCAGGAAGTGCTGCGGCTCGTAGCTCCGGGTACGAAGCTGCGTGAAGGCATCGATAACGTTCTCCGCGCCAACACCGGCGGACTGATCGTTCTCGGCTACAACAATGAGATGATGAATATCGTCGACGGCGGCTTTTTTATCAACACCGATTTCTCCCCGGCGTATTTATATGAACTTGCCAAGATGGACGGGGCGATCATCTTAAGTGAAGACGGCAGCCGCATTTTGTACGCCAATACGCAGCTTGTCCCGGAAAACACGATTGAATCAACAGAAACCGGCATCCGGCACCGGACCGCGCAGCGCGTGGCCCGTCAGACGGGAAACCTAGTCATTTCGATTTCCCAGCGGAGAAATGTCATTACACTGTACCAGGGGGAGTACCGCTATTCCCTTAAAGATATCGGCGTCATTTTAACGAAAGCGAACCAGGCGATTCAGACGCTGGAGAAATACCAGTCGGTCCTCGACCAGAGCATTACGAATCTCGGTGCCCTGGAATTTGAGGAACTGGTGACGTTCCAGGAAGTCTCCCAGGTGATGCACCGCATTGAAATGGTTCTCCGCATTAAGAGCGAAATTTTAAACTATGTCAATGAGCTCGGGGACGAAGGGCGCCTTATATCGATGCAGCTGGAGGAGCTCGTCATGAATACGGAGCAGGAGGCACGTCTCCTCGTAAAAGATTACATGTATGAAGCAGATCACAGTCCGGGAGAGATGCTGAAGAAGCTGAAGCGGCTTTCCAATGAAGAGCTTCTGGAGGATAATGTGATCGTCAAACTTCTCGGCTACAGCCGGATTACCAACCTGGCCGAGTACGGTGTCAGTCCGCGGGGGTACCGGATCCTCAGCAAGATTCCGCGGATTCCGATCCGTGTCATCGACAACCTCGTCGACCGGTTCGGGGAACTGCAGCATATTACGCGTGCGAGCATCGAGGAGCTCGATGATGTCGACGGTATCGGGGAAGCCCGGGCGAAAAAAATCAAAGACGGACTAACCCGGATCCAGGAGCAGCTGTTCATTGACCGGCATATATAAATCGTTGACACAGATCGCTGCATAAAGGTACAATGTAGGATTATCTAAATTGACAGAAAAATCACAGAATGGTACAGTGTAGGCGTATCATATACAAAACTTGTAAACGAGACAGCATGCCGGCTGCAGATAATTGTTTTTTGTCAGGAAGGAAGTCGTTTCGTGAGTTTAATAAAGGAGGTGGCCGTATGCTGCATAAAATGATTCTCGCCGTCATACTGTTTGTCGGAGGAACGCTCGGGTATGTCTTCATGCCGGATTTAATTATGGCGCTTCCGTTTGATGTGCCCGCATGGGCCGGCGGAGAGGTGGCAGGTGCGCTTGCAGGTGCAATTATTCTATTTGCTTCTTTATACTGGTTCACAGACAACATCACCGGCCTGATCCGCTATGTGGAAGAAAGTCTGATGAAAAATCCGGTGACCGATCTCCTTTTCGGGACAATCGGACTGCTCGTCGGTCTGGCACTGGCTTTTTTAATCTCCGTGGCACTGATCAGCCTGGAGATTCCGGTCGTCAGCTCGCTTCTGCCGATTCTTTTAACACTGTTCTTCGGCTATCTCGGTTTCCGTATCGGCTTTCAGAAGAAAGATGAGCTGCTGAATCTGTTTCCTATCGGCCGCGGCGGCGCCCGGGCGAAAGCAGGAGACGCACCGGCGGAAACGCCGCCGGTACCGGAGCGGCGCATGAAAATTCTTGATACGAGCGTGATCATCGACGGTAGAATCGCGGACATCTGTCAGGCGGGATTTATCGAAGGAACGCTTCTCATTCCGGAATTTGTACTCGAAGAGCTCCAGCATATTGCCGACTCCTCCGATGTGTTAAAACGCAACCGCGGCCGGCGCGGGCTGGATATTCTCAATAAAATCCAGAAGGAACTGGACGTGGATGTCGAAATCTACGAAGGCGATTTTGAAGAGATCCACGAAGTCGACAGCAAGCTCGTGAAACTGGCGAAGCTGCTGGACGGCTATGTCGTAACAAACGATTTTAACCTCAACAAAGTCTGTGATCTGCAGGGTGTTCCGGTACTGAACATCAACGATCTGGCAAACGCAGTGAAGCCGGTCGTCCTTCCGGGAGAAGAGATGGCCGTGCAGGTCATTAAAGACGGCAAAGAGCATAATCAGGGCGTTGCCTATCTCGATGACGGAACGATGATTGTTGTGGAGGAAGGCCGCACGTATATCGGCAAGACGATTGAAGTCGTGGTCACAAGCGTCCTGCAGACGTCGGCCGGCAGAATGATTTTTGCCAAGCCGAAAGCGGCAGAAAGAGGCGCCGTGTAATCCGGAAGAACGCTCAGAATGACGGAGAGAGAAAAGGACGTATATTCATGACATCAGCTTATCAGGTGATTCTGCTGGCAGCAGGCCAGGGAAAACGGATGAAAGCAGGACGAAATAAACAGTTTCTTACGCTCGGCGGACTGCCGCTTCTGCAGCATACGGTCCGCGTGTTTGAACGGGACCCGTGGTGCCGCCGGATGTATCTCGTCATCAATCCCGCAGAGGAAGAAGACATCCGGCGTCTCGTCGAGGCAGAGCGTCCGGCGACACCGGTCGAGTATGTGGAAGGCGGAAAAGAACGTCAGGACAGCGTGCACAACGGCCTTCGAGCGGTGAAAGGAAGCGCCGGGGAACTCGTGTTTATCCACGATGCCGCCCGACCTTTTGTCACGGAGGCAGAACTGCACGCGCTCGCGCTGCGGACAGAAGCAGACGGCGCTGCGATTCTTGCAGCTCCGGTAAAGGATACGGTAAAAGAAGTGGACGGAGAGAAAATTACCGGCACCACGGACCGCTCCCGTCTCTATGCCGCGCAGACTCCGCAGGCATTTAAGCTTTCGATTATTCAGGAAGCACACGAAAAAGCAGCCGAATCCCGTTTTCTCGGGACAGACGATGCGAGCCTCGTGGAAGCGTGCGGCAGGGACGTACATATTGTCGAAGGAAGCTACGAGAACTTTAAAGTGACGACCCCGGAGGACCTTCTGTTTGCAGAAGCGGTGCTCCGGCGGCGGATGGAGGCAGACAGCGAATGAGAATTGGACAGGGATTTGACGTACATCAGCTGACAGAAGGGCGCCCGCTTATCCTCGGCGGCATCACCATACCGCATGATAAAGGGCTGCTCGGCCATTCCGATGCGGATGTACTGCTGCATACGATTGCCGATGCCATCCTCGGCGCACTCGGCGAAGGAGACATCGGACGCCATTTTCCGGACACCGATCCGGCTTTTAAAGACGCCGACTCGGCAGCGCTTCTCACCCACGTCTGGGCGATGGCGAAAGAGCGCGGCTATACGCTCGGCAACATCGACTGCACAATTATGGCAGAGAAGCCGAAAATGGCGCCGTACATTCAACAGATGCAGGAGCGGATCGCCTCCCTTCTCGAAGCGGAAGCGCCGCAGGTGAACGTGAAAGCGACGACAACAGAGAAGCTCGGCTTTACCGGGAGAGGGGAAGGCATTGCCTCGCAGGCAGTCGTACTGCTGGCAGACCGGCCTGTATCGTAAACAAAAAAACAGCAGACCGGGAGAGTTTCCCGGTTTTTCCTGCTGAAACGAGCAGCACATGCTACAATAGAGAACGACTTTTTTAAGAGAATAGGAGCGATAGTATGAGCAGACAGGTACGTGTCCGTTTTGCCCCGAGTCCGACCGGACATCTTCACATCGGCGGCGCGCGGTCAGCACTGTTTAATTATTTATTTGCCCGTCACCACGGGGGATCGTTTGTGATCCGGATTGAGGATACCGATCAGGCACGAAACGTAGAGACAGCGACAGAAAAATTGATGGAAAGCATGCGCTGGCTCGGCATTGACTGGGATGAGAGCATGGATAAAGGCGGGCCGTACGGGCCGTACCGCAGCATGGAGCGCCTCGATACGTATCAGCGCTTCATTGACCAGCTTCTCGACGAAGGCAAAGCCTACCATGATTACATGACGACCGAAGAGCTGGAAAAAGAGCGGGAAGAGCAGCTTGCCCGCGGAGAGACACCAAAGTACAGCGGCCGGGACCGTTACCTGACGGAAGAGCAGAAGAAATCCTACGAAGCAGAAGGCCGTCGTCCGGTCGTCCGCTTTCACGTACCGGAAGGAAAGGAAATTCACGTGCCGGATGCCGTACGCGGGGACGTCACGTTTGATTCGGAAGGTATCGGGGACTTTGTTATTGCAAGACAGGACGGCATTCCGACATACAACTTTGCTGTCGCCATCGATGACCACCTCATGGAGATCAGCCACGTGATCCGCGGGGAGGAGCATTTGTCGAACACGCCGCGTCAGGTGCTTATCTATGAAGCGCTCGGCTTTGAGGTGCCGGTGTTCGGTCATGCCTCGCTGATCTTAAACGAAGACCGTCAGAAAATGAGTAAACGGGATGAATCGATTATCCAGTTTGTGGAGCAGTACCGCGAACTCGGCTACCTGCCGGAGGCGATCGTCAATTTCATCGCGCTTCTCGGCTGGTCTCCGGGCGGAGAGGAAGAGATTCTGACACTTGAAGAGCTGACGGAAGCATTCACGCTCGACCGTGTCATTAAAGCGCCTGCGGTGTTTGACACGCAGAAGCTGGAGTGGATGAACAACCAGTACATGAAAGAAGCGGACCCGGACCGTGTAGCGGACCTCGCCATTCCTCATCTCGTGGAGGCAGGACGTATTCCAGCGGAGCGGAATGAAGAGCAGGAGGCCTGGGTACGCGAATTGACGGCCCTGTATCAGGAGCGGATGAGCTACGGTGCCCAGATTGTCGAGATGACAGAGTTGTTCTTCCGGGAACAGATCGATTATAATGAAGAAGCACAGGACATTCTGTCAGAAGAACAGGTGCCGGAAGTCATGGCTTCGTTTAAAAAGATGATTCAGGAGCAGGGCGAGTGGACGCCGGAAGCCGTGAAGCAGTCGCTGAAGGCGGTACAGAAGGAAACCGGCCACAAAGGCAAAAAACTGTTCATGCCGGTCCGCGTTGCTGTAACCGGTCAGGTACACGGCCCGGACCTGCCGAAGACGATCGTCCTTCTCGGACGGGAAAAGGTTATCTCCCGACTCACTCCGCTTGCCGGAGAATCATAAATAGAGCTATATCTCGTGCACGCCGGACGAAGTACAGCAGAACCCTCCCCAGAGAGAGCCGCCGCGGCTGGAAGCGGCTCAGGCCGTTCTGCTTGAAATGCACCCGGCACAGCTGTGCACAGCATCATCCAAAGCGGGGGCAGCATGCCCCAAGCAGAGTGGAACCGCGCCGAAAAAGCGTCTCTGTGCCTCACGAGGGCACCGGGGCGCTTTTTTTAAATACTGGAGAATAAGAAGAGCATGAAAGGAGGAACACCATGTTCCGAACACTTAAAAACGATGTGGATGTCGTGCTGGAGCGGGACCCCGCCGCACGCAACCGTCTGGAAGTGATGCTGACGTATTCGGGTGTCCACGCCATCTGGGCCCACCGGGCTGCACACTTTCTCTGGAAGAAAAAATTGTATTTCTTCGCCCGGTTTCTTTCCCAGGTGAGCCGGTTTTTTACCGGGATTGAAATTCACCCGGGTGCCCGGATCGGCCAGCGGCTGTTCATTGACCACGGCATGGGGGTGGTCATCGGGGAAACGTGTGAAATCGGGGACTCCGTCACCATCTTTCAGGGCGTTACGCTCGGCGGGACCGGAAAAGAAAAAGGAAAGCGTCATCCGACGCTCGAGGATCATGTGCTTGTTGCCTCCGGTGCCAAAGTGCTCGGGTCGATGCGTATCGGGAAGCATTCCAGAATCGGGGCCGGCTCTGTCGTACTGAAAGAAGTACCGCCGAACTCGACTGTCGTCGGGATCCCGGGCAGAATCGTCGTTCAGGACGGGGTGAAAGTCGGCGATGACCTCGACCATATTAACATGCCGGACCCGGTAGCCGATAAGTTCCGCCAGCTGGAAAAAGAAATGATCCGGCTGAAGCGGGAAGTAAAAGAACTCAAAGAAACGAACCGAGAGAAAGGAAAGGTGTGATGCCTTCATGGCGATTCAGCTTTATAATACATTGACACGACAGAAAGAACCCTTCGAACCGATCGAAGAGGGGAAAGTTTCCATGTACGTCTGCGGACCGACCGTCTACAACTATATTCATATCGGCAATGCCCGCCCGGCGGTCGTTTTTGATATGGTCCGGCGCTACTTTGAATACCGCGGCTATGACGTGAATTATGTTTCCAACTTTACAGACGTTGATGACAAAATCATCAAAGCAGCGGAGGAAATGGACGAAGACGTGATGGCCATCGCGGAGCGGTTTATCGAAGCCTATCACGAAGATACCGGCGCGCTCGGTGTAAAAAAAGCCGATCTGCACCCGCGGGTGACGGAGACGATGCCGGATATTATTACATTCATCGATAAATTAATTGAAAAAGGCTACGCCTATGCCTCCCAGGGCGATGTCTACTTCCGCACACGCCGTTTTGACGGGTACGGCAAGCTCTCGCACCAGTCCGTCGATGACCTGCAGGCAGGCGCCCGGATCGAGGTCGGGGAGAAGAAGGAAGACCCGCTTGATTTCGTTCTCTGGAAAGCAGCGAAAGAAGGAGAGATCTCCTGGGAGAGTCCGTGGGGCGAAGGGCGACCGGGCTGGCACATCGAGTGCTCGGCGATGGTGAAAAAATACCTCGGCGAGACGATCGATATCCACGCCGGCGGCCAGGACCTGTCTTTTCCGCACCATGAAAATGAAATTGCCCAGTCGGAGGCGCTGAACGAGAAGAAGATGGCGAACTACTGGATTCATAACGGCTACATTAATATCGACAATGAGAAAATGTCCAAGTCACTCGGCAACTTCATTCTCGTCCACGATATTATTCAGGAATTCGATCCCGAAGTCGTGCGCTTCTTTATCGTGAACGCCCATTACCGCAGTCCGATCAACTTCAGCGACGAACAGCTCTCGAGTGCGGCTGCAAGCCTGGAGCGGATCAAGACCACGTATGAAAACATCCGTTTTCGTCTGGAGGAGACCGTGGGGCTCGGAGAAGACGAAGACTCCTGGAAAACGCTCATCAGTGAGCACCAGCGCCGCTTTATCGAAGCGATGGACGATGACTTCAACAGTGCGAACGCTGCGGCTGTTCTATTTGATCTCGTCCGCCAGGCGAACCGCTATCTGCAGGAAAAGCACGTCAATAAAGACGTGCTCACCGCCTTTTTAACGGAATTCGATGACATGGCGTACGTACTCGGCATGGAGCTTGGAAAGAAAAACGATATGCTCGATGCGGATATCGAAAACCTGATCGAAGAGCGGGAGGAGGCACGCCGGACGCGCCAGTTCCAGCGGGCCGATGAAATCCGGGATACGCTGCAGGAGCAGGGAATTATCCTGGAGGACACGCCGCAGGGAACGAGGTGGAAGCGCGCATGAGTGATATGCGTCTAGGCCGCACGGTGACTGAACCAAAGCAGCTGAATGCGCTGGCACTTGCCTACATGGGAGACGGCGTACTCGATATGTATGTCCGGTACCGCCTTCTCTCGGAAGGAAAAGTCCGGCCGAACCGTCTGCACCGGGAAGCGACGCGCTACGTCTCTGCAAAAGCACAGGCAGGCATGCTGGACGCGGTGTTTGAAAACGACCTTCTCACGGAAGAGGAGGAGGCGGTCGTCCGGCGCGGTAAAAATGCCAAATCCGGTACGATTCCGAAAAACACAAGCCGAAAAACGTACCAGAGCAGTACAGCGCTTGAAGCGCTGATCGGTTATTTATATTTAATTGAAGAGGAGGAGCGGATGGATGAACTGATCCGCTTCTGTCTCGATCACGTGGAACGAAAGGAGGAACATACCAATGGCTGAAGATTACGTTGCCGGGAAAAACCCGGTGCTGGAAGCACTCCGGAGCGGACGCTCCATTCATAAAGTGCTGATTCAGGAAGGAACCGGCCGCATGGGGGAGATCGTCAAGCTGTGCCGCGACAAGAAAATTCAGGTGCAGCAGGTGCCTCGGCAGAAGCTCGATCAGATTACGAAAGAAACGCATCAGGGCGTCATCGCCTATGTTGCCGTCCATGAGTACGCCGAACTGGATGATTTGTTCGCGGCCGCTGAAGCCCGCGGGGAAGAACCGTTTTTCATTCTGCTGGATGAGCTGGAGGATCCGCACAATCTCGGATCGATTCTCCGGACGGCGGATGCCTGCGGCGCCCATGGCGTGATTATACCGAAGCGGCGCTCCGTCGGATTGACATCGACAGTGGCGAAAGCCTCCGCCGGCGCGATGGAGTACGTACCTGTCGTGCGTGTGACAAACCTGGCGAAAACGATGGCTTCCTTAAAAAAGCAGGGGCTCTGGTTTGCCGGAACGGATGCGTCGGGAGAGGTGGACTACCGTCAGGCGGACTACGATATGCCGCTTGGACTGGTCATCGGCAGTGAAGGCAGTGGCATCAGCCGGCTTGTACGGGAGTCATGCGACTTCCTCGTCCGGCTGCCGCTTCTTGGAAAGGTTACCTCACTGAACGCCTCCGTCGCCGCATCGCTTCTCATGTATGAAGTGATCCGGCAGCGCGGAACGGACGGAGCCGGATCGTGATGAAAGGACTCTTGTTCGTCGACGGCTACAACATTATTGGTGACTGGCCGGAGCTGAAAGCGCGCCAGGAGACAGATCTTGAAGGCGCGCGCGATGAACTGATTGAAAAAATGGCGGAATACCAGGCCTATACGGGTATCGAGGTCACGATTGTCTTCGATGCCCACATGGTACCGGGTCTCGGGAAGAAATACCGCCGCTACGATATCGGCATCGTCTACACGAAAGAAAATGAAACGGCAGACGAGCGTATTGAAAAACTAGTGAATGAAACGCTCCGCGTCGACCGCCAGATTTATGTGGCTACGTCCGATTTCGTCGAACAGCGGGTCATTTTCGCAAGCGGGGCCTACCGGAAATCCGCCCGGGAGCTGCGTACGGAAATGAACCAGATCGAAAAAGGAATACAGTTCGAAGTAGAAGAGACGAAGCGGACAGCAGCACGGACAAAACTGCCGATTTCGAAGGAAATGGCAGAACTTTTTGAAAAATGGCGCCGCGGAAAGCGGTAACACATTGACGTTTTCCTTTTTTATCTAGTATACTTGTGGTACTATCAGGAGCGTTTTATCCATAAAAGCAGTGCTTGGATTCCCTGAAGAATCGAATTGTCGGAGGGATTGCCGTGGCCGTAGATCTCGTTCAAACAGACCGGTATCAGAAGTATCATGAGGCGGATGATGAAACCTTGGTTCGGTATGTACGCGAAGGAGACAGCGGGGCCCTTGAGCATTTGATTACCAAGTACAAAAAGTTTGTCCGGATCAAGGCGCGTCCGTACTTTCTCGTCGGCGCCGACCACGAGGATATCGTGCAGGAAGGGCTGATCGGTCTGTACAAGGCCATCCGGGATTTTCAGGGGGATAAACAGTCGTCGTTCCGTGCATTTGCGGATCTCTGCATCGGCCGCCAGATTATTACGGCGATTAAAACAGCGACGAGGCAGAAGCACATTCCGCTCAACTCCTATGTCTCTCTCGATAAGCCGATCTACGATGAGGATAACGAGCGGACGCTTCTCGACATCCTCTGCGGCAGCGGCACGCTCACACCCGAGCAGATGCTGATTCATCAGGAGGACTCAAAAGCAGCGGAAGTAAAGATGAGTGAGCTGTTAAGCCCGCTGGAGCAGGAAGTGCTGTTTCAGTACCTGGACGGCCGGACGTACCAGCAGATTTCCGAAGATCTGAACCGGCACGTCAAATCGATCGATAACGCGCTGCAGCGGGTGAAGAAAAAAATGGAGCGGTACGTGGACCTGAAAGAATTTCCGTTTCCCGACACTCAGTAACGATGCGTGTAAGCCGCGTCCCGTGCGCCGGAATCCCCGGCCCGGGACGTTTTTTCTACCGGAGGGGGAGCCGTGCATCCGCAGGGTGGGCCGCATGCAGACAGAAATGTCCGGCGCATTCTCTCTGCCGGAGCGTCATTGACGGAGAACAGCTCCTGTGATAAATTCAACTAGTATGTAGACGTGTAGGGAGGGAGAAAGCAATGCAGAAGACAACCCTCGCCTGTACTATTTGTCTGACACGGAATTATACGACAACGAAATCGGCAAACGATCAGCACAAACGACTGCAGATAAAGAAGTACTGTACGACATGCGGGAAGCATACCTTACATGCGGAAACCCGTTGAAGAGAGGAAGGTGAACGTATTGGCACAGAAAAACCCGGTTGCATTTCTTAAAGAAGTAACGACAGAGATGAAGCGCGTCACATGGCCGACAGGAAAAGAACTCCGTAAATATACAGGAGTCGTGGTCGCAACGGTGGCATTCATGGCTGTTTTCTTCGCAGCTTCTGATTTTGTCATTTCGTCCCTGCTGCAGCTTATTACGAACTAACGACAGGCCGCGGCCTGAAATCTGGATTGAAAAAAAGGAGGGACGACAGGGATTCCCTGACACCTTATGGAGAAAAACTGGTATGTAGTACACACGTACTCCGGCTATGAGAACAAAGTAAAAACGAACCTGGAAAAGCGCGTCGAGTCCATGGATATGGTCGATAAAATTTTCCGCGTGCTCGTTCCTGTAGAGGAAGAGACGGAAATTAAAAACGGAAAAAGCAAACAGGTGACGAAAAAAGTATTTCCCGGCTATGTCATCGTGGAAATGGTCATGACAGACGATTCCTGGTACGTTGTCCGGAACACGCCGGGTGTAACAGGATTTGTCGGCTCCACCGGCGCAGGATCGAAACCGACGCCGCTTCTTCAGGAAGAGGCAGACACCATCCTCCGTCAGATGGGTGTGGAAGCACCGCGTCATGAAGTGGACTTTGAACTGAAAGAGCCGGTCAAAGTAAAAGAAGGTCCGTTTGCGGATTTCACCGGAACGATCGAAGATATTTCTGCCGAGAAGCAGAAGCTGAAAGTCCACGTCAATATGTTCGGCCGGGAGACACCGGTGGAGCTGGACTTCAATCAAGTAGAAAAAATATAAATCTGTCACGAAAAGTCCTTGTCAATCAGGAACTGAAGTGATAGAATTTGAATGTTGCTATGGAACGTGGACATTTTGTTCACGTTTTTCCTGCGAAATCGCAGGTTTTTTGAGTGGGAGAGCGCAGAAACGCTCGCTGGACCACATCACGGACTTAAGGAGGTGTGTCGCGTGGCAAAGAAGGTTATTAAAGTTGTCAAACTGCAAATTCCAGCTGGGAAAGCGAATCCAGCACCGCCGGTAGGACCTGCACTAGGTCAAGCGGGGATAAATATCATGGGATTCTGTAAAGAATTCAACGCTCAGACGCAGGAGCGGGCTGGTCTTATCATTCCGGTTGAAATCACCGTATTTGAAGACCGTTCTTTCACATTCATTACGAAGACTCCGCCGGCTGCGGTTCTTCTGAAGAAGGCAGCAGGAATCGAATCCGGTTCCGGTGAGCCGCACAAGAACAAAGTCGCTTCGGTTAAGCGTGATCAGGTGCGTGAGATCGCTGAAACAAAAATGCCTGACCTGAACGCAGCTGATGTAGATGCAGCTATGCGCATGGTTGAAGGTACAGCCCGAAGCATGGGAATCACGATCGAAGAGTAAGCTGAGTATTAAATGATCCCAGAGGTTGCGGATCCTCCCTGTTTCGGCACAGGATCGCAACCTTTATCATGTCTTTTCATCTTCGGAAAAGGCAGGGCTGGTTCAAAGGACGTCAGGAAAGGCATCCGGTCGTTTTCCGAGGCAGACAGCCCGTGCCGGTGAAGAAAACAGAAATCCGGTTGATACCCGCGTCCGGGGGTGCTCCGCATCTCCACAGCAGTGGGAGGTTTAACCGCTAAAACCACAACGAGGAGGAACTAACATTGGCTAAAGTAAGCAAAAAGTACGAAGATGCGCTGAAGATGGTTGACCGCGACAAAGCGTACAGCCCGTCTGAAGCAGTAGAACTCGTACAGAAAACTGCAAGTGCAAACTTTGATGAGACCGTTGAGCTTGCTGCCCGTCTCGGTGTTGACCCGAAGAAGGCAGACCAGCAGATCCGCGGCGCTGTTGTACTTCCGCACGGCACTGGTAAAACCCAGCGCGTTGCTGTTTTCGCAAAAGGCGAAAAAGCGAAGGAAGCAGAGCAGGCAGGTGCTGATTTTGTAGGTGAGGAAGATCTGATCAACCAGGTACAGCAGGGCTGGATGGATTTCGACGTTGTTGTTGCAACGCCGGACATGATGGCTCAGGTTGGTAAGCTCGGCCGTGTACTCGGACCACGTGGTCTGATGCCGAACCCGAAAACAGGCACCGTTACATTTGATGTAACGAAAGCAGTGGAAGAAATCAAAGCAGGTAAAGTAGAGTACCGCGTGGACAAAACCGGTAACCTGCACGTACCGATCGGAAAAGCGTCTTTTGATCAGCAGAAGCTGGAAGATAACTTCCGTGCGATGATGGACACCATTGTAAAAGCGAAGCCGCAGGCAGCAAAAGGAACGTACATCAAGAACGTTTCTGTTGCAGCAACAATGGGACCTGGCATCAAAGTATCGACGAACGAATTCAAACTGTAGTTGACAGCCGCTTTTCAGCGGGTTATACTACTGGTTGTGAATCTAATAGATCATACCGTAGACAGCAGGGGCCTCCGGGCTTAAAGATTCCCTGCCGAGGTGTCAGGCGATAAAGCACAGCTTTTCAAGCAGTGCATATGAACGCGTGCCTCCATGTCTGCGGATGTGGAGGCATTTTTATGCCTCCGCACCCTGGACAGCCAGGTATGAATTGAATCGTACGTACAGGAGGTGTCATGAATGAGCGCAGTGATTGAACAAAAGCAGCAGGTGGTTCAGGAAATCACGCAGAAGCTGAAGGACAGCAAATCCACGATCGTTGTGGACTACCGTGGTCTGGATGTAGCGGAATCAACCGAGCTCCGCAAGCAGCTCCGCGAAGCCGGCATTGACTTCAAAGTGTATAAAAACACAATGGTCCGCCGTGCTACAGCAGAAACAGGTCTTACCGACCTCGACGAGCAGCTTGCCGGGCCGACAGCGATCGCTTTCGGTTACGACGATGTCGTAGCTCCTGCAAAGATCCTCAACAACTTTGCTAAAGAGCACGAAGCCCTCGAACTGAAAGCCGGCGTTATCGACGGTGAGGTTGCAACGCTGGACCAGATTAAAGCACTGGCAAACCTTCCTTCCTACGAAGGACTGCTTTCCATGTTTGCAAACGTCCTGCAGGCGCCAATCCGCGGACTGGCCATCGCAACGAAAGCCGTTGCCGACAAGAAGGAAGAAGAAGAGAGCGCGTAAGCTGACCGTTAAGGCAGCGTCATAAATTATTTTATAGGAGGCAACAATCATGACAAATCAAGAGATTATTGATGCGGTCAAGGAAATGTCCGTACTCGAACTGAACGATCTTGTAAAAGCAATTGAAGAAGAGTTTGGTGTAACAGCAGCAGCGCCGGTAGCAGTAGCAGGCGGCGGAGAAGCAGCAGCTGAAGAGCAGACTGAATTTGACGTAGTACTTGAAGACGCTGGTTCTTCCAAGATCGGCGTAATCAAGATCGTACGTGAAATCACTGGTCTTGGCCTGAAAGAAGCAAAAGCACTTGTTGATGGTGCTCCGTCCCCAGTTAAAGAGGGCGTAGAGAAAGAAGAAGCAGACGAAATGAAAGCAAAGCTCGAAGAAGCAGGAGCGAAAATCGAGCTCAAGTAAGCGCTCGTTATCGAAAAGGCTCGTTTCGGAGATTCTCCGGGACGGGCCTTTTTTCTACCGCGGAAGAAAAACGGTTCTGTGAAACGAAGGAAGGGGGATATCGGCGTGAGTGAACACTATTACTCCCGGCGTCCGGGAACGGAAAGCCGGAAAGAAACAATCGAACTGGATATAAGCGGAAAGAGCATGCCGTTCTGGGTGGACCGCGGCGTGTTTTCGAGAGGCGGGCTTGATTTCGGATCCCGGCTGCTGCTGGAATCGTGGGAAGCACCTTCTGTGGATGGACCGGTACTGGATGCCGGCTGCGGCTGGGGGCCGCTCGGGCTCACGATTGCATCCTGGTGTCCGGAGCGGGAAGTAGTTCTCGTGGATATCAATGAACGGTCGGCCGAATTGTCCAGAGCGAACGCCGAACGGCAGCGCCTCGGAAATGTGACCGTCCGTCAGCAGAACCTGATGGAGGGAGAAGAGCCGGGCACCTATGCAGCGGTTGTCACCAACCCGCCGATCCGTGCCGGTAAAGACGTCGTTTTCCAATTGTACGAAGGGGCGTGGGAAGTGCTCCGGCCCGGAGGTGTATTGTACGTCGTTATTCAGAAGAAGCAGGGGGCACCGTCCACGAAGCAGAAGCTTCAGGACCTCGGCTTCCATGTGGAGACAAAAGCAAAGTCGAAGGGATATTTCATCTTTGCTGCAGAAAAAACATTGACGTAGGTAATGCGCTGTGTTAATGTTATTTAATGCGTATGAATACGATAATAGGGGTATTGCGCCCTTCTGTCGCAGCGTCAGTAATCGAATCAGCAGTTGAATATGGAAATACGTAGAAAAAGGGTGAGTGTACACAAACGATCAATGTAGAGGAATTTATGCATGAGGAATCGTTCCGAACCCTTTTTTTCTTTGTTTCCGGAGTTTAATCACCGCACCGCGTCTACATTATATCCTCTGTGTTCAGGAGCTGCAATCCAATCTGACACATTCCACAATGCGCGAAACATGAAACATGCTGTCAGTCAAAGGCCGTTTTCCGGTCTTTTGATGATAAAAACGTTAGTCTTGAGGGGTGAATGAGTTGACAGGTCAACTAGTTCAGTATGGTCGCCACCGCCAGAGAAGAAGCTATGCCCGGATCAATGAAGTGCTGGATCTGCCCAACTTGATTGAAATTCAGACAGCTTCCTACGACTGGTTTCTTGAAGAAGGTATACAGGATATGTTCCAGGATATTTCTCCAATTGAGGATTTCACTGGAAATCTTGTGCTTGAATTTGTTGGATACAGCCTGGGAGAGCCAAAATACCCGGTTGATGAATCCAAAGAGAGAGACGTCACCTATTCCGCCCCGCTGCGGGTAAAAGTCCGTCTCATTAATAAAGAGACCGGGGAAGTGAAGGAGCAGGAAGTCTTCATGGGGGATTTCCCTCTGATGACCGATACCGGTACCTTTGTCATCAATGGTGCAGAGCGCGTTATCGTTTCCCAGCTCGTCCGCTCGCCGAGTGTGTATTTCAGCAAGAAATTTGATAAGAACGGAAAGAAAGGCTTCACCACCACTGTTATTCCAAACCGTGGTGCATGGCTGGAGCTGGAAACGGATGCCAAGGACGTCGTGTATGTCCGGATCGACCGTACCCGGAAGATCCCGGTAACGGTTCTTCTGCGTGCGCTCGGGTTCGGCTCCGATCAGGAAATCATCGATCTCCTCGGAGAAGATGAATACCTGCGCAACACACTGGAAAAAGACAACACCGACGGTTCGGAGAAGGCGCTTCTTGAAATTTATGAGCGTCTCCGCCCTGGTGAGCCGCCGACGGTAGAGAGTGCGAGAAGCCTTCTGGAATCCCGTTTCTTTGATCCGAAGCGCTACGATCTTGCCAACGTTGGACGGTACAAAATGAACAAAAAGCTTCATATTAAAAACCGCCTGTTCAACCAGCGCCTTGCAGAAACGCTTGTGGATACGGAAACAGGAGAGGTTCTTGCAGAAGAAGGAACGCTTGTGGACCGCCGTGTGCTGGACCGCCTTATTCCTTACTTTGAGCAGGGTGTCGGCCTGACGCGCTACAACCTTCAGGGCGGCGTCATTGATGACGAAGATGTCGATGTACAGACGGTCATGATCTACTCCCAGACACAGGAAGAAGACACGCCGATTAAAGTCATCGCCAACGGTCAGATCGATAAGTCGATTAAAAACATTACGCCGGCGGACATCGTCTCCTCCATCAGCTATTTCTTCAACCTGCTGCACGGCGTCGGCAATACCGATGACATTGACCACCTCGGAAACCGTCGTCTGCGTTCTGTCGGAGAGCTTCTTCAGAACCAGTTCCGCATCGGTCTTTCCCGTATGGAACGTGTCGTACGTGAGCGTATGTCCATTCAGGATGCGAATATGATTACGCCGCAGGCGCTGATCAATATCCGTCCGGTCATTGCGTCGATCAAAGAGTTCTTCGGAAGCTCCCAGCTTTCCCAGTTCATGGATCAGACGAACCCACTGGCAGAGCTGACGCACAAGCGCCGTCTCTCGGCACTTGGACCCGGCGGTCTGACACGTGAGCGTGCCGGCTTTGAAGTTCGAGACGTACACTACTCCCACTACGGGCGTATGTGTCCGATTGAAACACCGGAAGGACCGAACATCGGTCTGATCAACTCGCTTTCCTCTTTTGCGAAAGTGAATAAATTCGGATTTATCGAGTCTCCGTACCGCCGTGTGAATCATGATGAAGAGATTGTCACGCGGGAAGTGGACTACCTGACAGCGGACGAAGAGGACAACTACGTCGTCGCCCAGGCAAATGCGAAGCTCGACGAAGAAGGCCGTTTTGTAGATGAGAATATTATCTGCCGCTTCCGTGGTGAGAACATCATCGTTGCCCGTGACCGGGTTGACTACATGGACGTTTCTCCGAAGCAGGTAGTTTCTGCTGCAACGGCTTGTATTCCATTCCTTGAAAACGACGACTCCAACCGTGCCCTGATGGGTGCGAACATGCAGCGTCAGGCGGTACCTCTTCTGGAGCCGCATTCGCCGCTTGTCGGTACCGGTATGGAATACGTTTCCGCCAAGGACTCCGGTGCAGCAATCGTTGCACGGCATCCGGGCCGCGTGGAACGCGTCTCTGCCGATCATGTCGATATCCGCGAGATCAAGGAGATCGACGGTCGTGAAGTGGAAGGCGACATCAAGCGCTACAACATGACGAAGTTCGAACGCTCCAACCAGGGTACCTGCTACAACCAGCGTCCGATTGTATCGGAAGGCATGGTCGTAGAAAAAGGAGAAATCCTGGCGGACGGCTCCTCCATGGAAAAAGGGGAGATGGCTCTCGGCCAGAACGTTCTCGTCGGCTTTATGACATGGGACGGCTACAACTACGAGGATGCGATCATTCTCAGTGAGCGTCTCGTCAAAGATGACGTATACACGTCGATTCACATTGAGGAATACGAGTCGGAAGCCCGCGATACGAAGCTCGGGCCGGAAGAAATCACGCGCGACATTCCAAACGTCGGCGACGATGCGCTCCGGAACCTCGATGAGCGCGGTATTATCCGCGTCGGTGCGGAAGTGAAAGACAGCGATATTCTCGTTGGTAAAGTAACGCCGAAGGGTGTCACAGAGCTGACTGCAGAAGAGCGTCTCCTCCACGCCATTTTCGGGGAAAAAGCCCGTGAAGTACGTGACACTTCCCTCCGCGCTCCGCACGGTGGAGACGGCATCGTACTGGATGTGAAGATCTTCAACCGGGAGGACGGCGATGAGCTGCCACCGGGTGTCAACCAGCTTGTGCGTGTCTATATCGTACAGAAGCGGAAGATTCACGAAGGGGATAAAATGGCCGGTCGTCACGGTAACAAAGGTGTTATCTCAAAAATCCTTCCGGAAGAGGATATGCCTTACCTGCCGGACGGTACGCCGATCGACATCATGCTGAACCCGCTCGGTGTTCCATCACGTATGAACATCGGTCAGGTACTCGAGCTGCATATGGGAATGGCTGCACGTCAGCTCGGACTCCATATTGCCACACCGGTATTTGACGGAGCGAACGAGGAAGATGTCTGGTCGACGATCGAAGAAGCCGGCATGGCCCGCGACGGAAAAACCGTCCTCTACGATGGCCGTACCGGTGAACCGTTTGACAGCCGTGTTTCTGTCGGCGTCATGTATATGATCAAACTGGCACACATGGTGGACGACAAGCTTCACGCACGTTCCACCGGACCATACTCTCTCGTCACGCAGCAGCCGCTCGGTGGTAAAGCACAGTTCGGTGGCCAGCGTTTCGGCGAGATGGAGGTATGGGCACTGGAAGCCTACGGTGCTGCCTACACGCTTCAGGAGATTCTCACAGTGAAATCCGATGACACGATCGGCCGTGTGAAAACATACGAAGCGATCGTCAAAGGGGAAAATGTACCGGAGCCGGGAGTACCGGAATCCTTCAAGGTACTGATCAAAGAGCTGCAGAGTCTCGGTATGGACGTCAAGATGCTTTCAAGCAATGATGAAGAAATCGACATGCTGGAAATTGACGAGGAAGAAGAGCAGGCGAACGAAAAGCTGAACCTGAACCTCGAATCAGGCGAGTCGAACGCGTAACCGGTCAATTCGAATGCTGAAAGGGAGGTTGGCCCCTTGATAGATGTAAATAACTTTGAATATATGAAAATCGGCCTTGCTTCCTCGGACAAGATCCGCTCTTGGTCCCGCGGAGAAGTGAAAAAGCCGGAAACAATCAACTACCGTACGCTGAAGCCGGAAAAAGACGGGCTGTTCTGTGAACGTATTTTCGGCCCGACAAAAGACTGGGAATGTCACTGCGGAAAATATAAGCGTGTACGCTATAAAGGTGTTGTCTGCGACCGGTGCGGCGTGGAAGTAACCCGTGCGAAGGTCCGCCGGGAGCGTATGGGGCACATTGAGCTTGCTGCCCCTGTCTCCCACATCTGGTACTTCAAAGGAATCCCGAGCCGGATGGGGCTTGTTCTCGACATGTCCCCCCGCTCGCTGGAAGAAGTAATTTACTTTGCTTCCTACGTCGTAACAGATGCAGGCGATACACCGCTGGAGCAGAAGCAGCTCCTGTCGGAAAAAGAGTACCGCAGCTACCGCGACAAGTACGGCCGTACTTTCTCGGCAGATATGGGTGCGGAAGCTATCCGCCGTCTGCTTGAGGAAATCGACCTCGACAAAGAAGCAAACATGCTGAAAGAAGAGCTCGAAACTGCCCAGGGGCAGCGCCGCACACGTGCGATCAAGCGCCTGGAAGTCATTGAAGCCTTCCGTCATTCCGATAACGATCCAAGCTGGATGGTCCTCGACGTACTTCCGGTTATTCCACCGGAACTGCGTCCGATGGTACAGCTCGACGGCGGCCGTTTTGCAACGTCCGACCTGAACGATCTGTACCGCCGTGTGATCAACCGGAACAACCGCTTAAAGCGTCTTCTCGATCTCGGTGCGCCGAGCATTATCGTACAGAACGAGAAGCGTATGCTTCAGGAAGCTGTCGATGCACTGATCGATAACGGCCGCCGTGGACGTCCGGTTACAGGACCGGGTAACCGTCCGCTGAAATCCCTTTCCCATATGCTGAAAGGTAAGCAGGGACGTTTCCGTCAGAACCTTCTGGGTAAGCGTGTCGACTATTCCGGTCGTTCCGTTATCGTCGTCGGGCCGAGCCTGAAGATGTATCAGTGCGGGCTGCCGAAGGAAATGGCACTTGAACTGTTCAAGCCATTCGTCATGAAGGAGCTTGTCAGCAAAGGCCTGGCGCACAACATCAAGAGCGCCAAGCGTAAGGTCGAGCGTGTTCATCCGGAAGTATGGGATGTACTTGAAGCCGTCATCCGGGAGCACCCGGTACTGCTGAACCGTGCACCGACACTTCACCGTCTCGGTATCCAGGCATTCGAACCGACGCTCGTGGAAGGCCGTGCGATTAAGCTTCACCCGCTCGTATGTACTGCCTACAACGCAGACTTTGACGGGGACCAGATGGCTGTCCACGTACCGCTTTCTGCAGAAGCACAGGCGGAATCCCGTCTCCTTATGCTTGCAGCACAGAATATCCTGAACCCGAAGGACGGCAAGCCGGTTGTTACACCTTCCCAGGATATGGTTCTCGGTAACTATTACCTGACGCTCGAGCGCGAAGGCGCTGTCGGCGAAGGCAACACTTTCAACAGCCCGGATGAAGTGCTCACGGCCTATCAGAACGGCTATGTGCACCTTCATACACGGATTGCTCTGCCGGTGAAATCGATCAACAAAGCCAATTTCCGCGAGGAGTATGCAGACCACCTGCTTCTCACAACGACCGGAAAGGTCATTTTCAACGAAATTCTGCCGAAGTCCTTCCCATATCTGAATGAACCGACGGCAGATAACCTGGAAATCGAAACACCGTCCCGCTATTTCGTGAAGCCGGATACGGACATTAAAAAGGAATTTGCAGAACGAGATCTTGTCCTTCCGTTCAAAAAAGGCTTCCTCGGCGATATCATTGCTGAAGTCTTTAAGAAGTTCAAGATTTCCGAAACATCTGTCATGCTTGATAAGATGAAGGATCTCGGTTTCTACTACTCCACGAAAGCCGGTATTACGATCGGTGTATCCGATATCGTCGTACTGAAGGACAAGCAGGAAATCCTCGATGACGCGGAAGAGCGTGTCGCCAAGATTTCCAAGCAGTTCCGCCGTGGTCTGATTACCGAAGAAGAGCGCTATGACAAGGTCATTGAAGTATGGAGCAGCGCCAAAGACGTAATCCAGGAGAAGCTTCTCGGCACCCTGGAGAAAACGAACCCGATCTTTATGATGAGTGATTCCGGAGCGCGTGGTAACGCATCCAACTTCACTCAGCTTGCGGGTATGCGTGGTCTGATGGCGAATCCATCCGGACGGATCATCGAGCTTCCGATCAAATCCAGTTTCCGTGAAGGTCTGACGGTACTCGAGTACTTCATCTCCACACACGGTGCGCGTAAAGGTCTTGCCGATACCGCACTGAAGACAGCCGATTCCGGGTATCTTACCCGCCGTCTCGTCGACGTGGCACAGGATGTTATCATCCGTGAAGAGGACTGCGGCACCGACCGCGGACTGGAAGTATCTGCGATTCAGGAAGGCTCCGAAGTCATTGAGCCGCTTTACGACCGCCTTGTCGGCCGTGCCTCCTTCCAGAACATCTATCATCCGGAAGACGGCAGACTGCTTGCTTCCCGTAATGAAGAGATCGATGAAGATACAGCGAAAGTGATTGAAGACGCCGGTGTCAAAACCGTTCTTATCCGTTCGGTCTTCACCTGTGACACCCGCCACGGTTCGTGTAAGAAGTGCTACGGCAGAAACCTTGCGACCGGTGCAGAAGTAGAAGTCGGCGAAGCAGTCGGCATCATTGCTGCCCAGTCCATCGGTGAGCCGGGTACACAGCTTACAATGCGTACATTCCACACAGGCGGTGTAGCAGGAGACGACATCACCCAGGGTCTTCCGCGTATTCAGGAAGTATTCGAAGCACGTAATCCGAAAGGTCAGGCTGTCATCGCGGAGATCGAAGGGAAAGTTTCCGACATCCGTGAAGGCGCCGACAAGAAAGAGATCGTCGTGCAGAATGCAATTGAAACACGGACGTATCCAACCCTTTACCAGGCCCGCCTGAAAGTAGATATCGGCGATGAAGTGAAGCCGGGACAGGAACTGACCGAAGGTTCCATCGACCCGAAAGAGCTCCTCACCGTATCCGGCGTGCAGGGTGTCCAGGAATACCTGCTGCGTGAAGTGCAGAAGGTATACCGGATGCAGGGTGTTGAAATCGGCGACAAGCACGTGGAAGTCATGGTCCGCCAGATGATGCGCAAAGTCCGTGTTATCGACGCCGGCGACACCGAAGTACTTCCGGGATCCCTTGTGGAGGTTCATCAGTTCAACGAAGTCAACCAGGACATCCTTATTAAAGGTGGACGTCCGGCGACAGGACTGCCGGTTCTTCTCGGGATCACGAAAGCGTCGCTTGAAACCGACTCCTTCCTTTCCGCTGCTTCCTTCCAGGAAACGACGCGTGTGCTTACAGACGCAGCCATCAAAGGTAAGCGCGATGAGCTTGTCGGCCTGAAGGAAAACGTCATTATCGGTAAGCTCGTACCTGCCGGAACCGGCATGCAGCGCTACCGCCAGATGCAGCACGTGGATAAGCATGAAGAAGATACAGAGGCACTCGAAGAAGTAACAGTGAGCGATCAGGAATAAGCGTCACCGGTCCGGGCCGCACATCCGCGGTCCGGAACCTTCCTGTTAAAACGTCATTTTTCTCAGAGAAGTGGTTGACACGCCCTGACCCCGGTGATACTATATCTAAGTGTGCCAAATACCTGATGCTTTGGAGGATGCAGATGTCTTATGAAAAAGTAGCCCAGGCAGCAGAAAAAGTTGTAGGCACAAAACAAACCTTAAAAGCACTGGAAAGCGAACAGGTTTCCGAGCTCGTCATTGCACGCGATGCGAGTTCGCAGGTAACTGCCAGGCCACTTGCAGCAGCGCAGGTGAAAGAGGTTCCCATTACGTATGTGGAATCGATGCAGAAACTGGGGAAAGCCTGCGGCATAGACGTTAACGCGGCAGTCGTAGCGATTAAAAAGTAAAAAAAGTTTTTGCTGGCTTAACAGCAAAGACTTTCCTTTTACCCATTTGTGAACCACCTGGACCAGTGGGCTTGTATGATTAAGTAAAGAAGGGAGGCACAACCGATGCCAACAATTAACCAATTGGTGAAAAAAGGACGTAAGTCCAAAATGCAGAAGTCAGACTCACCTGCTCTGAACAAAGGCTACAACAGCTACAAGAAGCGTCAGACAGATGAGGATTCTCCGCAGAAGCGCGGTGTCTGCACACGTGTCGGTACCATGACACCGAAGAAGCCGAACTCGGCCCTTCGTAAGTATGCGCGTGTACGTCTGACAAACCAGATCGAGGTAACTGCATACATTCCTGGTATTGGACACAACCTGCAGGAGCACAGTGTTGTTCTGATCCGTGGAGGCCGAGTAAAGGACCTTCCGGGTGTCCGCTACCACATCGTCCGCGGCGCGCTGGATACAGCAGGCGTTGAAGGACGGATGCAGAGCCGTTCCAAGTACGGTACAAAGCGACCGAAAAAATAATTGCTTTCTATTATAACTGAAAGGAGGGACCTTAATGCCTCGTAAAGGACCAGTAGCTCGCCGCGATGTATTAGCAGATCCTATCTATAAATCAAAGCTTGTGACACGCCTGATTAACCGTATCATGATCGACGGTAAGAAAGGTGTTGCACAGAAATCTCTTTATAACGCTTTTGACTTAGTCCGTGAGCGTTCCGGAAAGGATCCTCAGGAAGTATTTGAAGAAGCGCTGAAGAACATCATGCCGGTTCTGGAAGTAAAAGCACGCCGTGTCGGTGGTGCAAACTACCAGGTACCGATTGAAGTAAAGCCGGAGCGCCGTACAACACTCGGTCTCCGCTGGCTCGTAAACTACGCTCGTCTCCGTGGTGAAAAAACCATGGAAGAGCGTCTGGCAAACGAGATTCTGGATGCAGCAAACAACACAGGCGCAGCGGTTAAAAAGCGCGAAGAAACACACAAAATGGCAGAAGCCAACAAAGCGTTTGCCCACTACCGCTGGTAAGCCGTTTCTGTATGCCGTTATAAAGCAGATGCAGGCTGCATAAGCAGTCTGCGCTGCCCACATATCCCGAATCACAGGAAGGAGAAAGACACATGCCAAGAGAATTCTCCTTAGAAAAGACGCGTAACATTGGTATTATGGCGCACATCGATGCGGGTAAGACCACTGCTACAGAGCGTATTCTTTTCTATACAGGGCGTATTCACAAAATCGGTGAAACGCACGACGGTGGTTCCCAGATGGACTGGATGGAGCAGGAGCAGGAGCGTGGAATCACGATCACCTCTGCTGCAACAACCGCACAGTGGAACAACCACCGTATTAATATCATCGATACACCGGGTCACGTCGACTTCACCGTTGAAGTAGAACGTTCCCTGCGTGTACTTGACGGCGCTGTCGCTGTTCTGGACGCACAGTCCGGAGTAGAGCCACAGACAGAAACTGTCTGGCGTCAGGCGACAACGTACGGTGTACCGCGTATCGTATTCGTTAACAAAATGGATAAAATCGGAGCAGATTTCATCTACTCCCTTGGAACACTGAAAGACCGTCTCGGAGCGAACGCAGCAGCAGTACAGCTGCCGATTGGTGCAGAGGATGATTTCGAAGGTATTATCGACCTCATCGACATGCAGGCGTTCTTCTACATGGACGATCTCGGTACCCGCAGTGAAGCACGTGAAATTCCGGAAGAGTATAAAGCTCAGGCGGACGAGTACCGTGACAAGCTGATCGAATCTGTATCCGACCTCGATGAGGATCTGATGATGCAGTATCTCGAAGGAGAAGAAATCGACACGGACACGCTGAAAAAGGCGATCCGTACTGCTACGTGTAACGTTGAATTCTACCCGGTTCTATGCGGTTCCGCATTTAAGAACAAAGGTGTTCAGCTGCTGCTCGACTCAGTTATCGATTTCCTTCCGGCGCCGACAGACGTTGAAGCAATCAAAGGCCATATTCCAGGAACGGAAGAAGAAGTTGTCCGCAGATCGGATGACAAAGAACCGTTCTCTGCACTGGCGTTCAAGGTTGCAACAGATCCGTTTGTTGGTAAGCTGACATTCTTCCGGGTTTATTCCGGTACCGTTGACGCTGGTTCCTACGTGAAAAACTCGACGAAGGACAAGCGTGAGCGTATGGGTCGTATTCTTCAGATGCACGCCAACCACCGTGAAGAGATTCCTACCTGTTATGCAGGGGATATCGCAGCGGGTGTCGGCCTGAAGGACACGTCTACAGGGGACACTCTCTGTGATGAAAAGAATCTTGTTATTCTTGAGTCCATGGAATTCCCTGAGCCGGTTATCCACCTTTCCGTAGAGCCTGCTTCCAAAGCGGACCAGGACAAGATGGGTATGGCACTGGCAAAGCTTGCTGAAGAAGATCCAACATTCCGCACGCACACTGATGAAGAAACAGGACAGACAATTATCGGTGGTATGGGCGAGCTTCACCTCGACATCATCGTTGACCGTCTGAAGCGTGAATTCAAAGTAGGTGCAAATGTTGGTGCTCCACAGGTATCCTATCGTGAAACGATCCGCGAAGCGGCGAAGTGCGAAGGTAAATTCGTACGTCAGTCCGGTGGACGCGGTCAGTTCGGTCACGTATGGATCGAATTCTCCCCGAACGATGAAGGCGGCGGATTCGAATTTATCGACAACGTTGTCGGCGGTGTTGTTCCTCGTGAATACATCGGCTCCGTTGAACAGGGTGTAAGAGAATCCCTCGAAAACGGCCTGCTTGCAGGATATCCGATGGTAGACGTGAAAGCACGTCTGTACGATGGTTCCTACCACGATGTCGACTCCAACGAAATGGCCTTTAAAGTTGCTGCTTCCCTTGCACTGAAGGAAGCGAAGAACAAGTGTAAGCCTGTTCTTCTTGAGCCGGTCATGAAAGTGGAAGTTGTCGTACCTGAAGAGTATATGGGTGACATCATGGGTGACGTTACTTCCCGCCGTGGACGCGTGGAAGGTATGGAAGCCCGCGGTAACGCTCAGATCGTAAAAGCAATGGTTCCACTTGCAGAAATGTTCGGTTATGCGACATCCCTGCGTTCCAACACACAGGGCCGCGGACAGTACACGATGCACTTTGACCACTATGAAGAAGTACCGAAGAGTATTTCTGAAGAGATCGTAAAGAAAACATCCGGCGCGTAAGCGAAGGATTGTCACCGCAATAAATTTATTGTAAGCTGGGGAAGGTGATATCTTCACGGTACACCTTCTCCAAAGAAATAAAAAAACTTTAACTATATGTAAGGAGGATTTCGATCATGGGAAAAGAAAAATTTGATCGTTCCAAAACGCATGCCAACATTGGTACAATTGGACACGTAGACCACGGTAAAACAACACTGACTGCAGCAATCACACACGTTCTTCACAAGAACTCTGGTAAAGGTACTGCTATGGCGTACGACCAGATCGACGGAGCACCGGAAGAGCGCGAGCGTGGAATCACAATCTCTACTGCACACGTTGAGTATGAGACGGATTCCCGCCACTATGCACACGTAGACTGCCCAGGACACGCAGACTATGTTAAAAACATGATCACTGGTGCCGCACAGATGGACGGAGCTATCCTTGTAGTATCCGCAGCTGACGGCCCAATGCCACAGACTCGTGAGCACATCCTGCTCTCCCGTCAGGTTGGCGTACCTTCCATCGTTGTATTCCTGAACAAAACAGACCAGGTTGACGACGAAGAGCTTCTTGAGCTCGTAGAAATGGAAGTACGTGAGCTTCTGTCTGAGTACGACTTCCCTGGTGACGACATTCCAGTCGTTAAAGGTTCTGCACTTCTCGCTCTTGAAGGCAACGAAGAGCACGAGCAGGCAATCATCGACCTCATGCAGCAGGTTGACGAGTATATCCCAACACCGGACCGTGACAAGGACAAGCCTTTCATGATGCCTGTTGAGGACGTATTCTCCATCACAGGCCGTGGTACAGTTGCAACAGGCCGTGTTGAGCGTGGCCAGCTTAACGTTGGTGACGAAGTAGAAATCATCGGTCTTGCAGAGCAGTCCTCTAAGACGACTGTAACTGGTGTTGAGATGTTCCGTAAGCTTCTTGACTATGCAGAAGCAGGCGACAACATTGGTGCACTTCTTCGTGGTGTATCCCGCGACGACATCAACCGCGGTCAGGTACTTGCGAAGCCGGGCTCCATCACTCCACACACAAAGTTCAAAGCGGAAGTTTACGTTCTTTCTAAAGAAGAAGGTGGACGTCACACTCCATTCTTCACAAACTACCGCCCACAGTTCTACTTCCGTACTACGGACGTAACTGGTATCACTCAGCTTCCTGAAGGCGTAGAAATGGTTATGCCTGGGGACAACGTTGAGATGACTGTTGAACTCATCTCTCCAATCGCGATCGAAGAAGGAACTAAGTTCTCGATCCGTGAGGGTGGACGTACTGTAGGTGCCGGCGTCGTAGCTGACATCATGGAGTAATAGATCTGCCAAGAAGCCGTTCCGGATATTCCGGAGCGGCTTTTTTTATTGTTATGAAAATGAATAAGCGAGAGACGTGTTCCATGTACCGTTTGTTTCTGTTGATAGAGCTTCTCCGCTTTTCGGCAGAAGCTTGCCGTGGGCTTGTCTTCCAGCCGGGCGCTATTTGCACGGCTGCAGCGCATGAGCGGAGCCGGCCTTTGGTTTAAGGCGCAGGGCAGTGATCTTCTGGCATGCGCCGCGGCCGCGCGGAGCCATGCTTCTTCAATCGAAGCATTGTCCAGCTGCAGCGCCCACTCGCTCGAGGTTCCTTCACCCCTGCCGAAGAAAGCAAAGAGCAGCTTTCGTCGGCAGGGCCTCCAGGACTGGTCGCTCGTGACCAGGGCGCTTCCGCTTTTCGGGCGACTGCGCGTGATCCCACCGGCGTCTCTGCCGAACGCTCCGAAGTGTATTAGAATTAGGATGAAGAACAGATGATCCGTAGCAGGGTCGATGTCTATAAGGCAATACCGTTTCTTTTTTGCCTGCCGAAACCGGAAGCCGTTCCCTCCGGAACGCGCACGGCTGCAGGTGCAGGCAGGAAGCGGGAACCTATCCAACAAACCTCCCTTTTCTTTTAAGACCAGGCGGTTTCTGCTGGTTTTTTTGGTTATGAGAATGTATAAACCGGAGTCGTGTTCCATGTATGTACATCGAGGCCGGCAGCATTAAAAGTTTCGGTGCGAAACCAGATATTCCTATGGTGCGGCTGCTTCTCCTAACGAAGACATGCTCAGCATCAGGTGCAGGCAGAAAGCAGTAAACCATTCCATATACAGATTCTCGTATTCTTTTTCTTAGTAGTTTTCGTAGATGACGGTGCCTGGAAGCGGCAGTTTGATGTCATTCGAAAAACACCGGACCAGCATGGCTCGTTATCGGAACACCGCAGCCCTGTACCGGATCAGGATCGGCCTTCTCCGGACCAAGCGCATTCGATCGGAAGATCTCCGGCCCAAATTGGAACATGTGCCGTACCAAACCGGACCACCGACCGCCGGAACTCCGGGAGCCCCTCTGCTCCAAGCCGTGCCCCGCTCCCGTCAGATAGCGGGCGGTTGCTGTCTGGTTTTTAGTGCAGGGAGCGGAAAAATGGACCGCGATGGACTGCTTTATTGAAAATACCAATCCGCTGTATCAGCCTCGATGTCGAAAGGAACTCGCCAGCTTTCTGACGGATAAGAGCCGTCGTCGGTTCAGAGTGAGATCGCCACACCTGCGCATAAGATCGCCATAGTCGACCGAAAGACCGCCACGCGGCGAACGGAGACCGCCATGGAAAGGTTCGTTTCGGAACTCTCCGGCAGAGCGCTGTTTTCCCATGAAACCTGCTGCCTCCTAAACGCGTAGCACATTTGTGGAAAGGATGGGACGTTATGGATATACAGCAGTTTTACAGGAAGAAAGCAAAAACGCATCTGCTTCTTGCAGGAATCAGCACGGCGGGAAGCCTTATTCTTCTTGCAGCACTCTACATACTGAACTGGCCCTCGTTTCAATACTGGAACAGCCTGCTCTTCATTCCGGCAGGGATCCCCATCGCTCTCGGCATGTCTTTGGCTGCAAAAAGGCGGGCCGGACGGATTCAGCTGACAGTACCGGATACACCGGCCGTTTTCACAGAGCAGCGCCGGATGATTCTCGTGCCGTTCGTTCACTGGCTGAAGGAATATGTGTACTTCACGATGAAA
This sequence comes from Alkalicoccus urumqiensis, assembly GCF_002993335.1. Lineage (GTDB taxonomy): Bacteria > Bacillota > Bacilli > Bacillales > Salisediminibacteriaceae > Alkalicoccus > Alkalicoccus urumqiensis. The sequence goes on along the minus strand of NZ_PVNS01000014.1, from coordinate 52,611 downwards.
GGAGAGGCCGTGGTACTCATCCGGGAGGACACCACCGGATTGAAAAAAGCAGGAACGTTTCTGCTGCATTTGATCGGTCTGCGGCGGTATCTGAGAAAGCGTCTTCTTGTCAGCAATCAGCAGGGTATCCTCTACCGCCTTTATAAGGATGCAGGTTGGAAGCAGCGGTATCATCTCTATGAAGAAGCGAGCGGAGAGGAGATCGGTTCCTACGATATGAACCTGTGGAATGTGAAGCGCCAGTACTCGACGCTGTATGATGGAGAGGGCCACAGGATCGGAGAAAACGAGGGCGGATTTACCGGAATTCACTTTCAGGTGCTCGACGAGGAAAAAGAGAAGTGTGTCGATATTAAGTTTGACGGGATACCGCTGGAAGCGATGAATCTGTTCGGCGGAGTGCGCGGGGATATCGTCACAGCGCGAAGAGATCTCGGCAGCCACACGCCGGTTTATCTGCTGGCGCCGCTCATTGTCGAGCTGCATTATACGAGAAGCTGATACATGAACATATTTCTATGGTAGAAACTCGATTCTCCCAAAAAGCCGGGGCGTGAAAAGACTGAAAATTATGCATCCGGAGGCAGTGGCACGGATTTTTATAAAACCCCTTGAAATCAGCGCGGGGAGCTTGTATACTATTCAAAGTGTGACCGTAGGAAAGCAAGAAAAGTTGTTGCGTATAGAGGCAAAACCCTGTATACTATTTAATGTTGGTCACAGATAAGGCTTTGATCTGAAAGGTTGCCGACACACCCGGCCCCTTTGCCATGGGCGGATGTGCGGGAGAATTTTCAGGGAGCAAGTCTATTTCCTTAAAATGGGCGAAAAAGGAGGTAATCAAATGGCAAAGCAAAAGATTCGTATTCGACTGAAGGCGTATGATCACCGCGTGCTGGATCAGTCCGCAGTAAAAATTGTGGAGACTGCAAAGCGCTCTGGTGCAGGGGTGGCCGGGCCGATCCCGCTTCCAACTGAACGTTCTGTATACACGGTCCTTCGTGCGGTACACAAGTACAAGGATGCTCGTGAGCAGTTCGAAATGCGCACACACAAGCGTCTGATCGATATTCTCGAGCCGACACCGCAGACAGTTGATGCGCTGATGCGTCTGGATCTTCCATCCGGCGTCGACATTGAAATTAAATTGTAAGCTGACTTTTTTCATATAGATTGAAACAAACTAATATTATTAAATAACAGGAGGTGTGACGGATGACCAAAGGAATCTTAGGCAAGAAACTCGGTATGACCCAGGTATTTACGGAGTCCGGTGAAGCAGTACCGGTAACAGTAATTCAGGCAGAGCCGAACGTTGTTCTTCAAAAGAAGACAGCAGAAGGTGAAGGCTACGAAGCTGTTCAGCTCGGTGCGTTTGACCAGAAGCCGGTCAGCCAGAACAAACCATCAAAAGGACATGCGGAGAAAGCTCAGACAGCTCCTAAGCGCTTCGTGAAGGAAATCCGCAACGCTGATGCAGCGGAACTGGAAGTTGGTCAGGAAGTCAAGGTAGATGTATTTGCAGAGGGAGACGCTGTAGACGTAACCGGAACCAGCAAAGGTAAAGGGTTCCAGGGTGCAATCAAGCGTCACAATCAGTCCCGCGGACCAATGACCCACGGTTCCCACTACCACCGTTCACCAGGTGCGATGGGCCCTGTTGACCCGAACCACGTTCGTCCAGGTAAACTTCTTCCAGGACGTATGGGCGGAGACACAGTTACAATCCAGAACCTTGAAGTTGTCAAAGTAGACACAGAACGCAACGTTCTTCTCGTAAAAGGAAACATTCCGGGTGCGAAGAAGAGTTATGTTACTGTACAGTCCGCAGTTAAAGCTGACTAATTTAACAGAGAAAGGAGGAGCCTCTCATGCCAAAAGTTACACTGTATAAACAGGATGGCTCACAGGCAGGCGATATCGAGCTTGCTGAAGGCGTATTTGGTATCGAACCAAACGAAAACGTAGTATATGAAGCTGTCATCATGCAGCAGGCGTCCCGCCGACAGGGTACGCATTCAACAAAGAACCGCTCTGAAGTCCGCGGCGGCGGCCAGAAGCCATGGCGTCAAAAAGGAACGGGCCGCGCACGTCACGGTTCCATCCGTTCCCCAATCTGGGTAGGCGGTGGTGTTGCATTCGGACCGACACCGCGCAATTACGGCTACAAGCTTCCTAAGAAGCAGCGCCGTCTGGCCCTGAAATCTGCTCTCTCTTCCAAGGTGAATGATGAAAACATCCGCGTTGTAGAAGAGCTGAGCCTCGAAGCTCCAAAAACGAAGGAAATGAAAGCAGTTCTTGCAGGTCTCTCTGCAGAAACAAAGACACTGATTGTGACAGCGGACGATAACGAAGCTGTTGCACTGTCTGCCCGTAACCTTCCAGGAGTAAAAACCCTGACAGCAGCGCAGGTGAATGTACTGGATATTCTCCATCACGAGAAGCTGGTCATCACTCAAGACGCTGTGAAGCAGGTAGAGGAGGTGCTTGCATAATGGCAAACGCACGCGATATTGTAAAGCGCCCGATTATCACGGAACGCTCTGCAGATCTGATGGGCGAGCGCAAGTTCACATTTGAAGTGGACCCGAAAGCGACAAAGCCACAGATTAAATCTGCAATTGAAGAGATCTTCGGCGTTACTGTTGAAGGTGTCAACACAATGAACTACAAAGGTAAGTTCAAGCGTTTCGGCCGCTACAGCGGATATACGCGCAAGCGCAAAAAAGCAATTGTACAGCTTACTGAAGACAGCAAAGACATTGAGTTCTTTGAAGAAGCATAAACGTTAAAAGCGAAGGAGGGAAAAGCTCATGGCAATCAAAAAGTATAAACCGACCACGAACGGCCGCCGCTTTATGACGTCGCTTGACTTTCAGGATCTGACAACAGACACTCCTGAAAAGTCCCTGCTTGCGCCGCTCTCGAAGAAGGCCGGCCGTAACAACCAGGGCCGCATCTCCGTGCGTCACCAGGGCGGTGGTCACAAGCGTCAATACCGCATCATTGATTTCAAGCGTGATAAAGATGGAATTCCAGGCCGCGTTGCTACGATCGAATACGATCCAAACCGTTCTGCGAACATCGCACTGATCAACTACGTTGACGGTGAGAAGCGCTACATTCTGGCTCCTAAAGGCCTGAAAGTCGGTCAGGAAATCATGTCCGGCAAGGATGCTGACATTAAACTTGGAAATGCACTTCAGCTGAAGGACATTCCAGTTGGTACAGTTATCCACAATATCGAGCTTCGTCCAGGAAAAGGTGGACAGCTGGTACGCTCTGCAGGTGCAGAAGCACAGGTTCTCGGACGCGAAGAAAAGTACGTTCTCGTACGTCTGCGCTCCGGTGAAACCCGCCTGATCCTCGGCACATGCCGTGCGACAGTCGGCCAGGTTGGAAACCTTGAGCACGAGCTTGTAACGATTGGTAAAGCGGGCCGTTCCCGCTGGATGAACCGTCGTCCAACTGTCCGTGGTTCCGTTATGAACCCAAGTGACCACCCACACGGTGGTGGTGAAGGACGCGCACCAATCGGACGTCCATCCCCAGTTTCTCCTTGGGGTCAGCCTACACTCGGCTACAAGACTCGTAACCGTAACAAAGAATCGAACAAATATATCGTTCGCCGCCGTAAAAAATAACGGGATTGTCCTACGGTTCTCGCTGAGAGCCGTAGCGCAGTCACGAAGGGAGGTACCATTATGGGCCGCAGCTTAAAAAAAGGACCATTCGTCGATGACCATCTCATGAAGAAAGTAGAAGCACAGGGAGACACAAGCAACAAAAAGGTTATCAAAACCTGGTCCCGTCGTTCTACCATCTTCCCGCAGTTTATCGGACACACGATTGCTGTTTACGATGGCCGTAAGCACGTACCAGTATACGTTCAGGAAGACATGGTCGGTCACAAGCTTGGTGAATTCGCACCAACGCGCACGTACAAAGGCCACGCGTCTGACGATAAGAAAACAAAACGCTAAGTAGAGAGGGGAGGTACAGATCATGGAAGCGAAAGCAGTTGCGAAACAAGTACGTATTGCACCTCGCAAAGCTCGTCTCGTTGTAGACCTTATCCGTGGGAAAGAGGTCGGCGAAGCGATCGCCATCCTGAATCACACACCGAAGAAAGCATCCCCTGTAGTGGAGAAGCTTTTGAATTCAGCCATTGCGAACGCAGAGCATAACTACGAAATGGAGCCGGACAGCCTCGTTGTCAGCGAAATCTTCGTAGATGAAGGTATGACACTTAAACGGTTCCGCCCAAGAGCACAGGGAAGCGCGAGCCGGATCAACAAACGTACGAGCCACATTACAGTTGTTCTAACAGAGAAGAAGGAGGGATAAGTGTGGGTCAAAAAATAAATCCTAACGGACTGCGGGTCGGCGTCATCCGCGACTGGGAATCCAAGTGGTTTGCCGATAAAGACTATGCTGAGCTGCTGCACGAAGACATTCATATTCGTGACTACCTGCAGAACCGCCTGAGCGAAGCTTCCGTTTCAACGATTGAAATTGAGCGTGCGGCAAATCGTGTGAACGTGACGATCTATACTGCCAAGCCGGGTATGGTTATCGGTAAAGGTGGTTCCGAAGTGGAAGCACTCCGCAAAGCACTCAACAAGCTTACTGGAAAACGGGTTCACATCAACATCAACGAAATCAAAAAGCCGGACATGGATGCAACACTGGTTTCTCAAAACATTGCACGACAGCTGGAAGCACGTATTTCTTTCCGCCGCGCAATGAAGCAGTCCATGCAGCGCACAATGCGCTCCGGTGCACAGGGTATTAAAACACAGGTTTCCGGCCGTCTCGGCGGAGCTGACATTGCACGTAATGAAACTTACAGCGAAGGAACTGTTCCACTTCACACACTTCGTGCTGACATCGAGTACGGTACTGCTGAAGCAGATACAACGTACGGTAAAATCGGCGTGAAGACTTGGATCTACAAGGGTGAAGTCCTTCCAACGAAAGGAACGCAGACAGAGGAAGGAGGAGAATAATCATGCTAATGCCTAAACGTGTGAAATACCGTCGTGAGCACCGCGGAAAGATGCGCGGAAGAGCGAAAGGCGGAACAGAAGTTTCATTCGGTGAATATGGTCTTCAGGCTGTTGAAGCATCCTGGATCACAAACCGTCAGATCGAAGCTGCACGTATCGCGATGACGCGTTACATGAAGCGTGGCGGTAAAGTATGGATTAAGATTTTCCCAGACAAGCCTTACACTGCAAAGCCGCTTGAAGTACGAATGGGTTCCGGTAAAGGTGCTCCTGAAGGCTGGGTGGCCGTTGTTAAGCCTGGGAAGGTAATGTTTGAAGTAGCAGGTGTATCAGAGGAAGTGGCTCGTGAAGCACTGCGTCTGGCATCTCACAAACTACCAATCCGCACGAAAGTAATTAAACGTGAAGAAGTGGGTGGTGACGCAAATGAAAGCTAATGAGATCCGCAGCCTTACCACTGCAGAAATCGAACAGAAGGCGACTTCGCTGAAGGAAGAGCTTTTCAACCTCCGCTTTCAGCTTGCGACTGGACAGCTAGACAATCCAGCCCGCATCCGCGAAGTGAAAAAAGCGATCGCACGTGCGAAAACAGTACTGCGCGAACGTGAACTCGGAATTACGAACGAATAGTCCTGAGAGGAGGTCTTACCGTGGCAGAACGAAATAATCGTAAGAGCTACGTCGGGCGTGTGACATCTGACAAGATGGATAAGACGATCACCGTCGTTGTTGAGACTTATAAGATGCACCCGCTTTACGGAAAGCGCGTTAAATATTCAAAGAAATTCAAGGCGCATGACGAAAACAACACTGCAAAGATGAATGACGTCGTCCGCATTATGGAGACTCGCCCACTGTCTAAAGATAAGCGATTCCGCCTTGTGGAAGTAGTAGAAGAGGCAGTCATTATCTAAAGCACATCTGTCTATTTGAAGGGAGGTAACGGAATCTATGATTCAACAGGAAAGCCGACTAAAAGTTGCTGATAACTCTGGAGCACGTGAAGTACTCTGCATTAAAGTGCTTGGTGGAACAGGCCGCAAAACGGCAAACATCGGAGACGTAATCGTCTGCACGGTAAAGCAGGCAACACCTGGTGGCGTTGTCAAGAAGGGTGAAGTTGTCCGTGCCGTAATCGTACGTTCCAAGAGCGGTGCGCGCCGTCAAGACGGTTCTTATATCAAGTTTGACGAAAACGCTGCTGTTATTGTACGGGACGACAAGAGCCCAAGAGGAACACGTATCTTCGGACCGGTTGCACGTGAACTCCGTGAAAACAAGTTCATGAAGATCGTTTCTCTTGCTCCTGAAGTACTGTAATACCGATATAGAACGGAAACAATCGAGTAAAGAGGAGGTGCCCTCATGTCCCAAGTGAAACTGCACGTGAAAAAAGGAGACAACGTTAAAATTATCTCCGGCAAGGATAAAGGCAAGGAAGGAAAAGTCCTAGCTGCCTTCCCATCCAAGTCCCGCGTACTCGTGGAAGGCGTAAACATGGTAAAGAAGCATGCAAAGCCATCCCAGGCGAATCCGCAAGGCGGAATTCTTAACCAGGAAGCGCCGGTTCACGTTTCCAACGTGATGGTGATCGACCCATCTACAAATGAGCCGACACGCGTTGGATTCAAGACAGAAGACGGTAAAAAAGTTCGCATTGCAAAAAAATCCGGCGAAGCGCTGGACAAGTAATAAGACTGCTGCTGAAAGGAGGTTCACTCAATGAGTCGTCTCAAAGAAAGATACAATCAGGAGATCACTCCTGCGCTGAAAGATAAATTCAACTACTCTTCCGTTATGGAAGTGCCTGGAATTGAAAAAATCGTTGTTAACATGGGTGTCGGTGACGCTGTACAAAACTCCAAAGTGCTGGATACAGCAGTAGAGGAGCTCACACAGATCACTGGTCAAAAGCCCCTTGTAACGAAAGCGAAAAAATCCATCGCAGGATTTAAAGTCCGTGAAGGTATGCCGATCGGCGCGAAAGTAACACTGCGCGGCGAGCGTATGTACGACTTCCTGGACAAGCTGATCGCGGTTTCCCTTCCGCGTGTACGTGACTTCCGCGGAGTTTCCAACAAGGCGTTCGACGGCCGTGGAAACTACACACTCGGTGTCCGTGAACAGCTCATCTTCCCAGAGATCAACTACGATAACGTAGACAAGGTCCGCGGAATGGATATTGTTGTAGTAACTACTGCGAACACTGACGAAGAAGCACGCGAGCTTCTAACGCAGTTTGGAATGCCGTTCCAGAAATAAAAACTCTGACAAAAGAGAGGAGTGAAGACCTTGGCAAAGAAATCAATGGTCGCTAAACAGAAGCGTACGAAGAAGTTTGCGGTACAGGAGTACACTCGCTGCGAACGCTGTGGCCGCCCTCACAGTGTCCTGCGTAAGTTCAAGCTCTGCCGTATCTGCTTCCGCGAACTTGCTCACAAAGGTCAAATTCCGGGCGTCAAAAAAGCCAGCTGGTAAAACCCCGTTAACAGGAAGGAGGTAACTACGATGACCATGACAGATCCTATTTCTGATATGCTGACCCGTATCCGCAATGCGAATATGGTGCGTCACACAAGCCTGGAACTCCCGGCTTCAAATATCAAAAAAGAAATCGCGGACATCCTCAAGCGCGAGGGTTTCATCCGTGATTATGAAGCAATTGAAGACGACAAGCAGGGCGTACTTCGTATTTTCCTTAAGTATGGTGCGAACAACGAAAAAGTTATCACCGGTCTTAAGAAAATCAGTAAGCCAGGCCTGCGCGTCTACGCGAAATCCGATGAAGTACCACGCGTACTCGGCGGACTCGGTATTGCAATCATCTCGTCCTCCAGTGGCGTGATTACAGATAAAGAAGCCCGCCAGAAGAAAGTCGGCGGCGAAGTTATCGCATACGTTTGGTAATAAAACACGTAAAAGAACGGAGGTGTCACTATGTCCCGTATTGGACTCAAGCCAATTGAAATTCCATCCGGAGTGGAAGTGAAGCTCAACGGCACAAACGTCGTGGTCAAAGGACCAAAAGGCGAGCTTACACGCAACCTGCACCCGGACATGAAAGTAAACATTGAAGATAACGTCATCACAGTTGAGCGTCCTTCCGATCACAAGGAGCACCGCTCCCTGCACGGTACGACACGCAGCGTACTGAACAACATGATCGAAGGAGTTTCCAAAGGTTTCGAAAAGAAACTGGAACTGGTCGGTGTCGGTTACCGTGCTCAGAAGACCGGTAAAAAGGTCGTCCTGAACGTAGGTCTGTCCCACCCGGTTGAATTCGAAGAGGGAAACAACCTCGAGCTCGAAGTACCTTCAAACACACAGATTACCGTTAAAGGTATTGATAAAGAGGCAGTTGGAGCACTTGCTTCCGACATCCGCGCCGTACGTATTCCTGAGCCTTACAAAGGAAAAGGAATCCGCTACGAAGGTGAGTATGTACGCCGTAAAGAAGGTAAAACAGGGAAATAAACCCTAAATCAACGGAAAGAAAGGAATGACGTTCGATGATCTCGAAGACTGCTAAGAACGCCGTGCGCAAGAAGCGTCACGCTCACGTTCGCCGCACGATCACCGGTACTGCTGAACGTCCCCGTCTGAATGTTTTCCGTTCGAACAAGCACATTTACGCGCAGCTGATCGATGACACTGCCGGTGTTACGATCGCAGGCGCGTCCAGCCTGGACGACGAACTGAAGAACATTGAGAACGGCGGAAATAAGGAAGCTGCACGCAAAGTCGGCGAACTCGTTGCCAAGCGTGCGCTCGAGCAGAATAAAGAGACTGTAGTATTCGACCGTGGAGGCTATCTCTACCACGGACGTGTGCAGGAACTCGCAGACGGCGCCCGTGAAGCTGGACTGAAGTTTTAATCTAAAGCATAAAGGAGGGAAACACTTTGCGTATTGATGCAAGCAAACTTGAAATTGAAGAGAGAGTTGTGACAGTCAACCGCGTAGCGAAAGTTGTAAAAGGTGGACGTCGTTTCCGCTTTGCAGCACTCGTTGTTGTCGGTGACAAAAACGGTCACGTCGGCTTTGGTATGGGTAAAGCACTGGAAGTACCAGAAGCAATCCGCAAGGCAATTGAGGATGGCAAGAAGAACCTGATCAAGGTTCCAATGCAGGGTACAACAATTCCTCACCTGATCACCGGCGAATTCGGTGCAGGAAGCGTACTGCTGAAGCCTGCTTCTGAAGGTACTGGAGTTATCGCAGGCGGACCTGTCCGTGCGGTACTTGAGCTTGCCGGTGTCGGCGACATCCTTTCCAAGTCCCTCGGTTCCAACAATCCGATCAACATGGTTCGTGCGACACTTCAGGGACTTGAAAATCTCAAGCGTCCGGAAGACGTAGCAAAACTACGCGGCAAATCAGTCGAAGAGCTGCTAGGTTAAGGAGGGAATCGACATGGCAAAGAAATTGGAAATTACCCTCAGACGCAGCCTGATCGGACGTCCGGAAGAGCAGCGCGTTACGGTGAAAACACTCGGCCTAGGCAAAGTGAACAGCACCGTCGTGCAGCAGGACAACGAGGCGATGCGTGGAATGGTAAACAAAGTACAACATCTCGTTGATGTAAAAGAAATCGACGCATAAATAAGAAATAAACGCTGAGGAGGTGTCATTATGCAACTTCATGAACTCAAGCCTGCAGCTGGTTCCCGTAAAACGCGCAACCGTGTCGGTCGCGGTGTAGGATCCGGGAACGGTAAAACTGCCGGACGCGGTACAAAAGGTCAAAAGGCCCGTGCCGGCGGCGGTGTACGTCCAGGATTCGAAGGTGGACAGATGCCTATCTTCCGTCGTCTTCCAAAGCGTGGCTTCCAGAACCCGAATCGTGTTGAATACGCGGTGGTAAACCTGGAAACGCTGAACCGCTTTGACGAAGGCACAGAAGTAACACCTGCGCTTCTCGTAGAATCCGGTGTCGTGAAGAACGAGAAGGACGGAATCAAAATTCTCGGGAACGGCTCTCTGGATCGAAAGCTGACAGTAAAAGCAGCTAAATTCTCTGCATCTGCAAAGGATGCAATTGAGGCGGCCGGCGGTACAGCCGAGGTGCTGTAATGTTCCGGACAGTCTCCGATATCTTTCGAGTGGGTGATCTACGGAGGAAAATCCTCTTCACCCTGGCGATACTGATCGTCTTTCGAATCGGTGCCCACATCCCCGCTCCCGGAGTTGATGCATCCGTGCTGGACTTCGGCGGGGACATGAACGCCTTTGGCTTTTTGAACGCCTTTGGCGGCGGCGCCCTCGAGAACTTCTCGATTTTTGCGACAGGAATAATGCCCTACATTACAGCATCCATTATCGTGCAGCTCATGAAGATGGATGTTGTTCCCAAGTTTGCCGAGTGGTCTCGGCAGGGGGAAGCAGGTCGCAGAAAGCTGGCACAAGTAACAAGATACGGAACGATTGTGATCGCGTTCGTGCAGGCCCTTGGGATGTCCATCGGTTTTAACAGTCTCTTTCCAAACCTGGTGCCCAATCCAACCACAGCAACGTACCTCCTGATCGCGCTGACGCTGACAGGCGGAACTGCGTTTCTGTTATGGCTGGGTGAATCCATTACGGAAAAAGGCGTCGGGAACGGGATTTCAATTCTGATCTTTGCTGGGATTGCTGCTGGGATTCCGAATGGAGTTAACCAAATTTATGTAACTCAATTCGAAGGCGCAGGAGATGCCTTATTTATTAACATCGTTGCTGTGCTGCTCATTGCAGCGGCGCTGCTGGCGATCGTTGTAGGAGTTATTTTTGTTCAGCAGGCCCTGAGAAAAATACCTGTTCAGTATGCAAAGCGGCTGGTCGATGGAAAGCAGCAGGAAGGGCAGACGTCCCATCTGCCGCTCAAGGTGAATTCGGCCGGGGTTATCCCAGTCATTTTCGCTATGTCTCTTTTCATTTTTCCGCCGACTGTCGCCGGATTTTTCGGAGATTCAAGCGGAATAGCCGGATGGATCCAGCGCAGCTTTGACTATACGCAGCCGTTTGGGATGGTCGTTTTCGCCCTTCTCATCGTCGGCTTCACGTATTTCTATACGTTTGTGCAGGTGAATCCGGAGCAGATGGCAGACAACCTGAAAAAGCAGGGCGGCTATATTCCTGGAATTCGTCCCGGAAAGGCAACGCAGGACCACATCACGACAATCCTCTATCGTTTGACTTTCGTCGGGGCTTTATTCCTGGCAGTGGTTTCGATCCTGCCGGTGTTCTTCAATCAGGCAGCTGGTCTGCCTCAGAGTGTGCAGCTCGGAGGAACCGGGCTTCTCATCGTCGTAAACGTCGCACTCGATACGATGAAACAGATCGAAAGTCAGCTGATCCGCCGCTCCTATAAAGGCTTTTTAAAGTAGAACGGCGGGTACACACGATGGAGGTTATAAAGCTATGAATTTGATTCTTATGGGACTTCCGGGAGCAGGAAAAGGAACACAGGCAGAAAAGATCGTGGAAAAGTACGGCGTCCCGCACATCTCTACAGGTGATATGTTCCGCGCTGCCATTAAAAACGGCACGGACCTCGGCCTGAAGGCCAAATCCTATATGGATGAGGGTGCGCTTGTACCGGATGAGGTAACGATCGGCATCGTCCGTGAACGCCTCAGCCAGGATGACTGCAGTGACGGATTTCTACTCGACGGCTTCCCGCGTACACCTGCCCAGGCAGATGCGCTGGAGAACATGCTGTCTGACATGAATCGTCGCCTGGACCACGTGATCTACATTGAAGTAGCGCGTGAGGATCTCTTTAAGCGTCTGACCGGACGCTGGATCTGTCCGGACTGCGGTGCAGCCTACCACGAAATTTTCAATCCTCCTGAGGAAGCCGGCAAATGCGACAAGGATGGAAGCCAGCTGATTCAGCGTGACGACGATAAGCCGGAAACGGTTGATAAGCGTCTCGATGTGAATCTGGAGCAGACAAAGCCGCTGGTTGATTTCTACTCTGAGAAAGGGTATCTCCGCCGCATTGACGGCAGCCGGGAAATCAACGTCGTTTTCCAGGATGTCGATGCACTGCTGCAGGAGAGCCGTTAATGATCCTCCGCAAGTCGGCAGAGGAGCTGGATCTTATGCGTGAAGCAGGACGTATTGTCGCTTTCACGCACGAGGAACTCCAGCAGCACATCCAGCCGGGCATCACCACAAAAGAACTGGATCACATTGCAGACCGTTTCATCCGTCAGCAGGATGCGGTCCCATCGTTTAAAGGCTATCATGGGTTTACTGGAAGCATCTGCACTTCAGTAAATGATGAGTTGGTACACGGAATTCCCGGTACGCGGACCCTTGAAGACGGGGATATCATCAGTATCGACATCGGCGCAGAATATAGGGGCTTTCACGGAGATTCTGCATGGACGTATCCTGTGGGAACAGTAACCGATGCGGCCGCCCGACTGCTGGAAATTACCGAAGCCTCCCTCTGGGAAGGCATCCGGGAAATCCGGCCGGGGGCACCGCTCAGTAACGTTTCCCACGCCGTCCAGCAGCACGTGGAACACCATGGCTGTTCTGTCGTCCGCGAATATGTCGGACATGGTATCGGAAAGGATCTTCATGAAGATCCGCCCATCCCGCACTTCGGACCGCCGGGGAAAGGCCCGCGCCTGGAAACAGGCATGGTGCTTGCGGTGGAGCCGATGGTTAATGCCGGCAGGCGCTATGTCCGGACCAAAAGCGACAACTGGACAGTTGTCACCTCGGACGGATCGATGTGCGCCCATTTTGAACACACGATTGCTGTTGTCGAAGAAGGATATGAAATCATGACAACGATCCGCTGAATGCTAAAAGGTGGTTTTCATCTAATGATAGATCCTGACTCGGTTCCGCAGGCCGGTGAGCTGGTGCGGATTCTTCACGGAAGAGACAAAGATCAGTTTGCCTGCATTATCGAAGTACTCGACGAACGCTTCGTGCTCATTGCCGACGGCGACAAGCGCAAAGTGGACCGTGCGAAGAAAAAGAACTTGCAGCATCTGGAGCGAAGGTATATCATTGCTTCGGAAGTGAAGAACAGTATAATAGAAACAGGTCGTGTTACGAATGCAAAACTTCGCTTTGCAATTTCGTCCTATATCAACGATAATTTACTGAAGGAAGGAGAGTAAATTCATGGCCAAAGAAGATGTTATTGAAGTGGAAGGCACGGTCATTGAACCGCTGCCAAACGCTATGTTCCGGGTGGAACTGGATAACGGGCACAAGATTCTCGCCCACGTTTCCGGTAAAATCCGTATGCACTATATCCGGATACTTCCGGGAGACAAGGTCACGGTCGAATTATCTCCGTATGACTTATCCCGCGGACGTATCACGTATCGTTATAAATAAACATCGATGGAAATGAATCGTTACTCCGGAAGATCAAGGAGGTAAAGAGCATGAAGGTAAGACCATCCGTCAAGCCAATTTGCGAAAAGTGCAAAGTTATTCGCCGTAAAGGGACCGTCATGGTTATTTGCGACAATCCAAAACACAAGCAGAAACAGGGATAATAACAGGAGGTGTAATCTATGGCACGTGTAGCTGGTGTTGACATTCCGCGTGATAAGCGGCTTGTCATTTCTCTAACGTATATCTATGGTGTCGGCAAGAGCCGCGCAGCTGAAATCGTCGAAGAGGCTGGAGTATCCGGGGATACCCGCGTCCGCGACCTGACAGAAGAAGAGCTCGGTAAAGTCCGAAGCGTCGTTGATAACATTAAGGTGGAAGGGGACCTCCGTCGTGAAGTTTCCCTTAACATCAAGCGTCTGATTGAGATCGGATCCTACCGTGGAATCCGTCACCGCCGCGGTCTTCCAACGCGTGGTCAAAAGACGAAGAACAACGCGCGTTCCCGTAAGGGTGCCCGCCGTACAGTAGCGAACAAGAAGAAGTAAAGGAGGTAGTGGTTAAACATGGCTAAACAAAAAACACGCGCAAAGCGTCGTCAGCGTAAGAATATAGAGTCCGGTATTGCCCACATCCGTTCCACGTTCAACAACACGATCGTCACCATCACAGACCCTCAAGGGAATGCAATTTCCTGGGCAAGTGCCGGCGGTCTTGGTTTCAAAGGTTCCCGTAAGTCTACGCCGTTCGCGGCTCAGACTGCGGCAGAAGCAGCAGCAAAAGCGGCAATGGATCACGGGATGAAAGAAGTGGAAGTTTCCGTTAAAGGCCCTGGTGCCGGACGTGAAGCTGCCATCCGTTCCCTGCAGGCAACTGGTCTGGAAGTCAGCATGATCCGTGACGTCACTCCAGTGCCTCACAACGGCTGCCGTCCACCAAAACGTCGTCGCGTCTAATAACCATCCTCAGACACAGAACAGAACGGACAGTGTTTCGTAACAGGTAAGGTGTGCCCAGTGAGGGATTCCGGTTGTGATCACTCACAACCGGGGTTTCGACGTTTTGAAGGAGGGTTTGTTGAATGATCGAGATTGAAAAGCCGAAAATTGAAACGGTCGAATTAAGTGACGATCAATCGTACGGAAAATTCGTCGTGGAACCTCTGGAACGTGGATACGGTACGACTCTCGGGAATTCCCTGCGCCGCATTCTGCTGTCCTCCCTGCCGGGGGCTGCAGTGACATCGGTGCAGTTTAATGGTGTCCTTCATGAGTTCTCCACCATTGAAGGAGTTGTTGAGGATGTTACGACCATTATCCTCAATCTGAAGAAGCTCGCTCTGAAGATTTACTCGGATGAGCAGAAAACGATCGAAATTGAAGCAAACGGCGAAGGCACGGTAACTGCTGCGGATTTCACGCATGACAGTGACGTAGAGATCCTGAACCCGGAACTTCACATTGCGACGCTTTCGAAAGGCGCTCAGTTCCAGATGAAAGTAACCGCCCAGCGCGGCCGCGGCTATGTGCCTGCGGAAGGTAACAATACAGGAGATCTGCCGATCGGGGTTATCCCGGTGGATTCCATCTTTACGCCGGTTGTCCGTGCGAACTATCAGGTGGAAAACACTCGTGTCGGCCAGATTACCAACTATGATAAACTGACGCTTGATGTGTGGACGGACGGAAGCATCCGCCCGGAAGAAGCAGTGTCTCTCGGGGCGAAAATCCTCAACGAGCACCTCAACATCTTCGTCGGCCTGACCGATCAGGCCCAGCACGCGGAAATCATGGTGGAAAAAGAGGAAGACCAGAAAGAAAAAGTGCTTGAGATGACCATCGAAGAGCTCGATCTTTCTGTGCGCTCCTACAACTGCCTGAAGCGTGCCGGTATCAACACGGTACAGGAACTTACGCAGAAATCCGAAGAGGATATGATGAAGGTACGCAACCTTGGACGTAAATCCCTTGAGGAAGTCCAGGAGAAGCTGCACGAATTGAATCTCGGCCTGCGAAAAGAAGACTGATCCTGTCTATCAGACAGTGACTGCGATTAGTGAAGGAGGGAAATGACTCATGGCATACCGTAAACTCGGTCGTGACAGCAGCGCCCGCAAAGCACTGCTCCGCGATCTGACAACAGATCTAATCATCCATGAGCGTATCGAAACTACTGAGCCGAAAGCAAAAGAAATCCGCTCTCAGGTAGAAAAAATGATTACGCTCGGAAAGCGTGGAGATCTCCACGCGCGTCGCCAGGCAGCAGCATTCGTCCGCAAGATGACTGCAGACGAAGAAACAGGCCAGGACGCAGTACAGAAGCTGTTTGACGATATTGCACCTCGCTACGAGGACCGTCAAGGCGGCTACACGCGCGTAATGAAGCTTGGACCACGTCGTGGAGACGGCGCGGCAATGGCGATCATTGAGCTCGTATAAAGCATGACTGAAAAGGGCGGGTCCATCCGGATTCACGCCCTTTTTTTGTGCAGTATAAATGGAAATCCGCCTGCTACCACGAGAAAGGGAGGGAGAGAGCGATGGCTGTCATTGAAGCAGAAGGAGTGACCTTTTCCTACAACAGCGGGGAGACACCGGCCCTTCATGATATTACGATGTCGGTGGAAAAAGGCGAATGGGTGGCTGTCACCGGCCACAACGGCTCCGGCAAGTCCACGCTCGCCCGCCTGTTCAACTCGCTTCTCGTGCCGCAGCAGGGAACGATCCGCACGTGCGGAAGAAATACGGCTGACCCGGCAGAACAGGTGCGGATCCGCCGCCGGGCCGGTATGGTGTTTCAGCACCCGGACAACCAGATCGTCGCGCCGACGGTCGCAGATGATGTAGCGTTTGGTCTCGAAAATGCCGGCGTTCCGGCCCCCGAGATGAAGCAGCGCGTCGAGCATGCCATCGGCCGGCTCGGTCTTACCGGACTGGAAGACCAGGAGCCCCACCGCCTTTCCGGCGGCCAGAAGCAGCGTGTTGCGCTCGCGGGTGTCCTTGCGCTGCGTCCGGAGGTCATTCTTCTGGATGAAGCGACGTCCATGCTCGATCCGTCTGCCAGAGAGGACGTGCGGCGTCTGATGAAGACGCTGTGCCGGGAAGAGGGGATCGCACTTGTTTCGGTCACACACGACATGACCGAAGCCGCGGAGACCGACCGGATGATCGTTCTGGATCAGGGAAGAATTACCGCAGAGGGAAGCCCCCGCTCGCTGTTTCAGGATCCCGCACGTCTGGAAGAGGCAGGGCTCCGGCTGCCGGTACCGCTGCAGCTGTCTCTTGCACTGCAGGCGCGCGGCATTCAGGTCCCGGAAGCCGTGTCGGAAGAAGAGCTGGTGAACGCGCTATGCAGATAACGGTAACGAACGTATCCTACACGTATATGCCGGGCGGTCCGTTTGCCGTGGAAGCACTCCGGGATGTGACGGTCACGTTTGCCTCCGGAGAAACCCACGCCATCATCGGAGCAACAGGCTCTGGGAAATCGACGCTCCTTCAGCTGCTCAACGGCCTGGAGAAGCCGTCGGAAGGATCCATTGATGCAGGCGGCCACACCATTACAGCTGATTCCAGGCAGAAGGATCTGTTTGACCTCCGCCGGCACATCGGCATGGTGTTTCAGTTTCCCGAGCAGCAGCTGTTTGCAGAAACGGTGCTGGAAGACGTCATGTTCGGTCCGCTGAACTACGGCGATGACCGGGAGACGGCGGAGAAAAAGGCATACCGGGCGCTTGAAAAAACCGGACTGCCGCCCTCACTTGCAGAGCGGTCTCCATTTACGCTGAGCGGCGGCCAGATGAGGCGCGCCGCGATCGCGGGCGTGCTGGCACTGGAGCCGAAGCTGCTGCTTCTCGATGAGCCGACAGCGGGACTCGATCCCGACGGCCAGGAGGAGATCATGCGCCTGTTTTCCGAATGGCAGCAGGAAGAAGCAGACCGGACGCTTCTGCTTATTACGCATGATATGAACCTGACAGCCCGGAAGGCTGACCACATTGTGCTGATGGAAAGCGGCCGTGTCCGGACAGAAGGGACGCCTTCGTCGCTCTGGACCCGAGAAGACTTGATCGAAGAAGGGGTGCTTCCGCTTCCGGAAACGTCCCGAATCCTTGCCGGTCTCTGCACAGAAAGCAAGGCCCCGCCTGCTGTTGATGCTTTTACTGTAGAAGATGCGGCGGACCGGATTGCTTCCTGGGTCCGGAAAGGAGAGCCGGATGCTTGAACATGTTCTGATCGGCCAGTATGTTCCCGGGCGCTCGGTCGTCCACCGTCTGGATCCGCGGGCAAAACTTGCGTCGCTGTTTTTATTTATGGTTTTTCTGTTTGTTTCCAGAGAGCTTGTTGTATTGGGCGCGGCGGCTGTCCTGACGGCGGCTGCGCTTCTCAGTGCCGGCATTTCACTGCGTTTTTTCTGGAAGGGAACCCGTCTTGTGCTGATCATCGTGGCACTCACCTTTTTTCTGCATCTGTTTTTGACGCAGGAAGGGCGTGTGCTTCTGGAAATCGGCCCGCTTGCGGTTTACAGCGGCGGACTGCTGGAAGGGTTTGTCGTCGGTTTCCGGCTGCTGCTGCTTATCGTGCTTGCGACGCTTCTGACGCTGACGACGACGCCGGTGGATTTAACCGACGGCATCGAGTCGCTTCTCCGTCCATTGTCGTATGTGCGCGTTCCGACGCATGAGTTTGCGCTCATGATGTCGATTGCGCTCCGGTTCATTCCGACGCTTCTGACGGAAACGCAGACGATTATGAAGGCACAGATGGCCCGGGGCGCTGCGTTTTCCCGGGGATCGGTCTGGAACCGGCTCAAAGCGTTTCTGCCTGTACTGATTCCGCTGTTTTCGCAGTCGTTTAAGCGGGCGGAGGATCTTGCCACGGCGATGGAAGCACGCGGCTACAACGGCGGAGCGGGACGGACGAAATACCGGGAGCTGTCATGGAAGCTGTCGGACACACTGATTTTTTGTATGTTTCTCGCGTTTGCCGGGCTCAGCCTGTGGACGCGGATTGGATAAGGAGCGGATGACGATGAATCGAATGCTCATCCACCTTGCCTATGACGGCAGCGGGTTTCAAGGCTATCAAAAGCAGCCCAATGCCCGCTCGGTCCAGGGAGAGGTGGAGCGTGCCCTTGCAAAAATGCATAAGGCGGCCAGCTGGCCATCCGTTTCCTCGGGCAGAACTGACGCCGGGGTGCACGGGCTCTGTCAGCCGGTTCACTTTGACACCCCGCTCTCGATTCCGGAGGAGCGGTGGCCGAGGGCGCTGAACAGCCTGCTGCCGGACGATATCCACGTGCAGTCGGCGGAGCCGTTTGATGGACGGCATGCGCGTTATGATGCCGAGGCGAAAGAGTATGTCTACCGGATGCTGATTGCAGAGGAGAGGGACATTTTCCGCCGGCATTATGTGCATCAGCTGCGGCAGAAGCCGGATATTACGGCAATGCGCCGGGCAGCCGCCCACTGGCTCGGCACCCACGATTTTTCAGCGCTGTCGTCACCGCGTACAGACGTCGTCGATAAAGTTCGTACGATGTATGCCATCGACCTGGAGGAAAACGGGCCGGAATGGACGATCCGCTTTATCGGGAGCGGCTTTTTGTACCAGATGGTTCGTGTGATGACGGGAACGCTTCTGGAAGTCGGATACGGCAGCCGGCGGGCGGACAGCATGCCCGCCCTCTTAGAAGGCCGTGATCGGCGCACAGCGGGCAAAACGGCACCGGCGGAGGGTTTATACCTCTCCCGCGTTTTTTACAGCCCAGAGGCACTGGAGCGGCATATGAGAGGTCTCTCTCCGGAGGCGTAAGCGCCGTGCAGCAGAGAAAAAGAAAAACAACTGAACCCCGTGTTTTTTCGTATTGACACAGGCCACAGGATGATATATGATGGTTAACGGTATTCTTATGCCCACTAGCCCCGGGTACGGAATCGATCGTTAACCAGACCAATGTTTTTTGGAGAGTCAGAATTAGGAGGGAAATCAACCAATGCGTACAACATATATGGCAAAAACTCATGAAGTAGAGCGCAACTGGTACGTTGTCGACGCAGAAGGCCAGACGCTCGGTCGTCTATCTTCTGAAGTCGCAAGCATCCTGCGCGGAAAGCACAAGCCGACATTCACACCGCACATCGACACTGGTGATCACGTGATCATCATCAACGCAGAGAAGATTGAACTGACAGGGAACAAGCTGCAGGACAAGTACTACTACCGTCACAGCCGTTACCCGGGAAGCCTGCGTGCGACATCTGCAGGAGACATGCGCCGCGAAAAGCCGGAGCGTCTTCTTGAGCTGTCCATCAAAGGCATGCTTCCAAAAGGATCTCTCGGCCGTCAGACAGGCAAAAAGCTCCACGTCTACAAAGGCAGTGAGCACCCGCACGCAGCACAGCAGCCAACAGCGTACGAACTACGCGGATAAATTAAAAGGAGGGAATTTTCTTGGCACAAGTTCAATATGCAGGAACAGGTCGTCGTAAAAACTCTGTTGCCCGTGTACGTCTCGTACCCGGCGACGGAAACATTGTAATCAACAAGCGCAGCATCGACGAGTACTTCGATCTCGAAACACTGAAGGTTATCGTTAAGCAGCCGCTCGTAGAAACAGAAACAGAAGGCACGTATGACATCCACGTTAACGTAAACGGTGGAGGCTACACCGGCCAGGCGGGCGCGATCCGTCACGGTGTTGCACGTGCGCTGCTTCAGGCAGATCCGGAATTCCGTCCGGGCCTCAAAAAAGCAGGCTACCTTACTCGTGACGCACGAGGCAAAGAGCGTAAGAAGTACGGTCTCAAGGCCGCACGTCGTGCTCCTCAGTTCTCGAAGCGTTAAAAAGCCTTATATATCAAGGTTTCCAGCCCCTCTGCTCCCCAACCCGGCAGAGGGGTTTTTTCTGTTTTCGGGTGTACTAACTCACAATTAACTCACAAATGCCGGTTAAGCGTTCATAAACGCTTCAAATTGGGCGGCTGCATTGTCCTGTGCTGTTTGCGTCACATGCGTATAAATGTTCATGGTCGTGTGGATATCAGTATGCCCCAGGCGGGCCTGCACATCCTTAATCGCCAACCCTGCTTCAAACAGCAAGCTGGCATGAGTGTGCCGGAATCCGTGTACGCTAATCTGTGGAAGATCCGGACACTCTTTATAAATTCGGCTGAGAGATTCGTTCAAATACGACAGGCGGCAGAAGTTCATGCGCTGACTGGGATAATGGAAGTTTGTAAAAATCGGCTGCCGATCATCACTGTGAAACGGAACCCCTAAACGCATGTGCCATTGAATCTGATCTTTCCTCCACAGGTGCAGCAGGCGAATGGTTTCCTGATCAAGGCTGATTGTCCGGATCGATGCTTCTGTTTTTGTGGGCATCACCTGCAATTTCCCGTCCACGAATACCAGGGTTTTCTTTAAATGCAGTTTCTTCTCCTGGAAGTCCACATCGCTCCAACAGAGCGCCTGTAATTCCCCTTTCCTTGCTCCGGTATAGGCAAGTAGTCGAAACATCATATGCAGCTTCTGGCGGCTCTCATCGTGTTTGAGATAATCCAGAAAATCCTTTAGTTGCTGTTTCGTGAAAAACTTCTCCTGATCCTCTGGAATTTCCCGTTTCCGTTTCGGCATCATAATATGCTGCATCGGGTTCACTCGAATAATGTTCATCCGCACCGCATACTTAAATACCAGGTTCGCCTGGACTTTGTAATCCCCGAACGATTGCACTTCTACCGCCCACTGATTGATGACCCGTTGACAGTGACGGGTTTCAATCTTCTTCATTTTCATGCTGCCGAAATCCCGCAGAATCCGTTTAAATAGCTTTTCTTTCGTATAAGCCGTGGTGGGCTTAATCTGCAAACGGTTTTGTTCATACCATTCTTCATAGACTTCCTGGAATGTGGGATCCCCCGAAACCGAAACGCCATAATCCGCCGTATCGACTTCTAACCTAGAAGCTGCAAGTTTCGCTTCTTTTTTGGAAGTAAATCCGCTTTTCGTGGTCTGCTTCTGTTTTCCGGTTACGGGATCGTAACCAATATAGATTTTTACCTTGTAATACGTTTTGCCGTCTTTCCGTTTGTAAGATTCAATTCGTGCCATAAAAATGACCCCTTTCTGTTGCTGGGCAGGCGATAGGGAAGGGGTTATTTTTTGAAACCATCTAAATAATCATTAAAATTTTTCCTGATATCCTCTACCTGTTCTGAGATTGTGGAAGAATCTATCGGATCTTCCTCAGATACAGGAAAAAGGTCATTTAAATTGCGAAAAAGAGCAGCAAATAAAATAACGCTTTTCTCATCGGCATTATTCATAAAATTAAATGAATTAATTAGATAGGTAATTTCATGCTGCGGTAATTCGTCAATTTTAGTTTCTTCAAACCGTTTAGATAATTCATGGGTAGATACGCTTCTATGCTTATCCCATACATCACGGAAAAGACTCACTTTTTCTTCATCTGTGAAATCTGATATAGCTTTATTCCCGCTTGTTAAATACAAAACAGAAACTCCTAATTTTTCGGCAAGAGATTCGATCGTTTTAAGGCTTGGATTTTTTCGGTTGTTTTCTACATCGCTTAAATAGGATCTGGATATTCCCATTAATTTAGCAAGTCCAGCTTGTGTAAGTCCTTTTTCTTTCCTTAAATCTTGAATATTATCGCCAATCGGCATAACTATCACCTCCATTATCAGTATAACAGAAAAATGACGCCGATAGACAACATTATTCGTTGACTTATTTTTTTGATGGTGCTATGATTAATTTAATCCATGACGCCGATAGAGACTTTTAGTTTTTAAGGATAAAAAGGAGGAGAGGGTAGTGCAATTAGAAAATGTATGGCGCCAAAAATTAATAAACGAGCGCAAAAGAAGGAAGATGACACAGATGCAGGTTTCTAAAGTAGTAGGCATATCACGAAGTTACTACTCAGAAATCGAAACAGGAAGAAAACTGCCGAGTGGAAAAGTGCTATTAAGGTTAAATCAAGTTTTGCCTATTTTTTTGTATTTCAATGACGCCGATAGATATCAAAAAGGAAATGTAGACAAAACTAGGGAGGTGAAATCATGAACGAACAGCAGGCAACGATAAGCCTACCGATTCCTGAGGAATGGAAACATCAGTATTTCCAAATGTTTTATGATATCGCTTCGACTGCATACGAACAGGCAAAAAACGATGTGGGAGAAAAACGGTTTTTGACAAAGAAAGAGGCTGCGTCTTATATCGGTATTTCATATAACACTTTGCAATCCATTATTGAGGAAGGACTGCCGCTGATTCAGATTAATTCCAAGAATCTCATTGATCGGGAAGATATTCACAAGTTTTTAGCAGGGAAGAAAATCACTTACTAATTCAAGCCTGGGCAGGCGATAGGAGAGGGGTCAGATCAAAGATCACTACGAGCGATTGAAGAACGAACTGAGACAAGCGTCAGAACTGCATCCACAGGTGACGGTGAGCCGGCGGGATCTCGAAGCACTCATGCAAGAAGTTCAACAAAACCGTATGGCAGCAAGCATTAAAAAGAACCCACGATTCTATTAAGGAGGTGATTTACATGGCGGCATACGAGAAACGAGCGTTCTTTCGATATCTAGTTAAATACTATTCATCCACACGGCCGAATATCAGCCAGTGGGCGCAGAAAATGGCAGAGCAATACTAATAAAAAATGGAGGATGATTTGATTATGAAAAATACGTTATTCGATGTGCAGAACAAAGTGGATTCGCAGGAGCAGTTTCTAAAATTGATGGATGGACAGCTTTCCTATCTAGGTGATGATATCGGGCAGATGGTGGATCATCCGGAGGTTGCAGGATTCATGATTCGTGAAGAGAAGATGCAGGAAAGACTGGCAGCTTGTCATGCTGCGCTGCTTCACTGGAAGAAGGAAATGGAAAGAGAAAACCGAGAATTGCAGGAGGAAGTAAAGCGACTTCGTGATCTGTGTGGTCAGGAATAAAAAAATCCCCCACAGCAGGCGAGCTGTGAGGGCGAAACAATTATAACGAAGTAAAAATCTTATCCTTATTATACCAAAAACTGTGTTGAAAAAGAAGGGGAGGGAGTGATTTTGACTGCTCTAACGACAGAAATCTATGAAAACAACATACTAGAAACCTTTCCCCACGATAAAAAGCAATTTGTTTTGTGGAAAGCGATAGAGCGAAACGGGAGAACAACGAAAATTCCATTTCAGCCGGACGGATCGGCAGCAGACAGTACGGATCCATTCACCTGGATCACTGTGGAAGAAGCGTTGCAATCTTACGCAGGTGGCCGGTTTGATGGAATAGGTATGGTTCTCACCGGAGGATATGCTGGTATAGACATTGATAAGTGCATCGATCCAAACACTGGCGAAGTTCCGGATTGGGTGCGGGAAATCTTGAAAATCACGGATTCTTATTATGAGGTTTCCCCATCCGGAGCCGGCCTGCACATCATTATGAAGGTTTCTAATTTGAAACGGCTGCATGAATACCGAAGCCGAGACGCAAGCAAGGGCCTGGAATTTTACTATCAGAGCCGATATTTCACACTGACTGGCAATACCGCGAACGGCGCACTAAAGGCCATACGCGAGGATGACGAAGCGCTAAAGTCGGTACTGGACAAGCATTTAACGAAAAATCCGAAACCCGTCACACCTGAGACACCTGGACCAGAAGGCGGAAACGATCTTTCTACGGATCAAATTATCGAAATCGCAGAAAAAAGCAAAACCGGCAGCCGATTTCAGTCATTCATGCGTGGCGGCTGGGAGAACCAATACGGATCCCAGTCAGAAGCAGATATGGCCTTTTGTAATGATCTGGCGTTCTGGTGTGCTAAGGACGAAAGCAAAATGGACGATATTTTCCGTCAGTCGGCGCTCATGCGTCAGAAATGGGAGCGCCCACAAAATGGCTTCACCTACGGTGCAGAGCAGATCCAGAAGGCCGCTGCTGAGTGTCGGAATGTATATAGCCCGCAGCAGGAGTTTCAAGTGAACGTGAACGATTCTCAGGCGTTACAAACGATTTTGAATCAACGCCGTCAGGAAGAACTGGAAGCGATGGAGGTTCAGTGGGAGAACGAGGGATCCCGCGGAAGAAAGCCCATCGTTATACCGCCGTTAAGATGCGCGGGGATTCTCCAGGAACACATTGAATTTATACTTTTCGATTTAGAAGAAAACACTAAGGTTGCGATGTATCAGCCTGGAGAAGGGATTTATACCCGGAATACCACACTGATTAAGCGGGTGATTTCCTGGCTGGAACCGCGATTGAATAACAATAAAGCAGAGGAAGTTATCTATCACCTAACCAATCGCGCTGAAATCCGTGAAAGAACAGAATCCCGCTATCTGCTGCCTGTTAAAAATGGTGTATTCAATCTCCGAAAGAAGCAGCTTGAACCATTTAACCCTAAACACGTGTTTACAACGAAAATCTCTACGCCTTACACGGAGAACCCAAAAGCACCAAACCTGGAAGGCTGGAATGTGGAAGATTGGTTGTCCTCTATCGCTTGCCATGATAAAGAAATTGTTCATCTTCTATGGCAGGTCATCAATGATTCATTGAACGGAAACTATTCCAGAAAGAAAGCTATCTTCCTGATCGGGGAAGGAAACAATGGTAAAGGTACGTTCCAGGAATTAATTACGCACCTGATCGGGCTGAATAATATCGCCACATTAAAAGTAAATGAATTTGATGAGCGCTTCCGTCTATCTGTACTGGAAGGAAAAACAGCCGTGATCGGCGATGACGTGCCGGCCGGCGTATATATCGATGATAGTTCCAATTTTAATTCCGTTGTCACGGGCGATGTTGTTTCAGTGGAGCAGAAAAACAAGCCTATCTATAACACATCCTTTAAGTGCAGTGTCATCCAATCCACAAACGGGATGCCGAAGTTCCGCAACAAAACCACAGGTACGATCAGAAGGCTGGTAATCGTGCCATTCAATGCGGATTTCAATGGACAGGCAGAAGATACCAGGATTAAAGACGAATTTATTAAAGATCCGGCCGTGCTGGAATATGTACTGCATCAAGCCGTGCATATGGACTTTGAGAAGTTCGATATTCCACAGGCTTCTGTGAATGAACTTGAAGTATTCAAGCAGGACAATGATCCGGTGCTGGATTTTAAACTATCTGTATTTGATGAATGGGATGTTCAGAAAGTGCCGAAATACGTTGTTTATGGGTTTTATAAACAGTTTTGCCTGGACAACGGATATAAACCGTTAGCAGAAAGGCAGTTTCATAAGCAATTCAAGAATTATTTGGGCGGTGAATGGGATACACAGGCTCAGGGCAGGTATTCTTACGAAGCATTATTAAAGGAGTTGGGGGATCTGGATGTATTAGGAATCGGTTTCCCAGATAAAAATAAAAACCAGAAATCATATGAAAAGCCGAAAAAATAATCTATAAGTGCAACTGTGCAACTTAATTGCAACCGAAAAATTAAAACACAGTTGCACGCATAAACCTTTTCATGACAGTAGTTTGTCCTGCAAATGCAACCATGCAACCGAAAAACACCTTATTTAGAAAATGAAATAATATATCAAACAAATGTTCGTAATAATAAAAAATATAATAGCAAGTGAGATTTTCGGTTGCACGGTTGCACACAGGCTTAATCCGTTGTGAGAGTAAGCACGAAGGTTGCAACCGTAAACAATCATTACAGTTGCTTTTTCGGTTACAAATTAACAAACCCAAAAAAGGAGGAACCAAACCATGAGTAATCTCATTCATTTAACAGATCGAATCGATGTGGACGATACCCGGCAGTTTTATCTGCTGCCGGAAAAGGATCGGCAGCGCCTATGTAATTGGATCGAACAGTATGTGATCCCGTGCAAGACGAAAACTACACGGGCAGACAGTGTGAACTCATACGAGTTAAAGCATCTGTTTGGAAAGAACGGCGGATTCTATGTGGTGAATGGCGCGATGAAGGGAGCCATGCTGGAATATGATTTCGATGTTTACAACGAGGATTTTCTAAATTGGAACTTCAACGTTGGACGTAAGGTTTTCAAAGTCGTGGATCCAGAAGGTGCGGCGCGTGATCGATTGATTGCCAGGGGCATGTACTAAACGATCAAACAGCTGCATGAAAGGAGGTGAAGCGTGTGGAAGCGATTATTCGGCTGCTGGATAAAGTGATATACCCAAACCGAACAGCGAAGAAAGCGAGACGGCAATCTGTGGAAGAAAACAAACTGCGAAATGAAATGATTGAGCGGCACAGTAATCTGTGATGAAAACATAATCCCCCCGGGTCAAAAGTTATTATAGAAAAACTCAATGGGATACCGGTGGAAGGGGTCGATTTCCGAGATTTATTCCGATTCCCCGTAGGGCGGGGCCTTTAAGGAGGTGACAAAAAATGACAAAGACAAGCGAAGCTGTTCGCAATCATCTATTAGAGCAGATCGATGAAACAGATGCGATTCAACTTGAAAAGGTAGATCGTTATGAAGCACTGCTCGAATCGTTTGAAGAAATGACGCGGCTGATCAACGAAGCCGGCACTTCCATTGTGGTGAAGAACGGCGGCCAGGAATACCTGAAAGCCAATCCACTGATCGGAGAGCGTAATAAGGTGAGCGCTCAGATGCTAAGCATTGAGAAGTCTCTCAACCTGAGTGGCACGAAAACAGATGAACTACTTTAAAAGAGGGAGGGGGATTCATGACGGTACAGGATGATCAGGCGTTTCGGCTGTGGTGCAAGGCGCACAATATCCCGTTTGAGGAAGTCACGCACCGTCATCATTTTTACCAGATCGAACTGCGGAATCTTACGATTGCTTTAATGCAGGGGAAAATATCCCCCCAGGAAATGCAGCATGGCCGGGAATTTCTCCTGGCAAGGCTGATCAGGCATTATCATCCTCCCCCCGGACGCAGGGGCGGGGAGAGATGAATATATATGTACGAGAACGCTCTAGCTGTAGAACTATTTAAGAGATGGTCTCTGGAAAATGATGTACCGATCCAGGTGGTAGCCAACCGAAGCAGGCACTCTTTTTCGAGAGATTTGCTCCGGTTGGGAATCCAGATGGCCGAAAGGAAATATCACATCATCGCAATATCGGGCGCGAGAAAAACCTGCATGAAAATCTAAAAAAGCATTTAAGAAAAGCGGAGAGAACGAGCATAAAACAAAAACAGGTGCGTAAAGATAAGTGAAAAAACAGTACCTTATACAAACCCGACAAACGGCGGAACTTATCGCGAACAAAGAGAAAGAATTGATTAATTCAATTCCACTGGAAGTTCAACTGAAAGAAGTGAAGGAAGCCATTAAGGAACCATCCTCTGTGCAAGAACTGGATTACCTGGAAGGACGTGAACGCTTCCTGGAACGGGAGCTGCGATGCAATAAGTCCAAGCCGTTTCAGTTAGAGCCTACGGAACAGGAGAAAGTGAAAGATAATTACCGGATCAAAAAGGAAGAAGCAGACGCAGCCTATCGGGCTGCTGAGAAAAAGCTGATGAAAATGATGAATGATTTCGTGAAGAAAGCCGATCCCCTTCTGGAAGAAATGGCGGAAATCTAAAAAAGTAGGCGCGCACCGGATCACGAACCTTCTTGATGGCTCCAATTATGAATATGTAGGTATGAATCATGAACCATGAACCATATGGAGGATGAACTGATCAACAGGGTAATAAATGTGGTTATTTCAGCACGTAGAGAAGAACTGGGTATTCCAAGTTATGGTCTGCTAAGCAAAAAAACACACGACAGCGCCTATCACGTATGGACGAACTATAACGGAAAAATGGTGCACCTGGATCCTGTGTTCGGTCGTGATTTGGATATTGAAGTAACGAAGGTGGATCTGACAGAAGAAAACATCGATGAAAAAAATACAGCGGATTCCGGGTCTGCGAAGCTCACCCATGAAAAAGCGAAAGCTGTTGAAATAAAGCGCACCATCTGTGGAAGGGGGTGATGCACATGGAGAAGCCGAGGAAGCTGAATAAGAAAAAGAAACGGGAGATTGAAAACCTGCTGCGCTGGTATTACAGCCTGGATCCGGAAAACCTTCACCGGAAGCAGATCGGAGCGTTTCAATTCATCCAGTCCTTTCTGGATAATTACGGGCGCTTCCATCCGCGGGAGGTCAAGGACGTTGAAGAATATTTTCGGATGCAGCTGCAAAACAAACCCATCCGGTACACCGAATCAAAAGAAGCGTTTCAAGCCAGGATGAACCCGCTGTATTATCAACTGCGCGTGGCGCTGATACACCAGGGATTCATAAGTAAATAAGAAAGGAGGGAGAGAACATGTCAGACAGAATACAGGGTTTAACGATCGGCCTGGATCTGGACGCAGTAAAAGCCGAACGCGGATTGACGGGGTTAAAGGATAATCTGAAAACCACGACAACGGAAATGCGGGCCAATATGAGCCAGTTTGATAAGGCGGATCAGAGCATCGGGAAATATGAAACAAGGCTCGAAGGTCTTAATAAAAAACTGGAAGCCCAGGAAGCTGTGACACAGGCGGCAGGTGAAAAGTATGAAGAAATGGTGGAGAAGCACGGCGAGGGATCGAAGCAGGCAGAACGGGCAGCGCAGGAATACAATAAACAGTCTGCCGAACTGAACAACCTCAGCCGATATGTGGACGATGCTACACAGGATTTAGAAGCCATGCGGCAGGAGCAGGAGAGACAGGAAAGTCAATGGACGAAAACCGGTGAAGCGATTCAACAGGCCGGTGATAATGTAAGCAAAACCGGAGACACTATGATCGGCGTTGGTAAAGTGTGGACGGGCGTTGTCGCTGGTATTGGTGCAGCGGTTGCCGGTGCAGGGGCGGCTGCGTTTTCCTTAACAGGTAGTGTGACAGAAAACGCGGACGCAATCGCGAAAGCATCCACACGGATGGGCGTTTCCACGGACTTCTATCAGGATATGGAATTTTGGGCCAGTCAGAACGGAATCGCTCAGGGCAAGATGGAGCAGGCCCTCCAACGTGTGAACCAACGCATGGGGGAAGCCCGCGCCGGAAATGAAGGATACCGGGATGCGCTGGAAGAATTGGGCGTGAGTATGGAAGAAGTGGAAGCAGGAACGGTTTCCACAGAAGATGCGTTTGCCCGTTCGATTCAGTCTCTCTCAGAAATGACGAACGAGCAGGATCAAGCTAGGCTTGCCGGAGAACTGTTCGGAAAGAATTTAGGGCAGGAACTACTGCCGGCGCTGCAAGAAGGCTCCCTATCGATGGAAGAAGCAAATGAAATGATGGATGAATTTGGACTGCGTATGGATGACAAGGATTTTGAAGATGCAGCTAAATTCCAGGATACAATGGATGTGCTACAACGAACGTTAGGCACAGTCGCGCAGCAGATCGGGCTGGAACTCATGCCGCACCTTCAAACATTCTTAGATTGGATTCTGGCAAACATGCCGGATATTCGTCAGACCGTTACGCAGGTGTTCGATCAGGTAGAAGAAAAAATATCCACAGTGGTGAAATGGTGGAGGGAATTGTCTGGATCGGCACAAGCCTATATATCCATCGCTGCCGGAATAGCGGCGGCGATGGGGCCGATGCTGTTAGTATTTGGAGCCATACTAAAGGTTATAGGCCCGTTGATTTCATCATTCGGTAATTTGTTCACATGGATTGGAAGTGTCGGCGGCATCATGCCAGCGTTGCGGATTGGGATGCTGGCATTAACCGGGCCGGTTGGTTTGGTTGTTGCGGTCATCACTGGATTGGTTGCAGCGTTTGTCATGGCCTACCGCAATTCGGAAGAGTTTCGGGATCGCCTGAGTGGAGCCATTGAGGGCGCTAAAAACGTCTTTGAAATGGTAGTTGAAATCATTAAAGATTTGGTCGCTGATGTGGTCGCTGACTTCCACGAATTTATGGGAACCCTCACTGAATTTTGGCAGGAAAATCAGGAATCCATACAGGGAGCAGCAGACAATATCATGCTGGCCGTCACCTGGATGCTCGAACGCATATGGGAATATGTAGAAAAAATCATGCCCGCCATAAAAATGGCCTTTCAAACGGCCTGGGGTGCAATTTCTACGATTGTAAAACTTGCCACAAATACCATTATGGGTATCATTCAGATTTTCGCAGGTCTTTTTACCGGCGATATGGATAAAATGCTTGAGGGTGTTAAACGGATTTTTGTTGGCGGGTTTGATATTGTCGTAGGATTTCTCAGTGATTTCATCAGTAATGCACTCACGATGGTTTCCGGATTACGAGAAAATTTCTCGGATCATGTAGGAAGGTTGCGTGATCGGGTTAGTGATTTCTTTACCGGAATGAAAGACAATGTATTGCAAGCCGTCCGCAATATGCGGGAATCTGCGGTGCAGCGTTTTGTCAAAATGAAGGATCGCTTTTTTGAAGTAGGCCGCAATATCCGCGACAACATTAAAGATCGGTTTGATGATATGGTGACGGCAGCAAAAAACCTGCCTGGCCGTATCGGTGACGGGATTAAAAATGCCGCGTCAAAAGCCACATCCGGTGTAAAATCATTTGCAAATAGCATAGGTGACACGCTGGAAACCGGTGTAAATAAAGTTGTTGGTGGGATGAATAGCTTGCTCGGAAAAATTGGAGTAAGCCTGCGTATCCCTGAGATTGCTATTCCACAGTACGCGACAGGCACGAAAGATCATCCGGGCGGGCCTGCTGTTGTGGGTGAGAAGGGGCGAGAATTGGCCCATGTGCCGGGATCCGGATATACCATCCTGGGAACGCAGGGAGCCGAATTGCTGAATCTCCCGAAAGGATCAAGCGTCCTACCGAACCGACAGACGGAAAAATTATTAAAAGAAGGCATGGGATTGCCTGGTTATGAGGGCGGAATCGGCCGTGCGTTTAGTTGGGTGAAGAATACAGCCAAAGCCGGATGGGATAAAGCGTCCGGACTGGCAAACGATGCCGTGGGCTGGTTGTTAGATGCGCCAGGCAAGCTTTTTAATAAAGCGATGGAATTTACTGGTGTAGATATGCCGGACGGGGAATCGTTTGGCGGCAGTGTCATGCGTGGTGCGTTTAACGGATTTAAAGATGCCGTGGTCGAGAAGTTAAAAGGCGCACAGTCGGAAGTACGGCCAGGGGATCCGAATTTCTCCGGGTATCGTATGACAAGCCCGTTTGGTTGGCGTACACATCCTATTACTGGGGATCGCCGACATCATAACGGGATTGACTATGCAGCCGCAACAGGCACACCAATACCTGCACAGGGCGGCGGTCGCGTAGCATTTGCCGGAAATACTGGGTCTGGTTTTGGTAATTTTGTGCGTATTGTGTCAGGCATTTTTGAACATATTTACGCGCACAACAGCAGAAACCTGGTACGCACCGGGCAGAATGTATCGCGTGGTCAGACAGTCGGACTTGTGGGATCCACAGGAGCCAGCACCGGCCCGCACGTGCATTATGAAGTGCGGAAGAACGGAATGCCTATCAACCCGAAAGGCTTTGCCACAGGCGGGCTGATTAAGGATAAAATGATGGCGTTGATCGGTGAGGGCGGTTATCCAGAATATGTGATCCCTACGGATCCTTCCAGAGCATCAGAAGCAAGTAAGCTGCTGGCACTGGCCGGACAGGATATTGAGAGCAAGGGCGGGGCAAAGCGCCCGCATCAACTGCCGAACCCCGGAACATCAAACGGGGATCAGATGATGGCTGCACTGATGGAGCAAAACGAGATTTTAAAACAGTTGTTAGAAAAGGATTGGACTGTGGAAGCCGATGGTCGGGAGATTGCCCGTGTTGCGGAACCATATGCCAAACAGTACCGGGAGAGTAAGCAGATTCGTCAGTTAAGGAAGGAAGGTATGGATTATTAAAAGTTAGGCCGTCTCAGGGGCAACCTGGGCGGCTCTCCCCCTTTAGGGGGAAGACGATCCCAGGTGTGAGGGGGCTTATATATGCTTCAACCCGATATAGAAAGTAGAATTTGTTCTTATTTTTATCTGAAAGAGAAAATTAAGAAGAAGCGCTTCCAATTTCAACGGGTGCGGAAGCACTTGTATTACGGAAAAACATTAACCACGCGCACACAGGAAACGCAGGAAGGGCTCTCGTTGATCACTGTGGGCTTTCGTGTGGAAGATGAAGTGCTTGATATGTTACTGGCCCAGGAGGAAATGAAGTACACAGAAGGGCTGCTTATGCGAAAACAACGGTACTTCGATCAGTTTATGAACCGGCTGGATCCCTTAGAACAGAAATACTTATACCAGCGATTCAAGAAAAAAGATCATACCATCATTAATGAGGAGTTGGATCAGCAGGCTGCCGATGAAGTGGACGAGATCGAAACAGCCATTAATTATATATACGGCTTTCCGAAAGAAGAAGAAAGAACGGAAGGGCTAAGTATTGCCGAAGTGTGCGAAAGGATCGGGATTTAACATGCGTCGGATGCCGAAAAACCAACTGGCAAAGCATTATTTAAACCGATGGGGTTATTTTGATTCCCACATGGAGGGATTGGAGCCGATGGAATTGGAGAAAATGAAGCTATTATACAGAGCGTTGAGCGCACTACCGCCGGAAGCCCAGGATCTACTGGAACAGAAATATAGGCTGCCTGTGCCGGAGGGGAAGAAATCAAATCGCCTGACGGATCAGGAAGCTGCGGAGAAGCTGGGCTGGACGGTGGAGGAATACGCGGAAAAACGGATCGAAGCAGAAAAGAGGTTTCGTGAGTGGTTGGAATGAGAATCACACAGTGAATTAATTTGAATTATTTAATGACATGTATTGAAATGAGTAGTGACAACATTTATTCTATACTTATAGTTAATTGGATTTAATTTCCTCGGATAGAACGAGAACGGAGAGTGATAACATGTTTGCTCCAGAGTTGCGCGAAAAGCTAGGTATTTCAAATTCAACTTTATATCGTATGGAAAAAGAAGGGCTTCCTTTCACTAAATTCGGAAGAAATAAAGTTTATGATTATGATCAAGTATATGCTTGGCTTAATCAAAAAAATGCCAACCTTTCAGAATTTAAGCTCGGATCATCTTATTCGAATGAAGAGATTTCAAGTGGATTTAAATGTGGTACTCAAGGAGGAATGCGTCGCTCACATACTACCAACACTTTGGTTCTCTTTACTGATCGGACCAAAGAATATGCGGATCGTTGGGAGATTGATGAGAACGGTGAAGAAGTTTTGCACTATACTGGAATGGGTTTAGAAGGAAATCAATCCTTAGATAATGCTCAAAATAGAACACTAGCTAATTCACATAGCAATGGTATTCATATTTATCTGTTCGAGACAATGCAACCAGGAGAACATTTCTTCAGGGGAGAAGTTCATTTAAGCGCTGAACCTTATACCGAATCCCAGAAAAATCGAAAAGTATGGATGTTTCCTCTAAAACTTGTTGTAAGCAATCCCTTGCCTGAACAAGTAGTAAAGCTCCGAGAAGCTTCTGAAGAAAGCTATTTCAATAAACATTCAGCAAATATTTTACGAGAAAAAGCTGATGAACAAATATATGCTTCGGCGCGCATAATAACTACCATTCACTATGAGAGAAACAAATATTTAAAAGCATATGTTAAAAAAAGGGCAGAAGGAAAATGCGAGTTTTGTGGATCGAATGCCCCGTTTCAGAGCGATGATGGAGAGCCGTTTTTAGAGATTCATCATATTATTTGGCTTTCTCGAGGGGGAGCAGATGATAAGTTCAATACATGTGCAGTTTGTCCAAATTGTCATCGTAAAATTCATTATTTCGATGATAGAGACACAGAAGTTTATTTATTGGATATGGTAGCTCAAAAAGAAACAGAACAATAATTTTCGGATTTTAGCGTTACAGGCAGTAGTTTAGCTTTTGCTGAACTACTTTCTATCATAATAAATTACATTTAGTCATTGATGTCAATTTTTATTAAAGGAAGTGAAAGTGTGGAAGGTATATTAGAAGCTTTCCCAACTGAAATTTGGGTGGTATTGATTACTTTTTTAGGGGTTGCTATCAACGCTTTTATCTTAAGGTCAAACGTTAAAAAATCTAGAATATCTGAAAGTATTATTTCTCAACGAATTGAATGGAGCCAGACTGTAAGGCAGCTGTTTGTAGAATTTATTTCTTTGGCTAGAGAAGAACATTCGACTTCTAACAAAAAGCGGATGGTAAAAATTGTAGATGAACTTTCGTTACTTTTTCGAGTTTCGGAAAGAGTACCAGAGCTTTTATTGAAAAAGAAAATTGAGTATATCTACAATATAGAAAGCCCAGAAGCTTTTAAAACAGATGGAACGGTTATTAGCGATATTATCAATCTACAAAGAATCATATTAAAAAGTGAATGGAAGCGTATAAAAGTAGAAGTTGAAAAAGGAAAGTTATTAACTTCACGAAAAGTTAATTTAATCACTAAAAAAGTAGCGCGTGATTACCGATTAAGAGAAGAATTTATAGAATTTCATAAGAAAAATGCGAACGAAAAAGGTATTGCATCTGATTTATTTAACGAAATAGAGAAATTATTTGAGATTAAAATAGTCTATAATTTTTCAGTAAAGACAAGGAAGTTTATAAAAAAGGTCTACTCGAATATATTTAAAAAGCGATAGAATGTACAAATTCGAATGTTAATTAGGCAGAGATCAATAAAATAATGTGAGTTTACATATAAAACTATTGGAGTAATTTATAGAAATTTTAATAATATCAACTGAGGGCTAAGGATTTATTTAAGTCATATGCGGGTAGAAATATAATTAATTCTAGCTAACTTTAACTCTGTTCTTAACTTCTAAAACATTACTGCGGTGTAGTATGGGTTATTCTTGTATAAATGCTGTAATTACAATGAAAAGATGACTTTTGGGAGGGAATATATGAGCATAAATAGAGGAGATTCTTTGGAAATTAAAAGGTTAATTCTAAATAAAGCAATTGAACTGGTAAATATTTTAGCCTTATAGTCATTTATCTCTTAAGGACATGACAAATTTGATTGTCTATAGTACACTCTAATTAGACTAAGATACTTTTTTCAAGTATTGCTTTAGTTTCAATATATTTCAAGAAAAAAAGTCTAGGGTTTCTTTTATTAAAATTTATCATCTTAATCTATCGCGAACACCCGGGAAGGTTGTCCAGTCGAGTTTTAAAGGTGAACTTTTTATTTGTAAAAAAGCGTGAAGTTATAATTATTAAAATAATTTCTTGATCTTATTCTAGGGTCACTAAAATAAGCCTTGACTTTTATTATAATTGATTCCACTTCTTATGTGAGGAAGATGTTATGGGATTTGCAGTAGATATAAATGGATTTCACGGCACTAAAGAGGATTATGCTCGTTCAATATGTGAAAGTAAAACTTTCACATATAAAAATAGAGACAATCATTGGTTAGGTCAGGGTATTTATTTTTTTAGAGATGATCCTGAACAAGCCATGAAGTGGGCTCTTAAGGGTTTGAAGCATGGGGACAAGGGAGTAGTAATAAGAACCAAGATTAGCAGTGATTTTTCATCATTTTTAGACCTTAATACTCAAACGGGCATTGAGAGATTCCAACAACATGTAGAGGAAGTAGATAGTGTTGTTTCTAAAATTGAAAGTCTGCAAGTAAAAGCTACAATAGATGGTAAGCAAAACAATGCCAATCATCGAATGCGTTGTGCTGTGATGGATTTATTGCCTCCTCAAATCAAAATCGTCCAACAATATTTTGAAATAGAAAACCCTCCTAAAAAAATATCAGAAAATGAATTTCTACGAAAAATGAATATTAAACCATATAGTGTCCAAATTTGTGTAAGAGATAAAGAAGTGATTGATCAAGAGAGTATAGTTATACACGAAAAGAAATCGAGAGAGCAGAAACGGAAGTTCCATAAAACCTCTAGTAAAAAAATAAATTATAAATAGAAAGGTGATGCACTATGAATACTAGTTATATCACCAAAGAGAAATTAGAAGAAGTAGCTGAAAGGTATGGACTTGAATTGAAAGAAAAGGGTGATCCGGGGTTTTATATCGAGAACCAAAAAATTAATTTAGAGAGCCTATTTTCTGATGTATTAAATCCAATTAATTTTAAGGTTATTGATAATTTAAATGTAGAAGTGGATAAAAAACTTAAAAAAATAGACGAAAGAAGTTTCAATGAACAATTTGAAATTTCAGAAATTATTGGAGCAGCTTAACCTATGAAATCAAAATTACAGTTCAATGATTATCAAGTCTTAGAAACCTATTACAAATATGACCCGGACAATCAATTAGAAGAAGAAACTGTATCACCAGACTTCAACTTAAAAATTCAGTATTTAAACAATGAGAAAACAGAGGCTTTTCTAAATCTAGGTGTAAGGCTAGGTGATAAGAACTTAGATCAAAACTCGTTTTATATGGAAGCCCAAGTATTAGGAAGATTTTTAGTGGTTTCTGGTGATGAAGATTTACCTGAAGGTTTTGTTGAGAATATGTTTCGTAAAAATGCCTTAGCTATTTTATACCCGTATATGAGGGCGCTAGTGACTACTTTGAGTAATAATGGGAGCGAAGCACCTATTATGTTACCTCCGATGAATATAGCTGAGATGATTGAATCTAAAGACAAAATTGAAGAGCTTAATTTTGAAGAAGATAGTTAACGCTTAACAACTATTTTCTTCATTTAATATTATCTTCTTTCTGTATTAATCTTTGGGCCCTCCCCTTACCTTCCTATTGCCTGCCCAGCAACTCATTATTAACTCACAATTAACTCACAAATTAGGGGAATGAAAGAAAACGAGTGAAGTATAAAACTTCTCGAAACCTTGATATTACGGCATTTTTTAATCTGGTGAAAACCGGGAAATATGCTGACTTTTAAGAGCGTAAGAAGTACGGTCTCAAGGCCGCACGTCGTGCTCCTCAGTTCTCGAAGCGTTAATCAATCCTTTATATTCCACTGTACCGCGCACCATGGATCCTGTGGACGGATCCGCGCATCGTACAGCCGCCCCCTCTGCTTTCCAACCCTTGCAGAGGGGGTTTTTGTGTTTGATGCGTTTAATGCTGCCGGGAATCGATGTGGAAAAAGGAGAAAGGGGCCGGAACGATCTTCCTGGACCCGGCCGATACTTGGTCCGCTTCCGTCCAATGGTGGTCCGGTAGAGCCTGAAAGGTGGCCCGCGGAGCGCAGTTTCTGGTCCGATATCGGGCGCCTGGTCCGGCAGACTGCAATTTTGGTTCGTTTTCTCGTGATTCTGTTCCGGTGGAGCCCGGGCCTGGGCCGAAAGCACGCAGAGCTGGTCCGCGTTTTTCCAGGACATCCGTTTTCCGCCATTCCGGAGCCTGGAAGTCTTCCTTACCTATTCAACAAAAACCAAAAAAAGCTGTCTGTGATCAAAAATGATCAAAGACAGCTTTTTTGTCGTCCGCTCCCCTGCTACTCCAATGTCTGCCGGAGTTTGGTGATGATTTCTTCCATGAAGATGAAGAAGATGGTGCGGGTTTTTTCGAAGGCGAGCAGGTCGCCTTCCTGTTTGTACGGCGACAGGTGGAAGATGTAGTCGGCACTGGAGTCGCGCGTGTTCAACGGCTCTTCGAGGACGAGCATCGTCTGGGCACCCTGCTTCTGCACGGCGCCGAGGAGCGGTTCGAAGGACTTGAAGGTGCCGGTAACGGAAAAGATGATGAGCAGGGTGTCTTTGTCCGCCAGGCGCTCCGTGTAGTCTTCGTGCTGCGTGACGAGTACATTGCGGTCGGTGACGGTCCGCAGCTTGTAGCCGAAATACTCGGCGCAGATGTAGGACGGGCCGAGGCCGAATAAAATAACCTTTTTAAAGCGGAGGAATACCGAGACGAAATCGTCGGCAAGCGCCGGGTCGTAGTGTTCGAGAAACTGCATGAGCCGGCGGATCTCTCCGGATGGAGGGGAAGCCGGCGTGCCGTCTTCGAGACCGCTGAAATAGCGCTTATACTGTTTGAAGCTGGTAAAGCCGAGCTTTCGGACGAGCTTCGAGATTTTGGACGGAGACACGCCGCACTGTTCGGCGGCGTGAACGATCGTCAGCTTCTCCTGCTCGCTGACCGCCTGCTTCAGCGTGTCATGCGTAGCCTTTTCCAGCGTAGTTAAATGATCTGTTCGTAACGTCAGCATGATGTCATCCTTATCTTTCGCAGATTTTCCATAAAACTGTTTTCTCCACTATATCATATTCCGGTCTGCAAAGAAGGTGTGGGCCCGCTTGAGAATGTCGTCGGTGTTCGGGCGGACATGACGGACGACCGAGGCCTCCCACTCTGTGTAGAACTGGTGGCGCTGCTTGTCCGGTGGGAAAACGGCATCGTTTCGGATCATGGCGCGCTGCGCTTCCGAAAAGCTGCCGTAGGTGCCGAGATAGACGGCGGCACTGACAGCGGCGCCGAGGCAGGCACTGCTTCTGCCGCTTCGCCGCGCTGCAGGCAGGCCGAAGGTGTCTGCGAGAATCTGCATGAGGACATCGCTTTTCGCACCGCCTCCGGTAACGACGAGCGCCTCGATGGTATCATCGATTTCCTTCAGCATGGCACCGATGTTGGCTTTCATATCAAACGCGATCGCTTCCAGGATAGAGCGGTAGATGTGCACGGCGGTGTGGCGCTCATCAAAGCCGATCATCATGCCGCGCCGGTACGGCAGATCCGGGCTGGAAAGCCAGTCGAGCACGGTAAGAAGCCCGTCGCTTCCAGGTGGAATGGAGGCGGCTTCCCGGTTTAAATAGTCCTCTTCGGTGAGCCCCTCTCTGTCTGCGCGGCCTGTCAGCTCTTCACCGATCAGTTTTTTAAACCAGCTGACGGTCCACATGCCGCGGCGGATACCGCTCGATTCGTATACATAGTGGAATGGAACGGCCGCGAGTGTCGGAAAGAAGTTCGCCGCGTCCGGAAAATCCCGA
Source organism: Alkalicoccus urumqiensis (assembly GCF_002993335.1). Lineage (GTDB taxonomy): Bacteria > Bacillota > Bacilli > Bacillales > Salisediminibacteriaceae > Alkalicoccus > Alkalicoccus urumqiensis. The sequence goes on along the minus strand of NZ_PVNS01000014.1, from coordinate 13,286 downwards.
TCCCGGTAAAGCATAGCGGAAATGAACGTACCGAGAGAGATCATCGCAGTCGATTCATCCTCAATACCGCTTCCGAGTACTTCCACGGCTTTGTCGTTCGCGGTCGCGACGACCGGAAGTCCTTCCTTCAGTCCGAAACGCGTGGCAAGCTCCGGTTTCAGTGTGCCGAGCTTTTCTCCGGGACGGACGAGGTCGAACAGCATCTCCCGCGTGACGCCGTTTTCCTCCAGGACGCTCTCGTCGGTGCTCCAGTCAAGTGTGGTGCGGTCGAGCGGCCAGTTTACTTCGTAGTTGGCGGCTGTGTCTGTTTTTTCGCCCGTCAGCTTCAGGCCGAGGTAGCCGGACGTACTCGTGACATACTGCACGCGGTCGTCTTCGTGCCGGTAGGGCGAAGCGAGGCGCTCATCCATCCAGCTGATGACCGGCTGGGCGAGCGTGCCGTCTTCCTGAAGCAGTACGCGGCAGCTTCTGATCGTACACAAGCCGATGGCCTGAATGTGACGCGGGTTTTCCTTGAACTGTCCGAGGCACTTGGTGACGGCGTCGACGAGGGTGTCCCAGAGGTCGTCATCGGGGTGGACGACGGTGCCGGGGGCGGGTGTGTCGGGTTCGCGGAGCGGGGAGGAGGCGAAGGCGTATTCGCGCCCGCTCGTGTCGAAGATGATGACTTTGGTGCTCTGGGAGCCGCTGTCGATTCCCATGATGTAATTGTTCATCGGGGGTCCTCCTTTCATTTGGAAAGAAAGGGAGAGCGCCGGGCCCTCCCTTTATGGCCGGTGGTTACCGGCGGATATATTTTTTGATTTCTGCGTCCTGCGGGAAGATGGTGCCGTGGTTCATGATGCCATTCGGGTCGTAGGCGTGTTTGAGCTGCTCGAGCATGTAGTAGGCCGATCCGTGCTCTTCTTTCGTCCACTCGGAGCGGTATTTGCCGATGCCGTGGTGATGGCACATGGAGCCGCCCTGCTTGAGTGTTTCTTCGATGATGATTTCGTGGATCGGGTGGTGATACGTGAGCAGTTCCTCTTCCGGTTCGCAGTTGATGGTGTAATTATAGACGAAGTACATGTTCGTGCCGTTCAAATAGCTGTGGGAGGAGTGTCCGCCGAGCATCGTCAGGTCGTCATAGCGGTCGAATTCGTTTTTGATCCGTTCCATGACGTTGTGGTAGATGATGGCGATGTTCTCCCAGTCTGCGGATACTTCGGTCGTGAAACCGTCGTGGGTGTTGTTCTCTTCCATGTCGCGGAATTCTTTTTCGATACGACTCTGATCCCAGTTCAGGTTTTCAAACCAAGTCTGGATATGGGCCGGATCCACTTTTTCAACGACATTTTCGGAAAACGTCTCCACGGCCTCGTACACGGCCTGGTTTGTCGCTTCCACAAGTCCTTTTGGCCCTTCGTTCATGAAGATGAGCACATGCTCGCCTTTGTAGAAGTGGCTGAAGTGCTGTTTTGCGTCATCCGGTGAATACAGGCGTGCCACGGACGGTCGGTAGCCGTTGACCATGACTTCCCGGAGCATTTTCAGCCCGCTGTCGACGGAATCGACGAGGTAGCCGTGGAACGTGTTGTTTTCCGGGTAGAATTTAAAGATTTTGACGGTCACTTCCGTAATGTAGCAGAGTGCACCTTCGTTGCCGATGGCAATATGACGGATGTCGGGACCGCCGGAGCGGCGAGGCACGTTTTTGATTTTGGAAATGTGGCCGTTTGGAAAAACGCATTCCAGACCGACGACCATATCTTCAATGGCGCCGTACAGCGTGGAAAACTGGCCGATGCTCCGCGTGGAGACGAGTCCGCCCATCTGCGCAACCGGTTTGGACTGCGGCGAGTGGCCGGTCGTAAAGCCTTTTTCCCGGAGCTCATCTTCGAGCTGCTGGAGCGGGACGCCTGCCTGGACGGTCGCCTGCATGTTATACGTGTCGAGCTTGATGATGCGGTTCATTTTCGAGCCGTCGACGACGATCGTTTCGTCTTTCCAGTTTTCCAGTCCGCCTTCTGTGGCGGTTTTTCCGCTTCGTGGAATGACGTTAATGCTGTGGTCGCTGCAGTACTGCAGCAGGGAGGAGACTTCCTCAGCGGATTCCGGGAATACAATCGCAAGCGGAAGCGGCACGTCGAGGACGTTTTTCACTTTTGCGTATTTTTTGTAGCGGTCGGCGGAGGCGTCGTAAAGGGCCTCCTTGTCGGTGATGATCCGGTTTTCGGAAAGAATTGCGGTTAAATCCTGTGTCAGTGCTGCTGTCATAGTAAAAATCTCCTTTCTATTTTTAACGGACGAGGTAGCCGCCGTCCACGGTGAGCAGTGTGCCGTTGACATAATTGGACGCATCGGATGCGAGATAGACGCAGGCGCCCATCAAATCAACGATATTTCCCCAGCGCGCAGCGGGGATATGGTCGAGCACACGCTGATTGGCGCCGGCGTCGGCGCGTGTCGCGGTCGTGACATCGGTGGCGAAGTAGCCCGGCGCGATGCCGTTTACCTGAATGTTGTACTGCGCGAGTTCATCGCAGTAGGCTTTCGTCAGTCCGGCCAGGCCGTGCTTGGTGGCGGCATAGGCCGGGGACCACTGCCCGCCGAGAAACGAGAAGAGCGAGCACGTATTGATGATCTTGCCGCTCTCCTGGCGGATCATGTACGGGCATGCCTCTGCGATCAGTTCAAATGGTGCGTTTAAATTCACGGACACCATTTTGTCCCACTGCAGCCGCGTAAACTGCGTGACGTCTTTTTCGTTGATGCTGATGCCGGCATTGTTCATTAAGATGTCGAGGCTTCCGAACGTATCGATACACTCCTCGACGACCTCGCGGCAGACCCCTTCCTTCGTCAAATCGGCGATTTTAAGATGAAACCGGACGCCTTCCGCCTCCACGAGCCGCTTCGTTTCCCCGCCGTCATCCTCCAGGGATACGACGAAAATATCGGCTCCGGCTTTGGCAAGCGCCAGCGTAAAGCCCTGCCCGAGTCCGGAGGTACCTCCGGTAATGAGGGCTGTTCTGCCATGAAGATGGAAGAAGTCCATCTGAAAGTCGGTAATGTGCTCCATTTTTCGCTGCATGAAGAACCTCCTGTCGCGTAAATCGGGTGGTTTCCCACCGGTTGTCTCCGCTTTTGTATCCAGACATATCGTAATACGACCGGCAGGAGAAAACAAGGTAATAACGTAAAATTTTCTTTTTCACACGTTATAAACAATGGTATAAGGAAAATTTTCTTTATGTCAAAGGAGATTTCCGGTGGTAACTGTAGATAACACAAGGAAATATGCTGTACCTGCCGTATAACAGGGAAAAGAGGAAAATTTTCGTTTTATACGGCGTGTAAGCGGATTTTACTTCTAGACGCGAATGACTTATGCTGAATAATAGTTGCCTCGGCAGAGAGGAAAGTAACGCTGTGACAGCCGTCAGCGGCTTTCTTCTTTTTTTGTGCTGAAAATAGGCGGAAAGCAATGAAGGAAAATTTTCCTTAACAAATGCTTTTCTGGAAAGGGGAGAGACGATGGGAGACTTTTTTTCTTATCTCGGACGGAATTACGATGATATTTTTTCCTATACGATCGAGCACGTGCAGCTCCTCGGTGTCAGTATTACGCTGGCGATCTTAATCGGTGTGCCGCTCGGCGTCTACTTAACAACCAATGAGAAGCTTGCGGAAACCGTGCTTCAGGCAGCATCCATCATCCTGACGATTCCGAGTATTGCCTTATTCGGGGTCATGATCCCAATCTTGTCGCTTATCGGGCAGGGGGTCGGATTTCTGCCGGCGGTCATTGCGCTGATTCTGTATTCCCAGCTTCCGATTATCCGTAACACGTACACCGCGATCAACAACGTGGATCCAAACGTACGGGATGCGGCGAAGGGGATCGGCATGACGACGATGCAGCGGCTGTTAAAAGTAGAGATTCCAAACGGGCTGCCGCTGATTATGGCCGGCGTACGCACGGCGACGGTGCTGAGCATCGGAATCGGGGCGATCGCTGCCTTTATCGGCTCCGGCGGCCTCGGCGTACTGATTGATATGGGTATTTCACGGGGGAACCAGAACATGATTCTGGCCGGCGCCATTTCGATTTCCATTCTGGCGATTGCAGCCGACTTCGGTCTGAAGAAGCTGCAGCAGAAATTCTCCCCGAAAGGAATTTCATGATGAGACATGGAGGGGTTCGATGATCGAATTTAAAAACGTATCCAAAGTATATCCTGGAGACATCAAGGCGATCGATGACGTCTCCATCACCGTGGAGCACGGCGAATTCGTCGTCCTGCTCGGACCATCCGGGTGCGGGAAAACGACGCTTCTACGTATGGTGAATCAGCTGGAGGAGCTCACCGAGGGGGAAATTGCCGTCGAGGGGAACAACATCCAGGAGCTGAATAAATTTGAAATGAGACGAAATATCGGCTATGTCATTCAAAGCAATGGCCTGTTTCCGAATATGACGATCGAAGACAACGTAATGGTCGTTCCGTCGATGCTCGGTTGGACCAAAGAAGAGAAAGCGGAGCGGTTTGCGTACTTAATGAACTTGATCGGCATGCCGCCGGAACAGTACGGAGAGAGCTTTCCGCATGAGCTTTCCGGAGGCCAGCAGCAGCGCATCGGGGTCGCACGGGCACTCGCCGCCGACCCGCCGGTCATGCTGATGGATGAGCCGTTCGGCGCGCTCGACCCGATTATCCGCAGCCGGATCCAGGAGGAGTTCCTGGAGATCCAGCGTTCGCTGAAAAAGACGATTCTTTTCGTCAGCCACGATATTGATGAGGCGATCAAGCTCGCTGATAAAATCGTGCTGTTAAAAGACGGGAAAGTACAGCAGTTTGATAAGCCGGCAGAGCTGTTGAACCAGCCGGCCAATGAATTCGTTGCGGAGTTTGTCGGAGAGGACAGCGTACTGAAGAGTCTGAGCCTGTATACGGTAAAAGATCTTCTGGAAGGCGCACCGCCGACGGAAGGTGCCGCACCGGACGCCTCTGATGCCATATTTGAGGAAACGGCGTCGCTTCGGAGTGTGCTTTCTGCGCTTCTGACGCCATCACAGAAAAACGTCTGGCTGAAAAACAACGAAGGGCGGATCTTCGGCCCGGTCAGTGCCGCACAGATCGAATCGTTCGTGCACAGAATGACCGTCACCGCCTGAAGAAAGGAGGATTCTCTTGAATAGTAAAGCAGTGATTGCCTGGGTCGTGAAAATCGCTTTCTGGGCGCTGATTGTGCTTTTTTTCTGGTGGACGATATCCAACAACATGTTTTCCCAGCTTCTGGAAAACCCGGACCAGTTTTTCGGCCTGCTTGGAAGGCACCTGCAGATCGTTCTGATCTCCTCCACACTTGCCTTACTGACGGCAGTGCCGGCAGGGATCCTGTTGACACGGCCGAAATACCGGAAGTATGAGTGGCTGCTCGTCAACACGGCAAACCTTGGGCAGACGATTCCGAGTATTGCGATTCTGGCGCTTGCGATGGGCTTTTTAGGCATCGGTATTCAGGCAGCCATTCTCGCACTCTACGTGTATTCACTTCTGCCGATTCTGCAGAACACGATCGCCGGACTGAAGTCCGTGAACCCATCGGCAAAAGATGCGGCGCTCGGCATGGGAATGACGCCGAAGCAGATTTTGTGGAAAATCGAGCTGCCGATGGCCGCAAGCTCCATGATTGCAGGAATCCGGACAGCGATCGTGTTAAACATCGGTACGACCGCGCTTGCCTACCTGATCGGCGGCGGAGGACTGGGTGTCTGGATATTCACCGGCATTCAGCTGTTTGACAATACGTATTTAATTTCCGGAGCGGTTCCGGTCACACTTCTTGCTGTATCCGTGGACCAGCTCTTCCGGCTGCTGCAGTTTTTCCTCGTGCCAAAGGGCATCCGCCTGGCACAGAAAGCAGCCATTCAATCAGCATAACGTACATTTTATTAAAGGGGATGAATCACATGAAAAAGAAACTTATGGGACTATCAGCTGTAATCGGAAGCGCTGCGCTTCTCGGCGCCTGTGGAGGCGGCGACGAAAAAGAAGTAACGGTCGGTGCGAAAAACTTCACCGAACAGTTTATTCTGGCTAAGATGACTGAAATTATGCTGGAAGAAAACGATTTTACCGTCGACATGGTCGATAACATGGGATCGACGGCACTCCGTCAGGCACTGGAATCCGGTGAGGTGGAAGTAACGTGGGATTACACAGGAACCGGTCTGATCACGTATAATGGCGAAGAGCCGATCGCAGTCAAAGAAGAAGCATACGAAGCGATTCAGGAAATCGACGGCGAGCAGGGTCTCACGTGGACGAACATTTCCGACATCGACAACACGTATACGCTCATGATGCGCCAGCAGGACGGAGAAGAGATGGGCATTTCCACGATTTCTGATCTTGCGGAGCATGTCAACGAGAATCCAGAGGAAATGACGTTTGCCACGGACGCAGAATTTGGTAACCGCGACGACGGTCTCCCGGGCGTCGAAGAGACGTACGGCTTTGAATTCGGCAGCTCCCAGGTAAGCGAGATGAGCTACGGCCTGAACTATGAAGCGATCAATAACGAAGAAGTGAACGTCGCGATGGGGCATGCCACAGACAGCCGGATCGAAGAGTATGACCTCTTCAACCTCGAGGACGACCAGCAGTTCTTCCCGTCCTATCATGCGGCGATGTCCATGAGCACCGAGGTGCATGAAGAATACCCGGAGATTGAAGAAATCATGGCGCCGCTCGCCGAAGAGCTCGATACCGAGACGATGATGGGCCTCAACTACCAGGTGGACATTGAAGATGAAAACGTCGACGACGTCGCACGCACGTACCTTGAAGAAAACGGCTTTATCGAATAACGAACGACGCGCCGCAGGAGAACGCCTCCTGCGGTATTTTTTTAGCCTATAACATATAATATTCGAAATCTGTTTAACGCAAACCTGCCAGGGGCTGCAGCATTTCAGTGTTCTGTTCCATGTACCGTTTGTTTCTGTTGGTAGAGCTTCTCCGCTGTCCGGTAGAAGCCTGCGTGGGCTTGTTTTCCAGCCGGACGTTTCACACTATACACATTCTATTCTCTCTTTTTTTGGTGGTTTTCGTAGATGAGAGAGCCTGGAAGCGGCAGTTTGATATCATTTGAAAAACACCGGACCAGAAACAGCCGTCCGCGGACCAGCATGGCTCGTTTTCGGAACACGCCGGCCCTGTATCGGACCAAAAACAGGTTCAACCGGACCAGGCGCTTCGTAACGGACCAACTTCCGTCGAAATCGGACCAGGTTCTGCACCAAACCGGACCAACTTTCCAGGCCATCGGACCACCGGCCGCCGGAACTTCCGGCGCCCCCTCTGCTCCAAGCCGTCTCCTGCTCTCGTCCCGCAGTTCTTATTCCCTCCGGCACGCGTACGGCTGCAGGTGCAGGGAGGAAACGGGAACCTATTCAGCAAACCTCCCTTTTCTTTAGGCTCTTTTACTTAAGCATGCCAGGGGCTGCAGCATTTCAAACCGTTGTTAAAATACATCGCTGCTTTCTATGGATCGTGCTTCTCCGCTGTCCGGCGGTGCGGAGCCGTGCTTCTTGAAGTGAAGCATTTTCTCCCGCATTCCACACCAATCCCGGGTCAAAGGAACCGTTTTCCATTCAACAAGAAAAGAAGGGGATAGATGGAAATGAAAGGGGGTATAGGCTGGTAAATAGAAGGGAGGAATGCAAGATGAAAACAAAATCGTGGATAACTGGTGTACTGACATTTGGATTGATGCTGTTTTTTGGAACGAGTGCCCAGGCGGTCGTCGATAGTGATTACCGGGAGATTCAGCCGACCATTCTCGTGAACGGGGCAGCGCCGGTCGATGAGAGAGATCCGGCACAGATTTATGAGGGCCGGACGATGGTGCCGGTACGAAGTGTGTTTGACTACATGGGTGCGACCGTCCGGTTTATTGCCGATGGCAGTGACAAAGCAGTGTACATACGCCGCAACAGTACGGAAGTGGTTTTTCCGGTCGGGGAGGACGAAGTCATTGTGAATGGCGAAATGATCGAAGAAGCAGCCCCGCTCCGCATTGAGGACGGGCGCTCCCTCATTCCGCTCCGGTTTGTAAGCGAACTGTTCGGTGCCGACGTGGCATGGAATAACACGTGGAAAACGGCCCGGATTACAGACGCAGCATCCCCCGGCTACGGAGAAGAGGACGGGACCTCCCTTCTGGACGGACGGCCCTACGAGCGGAGAGAACGTACCGGAAACGGCTATGAGTACTACAATCCGCTGACGGACCGGACAGTTGTGACGGTTAGTAAGGGAGACGACAACGCCACATCCGTTAGCACGAGCTATGCATTTTCGCCGCTCGTCCGCTATGCTGCGGGGGAAATTGCAGCAGCAGAAGGATTCCCGGTAGAGCCGGCCCGGTTTGCCCGGATGACCATGTATTCTTCTACCCTGGAAATTAACGCTCCGATCGATATCGTCGGCGGACTCCGCTTCCAATCTTCCTTCAACCTTTTTAATGAAGTCTGGACAGTTTCCTGGCCTTACGAGGATTAACACAGCGTCCGCAGTTTTGAAAGCCGAATAATTAATTAGAGGCGGAACCGTAAACACAAAAAAGCCGAACGATCCTGCAGCTCTTGAAAGAGATGTCAGGGCTCGTTCGGCTTTTTTCCTGTGGTTGAAAGCAGATGTTCCGTCATCCATGTATACAAAGCGTCGGGCGCTGACACAGCTGGATGTCAGCGCCCAAATGATTAGTCATCCTGCAGCTGATGATTGATGCCGACGGTGTCTTCGACCGGAAGCACAAACGACACGCCTTTCCCGGGTGCGCTCAGCTCGCAGTCGTCTTCGATCGCCCGGAGGACGGCATCGGTTTTGGACGTGCGGATGAGCGTTAATACGACGTCTTTTTCCGGCTCGATCTGCATGGAAAGCAGCTTCGCTTTTTCGTTGACGCCGCTTCCCCGGCCGTTCATCACCGTACCGCCCTCTGCGCCGGCGCGGTTGGACGCATCGATAACTTTGCCGGATTTTCCTTTCTCCACAACCGTAATGATCAAATTAAACCCCCGGTGCTTTACATCATCAGTCATGTCATCCAGCTCCTTTGTCGAATCATCATATCCAAGGTGGGCAATGCCGAGCGTCCGCCGGGCATCCAGAATACAGCCGATGCCCCGGCCGGGTTTATGCAGCCTGGCCGCACTGCTGATAGCGTCCACAATATCCGGAAAAATGTCCTCCGGGGCAAGCGTCAGAAGAATTTCCTTTTCATGCAGGGCATCGACGCCGAAAAAACGACGTTTCTCATGGATCCCCACTCCTTCACCGAGAAGAATCGTTCCTCCGGAGGCCCCGGCTTTTTTGGACGCTTTCACCAGCCGGGAAGCCTTTCCGCGCTTGACGATCGTTACCATTATTTTATGATCCCCGCGGAATGTTTTCATGAATTGGAACGCTCCTTCCATTGATAAAGTAGGCCGAGTATTAAGACGGCGAGAATTGGCGTCAGCGCAACGAGCGCAATCATGCCGAACCCGTCCAGAAGCGGGTCGCGTCCTTCCGTTACAGAAGCCGTTCCCACAAAAATGGCCGTAATAAACGTGACCGTCATCGGTCCGGTGGCCACACCGCCCGAATCAAAGGCAATCGAGATGAACCGGTCGCTCGAGAAAAAGACGAGCACAAACGCCAGAATGTATCCCGGCAGTAAAACGTACCAGAGCGGAAAACCGACGACGATCCGCACCATCGACAGCGCGATCGATAACCCGACGCCGAGCGACAGCGTGATGAGCATGACGTTTTTGGAAATGGAACCGGCAGTCACCTTTTCCACCTCGTAGTTCATAATCCGGATCGCGGGCTCCGCAAACGTAGCGACGACGCCGAAAATGAAGCCGAGAATGGGAAGAAGGAGGAGCGTGTTTTCCTGCTCGCCGAGCGTCTCCCCGATGGCTTCACCTGCAGGGAAAAAGCCGATTTCCACACCCTGGAGAAAGAGTACGAGCCCCACGAACGTAAACACGAGTCCGATAAGAATATCGAAGATCCGCTTCTTTTCCAGGTGGAGAAAAAACACTTGAAACACAAAGAAAAATACGAGCAGCGGCACGATCGCTAGCGCCACTTCGGTGATCGTATGGGTGATATCTTCGAAAATAATATCAATCATCCGTACACCACCCCCAGCAGCATGACGGCGATAATCGGTCCGATCGACGCAAGGGCGACGATACCGAAGCCTTCACTCGAGGAGGATTTGCCCTGCAGGACGGACGTGACGCCGACGCCCAGAGCGAGAATAAACGGGACGGTCATCGGCCCTGTCGTCACCCCGCCGGCATCAAAGGAAATCGGCAGGAAAGACGGAGGTGTGACGAGCGCCAGGAGACCGACGAGGGTATACCCACCGAGAAGAAGGTATTTCAGCGGTACGTTGAACAGCGTCCGCACCATGGACATAAGGACGAAAATACCGACGCCTAAAGAGACGGATAAGATGAGCGTCCAGCTGCCGATGGCCCCTTCCGATACGTCATCGATCTGGTTCGCAAGCACGCGGACGTCCGGCTCCGCAATGGTGACAACCACACCGAGAACAAAAGCAGCACTTAAAATGAGCCAGACTTTGTTCGTTTTCGGAAGCGCAGCACCGATCATTTCCCCGATGGGCAGAAGCCCGATATGTACACCGACGAGAAAAAGAAACAGTCCGAGACCGACCATCACGACCCCTGCAAGAAAACGGAAAAAGAGCTCCGGAGGAAGACCGATCAGCGTATACTGCAGAATAATCACAACGGCTGCGAGCGGCAGCACGGCCATCACGACCTCTTTAAATTGTTCGTAGACATCGTTCAACCAGGACACCCCTCCCCGTAAAATCTGCTTCTATACACGCCGTACCCGTTTTCAGGCAGAAAAAAACGAAGGAGCGGCGGTTTGTGGGTGCTTCATCAGGGTATAGAGCCTTACTTATGGAGCGGAGGAGGATGTACGTTGGATTTTCAGAAAAACGACTGGGGAGCGCTGAAGGCGCCGGTGCAGGTCGAGACATTGACCAAAAGCTATTCGCTCCGCATCTGTCACCGCCAAAGCGGATTCCGAAGCGATATCAGTATGACAGAAGCTTACCGCCGCAGCAGGGAGATCACAAATCCTCATCAGTGGCTCTGGAAAACGGCGCTCGAAGGACTGGAGCGGATGAACTCCGGCACGGCGTATGTATTCAGTGGAAGCGTTCCGTTAAGCGGGATCCAGCACGCGGAAGCCAAACCGATACATGAAGCGATGGCCTATGAAGCATCTTAAAATAATATGACAAAAACGGTGCCTTCCAGAAGAGGAGGCACCGTTTTTTCCTGTCGGCATTTTAGTGGGAGCGGAACATATCCCAGAGAGCGTGCACAAATTCCACGCCCTGATAGAAAACGAGGGAGACAGCGGCGAAGCCGAGAACTCCCGTCATCATTAAACGAACGCCGTGCATTACAAAGGTTGCAGTCATCGTCAGCACTTCTTTCTGTTTGGAATATCTTCCAGTATACGCCGGAACAGCCGGATGTACAGTGAAAAACAGGTGAACAAACGTGGGAAAGGATGGGATGGGTCTATGCTGCTTCGACATGCTTTTTTGGTGCCACGACGACTTTCGGAACCTGCGTATAGGCGATGCATCCGCCGATGACAAGTGAGGTGCCGGCAGCCTGGATCCACGTCAGGCTCTCGCCGAGGAAAACGAACGCGAGAACCGCTGTGAACACCGGGTTTAAGTTTAAAAACAGTCCGGCGGTGGAGGCGCCGAGATGCTTCACGCCGTGTCCCCAGAACACCATACATAAAATCGTCGCGACAAGACTGATGTATAAAAGCGCACCGGTGAACGCCGCGTCCACCGGCGGGAGAGCAAACCGGTGCAGGTTAAACGGCAGCAGAATAATGATGCCGATAATACCGGACCAGCAGACCGACATCATCGGAGAAACATCCCGTGTCGCCCAGCGGCTGCACACCGAGTAGAGGCCGAATACGACGACGGCTGCGGTCATCCAGAGGTCGCCGGACTGTATGGTATCAACAGCCGGCATACGTCCATTCGTCATGACGAGAAGTACGCCGCCGAAGGAGATAAGCATCGCACCGAACTGCAGCGGCCGGATCCGTTCGCGGAGAAGGAGAGCGGCACAGAGTGCGATGGAAAACGTATTTAATGTGGAAATGATACCGACATTCGCAGCAGTCGTCTGATCCAGCGCAAGAAACTGAAGCACATTGAATAAGACGACACCGGTAATACCCATGCCGAGAAGCGGCAGCCAGGCCCGGGCCGGCGGGAGCACTTTTTTCTCCCGGAAAGCGATCAGCGGCAGCAGAACAGCCGCGGCAATGGCGTAGCGGAGCGTGGTGAGCGTATCTGGTGCGGCCATCGCCGCAAGCCCTTTACCAACGATGAAGTTCCCCGCCCAGAACAGACTGGCGAGAACGAGAAGCACGACGTAGCGCATGCTTTTCCTCCTCCTTTCGGAATAACATTTATGAAATAACTGTATCATGAAAAGGATATTTTTATTATATTATTCGGTATGTATGATAAAATTAAGAATAATTAAAAGTTAAATGGGATATTTAATTTAATTGTTCTGTAGAAAGGGAAAGTGGAAGGGTTTCTGCAGAAGAAACAAAAGGAGGAAATTGCATGGATCACATGGATCTGCACATTCTGGATATTCTGCAGCACGATGCGAGACTCAGCAACCAGGAAATTGCACGGAGAGTCAGTCTGTCACCGCCGGCAACCCACAGCCGCATCCGCCGTCTGGAAGAGGATGGGGTGATTGAGCGGTATACGGCGCTGCTGAACGAAGAGGCGCTCGGGTTTGATCTGCTCTGCTTTATTTTTATGAGCACAAACATTCATCAGACCGACGAACTGCAGTTTCTGGAGGGCAAGCTGAAGGAGCGGCCGGAAGTATTGGAGTGCTACTGCCTGACCGGGGAATATGATTACCTTTTGAAAATCGTCGTTTCCAACCGGAAAGAGCTGGAAACGTTCGTCCGCCGGCTGAATGAACTCGGCGGTGCCCGGATTCAGACGAGTCTGACGCTCCGCGAAGTGAAAAATTCGACGATGCTGCCGCTGGACAGGGAAAAAGCCTAATCGAGTAGGAGGAGGGTTCTCCCCTCCGTCCTCTCACACCACCGTACGTACGGATCCGTATACGGCGGTTCAATAAGTTTCGTGGAATCGTTCATGCATTTTGGTATAGAACGCGTTCATGTGGA
>NZ_PVNS01000013.1 GCF_002993335.1 Alkalicoccus urumqiensis | reverse complement strand
TAGGTCCCGGGTGGACGCGTGGCGACACGTGAAGCTGAGGGATACTAATCGATCGAGGACTTAACCAAGAACAACGGCAACACCAGGACACTGATCTTCGTGGATCGACGCGTTATCCAGTTTTGAGAGGACGCCCTCTTTATATTATTCCACAGTAGCTCAGTGGTAGAGCAATCGGCTGTTAACCGATGGGTCGTAGGTTCGAATCCTACCTGTGGAGCCATTTCTGGAGAGCTGTCCGAGTGGTCGAAGGAGCACGATTGGAAATCGTGTGTGCGGTCAACGCCGTACCGAGGGTTCGAATCCCTCGCTCTCCGCCAGATATGGCCCGTTGGTCAAGTGGTTAAGACACCGCCCTTTCACGGCGGTAACACGGGTTCGAATCCCGTACGGGTCACCAATTACATATCCAGTCACAAAAGCGGAGAGGTCACACCCGTTCCCATGCCGAACACGGAAGTTAAGCTCTCCAGCGCCGATGATAGTTGGGGGCTCTCCCCCTGCAAAAGTAGGACGTGGCTGGGTCATTATATGGAGGATTAGCTCAGTTGGGAGAGCATCTGCCTTACAAGCAGGGGGTCGGCGGTTCGAGCCCGTCATCCTCCACCATTATTTTACCGCCGCGGGGTGGAGCAGTCTGGTAGCTCGTTGGGCTCATAACCCAAAGGTCGATGGTTCAAATCCATCCCCCGCAACCAAATTACATAGTGGCTCGGTAGCTCAGTCGGTAGAGCAACGGACTGAAAATCCGTGTGTCGGCGGTTCGATTCCGTCCCGAGCCACCACCGTGCTGGCCTAGCTCAATTGGTAGAGCAACTGACTTGTAATCAGTAGGTTGGGGGTTCAAGTCCTCTGGCCAGCACCATTTTTTTCTTGAAACCTTTAAATGGAACTGCTATTCTTCTATAAAGCACTGTTAAGTGCAGAGCAGAAAGAGATTCGCAGCATGGTTCCGATCGTTTTCTTGACAAGAAGCAAGAAGGTCGAGAAAGCGAAAGAGAACGGACCGGAGCGCACTCAGGTGCGTGAGGAAACGTTCGAAAGAAGCTGCCGAAGAGATTCGCAGCTTATTGTCAAGAAAACATGGAGGGGTAGCGAAGTTGGCCAAACGCGGCGGACTGTAAATCCGCTCCTTCGGGTTCGGGAGTTCGAATCTCTCCCCCTCCACCATTTCCATTTCTCATTTATATGGCGGTTGTGGCGAAGTGGTTAACGCACCGGATTGTGATTCCGGCATTCGTGGGTTCGATTCCCATCAGCCGCCCCATGATTTATTTTACAATGTAGGGCTATAGCCAAGCGGTAAGGCATCGGATTTTGATTCCGTGACTCGCAGGTTCGAATCCTGCTAGCCCTGCCAATTATGCGGGAATAGCTCAGTGGTAGAGCACCACCTTGCCAAGGTGGGGGTCGCGGGTTCGAATCCCGTTTCCCGCTCCATTATCCCGTTTTGTTAAGGCGGCATAGCCAAGTGGTAAGGCAGAGGTCTGCAAAACCTCCATCACCGGTTCGAATCCGGTTGTCGCCTCCATTATTTACATACGTCTGCATGCCGGGGTGGTGGAATTGGCAGACACACAGGACTTAAAATCCTGCGGTAGGTGTACTACCGTGCCGGTTCGAGTCCGGCCCTCGGCACCAATTCAGCTATTGTGTATGGCGAAGTGGTGGAACTGGCATACACGCAGCACTCAAAATGCTGTGCCTTCGGGCTTGTGGGTTCGAATCCCACCTTCGCTACCACTTCTTATAGGAATATCCTGCGTCTTTCCCGCATGGGGGAGGCGCTTTTTCGTGACTGAATTGACTTTCGTAGAAACAGGTAGTAGACTGCATGAAGAAGATGGAGAAAGGCGCTGTGGTCGTTATGACACCAACCGACGTGAAACAAAAAGCATTAAAACAACGACTAAAAGAAGAGGCAGCCGCTATTGGCATTGATAAGATTGGTTTTGCTTCCGCAGATCCATTTGTTACGATGAAAGAACGCTTGACCGTTCAGCAGCAGAAAGGCTATGCCTCGGGTTTTGAGAAAGGTTCGATCGCGGAACGCACCGAGCCGGACCTTTTACTGCCGGAGGCAAAAACGATTCTTTCTATTGCGGTCGCCTATCCTTCGAAGTTGAAAGATGCACCTCCCTCCCGAAAAGGCAGCAGGCGGGGTGTTTTCTGCAGAGCTTCCTGGGGAGAGGACTACCATCACGTGCTCCGCCGGAAACTGGAAAAGCTGCAGGCATTTATTGAAGCAGAAATCCCCGGCGTGCGTGTACGTTCGATGGTCGATACTGGAGAATTATCCGACCGTGCGGCAGCAATACGGAGTGGGATCGGCTGGTCCGGAAAAAACTGTGCGGTAATTACGCCTGAATTCGGATCCTATGTGTATTTAGGAGAAATGATACTTGATTACGCGATCGAGCCGGATCAACCGTTGGAAAGTCAGTGCGGTACCTGCAACAAGTGTGTGGATGCCTGTCCTACCGGCGCGCTCATCCAGGGTGGACAGCTGGATTCATCCAAGTGTATCGCTTTTTTGACTCAGACAAAGGACATGCTTCCGGAACAGTACCGCAAAAAACTAGGTAATCGGCTTTATGGATGTGATACGTGCCAGACAGTCTGTCCGGAAAATAAAGGGATGGATCATCACCACCACGAAGAGCTGGAGCCCGAGCCGGAGAAAGTAAAGCCGCTTCTTCAGTCCATGCTGTTTTTATCAAATAAAGAATTCAAACAGACGTACGGGAAAATGGCAGGATCCTGGAGAGGCAAAAAGCCGATTCAGCGGAATGCTGTACTGGCGCTTGGCACCTTGAAAGAAGAAGCGGCCGTACCGGATCTACAGAAAGTTCTACTTGAAGACGTCCGGCCGGTTCTTCGGGCTGCGGCAGCCTGGTCGCTGGGACAGATCCAAACTGCTGATGCGCAGCACGCGCTGCATACGGCATCTGAAAAAGAAACGGATCCAATGGTGGAAAAAGAAATTCTGGAAGCACGAATGATTGGGGAGGAGTAGCAGTATGATCTCATTGGCGATGAAAGTGGCAGAAATCGGCTCTCATTCTTTTTTGCTGTCTGCATCTGAACGAGGAATCCGACACCTGGCCTTCGGTGGCTGGGCGAAGGAGAATCAGTGTCTCTGCAGGGAAGCGGCAAAGAAAAATCAGGTGCACATTATTAAGGAAAACACGCCGCTGTTGAATCAGGCAGAGGAGCAGCTCCGCGCGTATTTCCGGGGCGAACTGAAAGAGTTTACGGTTCCACTGGATATGCAGGGTACGACGTTTCAAAAGCTGGTCTGGCGCCAGCTGGAAGTCATTCCTTATGGCGAAACCCGTTCTTATAAAGATATTGCTGCAGCCATCGGTCTGCCGAAATCAGTTCGGGCTGTCGGCGGCGCCAACAATAAAAACCCACTTCCGATATTCGTTCCCTGTCACCGCGTCATTGGCAGCAACGGATCAATGGTGGGGTATGCCGGCGGACTGCCTTTAAAAGAAGAACTGCTGCAGCTGGAAAAACAGCCGGAAACTCTAGTTTACTAAACCAAACCAGTTATCGAGGAGAGAACTAATGACAGCAAAACGAGCCTGGCTGATCCTGCTCCTGCTTTTGATGGCAGGATGCAGTCTGGAACATACAAGCTCTGAGGAGGATGTGCAGCAGTCCACTGCATATCCAGTTTTATCAACAGAGCTGGAGGAGGAATGGACCTTGTCTTCTGTCATGGAAGATGAGACACTGCTCGTTTTTACTTATGAGCACGTGGATGGCAGCCGGATTGAGCTGGTCCATGATCCGGCGATACAAGGGATGGATCACCGCGCTTTGAGAGAATATGTACTTTCTCCTGAGCATACGCTGACAGCCGCTGGTGTACTTCACCATTCCTACATGAGTGTCAATCACTTTGTCGGGGAGTGGCAGGAGTCTGAGGCACTTCAAAAAACACACTTCACCTTTCTGGAACGCTCGCAGGTGTTTGAAGATCATGCAGAAGTGTACTATCAGATTATTGCAGAAGATGTACCAAAAGAAAAAATGATTCAGTTTATCGATTCACTGGATACGGTGTAAGGAGAGAATGACGTGGGTATACATGTTGTATTATTTGAACCGGAAATACCGGCTAATACGGGGAATATTGCAAGAACGTGTGCAGGTACCAATGCGTCTCTGCACCTTATCCATCCGCTGGGATTTTCCACAGACGACCGGATGTTGAAGCGTGCGGGATGCGATTACTGGCCGCATGTGGATGTCCATCATTACGACAGTCTGGAAGAAGTACTCGAGACATGGCGGGAGGGTGAATTTTATTTTGTCGAAACGACAGGGACCCGCTGGTTTTCGGATGTGGACTACAGTTGTACAGAAAAGGATTACTTTTTTGTGTTCGGTAAAGAAACGACCGGCCTTCCGGAGGAAATCGGTGAAAAATACAAAGAACAGTGCCTGCTGATCCCGCAGACGTCCAACGTCCGTTCGCTTAATTTATCGAATACAGCCGCTATTCTCGTGTATGAAGCTGCGAGACAGCAGCAGTTTGCCTCTATTCTGCAGCCGCCGGTGAAACAGTAGATACAAAAAGACTGTCCCTGAGAAAGGACAGTCTTTTTGTATGTAAACATGCGGGTTAGTTTTTCGTTGATTTTGCATCGTATCCGCCAGTCCAGATGGACACGAGGAACACGACGCAGATACCGAGAATTAATAATAAATCCATAGGATGCGTCCCCCTTCACAAGTAGCTGAATCTAATATATCATGTTTTCCCCGTGAAGGAAAGGTGGATACGTTTTCCTTTCCACCAAAGCCGGAACAATTTATACTGAAAAGGTGATTGTTAATCTGTGGACAGGAGGGATCAGCAATGTACGTTGTGATGAATCAGCTGCATGTACCGCCGGAAGGAAGAGAAAACGTGGCAGGTCGTTTTGCCAGCAGTTCGGAAAAAATGAAAGAAGTGGATGGCTGTCTGGATTTTATGTTTCTGCAGCCTTCCGAAGACGAAAATTATCCCGTTGTTTTAACGAAGTGGGAAAGCAGGGAACATTACGAAAACTGGATTCACAGTGATGCCTTTAAGGCAGCGCATAAACCGCGCAAAGAGAATCTGGATCAAAGCCCGACCCAGAGCAACAAAATCTTTGAATACACCGTTCCACATCACTTATAGGAGAAAGAAGAGGTACCTTTAAACCGGTGCCTCTTCTTTTCTTTTCGGGGGAGGTGATCTACAGAATTCCCATTTATGCTATACTACAGAGTGTCTAATTTCGTCCAGAAACCGGAGGCCTTCCGCTAATGAAAAATGCGTATGTTACGAGCCACTTTCCTCTCATCTCCATCTGTCTTTTCAGTCTGGGGTTTTCCATGTATGCCGAACAGGTTGTGAGCAGCTATCTTCAGGAGCTGGGCCTTTACGCCGGCATGGTTGAATTTTTTTCTGCCCAGGAAATAACATTAACACTGATGATTGTACTGTGGCTTTTCTGTTTTATGCTGTTCGCAGCGCTTAAATTAATCGCGGACACAGTCAATGAAGTGTCACTGCTTTTCTTTTCAAGAGAAGGGCAGGGAACGGAGATTCAACAGGTGAGGGCTGGAACCTGGATTTTTCTCACTGCCTCCATCATCGCTGTGATCGGCTGGATTTATGATCCCTGGGTTTCTATCGGTGCTTTTCTCTCCGCCTGTGCCATTTATTTTATTTATTTCCTCTATAAGGTCAGCGACAGTATGGGTGCCTTCTCGCTTATCGGCATGGTGCTTTTTCATCTATTTTTCTGGGCCGCATTTTTAACGGGCACTTCATACGTTCTCCTCAGACTGTATGCGGCGCTGACGGCGAGCCTCCCGATTTAGATTAGTCCGGCATTTCCTGCATCAGCCGGCGCCACGTTTTTGTGTGCAGGTTCTCTGTACTCTCCTCACGCAGCGCTCCAGGCTGATCGTGCCCGAACCAGACTCCCGCTGTATAGCGGTTTGACAACCCGACAAACCACAGGTCTGCGTAGTTATCGGTGGTGCCTGTTTTCCCGCCAAGGTATCCCTCCGCTGCATAGGAAGCGCCCGTTCCGGTGCCCCGCTCGATCACCTGCGACAGCATTCCTCTGATTCTGCTCGTTGTTTCCGGTGAGAATACGGTACGGGTGCCGCTGTTCCAGGAGAAGAGCAGGTCTCCGTTTGATTTACTATACACCCCGCGGATCGCCCGGGGTGTTTTAAACGTGCCATCCTGCGAAAACACTGTGTAGGCGGAGGTCATTTCAACCAGATTCATACCATACTGAAATCCACCGAGTGCTGCCGGAAGTGCTTCATCCTCAGAGGTGATTCTGGCAAAGGGGAAGGCGTCCAGGTAGCGGAACGCTGTTTCCGGAGTGAGCTGATGAAGCAGCCGGACGGCAGCAGTATTGTACGACTGCCGGAGTGCTTCCTCCATTGTTACAAGTCCGTAGACGCCTCCGCCGGCATTTCTAGGCGCATATCCCTCATGAGCGAAAGGCCCTGCGTCTACAAGTGTTGAAGGATCGGTGCCTGGATTTTCTTCCAGGTACGGAGCATACGATAAGAGCGGTTTAATGACGGATCCCGGCTGGCGATACGCCTGATAGCCGCGGTGAAAATCAAATTTTTGATAATTTCTGCCCCCCGTGAGGGCAATCAGTTCCTGCCGCTGATGGTCCACTATGGCCGCAGCTCCCTGCGCACTTGTCTGCTGCAGCTGCTGATTCATAACGGTGACAGCATGAGACTGTGCCGATGGTTTTAAAGCTGTATCAATCACAATGCCTTCTTTCATGACTTCTGTGACGCGGGACTGCCATTCTTCTTCGACCGCTGCGCGGTTGTCCCCGGCTGCCTGTAGACGGTCCGTATACCCTTCCTGTTGACCGATCAGCTGTTTTAACTCTTCATATACATACGTCACATAGTCCGGATACAGATCAATCCGTTCCCTCACATTTAATTCAATGGACTGATTCAGGGCGGCTGTATACCGCTCTTCGGAAAGGTAGCCCTGCTCTTTCATACGCCGGAGCATCACTTTCTGACGCTCCCGGACGTTTTCCGGGTACTCCAGCGGATTATATATTGTCGGATTGTTCGGGATCGATCCAAGAAATGTTATTTCACCGAGGGACAGTTCGTCGGAAGGCCGGCTGAAATAATATTCACTTGCAGACTCAAACCCATAAATACCATTGGCAAAATAAATGGAGTTGATGTAGAGCTCCATGATTTCTTCTTTTGAATATTCCTGTTCCATCTGGTACGCATAAAGCAGTTCAGAGAGCTTTCGCTCGTAAGTCTGCTCATGCGTTAAGTATAGGTTTCTAACGGTCTGCTGGGTGATGGTGCTGCCTCCTTCGTCAATCGCCCCGGATTGAAGATTGACGAGGAGCGCACGGGCAATGCCTGCTGCATCAAAGCCGGCATGTGTGTCAAAGTGCCGGTCCTCCACGGCTTTAAACATCTGGATAATATCTTCGCGGATCTGGTGATAAGGCTTATATACACGGTTTTCACCGGAATAGACATCTGATATCACCGCGCCGTTCCGATCTCTTATTTCACTGTTTACGGCAAGTGTTTCTTCCTCAAATTCAATTCGTTCGTCAAGTATCTGCGGGAGAGACTCTGCTTTTCCAAGTTCCGAACCGGTGCGGTCGGCGAATAACAGAAAAGCGAGGAAGCAGAGAAATACGCCGCTCCAGCCGGCTGCGGTTTTCATAATGATTCTCCTTCATATTTCGATATATTAAGTATATTTTTAGCGCGTACAGAACGATGCTTTCTCTATTATATCGGTTTATCTGCGCAAAAATGAAGATAATACCAGTTTCAAGTTCAAAAAAAGGGGCTAAAGGTAAATGAATAACAGCAGTCAGGGAGTCAGCTGAAGGAGGAAACAGCTTATGAGTGAAACGCGGGCCTCCACTGGAAACCGTCCATTCTGGATGCGTGTGCTTTGGCAGACAGCCAAAACCATCGCTGTCGTCACAATATTATCCATTGTTGTAAGGGAGTTTTTGTTTACAAATTACATTGTTTACGGGCAGTCGATGATGCCCACCATCCATGACGGAGAGCGGATTATTGTCGATAAAATAGGCTACGAATTAATGGAGCCGGATCGGTTTGATTTAATTATATTTCATGCAGATGAAGACTCTGATTATATTAAACGCATTATCGGCCTCCCGGGAGACGAGCTGTATTACGAAGATGATACGCTTTATGTAAATGGTGCTCCGGTGGAAGAGGATTTTTTGGAAGAAACACGGGGCGGCGCTTCCACTGAAGTCTTTACAGATGATTTCACGCTGGAAAACCTTACAAATGAGCATACGGTACCGGAAGATCACGTCTTCGTGCTTGGTGACAACCGGAAAAACAGCATCGACAGCCGGCAGATCGGTTTTGTCCCCATGGAAGAGATTGTCGGCAGAGCCAATATGACATTCTGGCCGCCGCAGAACATCCGCTTTTTTAAATAACCGTACCGACAGCAAACAACCGCCCTCTGGATTCCAGAGGGCGGTTGTTTTGATGAGACTTTTTATTTTTTCTTCTGTGCTTCTTTTTCGAGCGCGATCCGTTCAATCCGCAGTGATTTGAGGAGAGAATAAGCCATTAAAATCATAATGACCGAGAATGGAAGCGCGGCGATAATCATGGCGTTTTCCAGACCCTGCAGACCTCCTGTAAACAGCAGGATCGAGGCTGTGATGGAAAGCATCAGACCCCATACAAGCTTTACGGATTTCGGCGGTGTCAGAGAACCGTTGGTCGTCTGCATACCGAGAATAAATGTGCCGGAATCGGCTGAAGTAATAAAGAACGTACCAATCAGCGTAATTGCGATCAGGGACATAACCGTTCCGAGCGGGAAGTTGTCCAGCACGCCGAACAACGCTTCTTCTGTTGCCAGTTCGGAAATTGCTGCAGTGCCCTGCTGCTCAAGGAAAATCGCCGAGCCGCCAAAGATCGCGAACCAGAGGAAGCCGACAATGGCCGGTACGAGAAGTACACCGAGTACAAATTCACGCAGTGTGCGTCCTTTGGAAACCCGTGCGATAAACGAGCCGACAAATGGTGACCAGGAAATCCACCAGGCCCAGTAGAAGATGGTCCAGCCATCGATCCACGCACGCTCATCCTCTTCAAAAGGCGCAATGCGGAACGACATGCTCGGGAGCTGCTGGATGTAAGTACCGATTGTATTTGTAAATAGGTTCAGGTTGAACAGTGTCGGGCCGAAAATAAAGAGAAATCCAAAGAGCGTAACGGCAAGAACCAGATTGACGTTGGACAGAATTTTAATTCCGCGGTTCAGACCTGTATACGCAGAGATCATAAACAGAACGGTAACAATCAGGATAATGACGAACTGGGAAGGAAACCCAATCGGTACACCGAATAGAAATCCGACTCCGCCATTGATCTGGACGGCACCAAAACCGAGCGTACCAGCAACACCGACAACCGTTGCGGTAACAGCAAGAATATCGATGACATTTCCGCTGCGCCCCTTGGAATACGAACCGAGGACAGGACCCAGCGTTCCGCTGATGAGACCGGGTGCGTCTTTTCTAAATTTGAAATAGGCAAGTGCCATCGCGACGACAGCATAAATGGCCCAGGCATGAATGCCCCAGTGGAAGAATGAGAAACGCATTGCTTCCATGACGGCATCATCCGAACCGGTTTCAGCCATCGGCGGGTCTGTCATGTAGTGGGCTACAGGCTCTGCCGCCCCCCAAAATACGAGACCGATACCCATGCCGGCGCTGAAAAGCATCGCGAACCAGGTAAGATAACTGTAGTCTGGTGTGTCATCCGGTTTACCAAGTTTAATTCTTCCGTAAGGACTTACCACAATGTAACCGCAGAAAATCACAAAGCCGGTTACTGCAAGAAGGTAATACCAGCCGAATGTGCTGGAAATAAAGTCCCGTACGGCTGCTGTTGTTGCCTGAAAATTATCCGGGGCTATGACGCCGTAAACGACGAAGAATAATAATATAAAAAGTGCAGCCCAGAATACGACCGTTAATTTCTTCACCTTTACAACATCTCCTTTCCTTCAATCTACCTACTTATACCCTATTCCTTTAAATGAAAACAAGGCAGTTCCAGAAAAACTGCCAGCTACATACTATACTATAGATGGAACCAGGATTGCAAGTTATCCCCGGTGTTTTCTCGATGCGGTGATCGTAAATTTATACGCTTCGCCGGTAAAAAACAGCTCTGTGTATTCAAAAACAGTATCATCCTGCAGCATGGAAAACAACTTTAAGTGAAGGACAGGGGAGCCGGGGCCGATTTCAAGCAGGTGCTGAATATCGGATGCGGGCAGAAGTGGCACGATTTCCTGTTCGCTCTTTTTTATCGTAAAGCCGAGTTCTTTTTCGATGTAGTCATATTTGGATCCGGACATAACCTTCCGGTCGATGTCTGGAAATAAGGATGAAGGAAGGTACGTATGTTCAACAACGAGAGGCTTTCCTTTCATAATCCGCAGCCTCTTGACGAAAAAAACTTTCTCATCGGGGCTTAAATTTAAAATGTGCTGCACAGTTGTTTCAGGAATGATCTTTTCAAAAGAAAGGATCTGGTTGGAAAATGGGACGTTCAGTGCCTGCATTTCTTCCGTGAAACCCTGAAGAGAAACAATATCATGTTCCACCCGGTTTGCTTTCACATAGGTACCGCTTCCCTGAATTTTGTATAACAGCTGCTCCTGAACAAGTGTTTTCAGCGCTTTTCGGACAGTGACCCGGCTGACATCATAGTGTGAAGCAAGTGCTGCTTCTGTCGGCACTGCTTCATCCTGCTTCCACGTGCCGCGGGAAATCTCTTCTTTCATTTCCGCCGCAATCTGACGGTAAAGCGGGGTAGCCAAAGAGGCCGCCTCCTTTCAACGAACTGTTTATCTCTTCGTATTGTACAAAAGGCGCTTACAAAAAACCAGCACTTAATAAAAAATATTCCAATTCAAGAAAAATCTAACCCATTTCCTGTTTCTCTTTGTACGTAAACAACAGGAGGGATGATAATGAGAATAGTTAATATTTCCGCATCACTGGCACGCCACGCCGAGAAAACGTACAAAAAAGGAGGGAAGCCAAACAGAATTACGATTCACCACAGCGCAGTGAATTCAGGGAATGCCAGGGCCTACGCCCGTTATCACGTAGGGAAAGGGTGGCCGGGCATCGGCTATCATTTTGTTATTACGCCGGATGGAACGATACAGCAGTGCTGGGATGTGTCTACCATAACGTTTCATACAGGAGGGGCGAACCGGGGAAATATCGGCATCTGCCTGGACGGAAATGCTGCTTTCACGAGCGAGCAGCACGCTGCATGGAAGAATCTGTGCCGTGTGCTGTGCATGAGATATCATATTCCAGAAAATAACGTACGCGGACACAGAGAATGGCCGGGTCAGCGGACAGGCTGTCCGGGATTTACTCCGTCATTTAAGCTTATGCTGCGAAATGGAGACAGAGGTGAGGAAGTAACATTGCTTCAGAGATCGCTGATTCAATCAGGAACTGCGCTCTCCGTATTTGGTGCAGACGGCGTGTTTGGAAAAGAAACAGAACGGGCGGTAAAACAGTTTCAGCGGACGACAGGCCTTCAGGTGGACGGTCTCTGCGGTCCGAGAACGCTCGCAGCACTATGGTCTTAAACCGAATGATCGAAAAAGCTCTGCAGCCGGGATGGCTGCAGAGCTTTTTTACGGGCGGAAATTTATCTGCTTTATGCTTCTGTGGATGGCCTGCTGCCGCCTTTACGTTCTTTTATAAAAAGAATCGAATTGTAAACAGCAAACAGCACGACGGCAGAGCAGAGAGAACCTGCCATGTAACCGGCTGTAAAATTACGGGCATCAAACCAGGCTTCGTTCATTCCAGTGAAAATACCGACAGCCACAGATACAGCGAGCAGGATAAGCGGTAAGGCGTTTTGTTTTATGGCATTCATTCGAATTCAACTCCCCGCATGCTACGTACCTTCATTATAAAAAGATCGGTAGGGAAACGCAAGGGAATCCGGATCAGGTGATGGATTTCAGTGCTTCTCCAAGCGGCGTGTCTCCGGAGAGAACTTCAAATGTCTGATTAAATGTCTCTTCCAGGACGAGCGCATTTACTGCAAGTGCAGCAACGTCTTCACGCGGGATCGACCCATCAAACGTTCCCAGCTGTTTTTTCAGCGTAACGGTTCCGCGGGCATCGTCATTGGACAGCGGCCCGGGCCGGATGACAGTCCACTTCATACCGGAGGACTGGAGCGTTTCATCCGCTGCTCCTTTGGCTTTTAAATAATGCTGAATGGATTCCGGCGCTTCTTCGGGTTGATCCGCCATAATAGTACTGATCATAATGAAGCGGGACACGCCTGCTTTTTCCGCCTCCTCTACAGCTTTCTGAGCTCCCTTGCGGTCGATAACCTCTGTCTGTTCCGGACCGGTATGTCCACCGGATCCTGCTGTAAAAATGACCGCATCCGCATGTTCAAATGCATGAGAGAAGTCTTTTTCCAGATCCCCGATTACGATCTCGTCTGCGCCGAGTTCCTGCATCCGGCTTCGCTGTTCTTCTTTTCGTATCATTGCTGTGCCTGTATGTTCTGTGCTGAGTCCGAGCATGCGTACTGTGTGTGAGCCAATCTGTCCGTTGGCACCAATAACTAGAACGTTCATAATCTATCTTCCTCCTTTAGGATTCACCGACTTATTCCCAGGAGTGCACAATTTAAAACACACCTGCTTTCGTTGACGCCCTCAGGAATGGAAGATTATGATAGAGAAAAGATCATTACATTCTCCATCAGGAGAAAACGGGAAGGTTGAGACGATGAAGAAAAAGATGCCGAAAGTAGCGACGTTTTCCATCATAGGTTACGACCCTGAAACGAAAGAGACCGGCATTGCCGTGCAGTCTAAATTCCTGGGAGTCGGAGCTGTCGTTCCCTGGGCGGAGGCCGGTACTGGAGCGGTGGCGACGCAGTCCTTTGCCCATACTGGTTTTGGACCGGAAGGACTTCGTATGTTAAAGGAAGGAAAACCGCTGGAAACGATCATCGATGAACTGATTCAGAATGACCCCGACCGGGAGCTCCGCCAGTTTGCCATCATGGACAACAAGGGAAATACGGCAGCTTATACAGGATCGGAATGCTATGACTGGGCAGGACACCGTAAAGGACGGTACTGCACAGCCCAAGGAAACATTCTCGTAAGCCGGGAAACGGTGGATGCACTGGTGACAACGTTTGAAGAAGGTACGGGATCTCTTGCTGAACGCCTTCTCGCTGCACTTCATGCGGCACAGGAGGCAGGCGGCGATTCACGGGGAAAACAGTCTGCGGCACTGTTTGTCGTTCAGAACGAAGGAGGCTACGGTGGGTATAACGATCGGAAGTATGACCTGCGTGTCGATGATCATTCGGAGCCGATTGATGAGCTGTCGAGACTGTTTGAGCTGCACCAGCTCTATTTCACACCTCCCCGGGAACAGGATCTTCTTGCGCTGGAGGGGGAAGTGCTGACAGAAACAGCGGATCTGCTTCAGAAAGATGGACTGCTCGGCGAGGTGGATGCAGGCAGAGAGACGGTATATCAGGCGCTGAAACAGTATGTTATGAGAGAGAATTTCGAAGAACGCTGGCAGGAGGATTACCGGATCGACCCTGCGGTATTAAGATATATGCGGTCCACAATTCAGGGGTAAATGAAAGAAAAGAGGGATGAGGATGAAAAAAGGTGCAGCTGTTCTCGTAAGTCTTTTTCTTCTTTCCTCCTTCTTTTTTTCCGGAAGTCCTTCTGATGAGGTGGCGGACGGTGCGCAGACAATGACCGAATCAGGAGAATTTCAGATGCGGGTGCAGGCAGAACAGGAGGAACTCCGCGTGCAGCTGCGTTATACCGGACAGGAAGAAACCGTTCAGATTATGACAGACGGTCCGCTTATCAGAGGGACGATTGTTCACCGGGACGGCTCAGA
This sequence comes from Alkalicoccus urumqiensis, assembly GCF_002993335.1. GTDB lineage: Bacteria > Bacillota > Bacilli > Bacillales > Salisediminibacteriaceae > Alkalicoccus > Alkalicoccus urumqiensis. The sequence continues at coordinate 78,440 of NZ_PVNS01000013.1, read as the reverse complement.
AAGCGTGGTGACCCAGGGAGGGAGTGCCCGTACCTACGTTTTTTCCAGAGAAAACTGGGTGGTATACCGGATACCGGTTCCATCAGGAGAGGCAGTCATTGTGGAGTCGACGTTCATTTCAGACGGTCAGCGGAACCTCCTTACAGCGGAAGTGGAAACTTCTAACGGACAGCAGGGCGCCGCTCAAGAAACAAAGGAGAGGGGGGAGGGCTGATGCTCGTGAATTCGATCGTAATATGGACACTGCTTTTCTTTCTGGCAGCTGCAGTGCTGGACAAAACGTTCGGGAACCGCTTTGGGTATGGCCGTTCTCTGGATGAAGCGTTTCAGGCGATGGGGCCGCTCGCTTTTGTCATGGTCGGGATGATCTCCATTGCTCCTGTTCTTGCAGACTTTCTCCGGCCGGTTCTGGTGCCGGTTTTTTCTTTGGCCGGCGTCGACCCAGGAATGTTTCCGGGCATGATTCTCGCTGTCGATATGGGCGGGTACCCGCTGAGCACGGCGCTCGCAGACAACCCCGACGCTGGACTGCTGTCGGGGATTATTCTGTCGACGATGCTTGGTCCTGTTTTCGTGTTCACCGTTCCGGTAGCGCTCGGGCTGATTCAGCGGCAGGATCATAAACTGTTGGCGGAAGGCATCATGTACGGGCTGATTCCGGTTCCGGCGGGGGCTCTTCTTGCTGGGGTGACAGCGGGGATGGAAGTAACGTTTCTTATACAGCAGCTCCTGCCGGTCATCTTATTTATTTCTCTCTGCGCTGCGGGACTTTTTTTCTTCCGGCGTATCGTTACTGCGTTGTTTCTGTGGGGAGGAAGAATGGTCATGGCAGTTTCTTCCATACTGATCGGAATCCTGGCCCTTCAGGAAGTGGGAGGTGTCGTTCTGGTAGACGGCATGACTCCATTTGCGGACACGATGGAAATCATCGGCGTCATCGTCCTCGCACTGGCCGGCGCCTTTCCTTTCGTTCATTTCCTGCGGGAAACGCTCATTCCAAAAGCGACAGGACTCCTGGAAAAAACACCACTGCCTGCAGAAACGTGGACAGCTTTTATTACACAGCTTGCCCACAGCATCCCTATGTACAAAAATCTTCATCTTCTGGATGAACGGAGTAAAGTCATGAACATTGCCTTTTCGGTAAGCGGAGCCTTCCTTCTCGGAGGGCATCTGGGCTTCACTGCTGCGGTAGAGCCCGGAATGGTAACTGCAATGCTCGTCGGTAAAGCTTCAGCCGGAGTGATGGCAGTGCTGCTTGTGTATGCCGTAAAACGTAAACAAATACAGCAGTAACTGGGACTAATTACTTTTTTCAGAAAATTTATATACATACTTTGGTCCTGATGATATAATGAGAACGATTTCATATATGGGTCAGGGGGACGATGTACATGGGATGGCTTCATCGACTTACGTTAACGTCTAAATACGGTTTAGTGTTTTTATTTACGCTCGTTTTGTTTTTGTGTTCCGCACTGTTTGTCACCTTTGCATTGAATGATGTCCGCTCGGATGTCGGTGAAATGGAGCGGAGCGGGGATCGTTCCATGATGCTTTCCGAGATGTCCCAGCTGTTTGAAGAACAGTATGCACTGGTTCTGGACTATGCATTTTTTCCGTCCGAAGATACACAGACTGCATTTGAGGCGAACGGGGAGGAATTCCAGGCCCTGTTTAATGAAATAGAACCTTATCTGGATACCGAGGAGATGCAGAATCTCGTCGGTCTGATTATCGAAAACGATGCCCAGCTGAATGAGCTCTTTTTCGGTCAGCTGCAGGATGTTGCCGGTGATGAGAGCAACCTGACATTTATCGAAGTGATGGTGAACCGTGCCCAGACGATCAAAGAACGAAACGTCTATGCCCTGCAGCAGCTTGGGGACATGGTAACAGCGGAGCGTCAAGCAGCCGCGCAGTCCACCTCAACGAGTCTCACCGAGAGTTCCACCCTGCTCATCGTCCTGTTTACCGTATCACTTGTTGTCTCGAGCGCGCTGCTTCTTCTCATTAACCGAGGTATCAAGCGCCGGTTTGCACGCATTAAAGCTTACAGCAGCAAGATCATGGAAGGGTCGCTGCATGAACCTGCAATTCAGGATCCGGGCCGGGATGAGCTGGCTTCAGTTTCCCACGTTCTGGATGAATTGAAAGCAAGGCTCGCTGAGACGATGGACCACCTTCAGAAAACATCCATGAATGTTCATGAGAAAACGGAATTTCTCACATCCTTTGCAAGTGGTGTCCAGTCGAGCTCTAAAGATACATACGAGGCACTTGAAAAACTGCTGTATAAAATGGATGATCAGTCGGAGTCGTTTCAAAATGTAACGTCCAGTATGAAAATTTACACAGAAGAACTGGAAGCGTTAAAGGAGCGGAGCGGATCCCTGATTGAGTCGGCAGGTGCCATCAGCAGTATTACCGGAGATGGCAATAAAAAAATGGAGGATACGGTTTCGCAGATGGAGCGGGTCCAGAAAATGGTTACGGACTCCTCTGACAGTGTGCATGCACTCGGCGACCGCTCTAAAGAAATTACAAACTTCGTCAATACAATTAAAGAAATCGCCGATCAGACGAACCTTCTCGCGCTGAATGCTTCCATTGAAGCAGCACGTGCCGGTCAGCACGGCCGGGGATTCTCCGTTGTGGCGGAAGAAATCCGCAAGCTGTCGGAAGGCGTCAGCGTTGCTGTCACCGAAATTACATCGATCGTAAATAAAATGCAGTCTGATACCGAATTTGTTCAGACGACGCTGCAGAGCGGGCGTGACGAAACGAATACCGGTGTGCAGTACATTCATGAAATGGGCGCATTCTTTGAAGAAATCTCACGGAATATACAACAAATGCAGCAGATGGTGCATGAAAACGACACTTCAGTTAATGAAGTAAACGAACAGTCCGGGCAGATGAACGGGCTGATAGAAAAAGCAGCGGGTACCTCTGCAGAAGCCGCTAAAGAAATTGCCGGAGTCGCCTATACGATGGAGCAGCAGCAGAATCAAGTGTCTGAGGTGGCGCAGCAGACAGAAGAGCTCCGCCGCACCACAGAGGAGCTCGAGGCACTGACAGCCCAGTATGAAGCGCCGGAGGAAAAAATGGAGGAGCAGGAAGAATGGGAAGCAGAAGAAGCTGAAGAAGAAATGGGAATGGAAGAAGAAAGAAAAACAAGCTGAGAGTATAAATACTGTGGTGGAACATGAGAGAGGCTGTCCCGGAAAGGGGCAGCCTCTGCTGGTATTTTCTTATTTTCTTATTTACCACCGGCTGTGGAAGAAGCATGAACTTCCGGCTCAAGCTGTGCCAGCGCTGCTGCATCCAGCGCCTCCGTCATTTTTCCGGCGGTAATCGGTTTTTGAATGTACGCGGCAGCGCCAAGAAACCGTGTCCGTCTCAGGTGGGACCCCTGGGAACAGGAGGACGTCATAATAACGGGAAGATTACGCTGAATTTCCATTACTTCTTTTAAGACAGAGATTCCGTCCTGTTTCGGAAGGATGATATCCATCACGACCAGATCAACTCGGTGCGTATTAAAAACGCGGAGCGCCTCGGGCCCATCGGACGCTTCCAGAATTTCAGTAAACCCTTTGTCCTGTAAAAGCAGGGAGATTTCTTTTCTGAGAAGTGGAGAATTATCACATACCAGAGCAGAAAGCATGCAGTCACATCCTTTTTGGACTTTTTCGTATTGTAACATGAAGACCGGCAGTTATGTGCAAATAATTAGAAAAATGAATTAATGGCATGCACCGTCAGATTATTTAATTAATTTCATTTTTATCTGAAAAATTGTCCAAAATGTATTTATTAATTAGATAGAAAGTGGTATATTGAATTCAACACATCGAGAAAACGTTAACAAGAGTGAAAACTTTGACGATTTGAGAGGTCAGACATCAAACGTGTGAAATATTTCTCACTTGGGAGCGTTTTTACGATTATATTTTTTTAGATAATGTGGCATAATGGTGTCAGAGTTTTTATCTTCTTTACATAAGTGGAGATAAAAGCTAAATTATATCAATTTTTTCAAGGGGGATTATTGTTATGAAAAAGAGTAAAATGGTACTGCTTTCATCCGTGCTTGCTTCCGGTATGCTTCTTGCGGCCTGCGGCGATGGAAACAATGAAGGCAACACAACAGAAGTGAACAACAACGGCGGCGGGGAAAACAATGCGGCCGGAAACGAAGAAGAGCCTGCAGAAAACAACGCAGGTGGCAACGAAGAAGAGCCGGCCGAAGATAACGAGGGCGGCGAAAATGAAGCAGGAAACGAAGGAAACAACGGCGGAGGCGAAGCTTCCGGCGATGGTGAAGGCTTCTCTTCGAAAATGGTTACTGACGTCGGCGGTGTTGATGACCGCTCCTTTAACGAATCTGCATGGGCAGGTCTTACACAGTTCGGTGAAGATTACCCGGCAGCAGACGTTGACTACATTCAGTCCGGCTCTGCAGCAGACTACCTGCCGAACCTGCAGCAGCTTGCACGTGAAGGTGTAGATATTACATTTGCGATCGGCTTCCTGATGGCGGATGATATCCGCGAAGTAGCGCAGCAGAACCCGGATCAGAGTTTTGCTATTGTCGATGAAGTTGTTACAGACGATGATGGCAATCCGATCGATAACCTCGCAAGCCTTACATTCGCTGAGCACGAAGGCTCTTTCCTTGTTGGTGCCATCGCAGCGATGCACACAGAAACAAACGAAGTCGGCTTTATCGGCGGCGTGGAAAGTGAACTGATCAAAAAATTCGAAAGCGGATTTAAAGCAGGCGTTGAGTTTGTTGATCCGGAAATCGAAATCGCAACACAGTATGCACAGGACTTTAACGATGCAGCAACAGGACAGAACATTGCCGATACGATGTACTCCAACGGCGCAGACATTATCTATCATGCTGCGGGCGGAACAGGAAACGGTCTCTTTACAGAAGCCATTGACCGTAACGAAAGCGGCGAAACAGTATGGGCAATCGGTGTCGACCAGGACCAGGCTCTTACTGAAGGAGACTGGAGTGACGGAAACGTTATCCTGACTTCTATGGTTAAGCGTGTAGACCAGGCTGTTTACACCGTGTCTGAAGAAACGATGAACGGAAACTTCCCGGGCGGCGAGAACCTCGTATTCTCTCTTGAAGACGATGGTGTAGGCATTGCAGAAACACAGGACAATGTTTCCCAGGAAGCACTCGACGCTGTTGCAGAGTATGAGCAGATGATCATCGACGGTGAGATCGAAGTGCCGCAGACAGACGAAGAGTACGAATCTTTTGACGCTACAGCTGAATAATTAATAGAAGCATGGGGACAAAGGCTAGTATCCTGACTAGCCTTTGTTTATATCCCCATCTGTCTTTTTTTTGCTTCATTCGACAAAAAATGATGATTCTGATAGGTCATTAGAATGACAGCTTGACGATTCTGATAGGAGTTGTTAACCGTGGATTATGTAATTGAAATGAATAACATACGCAAAGAATTCCCAGGAATCGTTGCGAACGACAACATTACGCTGCAGGTCAAACAAGGCGAAATTCATGCGCTGCTGGGAGAGAATGGTGCTGGGAAGTCGACGTTAATGAACGTCTTGTTCGGCCTGTATCAACCGGAGCGCGGCGAGATTAAAGTCCGCGGCGAACAAGTCGAAATTAATGACCCGAACAAAGCGAATGACCTCGGTATCGGCATGGTTCACCAGCATTTTATGCTCGTGCAGAATTTTACCGTCACAGAAAACATTATTCTCGGCAGTGAACCGACAAGAAGAGGGGCCGTGAATTTAAAAAAAGCAGAGAAGGATGTTCAGGAAATCTCCGACCGCTACGGGCTCCGGGTGGACCCGAAAGCGAAAATTGAGGATATTTCCGTCGGCATGCAGCAGCGCGTGGAAATCTTAAAGACGCTGTACCGCGGAGCGGAAATTCTCATTTTTGACGAGCCTACGGCTTCCTTAACACCGCAGGAAATTAAAGAATTAATTAACATTATGCATAACCTCATCAATGAAGGAAAATCGATCATTCTCATTACACATAAATTGAAGGAAATTCTTCAAGTCTGCGACCGCTGTACGGTTATACGCCGCGGACAGGGCATCGGCACCGTCGATGTGGAAGGGGCTACGGAAAGCAGCCTCGCTGAAATGATGGTCGGCCGCGAAGTAAACTTCTCGGTAGAGAAAACACCTGCATCACCGAAAGACGTCGTCCTGGATGTGCAGGATCTCGTTGTCGAGGATGCCCGCAAATACGACATCGTTGATCACTTAAATCTTCAGGTCCGGGCCGGAGAGATTGTTGGCCTCGCCGGCGTGGACGGTAACGGCCAGACAGAGCTGATTGAAGCATTGACCGGGCTCCGTCCGGTGAAGTCGGGGAAAATCTCCATTTCCGGCTCGGAAACATCCAAGTATAAACCCCGGAAAGTGACGGAAGCGGGTGTCGGACATATTCCTCAGGACCGCCACAAACATGGGCTGGTACTGGACTTTACGATCGGGGAGAACATTCTCCTGCAGACGTATTACCAGAAACCTTTTTCCAATAAAGGTATTTTAAATTACAACAAAATGTATGAAAAAGCAAAAGAACTTATCGAGGAATACGATGTCCGTACTCCTCATGAGAAAACTCCGGCCCGTTCACTTTCCGGCGGAAACCAGCAGAAAGCAATTATTGCCCGGGAAATAGACCGTTCCCCGGACTTGTTAATTGCAGCACAGCCGACACGCGGACTCGATGTCGGGGCTATTGAGTTCATCCATTCCAAGCTTGTAGAAGAGCGCGACAAAGGCCGCGCGGTACTTCTCGTATCTCTTGAGCTGGATGAAGTTCTGAACGTCAGTGATAAAATTGCTGTAATCTATGAAGGAAAAATTGTCGAAGTCGTCGAAGCCGACCAGACAGATGAACAGGAGCTCGGCCTGCTTATGGCCGGGGGGCAAAAGGAAGCAGGTGAAGCTACGACATGATGGATGCAGTAAGAACTAAATGGATGGGGCTGTTAATCCCGATCATTTCCATCCTGCTCGCTTTTCTAGCCGGAGCAGTTATTATGGTGCTGAGCGGAAACAACCCTATTACCGGGTATGCAGCACTCGTTTCAGGTATTTTCGGTACCCCTTATGATTTCGGGGAAACGCTGCAGCGGATGACGCCGCTCATTTTCTCTGGACTGGCAGTAGCATTTGCCTTTCGGGCCGGATTGTTAAATATCGGTGTTGAAGGACAGCTGATTGTCGGATGGTTTACGGCTGTTATCGCGGGAATTGTTGTCGACCTGCCGACGCTTATTCATATTCCGTTCGCCATTGCAGCAGGCGCCCTTGCCGGAGCTCTATGGGGTGCGGTACCGGGCTTCCTAAAAGCCCGCTTTGAGGTACACGAAGTTATCGTTACGATCATGATGAACTATATTGCGATGCACGTTACCAACTCGCTGATCCGGACGTATTTTCTCGAATCCGGCCAGCGGACTGCCATCGTTAATGAATCTGCATCGCTCGAGTCCACATTCCTTTCGGAGCTGACAAACTTCTCGCGTCTACACTGGGGCTTTTTCATTGCAGCTGCCGCCTGTGTCGTGATGTGGTTTATTCTCTGGAAAATGAAGCGCGGATTTGAGCTTCGTTCCGTCGGCTATAATAAAAATGCCTCAATGTACGCGGGTATGAGTGTTAAAGGAAACATCGTTCTGTCGATGACTATCTCCGGTGCGTTTGCCGGTGCCGGCGGAGCGATGGTAGGCCTGGGCACATATGGATATGCCAACATTCTACCGGCATTTACCAACATCGGATTTGACGGCATCGCCGTTGCCCTTCTCGGAGCCAGCACATCGATTGGTATTTTCCTGGCTGCGTTCCTGTTCGGTGGTCTGCAGCAGGGCGCCAACATGATGCAGGCGACGGCAGGCGTTTCGCCGGAGCTGGTTGAAATTGTGATCGCACTGATTATTTTCTTCGTCGCTTCCGGTTATGTTATCCGCTGGGCAATCGATCGGATTGCAAGCAGGAAGGGGGAGAAATAAATCATGGATGTACTTTATCAAATTTTAGTGACGATTGTCCCTGCTGCCTTAATTGCAGCGGCTCCTCTGATGCTTACAGCAATGGGCGGATTGTTCAGTGAACGTTCCGGTGTCGTAAACATTGGTCTGGAAGGTCTTATGGTTATGGGGGCGTTCGGCGGTATTGTCGGTACGCTGATGTTTGAGTCCTTCGGCTTTGGCGCCGCTTCACCGTGGTTCGGAATTTTGTTCGCTGTTGTCATCGGAGCCATTTTCTCTCTCATTCACGCAGTTGTCTCCATTTCATTCCGTGGTGATCAGATCGTCAGTGGTGTTGCGCTGAACTTCCTGGCGCTTGGTCTCACCGTTTTCCTGACGCGGGAAATATTTGACCGGGGTCAGACAGATACCATTTCCGAGCGTTTGTTCCGGACACCGATTCCAATTCTGAGTGATATTCCAATTATTGGACCAATGCTGTTTGACCGCGTGTATGCTACGACGTACGTTGCGATACTCATCGTTGTTATCGTCTGGTTCGTCGTCTTTAAAACACCATTCGGCCTGCGTCTCCGTTCTGTCGGTGAACATCCGATGGCAGCGGATACGATGGGAATCAAAGTTCTCCGTACACGCTATATCGGGGTAATGATGAGTGGTGCACTAGGTGGTGCCGGTGGTGCGGTTTACGCGATTACGATCGCCGGAAACTTCGCCGGAGGTACAATCGTCGGCCAGGGATTCATGGCACTTGCAGCCTTGATATTCGGTAAGTGGACACCGTTTGGCGCTATGGGTGCTGCCATCTTCTTCGGACTTGCGATGGCCCTCAGTACGTCAGCCCAGCAGCTGCCGGGACTCTCCGCAATTCCGCAGATCTGGTTCCTGATTCTGCCTTACGTCTTAACGATCTTTGCACTTGCCGGATTCGTTGGCAAAGCAGAACCTCCGAAGGCGCTGAATCAGCCATATACAAAAGGAAGCCGTTAATTCGATACGAAAATTTCTATTATGAAAAGGTTCCAGCGTTTTTACAGCGCTGGAACCTTTTTTGTAGGTAAGAATGTATAAAATTCAAAGCCTCATTCAAGCAGTTATGCCAAGGGCTGCAGCATTTCAGTGTTCTGTTCCATTTACCGTTTGTTTCTGTTGATAGAGCTTTACCGCTACCCGGCTGCAGTGCCCACTCGCTCGAGGTTCCTACACCCCTGCCGAAGAAAGCGAAGATCAGCTTTCGGGACGGCTCGCTGGTGACCAGGGCGCTTCCGCTTGTCAGATTCCCTCCGGAACGCGCACGGCTGCAGGTGCAGGCAGAAAGCGGGTACCTGTTCAACAAACGTCTCTTTGCTTTTAAGACCAGTCGGTTTCTGCCTGGTTTATTTTACTGCGGATCAGCAAAGCTGGGCTGATATATATGACTTTTGTTTTATGCTGCTGCTGAGGCATATAATGAAATAAGTCCCGAAAGAAAAAATAATTTCTCTTTCCCTTTACTTAAGAGTCCTTTATACTAGTTATAAGGATGTAAACGATACGATTTTAGGAGGCTGATGTCGATGAGTGATGCGGTAACACCATTTTATCCCGTGCAGATCTCCTGCGGTATGTGTCAGTCTTCCTATAAGACAATGCAGATCCGAAGCCGTTTTCTCCGCGTAAAGGAAGTGCATGCGGATTTTTCCCGCACGTTCAAAGATCCATCCATTGATCCGCTTCTTTACGAAGTATCTGTCTGTTCGAAGTGCGGCTACGCATCTACTGCAACTTTTCTGCCCGTGCGGAAAGCGGACGTGATTGAACGTTTCGCAGAGGAAGCAGCCTCCAAGTGGGAACCGAGAGATTTCGGCGGTGAGCGGACAGAAATTCAGGCGGTGCACTGCTGGAAACTGGCGCTTTACTGTGCGTCGTTTTCAGAACAGCCGCATGCGGTCACAGCGGGTGCAGCATTGAAACTTCACTGGATGCTTCAGCGAACAGCGGAGGGAGAGACAGAGAACGGCCGCTTTCTCCGTCTGGCCGCTTCTGAATATGAAGCTTCCTACATGAGTGGAGATTTTCAGGATACCGATATGGATGAACTGACACTTTTATTTCTTCTCGGGGAAACCAACCGGCAGCTGGAAGAAGCGCAGAAAGCCGGGACGTATTTCTCGAAAATTTTTCAGCATAAAGAAAAGGACCTGCATCCTGCTCTGGTGGAACGGGCAAGAGAGCAGTGGCAGGAAACGCGCACGACATCAAAGGCATAAGGAATACGAGAGGATGAAGCAATCGATGAATGCAGCACATATAAACGCAGTCTGCCGGGCAGCAAAAGGTATTATGACCGATCATTTTCAGGTGGAAGTGACACCACAGAAAGCACAGGCGGGCGGAGGAACAGTGCCCAGTAATGACGTAGCGGTCGTTCTCGGTGTAAGCGGAGAGCTGACCGGCCAGATTATCTGCTCGATTGATACGGCAACAGCGAAAAACATCGTCGGTACGATGATGGGCGGGATGGAAATTAAAGAAATGGATGAAATCGGATGGAGTGCAATTCAGGAGTTCGGCAACTGGGTGGCAGGCTCGACGGCAACGGAGCTGTCCAAAGAAGACTGTATTATTGATGTGACCCCGCCGGTCGTCAACGAAGGCTCTTCTAAATTCCGCTCCTCCAAAACGTTCATTACCGTGCCGATGCTGACCGGAATCGGAGACATTTCGGTTCACGTATCCTTGGAGTCGGTTTCCTGATTCCTCCGCCGGTCGGACTGTGCTAAAATAAGTCCAGTCCGTGAAAAAGGAGGCGTTCAGCCATGTCGACACTGGATATGTCGAAATTCGAGAAAAAGATTATTCTGCGTAACATTGAATACAATGATATAGATGATATTATTACACTTTCCAATCGGTGTTTTCCAAATATGGAGCCGTGGACGCGGCAGCACTTAATCAGTCACCTGGAGATCTTTCCGGAAGGGCAGTTCTGTATCGAGTTAGACGGTGAGATTATCGGTTCCTGCTCCAGTCTTCTTATTAATTTTGATGAATACGATGACCAGCATACGTGGGATGAGATAACGGATGGAGGCTACATCACGAACCACGATCCGGAAGGCTATAACCTTTACGGCATTGAAGTGGCCGTCCACCCGGACTACCGCCGCATGAAAATCGGCCGCCGTTTGTACGAAGCGAGAAAAGAACTTGCCCGCGAGCGGAATCTGAAGTCGATCATTATCGGCGGGCGTATTCCCAACTACCGTCAGTACTCGGAAGAAATGTCCCCGCGGCAGTATGTCGAAGAAGTGATGAACCATAACGTATTTGATCCGGTGCTCACCTTTCAGGTAATGAACGGGTTTACGTTGAAGCGGGTGAACCGCAACTATCTGACAGACGACCGGGCATCGATGAAATATGCTACGCTGATGGAGTGGAATAACGTTGACTACCGTCCGACTTCGAGACGTCATTTTAAAACGGCGCTTCCTGTCCGGATCTGCGCGATTCAGTATATGATGAAAAAAATCGATTCGTTTGATGAATTTGCACAGCAGTGTGAATATTATGCAGATGTGGGTGCCAGCTATGCCTCTGATTTTGTCGTATTCCCCGAAATATTTACGACGCAGCTTCTTTCTTTTATTGAGGAGAAAAGTCCGAGCCGCGCCATCCGCCGACTGACAGATTTCACAGAAGATTATATTAATCTCTTTACAGACCTTGCGATTAAGTATAATGTAAACATTATCGGTGGTTCCCACTTCGTGGAAGAGGACGGGGATATTTATAATATTGCGTACCTTTTCCGCAGGGATGGCACGATTGAAAAGCAGTATAAAATTCATGTGACACCGAATGAGCGCAGGTTCTGGGGCATCCAGGGCGGCGATAAAGTCGAGGTGTTTGACACTGACTGCGGCAGAATTGCCATTCAGATCTGCTATGACGTGGAGTTTCCGGAGCTCGGCCGCATTGCAGCAGAAAAGGGTGCCAATATTATTTTCACTCCGTTCTGTACCGATGACAGACAGGGCTATCTGCGTGTACGCTACTGCGCCCAGGCAAGAGCAGTGGAAAATCAGGTGTATACGATGATCGCCGGAACTGTCGGCAACTTAACGCATGTGGAGAATATGGACATTCAGTATGCCCAGTCCGGTATTTTCACGCCGTCTGATTTTGCCTTTTCCCGTGACGGTATTGTCGGGGAATGCCACCCGAATATTGAAACGGTCGTTGTCGGGGATGTGGACCTTGAGCTGCTCCGGCGTTCGAGAAAATCAGGAAACGTCACACAGTGGAAAGACCGCCGTCACGATCTATATCGTGTCGATTACGACTGTTAAACAACCAAGTTCAAAGAGGTGTTCCCGTATAAAGGGGACACCTCTGTTTTATCAATCGAGCAAAAATGAAAGGGGTTACTTTTGATGGCACATCCATTATTTCATGAAAAAACACCTTATTTTCTGCACGGAGCAGATTACAACCCGGAACAGTGGAAGCGGTATCCGGACGTATTTGAAGAAGATCTGCGGCTGATGAAAAAAGCTCAGTGCAACGTGATGTCTGTCGGTATTTTTTCCTGGACGGAGCTTGAGCCGGAAGAAGGGCGGTACGAACTGGACTGGCTGGAAGAAGTGATTAACCGGCTGCATGAAAATGACATTTCCGTCTTTCTTGCAACGCCTACCGGGGCCCGTCCGGCATGGATGTCCCGGAAGTATCCGGAAGTGCTTCGTGTGCAGGCCGATCGGACGAGAAACCTTCACGGCCTCCGGCATAACCACTGCTTCACTTCTCCGGTCTACCGGGAAAAAACGGAAGCAGTCAACCGGAAGCTCGCGGAACGGTTCGCAGCGCATCAAGGCGTCATCGGCTGGCATATTTCCAATGAATATGGCGGCGACTGTCACTGCAATTACTGTCAGGAGGCATTCCGGAGCTTTTTAAAAAAGAAATACGGAACACTTGATGCATTAAACCATGCGTGGTGGACGACGTTCTGGAGTCATACATACACGTCCTGGGAGGAAGTGGAGTCGCCTGCACCGCACGGCGAATCCATGGTACATGGTATGAACCTTGACTGGAAGCGGTTCGTCACTGAGCAGACGAGAGACTTTTTCCGTCATGAAATCCAGCCGATCCGGAAAATTTCTCCCCAGGCTCCGGTAACGACCAACTTCATGGGAGATTACGAAGGACTGAACTACTGGAAATTCGTCGACGACGTATCCATCGTCTCGTGGGACAGCTACCCACTCTGGCACCAGAGAGAAAACGACATTCTTACCGGTTCCTGGACGTCCATGATGCATGATTTGAACCGATCGCTGAGCCGCGGGCCGTTTCTATTGATGGAGAGTACGCCGAGTGTCACCAACTGGCAGCCGCATTCCAAGCTGAAGGAGCCGGGAATGCACCTATTATCCTCCCTTCAGGCCGTCGCACATGGGTCTGATTCTGTCCAGTATTTCCAGTGGCGGAAAAGCCGCGGTTCCAGTGAGAAGCTCCACGGCGCTGTAGTCGGTCATGACGGAACGGAGCACACACGCGTGTTTCGTGATGTTCAGGATACAGGTGAAGCACTGAAGGCGTTATCAGACATTGCCGGTAGCGGGACGAAAGCTCCGGCTGCGGTCATTTATGACTGGGAGAACCGATGGGCGCTTAAAGATGCCCAGGGTCCCCGGAATGAATCGGTGTTTTATGAAGAAACCGTTCATGACTATTACCATGCCTTCTGGCAGGCAGGTATTCCGGTGGATGTCATCGATTCCGTCCAGCCGCTTCAGTCCTACAAAATTGTTGCGGCACCGATGCTGTACATGCTCCGCCCCGGCGTGAAAGAAGCGCTGGAATCGTTTGTGGCAGAAGGCGGAACTCTTCTGCTGACGCACTGGAGCGGCGTCGTGGATGAAAATGACCTTGCCTTTCTCGGCCGGCCGCCGCTCGCGGATCTGACCGGCATCGTACCGGAAGAAATCGACGGCATGTATGAAAGCCAGATCCGGCGCGCAGCAGGCAAAGGCGGTATCCGGGAGTTCCGCTATTTAACCGAGCGAAGCCATGTGGAATCAGCGGAAGTACTGTCATCATTTACCGATGATTTTTTCCGAGACCACCCGGCAGTTACGAGAAATAACTTCAAAAACGGAACCGTTTACTATACAGCAGGACGCGTCGAATCTGCCGGCGTCCAGGACCTCATTCATCAGGCTGCGGAAGAAAGCGGCGTGGAAATTGTTCCGCTTCCGGAAGGAGTAACCCGCCAGAAGCGGGAGACAGACACAGGCAGCTATCTGTTCTATATGAATTTTTCCGGTGAGGAACAGGTGTACAGCCATCCGGAGAAGGCGGAACTTCTTTTCGGCAGCAGATGTCCGCTTGAAAAACACGGTATTCACGTCTGGCAGGTACGTAAGGAGGAGCAGAAATGAAGCAGGAAGCAGTATTTCAAGGAAAACCGGTCTACCGCTACACACTGCAGAACAGCAATGGGATGGAGCTTGAAGCGCTGAATTACGGAGCTGTTATTACAGCTGTTCGTTTTCCGGAAGAAGAAGGTAAGCGGAACCTTGTGCTTGCCTATGATGATCTGGCTGAATACGAACAGAATCCTTACTATTTCGGCGCCGTTATCGGCCGGACATCCGGCCGGACCAAAGGAGCGGTAATCGACGTCGACAGCACCCGCTACGAACTGGAAGCCAATGATGGAGAAAACCATCTTCACGGAGGAAGCCGCGGTCTTGCCCACCGTTTCTTTCAAGTGGAACAGCTGTCCGGAGCACTCGTTTTCATTTGTACCATTCCGGATAAAGAAGATGGCTACCCGGGCACGCTTGACGTAAAAGTAACGTACACGCTGACGGATGAAAACGAACTTCATATTGATTACGAAGCTCGGGCAGATCGCACAACACCGGTCAATTTGACCAATCACAGCTATTTTAACCTCGGCGGGAAAACGGTTCTGGACCATACGCTGCAGCTGGATGCCGGCCGGGTCTTTCTGCTTGAAGAAGGATCGCTCCCAAAAGAAGAGGCTTCTGTGGATGGGCACCCCGTGTTTGATTTTCAATCACCACGCCGCTTGGGCGAGGGCATTCTGCAGGACCATGAGCAGACAACACTCGTCCAGGGTGGGATCGATCATCCTTTCCTTCTGAACGGAAATTCGCCGGCAGCGGTTCTCTCCAGTCCCGAAACGGGAAGAACGATGACGGTGACGACCGATCAGCCGGCTGTCGTTATGTATACGGGAAATCAAATGAATGGCACAAGATCCATCAATGGAAGCCGGGAAACCCGCCACGGAGCCGTCTGTCTGGAAACGCAGCATCCGCCCGATCAGACGGAAGCTATTCTTCTGCCTGCAGATAAAACGTACCGCTCCCGGACGACATACTCTTTTGCCTGATTGCTCTTTTTTGACAGGTGAGGTAGAATGCCCTTTATGAAGGAGGGGGCGTCATGTTTACAAATACAACGATACTGCCGGCGATTCGTGATTTAAAGGATATTGATAAAGCGATCAAAACAGACAGTGAGTACATCGTACTTTTGAATACGCATATCGGTCAGCTGAAAAGTCTGGTGCGTGAATTAAAACGTTCGGATAAAAAAGTGCTTCTGCATGCCGATCTGGTGCAGGGGTTGAAGACAGATGAATTTGCGGCCCAGTTTCTTTGTCAGGACATCCGGCCGGACGGTATCGTGTCTACAAGGAGAAGCGTTCTTTCCACCGCAAAAAAAGCCGGCCTCATCACTATACAGCGCCTTTTTCTGCTGGATTCCCTGGCTCTTCAGTCCAGCTACCAGATGATGAATACGATCAAGCCGGACTGTGTGGAAATTCTTCCAGGCATTATTCCCCACATCATTGAGGAAGTGCGGCGGGATATGGATGTTCCCGTCATTGCCGGCGGGCTGATCCGTTCCGACGAGGAAGTGCAGGCTGCTCTCGATGCGGGTGCATTTGCCGTGACGACCTCCAACAGACGTCTGTGGAAAATTACCGAAGAGAAGTGAACGCATTTTCACGGAGGCAGAAGCTTCCGTGAACTTTTTTTATATTTTATATTGACAACGCTTACAAGAGATGGTTAAATGAAATCAAGTTAATATATTATTCATGGAGACGAAGGAGACCAATGAATGTTTACTCAGTGTTTGTAATACCTGGGTCAACTTTTCATTGGTCTTTTTTAGTATCCGGAAAAAAAGGAGGAAGAATCACATGTCACCATTCTGGGGAGAAGTTTTTGGCACAATGATTCTGATTATTTTAGGTGCAGGGGTTGTTGCAGGCGTGGTCCTGAAGGATTCCAAAGCATCCGGAGGCGGCTGGATCGTCATCACCGCCGGATGGGGGCTCGGGGTGGCACTTGCCATCTACGCGGTAGGTCAGATCAGCGGCGCCCACATTAATCCGGCAGTAACCATCGGATTTGCACTGGTCGGGGATTTCCCGTGGAGCCAGGTGCCGTCCTACATTATCGCACAGGTGCTCGGTGCGATGATCGGGGCAACACTCGTTTATTTCCAGTATGTAGCCCACTTCAATGCCACAGAGGATCCAGGAGCCAAGCTCGGTGTATTCTCAACCGGGCCGGCGATCCGTCACACGCCGTCCAACTTTTTCAGTGAAGTACTCGGCACCTACGTCCTCGTTATCGGTCTTTTGTTCATCGGTGCGAACCAGTTTACCGAAGGGTTGAATCCACTTATCGTCGGTTTTCTGATCGTTGCGATCGGCCTGTCCCTCGGTGGAACAACCGGCTATGCAATCAACCCGGCACGTGACCTCGGGCCGCGTATCGTTCATGCGCTGATGCCGATTAAAGGCAAGGGTTCTTCCGAGTGGGGCTATGCGTGGATACCTATCGCTGGTCCGATCATCGGCGGCGGTCTCGGTTCCTTGTCCTACGCAGCGATGTTTGAAGGCACTTTCTATCCAATGCTCTGGGTTTTTATGGCTCTATTTGCCGGAGTGATGGTGCTCACATTTTTTCTTGAAAGAAAACACTTGAAAATGCAGGAGAAACGCTTCGTTTACCAGAATCCTACATTAGGAAAAAAAGCTTAGGAGGTATGCATTTATGACAGCCAATTACATTCTTGCACTTGACCAGGGAACTACGAGCTCGAGAGCGATTCTCTTCAACAAAGCCGGAGAGATCGTCGACGTCGCACAAAAAGAATTCAAACAGTACTTTCCAAAGCCGGGCTGGGTGGAGCACAATGCAAACGAAATCTGGTCCTCCATTTTAAGCGTGATGGCTGAAGTGCTGAATAATCAGGGAGTGGCAGCAAGTGACGTTGCCGCGATCGGGATTACGAATCAGCGGGAAACGACTGTTGTATGGGATAAGCATACGGGAAGACCGATTTATCACGCTCTTGTCTGGCAGTCGAGACAGACTGATGGTATCTGCCAGGAGCTTAGAGAAAAAGGATATAACGATCTTTTCCGGGATAAAACCGGACTGCTCATTGATGCATACTTTTCAGGAACGAAAGTGAAGTGGCTTCTGGATAACGTTGACGGAGCCCGGGAGAAAGCAGAAAACGGCGATCTTCTCTTCGGTACGATCGACACGTGGCTCATCTGGAAACTTTCCGGCGGCGAAGCACACGTGACAGATTATACGAATGCCTCACGGACACTGATGTATAATATTTATGACTTGAAGTGGGATGACGAGCTGCTCGATATTCTCGGCGTACCGAAATCGATGCTGCCGGAAGTAAAGCAGTCGTCGGAAGTTTATGCCCATACGGTAGATTATCACTTCTTTGGACAGAAAGTGCCGATCGCCGGCGCAGCTGGGGATCAGCAGGCAGCTCTATTCGGCCAGACCTGTTTTGAAAAAGGGATGGCGAAAAACACGTACGGTACAGGCTGTTTCATGCTCATGAATACCGGAGAAAAGCCGGTGAAATCAGAGCACGGCCTGCTGACAACGATCGCCTGGGGCGAAGGCGGTAAAGTCGAATACGCTCTCGAAGGAAGTATTTTCGTTGCCGGTTCGGCGATTCAGTGGCTTCGTGATGGCCTCCGGATGATTAAGTCCGCTCCGGAAACACAGGAATATGCAGAACGTGTTACATCGACAGACGGCGTCTATGTCGTGCCGGCATTCGTCGGACTTGGTACACCTTACTGGGACAGCGATGTGCGCGGTGCGATCTTCGGTCTAACACGCGGAACGGAAAAAGAACATTTCATCCGGGCCACGCTGGAGTCACTCACGTACCAGACACGTGACGTGCTGGATGCAATGGAAGCGGACTCGGGCATACAGCTGAAAGCACTCCGGGTCGACGGCGGCGCTGTAGCCAACGATTTCTTAATGCAGTTCCAGAGTGATATACTCGGCACGCAGGTGGACCGGCCGAAAGTGCAGGAAACGACGGCACTCGGTGCAGCTTACCTCGCCGGTCTTGCTATCGGTTTCTGGGACAGTAAAGAAGAGGTTGCAAAGCAGTGGAGCATCGAAAAATCGTTTGAACCGAAAATGAAGGAAGAAGAGCGGGAAGAGCTGTATGACGGCTGGAAAACCGCGGTACAGGCAACGAAGGCCTTCAAACGGTAATAAACAATTTACCGTTAAGACTATGTGTGATACAATAGTCTTAACTTGATACAAGGTCTGAGATGCCGGAGAGACCACAGCGGAGAAGCAGGAGCAGTCCAGCTTCCTATCAGCTGTGGTCTCTTTTTTCTTTATCCAGCCTTGATCCTATAAGACAAAGGAGTTTTTTACATGGTAAAGCCATTCTCAGGACTACAGCGTGAAGCAAGCCTTAAAAACATGACACAGGGCACATTGGATATTCTCGTCATCGGCGGGGGCATCACCGGTGCCGGTATTGCGCTCGATGCGGTTTCCCGCGGTCTCAACACTGGACTCGTAGAAATGCAGGATTACGCAGCCGGCACATCCAGCCGATCCACGAAGCTGGTCCACGGAGGCCTGCGGTACCTGAAGCAGTTTGAATTCGGGATCGTAAAAGAGACCGGTCAGGAGCGTGCGATCGTGTATGAGAACGCACCGCACGTGACAAAACCTGAGTGGATGATGCTGCCGATCGTTAAAGGGGGCACATATGGAAAACTCGCTTCTTCTGTCGGACTGAAAGTGTACGATACTCTCGCAGGAGTAAAAAAACACGAGCGCCGCCAGATGCTGAATAAAAAAGAAACGATGGAAAAAGAACCGCTTCTGCGTGAAGAAGGACTGAAGGGGAGCGGCTATTACGTAGAATACAAAACGGATGATGCCCGTCTGACGCTGGAAACGTTGAAAGAAGCCGTTCACCGGGGTGCTAATGCTGTCAACTACACGAAAGCGGAAACGCTTCTTTACGAGAACGGGAAGGTCATCGGCGCCCGGATCAAAGATCTCCGCTCCGGAGAAACGTACGATGTTCACGCAAAACATGTCGTGAACGCCGCCGGACCGTGGGTCGATGATCTCCGTGAAAAAGATAAGTCCAAAAAAGGGAAATACCTCCACCTCACAAAAGGCGTTCATATCGTTTTCGATCAGTCCCGCTTCCCACTGAAGCAGGCTGTCTACTTCGATACCGACGACGGACGTATGGTCTTTGCTATTCCGAGAGCCGGGAAAACGTATGTTGGTACGACTGATACCCACTATACAGAGGAAATAGCAACACCAAGGATGACCGAAGCCGATATGGATTATCTGGTCCGTGCATCCAACGCCATGTTCCCTTCTATGGATATAAAGCGCGAAGACGTGGAGTCCAGCTGGAGCGGGCTGCGCCCGCTGATTCACGAAGAAGGAAAAAGTGCGTCCGAGATTTCCCGGAAAGATGAGACATTCGTGTCTGATTCCGGTCTCATTTCGATCGCTGGAGGAAAGCTGACCGGTTATCGGAAAATGGCGGAGCGGATTGTGGATATGATTGTTAAAGAAGAAGGCATAAAGAAAAAATGCATCACGGATAAAATTAAACTTTCCGGCGGAGATGTCGGCGGTTCGGCTAAACTGGAATCGTTTGTCCGTCATGCCGCAGAAGAGGGCGTCCGTCTCGGCCTGGCGCCGGCGGAAGCAGACCGGCTGGCGAACCTCTACGGATCCAATGTATCCCGCGTGTTCGAAATCATTGAAACGCAGGGGAGCGAAGCGGAAAACTACGGACTGCCGGTTGGCGTATTTGCTTCCCTCGTCTATGGTATTGAAGAAGAAATGGTCGTTTCCCCGATTGATTTCTTTAACCGCAGGACCGCAGCGCTGTTCTTTGACATCGATTTCGTTCAGGAATATAAAGAAAATGTCATAACGTATATGGACAGCCGATACCACTGGTCCGAGGAAGAGAAGCAGAAACACCGAGATCTTCTGGAGGAAGAAATTTACTACGCCATCCATCCGGTGGAGACAAAAGAGAAAAATTAACAGAAAAGTCTTTACGGAGACCCCTGTAATGCGGTTAACTTGAAGTAGACCGATTTGACGGAAGGGGAGAATACGATGGCAGACTGGAAAAAGCAGTACGAGAAATGGCAGCAGTTCAGCGGACTGGAAACCGCGATCGCAGAAGAACTGGAAGCAATGCGCGGTGAGGATCAGCATCTGGAGGACAGCTTCTATAAAACGCTGGAATTTGGAACCGGCGGTATGCGCGGCGAAATCGGCCCGGGCACAAACCGGATGAACATTTACATGATCCGAAAGGCGGCTCAGGGTCTCGCAGATTATATGAAGGAAGCGGGAGAAGAAGCGGTGAAGCGCGGCGTTGTGATTGCGTATGATAACCGCAGAATGTCGCATCAATTCGCCGTGGAAGCAGCATGTACACTTGGTGCGAATGGTATTAAAACGTATGTTTTTAAGGAACTGCGTCCGACACCGCAGCTCTCCTTCGCCGTGCGGCATCTGAACACATTTACCGGTGCCATGATTACAGCCAGCCACAATCCACCGGAGTATAACGGATTTAAAGCTTACGGGGAAGACGGCGCCCAGATGATTCCCGAAGATGCCGACCGCCTGATAGAAAAAGTGAATGCTGTGGAAAATGAATTAACCGTTGCCACAGCTGATGCCGGAGAGATGGAGAAGAACGGCCTTCTTGAATGGGTGCTCGAGGAACTGGATGATGCCTATGCAGAAAAGCTGCAGCAGGTCGTGATCGACCGGGATTTAATTCAACGAGAAGGTGCGTCCCTGCAGATTGTATTCACTCCGCTTCACGGCACTGCGAAAGTGCCGATGGAGCGCGGGCTGAGAGAAGCGGGATTTCCGAATGTCCATACAGTTCCGGAACAGGCGGAGCCCGATACAGAATTCTCCACGGTGAAATCACCGAACCCGGAAGAAGCCGGAGCATTTGAATATGCGATGAAGCTCGGTGCGGACAAAAATGCCGACCTGCTGATCGCCACCGACCCGGACGCCGACCGAATCGGGCTCGTTGTCCGCGATAAGGAAGGTGCTTTTACCGTGCTCAGCGGGAATCAGACCGGCGCCCTGCTGCTCGATTATCTGCTGACGAAAAAGAAAGAATTAGGTACGCTGCCGGAAAACGGCATTGTCATTAAAACGATCGTCACTTCTGAGCTCGGCCGGGCGGTGGCAGAGGCGTTTGATCTGCCAACACTTGATGTACTCACAGGATTTAAATTCATCGGCGAAAAAATCCGGGAGTATGAAACGAGCGGAGAACATACCTTTTTATTCGGCTACGAAGAAAGTTACGGTTACTTGATCGAATCATTCGCCCGGGATAAAGATGCTATTCAGCCGGGACTGCTGGCTGCGGAAATGACCGCATACTATAAATCCCGCGGCATGACGCTGTATGACGGACTCCAGGAGCTGTACGAAAAATACGGCTATTATCTGGAAGACCTCGCTTCCTTTACGTTTAAAGGAAAAGAAGGGGCGGAGAAAATTCAGCGGATCATGAATGTTTTCCGCGATCAGGTGCTTCAGGGGACACTGCCGGAAGGAACAGCATATGTTGAAGATTATCAGCGCCGGACGCGTACGTTTACCGACGGCCGTCCGGATGAAAAGATTGAACTGCCGGTGTCCAATGTGCTGAAACTGTTTCTTGATGATGGCTCCTGGTACTGCCTGCGTCCATCCGGAACAGAACCGAAAATCAAGTGCTATTTCGGTGTGAAAGGGAGTAGTCACGACGAAGCACACGCCCGTTTGGAAGAAGTGAAAAAAGCCGTCCTGGAGCAATTGGAATCTATTTAACTTTACCAATGCAGTGAAAGGTGTCTCCTCCGGGAGGCGCCTTTTTCACGTTCCAGCGGGCATAAAATAGATATTGTTCTGTTCATGCGGAAAAAACACAGCAGAGTCTTGAGCAGGCAGTCAGTAGAAAACAGTAAAAAATAGTAAGCGGAAAACTGGAAATGATGAGACAAGAAATGGTAAACTGGACGACACAAAGACGAATAGCAAAGGTGAGTGAAATGGAAAACGAGCAGATTTATCCGGCCGAACTGGAGAAAAAACGGGCACAGATGGTGGAGATCGCTCTGAAGCGGGGGTTTACACATCCAGATACGATTCGTCTCAGCAGGGAAGTAGATGGAATCGTCCAGTCTTTTCAAGCTGTTACTGCCATGCCGGAGCCCGCATGGTGACCGCTTCCTGCAGTCAGATAGGCTGTGCGCTCCAGGTTTGGAGTGGGAATATTCTGAAAAATGTGTTATGATGGGGGAAAGCCGAAAAGAGGTGGCTCGATGGCGATCGTATTCATTTGCAGAGACTGTCGGGGAAAAGGGCGCATCGAGCGGAAAGTTCTTGGAGTAAAAAGACAGATGAAGTGCAGGACATGCAACGGTACCGGCAGAAAAAAGTATGTGAAAAAACAGGCAGCCGGAGCAGGAACAAATGGATAACAAAAAGACGCCCGGCTTTTGGGCGTCTTTTTGATGCTACTCCAGAATATCCCATCCTGTAGCGAGTTTTACATCCGGATGTTTGTCCTGGAACCAGCGGAGGGCGAAATCGTTCTCAAACAGCAGAACGGGACGTTTCTGCTGATCCAGAACGAGCATTTTCCGCGAGTCGGTCATGCCTTCATCCACACTGCCTTCTGTCACCCAGCGGGCGGCCTCATGGCTCATGTGCTGAAATTCAATATCCACATTGTATTCATTTTTCATTCTGTATTCGAATACCTGGAACTGCAGTTCACCAACGGCACCAATAATATAGTCTTCAAAGTATGGCGTTTTATAGAGCTGAATCGTTCCTTCCTGAACGAGCTGTTCCATTCCTTTATGGTACTGCTTATGCTTTAACGCATTTTTTGCAGTAACTTTTGCAAATTTTTCCGGCGGGAACTGCGGCATTTCTTCGTACTGAATCCGGTCACTTCCGGTGCAGATTGTATCACCGACCTGGAAATTTCCTGAATCGTATAACCCGACGATGTCTCCGGGCTTGGCAGATTCGACAGTCTCACGGTCCGAAGCAAAAAACGACGAGGACTGATTCAGTTTCATCTTTTTGCCGGTCCTCGAGAGAAGTACTTCCATGCCGCGGTCAAACGACCCGGAGCAGACGCGCAGAAAGGCGATACGATCGCGGTGGTTAGGGTTCATATTCGCCTGAATTTTAAAGACGAAGCCGCTGAAACGGTCTTCTTCCGGCATCACGAGATCACCGGATGCTTTTCTCGGCTGCGGAGAAGCTGCCAGGTGGACGAAGGAATCGAGAAAGGACTGCACACCGAAATTGGCAAGTGCACTGCCGAAGAAAACAGGAGTCATCGTACCGTTCTGCACTTTTTCCTGTGTAAAGGTATTCCCGGCTTCTTCCAGAAGAGCCGTTTCCTCTTCGAGTGTTTCTTTTTCGTAATCCTCCAGATTTTCTGCTTCCTCCAGCGGAACGATGCGTCGTTCCTGACTGGCTTCATCAAACATCTCCACCGTTTTATTCTGCATACTGTAAATGCCTTTCAACCGCTTGCCCATACCGATCGGCCAGTTCATCGGGTAGGTCTCCATCTCGAGCGTGGATTCGATTTCCTCCAGGAGTTCGAGCGGTTCTTTACCTTCCCGGTCCAGCTTGTTAATGAATGTCAAAATAGGAATGCCACGCATGCGGCAGACTTTAAACAGCTTCAGCGTCTGGGCTTCAATCCCTTTGACACAGTCGATTACCATCACTGCTGTATCTACAGCAGTCAGGGTCCGGTATGTGTCCTCACTGAAATCCTGGTGCCCGGGAGTGTCCAGAATATTAATCTGTGTGTCATCATAATGAAGCTGCATCACACTGGATGTAACAGAGATACCTCGCTGCTTCTCAATTTCCATCCAGTCAGATGTAGCGAATTTACCGCTTTTTTTTCCTTTTACCGTTCCTGCACTGCGGATACTGCCGCCAAGAAGCAGCACTTTTTCGGTCAGCGTCGTTTTCCCGGCATCCGGGTGGGAAATAATGGCGAACGTCTTACGGGGAAGTCCTTGTGTCATAATACATAACCCTTTCTATCCGATGCTCAAAGGCATTTCATCCAACACTTCATTATACGTGAAAAAGAGACAATGGTAAACAGTGGAGCGCTTCACAAAAAAACTCCCTCTCCGCTGGGGAAGAGGGAGGAGGCAGTCAGCTGCGTGACGCCTCGAAATCTGCAATTTTTTCGTCCAGTGTCAGTGTAACGGAAATTTCATCCCAGCCGTTCAAAAGCATTTCACGCATGTAGGGCGTAATGTCAAACGAAGCTTCAAAGCCTTCGCTGTCGTATACCTTCTGTTCTTCGAGGTCGGCAGTCAGACGGTAGCCCGGATTTTCCGCTTTCGCCATGAGCTGCTGCACTTCATCCTCTTCGAGTTTAATAGGGAGAATGCCGTTTTTTGAACAGTTGTTGTAAAAAATATCGGCGAAGCTCGGCGCAATAATAACGAGAAAGCCGTAGTCCTGAAGCGCCCATGGAGCGTGTTCCCGGGAGGAGCCGCAGCCGAAGTTTTCCCCGGCTACAAGAACGGTTGCTCCCTGATACTGCTCTTTATTCATGGAAAAATCGTTTCTCGGCTGATCATTATCGTCAAAGCGCCAGTTATAAAACAAGAACTGGCCGAAACCCTGGCGCTCGATCCGTTTTAAAAACTGTTTCGGAATAATCTGGTCTGTGTCCACGTTGGACCGGTTTAATGGAAAAACAAGTCCTTCGTGCTTTCGGATAGGTTCCATCGTGGTTCGTCACTCCTTTATCGTTATCGTCTATCAGCCTGCGGGAGTGGAGAAGTAGCTGCGTACATCCACGAAGTGTCCTTCTACAGCCGCAGCAGCCGCCATTTCCGGTGCGACCAGGTGGGTGCGTGCGCCATTACCCTGACGGCCTTCAAAGTTACGGTTGGAAGTCGAGGCACAACGCTCTCCGGGAGGTACGATATCATCATTCATCGCAAGGCACATGCTGCATCCTGCTTCGCGCCATTCGAAACCGGCGGCTGTAAAGATTTTATCCAATCCTTTTTCCTCGGCCTGCTGTTTGACGGTCTGGGATCCCGGCACAACGAGTGCACGTACGCCTTCATGCACGTGACGGCCTTCCACAACTTTTGCTGCGCGTTCGAGGTCACTTAGACGCGAGTTTGTACACGATCCGATAAAGACGTGCTGAATCGGTACCGAAGAAATCGGCTGACCCGCTTCCAGTCCCATATATTCCAGCGCACGTTCGATTTCTTCACGGTCTGCATCTGTTTCCGCATCCTGAGGTGACGGAACACTGCCGCTTACAGGAAGGCACATGCCCGGGTTAATGCCCCACGTCACCTGAGGCTCCACTTCATCGGCGTCAATTTCGACAACGGCATCGTACTCAGCGCCTGGATCGGTGGCAAGAGAGCGCCAGTAGTCCGCAGCTTCTTCAAAAGCTTCGCCTTCTGGCGCATGGCGGCGGCCGCGGATATAATCAATCGTCGTTTCATCCGGACTGATCAGACCGGCGCGAGCGCCTGCCTCAATCGACATGTTGCAGATCGTCATCCGTTCCTCCATCGAAAGGTCCCGGATCGCTTCTCCGGTATATTCAAGAATATGGCCGGTACCAAAACGGACTCCAAATTTACCGATAATCGCAAGGATTAAGTCTTTTGCTGTAACGGAAGGAGCCAGGCGGCCGTTTACTTTTACGTTCATCGTTTTCGGGCGGGCCTGCCAGATAGACTGTGTCGCGAGGACGTGTTCCACTTCACTTGTTCCGATTCCAAACGCCAGAGCGCCGAACGCTCCGTGTGTGGAGGTGTGGCTGTCTCCGCAGACAATCGTTTTGCCGGGCTGCGTTAAGCCGAGCTCGGGACCGATTACGTGCACAATGCCCTGATCGGGGTGATTAATGTCAGCAAGGTTGATGCCGAATTCCTGACAGTTGTCGTACAGCGTTTCCATCTGCTTTTTGGAAACCGGATCGCTGATAAAATGACGGGCAATCGTCGGAACGTTGTGGTCCATCGTTGCAAACGTCCGCTCCGGCCGGCGGACACGGCGGTTTTTCATGCGGAGTCCTTCGAAAGCCTGCGGGGAAGTAACCTCATGAACAAGATGAAGATCGATATAAAGCAGATCTGGTTTATCTTTTTCGGTGTGGACGACGTGATCCGCCCAGATTTTGTCTACGATCGTTCTGGCTCTGGCCATTTTTGATTCCTCCTTACGTTATGCGTAGCAGTTCATGATGCTGTTTGTCGTGCTGTCTGCTTTTAACAGCTCTACAACGACAGCGGTCATTTTGTGTGTGTTTACTTGTTCACCGTCTTTTACATTCAGGTCACCCGTGTGGTACCCACGGTTTAACGCTTCAGAAACGGCACATTCGATTCGTTTTGCTTCGTCCTCCATGCGGAAAGAATGGCGGAGCATCAGCGCAGCAGAGAGAATGGTCGCAAGCGGGTTGGCGATACCCTGTCCGGCAATGTCCGGTGCAGAGCCATGGACCGGTTCATACAGTCCGAATGCTTCTTCGTTGAGACTGGCGGACGGGAGCATTCCGAGAGACCCGGTAAGAACAGATGCTTCATCCGATAGAATGTCGCCGAACATATTCTCTGTAACGATAACATCAAACTGTGTCGGGCTGGTAATGAGTTTCATTGCTGCAGCATCCACGAGCATATGCTCCACGGTTACTTCCGGGTATTCCGGTTTGATTTCTTCTACAATTTCGCGCCACATCCGGCTGGATTCCAGTACGTTTGCTTTATCTACGGAGGTGAGGTGTTTCCGGCGGAGCATCGCCGCATCGAATGCACGGCGGATGATCCGCTCAATTTCTTCACGCGAGTAGGCGAGTGTATCGACAACGTCACTGCCGTTATTGCGGCGTTCACTCGGTGTGCCGAAGTACAGGCCGCCTGTTAATTCACGTACGATGAGCATATCGCTGTTTTCCACGACTTCCCGCTTCAGCGGTGAAGCATGAAGTAAATTAGAAAAACCTTGAACCGGACGGAGGTTGGCAAACAGGTTCAATTCTTTTCTGATTCCAAGCAGTCCTTTTTCCGGGCGGAGGTGGGAAGGGTTGTTATCCCATTTTGGTCCGCCTACTGCTCCGAGGAGAACAGCGTCCGCTTTGCGGCAGGCATCGATCGTATCCTGCGGCAGCGGGCTGCCGTGCTGATCGATAGCTGTTCCGCCGATATCTTTGGATTCAAATGTGAATGTGTGATTAAATTCGTCCGCGATCGTCTCCAGTACATCCTTTGCCGCCGATGTCACCTCGGTTCCGATGCCGTCTCCTGGTAGTAGTACAATGTGTTTTTTCATGGTCGAAAATCCTCCTTGTAGGTTTACCGGCGGCAGCCGGCTGATAACACGGTAAGAGAAAATCCCGGCCCGGCCGGGAGCCGGGCGGGGTCATTAATAGGCAGCGCTTTTTGCGTCTGCAGGAACCTGATTGTAAAAACCGCGGTTTACGCCGTTCAGGAAAGCTTTAACAGCTGCTTCCAGTACGTCCTGAGACGAACCGCGGCCTGCGTATTCACTGCCGTTTACTGTCAGTTTCACATTGGACTGAGCGAGAGCGTCGCGTCCGCTTCCGACTGAGCTTAAGCTGAAGTCGGTTAAGTGAACATCCTCTTCAATCATCTCATCAAGCGTGTTGAATAACGCTTCAACCGCACCCTGACCAGGTGCACTGGACTCGATCTGTGTACCGTCCGGCTTTGTTAGCTGCACAGTCGCAGTAGGGTGGTTGTCTTCGCCGTATTCCACCTGGAACCCTGTCAGCTCGTACTTTTTAATCTGCGGCGTCTGCGTCTGAACATCTGTCAGAATCGTAAAGAGATCATCATCCGTGATTTCTTTTTTCGTATCGGTCAGCTTTTTAAATTCAGTGAAGGCTTCCATCAATTTTTCTTCGGCAAGCTCTTCGTAGCCGAGCTGCTTCAGTTTGTCTTTGAAGGCATGTTTGCCGGAATGCTTACCCATCACAAGGGAATTGGATGTGACGCCGACCATTTCCGGTGTAATGATTTCATACGTCTGTGCATGTTTCAGTACGCCGTCCTGGTGAATTCCGGATTCGTGGGCGAATGCGTTTTGACCGACGACCGCTTTGTTTCTCGGTACGTGCATGCCGGAAAGTCTGCTGATTAGATCACTCGTCCGCTTAATTTCCTTTAGCACGAGCCCGGTTTCATGCGGGTAATAGTCACCGCGGATTTTGAGTGCGACAGCCAACTCTTCCAGTGCAGCATTTCCGGCACGTTCTCCGATCCCGTTGATTGTTCCTTCTACCTGCGTCGCGCCGTTTTCGACAGCGGCGATCGAGTTGGCCACAGCCATGCCGAGATCATCGTGACAGTGGGCGGACAAATCGACTTTGTCAATATTCGGAACATTCTGTCTGATATAGGCAAACATCTGTCCATACTCATAAGGTGTCGTATAGCCGACCGTGTCCGGCAGGTTGATAACCGTCGCACCGGCATCAATTACTTTTTCGATGATTTCAGCGAGAAACGGAAGGTCGGAGCGGGAAGCATCTTCAGCGGACCACTCAATTTTGTCAAACTTCGTTTTCGCATAAGTCACCATTTCAACGGCTTTTTCAATCACCTGTTCCGGTGTTTTTTTCAGCTTGTACTCCATGTGGATGGGGGAAGTGGCGATGAAAACGTGTACCCGCGGATCCGCTCCGTCTTTCAATGCTTCATAGCAGGCATCGATATCGGATTTCACTGCACGGGCAAGACCGGTGACAGATACATTTTTGATCGTTCTGGCAATTTCTCTGACGCTATCAAAATCACCCTTGGAGGAGGCAGGGAAGCCTGCCTCCATCACATCTACACCAAGGCGTTCCAGCTGACGGGCGATCTCCAGTTTTTCAGGGCCGTTCAGATTGACGCCGGGAGACTGTTCGCCGTCCCGCAACGTCGTATCAAAAATTTTAACGCGAGCCATTATTGACCACATCCTTTTTCTTTTGGGACTGCTTGACGAACGGCATCAGTTCACGCAGCTGGCGGCCAACCTCCTCGATCTGGTGCTTGTTTTCACGGGCATTGATGGCATTGAACTGTGGACGGTTCGCCTGGTTTTCAAGGATCCATCCGTGGGCGAATGTACCGTTCTGGATGTCTGTCAGGATATCTTTCATGCGTGCTTTTGTATCGGCATCAACCACACGTGGTCCGGAAACAAAGTCTCCCCACTGAGCTGTGTCGGAAATGGAATAGCGCATGCCTTCCAGTCCACCTTCGTAAAGCAGGTCCACGATCAGCTTCAGTTCGTGCATGCACTCAAAGTAGGCAACTTCAGGCTGGTAGCCTGCTTCAACCAATGTTTCGAATCCGGCTTTGACGAGGTGGGAAACACCGCCGCAGAGTACAGCCTGTTCACCGAAGAGGTCTGTTTCTGTCTCTTCCTGGAACGACGTTTCAAGCACACCGGCACGGCCGCCGCCGATTCCTTTTGCATACGCAAGAGCAATATCTTTCGCCTGGCCGGTAGCATCCTGGTAGATACCATATAGTGCAGGCACGCCTGCTCCATCTTCAAATGTACGGCGTACAAGGTGTCCCGGACCTTTTGGAGCGATGAGGAATACGTCAACGTCAGACGGTGGAACGATCTGGCTGAAATGAATGTTGAAACCGTGGGCAAACACGAGTGCATTGCCGGATTCCAGGTTTGGTTCGATCTGCTCTTTGTAGATAGTCGGCTGGTACTCATCCGGAAGAAGGATCATGATTACGTCTGCCTGCTTGGAAGCATCTTCTACAGTGGCTACTTCCACGCCGTCTTCCTGTGCTTTATCCCAGGATTTACCTTTTCTCAGGCCGACAACAACGTCAAATCCGCTTTCTTTCAGGTTCAGTGCGTGGGCGTGGCCCTGAGAACCGTATCCGATTACTGCGATTTTCTTCTCCTGCAGGATTGCTTCCTCAATGTTGTGGTTGTAAAGTACTTTTGTCATTTTCTCCATCCCTTTCTTTCTCTCAAATAGTTTTTATTTCAGTAATGAATACTGCGGCAGCTCCTGAACCTGCGGCTGCTGGCCGCGGGAGAAAGCTGTAAGACCCGTGCGGGCGATGTCTTTAATTCCATATGGCCGCAGCAGATCAATAAGTGCCTCTATTTTTTCGGGTTTTCCTGTCACCTGTACAGAAAGGCTGTCTTTACTGACGTCGATGACAGAAGCCCGGAAAGGCTCAATAATGCCCTGAACTTCATTGCGGACCGCTGCATTGCTGACAATTTTGATGAGTGCAAGCTCGCGTGCAACGATCGCTTTTTCTGAGAGGTCGGTTACTTTGAGTACGTCGATCTGCTTATGGAGCTGCTTTGTCAGCTGTTCCAGTTTGCGGTGATCTTCGACATCGACGACGAATGTCATCTTGGAGATGCCTTCCTGTTCCGTACGGCCGACTGAAATACTCTCAATGTTAAACTGACGCTTGTGCATCAGCCCGGTCACCCGGTTTAATACACCACTTCGGTTCTGTACTACGAGGGAGATGATTCGTTTCATGGTTTCACTCCTACCATATCGTTAATTCCGCGGCCCGGTGCTACCATCGGGTAGACATTTTCCTGGCGGATGACGCGTGCATCGATGACTACCGGCTCATCGGAGTGGAGCAGTTCACCAATCTGTGCTTCAAAATCAGCCTGTGACTCAATTTTGACGCCTTTGATATCATATGCATCTGCCAGTTTGACAAAGTCCGGCTGGGAATTAACGAGTGATTCCGAGTAGCGCTCCTCATAGAAGCTTTCCTGCCACTGGCGGACCATACCGAGCGCCTGATTGTTCAGGATAACGACTTTGACCGGCAGGTTCCGTTCCTGACATACCGACAGCTCCTGCATCGTCATCTGGAATCCGCCGTCTCCGACGATCGCAATGACGCGGTCATCCCGGTTCGCCAGCTGACAGCCGACTGCTGCCGGAAAGCCGAAGCCCATCGTGCCGAGTCCGCCTGAGGTTACCCAGCGGTCGGGACGGGTAAACTGAAAGTACTGCGCCGCCCACATCTGGTGCTGCCCGACGTCTGTCGTAATCGTCGCATCGCCGTTCGTTACCTCATAAATCTTTTTAACGGCCCACTGGGCGACCATTTCAGTCTCCGGAGAGTTATACCATAGCGGGTAGGCATCTTTGTTGTAGCTGAGTTCCTGAAGCCACGCTTCGTGATCTTCCGGGCCGGCTTTCATCTGGCGCTTCAGTTCCTCAAGCGCGGCTCTGGAATCAGCAACGACCGGGATATCGGTCGGAACGTTTTTACCGATTTCCGCCGGGTCGATATCGATGTGAGCGACCATGGCGTTCTTTGCAAAGTGTTCCAGGTTGCCGGTCAGTCGGTCATCAAACCGGGCGCCGATATTGATGAGAAGATCGGCATCGGTAATCGCCATGTTGGACGTATACGTACCGTGCATGCCCGCCATGCCGAGGAACAATTCGTGATCACCCGGAAATGCGCCGAGCCCGAGAAGGGTGGACGTAACCGGAATACGGTATTCATTAACCAGTTCAAGCAGCACGTCAGAGGCGCCGCCGTGCAGAACACCTGCACCTGTAAGGATCAACGGCTTTTTCGCTGTTTTTACAGCTTCAGCTAGTTTCTTGATCTGAAGCGGATTCGGCTTGATTGTCGGCTGATAGCCCGGCAGATGAAACGGCGACTGATCGGTTTCGAAGCATGGGTTTGCGGCAATATCTTTCGGAATATCGACGACGACCGGCCCCGGACGTCCAGTAGACGCAATGTGGAATGCTTCTTTGATGATACGCGGCAGTTCATATGCGGACTGAATCTGATAGTTGTGCTTCGTAATCGGTGTTGTGATGCCCATAATATCTGCTTCCTGGAATGCGTCGGTGCCGGTAACGTTTGTCGCCACCTGTCCGGTCAGCACGACGAGTGGAAGGGAGTCCATCATGGCATCTGCAATTCCAGTAACAAGGTTCGTTGCTCCCGGACCGGAAGTAGCGAGAACAACGCCGGGCTTTCTGCGGACTCTGGCATAGCCTTCAGCAGCATGAATGGCACCCTGCTCATGGCGGGTCAGAATGTGCTGGAACTCTTTATCAGAGCGGTAGAGGGCGTCATAGATAGGAAGGACCGCACCGCCTGGATATCCAAAAATCGTTTCGACACCTTCATCAATTAACGCATCGACTAAAACATCTGCTCCTGTCTGTACCTGCTGGGCAGGCTGCGCGTTGGTTTTCTTTTCTTCCACTTTCATCAACGATCCCTCCTTAAAGGATTAAAAAAACGAAAAAGACTTTTCTTCCTGCACGTGCTGATGAAAGATCACCAGCGTATGTGCGGGGAGAAAAGTCTTTCTTTTCACGGTACCACCCGGATTCACAGCATCCTCGCGGATACTGCCTTCGTAAGCCTGTCATCAGGCTTTATTTGATAACGGGTGCAGACACCCGGTCCGGCCTACTGTCAATTCAGCGGGACACTCGAGGACGATGTCGGAGCGGGCAGCTGTTCCGGGCTTCCACCATCCCCGGATCTCTGTTACAGCCGTCTTCCCGTTCCTTTATCCTTTCATCGATTTCATTTATTGTTATGCTATTATACTGCGTTGACATTGGCTGGATAGCATTTAACTCCATCTGTCTGAACAACGCGTCTGAATTCTGCTAAAAGATGGTTCGTCACCTTACCCGGCTTTCCGTCGGAAATCGTCCGGCCGTCGACGTCCACAACCGCAATTACTTCCACCGCGGTTCCCGTCAGAAATACTTCATCTGCCGTGTAGACATCGTGGCGGGTAAAAGGTTCCTCCTGCATATCGTAATCGAATTCTCGCGCAATTTCAATAATTGCGTTGCGGGTAATTCCTTCAAGTGCCCCAAGATAAACCGGAGGGGTGATAATTTTTCCATTTTTTACTATGAAAATATTATCGGCAGAGCCTTCCGTCACGTATCCCTGATCGTTCAGCATTAGAGCCTCATCGACCCCTGCCTGGTTCGCTTCCAGTTTTACGAGAACGTTATTCAGGTAGTTAAGTGATTTCACCTGCGGGCTTAAAACATCTGGACGGTTCCTTCTTGTAGCTACAGATCCCATCCGCAGCCCGCGCTGGTAAAGTTCTTTCGGGAAGAGGGCGAGTTCTTCCGCAATGACGATAACACTTGGGTTCGTACAGTTGGCCGGATCCAGCCCCAGGTTTCCGGGGCCGCGGGAAATCACGACGCGGATATAAGCAGAGTTCAGTTCGTTGTGACGGATCGTCCCGACGATAATCTGCTGCATTTCCTCCTTTGTATATGGAATCTGCAGCATGATCGACTGTGCTGACTGGTACAGCCGGTCAAGGTGCTCGTCCAGCTTGAAGATGTTTCCGTCGTATGCACGGATTCCTTCGAACACGCCGTCGCCGTAAAGTAGACCGTGATCGAAGACAGATACGACAGCTTCTTCCTTGCGGACAAATTTGTCATCGAGATAAATCCATTGACTGCTCATTCCGTTCGCTCCTTCCCTGTAAAATTCAGCCTGTGAAAACGGCCGTCAAAGTTGATGTTGAGCCTTATCTTACTCTCCTTATGACACATCGTCAACCGCTTTTTGTGAAAAATTCTCACATTTCAAAACAATCAGTTTTTAAGCAAGCGCTTACATTTCGTGTGGGCGGGAGAAAACGTGTCATAACGCAGAAAGTGTAAATATTTATAAAGCGCTTACAATGTTTATGCATGGTCTGCCAATCCACATCGTGCCGCTGCCTTTCGTTTCTTTATATAGAAGCGGCTGATAAACAGATGTCCTTCGAACGTGTTCCGGCAGAGATAGAAAGCTGGATGACAGACAGCATCGGAAGAAGAAGGTATGATGAGCGGGAGAGGGAGGGAAATTGATGCACCAATATAAAGGAGTCATACTAAAAGCAGCCGCTGTTATTATCATTATTGCCGTCCTGCTGTATATTAATCAGCGTTTTATTCAAGTGAGCCCGGAGGAGATCCGGACATTTGTTCTTCAGGCCGGCGTGTGGGCACCTGCGTTTTATGTCATTTTGTATATCGTCCGGCCGCTGGTTTTATTTCCTGCCTCCGTATTATCTCTGGCGGGGGGATTAATATTTGGGCCTGTCTGGGGAACGGGGCTCATTGTGGCAGGAGCAACGGGAGGAGCCGTACTGTCTTTTTTTGCTGCAAGGTGGTTAGGAAAAGGAGCGGCGGGGAAAGAATGGAAAGGGAAGGGAAAAGCGGTACAGGAGCAGCTGGAGAAGAACGGTTTTCTCTATGTACTGCTGATCCGTCTGATTCCTATATTTAATTTTGACATGATCAGCTATCTGAGCGGCGTCTCCAAAATCCGGGCACGGGCATTTGCTGCAGGGACGTTTCTTGGCATCATTCCGGGAGCATTTGCTTACAGCTTTCTCGGTGCAAGTGTTGTCGAAGGAAATGCCGGACTGATTTTCGCCGCAGTGGCTGTATTTATCGCAGTCAGCGCCATCCCTGTTTTCTTCAGGAAAAAGTTATGGCAGAAAACGACGCAGAATGAAGGGGAGGAACAACATGACAACCTATGATCTTATCGTCATCGGCGGGGGTTCTGCCGGATTGACGGCAGCCTCCGGAGCAGCACAATTCGGAGCACGGACAGCTCTGATTGATAAACACGGATCACTCGGAGGCGACTGCCTTCACTATGGCTGTGTTCCGTCCAAAGCTCTTATAGCAGCAGCTACCGAAGTCCACAATATGAAGCGGAACGCAGAAAAACACGGCTTCCACCTGGAAGGAAGTGCTGACTGGCAGCGGGTCCGCTCGCAGATTCAGTATGCTGTCGATACCATTCAGGAACATGACAGCACGGAGCGTTTTGCTTCTCTCGGCGTCGATATTTATTACGATGAAGCTTCATTTGAAGATGCGCAGACGGTGCGCCTGGCGGATGGCCGGACACTGAAAGCAAAGCGTATACTTATCTCCACAGGCTCCAGCCCGGTAACACTTCCGCTGGACCTTCCCGCTACACTCCCGGTCATAACGAATGAGTCGCTGTTTTATCTGGAGGAGCTTCCTAAGAAAATCATTATGATCGGCGGCGGAGCGATCGGTCTCGAAATGGCGCAGGCATTAACACGCCTCGGCTCTGAAGTAATCGTCGTTGACCGGGCACACGAGCTTTTTGAAAAAGAGGACAGAGAAATTGCGGAGCGGGCCGGTCGTCAGATTCGAAAAGAAGTACCGGTTTACCTGGAGAGCGAAGTAACGGATGTGACAGAGAAGAATGGAACATTTCAGGCTGCCGTATCTACGAAAGGCGACACGTGGACAACAGATGTTGATGCCGTTTTCTTTGCTGTCGGAAGAAAGCCGAATACATCCTCCCTGGGACTGGAACGCGCCGGCGTGGAAACCGACGGCCGCGGGTATGTTCTCGTTAATGACCGGATGCAGAGTTCCGTGGAGAGCATCTACGCTGCCGGGGATGTAACAGGAAGGTTTCCGTTTACACATGGAGCAGGAGAAGAAGCAAAAATTGTCGTTTCAAACGCTGTGTTCGGCTTGAAGCGCTCTCTGTCCTATGAGAATTTTCCCTGGTGTTTCTATACCCAGCCGGAGATATTCCATCTCGGAATGACTGAGGTGGAAGCCCGGGAAGCGTACGGTTCAGACTATGAAGTGATCCGGGCGTCGGATGCCGACCGTCTGATTGCTGAACAGGATGATGTGTCCTTCGTGAAAGTTATTCTGTCCAAAAACGGAAAAATACTTGGCGCACACGGTATCGGCGCCAATGCAAGCGACTGGATGCAGACACTTGTTTATGTGAAGGCGCAGGGGGAAAAATTGACCTCTCTTTCCAGCGTTGTGCACCCGTACCCGGCAAGAACAGAAATTGTAAAACAGCTCTCCGACACGTATTTATCGACACATGTCATGCAGGGGAAGCTTCCGAAAGTAACGGAAAAGTACATTCAGTACCTCCGCAGGTAATAAGAAACAGCGCCCTCACTCCGCGGTGAGGGCGCTGTTTCGGTCTGAGGCGTTATTTCTGCCGGCCGATAAAGCCGAGCATACGGCCGGTGTGCGCACCGTCACGCCGGTGGGAGAAGAAGGATTCTTCTTCACAGCTCGTGCAGAGCGTTGACATGCCGATGTTTTCCGGAGGTACGCCGGCTTTTATTAAAAGCTGCCGGTTTGCTTCTTTCAAATTCAATGCGTACGTATCTTCGCCGGTTTTCTCATAGGGAGCTATATCCGGCAGCACTTCCTGAAGCTGATCAATCACCTTCTGATCGACTTCATAGCAGCAGCTGTCGATGCCGGGACCGATCCATGCCCGGACAGTGCCCGGCTCCATCTGTTCCGCTGACTCCCATAAATGAATTAATTTCCCTGCGATATTTTTAACGGTCCCTTTCCAGCCGGCATGGACAATGCCGCAGCACGATCCATCCTCAGACAAAAAATAAACAGGGATGCAGTCTGCATATCCGAGTGTGAGGAGCAGACCGTCTTCTGTTGTATAAAATCCATCTGTCCCTTTGATTGTGTCTTCATAGGAAGAGGCACCGAGTCCGGCAAAAGACTGCTGTACTTTCACGATCTGGTCGCCGTGTGTCTGCTCTGCTCCGACCCAGGTAGAAAGCGGCATGCCGGTCTCACCGGCCGTGATTTCCCGGTTCCGCGTGACAAGTGATGGGTCATCGTGAACATGATAGCCGAGGTTCAGTGTATCGTATGGTTCCGGACTGACTCCTCCTGAGCGGAGCGTAAACCCTGCGGTCAGACCGGGGTGTGCTGCTTCCCATTCTTCGATGCGGAGTGTGTTTCCTTTTTGAATCATGAGCGGTCCTCTTTCTGATCGTGTTCTTCTTCGGTTTCGTACATTTCATATACTTCCTGATTCTGGTCCTGCTGCTTTTTTTCGTGTTTTTTGTTTGCGCGCTTGAAGCGGTATAGAGTAAAAACGGCGATCATAAGCGTCACAGCCATAAACAGATAAGCGTATCCCATTTCGGGTGCATTCGGATCCGGCACATTTATAATATCCATCTGCATCGATCCTTTCTTTAAACTTTCAATGAAACAACAAGTACAGTATAGCAGGGAAAGAGCGAAATTGCTTTGTCAGGATTTCTTTTTTGGAGGTGGAGATAAGAGACAAGCGGCTATACCTGCGATAGGAAAAACAAGGGAAACAAGCAGAATTTCTTCGTAGCCACCAAAGAAATCATAGGCTGCTCCAAACGGCAGCGGGCCGAAAGCAGAACCAACAACGGTCATCGTGGAGGCGATGCTTTTGATGCTGCCGATATGTTTTCTGCCGAAATACTCGGGGAAAACGATCGAAATACAGATCCGCTCAAGCCCACCGGTAAAGCCCCAGATGAGGCCGAAAGCCACCGCCCATGCAAAAGATTGTGTAAAATAAAGTACGATGAGAAAAATAAGCTGACCGAGAAAAACAAAGGCAAAAACGTAGTGGACGCGGATCCGCTCCAAAATAAATCCCGCGGCAAATGTCACCGGAAATCCTACTGCAGCCATCAGGCTGAGAACGAAAGCGGCAGCGGCGATATCCATACCCCGGTCTGATACAATGGAAACAAGATGAAATGTCAGACCGGTGTTAAGCATGGAAGGTATGCCGACGCAGAGCAGAAGAAGCCAGAACTGGCGTGTGCTTTTTGCTTCTTTTAACGTCCACGAAACATCCTGCTTCTGTGCAGCTGTATGCTCGCTGCTTCCCTTTATGGCATTATCCGGCAGAAGACCGATATCCTCCGGCTTATCTTTCATAAAGAAAAAGACAAGTGGAACGAACAGCAGAAGGATGGAGGCGCCGAGCACCTGCCAGGCTGTCTGCCAGCCGAATGACGTTATCAGCCAGGCATTCAGCGGTGGGAACAGCGTAGAGCTTGCAAATCCGCCGAGCATCATCAGGCTGAAAGCACGGCCGCGTCTTACAATAAACCACTGGGGAATTAACGTGTTCGGAACGAGCGTCATCGATCCCTGGCCGAGGAAACGGATCAGAAAAAAGCCGATAAACAGCATCCACGGGGAAATGACGATGCTGTTCCAGAAGCATGCTGCAGCAAGCAGGATACTGACGGTTAACGACACTTTCCGCTGGCCGATCGTATCAATCGCACGTCCAGCAGTAAAAAGGATCAGCCCGGCGCTCAGCGTGGCGGCCGAATAAATACCGGAAACGAGCGAACGCTCCCAGCCAAAATCGGATATGTAAAAATCGATAAAAACGGAGTTGGAATACGTCTGTCCGGGACCAGAGAAAAAAAGACTGAGTGCCCCGAGCGCAACGATGTACCAGCCGTAATAGAAAGAAGGTTTCGTATTCACTAGGTTATTCCTTTCGTAAATGAGAATTTATTATTCCTCCGTCAGTATATCAGATAATTCGGTTTCCGAAAAAATGAAAGCAGGTGAATAATTCATGCAGGAAGACCAGCTCCTTGCCAGACAGAAATACGTGAAAGTGGAACGGGAAATGTCCAGTATTGCAATGGAAAATGTGGAGTATGAACGGTGGCTGCTTCTCTATGAAGACCGTCTTGTCACGCATCGCCGGGAGTTTCCCGCAGAGCAGATTTTCGATATGTCGTACCGCAGGATGCCGTCGGCAGAAGCGCTTTTGTATGTACACACAAGCCGCGGAGTGTATTCCTATAACGTAAAAGAAGATCCGGATGCATTTATTGAAGCGTTTAAAAAACTGGAGAAGCGGATATTGGAAAAAGAAGCTAAAAAATACGATAAGTAGGACGGTGAACAGAATATGAATTACAGAGCACTTGGAAAAACAGGACTGAATGTAAGTGAACTGAGCTTCGGCACATGGGCGATCGGAGGTGCCTGGGGTACAACCAATGATACGGAAGCGATCCGGGGTCTGGAAACAGCGATGAATGAAGGTGTGAATTTCTTCGATACGGCTGACGTGTACGGCGATGGTCACGCAGAAGAGCTGCTGGCCCGCGCAACCCGGGGCAGAGAGCAGGATATTCATATTGCAAGCAAATTCTGCCGTGCCGGAGATATTGAGGACCCAGCTACGTATTCGGAAGACAGTGTGCGGGGATATCTGGAAGCCACGCTCCGACGTCTGAACCGCGACCAGCTGGATTTATACCAGATTCACTGTCCACCGAAGCATATTATTGAAGACGGCGCCGTATTTGATGTCCTGGATAAATTGAAGCAGGAAGGCAAAATCGCTCATTACGGTGTCAGCGTAGAAACGGTCGAGGAAGGACTGCTCAGTCTGGAAAAGCCAGGCGTTGAAGTACT
The DNA here is from genome assembly GCF_002993335.1 of Alkalicoccus urumqiensis. Lineage (GTDB taxonomy): Bacteria > Bacillota > Bacilli > Bacillales > Salisediminibacteriaceae > Alkalicoccus > Alkalicoccus urumqiensis. The sequence goes on along the minus strand of NZ_PVNS01000013.1, from coordinate 38,664 downwards.
CCAGGTCATTTTTAATATTTTCCGCCAGAAGCCGGTGGCCGAGTTATTCCCGAAAGCGCAGGAGAAAGGGGCCGGTATTATCGCACGCGTTCCACTTGCAAGCGGCCTGCTGACGGGCAAATTTAAAGAAGGTCATGAATTTGAAGCAGATGACCACCGCCGGTTCAATTCGGAAGGCCAGGCGTTCAACGTCGGTGAAACATTCGGCGGCGTGCCTTTTTCTGCAGGTGTTGCTCTTGCACAGGAGCTTGAATGGATTGCAGAAGGGCGGAACACGATGACGCAGGCATCGCTTCGTTGGATTCTGGATCACGAAGCAGTATCCACCGTCATTCCAGGATTCAAGCGTGTGGACCAGGTGCAGGATACACTGCAGGCTGTAAAGGTGCCGTCCTTCTCCAAAGAAGAGATGGACCGTCTGACTGATTTCTATGACCGGCAGGTGCACGATTTGATCCGCGGCGCTTACTAATTGAAGACAGAAGAAGCAGGCAGAAATTCTCTGCCTGCTCTTTTTATTTAGGGTTCGGTAGACCCCGTACTTAGGAATCCGCTATGGCTTTAGCCTAGCGGTAGTTCAAAGGTTTCTTACGCTTCTTCAAGCTGACGCAGTTCGTCCTGCACAAAGACCATCAGCTCATGAAGTGTTTCTTTCGAAAAATCGAACTTGATGCCTGCTGCTTTGTATACGTCGGGCAGCGGCACGGACGATCCGAGCTTAAGGGCTTCTTTGTACTGCTGAAGCGCCTGATCCGGATTCTGTTTGTAATTTTTGTACACCTGCAGCGCACCGATCTGTGCGATGACGTAGTCAATAAAATAAAACGGCACTTCAAAAATATGGAGAATTCGGAGCCAGGAGCGGGAGCGCCATTCTTCAAGACCGTCCCAGTCAACGACGCCAGTGCCGAATTTTTCGTGAAGCGACTGGAATTTCTGCAGGCGCTCTTCTTCCGAATGATCAGGATTTTCATACATCCAGTGCTGGAACTGATCGACTACGACACCGATCGGCAGAAGGGAGAGGACCCCTGTAAATTGATCCCGCTTTGCCTGGTTGAGTTCTTTTTCGTCCTGGTAATAATGATGCCAGTGATCCATCGTCAAAAGCTCCATGCTCATACTGGCAAGCTCTGCAGCCTCCATCGGTGTCTCTTTATATTCGTGGAGACGAAAATGGGACGTAAAATCGTTATGGATGCAGTGACCCATTTCGTGCAGAAGGGTAATCATATCATCGTGCACCCCGGAGGCATTCATAAAAATAAACGACAAGTTGGAAATCGGCAGGTTGGAGCAGAAGCCGCCGGGAGCTTTTCCTTTGCGGGCAGTTAAGTCAAGCATGCCGCGGGCGTCCATCGTTTCAATCAGCTCCTGAAAGCGCGGATCGAGCTTTTCAAAAATGGACGAAGCACGGCTGACAAGCTCAGCGCGGTTCTCAAATGGCTTCAGCGGCTTTTCACCGGGGGCGGGTGCCTGAATATCCCATGGCCGGTATTGTTGAAAACCGAGTTTTTCTTTATGTTTTTCCTGGACTTCAGATAAAACAGGAAGCACTTCTTCACGTACAGACGCAGCGAGGGTGCGGCAGTCTTCAGGTGTATAGTCAAACCGCTCGTACTCTTTAAACATGTATTCTGCATAATTGGAGAGTCCGGCATTCTCCGTTTTTTTCTTTCGGAGCTGAATAAGATCCGAAAGAATCTGCTGCAGTTCCTCTTTCACTTCTCCGAATGCTTCATAGGAAAGGCGCATCGCTTTTTCCCGCACGCTCCGGTCTGTGTGTTCCATATAAGGAGATAGTTCGCTGAGCGAGAGCGTCTGGCCTTCCCATTCCGCAGTCAGGCCTCCGGTAATTTCGAAATAGCGCGTCGAGAGCCGGTCCTCTTCCACTTCCAGACGGGTATTTTCTTCGCGGTATAAATCCTGAGCGTTTACTTTCCTCTTAATGAGCGGCGCATACCAGTGGATGTCGAGATCTTTCTTGAAGCGGTTTTCAAGAAATTTTTCGTCCAGCTTTGCACTGTATGTTTTGCGGAGCGGCTCGAGGTACTCATTATCAAATTCGTACTGTTTCCGGGCAGTCTCCGAATCACTGTAGCACTGAAAGTCAATGTAATGCCCGGAAATTCCTTCTTCTACTTCTTCCTGAAGCGTTGAAACCCGTACCAGCCAGTCTTCCAGCTGGCGCACAGATTCAATGTTTTCCTGAAGCAGTTTTTCGTAAGCGGCTTCGATTTCCTTAGTCGTCGTAAAATCCAGTTTTTCCTGATAAAACGTGGCCATATGTATCTCCTCCTTTTTCCATTATAAAGGAAGCAGAAGAAAGAGTCGAAACATATAATAAGGCCCGCCCCGGATTGCCGGAAAGCGGGCCTTTAAATGGTGCAGCTTAAAGACGAATTAGTCGATAACAGTAACCTGAACGTTACGGCGGCCAAAGTCAACGGCTTCGCCCTGGCTCTGCATGTAGAGGTCGATGCGGTTACCGTTAATGGCACCACCGATGTCTCCTGCTACTGCTGTTCCGTAGCCTTCCACGTGAACAGTGGAACCGAGTGGAATGACATCAGGGTCTACTGCGACGACTTTCTGGTTCGGGTTCGCATTCAGGTCAATTCCTGTATACGTAACGCCTGTGCAGCCAGTGCAGTTCGCCGTGTAGGCAGTTGCTTCCATGTTCAGTGTAGTACCTTCCACTTCATTGGACGGTGCAGGTTCTTCCTGAGCCGGTTCAGATGCTTCTGTTGTTTCTGCAGCCTGGACTTCTTCTTCCTGCGCAGGCTCTTCTACTGGTTCTTCAGCAGGCTCTTCCGCTGGTGCTTCTTCCTGAGCAGGTTCCGCTGCTTCTTCTGCCGGTGCTTCAGCAGGCTGTGCTGCAGATGCCTGACCAGGATTCAGAAGTGCTGCGAATGTTTCTGCTCCGGCAATTCCGGACTGACCGTTCAGTCCCTGGGACTGCTGGAAAGAAACGACTGCTTCTTCTGTGATTGGGCCGAAGATGCCATCTACATCAAAGCTGTAGTAGCCAAGGTCCGCTAGTTCGGACTGAAGCTCTTCTACGAGGTAGCCGGAATCGCCGCGCTCAAGTTCGGAGAGGGCGCCGAGTGTCTGTACTCCTGCAATACCATCTGTCATCAGGCCGTTGCTTTCCTGATACGTGCGGACAGCAGCTGACGTGTCAGCGCCGTAAGTGCTGTTTACTTCTCCATCAAATACGCCTGCTCCGGAAAGCAGCTCTTCCAATTCGACAACATCCTGAGAGACTGTTCCTTCAGTCAGCAGGTCATCGCCAAAACTATTATTTTCTTCTGCACCTGCGGCAGTGCCACCGACAAACAGGATTGCCCCTGCAGCCGCTGCTGTGATACCCAGCTGCTTAATTGACTTTAGTGTACGAAATTTGTTCATTTTATAAGAACCTCCTTGATTGCGCTTGATCTGCGCTGTGTTGCTCAACGAGACCAATATTATCAGCGCCTCAAGGGAGTTACAAGGTGTTTTCACTTTATTTAATATAGTGACTTCACATTGTCACAGGTTGAAATGTTTCTGCAAACTATTGAAGATTTTCACACATTTTGTCGAAAACGATCGAATTCATTCGACAATACGGCCATTTCGCAGAGATCCCAGTAATATCCGTCAATATAACGGACATCCCGGAAAATACCTTCTGTTTGAAAACCATAGTTCTCATAAATGCGGCGGGCAGCTGGGTTGTTGGTAAACACGCCGAGTGAAACACGGTGGAGGGACAGCTCCAGGAACGCCCGCTTGAGTACAAAATCGAGCATCATCGGCGTACAACCCCGGCCACGGACAGAAGGAGCGGTCATGATCTTTCCAATTCTTGCCGAATGGTGCTCATGATCGATTCTGCGGAGAGCGATGTGACCGGCCGGGCGGGAGCTGTCGTCGAGAAGCGTATAGATCTCCGCATCGCTTTCATGAGCATACGTTTCCAGCTGTGCTTCGGTGAGCGGGTAGGTGAACGTCGTTCCGGCCCAGCGCACCATATCCGCCCGGTTTCCGCTGTTTACCCATTCTATGAGAAAAGGGTAATGAGATGATTGAAAAGGAACGATCTGCATAATTACCTCCAGTTACAGAATTGGTCCGAGGACGCGCAGTTCACCAGGACTCAGGTTACTGCAGTCGCTTCCGCTGTTCGTAATGTCTACGCCTGGATAAGCTTCTCCTTCGAGAGAAAGTGACCCCTGCACACACATGGATCCTTGATCATATGGCGAATTGGAGCCGATATTGCCGCGGATGTCGGCATTGCCTTCTACAATAATGGTGGATCCGGACTGGTAGCTGAAATCGTCCCGGCTGGTGAGCGTGCCGCCGATCGTGACAACCGGGTCCTGCCTGAGAGCTGCGCCGTTTTCAAGCACGAGATCGCCGCCGACAGTCATGTACATCGTATTTTCTGTCGTCAGGCCGCCGTTAATGCCCGCATCCCCGTCGATTTGTATAACCGGGGTGCCGGTCACTCGCATATTGCCATCGATAAACAGCGATCCTGCCTGTACGTTGACATTCTCCTGAAACGTCGCCTCCCCGCCGATCGTGACTTCGTTCTCCGAAGCCAAAACAGCGTTGGAACGGAAGGTGCCGGCGCCGCCGAGGCGGAGGGAGCCGGTCGTAAAGATACTGTCACGATCCATCGTGAGCGGTCCGTCGATGGTGGAAGGACCGGCAATGGTAAGGACAGAATCCGACTGGAGCGCTGCAGTACCTGTCAGCTGAAGCTGGGATGCGGCAAGTTCACTGCCACCCTGCATCGTGGCATCCCCTTGTATTCTTGCACCGTTCTCCGCATTGATCGCGGAGCCGTCTTCCATCGTTAGATTTCCATCCACCCAGACATAATAGCCGGTGTTAATGAAAATGTCAGATCCAATGGTCAGATTCCCTTCCCGAAGAAGCGAATGGTCAATGTTAAATGACAGCGGCTGGTCGTTATTCGTTCTAAATGCAGAAGCATTTCGATAAAGTATAAGCCGTCCATCGTGCACTACGTTATCTTCTGCAACGTCATCAAGTTCCCAAGGAGTTATTGCGGCACCCGATTGCACGTCGCCATAGGCTTCTGAAGAAAAAAGAGGCATGCTGTTAATGTCCGGTCTGGAGGGAAACGTAATGTCTTCCAGCGCTTCAGGCGGAAGCGGCTCTTCAGGAGGCGGTTCAGGCTCTACGTCCTCATTTCCTGCACCGGGGTCATATACAAACGCGCCGGTCCGGCGGGACGCTGTACGCAGTTCGTGGTTGTAGCCGCCGGCGGTAATAGTGCCCTCAAACCGGTATGTATCCTGTGTCAGCGTGATACTCGTTCCCGGTGCGAGTTCATTTTCATTAGCATAAAACGATTCAATGCGGATATCTTCGTTCAGAATCGGCCGGTCGGCGCCGCGCCCTTCATAGAGCATCGATCCGTCGTAATAGATTGGCGCTCCGCTTTCATGGAGCCGTCTTAAATCGGCGGAAAGCAGGTTCACTTCCTGAACGAGCGACTGCCGTTCTGTCACCCGGTCCTCAAATAAAAATGTATTCATTAAAAAAGAGTAGGCCACGGCTCCTACAATGGATAAGAGCACAATGACACTCAAAACTTCGAGAAGACTCGCTCCACGCTGCTGGCTTAATCGGTTCATAAGCATATGCTTCCCTTTCTTTTCCATAGTATACTAGACAGTATACCAGCTGAAACGGGGATTGAGGAGGAAGATCATGCATCGAAATGAACGAGGCGCCACATTAATAGAAATTCTTGCCTCCCTTGTGATTTTATCGGCAGTCGGCATCGCTCTTGTCAGTGTCTTTACCCAGACAGCACTGTTTGCCGATAGAAATGAGGCAGAAATCGAAGAAGTGAATATCAACCAATATCTGCTTGATCAGGCGGAAACCATGATGACGCAGGAGGAAGCGGATGACCTGGAAGGAGGTCCGCCGTCCAACGATTTTTTCACCGTCCTGGCAGATGGAGTGGACAGTGCCGGATATTACATGGAAGGGAACCGCGGTGACCGTTTTTACCCTCAGATTCAGACAGCCCGCGGCCCGGTGGAAGCTGGAGGAAACTCTCTGGAGTCGCTTGGAGCCTACGAAGTACAGGTGCGCATCACAAATGAAGCAGGAGAGGTGCTGAGTACGATGCAGCGGCTTCTCTATGAACAGGATTTATCATGATAGGAGGTAGGACATGCTGAAGGAAGAATCGGGGTATGCGCTGCTTATTGTCTTATTGACAATTGTGCTCGTCGGCATTGCTGCAGTACCTCTTATCAACCAGACGCTGACGAGTGCTCAGCAGGTGGAAGTAGTGAAAGCACAGGCGAAAGCGGATGAAATGCGTACATACGGCGAACGCTATTTCCAGCAGCGCACGGCTGTATCAATCGAAGAAAGCATCCGCACCTTTGAAGCGGCTCTATGGGAAGAGGAAGAGAGACGAATCGGAAGCCGGGACCTGGAGGATCTATATGCGTATCTGCGGAATTCTTTACAGGACGAATACAGCCGGTTCACAGCTGCTGATCCGCTCGGGATTACACCGGCATCAGATGGGGAAGGAGCAGCAGCGGTCATCCCGGAAGCGGTTACGCTGGATACTTCTGAGGACGGAGCGGGTATTCAAATCCGCTATGAGTCGATCGGCGAAGCAGGCGGCCGGGAAAGCAGGGAAGCGCAGCTGCTGGAGTTCTCCTTTCAGCTTGATGGCGGAGGAAATTCAGAACCGGGCCGGGTGGAAGAAGTCGCGGAGCGTAATCTGGATTCCGATCGTTTTAGAGAGGAAGGTGGTTCTGTCTTTAATGAGAAGGATATAAACCAAAACGATGATTTTCCTTCTGGAGATGTCTTGTTTACAGATGGAGTTACTCTAAAAAAAGGTGCAGGGGAAAAAACGATCACTGGGGACTTATTTGCAGAGGGAAAGATCGAGTTAAAGCAGCGAAGCGTTTTGAGGATAGAAGATTATTTTTATCATGTAGACCCTAAAAATGGGAAAGATAATCTGCAGACACAAAGACCTGATAGAGAAAGTTTTATTGTAGTAGGCAAAGATATGGTGACCGAAACTATAACCCTTCAACAGCAGGCCAGGGTTTGTGTGAATGGCTTTGTGTATATTAAGAATGGGAATCGTATTCAAAAGCATCTTGCCGAAAATGACGAAGAGAACACAGGGAGTCCTGAACACGAGGAATTAAATAAAGTATCCTCCTGCAGCGTTGAAAATGTAGAGTCTGAATGGGAACAGGGCGCAATTAATTATGCCGGAATTACGACCAGCAGCGGAGGGGGAGGCGGCTCCCAGCCGATCACCAGTACATCAGGCTGGATTCTCCGTTCGGGGAACTCACAATGAGCCCGGTGGGAAAAGGGCTCATGTATATTGCAGCACTGGCAGCGGCGCTCACCGGACCCGTCCTCCGTCTCTTTTTTGAACCGGTCTGGTGGGGCTATGTCATCAGCATTGCCGGAATAGGCTGCTTGTTTTTGCTAGAACGGCGATAACTTGCTAAACTATAGAAGGTAAAAAACAGGAGCGGTCTCCCGTGTGGGGCCAGCGAATACAGATAAAGGATGTGCCACAATGATTCAACGAAAATCGTCCAGAGAAATTGAGCTTATGAAGGAAGCGGGAGTTCTTGTTGCGAGTATTCACAAGAAAATTGCGGAGATGATCAAGCCGGGTATTACGACGAAAGAAATCGATGCGTTTGTCGAGAAAACCTTGGAGGCGCATGGTGCAACAGCAGCGCAGAAAGGATATCAGGGGTATGAATTTGCAACGTGTGCGTCGATCAACGATGAAATCTGCCACGGCTTTCCACGGAGAGAAAAGCTGAAAGAAGGCGACGTTGTGACGATGGATTTCGTCGTGGAGCTGAACGGTGGGCTTGCAGATTCGGCATGGACATACGAAGTTGGAAGTGTGCCGGAAGAGATAAAGACGCTGAACCGTGTTACGAAAGAGGCTCTGTACAAAGGCATAGAGCAGGCGCGCCACGGTAACCGGATCGGCGATATCGGCGCCGCTATTGAAGCCCACGTTGAGCCATACGGCTTTGGTATCGTGCGCGATTTTGCAGGGCACGGCATCGGACCGACGATCCACGAAGAGCCGAATATTCCGCACTATGGAAAAGCCGGCCGCGGCGTCCGCCTGAAAGAAGGCATGGTCATTACGATTGAACCAATGATTAATACCGGCGGATGGGAGTCCAAGATGGATAACAACGGATGGACAGCAAGAACACGCGATGGATCGCTGTCTTCCCAGTATGAGCATACGCTCGTTATTCAAAAAGGGGAACCGATTATTACAACGGAGCAGGACCGTACAGACCTCCTGGATCTGTAGTACAGCCGGTAACGAATAGAGCAACGCAGAAGAAGAGAGCGCTCCGGATCAGGGCGCTCTCTTCTTCTTGTCGTCCGCCTTTCTAAATGGATGGAAATAATCCGCTGAACTGGACCACTGCCCAGACTGCGGCTGCAGCAAAAGCGCCAAGAAATAAGAAGCGCCCCCGGCTTTTGTTCGTTTTCGTCTTGCTGTTCATTTTTTCAACAGGTATATGGCCCGGCATGATAAAGCCTCCTTTTCCAAGGCTGTTTTCCAGTATAGCAGGGAAAAAGAACCAGCAGGGCTATACAAAAAATTTTTCTGTGCAAGCCGGCTGTTTCTAGTAGAATAGATATAAGTTCAACATTGGAAGAGGGGGATAAAAATGGCGGAAACAGAAGTATTAAAACAACTCATTGGTAAAAGGCTTCTTGATAATCAGCAGACACTTGCTGAAGAGATCCATCAGGGATTCCAGGACAAACATGCTATTCGTTACACTCGCATTTCTGCGGATGCTGTTATCCAGCATGCGGGAACCCTCATTGAAAAAGTAGGGATGGAATTAATCGGAGAAGGATCCAGTACCAGAGGGATGAGAGAATGGGGCAGGGCGTTTGGTACGGAAGCCGCATCACTCCAGCTTTCGGCGGATAAAGCCATGCTCGTCGTACCCGTTTTAAGACGCGTACTGTACAGCCGGATCCGCTCAGTGTTTCAGGAGGAGCAGGGCGAATTTGAAGCGTATTTCGATATTGCCGATACGGTTAATCCAATGATTGATCAGGCGATTTATGCGTTTACGCAGGCTTATTTTGAAAGCCAGGAGTCCAGGTTCCAGGATGCACAGGATGAAATTCTGGAGCTTTCAGTACCAGTGGTACCTGTAACATCGGATGTAGCCATTCTTCCAATCATCGGTTCGGTGGATTCCGATCGTTCCCAGCAGCTGATGAGTCAGGCACTTGAAAAGAGCCGGGAGTTGAAGCTCAGAACGCTGATTCTTGATTTATCGGGAGTTCACACGATCGATACGTATGTGGCACAGAATTTATTTCAACTGAACGATGCGCTTCGTATTTCGGGCGTGCAGGTCATTTTATGCGGTCTCCGTCCGGAGCTTGTCCAGACGATCGTCCATCTCGGTATCTCATTTGATCAGCTTACCGTTGTAAACAATCTGCCTCAGGCGCTTGCAAAAACCGGTCTGACTGTTTCCGATTCGTAATTTTCAAGGAGGTTGCATATGGATATTCATACGTATTCGTCCCCTGCCGCGTTATACCGGCTCGCTGCCCCTTACTTAGAGAAAGATGAAGTGCGTCACAACCTGGCACTCGGTATCCTGCGCCAGCTGGTCCGCGAAGAAGAAAAAGGAAAAAGAGGGGATGCTTTTCTTGCCTGCGGAATCATCGACGATCAGCCTGCTGTTATTTTTATTCAGACACCGCCAAGAAGAATGATTATCTGCGGGAAAAAGCAGTATATGCCGGAAGCAGCAGAATGGCTCTATCATAATAAACCGGACACAGCCGGCATTGCTGCTGGTGACGAGGCGGCTGATGCGTTTGCAGAAGCGTGGGAGGAGTTATCTCCAGTATCTGCAAAGCTCGTGAAGCGGCAGGTCATTTATCAGCTCGATCATGCAGCAGAATGGAAACAGCCCCCTGGGAAATTAACCTACGCCTGTGAAGATGACGCGGCACTAGTTATGGACTGGACAGAGCAGTTTGCGATGGGATCTCTCCGTGAAGAAGACCTTCTGGAGCTGGAGGAGAGAACAATGGATGAAATCCGGCGCAATGAAGTCTTTTTCTGGCGGACGCCGGATTATACGCCGGTCTCGATGGCGAAACGGGCGAGGGAACTGCAGCACGGTGTCGTCGTCAATTACGTCTATACACCGGAGGAATATGAGCGTCAGGGCTATGCCACGGCGCTTGTGGGAGCCCTTGCTGAGCGGCTGATGGCAGAAGGATTTACCTTCTGCAGTGTGAATACGAATGTCGAAAACGGCGCATCCAGATCCGTCTATGAAAAACTCGGATTTGAACCAGCCGGAATCTCCCACGAATATTCTTTTTTGCAGTAAATTTCGATTTTTTAAACAATTCTGTCCTTTTTCATCGTAAAATAGACGTATGATTATGGACGGAGGAGGTCTGGCTGTGCGCCATTGGATGAGGAAACCATCATTTCGAATCAGTCTGCTTTATGCCGGTGTGGGATTAGTCTGGATTCTGCTTTCAGACCGGGCCGTCCGGCTGCTGTTTTCAGGGAGCAGCTTACAGGCACCGCTTCAGACTGGAAAAGGCGTTATTTACGTTCTTTTGACAACAGGACTGCTTTACCTTCTAATCCGGCGTTCCGAACTTCGGGCAGGATCGTTTTATCAAATGAGAATGCAGGATAAACAGCGTCACATTCAGGCGCTTGAAAGCTATAAATCGGCTATTGAAAGTATCAGCGATGCAATGATCACACTCGATGACCATTGGCGCTTTCACTACGTTAATGAAGAAGGGGCGGCCGTTTTTCAGAGCACTCCGGACGAAATGCTCGGAGGTAATATCTGGACTCGTTTTCCATTTCTGCGGAATTCCCGGTTCGAAGAGCGGATGAGGGAAGTGAAAGAATCGGGGGCCCCCCGGGCAGTGGAAGAATATTTCACGAGGCTGGAATCATGGTTTGATATCCGCGCCTTTCCATCCGAAGAAGGAATATCGGTCATTTTTGTGGATGTCACCGAACGAAAAACTGCAGAAGACAAACTGACACATCTTGTTTATCACGACAGTCTGACCGGAGCGAAGAACCGGACAGCATTTATGAGTGAAGTGGAGTCTGCCATCCATGATGCGGAGAAGACGAAAACACCGCTTGCGATGCTTGTTATGGACGTCGACCGCTTCAAAACGATCAATGATACGCTCGGCCACCCTATCGGTGATGAGCTGTTAAAACAGATGAGCCGCCGGCTGAAGGAAGCAGATGTACCCGGTACAAAAACAGTTTACCGCCATGGTGGGGACGAGTTTGCTGTCCTTGTGTCCGGTTTTGGAAAAATTGAGCAGCTGGAGCGGGTGACTGCCGGTTTGATTGATGCGTTAAAAGCGCCCTATACACTTGGAAAGCAGCATTTAACAGTGGATATAAGCATGGGGGCATCGATTTTTCCGGATGACGCCAAAGATACGAGACAGATGCTTCAGCACGCAGATATGGCGATGTACGCAGCGAAAGAGTCCGTTCACCACACCGTGCAGTTTTATCTCGACCATGTTCATCAGAGGGTGGATGCTTTCCGGCTCGAACATGATCTTCAGGCAGCGCTTGAAAAGGAAGAGTTTGTTCTTGAATACCAGCCGCGTATTACTGTAGCTGATGGAAAAGTCACCGGGGTGGAGGCGCTGGTCCGTTGGGAACACCCGGAACGCGGAAGGATTTCGCCGCTGGAATTCATCCCGATTGCAGAAGAAACCGGCTATATTCTTCCGCTCAGCAGCTGGATCATGGAAGAAGCTTTTTCCCAATGGAGTAAGTGGAAAGAAGACGGGATGGAACTGCAGATGGCGGTGAATTTATCCGTCAGGCAGATCGAAGAGGAGCAGTTTATCGACCGTGTCGAGGCGCTGCTGGGGAAATATCAAGTGCCGCCTGCGTCCATCGAATTTGAAATTACCGAATCAGTGCTTATGTATCATCTGGAAACAAGCCTTCAGGCAGTAAGAGAACTGCGGCGGATCGGCTGCCGTGTCGCGCTCGACGATTTTGGAACCGGATATTCGTCGCTGAATTACTTAAAGACGATTCCGGCGGACGTCGTGAAAATTGACCGGTCGTTTATGAAAGAGATCCCGGATAATGCGCAGGACACAGCAATTGTTGAGACCATTATCCGCCTGGCTTCGGTTCTTAACATGGATGTCATTGCAGAAGGAGTGGAGACGGATAGAATGCTCTCTTTCCTAAAGGAGCAGCACTGCTTCGGCGCCCAGGGATATTACATCAGCCGGCCGGTGCCGCCGCAGGATATTCCTGAACTGACACAGTCCACGGGGCAGGAGCTGCCGCAGGAGACGCTGTAAATAAAATAAACCAGGCAGAAACCGCCTGGTCTTAAAAGAAAAGTGAGATCTGTTGAATAGGTTCCCGCTTTCTGCCTGCATCTGCAGCCGTACGCGTTCCGGAGGGAACGGGCTCAACTAATTCCTTCTTCCTTCCGTCAGAAGGAATGGATTTTCGCCTCGTTCGGATCCTCCCGGAGTCGACGGCCTCCGGTTTCGGCAGGTTGGAAGAAAAGGCTTGTTAGAAGCGGTCCCTTTTGCGCAGAAAATGCTGTCATTCAATCGAATTGGAAGAGACCATCATTACCTTATAAAAATCGTTCCTGCTACAGAGCCTCTGTTTTTCATCTCTATTTTGCTACGCTTCGAAGCGTTCGGCAGAGACGCCGGTGGGATTTAAGCGCAGTCTGAAGATCCTTTCTCAGGGCGCAGGCCATGAGAAATAGCTGAAGACAAGCCCACGGCAAGCTTCTGCCGAAAAGCGGAGAAGCTCTCCATTAACAAAAAACTAACGGCCCATAGATCAGAACGTTGACATGCTATAACCCTTGCATCCCAGCTCGGAAGAGGCTTTGGATTTTATACATTCTTATTAGTTAACAAAAGAAATCGGACCCCTTTGAGGATCCGGTTTTTTCTTCGTTTATGACGGAGGATTATTCCCGTCATTCTGTTTTTTCTCTAGAGATTCCAGGCGGGCTTCGAGGGACTGAACTCTTGCCTGCAGTGCGTCAAGGTCTTCGCGCGGCACCATATCGAGATCCCGCAGCATCAGACGCAGCTTTTCGCGGGAACGCCGCTCCCAGCCTTCTTCTGTTTCAGAGCCTTTCTGCAGCAGCTGATTGTAAAGATCATCTGCTTCTGCCGGCGTCACTTTTCCTTTTGCCAGAAGGTCATCCATGTAGCGGTCCACTTTCTCTTTGCTTGATACAGCGGCCCCGAGGCCGAGCAGAAATCCTGTTTTTAATACATTGTTCATCCGTTATTCCTCCTCAAATTAATCGTTCTCTTCACGAAATTGGAGCACCCAGCGCCGGTGCCTGTAAAGTGTAAGCAGGCCGGCAGCTGCGGCAGTACCGGCAGCGGGAGCTGTAACATACAGCAGCAGCTGGGCTTCAAACCAGAGAGCCAGGTAAAGAAAAGGGAGCGTTACTACAGCAGCTGCGCCGGAACCGAGATAGGCCCATAAGTAGCGCTGGTGGTGAAACTGCCGGAACTGTCTCCGGGATGCTTCTCTCCGTTCGTAGGAAGGTTCTTCCAGAAATTCATTCAGGTTTCTCGGCAGGGACAGCATCGGCTTTACGGAGTCTTTCAGTACCTGTGCCTGAATGCTTCCTTTTTTCTCATCTGCTTCATTCAGCCATTCCATGACGACCGGCCGGCCCAGTTCGATAAAATCGATTTCCGGATCCACAATAGTGAGAACGCCGAGGCCGATGGAGGCAGCTCTTCCGAGAAAAGCAAACTCTGCAGGCAGCTGGATTGGCTGATCACGTACAATATGCTGCAGGTCGTCGAAAATTTCTTCGACGATTTCCTGATCCAGCTGACTGATGTCGGAAGATAAGTACATGTTCACATAATTTCGAAGCGTCGATTCCAGCTTCGATTTATCGGCGTGGGGAAGCAGAAAGCCGAGTGTCTGCAGCTCATCAATGACGAGCTGGTAATCATCGAGTACGAACCCCTGTACCATCCGGCGGATGCTTGCAGAATCTTCCCGTGTAATATAGCCGACCATTCCGAAGTCCAGAATCACAATCATTCCGTCCTCCTGGAGCAGAATATTTCCCTGATGGGGGTCGGCGTGAAAACGGCCTTGATCCAGAAGCTGATCCATGAAGAACTGGAAGATCCGTTCGGCTGTTTTTTTCCGGTCGATATTATGCTCCCGGATAAAGGAAAGGTCTGTTACTTTCCGGCCTTCCATCCATTCCATCACTAGAACCCGGCGCGTACAGTATTCTTCATAAAATTGAGGAATGTAATAATGGCTGCTCTCCGAAAAGCGGCGCTGAAAGTTCTGTGCGTTCTTCATTTCCTTATGGTAATCCAGTTCATCTCCGATAATTTTAACGACTTCCTGGTAAAGAGCTTTCGTATTAATTTCTTTACCCATTTTCGTAAAATGACGCGTAATCCATAGGACGATCCGGAGTGCTTTAAAATCACTCTTAATAATCTGATCCACTTTGGCCCGCTGAATTTTTATCGCCACTTCCTGTCCATTGGGAAGTTTTCCACGATACACTTCGCCGATGGAAGCGGATGCGACAGGGCGGTCGCTGATTTCATCGAGCCGGTTTTCGATCGGCTGTCCCCATTCGTGCTCCAGAATGCCTTTTGAGACAGCGGGTTCTACAGGAGGCACCTGATCAATTAAGTCTGCCAGCTCTTTTAAAAATGCTTCCGGCATAATATCCGCGCGCGTACTGAGAAACTGACCCACCTTGATCATCAGACCTTCCAGGTGGAGTGCTTTTTCTCTGTACTCTCTGGCCTGGGAGGCGACAAGTGCTTCCCACTTTTCCTGTGTAAAGCTGTCCCAGGCCGGATTCCGCTTATTAAACCAGTAGAGCTGGAGGACGAATTTAATAAACATGTAAACGATGACCGTAATCCGGTATAAAGCGTTGTTTTTCATCCCAGCCCCCTTTCCTCTGCATTACATACTATTATACCCTTTTCTATTGTAAATTATGTGTTTTTCCAGACATTTGTACACGAAACCACGCCGAAGAGAAGAGTACCTCCAGCGAGGAAAATAAAAGGGGGTAAACATTTGACTATTGTAAAGACATAAGTTTATAATGGAGACAGGAGGCGGACATATGGGAAAAAAAGAAGAAATTTTATCACTCATACGACAAAATGCCTATTATTCTCAGCAGGAGCTCGCAGATCTCGTCGGACTGTCCAGGTCTGCCTGCGCCGGCTACATTTCACAATTGATGCGGGATGGAGAAATACTCGGTAAAGCATACGTGCTGAAAGAAGAAAAGCGTGTATGCTGCATCGGCGGTGCCAACCTGGACCGGAAAATGACCGTGGAGGCTTTCCGCTGGAAGGACTCCAACCCTGTTACAAGCCACGAGTCGTTCGGCGGTGTAGCAAGAAACCTTGCGGAAAATATGCATGTACTCGGCCTGCACTCGCAGCTTATGACCGTCCTTGGCAGCGATGAAGCTGCAGGAAGGCTGACAGCGGACTGCCGTGCCGATACATCCCTCGTTCAGATTCTGCCTCAGGAGCGGACTGGAACGTACACTGCAGTAATGGAATCCTCCGGAGAGATGCTGTTTGCACTGGCGGATATGGCCATTTACGATGCATGGACACCGGCAGTCTACCGGGCACAGAAGCACCGGACAGCTGCGGCGGATGTGCTTGTACTGGATACGAACCTTCCACAGGAAACGATGAAAGAAATTCTTTCTTCGAAACTTCCGCACCAAAAAGCAGTCATCGTACCGGTGTCTGCAGCGAAAATCAGCCGCATACCGCAGGAGTCGATTCAGGATATTGATCTGCTTTTGTTAAACGAGCTGGAAGCAGAAGCAATGGCCGCTCATTTAGGGAACGAAGCGGACGAACTGGAAGCCCGGGCAGCGAATATCGTACAGGCCGGAGCCGGGATGGTGATCGTTACACGGGGTGCAGAAGGAGTCTACATGGCTTCTGAAGAGGAAACCGCTTATATTGAAGCAGAGGAAGTCAAAGCGGTGGATGTTACCGGAGCGGGGGATGCGTTTGCATCTGTCTGCATTGATGGTCTGCTCCATGATGAAGAGCCGAAAGTATGGATCAAGCGTGCACTTGCCCGTGCAGCTGCTACAATTCAGTCGACAGAGAGCGTCATTCGAACACAGGAGGGAAAACGATGAATATTGTTTACGCACAGGAAGTAAAAGAAGCGATGGAGCAGGGGAAAGCAGTTGTTGCACTGGAATCAACGATTATTTCCCACGGCATGCCGTATCCTCAGAATGTAAAAACGGCAGTGGAAGTCGAAGAGATTATCCGGGAAGGCGGAGCTGTGCCTGCGACGATCGCAATTATGGACGGTGCTGTCCGGATCGGTCTTGAAAAAGAAGAACTTGAAGCGCTCGGTAAAGCAGAAGGTACGGTAAAAGTGAGCCGGCGCGATATTCCGTCGGTGCTAAGTGGAGGCGGATACGGAGCAACGACCGTTGCGGCAACAATGATCTGCGCCGATCTGGCCGGCATCCGCGTATTTGTTACCGGTGGTATCGGCGGTGTCCACCGCGGAGCAGAGAAAACGATGGATATTTCCGCCGATCTGCAGGAACTGGCTAAAACGAATGTAGCGGTCGTCTGTGCCGGCGCAAAATCTATTCTGGATATCGGACGGACGCTTGAATATCTGGAGACATACGGTGTACCGGTTGTCGGTTTTGAAACGGACAAGTTTCCAGCATTCTACACGCGTGATAGCGGTTATGATGCGGGTCTGCGCGTAGACACGGCGGCAGATCTTGCTGAGATGATGAAAATAAAGTGGGACCTGAAGCTGAACGGCGGCGTTGTCGTCGCCAACCCAGTGCCTGAAGAGAGTGAACTGGATCCGGAATGGGTATCCGAATTAATCGAGAATGCGGTGCAGCAGGCAGAAAAAGAAGGCATCAGCGGAAAAGAAACGACGCCTTACCTTCTTTCCGCACTGGTGGAAGCGTCAGGCGGAAAAACGCTGGATACAAATATTGCGCTTGTAAAGCACAATGCCGTCGTCGGAGCAGCGGTTGCTGTTTCTTACGCAGAGGCTCAAAACTAAACGAATGCATACAAAACCACCGCTCACCCGGAAAGGGGAGCGGTGGTTTTTGTACAATTACTTAAACTGTCCACGTGCCACGGTACGTCCGTATGCGAGTGTGAGCACAAACGGAATAACGAGTACAATGACCATACCGATAGCAAATTCAAGCCATGCCCCGGGCTGAATGGAGAAGATACCCGGAATACCGCCGACACCGACGGAGTTTGCAAGTACGTTGTTATTGGAAATAAATGTCGCAGCGATCGCCGAGCCGATAATGGCACAGATAAACGGGAATTTAAACCGTATATTCACACCGAACATCGCAGGCTCTGTCACGCCGAGAAAAGCTGAGACAGAAGAAGTGCCTGCCACCCCTTTGACATTTTCATTGCGGGATACAAACAGCATCGCAAGCGCTGCAGCACCCTGGGCAATATTGGACAACGCAAGGATCGGCCAGAGGAATGTTCCGTCTCCGGCGCCTGTCAGCTGAAGGTCCACAGCAAGGAAGGCATGGTGCATTCCTGTTACGACGAGCGGAGCATAGAGAAGGCCGTAAGCCAGTCCGCCGACTGCAGGCATGACATCGAAGAGCCATGTAAACAGGCTCGTAATACCGTTACCAAGCGCAAATGTAATCGGACCAATCACAATAAAGGTGACAAATCCGGTCACGAGAAGCGCAACGGGTGCGACAACGAGAAGCTGGATGGAGTCCGGCGTTTTACTGCGGAGCCAGAGCTCCAGTTTTGCAAGAAGCAGAGAAGCAAACAAGACAGGAAGAACCTGACCCTGATAGCCGATCGCTTCGACGCTCAGTCCAAATAAATTCCACGTCGGTACATCACCCGACTGCTGGGCATCAGCGTAGCTCCAGGCACTCAATAAGTCCGGATGGACGAGAATGAGACCGAGCACAATACCGAGAAGATCACTTCCGCCGAAGCGGCGCACCGCTGACCAGCCGATTAAGGCGGGCAGAAATGCGAACGCGGCGTTAGCAATAATAAAGATCATTTCTGCAATGCCGGCCCACTGCGGATAGACATCGACAATGGATGCCCCGTCAAAGAAAATATCCGGACCGGTGAGCAGGTTGTTTAACCCGAGCAGAAGACCTGCGGTAACAATCGCCGGAAGAATAGGAATAAAAATATCCGCAAGCGTTTTGACCGCTTTCTGGAACGGATTCATTTTCTTGGCAGAAGCATCCTTTACATCAGACTTGGACGATTCTCCAATATCCGTCAGTTCGACAATATCCCGGTAAACCTGATCCACCGTTCCCTGACCGATAATGACCTGAAACTGACCATTCGTAGAGAACGATCCTTTTACCAGTGAAATAGCTTCCAGTTTGTCTGTATCGACGATACTTTCATCTTTCAGCGCAAACCGGAGCCGGGTGACACAGTGGGTTGCTTTATCGACGTTTTCTTCTCCGCCGATGGCCTCGAGTATTTCCCGGACCTCCTGTTCATACTTTGCCATACTTATACCCTCCTAAAGCGTTCTCATGGAAACGTTGCTTGTATATACAACTTTATGACTTCGCTTTCATTATATGTTGTATATACAAGTTTTGCAACCGTTTTACTCATGGGAATTTAAGTAAGCTACAGCGCTTTCCCGAAAAAGCGGACATTCATCGTAAGCAGCCTGCGGGTGACGATCAGGGCAAACAGCAGAAATGTACAAAAACCGATCCAGTACGAAATAATCCGGAGAGCGTTGGCACCCCATGGAGCGAGAGAAGAAACGATCATACCGCCGAAAAAAGCGACGAGAATGACGAGAAGAACGGCGGTGGGCACGGTCATCTGCTTAAACAATAAAAACTCGCCGTTATACTCCACACGGTTCCGGTGATAGAAAAAGATACCGGCCCAGAGCGTCAATCCGATAAAAATGCAGGATAGACTCATTCCGATAACGTCCGACATTTCTCCAACCGCATACAGTCCCGGAGTGAGGTAATCGACCCATCTCGGTACGGCGCCGATGGTAAACAAAAAGAAGTCATGAACACGCATAAGTTCCTGAAGCAGTGTAAAAATGATCTGCGGCAGAAAGGCGGTTACGAGTGTGATGATCGTCTGGGACATCATTTCCCCGGTAAGAGAAGCGATAAACAAACAGAAGGAAAAAAAGAACAGATACCCAAGCAGCGGTCCCCAGAAAATATCAGGTGCCGTGATGAGCGTCAGCGCATAGGAAAAATCCGACTGCTGAATGATAAAGTAGGACGGGAAAAAGTTCAACAGGAAAAATAGAAGAATCGTGCCGGTACCGAGCAGCCATTTTGCCAGATAAAGCTGGGTGCGTGTAAATGGGAGAGCGAAGGTAAAGTCATTTCGTCTCGTATTCCGTTCGAGACCGACAAGTACGAGTGCAAGCAGAAGGATCGCACCGGAGACCATGAGGGAAAATAGATCATCCGAGAAAATGGCTTCGACTTCCCAAGATTGGACTTCATATACGTATTCTTCTGCCTGATCTGCCTGAGCGGCACGCTCATTCCACGTTTCGATCGTTAAAATCGCCTGAAGCGGCATTTGAATGACGAACAGGACGAATAGGATACCCAGCACAAAGCGGGACTGCTTGTAATTTTGAAACCAGAGAGCTTTTTTAAACATCGTGTTTCCCCCCAAGCTTCGCAACAAAATAGTCTTCCAGCGACATAGGAAGCTCCTCGTAAAAAATCGGGCGGGCTTCTTTCAGCGCGGCGTCAAACGTGTCGTCGGACCTGGGAACAAGCAGTGTATAGACTCTGCCTGTCTGTTCGAGGATATGAACGTGTGACGCTACATCTTCAGGTAGGGCATCGTCAAAGGCAGCCTGCATTTTGCGGTATTCTTTCTTCATGTCATCCAGCTGGTAATGGCTGTTTACTTTTCCATCTTTAATAAGAACCACTTCATTGACCATGTACTCCAGTTCATCGAGCCGGTGGGAACTGATAATGACGCTCGTTTCCTTTTCAGCTACTTCCTCCACGATCATCTGCAGTACCTGACGTTTAATGATGACATCCAGGCCGTCTGTCGGCTCATCAAGCAGAATGTAGCGTGCATTGGTAGAGAAAGCCAGAATCAGCGAAAACAATGCGCTCATTCCTTTAGAGTAATGGCCGATCTTGGAAGCACGTTCCAGGCCGAAACGGTACATCAGCGCGTCAAAATGATCGACATCGAACTCAGGATAAATGTGTCTGTATAAGTAGACGAGTTCTTTCGTGCTGTAATTTTTCATTGCTTCGGAGGAATCGGGTACAAACATCAGCTTCTCTTTGATTTCCGGATGCTTAAAAATACTTTTTCCATCAATCAGTACGTCTCCGTGTGTTGGTTTCAGGATACCGGCCATCGTGCGGAGGAGGGTCGTTTTCCCTGCGCCGTTTCTGCCGACCAGACCGATGATATTCCCTTCGCCCGCTGAAAAGTCGATATCACGGAGAATATCCACTCTACGGATCTGTTTGGATACATGTTTAATTTCCATCATGCGGCGCCTCCAGTTCATTCAGGCAGTGTTCTGTAACGTCCCTTATCTGCTCCCGCGTCAGCCCGCCGTAATAACTGTCAATGATCTGACGGCGGAGCATACGCTCAAGACGTGCCCGTTCTCTCGGCGTGCTCCGCTCCGGAAGTACCTCAGCGACAAATGTTCCCCGGCCCCGGATCGTAACGATCAATCCCGAGCGTTCCAGTTCGGCGTAGGCACGGCTGACGGTATTCGGATTGACGACCATCTGTGAAGAAAGCTCCCGGATGGAGGGGAGCTGTTCGCCCGGACGGAGCAGTCCGGTGTAGCACATTTCTTTTACCTGGGAAGTGATCTGTTCATAAATGGGGGAGCTGCTGTGTGTATCGATATGAAATAACAACCGTTACACCCCTCTCAAGTGTATGGGATCAGTTAGTACAGTTATAACGTTTGTGGAAGAGATTGTCAATCGTCGTGCCGATAGTAATTTTTTACGATTCTTTATGGATTCTATTATATAATCGATTTATTATGTATAATGAGTGTGGTTTAATACATAGATGATGGAGGCCTATAAATGAATTTACGTGTATTGATGGAGATTTTTATCGTCTCTCTCCGTCTCGGACTTACTTCATTCGGTGGTCCCGTTGCTCACCTCGGCTATTTCCGGCATGAGTACGTCGAGCGGAGAAAATGGCTTTCTGAAAAAAACTATGCGGATCTGGTCGCACTCTGCCAATTTCTGCCGGGTCCTGCCTCAAGTCAGGTGGGGATCGGCATTGGTATGAGCCGCGGAGGCATTGCCGGTGGTTTTGTTTCTTTTCTCGGCTTCACCATGCCATCTGTACTTATTCTCATAGCTGCGGCTGTGGGTTTTCAGCAGCAGGGCTGGACAGATACCGGTATTATTGACGGGCTGAAAATTGTCGCTGTCGCTGTTGTGGCCCATGCTGTGCTCGGCATGGGGAAGAACCTGGCGCCCGACAAAGAAAGGGCGACGATCGCGGCATCGGCGTTTATCCTGCTTCTCGTGCTCCCGTCAACGTGGATGCAGGTCATTGTGATTCTGATCGGAGCTGCAGCAGGTTTCCTCCTCTACCGTCATGAGTCCGTTGAACAAGCAGAGTCGCTGCCTATTCGTCTATCGAGAACCGTATCAATTATCAGCCTTTCGCTTTTCGCTGTTCTTCTCGCGGGTCTGCCGGTACTGCGTGCACTTGTCGATCATGTGTATATCCAGATTCTCGATGGATTTTACCGGGCGGGAGCACTCGTATTCGGCGGCGGGCACGTCGTACTTCCGCTGTTGGAACGGGAAGTCGTGCCGAACGGACTGGTTAGTGAAGAAGCATTTCTCGCAGGTTACGGGGCAGCACAGGCAGTTCCGGGGCCGCTTTTCACGTTTGCCAGCTACCTCGGGATGGCTGCAGAAGGAATTCCGGGGGCTGTGATTGCCACTGCAGCTATTTTTCTGCCGGCATTCCTTCTATTAATCGGAGCGCTTCCCTTCTGGCTGAAACTCCGGGAATATGCACCGGCCAGAGCAGCTCTTTACGGTGTGAATGCAGCGGTCGTCGGTATCCTTCTTACCGCGCTGTACGCCCCAATTTTCACAACAGCAGTGGAGACTCCTGTGGACCTTGCTTTTGCAGCGCTTCTCTTCGTTCTTCTCGTCTACTGGAAGAAGCCGGCGTGGATGATCGTTATTCTCGGCATTGCAGGCGGCCTGCTGTTTGGTCTTCTTTAATAAAAAATAAAAAAACAGGCTGACCGGTCAAAAAATCCGGTCAGCCTGTTTTTATCTGCATGATTCAGGAAGAAAAATCAATTGGCGATGCGGTCATTTTCTGCTGCGGCCGTTTCTGCATCTTCATACGAAACCGGCTGGGCATTTTCCAGAAACGAAGGGGTTTTCCCTTTCGCACCCCAGACAAACGCAAACACGACGGAGGAAATGAGCACCAGCTGCGGTGCTGCAAAAATGAGAAAGTCAGTCATAGTCATTTTTTCTTCTCCTTTCGGGATTCAGGATCAGGCAGTGTCCGGCGGCTCCCGCTGATAAAAAAGATAAAGGCAAGAGCCGCGGCAATGACGAGCGGCGGAGCTGCAAAAATAAGAAAGGATTCCATGAATGATCTACCTTCTTCCTTCTACATAGTCAGCGTCAAACAAAAACAGCCGCATTAACAGGTACAGGGAAGGAATCAGCAGAAGCAGTCCTGCAATAAATGCTGTAACCAGTGCGATGGCCATCGACTCGTTCGTAAACCCGTCGTAGATTGTCAAATGCGGGTATAAGAGGTACGGCAGGTGAGAGGCACCGTACGCAAAAAATGCTGCGAAATACTGGACCATCATGAGAATCACGGCAAGACCGAGCCGTTTCTGCTTCCAGATAAAATAAACGGTTCCGAGAAATGCGGCGAACGAGACAGCAAACATCCACCAAAGATCCATCATGCCGGAAAAGTGCTCCGGATTCCGCTCTCCGAGAAGAACGAAAACGATGATTCCCATAAGAATGGAAGGTGCTGCCCATGTCAGTGCGTATTTCCGGAGGAGAGCAAGAGCATTCTTATCCTTCGCACGGTCCGCGTAGTACGTCAGAAATACAGCAGAGATGAAGAGAACACTTACTACTGCAAGAATAACCACTCCCCAGGAATAGCCGCTTGTGAACAATTCTCCGTAGAGAAGAGACACATCTCCGTTGTCCGCAATCGAAATATAGCCGCCTTCGGAAATGGTGAGTACGGTTGTCAGAGAAGCAGGAATCAGCAGCCCCGTGGCCCCGTAAAGAAAGCTGTAAAAACTGCTTTCCTCCGCGCCGTACGTATTAAACGCGTAATAGGAGCCGCGGATCGCAAGTAAAATAATCGCGACGCTTCCCGGAATTAACAGCGCAGATCCGTAATAAAAAGCAGTGTCCGGAAAGAAGCCGACGATGCCGATAAAGAAAAAGACGAGAAACACATTCGTCACTTCCCAGACGGGGGAGAGGTAGCGCTGAATGATGGAATCGATAAGGTGATTTTTATTTGTCCGTTTGGAGTAATAGCTGAAAAATCCAGCGCCGAAATCAATGGAGGCGACGATCAGATAGCCGTACAGAAACAGCCATAAGACAGTAATACCGAGAACTTCATACGTCATTGGATTGCTCCTCCCCCTTTCTTATACTTCATAATTCTCTATGCCGCGCTTGTGCATTTCTTTCTGAACAGGATTACGTTTAAACATTTTACGCAGTACCGTAACACATGTGACGCCGAGAACAGTATACAGTGCGGCAAACAGCAGGAGCATCAGTCCGACATGGTCGGAGGATGTTGCAGCTTCCGATGTCTGCATAATCCCGTTTAAGATCCATGGCTGCCGGCCTACTTCTGCAAAAATCCAGCCGGCTTCAATAGCGAGAATCGACAGCGGTCCGCCTGCCACCACCATCATAAGAAGCGGCTTATTAAAGGCATTCCAGTTTTTCTTCCAGTTCATAAAGACGAACAGCATACTGACAGAGGCAAGATACATGCCGATGAACACCATTGAGTCAAAGAAATAGTGGACCCATAAAGGCGGAATTAAATCCGGGTCAAACTCATTCAGACCGGTTACTTCGGTATCCGGACTGAATCCGGCAAGAATACTCAGCGCATAAGGAATTTCCAGAGCATAGCTGACTTCGTTTTCGTCATTAATAATTCCACCGAGAATCAGCGGCGCTTCCGATTCTGTTTCGAAGTGCCATTCGGCAGCAGCCAGTTTTTCCGGCTGGTATTCATGCAGATATTTTCCGGAAAAATCGCCGATAACAGCCGTAGCGACAGCGAATACCGCTCCGGTAATCATCGTCATATGGAGCGCTTTTTTGTGATAGACGGATTTATTGCCACTCAATATTTTCGTTGCTGCAATCGCACCGAGAACGAAGGCAGCCGTCAGGTAGCAGGTAATGATAACGTGGGACACTTTCGTCGGCGTTGCCGGGTTAAACATCGCTTCGAGCGGATTGACGCTTGTCACGACCCCGTTTACCATTTCAAATCCCTGCGGCATGTTCATGAATGCGTTGACGGTTGTAATAAAGAAAGCACTCGCTGTAGCACCGAGAACGACGGGAATGACCAGCAGAAAATGCTTCATTTTGGATTTGAAACGATCGAATGTGTACAGATAAATACCTAAGAAAATAGCTTCAAAGAAAAAGGCAAATGTCTCCATAAACATCGGCAGGCCGATCGTATGACCTGCAGCCTGCATGAAGTTCGGCCAGAGCAGACTGAGCTGCAGACCGATAGCTGTACCGGTCACGACACCGATGGCGACCGTAATGACAAATCCTCTGGCCCAGCGCCTTGCAAGCAGTGTATAATGTGGATCATTACGCTTCATTCCCATCCATTCCGCAATGGCAATCATCATCGGGATACCGACACCGATCGTTGCAAAAATGGCATGGAAACCGAGCGTTAAATACGTTAATATTCTGCTTAAGAGGACCGGGTCTTGATCGAAGAACATGAAGTTTCCCCCTCTTGATATAAAATAACAGACCATCCGAAGACGGTTAACCCCATCTTAATGGATTAGGAACGGGAAGTTGATAGGGGAAAACCCCTATATAATGTGAAATTATGAGCAAATCTTGAACAAGCTGTTACAAAACGCAGGAGGTGAAACAATGAGGATACTGGCCGCCGTTCACCATGAACTGGTCCGCTACGGGTTAATGCAGGTAGTGCGTGATATTCAGGAGACCGATTATATTGTCACCGCCTCCACCAAAGAGGAGACCGTGGATATGCTCCGGCGCTACACGATCGATTATTTGTTTATCCACGAAGACCTGCCGGGTGCTGTGCGGCTGGAAACGATACAGAAAGAGGCAGCCGGCGCCGTCATTATTCAGCTGCATGGAGCCAAAGGAATGTCCGCCGGCACGCCGTTTCGGGAATCTCTGTCTGAATGGCTCTCTCTGGATGACTGGTATCGGATGCTGACAGACCTGTTTTCAACTGATCACAGCAGCAGGCTCCCTCTGCAGCCGGAGGCCGACATGGAGGACCTGACTCGGAGGGAGGAGGAAGTCTTCCGGCTGAAGGTGCAGGGGTATTCACTGAAAGAATCTGCCCGGGTGCTGCAGGTGTCCGTAAAAACCATCGAAAACCACCGGCGCAGCATTTCCAAAAAGTTAATGCTGAAAACAAACAGGGACTGGATCAAGCGGGCTGAATCAGAAGGTTTTTTCGATAAGCAGCCGCGTGGAGAAGAATAATACGCTACTCTATTTCCACAAGACCGACTCTGGCATGATGGAAGCTTTCATCATGAAGGTGTCCGGCAATAAATGCTGCGGTGCTGCCGGTCGTTATGCGCGAACCTTCTTCGGGAAGATAATCAAATTCAAATGCGACCGAGTCCACTGCTTCTCCATCCGGAAGGTATGTCGGACAGAAAATCGTCCACGTAAGGGAAGAATCGAGAAGAAGTCGGTAGACAGCAGCGTGCTCCTCGGCAGCCCGCGTGGAGCTTCGTCTGGATTCTTTCGATTCAAAGCGGAATGTATCCGGTTCGCTCCGCGCATTCAGAATGCCGGCTGTGCCGATCGTAAGAATGCGATGAATGCCCCGCTTTTCCATTTCCATAATAATATGAGGAAATGCGGTGGAAAGTGTATCGCTTTTATCCGTGGATAGAGCGCTGATAACAATGTCGGCAGGCTGCTGAAACGCCGACTCCACATCTTTCGGGTTTGTCACATCCCCATCGATAACCGTAAGCTGTTCCTGCGGCTGGAGCCGGGATGTACCATCCCGCACGAGTGCTGTAATCGTATGGCCTCCGTCCAGCAGATGGTTCAGCAGCCGGTTTCCTGTACGGCCGGTAGCTCCAAATAGTATAATATGCATGTTCCATCACTCCTTGAATGACATAAGTCAACACTCTGTTCCCGTTTGATTCTTTACGTAAACTACAACGAAAAGCCGGGCCGGAGTATTTTGAATGGAGGATATAGATGTTTGAAACGATCGATGCGTGGAGTCAGGTCATTCGTGATCCTTTTATGAATGCGGCGAGGCAGGCGGAATCACTTCCGCTGCTGTTTGCTTTTCTCCTGGGGATCGTCGGAGCGCTCGCGCCCTGCCAGCTTTCCGGAAATATCAGTGCCATGACGCTGTATGGTTCTTCTTCCTTGAAGAAAGGGATCTCCTGGCGGGAAACAGGCTGGTATACCGTGGGGAAAATTGCAGCTTTCTCTCTTCTCGGTACGATCGTCGTTTTCCTTGGCCAGGAATTCCAGCGTCAGCTGCCATTGTTTTTTCAGCCGATGCGCCAGTTTCTCGGACCGCTGTTAATTTTTATCGGCATTTTTCTGCTGGGATGGCTGCGTATTCCTGATTTCCTTCCCGCACTGAAATTGAAGAAGCGCCCCGGGTCTGTCGGAGCGTTTCTGCTCGGCTTTACATTTTCGCTCGGATTCTGTCCTACGATGTTTATTTTGTTTTTTACGCTGTTAATGCCGCAGGCTGTAGCTTCCCCTGCAGGATTTATCATGCCGCCGCTGTTTGCCCTTGGAACGTCGCTGCCGCTCGTCCTGTTGATTTTCATTATGTGGTATCTGGATCTTGGGCGGGCTGCAGTGAAAAAAAGCCGTGCAGTAGGTCTCTTCGTGCAGAAGGCAGCAGGGGTCGTTCTGATCGCCCTGGGGATTATGGACATGCTGACATTCTGGTAGAGTTTGTAAAAGAAAGCGTTTACAAAAAAGAGTGTTGCCGATATAATTAATTTAAAGTGGAGGATAACTGAACGTACGCTCAGGTATGCTCCCTTTCTTTTTGTGATGTTATGTAAGCCCTTACATTAAAGGAGGTCCGGATGAATTTTGCCCGTACGAAAGAGCAGGATATGATACGCGACATGGCCAGGGGATTTGCTGAGAAGGAGATCGCCCCTTTGACCGCTGAAATTGACGAAAAATCCTGGTTTCCGGAAGATATTTTTAAAAAAATGGGAGAACTCGGCTTTCTTGGTATTCCTTTTCCTGAGCAGTACGGAGGCTCGGGTGGCACTATTCTTGAATATGCATCAGCTGTAAAGGAAATTGGCCGGGTCTGCGGCAGTACCGGACTCAGCTATGCTGCAGCTGTTTCACTCGGCGCTGCACCGTTTTATCATTTTGGTACTGAGAAGCAGAAGGAAAAATACCTGCGGCCGCTTGCGGAAGGGAAGACGCTCGGAGCGTTTGGACTGACAGAGCCGGGAGCAGGTTCTGATGCCGGAGGAACAAAAACGAAAGCCGTAAAAAAAGAGGGACGGTACGTTATCAGCGGCGAGAAATGCTGGATTACAAATGCCTCCTACGCCGATACGATTATTATAACCGCCCGGAATGAAGATTCGAACGGAAAAATTACGGCGTTTATCGTTCCCGGAGACGCGGCAGGGATGACGATACGGACACCATATAAAAAAATGGGCGTAAGAGGATCAAACACTACCGAAATCGTACTGGATGAGGTGGAAGTGGCAGAAGATGCTATTCTCGGCGATCCGGAGCGCGGTTTTTCACAGTTTCTTTCTACATTGGACGGCGGCAGAATTTCAATAGCAGCACTTGCTCTCGGTATCGGTACTGCGGCCTATGAGAAAGCACTTGCCTACAGCAGAGAGAGGGAGCAGTTCGGACGTCCAATCGGCTCCTTTCAGGCGATCCAGTTCAAACTTGCGGATATGGCGTTAAAGCTCGAACTGGCAGAGACGATGGTGATGAAAGCGGCGTGGCTGAAAGATCAGGGACAGCCGTTTAAAAAAGAAGCGGCAATGGCAAAATTGTATGCTTCTGAATCAGCCACTTCCGTCTGTAATGAGAGCCTCCAGATTCACGGAGGGTACGGATACATGGCAGAGTATGGGATCGAGCGGTATCTCCGGGATGCCAAACTGATGGAAATCGGCGAAGGCACGTCCGAAATTCAGCGGCTCGTCATTGCAAGAGAAATCGGCTGTCCGCAGGAACCGAAGATGGAAAGGAGAGGATCCGGATGAAACAAATCCGCCGTGCCGCTGTTGCGAACAGAGGGGAAATAGCCTGCCGGATCATACGAACGCTCCGCAGGCTCGGGATTACGAGCATTGCCCTTTATTCGGAGGCGGATGAAAAGGCCCTCCACGTTCTTGAAGCAGATGAAGCGGTATGTATCGGCCCGGCTCCGCCGAAAGAAAGCTATGTCAATATCCAGCAGGTGCTCCACGCTCTGCGTGATTCGGGAGCAGATGCGGTTCATCCCGGCTACGGTTTTCTTTCGGAACGGGCAGCGTTCGCTGAGGCTGTAGAAGAAGAGGGGATTCTCTTTCTCGGTCCGGATCCGGACGTCATACGTGCCATGGGAGAAAAAACGCAGGCACGGAGCAGTATGGAGAATGCAGGCGTACCGGTCGTACCGGGGAGAACAATTAAAGATGATGCCGTTCAGGCAGCAGAAGCCGTCGGCTACCCCGTTATGCTGAAAGCTTCCTCCGGGGGAGGCGGCATCGGCATGCAGTGTATCCGTAGTAGAGAGGAATTAGAAAAATCAGCAGCTTCGATTTCGAGGCGGGCGGAAACATTTTTCGGATCCGGTGAATTGTACATTGAAAAGTATCTGGAAACGCCGCGGCATATTGAAGTTCAGATTGCCGGAGATGGAACAGGGGACTGTCGTGCCGTCGGGCTGAGAGACTGTTCGGTGCAGCGGAGGCACCAGAAAGTGATCGAGGAAGCTCCTGCGTCTGTAACCGGTGAGGTCCGGCAGAAGCTTGTCCGATCCGCGGTACAGGCAGGATCCGCGCTCAAGTACCGGAGCGTCGGCACTGTTGAATTTCTTGTGGAAAACGACGACGTGTATTTTCTGGAGATGAACACCCGCCTGCAGGTGGAGCATCCGGTAACGGAGCTTACGGGGGGAATGGATCTCGTCGAATGGCAGATCCGTATCGCGGAAGGAGCCGGACTGGAAGCTCTCCCGGTGAATGAACCGTCAGGAGATCATGCTGTAGAAGCCCGTCTCTATGCGGAAGATCCAAAAACGTTTTTTCCTTCCCCGGGAACCATTACAAAATGGGAGCTGCCGGAAGAAGAAGGTATCCGCATCGACGCTGGTTTTAGAAACGGAGATACGATTACGCCGCACTATGATCCGATGCTCGCTAAAATCTGCGCATATGCTCCGGACAGAGAAACAGCTTGCAGAAATCTTCTCTCCTACATGAATAAAGTTCGTGTGGAGGGCATAAAAACAAACCGTACGTTTTTAATCCAGGTGCTTGAGAATCCGTTGTTTCAGCAGGGAAACTATGATGTCACACTTACAGAAACGATTTTAAAGGAGGTGCAGCCATGACGGAAATCCGCACGGAAATGGCAGGGAACGTATGGAAAATTCTCGTCGGCAGAGGAGAGGAAGTGAAAGCCGGGCAGGAGCTCGTCATTCTGGAATCCATGAAAATGGAGATTCCTGTAGAGGCCGCTCAATCGGGTGTTGTCAAAGAAGTTCTAACAGAAGAAGGCAGCTTCGTGGATGAAGGACAGGTATTAATGACCTTTGAGGAATAGGGAGGAGAGGATCCTGGATGACATTTCCCCAGAAAGTCGGCATTAGAGAAGTCGGCCCCCGGGACGGCCTGCAGAATGAATCTGTCATCGTACCGACACGAAGAAAAGTAGAGTGGATGGAAAAGCTGCTCGATGCAGGCATCCGTTATCTGGAAGTATCTTCTTTTGTTTCGCCGAAATGGATTCCCGCGCTGGCCGATGCGGAAGACGTTTTCCGTATGCTGCCGAAACGGACGGGCGTGACCTATGCAGCGCTCGTGCCGAATGCGAAAGGCCTGGAGCGGGCACTGCAGGCAGATGTTGACGAGGTCAGTCTTTTCGTTTCCGCAAGCGATACGCATAACCGGAGAAATGTTAACCGGCCGGTGGAGCAGTCGCTCCGCGAACTGAGGCCGGTTGCCGAGGAGGCCCTTGCTGCAGGAAAGTCGGTCCGGGGTTATATATCCATGGTCTTTGGATGCCCCTATGAAGGGAAAATATCCATCGGAACGGTGGAGCGGACTGCCCACGCGCTTCTTGATATGGGGGTAAGGGAGCTGTCTCTGGGCGACACGATCGGGATTGCTCATCCACGACAGGTAACTCGTGTGATCCGTCAGCTGAAAACGACGATTCCATCGGGGAAAATGGCGCTTCATTTTCATAATACACGGGGTCTCGCGCTGGCAAATACGATGGCCGCCCTGGAGCAGAACATCCAATTTTTCGATGGTGCTGCAGGCGGTCTCGGCGGCTGTCCCTATGCACAGGGAGCGGCAGGAAACATCGCGACCGAAGACCTGGTCTACCTTCTGGAACAGAGCGGTATTCAAACAGGAATCAACGTCAATCAGCTCGTTCAGGCTGCCGGTTTTATTAAGCCGCACATCGGCGGGAGACTGTCGAGTTTTCAAGCATCGCTTAACGAGGAAGGAGAGGACGGCGCATGATTGAAACGACGATTAACGGACCGATTGCCTCGCTCTATTTAAACCGCCCGGAAGCCGCGAATGCGCTCTCGTCGACATTGCTGCTGGAGATGACGGCCATCCTTGAAACGTGGGCGGAAAGCCGGGAAATCCGCGCAGTTATCCTCGGAGCGAGGGGGAAAACGTTCTGTGCAGGTGCCGATTTAAAAGAAAGGCTCGAAACAGCAGAGGAAAATGTTTGGAGTGCGGTGGAAAACATCCGTCATCCCATCAGCATACTTTCAAGAATGCCGCAGCCGGTGATTGCAGCTGTGCAGGGAGGTGCCGTCGGAGGCGGAATGGAGTTAACCCTCGCCTGCGACTTCCGAATCGCTTCGGAGCGGGCACAGTTTCAGCTCGCAGAAACCGGCATCGGTGTCATTCCCGGAGCCGGAGGTACGCAGCGCCTGCCGGCTCTGATCGGTATGCAGCGGGCGAAAGAGATGATCCTTGCGGGAAGAAAAATCACCGGACAGGAAGCAGCTGTCTGGGGACTTGCGCTGAAAGCCGTGCCGCATGGACAGCTGTATTCAGAAGCGGAGGCACTGGCGTACCAGATATCACGAAAAGCGCCGCTTGCAGTCCGTGCAGCTAAGTATGCGATGGATCATGGGGCGGCTGTACCTCTGGAGCAGGGAATGGAGGTCGAAAAACAAGCATATCAAGGAATTTTACCATCAGAAGACCGTCTGGAAGGGCTCCGCGCATTTCAGGAAAAGCGGGCGCCCGAATTTCATGGCCGGTGAGAGGAGGACTTAGGTGAGATTAAATCAGGAATGGCAGGAGCGGGTTGACGCGGTCCACCGCGGAGGGCAGGAAAAATACCATCAGGCAAATGCTGAAAAAGGAAAACTTCCCGTCCGGGAGCGCATCCGTCTGCTCCTGGATGAAGATGTATATGAAGAGGACGGTCTGTTTGCAGCCGGAGCCGACCGCGGGCTGCCAGCTGATGGTGTTGTCACAGGGACCGGGAAGATGCATGGAAGAATGGTCTGTTTCATGGCGAATGATTCCACCGTCAAGGCAGGTTCGTGGGGACCGGGGACGGTAGAGAAAATTATCCGGATTCAGGAAACGGCTGAAGAACTTGGACTGCCGATGATGTACCTTGTCGACAGTGCCGGGGCCCGGATTACAGATCAGGTGGAGATGTTTCCGAACCGGAGAGGAGCGGGACGTATTTTCCACCAGCAGATAAAAATGTCCGGTGTTGTGCCACAAGTATGTGTTCTATTCGGACCTTCCGCAGCCGGCGGCGCCTATATGCCGGCATTTTGTGATGTGGTGGTGATGGTTGAAGGGAACGCCTCCATGTATCTCGGATCGCCGCGGATGGCGGAGATGGTGATCGGTGAAAAAGTAAGCCTTGAGGAAATGGGTGGTGCCCGCATGCACTGCAGCGTGTCGGGATGCGGCGATATGCTGGCGGAAAATGAGGAAGAGGCCATTCTTGCTGCGCGTACGTACATGACGTATATGCCGGACACGTGGAAAACAAAGCCTGCATCCACAGATTCCAAACCACCGGTGCACATGGAGAATCTCGATCAGATGGTACCGGAAAACCAGAATGCAGCGTTTGATATGCTTTCAGTCATTCACGCGCTGGTTGATGAGGACAGCTGGTTTGAAATAAAAGCACTCTTTGCAAAAGAGCTTCTGACGGGGTTTGCACGAATTGACGGGCGGGTGGTGGGCATTGTCGCCAACCAGCCGAAGCAGAAAGGCGGCGTTCTTTTTCCGGATTCTGCGGATAAAGCAGCGCGGTTTATACATTTATGTGATGCGTTTCAGGTGCCGCTTCTTTTTCTTATGGATGTCCCAGGTTTTATGATCGGATCCAAAGTGGAGCGGGCCGGGATTATCCGTCACGGTGCGAAAATGGTAGCGGCCATGTCTCAGGTCCGGGTGCCGAAGCTGTCTGTCATTGTGAGGAAAGCCTATGGAGCCGGTTTATACGCGATGGCAGGACCTGCATTTGAACCGGACTGGTGTATTGCGCTGCCGACAGCCAAAGTGGCTGTGATGGGACCGGAAGCAGCGGTGAATGCCGTCTATGCGAATAAAATTGCAGCGCTGCCGGAAAACGAACGTGCTGCTTTTATCGAGGAAAAACGAAAAGAATATCAGGAGCATGTCGATATATACCATCTGGCATCTGAACTTATTGTAGATGATATTCTTCCGATGACAAAGCTGCGGAGCTCACTCGCTTTCCGCCTGGAGGCGGTCTCGGCAAAAGACAAGAAAAAGCCGGCGAAACATAATCCTGTTTATCCGGTATGACCGCTGATTTTCACCTAAATAGACAGCAAGTTTCATGCGGGCAATAAGCACTTCACTTACAGAAAAGAATGTAAAAACAAAAGGAACCGTCCTCAGAGAATCAGCGGACGGTTCCTTTTTCGGCTTTTTAGTCAACTTTCATGAATCGGAGAGGGGTGCATCCATTTCTTTAGACGGCCCCGGAAGCGGAGACAATGAACCGTTTCCGCTTCCGGTTCGTTCCGGGTGTGGCATGCATTCCCGGTCCCAGCGAGCCGCTGTACAGATTCAGTGCGGAGAACAGCGCTTCTTCGGAAAAGGCATTATGAATCTCCTCCGCCCGGAGAGCGATGACTGCTGCAGCTCTGGCATCTTCCAGGGCATGGTGATGTTCGAATGTGATCCCCAGTTCATGCGCGACGGTTCCGAGCTTATGATTAAAAAATTCCGGCCATGTCTTTTTAGCGATCTGCACCGTGCAGTTGTACGCAGCTTCCGGCCAGGGAAGCTGCCAGGCATCCAGTGCAGAGCGGAGAACACGCATATCAAAGCTTGCGTTATGTGCAAGCAGAAGGGTGTGTTCCATAGCAGGCTGTAAGGAGGGCCATAAGTCGGCAAACGTCGGTGCATCTTTGACATCGTTCCAGGTTAAACCATGGACAGCAACGCACTTCGGGTCAAAGTACGGCGTAAACGGGCGGATAAGGGAATAGGTTTCCTCGACGATTTCACTGTCTTTTACCTGTACAATACCGACGGCACAGGCACTTCCCGCTTCCTGGGAAGCCGTTTCAAAATCGATGGCGGTAAAATTCATGTAGCTGAGCCTCCTGCAAACATACGTTTCCTACATTTTAGCAGAAAGGCGGGAGATATCCAAGCTGTTCTACATACAAAAAGGAAGCACCGGCTGGTTAGACCGGTGCTTCGAAAAAGGGGGAAATTATATTGAAAACCAATCGAAATTGGTAATCAGCGGATCCGCTGCTCGTTCTCCGGGTCGAAGAAGTGCGCTTTGTTCATATCAAGGGCAAGGTCGATTTCAGTTCCGCTGGATACATCTGTACGGGAATCGACACGTGCGATAAAGTCCTGATCGCCTACTTTGGAATAGAGATAGGATTCTGCACCCATAAGCTCTGCTACATCAATCACCGCTTTAAAGCGGGAGTTCTCCGCAGAATCAAGGAATACCGGCTCGTCGTGGATATCTTCCGGACGTACGCCGAGAATAAGCTCTTTCTGATCATATCCTTCCAGCTGCTTCATTTTGCCTGCAGGAACCTGCACGGAGTGACCGTGCATGTCAAAGCGGTCGCCGTTCAATTTACCGTGAAGGAAGTTCATTGCCGGGGAACCGATGAACCCGCCGACGAAGACGTTTTCCGGATAGTCATAAATATCCTTCGGTGCGCCTACCTGCTGCACGAGACCGTCCTTCATAACAACGATCCGGGAAGCCATGGTCATCGCTTCGGTCTGGTCGTGTGTTACATAGATTGTCGTCGTCTGCAGACGATGGTGGAGTTTGATGATTTCTGAGCGCATCTGCACACGGAGCTTAGCATCCAGGTTGGAAAGCGGCTCATCCATCAGGAATACTTTCGGGTTACGGACAATGGCACGTCCGAGTGCAACACGCTGACGCTGACCACCGGACATTGCTTTCGGCTTTCTGTCGAGCATTTCCGTCAGACCGAGAATTTTCGCCGCGTTCTGTACACGCTCTTCAATTTCGTCTTTCGGGAATTTACGGAGCTTCAGGCCGAATGCCATGTTCTCGTATACGTTCATATGTGGATAAAGCGCGTAGTTCTGGAAAACCATCGCAATGTCACGGTCTTTCGGTGCAACATCGTTTACGCGGTCTTCGCCGATGTATAGATCTCCTTTAGAGATGTCTTCCAGACCTGCAACCATACGGAGCGTTGTCGATTTACCGCACCCGGATGGACCGACGAAAACGATAAATTCCTTATCTTCAATGTCCAGGTTGAAATCTGTTACCGCCTGAACTTCACCATCATAAATTTTATAGAGATTCTTAAACGTAATATCCGCCATTTTTCTCTCTCCTCCCGCTGTCTGTGCTTGTTTTTTTGAACTGACCTCAGTGTATCCTGTAAGGGGTTTCATTGATAGGGGCATCCTGCACAAAGAAAAATCGCATTTTTTGTGCAGGATGTTGCAAGCGATTTCAGCGGGCTATTCTTCGGCGGCCAGCTGGGCGCCGCACAGGAGCAGATAGACGCAGGCGGCATTTTGAAACTGCTTAATATCAATGGACGTTCGTTCAATAAATTTTTCGACCCGGTACTGCATCGTGTTCCGGTGCATGAACAGACGCTTTGCCGCCATAGAGATATTCATACCGCACAAGAGGAACATTTCGACAGAACGGAGCAGCTCTGTTTCCTCCCGGACTGGATCCAGAAGGGCCGTCATTTCCTCCAGTGCCTCCGGTTCGATGCTGGACAGCATGTAATATAATACAAGTTCCTGTTCAATGAACACATGATGCTTCGGGTACGCCTCGATCACGCGGCGGAACATCCGCAGCTCCCGTTTATACCAGGAATAGGCTTCACCGGGATCCCGGAAAAAGCTGCCGGCGTGAAGAGACGGGCGGATGTAGAAATCGGCGGCGAGGGTATCGATGACGGCATTTGTGACCGGCTGATCCTCAAAGTCTTCATTAACTTCCTGAAGCAGAAGAAGCTCCCGGCGGTTCAGCCAGCAGGAGTGCCCGGTTCCGGGAAGCAGTTGAAAGAGTGCTTCGGTAAGCGCCTCTGGTTCCTCTGCCGGCTTCGGGAAGTGTATGTAGATAAAACGTGCCGGAAGCTGGATGGAGGAAGGCGGGGGTGTACTTCCTGAAATGATCTGTTTCAAAAGATGGGAGGCTTCCGGTCCGGCAGGCATGTCCCGGGTACCTGTCATTTTTTCCAGTAGGGCCCGTTCTTCAGCGGACAATGATTTTTCGTCAATATAGTGAGTTTCATCATGGTAATGAAGGGTTATCACGCGTCATCCCTCTTTCTAATGATCTTCATAGACATGGTAGAGCATTAAATCGTGTATCTGCCCTTCGAGTGTCTCTGCTTTTTCCGGTCGTGTTTCCGGCTGATCCCAGCGGATAGTACCGTCCCGGTGGTAAAAACCCCGGTATCTTGCGCCCTGATGATAAAAGGAAAAAGACCAGCCGGAGGGGCGGTGGGCTTTCCATTGGAAATGCTGTATCATGTTAAGCTCCTTTCATGTTACGGACAGCCCGTTAAGGGGAAGAGAATGAAAGAAACATCCATCTGCCTCGTCTGCTTTTCTTTATCCTATCACGAAAGCCCGGGTGGAAAAAGAAAACCCGTGGATGGATACGCAAAACAATGCAGGTTATACTTATATAGAATGAAACAGCTGCAGCAGGAGGTTCGACATGAATGAATGGATAATGCTGCTTGTGATCATACTGCTCGGTGCAGTGATCGGAGGCGGTACAAATATTATTGCTATACGGATGTTATTCCGCCCCTACAAACCGTGGTTCCTCGGCCGCTTTCAAGTGCCGTTTACGCCGGGCCTGATTCCGAAGCGGCGCGGAGAAATTGCCGACAACCTCGGAAAACTGGTGGAGGATCACCTTGTGACACCGGAGGGGATGCAGGCACGGCTGGAAGAAGGAGTTCTTTTTGAGGAGGTGAAAACGCGGCTGGAAGACGGGATCCGCGACTTATTGAAAGAAGAGCGGACACTGGACGAGTGGATGGAGGAACATCTCGGCACGAAAGACAGAATGGGAAGGTTCCGGATATCTGTAGAAGCGGAAATCAGCAGAAGGCTGACGGAGTGGTTTGATTCGTATCAGGACCGGCCGTTTAAAGACTGGGTTCCGGTTGAAATGCTGGAATCTGTGGAGAGGCGTCTGCCGAAAGCGGCTGCAGATATCGCAGCGCGCGGTGCAGAATACGCCTCCTCACCGGAAGGAAAAAAACAGCTTGAAGCAGCTGTCGATAACTATCTTCATTCAAAAGGGTCTGTGACGACCTGGTTCAGCAGATTTACAAAACGTTTTTCTGTCGGGGATATGCTGGCTGGTGAACTCGAGCGTTTTTTCCGCGATGATCGGACACAGGGCATGGTGGAGGAAGTGCTGGTAAGAGAATGGGAAAAATTAATTGAGACGACGCCGTCTGCCTATGTGGAAGCCGACCGTTTTCATCAGCAGGCGGAAAATCTGACGAAAAATGTGATGGGGCATGTACCGGTAATCGGTGAGTGGAACCAGCCTCTCTCCGACTGGAGCGGACGGTATGAGGAGATGCTCCAGAAAACGGTGCTTCCCGGGATAATGGCTTCCGCTTCGATGATTCTGACCAATTATATGAAATCGATTATGAAACGGATCGGCATTCGGGATATAGTTACAAAGGAAGTAAACTTGTTCCCGCTGTCGAGGCTG
This sequence comes from Alkalicoccus urumqiensis, assembly GCF_002993335.1. Taxonomy (GTDB): domain Bacteria; phylum Bacillota; class Bacilli; order Bacillales; family Salisediminibacteriaceae; genus Alkalicoccus; species Alkalicoccus urumqiensis. The sequence goes on along the minus strand of NZ_PVNS01000013.1, from coordinate 709 downwards.
GAGGAAATGCTGCTTCTTATTGCAAAACGTGAACTGAAAATGATCGCTCTGCTCGGGGCACTGATCGGCGGCCTCGTCGGTTTCATCCAGGGGACCCTGCTTCTATTTGTGTTTTAAGCAGAAAGTATGTTAGAGTCTAGGCTGGTTGTGCGAAAAATGCAGAACGGTATAAATCACAAGGAGGAGTTACGCATATGGCAAATCCAATGGATAAAGCACAAGAACTGCAGCAGGAGCTGCGCAACAGCGAAGAGTTTGCACAGTTAAAACAGCTGCATGAAGACATCAATAACGATGAGGTAGCGAAAAAAATGCTCGATAACTTCCGCGGACTGCAGATGCAGCTTCAGCAGAAGCAGATGAACGGAGAGCAGATTTCCGAGGAGGAAGTGCAGCAGGCCCAGCAGCAGTTTGAAGTGGTCCAGCAGCACGAACAGATCATGAAGCTCATGGAAGAAGAACAGAAAATGAGCCAGATGGTCAGTGAGATCAATAAGGTTGTTACGCAGCCGCTTGAAGAGCTTTACGGCGAAGGCGAACAGGAATAATTATTAAGCGCCTCAGGTCGTCCCGGGATTCCCGGGGGCCACTGAAAATCTAGCGATTTTTCATTTCGTATCGTAGGATCTCATATGAAAACCGCCCGTTTCTCCCCAACCTTGGAGAAACGGGCGGTTTTTTTGTCAGTCGTGTGGTTTGCAGTGGCTAC
>NZ_PVNS01000012.1 GCF_002993335.1 Alkalicoccus urumqiensis | reverse complement strand
TGGCCGTTAACCTGAGGAAGTACCAGGCTTCCTCAGGTTATTTTGGTCCCTATGATAAGAAAAGGAGAATCGATTCGCGCATCGATTCTCCTTTTTACATGTTTAGAAGGCTTTTGTCTCAGCCTCTTTTTAATTCCCGGGCTGCCCGTTGAAACGAATTCAGCAGTAGAAACTTTGAGTAAGTTCTATCTTACAGCTGGATAAGAGCATAGGAGGGGAGTTGTAAATGAGGAAAGGGAATCCGAAGGCTTATGGAAGAACTGGCTTTAATTCTCAATGAATACGCTCTATTCTCAATGGATAGTTAATGTGATATAATGAACGTACACGTATTCGTCCTGATAAATAAAAAAGGCACCCTCTGAAGTTAGTCGGAGAGGAAAGAAAACGTTTTTTAATGAAAAAAAGAAAAAAGAATGTTTAATTTGAAGCCAATACGGTTATATAGACAATATGAGTAAAAACGTATGAGTTGTGTACAACCTATTTAACGCATTTGTTTAACATATCGATTTTCTACATCGTTTATGTTATAATAATAATTATAAATAACAATACAACACACGCGTATTATATTAAAATAGGGAAGGGAGTCACCATCTATGGTCACTTTATTTACCTCTCCAAGCTGCACGTCCTGCCGGAAAGCGAAGGCATGGCTGGAAGAACACGAAATTCCATTTGAAGAGCGGAACATTTTTTCGGAACCACTTTCTATTGATGAAGTGAAGCAGGTAGTCCGTATGACAGAGGATGGAACAGATGAAATTATCTCCACCCGCTCCAAAGTGTATCAGGAGCTGGAAGTTGAGCTTGATGCAATGCCTCTTCAGGAACTGTTTCAATTAATCAGTGACCATCCAGGTCTTCTGCGCCGTCCGATTATTCTGGATGACAAGCGGATCCAGGTGGGTTACAACGAAGCGGAAATCCGTCGTTTCCTTCCGCGTAAAGTGCGGACGTTCCAGCTGCAGGAAGCTGCAAAAAAACTGGTTAACGAGTAATGGACTGAGACAGATTCATAGCAGTTCCAGGGTGGATGCAGACAGCGTTCACCCTTGTTCCTTTTTTAAACTGTATTAAGCATAAATTGTAAGTATTCTACAATATATAATGGATGAACCTATGGAAACGTAAATAATTCTGAATCATTGATAAATAAATTCAGGCAAAATTATTTCATTTCCGTTCCTTATCCCTTAGAATAAAGAATAAGCAAAACAAGGTTAAACTTCTTTTCCCCGGGGAACATGTAACTAAGCTTCTCCGGTATGCTCCAGAGTTTACCTCGTGAAAGGGTGAATGCACCATGGAAATCGAGCGCATTAATGACACTACCATCAAATTTTATATCACGTACAATGACATCGAACGGCGTGGTTTCGATAAGGAAGAAATCTGGTACAGCCGGGAACGCGGTGAAGAATTGTTTTTTGAAATGATGAATGAAGTGAGCGATCAGGAAAAATTCGAAATGAACGGCCCGCTCTGGGTTCAGGTTCATGCATTGGAAAAAGGCCTGGAAGTAATTGTAACGCGTGGACAGATGAACGATGGAAATGTAAAACTGGAAATACCTCTTGAAGAAGATGCTGAAGAGAATGTGGACAAAAACATTGTGGACATGCTTGATCAGCAGTTCAGCGGCGATGAGAAAGAAAATGCCGTGAAAGATCACACCCTCAGCGTCGTCGTCGGTTTTGATGATTTCGAAGATGCAATCCGTCTTGCTTCCGCAGTGGACATGGATATTCATTCAAGTCTTTATCATTTCGAAAACACGTATTTCCTTTTCGTAACCATTGATGATATGTACACGGATGAAGAGCAGGATAATATGCTCAGTCGGATTCTGGAGTACGGCTATGAGTCGGATATAACGATTCACCGCATTCAGGAGTACGGAAACACTATTTTGGAAGAAAATGCGCTGGCGACAATTAAAAACAACTTTTCTTAAAGAACGAGTAACGGGAGGAAGCCACTGATGGCTTCCTCTTTTTTGTTGGGAGGAGATGCCATGTTTACGGCACGAAATAAAGAAGGGATGCTGCAGGACAGCCGTGCGGTGAATCTGAGTAAAAGTGGTCCTTTCTATTGTCCGGAATGCGGATCAGAGGTGAAATGGCGGTCGGGCAGCTCCTGCCGGCCGCACTTTTACCATCCAGTCGTGTGTAAAAGCAGAGTACCTGAAAGCAGCGTACATATTAAAACAAAACAACGTATAGCAGAGTGGCTCCGTTTTTCAGGATGGCGGGTGCAGGAGGAGAAAGCTTTTCCCCGTCTGGCGCGGAGAGCTGATATATATGCTGTTAAAGGAAGGAGGCAGACGGTAATTGAAATCCAGCACTCACCGCTGCCAGCAGGGGAAGTGTTTCAGCGTACATCGGATTATCAGAAAGCCGGCGTAGAAGTTGTGTGGATTTTCGCCAGGCCGCATCCATTTCTGCGTGAAAAGAGGGTTGTCAGACAGGACGAATGCGCTGCACACCAGAGCAGAGCCTCCGTTTATTATTTTCATCATGATCGATTAATCAGTGAAAAAACGGCCTACCAAATGACCCTCCGCTCTGCTCTCGTAACGGAACTCACTTTCACTGAGCCGGTGTTAAACGTTGTGTGGAAAGAAGAGAGGAAGCCCTGCGGCCTGCTTGTACAGATGTGGAGTAAACATCTGGAGGAACTGAGAAAGCTTCCTGCTCCGGCTGTATCTGCCGAAGAAGACGTTCTGTTATGGTCTGAAAAACTCACACGTAATTTCATACCATCGCTTTTTCTACTTCCTGTGCCCGGCATTTTTATCCGTTCGAAATCGGAGAGGTGGTGGCAGTTCTATCTGTATATTATGTGGATCCGTCCTCACCATATAGTCCAGGTCACGGAAGTGTGGCGGGGGCTGCATCATAAATTCGGATCTGCATTCTCCAAAGCGAGAAATGCTGTTTCGATCTACCTGCAGCTTCTTGCATCGCTTGGGGCGTTAACAAAAATTTATCCGGGTGTGTATGTAAAAAAGAGAGTGCTTACGCTGTATAAGTCGCCGGAGCAGCTCAGTGTGGATGATGAATATGTGCGCAGCCACCTGCTCAGCCACCTTCCCCGAATAGAACATACTCCAGAAGAAAATTATTTCGAGAGTAAAAATAATTGAAATCCTGATTTCCTTCACGTACCATGGAAAGTGCAATTATTCTGACATTCAGGAGGCACCAATATGACGAAAACTGCACTTCCTAAAAGGCAGGATGTACCGGAGAAATACAAGTGGGACGTCGAAGACATATTTAATAGTGATGAAGAGTGGGAACAATCATATGAGAAGCTCACTGCGAGGATTCCGGAAATTGAAGCGTTCCATGGAAAACTTGGAGATTCCGCTGATGTTTTATACGAGGTCCTTCAGCTGGAGGATACACTATCTGTTGAGCTGTCTCAGCTTTTTGTATATGCCCGTATGAAATACGATGAAGATACAACGAATTCGTTCTATCAGGGATTGAATGACCGGGCGCGACAGCTTGTAACCCGTTTTTCCCAGGCTGCTTCATTCGTAACGCCGGAGATTTTATCCATACCGGAAGAAAAAATTTCCGCTTTTCTGGAAGAAAAAAAAGAATTGAAACTGTATGAGCACGCACTGGACCGGTTAAATAAAAGACGGCCTCATGTACTTTCAGAGGCCGAGGAAGCTCTTCTGGCACAGGCAGGTGACGTGACAGCATCTTCTGCCAATACGTTCAGTATGCTCAACAACGCTGATATGAAATTTCCGGTGATAAAAGATGAAAACGGCGAAGAGGTCGAAGTTACCCAGGGGCGCTTTATTTCGCTGATGAAGAGCACTGACCGGCGCGTGCGTAAAGATGCGTTTGAAGCGATGTATCACACGTATCAGTCTTACCATAATACGCTGGCATCAACCCTTCAGGGAAGTGTAAAGAAAAACATTTTTCAGGCTAACGTACGCCATTATGAATCTGCGAGGCAGGCTGCTCTCGCTAAGAACCATATACCCGAAATTGTGTACGATCAGCTGATCGACACGATTAATGAGGGTCTCCCGCTCCTGCACCGGTATGCGGCACTCAGAAAGAGGGCGCTCGGTCTGGATAACCTGCATCTGTATGATATGTATACACCGATGGTCGAGAATGTCGATTACCCGGTTACGTACGAAGATGCAAAGGTCTGGATGGAAAAAGGGCTTGCTGCGCTCGGAGAAGATTATCAAAGCGTGATCCGTGAAGGATTGGAAAACCGCTGGGTGGATGTGGAAGAAACAGCAGGAAAACGGAGCGGCGCCTATTCTTCCGGAACGTACGGAACGAAGCCATACATTTTGATGAACTGGCAGGATGATATCAGTAATTTATTTACGCTGGCTCATGAATTCGGCCATTCCGCGCACAGCTACTATACACGGAAGCACCAGCCGATTCCGTATGCCGACTATTCCATTTTTGTTGCTGAAGTAGCTTCCACTACGAATGAAGCGCTCCTGCATTCCTACTTGTACGAGAATGAAACAGATCCTAAAAAGCAGCTCTATCTTCTCAACCATTTTCTTGAAGGGTTCCGTGGAACGGTTTTCCGGCAGACGATGTTTGCAGAGTTTGAACGGGATATTCATCAGATGGCAGAAACCGGGGTTCCACTGACACCGGATAAATTAAATGAAACTTACTACGCCTTAAATGAGCGGTATTTTGGACCAGATGTTGAAATCGATCCGGAAATTGCTTATGAATGGTCCAGAATTCCTCACTTCTATATGAGTTTTTACGTGTATCAATATGCTACCGGCTACAGCGCGGCAGCTGCATTATCGAAAAAAATTCAGGAAGAAGGGGCACCGGCTGTTAAGCGGTATATCGAATTTCTGCAGGCCGGAAACTCCATGTATCCAATTGATGCATTGAAGCATGCAGGGGTTGATATGACGTCACCTGAGCCGGTCAAACAGGCGCTCCGGCTTTTTGAAGAGACACTGGATCAGTTCGAAAAACTTCTTGATGAGACTAACGCCTGATCAAATCTTTCTTCAGGTTATTTGAGAACGATGAATGGTTAATAGAAAAAGCTGTCCGGATCGATTGTCGATCCGGACAGCTTTTTGATATGGCTATTAAAAGGTTGTGCTCTTATTCTCGTAGGATGTGTGAAGTGCCCTCCAGAACGAGCCGTGCTTAGCAGGGACTTCCTCTACTTTCTGTTGGAGTTTTAATTTACGCATCTCTCTTCCGGCTTCTTCAAGTGACATATCATACACAACTGCTATTTCCTTCGTTGCGACGATGGAGTAGGACTGCACGAAATCCAGAAGTGGAATTGGTTTTCTTTTGTTCAGTTCTTCCGGATGGAGGTCTTCCAGAATACTCTCATACACATGGTAAGGATACAGGCCTTCCACTTTCAGTCCGGGTTCATCAGTATCCATTCCGAAAAATACAAACGTAGGAGTGGAAGTAATGTCCATTTCCCGGGCTGTGCATTGATCACCGCTTAATGCTTTTTCAGTGGAGGGCGAATGAAGATCCTTTACAAATTCGTCTACATCCATTCCTTCCGTACGGATAGCGCAGTTGATCAGCACATGATCATCTGCAATATTTTCTTTATACATAAACAGTGCTTCTCTCAGCCTCCGCAAATACCGTGAACCGACTGCGCGTCCCTGCAGTTCAGCAGCTTTTACTGCCATAACGGCTGTATAAGGGGTGGTGCGGTCGAGGTCATTCTCATACCATACATCGCCGTCACACGGCATTCCGGTGCGGCAGCCCGTTTCATTATACGATTGAGCCATTTCTTTCATTAAAGATCGAAAGTGGGATCCACAGGGAGAATTGTAGGATTCCAGGTCATGTGTCAGCACAACATGAAACCGCAGAAAATCGCCGTATTCCATTCTCAGCTTTTTCATCATTGGCTCCATCGCCCAGCATTCAGGGCATAAAGGATCCAGGAAAACGTACATTTCGATTACCTGATTCTGTCTGGCTGAATAATCAGGGGTGTGTTGAGAAGTGCATGATCCATTATCTTCGCAGTATAATGTCTGAGATTTCTTTTCTTTCATGTTCAATCCCGGTCACCCCCAGCTTCCGTTGACGTATTTACCATGTGATCGGCTGTTTTGGCCAGCCGGGCAAACATCCGGTTCCGCAGTGGTTCCTCAATCTCTTCTTCAACGAGTGCCTGTCCCATACAGGAAAGCCAGGCATCCCGGCGTTCAGCAGTAATAGGAAAAGGCATATGCCTTGCTCTCAGCATCGGATGACCGTGCTCTTCTGTATAGAGAGCAGGCCCCCCGAAAAATTGGGTTAGAAATTGTATCTGTTTACGCTTCGTTTCTGTTAAATCCTCCGGAAAAATCGGTGCCAGTTCCGGATGAACTTCTACATGGGAATAAAAGCGGTGAATGACGTTCTCAAGCCGCTTTTCTCCAAGCAGTTCGTAGACTGATTTCTCTTCATTCATCATAATATCCCTCTTTTATTACATACCGTAATTGTAGCAACTAGTCATGCCTGGAGCAACAAATGTGAACTATTTATGACAATTTCAGTTTCAGCTTTCCTCAGGCAGACTTTTCTGTTTTTTAGCATAGGCTTAGATAGAAACTATATGGCCTGCTGGAAAGCACATTTATTTATCCCGATGACTTATATTAAGGGCTGAGGGACGAGAGGTCAACGAAGAAGGCTTCTTAAAAGAAGATCGAAATGGAGATTCTAAAGCAATCTGATCCTATTTTGTTGGTATATTACCTGTTGGAAAGGCGGTCTGCGTATCTTTAGAATCGCTGCGGGAACATAAAAAAAACAGAGAAGCCGGGCTTCTCTGTTTTCTGACTGCTGTCTCAGGAACTCTACACTCGTGCAGCATCATAGTTTGCCAATACTTTTGGTACATAGGCCTGCGTTTCTTTAAAAGGAGGGATTCCGCCGTGTTTATCTACATTGCCGGGGCCTGCATTATAAGCGGCCAGAGCCAGTGACACGTTTCCATTATACTTGTTCAGCATCTGTTTTAAGTATCTCGTACCTGCGTCTACATTCTGTGCCGGATTAAAACTGTCTGTCACACCAAGACCTCTTGCTGTCGCAGGCATGAGCTGCATTAATCCGCGGGCGCCGGCATGGCTGACAGCATCTGTTTTATAATTGGATTCCTGTTTAATGACGGCATGCACCAACGCCCGGTCCACGCCGTGCTTATCCGCCGTTTGGTTGATCATGTCGTGGACCGACGATGGAGCAGGCGTTGAAGAGGCGGCCGCCGTTGCAGCGGGAGATGCCTGAAGCGGTGAACTGGAAGCGGCAGCCTGCTGTCCTTTGGACTCGGCGAGAAGCTCTGCAAAAGAATATAATTTGTTGTCACCGTTATTCTGCTTCATTGCCCCTTCCTGCATCCGGCTCCACTGCTGCATCATTTTAATCTGATAGGACTGATGAAGAAATGTAGGATCGATCATCCCTGATTCATCTCCTTTTAATTGTTTTCTTTGTTCTCATATACAGCTTGATAAAACCGCTGGATTTTATTCGGAGGCTCATTCCATTCGAGCTCCAGATCCGCTAAGAGTGATTGGAAGTAGGCTTTTCCTTTTTCTGCAGAGCGGCATTCAAATTCAAGTTCGTAATCTTCGGTTCCCGCATAGAAAGAATGATCCAGAACGAGCATACCTTCAGAGATTTCCATCTCCCGGCGTGTTGTTTCCAGGCTGCCTAGATAAACGAGTGCTGGCATGCCGCCAAGAAAATGGCGCAGCTGTGCCGTCGTTTCTCCTTCCGGCAGGATTCCTTTTATTTTTGCAGCTTCAAACGAATTTTCTCCGATAGGCTGATTGGTTTCGAGAAGCCCTTCTTCATGAGGCTGCTTTAAAGTAAGTTCCCACGTGCTTCCCTTTTCTCTGATCCGGAGGGCAGCATGTTTCCTTCGTAGTGCCATATCGTCGGTTTCAAAGTAGTGATTGACCTGGTGGAAGGGCTGCACCCCGGTAAACTGCTCCAAAAGACGGTCATAGGCGGCACGGGTTAAAAGTTGTTTAAATTCAATCTCTATTTCCTGAGGCATCGAACCTTCCTTTCTCCGATCGTCCCGGGCTGAACAGGAAGCGTGCAGACAGCCGGAGGGACGGCTTTCTTTTATTATTCCATACCGGACCAGGAAGAGCAATGCGTCTTCGGTTTTTCATTTACAAGAAAGGGAATAATAGATAATATGGTAGACTGGAAGTTAGAGAAAGGTTGGTGCAGCTATGATTACAATTACGAAATTTGAAGAAGAAGAAAATAAACTGACGGCCAAGCCGGATGTAACACTTCCCTTTCAGGGACTGACACCGGAGTCACATATGCTTGTGGACTCTGACGGCGGGGCATTCGTATACCTTCTGGCCCATCAGGAAGAATTTATTCATCTCCGCTTTGAAGATCATTTGTGGGAAACGCTCAATACATACAGAGAGTCGGAGCCTGCAGTTTTTGTAAAAACCGGATTATCTGAAGTAGAATTGACCGCTTTCTGGGAGGAGCTCTCTTTTCTGCTGGACAATATCGTAGGAAACCACAATTACGGCAAAGAATTTGTGGAATCGGTTGAGAGGACTTTTCATCTTCAGACAGAGGAGGATTAAGCGCTATGATGGATTGGGACGTAATGCTAACGCCATACCGGCAGGCAGTAGAGGAACTCAAGATCAAGCTGAAAGGTATCAGGGATCAATACCAGCTCACGTCCCGCCACACACCTATTGAATTTGTCACCGGACGGGTGAAGCCGGTTTCCAGCATTTTAGAGAAAGCAAAAAGAAAAAATATTCCGCTGAACCGCCTGGAGACAGATATGCAGGATCTGGCCGGCGTCCGCGTGATGTGCCAGTTTGTCGGAGATATTGATACGGTTGCGGAGCTTATCAAAGCCCGAACGGATTTTACTGTTGAAGAAGAGCGGGATTATATAAAGCATAAAAAGCGGAGCGGGTACCGTTCGTACCATATGATATTAAAATATCCCGTTCAGACGATCGACGGAGAAAAGCAGATTCTCGTCGAACTTCAGATAAGAACGCTTGCCATGAATTTCTGGGCGACAATTGAACACTCCCTGCAGTACAAATATTCCGGTATGATCCCGGATGAGATTGAAAAGAGGCTGGAAAAAGCGGCTGAAGCTGCTTTTCAGCTGGATGAAGAGATGTCTAAAATCCGCGGAGAAGTACAGGAAGCACAGCAGATTATGCTGAGGAAGCAGGAAGATGCGAGAAGGAAGCCGTAGAAGGAGGAAAGCCTATGAAGTTTAATGTCCGTTCCCGGGGAGACCATGATTCCAACGTACTGACGCAGCGTGTTAAAACGTACCTTGAGGAATTTGATCTTGAATATAATGAAGCAGAGCCGGATATTGTTATCTCCATTGGCGGGGATGGCACGCTCCTTGAAGCGTTTCATCAATATGCCCACCGGCTTGATGACACGAGTTTTGTCGGGGTGCATACGGGACATCTGGGATTTTATGCAGACTGGCAGCCGGATGAAGTAGAGAAGCTCGTTATCCATATTGCTAAAACGCCGTTTAAAGTCGTGGAGTATCCACTGCTTGAAGTGCTGATCCGCCACACGAATGATATGGAGGCAGAGCGGTACCTCGCATTAAATGAATGTACGGTGAAAAGCATGGAAGGCTCACTCGTCATGGATATCGAGATTAAAGGGGAACAGTTTGAAACGTTCCGCGGAGACGGCCTCTGCATGAGCACTCCCTCCGGAAGTACAGCGTATAACAAAGCGCTTGGAGGAGCGATTCTTCATCCGTCGCTGTCTTCGATCCAGCTTTCTGAAATGGCATCGATCAACAACCGCGTCTACCGGACGATCGGCTCGCCTGTCGTTCTTCCTGAACATCATACGTGCCTTCTGAAACCGAGGACAGAAGGAGATTTTCAAGTAACCATCGACCACCTGACACTGGTTCAGAAAAAAGTGAAATCGATTCAGGTCCGTGTCGCAGATGAGAAAGTCCGTTTCGCCCGATTCAGACCTTTCCCATTCTGGAAACGGGTGCGGGAGTCCTTTATTTAATGCCGGCTGTAATAAAAATGAAACCTCAATCCGTACAGCAGCTCCGCGAATTTCTGCGCTGTGAGGCATTATTTTCCCGGAAAACACTTGCTGAAGTAAAATTTAACGGCGGCCGTATTGAAGTGAATGGTCTGGAAAGTGGGGTGCGGGAATGGATATACCCCGGAGATGAGATAACGGTATACCTTCCGCCGGAAACCATCTCACCGGGGATTCTGCCGGTATCGATTTCCCTGCCTTTTCACTACGTGGATGACCATCTCATCGTCCTGGAGAAGCCTGCTGGTCTGCCTGTCATTCCGACGTCGGATCCTGAAGAACCAAGTGTGTGCGGAGCAGTGCGCTTCTATGAGGAATCCAATCGTACAGGAGGCGGGATCCATCCTGTGCAGCGCCTGGACAGACATACGTCCGGGCTTCTTTTATTTGCAAGAAACCGTCATACACACAGTCTGCTTCATCGAATGCAGCTGGAAAAATCAGTGGAGAGACAGTACGTATTGGAAATGGATACACTCCCCTGGTGGATGGTCTGCGATGTTAGAGTGCCTATCCGGAGAAAAGAAGGCAGCATTATTGAAAGAGAAGGTGCAGCGGAGGGGCAGTATGCAAGAACAAGGTTCTACAGGCGGAAGGACGGGTTGATTGCAGCTTTTCCTGAAACCGGCCGGACGCACCAGATCCGGGTGCACGCGGCCTGGTGCGGGCACCCGTTGAGAGGCGATACGCTTTACGGCGGATCAGAGCAGGCGACCCGGGGGCAGTTTCTTCACGCTGCCGGACTTTCCTTTACCCATCCAATAACAAACGAGCGCCTTCAGTTTTACTCCAGGCCCTCGTTTCCACCTTCGTAACGAAATTTTTCCGGATTCAGTTTCTGCCGGGAAAGAGAAGCGACCGTTTGTAATTCCGGATAGCGCAGTGCAGTCAATTTACCGCCGAATACACATCCGGTATCGATATTGATCGTTCTGCCGACGACTCTGGCAGCAGTGGTCGGCGTATGACCGTAAACAATCCAAGAGCTGCCCTGTGGGTAAATGAATGGCCAGTCCTTCCGGATGGGAAGGCCGGATTCATCAAAGCCATCTGTATCGCCATACAACACGAAGTGCCGGATATCCCGGTCATGCCTGCCTATATCGCGGTGCCTGATTCCGGCATGGGCGCAGACAAGGTTTCCATCGTCCAGCTGCAGATAGAGCGGAGCATTCTCATACAGTTCCATGAACAGGTGTTTCCATTCGTCTTTTTCAGTTTTTGTCATCCGCTGGTATTCGCGGACCGTTGTTTCCAGGCCATGATTTACAGTAACGTTATTGCCTTTCAGCCACCGGTAGAGCTTGTTACAGTGATTGCCGGGACAGTATAAGGCATGACCGTTTTTCACCCAACGAGCAACATCTTCTGCCGTGCCGGTGGAGTCGGGTCCGCGGTCGGTGAGGTCGCCGATAGAAACGAGGAGGCGGCCGTCGGGGTGCACGGGTCCGCGTTCTGTTCGTGTATATCCGAGTTTTGCTATCAGCTCATAGAGCTCTTCCCTGCAGCCGTGAATATCGCCAATAATGTCATACATAAAAACACGTCCTTTCCAAGCGTATTGTAGCACGGGAAGTTGACGAACTGCCGGGCGTCGGGTAAAATTAGCACCAGATCATAATACCAATTCGTGAAGGAGGCGTTCGAGAATGAACCTGGATCTGTCCAGCCGAACGTACATAGTTATGGGAGTTGCAAACAAACGTAGTATTGCCTGGGGAATTGCAAAAGCACTGGATGAGGCTGGAGCCTCGCTAATTTTTACGTATGCAGGAGAGCGTCTGGAGAAGAATGTTAGAGAACTGGCATCCAGCCTGCAGGGAGAGCATCATGTTCTATCCTGTGATGTTACGAGTGACGAAGAAATTGAGCAGACATTTGAAGAAGTGAAAAAGATTTCCCCTGTTATTCACGGAATCGCTCACTGTGTAGCCTTTGCCAACCGCGAAGAACTGGAAGGGGACTACATGAATACAACGAGGGAAGGTTTCCTTCTCGCCCATAACATCAGCAGCTACTCGCTCACAGCAGTGGCGAAAGCGTGCCGTCCGCTTATGACGGAAGGAGCAAGTATTGTCACACTGACGTACCTTGGCGGTGAACGAATCGTTAAAAATTATAATGTCATGGGTGTAGCGAAAGCTTCACTTGATGCGAGTGTTAAGTATCTGGCAAATGATCTTGGCGCCGAAAACATCCGTGTCAACGCGATCTCTGCTGGACCGATCCGTACGCTGTCTGCGAAAGGAATCGGCGGATTTAATGATGTACTGAAGCAGATGGAGGAACAGGCGCCGTTAAAGCGCACGGTAACCCAAGAAGAAGTGGGTAAAACAGCGTTGTTTTTGTTCAGCGATCTCGCAAGTGGTGTTACGGGAGAAATGATTCACGTGGATGGCGGCTATCACGCTGTCGGTTTGAAATAAAACAGGTTTGAAGGAGAGTGGATGGGGAAGATAACCCGTAAAGGAGGGATCTTTTATGGGTTATATTCCACCGGTACGCGATGAACAGCCGATGCTGTATGCTCAGCGTCAGGAAATGAACCGGTCTCATCCACTTCGGGTTTCCGCCCCGTTTCCGGCAGCCTATCCGGATCTTCTGGAAGAACGTCCTTATGCCAATCACTTCCAGCGGTTCGAACAGATAGCGAAAAGGAAACTGGAAAAAGAGCATCCGAAATCTTCTTTTCCAATGGCTGCAGCCGGCACTGAAGAAGGTGCGGAAGCAGTTGAACGGAAACAGGCTTCTGCCAGAAAGCACGAAGCAGCATACTCAAATAAAGGGAAATTTTTCGATTCTTCCATATAAACGAAGCTCCAGACGCCGGCGTCTGGAGCTTCTTTACGTATCGTATGACAGCAGAAGACTTCTGCCTGGGAACAAACTGACTGCTTAGAGCGTTTTTTCTTCAGCTGCGGCAGCACGGGCTTCTTTCTGTTCCCGCTGCCGATTGCGGAAGATAAAGGAAAACAGAAGCAGCGCTCCAAGTGCTGTCAGGCTGATGGCTAAAAACAGATTTGACTGGAGAAACACGTTTTCCTGCAGTGTCAAAGGGTTCAACTGCAGGGAGGTGGATTCCAGGTCCAGAAATGCACCGAATATGGCACTGGAAACCGCACCCGAGAGAAAGTTCATCAGGTTAAACATCCCGATCCCGATTCCCGTTTTCTCGGATGGTATCAGTTCTGTCAGCAGGTTGGCCGTAGAACTCTGAATGAGTGGAAACGCAGCATACTGAACGAGTATGCACAGAGACAGCAGCAGAGGTGGAACGCCGATAAAAATGGAAAGAAGAAAGCTTCCTGATATGGCCAGAATGAAAGCCGTTTTTAATACCGGCTCACTGCCATACGTTTCTACAAACCGCCCGCCGCGCTGTCCGACGATTGCGGCAGCCATGGCGCCGGGAAACAGGAGCAGCCCGATTTCCATTGTATCCAGACCGTAAAGCTGCCTTGCAATGATCGGTACGATGAAGATCATACCGAACATGACGCTCGTACCTAGAAAGCTGGTCAGGACAGCGGTCGTGTAGTATTTGTCCTTAAGCATCCCGGGATCAATAAAAGGTGCCGGGTGATTCCGGATGTGGAGTACGAAAAGTACAGCGAGTCCGATAGACACAGCAAGTCCGGTCAGGCTGAGCATCGTAATAAAAAACAGCAGGCCGGTCACCGCTCCGGCTGTCAGAAGGGCTCCGATAATATCAAGCTTTCCCGGGCGCCTTTCTTCATGCGGCAGCCAGCTCCGCAGAAACGGTATCGCAGTAACCGAAAGAATAGAGAGAATAAATAAATACCGCCAGTCGAATGTGCCGCCGATCAGGCCGCCTGTAATCGGACCGAGCCCGGAAGCGAATGCGACTGTAGCGGAAACGGTGCCGAATACACGTCCTCTTGATTCGGGCATAAAGCGTGCCGGGATGATAAACGCGAGTGCCGGGATTGTAGCACCCCCGGCAGCCTGGATCATGCGGGCTGCGAGAAGCTGAGGATAAGATTGGGAGAAGAAACCGAGTGCCGCTCCGCCCGCGAAAAGAATAATGCCGATTGTAAGAAGACTTCGTATCGCATACATATCGGCGAGTTTTCCATAGATAAGCGCTCCGACAGCGAAAACGAGAATATAGCTTGTCATAACCCAGGTAACTTCTGAGGGATCCAGTGAAAAGTCCGCAGCTATATCGGGGATCGCAACATTAAACATCGTTCCGTTCATAACGGTAAACGTAAGGATGATGCAGATTAAAAAAACGAGTTTCTTTTTCTCTGCTTTTGTTAGTAATGCATCTTTCTGGCTCATTTTATGTCCTCCTGATAGAATGACGGAAGGTATCATGAATCTGATAGGCGAAAAACGGAAGCAGTCCGGGCGAATCAAAATCATTATTTCGAGTCTTGAAATACTCCCGATCATTATTCTACCCGCTGCTATACAAAAAAACAAATGAGCACATACTGACATGAATAAAAGGAGATGGACGAATGGCCTACTATGCCGTAATAACTGGAAGTCTGCGGACGAATTCCGTAAACAAAGCAGTAGCACGTTATGTAGAGAAAGCATCCAGCAGAAAACTAAAGCACGCATCCATCGATCTTCCATTGTTTAACGGAGATCTGGAAGAAAACGGAGATCCGGAAGCTGTACAGCAATTTAAAGATCTCCTCGCAGGAGCGGAAGCGATTATCATTATTACTCCGGAATATTCCCACAGCATTCCAGGCGTGTTAAAAAATGCGCTGGACTGGGCGGGCAGTATGTCCGTACGAAACGTATTGGAATCGAAAAAAATACTGTTAATGGGTGCTTCCCCGATGGCACAGGGAACAGCATTTTCACAGGCTCACCTGCGTCAGGTTCTCCAGGCGTGCGGTGCATGGGTACTGCCGCAGCCGGAACTGTTTATTGGAGCAGCGCCGAAAAAACTGAGCGATGACGGAGAACTGAATGATGAAGCCACGTTATCCCGGATCGATAAGGCTCTGCAGGCGTTTGATAATTGGGTGCAGGAGTAAGGAGGTTTTTCATGGAGCTGGTAGATTGGAGCTACGGGCGCAGGTATCAGATTAAAGCCATTTTCTCTGCCTTTCCTAATTCCACGGTGATCTTCCGGTCCTTTCCTTCCTATTATTTCATTTATACCGTGAAATGGTCTGATGCAGATCCTGTCGTTACAAGGGATGACCTCGTGACAATGGAGAAAATGATTAATGATATGCTCGGTCTGCTGGATAATTATGAAATGCGTCTGTCCCGGAGAGCATCAGTAAAGGAGGCAGAACGAAATGGATGAAAACGAAAGTAAAAAAGAAATGGAGCAGCGCGTCATTGACAGCTTCCGGCAGGATGAAACGATGATGGCCATGGTGTTTTCGCAGTGGTGCATTAACAATGGCCTGGATCCTGAATCTGTATACCGCGAAGCTTACGGTACGGCTGTAAATCCTGTGCTTCAGGAAGCGGTCAAACTTGCCGTACCAAAAGAAGAAGCAGGGGAAGTATCCTCGGAAACAGTGATACAAGTGCTTTCATTATTTGGAAATGATACACTTGGTGAAGTGGTTTATAAAAAAGCACATATGAAAGGAAGAGATGAATCATGAATTGGAAAACAGCAGCAGTAACAGCAGGAGGTATGCTGGTACTTGCCGGATGCGGCACAGACAATACGGAAGAAAATGAAGCAGGAGGAAGTAACGCCGGGGAAAACACGGGCGGGAATAATTCCTCGGACGATGTTTTTGAGGTGGCGGTTATTCCTTCGCAGTCCGTTGGTGAAATGCAGGATGGCCTGACAGCACTGGAAGAGCACCTTGCAGCAGAAATGGATCAGGAAGTGGAAGTAGAACACTATCCAAGCTATAACGCGGTGGTCGAGGCTATTAACTACGGCCACGTGGATCTTGCCTACTTCGGTCCGACGACATACCTGATTGCACACGAAACCAGCGGTGCCGAAGCGGTTATCACTCAGAATGTCAACGGAGAGCCTTACTACTACTCCTATATGATTACACAGCCGGATGCACCGTGGGACGACCTGGACAGCCTCATTGATGATGCGGAAAACATCGACTTTGCTTTCGGAAGCCAGTCCTCTACATCCGGATTCGTTATCCCGGGTTATGAATTAAAGCAGCAGGGCGTCTATGAAAATGAAGGGGAGTATGAATTTAACAGCGTCCGCTTTACCGGCTCCCATGACATTACGGCAACCGTCGTAGCCGAAGGAGACGTCGATGCAGGCGCTATCGATTCTGCCATTTTCACTCAGTTGATCGACGAAGGCATGATCAACGAAGACGACTACAAAATTATCTGGGAATCCGATCAGCTGTATCAATATCCATGGGCTGTCCCGGAAGGAACGTCCGATGAAGAGAAGGATGCTGTACGTGAAGCTTTCTTGTCCATTGAAGATGAGGAAATATTGAGTATATTCGGCGGTGCGGACTCCTTTGTGGAAGCATCCCACGATGAATATGAGAGCATTATGGATGCAGCAAGATCCTTCGATCTGCTTGATCCGGAATCTTTGGAAGACTGATACTAATGTAAGGGGAAAAGGAGCAGCGCATGGTTTGGATCCGAAAACGATTTATTGTATACGCAGTACTTATAGCCGCTGCCCTTGTATTAAGCGGTATAGGTTCGGAATTTTCACTGAGCGGACTGCTGGATCAGTCTAATACGATTGATTTTATCCGTGAAAATTTTGCAAGTCTTCAGTGGAACTTAATGCCTTATCTGCTGGAGCAGTCTCTTATTACGCTCTCTGTAGCTTTCCTGGGAACATTTGCAGCGCTGTTGATTGCCCTGCCTGTCAGTCTTCTCGCTGCTGAAAATACATCGAGATCAAGAGCTGGATTTTACGGAATCCGCTCTTTTCTCAGTCTCGTCCGCTCAATCCCGGAAATTGTGTTCGGTCTCGTTTTTGTCGCTTCTCTGGGACTTGGGCCGTTTGCAGCACTCCTGGCTATCTTCTTTCACAATGTTTCCGTTCTCGGCAAATTGATTGCCGAACTGGTGGAATCCTCGGATAAAGGGCCGCAGGAGGCGATGATGTCTGTCGGAGCCGGGAGAAGGGCAGGCCAGATTTTCTCTATTCTGCCGCAGATTTGGCCGAATGTGCTGTCACACTATTTCTACCGGTTTGAAGTGGCGATCCGTACATCACTTGTTCTAGGTATGATCGGCGGCGGTGGATTGGGACAGAGCTTGATCAATTATTATAACAGCTTTGCCTATGAGTCTATGGCGACAGCTATCGTACTTATTATGGTGATGGTCATTATCGTGGATGTAACCGGCGGCATCGTGCGTAAGAGGGTGATTTAATGACAGAGGAGCAGAAAGTTATTCAGTTGGCCGACGCGTCAGTAATTTATGAAGAAGGTGCAGACCCTGCGCTGAAAAATATTAATCTGACTGTAAAACAGGGTGAATTTATCTGTGTACTGGGGAGAAGTGGTGCGGGTAAATCTACGTTCATCCGAACGATTAATGCGCTTCAGCCTCTGCAGGAAGGCAGTGTGCAGGTACTGAATAAAGACCTGGCCGGCCTGAGTGAAAAGCAGATACGAAGTGTACGTGCGGATATCGGCATGATTTTTCAGCATTTCCATCTGATACCGCGTCTCTCCGTGCTGCAGAATGTATATACGGGGCGGTTCGGCCACAGACCATCGTGGAAAAACCTGCTCGGTATTTTCAGCGATCAGGAAAAGGAAACAGCAGAACATTATTTAAGTGAAGTAGGTCTCTTAGAATATGCCGGGCGGAGAGTGGAGCGTTTGAGCGGCGGCCAGAAGCAGCGTGTCGGTATTGCGAGAGCGATGGTTCAGGAACCCGCGGTCCTCCTTGGGGATGAACCGGTAGCCAGTCTGGATCCGACGACATCGGATCATATTTTTCAACTTCTGCGCAGGCTGCATGAAGATCGGGATTTAACAACCATCGTCAACGTCCACGATGTGGAATTGGCATCTGCCTACGCAGACCGGATTATCGGTCTGTATGAGGGGGAACTTGTCTTTGACGGGAAGCCCGGCGATATGAATCAGCGCACACTGCAGTCCATTTACAGATAGGACTGCAGTATTTTCGAAGGTGCTGGTATATGAAGCAGGAAATGCGGTCCTCCGCGTCGAAGTATATAATTTCCGGATTTGAATTCAGCCGCTGGAAACATTTTTCCGGCAGAAAGGACACCGTCATGTTTCATCGCTTTCAAAAGGAGATTCTGAAAAGCTACCTGACAGGATCGCTTTTGGCTGTATTTGGGGTTGGCGGTGTCCTGCTTTTTCAGACGCTGCGTCTGAATACGTATGAAATAGTCGTTTTCCTGATTATTATTTCGATTTCTGTCGTTGTCATGCTTTTGAGTGAGTACGCATTATACAGAAAGCATGCACGGCCATTAATAGAAGTTTCCGCAGGGAATGAAGAAGAGAGCGTGCTGCAGCGTGCTTTCATTCAGGCTCATCGATTCCCGCTTCTTACTGTCAGGCGGATTCTCGGACCGCATTTGTTCGGTCTTGGTATTCCTGCCTCCCTGTTAACATGGGCGGCAGCCACGAACGGTTTCGTTCAGCTGGAATGGATTTATTTTTTGTATGCATGGATCGGCGCGCTGCTGATTGCTGTTATGCATGCCATGGTGGAGTTTTTCCTGACAGCAGGCCCTTCCAGAAAATTTGCAGAAGAGATTATGAGGCTGTATAGAGACCGGTTTGGGAAGTCCCTCACGCTTCACCGGGCTTTTTATGTCCGATTTCGTACGAAGCTGTTTATCAGTGTGTTTTTCACCGCTGTTTTTCCTGTAAGTCTTCTTCTTATGGCACTCGAAATTCGATCCCTTGAAACTGGCGGTGAAGTGGACCCTGCCTCTTTCTGGACATGGGCTGTTGTCATTCTGGCAGTAGTTATTGCGGTGTCGCTTCTGGGAGCCTATCTATTGTACAAAAACATCCGGGAGCCGTTGGAGGCTATTCAGCAGCAGTTTCTGCTCGTCAGTGAAGGAACATTTGAACAGATGGACAAATCGTATTCCGATGAATTTGATGACCTGGTCCACGGATTTAATAATATGGTCGAAGGAATTCAGGAACGGGATGAAAAAAATGACGCCCTGTTAAACAGCGTTTTTGCGATTTTCGCTGTTACGCTCGATGCCCGGGATGAGTATACGGCCGGTCACGCAGAGCGGGTGGCGGATTATGCTGTAAAAATTGCTGAAAAGGTCGGGTATACAAAAACGAATAAAGACATTGTCCGTAAAGCAGCGCTGCTTCACGATATCGGTAAAATTGGTATCCGCGATGAAGTACTGCTGAAACGGGAGCGTCTTACCAATGAAGAATTTCAACTTATGAAAGAACATCCCGTTATCGGCGAAAAAATGCTTCTGCAGGCACAGCTTCCTGAGGAGTTAAAGCCTGTTCTTGCGGGGGTCCGGCATCACCACGAACGTTTCGACGGGGGCGGATATCCCGATGGGCTGAGCGGACGGGATATTCCGGAGCTTGGTCGTCTTCTTTGTGTAGCGGATTCGTTTGATGCTATGACTTCGGACCGCCCTTATTTGAAGGGGAGATCCAGAGAAGAGGCGCTCCGAATTATTGAGCACGGCCGTGGGACGCAGTTTGATCCTGTTTTTGCAGATGCTTTCCTGGAACTCTTCGTTCAGGAGAAAAGAGAATTCGACCGGACAGCTGGAGAACTTTATTCTTAACAAGGAGGGATTCGTAATGTTCTGCAGAAGAGCAGTAAAAGAAGACATTGAAGATATTCGTGAAATTGCGGTTCAGTCATGGCACGATACGTATGAGGAATTGATTCCGAGAAAAACACAGGATGCTTTTCTGGAGAAAGCGTACAATGTGAGGCAGCTTGAAAAACGACTTCAGCGTTCCAACATTTTCGTCTGTGAGAAAGCAGGCAGAGTGATTGGGTTTGCCGGTTACTTTCAGGAAACACCGAACGCGGCAGAAGTCTCGGCGATCTATGTGCTGCCGGGAGCACAGAGAGAAGGGGTCGGCTCTGCGCTGATGAGGCACCTCTGGGCTCATATGCAGAACGTGAATGAAGTTCACGTTGATGTAGAGGCTGGCAATGAAAAGGCGGAATCCTTTTATAAACAGAGAGGGTTCAGGGAAGAGTCCGAGTTCGATGAGGTTTTTGAAGGCCACCCCCTGCGGACGAAACGCTTCCGGCTGAAACTCCAGGAGCAGAGCTGAATTCCTGATCCATCATATAGAAAGCCGTCTGCGCTATGCTGCAGACGGCTTTCTTTTTGGTCGAATGGAGTATAATAGGAGCGCTGTCCAGATAAAGGCGAATGCTGCTCCATGCGCTGCAGTGAATGGTTCTCCATAAACGAGTACTCCAAGAAACAGCATGGAGGTAGGCGCAATATACTGGAGAAAACCGAGCAGAGACAGAGGGATCAGTCTGGCCGCAGAGCCGAATAATAAAAGCGGTACAGCTGTCGCAGCTCCCGTTCCGGCCAGCAGCAGAGCCGTAGATAGATCCGGCAGATATAAGATGGAGGACAGATCCCGGTGGATGATCAGCAGATAAACAATGGCCGGTGGCAGAAGAAACATGGTTTCTAATATGAGTCCTGTCATCGCTCCTATCTGTGTCTGCTTTTTAACGAGTCCATACATTCCGAAGCTGAATGCAAGTGCGAGTGCGACATAAGGTATCTGGCCAAAGGATATAGTCAGTATAAGCACTCCGCACACAGCTAGTCCTACAGCTGTCCGCTGCCTGTTGGATAAACTTTCCTTGAAAAAAAGCACTCCGAGAACGACATTTATCAACGGGTTGATGTAGTAGCCGAGACTGACCTCCACCACCCTCTCTGCTGCCACTGCCCAAATAAATAAGATCCAGTTAATGCTGATAAAAAAGGCGGAAAGCATAATACCTGCAGAAATTTTCGGGTGATCTTTTATGTACCGGAGGTCTTCTTTCAGCGTACCAAGTTTCCTCAGTGCCCAAAAGAGTAAAATGAGAAAGAGAAAGGACCACACTATGCGGTGGGCAAGCACCTCACCCGCGGATATTTCGCCTAACAGTTTCCAATAGATCGGCAGCAGCCCCCAGAGCGAATAGGCTCCAATGCCGGCGGCAATCCCTTTTGAACGCTCATCCTGCAGCATACTGTACCCGCCTCCTTTCTGTCATAAAGAAGCCTGCCGGTTTCCACTTGGAATACCGACAGCCCCCCTGTATTCTATGCTATACCAAAACTTCTTACACTATATCTCGAAACACGAAAGAAAACAAGAACCTTCCTATTTAAATCAGATTAGTTGCTTTCTTCTTTGTGCACTCCGTATAATTTCAGTTGGTAACTTAAAAGGAGGCGGATAAAATGAAGGCACTTTTATTAGAGGAAGCCGGAAAATGGAGAGAGATGGAGATCGGTGAAGTCGATACTCCTGCTCCGCAAAAAGGAGAACTTCTTGTCCGCATACATGCAGCGGGATTAAATCCTGTAGATTACAAATCGGCTGAAAATGGCATACCTGCCTGGGAATATCCTCATGTGCTCGGTCTGGATGCAGCCGGCACCGTTGAAAGTACAGGTGAAGATGTGACGGATTTTGAACCTGGAGATCCGGTTATGTTTCTTCAGGATATGACGTCGCGCGGAGCGTTTGCAGAATTTGCAACAGCAAAGGCTCATACAGCGGTAAAAATTCCTTATAATGTTGTCTATGCGGATGCTGCTGCCCTTCCGGTTGCTGCATTCACGGCATATCAGGCGCTGTTTCACCGTATGCGTGTCGCTCCGGGAGAGTCCATTCTTATTCATGCAGGTGCAGGAGGAGTCGGAAGTTTTGCGGTTCAGCTTGCCAAAGAGCACGGACTTACGGTATATACAACAGCTTCCGAAGAAAATCATGCATTTGTGAAAGAGCTCGGGGCCGACATTGCCATCGACTACAAAGAAGAATCATTTGTAGACCGGGTACAGACAGAAACAGGTGGAACCGGTGTCGATCACATACTGGATACCGTCGGAGGATCGAATGCAGAGGAATCACTCCGGGCCCTCTCATTTAACGGAAGCATCGCATTTATGGCGGGTGCTCCCGATATAAATGGATCCATTGATTTTTCCCACCCCAAATCTTTTCATCATATCGCGCTGGGAAGCGTCTATCAGTCGGGGAACGTCCGCGAAGAACAGAAGCTGGCTGAAATGGGGCGTACGCTGCTCGATAAGCTGTCCAATGGAAAACTGTCTGTTCATGTGACACAGAAAGTGCCGATGGTGGATATTCCAAAGGCACTTCAACAGCTGGAAGAAAGACATGTTCGGGGGAAAATTGTTGCAGAATGGTAGGTCATCCTGATTTATGCAGAAAGCAGAATAGTTGAAATAACGAAGAGGTGCTCCCAACCCGGGGCGCCTCTTTTTTCTACATATATCGACAGCCGGCATTTCTGCAGGCGGTGAATGGTGAGGGCCATTTTTCTTCAAAGCGGTACCGGCAGGTTTTAACACGCTGGGCGCTTGGATAATAGTAAGATAAATTGCCACTTGACTATACCCCTTAGGGTATATAGAATAGGGGTACAGGTATTTAAAGAAGAAAGAAGGGATGCAGGATGAAAGGTTCGTTTCTGCCTGAATGGATGAGGCAGTATGAAAAGGGATATATAAAAGATGACGTCACAGCAGGCATCATCGTTGCTGTGATGCTCGTACCTCAGGGGATGGCCTACGCAATGCTTGCCGGTATGCCGCCGGTAACCGGGCTTTACGCGTCGATCGTACCAATTCTTATTTATGCACTTATCGGCTCTTCCCGCCAGCTCGCCGTCGGCCCGGTAGCAGTCGTTTCGCTTCTCGTTTACGCCGGAGTGTCGCCGTTGGCAGAGCCTGGAAGTTCTGAATATATAACACTTGCGGTTGTGCTGATGATGATGGTGGGGCTGTTGCAGCTTCTCATGGGTGTTTTAAAACTCGGATTTGTCGTTAAATTTTTCTCCCATGCCGTCATCAGTGCATTTACATCAGCTGCAGCGATCATTATTGCGTTTAGTCAGCTGAAACATGTTCTCGGAGTACCGCTTGAAGAAGAGCAGTTTCTGCCGATGGTTGTAGAAGCCGCTTCCAGACTCACAGAAGTCAACGGGTGGGCGTTTCTCATCGCCGCTGCAAGCATTCTGCTTCTGCTGGTGTCTAAAAAGTGGATACCATGGATTCCTGGACCGCTGCTTGTCGTAGCAGCAGGAACGCTGTTCGTTTACTTTTCAGGACTCGGCCAGCAGGTTTCCATTATTGAAGACGTTCCATCCGGACTTCCCGGGTTTGCTTTTCCAGCAGTAACAGTGGATCATTTGATACAGCTCGCACCTACTGCGCTGACAATCACGTTTATTGGTTTTATGGAATCGTTCGCGATGGCAAAAGTCATTGCTGCAAAAGAGAATTACCGGATACATGCGAACCGTGAACTGGCCGGGCTTGGCGCTGCAAATGCCGGAGGCGCGTTTTTCGGTGGATTTCCAGTGACGGGCGGATTTTCCCGGTCAGCCGTTAATTATGAATCCGGAGCTAAAACGCCGCTTTCTTCTATAGTTACAGCATTTTCGATCATGCTGACACTGTTATTTTTGACCAGCTTGTTTTATTACCTTCCAAATGCAGTTCTGGCAGCGATTATCATCGTGGCAGTATATAAACTCGTCGATATAAAAGAAGCAAAAACGTTATTTAAACTCCGCCGGATCGATGGCATCGTCTGGACAGCTACATTTGCAGGAACGCTTATTCTGGGAGTAGAAACAGGTATTATAGCCGGGATTATTTTCTCACTGGTTGTCTTCATCTGGCAGAGTGCGTATCCGCACACCGCAGAGCTTGGCTACGTGGAATCAGACGAAGTTCTCCGGAATATTGAACGCTTTCCGGATGCGGTGGTGAAAAAAGATACACTTATGCTGAGGATCGATGCCCCGCTCTATTTTGCGAACGCTGCTTTTGCAGAGGAAAAACTTGAAACGCTTATTTATGAAAGAGCTGAGCTGAAGCGGATTGTTCTTGATTTTTCCGGCGTCAATTCTGTCGACGCTGTAGCAGTGGAAGAAGTCACCCGCTGGAAAAAAGAGTGGGAGGAAAAAGGTCTTGAGCTGGTCATTGTTGAAATGAGAGGCCCTGTCAGAGATGTGTTTATGAGAGCCGGGTGGAGGGAAAAAGATCTTCACATACCCCTTAGGTATGCAGAAGAGCAATATTTTGACTCAACCAGGAAGGCAAGGTAAACTATACCCATACACGTATTGAAGGAGAGTGGAAGAATGTTTCATTTTACTGTCACATCGCCATATACACTGGATCAGACGGTCGACCGTGCTGCAGAAGCTTTTCAGGAGGAGTCGTTTGGTGTTCTCTGGAACTTCGATGTGAAAGGAAAGCTGGATGAAAAAGGAGTCGGGCTGGATGAAGGCTTCCGTGTTCTCGAAGTGTGCAGTCCGAAAGTTGCTAAAGACGCACTGTCAGCAACGAAAGAAGCGGGCTACTTTCTGCCGTGTAAAGTTGTAGCCTATGAAGAAGAGAATGAAGTGAAGATCGGGATGCCCCGTCCGACAGTGCTCATGAAGCAGACAGGCAATAAAGAGGCGGAGAAACTGGCAGAGGACGTGGAAGAACGAATGTCACGTGCGCTGGAGGCAGCCGTAAAATCTGAATAGGGAGAGAACGACTATGGAATATACACCACAGATGAAAAATAGAGTGAAACGTGTGGAGGGACAGGTAAAAGCAGTCCTCCGCATGATGGAAGAAGAAAAAGACTGCAGAGACCTGGTCGGTCAGATGTCTGCAGCAAGAAATGCGATGGACCGTGCCATTGGACTCGTTGTCAGCTCCAACCTGGAACAGTGTGTCAGGGAACAGATGGAAAACGGGGAAAGCAGTGATGAGCTTATCCAGGAAGCTGTGAATATGCTCGTCAAAACCCGGTAGCAGCGCATTACTAAAAAATATCATATGGGGGTTGACGCTATATACCCCCTATGGTATATTAATAACAGATCAGCCGTTGCTGTTTAACGCGGCTATTTTTTACAACAATATTAATACCCATACGGGTATAAGTACACTGGGAGGATGAACAATGGAAGAACGTAAAAAAACGAACATTATTTTATTCAGTGGAGATTACGACAAAGCGATGGCTGCATTTATTATTGCAAATGGAGCAGCAGCCTACGATCACGACGTAACGATTTTTGCAACATTCTGGGGACTGAATGCGTTCCGTAAAGATGAAAAGATGAACGTAGAAAAAGGAAAAATGGAAAAAATGTTCGGTAAGATGATGCCGCGTGGAGCAGAAAACATGGGTCTTTCCAATATGAACTTTGCAGGCATGGGTCCGAAAATGATTAAAAAAGTGATGAAAAAACACCAGGCAATGCCATTATCCGACTTAATCGAAATGGCACAGGAACAGGAAGTAAACATGGTTGCCTGCACAATGACAATGGATCTTCTCGGTCTGCAGAAAGAAGAGCTGATTGACGGTCTGGAGTACGGCGGCGTCGCAGCATACCTTGCAGAAGCGGAAGACGGTCAGGTTAACTTATTCATTTAATACAGGAGGGGGTTCCCAGTGAAAGAAATATCCGCTCCGGCACTGTTAAACTACCCGCCGGAACAATTAGTAGATGTAAGAGAGAACGCGGAAGTCCGGTCCGGTATCATTCCCGGTGCGATTCATATACCGCTGGGTGAGATACCGGGACGGATGCAGGAATTAGATAAGAGCATGCCGGTAACGATTATCTGCCGCTCTGGTAACAGAAGTGCGCATGCAGCAGAATACCTTGAATCATTCGGCTACGAAACAGTCAACGTCACCGGCGGTATGAAATCGTGGCCAGGAGAAATAAGCCGCTAAACTAACGCATCAGGAGGAATTTTTATGACTATTCAAGTACACGAAAAGCTCGACGCAAAAGGACTTGCGTGCCCAATGCCGATTGTAAAAACAAAAAAAGCAATTGGAACAATGGAGCCCGGACAGGTCATCGAAATTCAAGCTACAGATGAAGGGTCGCTTGCGGATCTGAAAGCGTGGGCGAAAAAAGCAGGTCATCAATATATCGGCACCAACCGCGAAGACGGCGTACTCGTTCACTATGTCCGCAAGTCATCCGGAGAAGAAGAACAGGATACGTCGTTTGAAAGAACGGTATCAAACGAAGAACTGAAGCAGAAACTTTCTGAAGATGTTCAGGTTGTTGATGTGAGAGAGCCGGCAGAGTATGCGTTCGCCCACATCCCAGGTGCAGTATCCATTCCATTGGGAGAATTGGAGAGCCGTCTTTCTGAACTCGATCAGGCGAAAGAAACGTATGTTGTGTGCCGGACAGGTTCACGAAGTGACCTTGCAAGCCACCAGTTGACAGATAATGGATTTACAAATGTAACGAACGTCATTCCGGGTATGAGCGAATGGGATGGCGAAACCAAAAATAACAACGAGTAATGTGGAGGGATTAGTATGACAGTAACAATGTGGAACGCATCAGACGTAGCAGAGCGGGTTGTAAACCAGAGACCACTATTTATTCTGGATGTCCGGAACGAAGACGCATTTGCGGACTGGAAAATTGAATCTCCATCCTTTGAATATAAAAATGTTCCCTATTTCGATCTGCTCGACGGCGTAGAGGAGCTCGTAACGGAACTGCCGAAAGATAAAGAAATTCTCGTTGTCTGCGCAAAAGAAGGATCATCGGAAATGGTAGCGGATATGCTCTCAGAAGAAGGCGTGGATGCTGCAGTTCTTGAAGGCGGCATGAAGGCATGGAGTGAGCATCTGGAACCTGTGAAAGTCGGCGATCTGCCGGGCGGAGCCCTGTATCAGTTTGTACGCCTCGGAAAAGGATGCCTCTCGTATATGGCCATCTCTGACGGAGAAGCTGCCGTGATTGATGCCACCAGAATGAGCGATGTATTTGTAAAGTTCGCTGAAGAGAAAGGTGCAGAGATAAAGTATGTATTCGATACGCACCTTCACGCCGATCATATTTCCGGAGGCCGTACGATCGCTGAAGAAACCGGAGCTCAGTACTTCCTTCCTCCAAAAGATGCGGAAGAAGTAGTATTTGATTACGAGCCTCTTAAAGATGAGGATACAATGCAGATCGGGAGTGTCAAACTGGATATCCAGGCTGTCTATTCTCCGGGTCATACAATCGGCTCCACATCCTTTATCATCAATGACGAATATTTGTTATCCGGTGATATTCTCTTCATCGACTCCATCGGCCGCCCGGACCTTGCCGGAAAAGCAGAAGACTGGGTCGGAGATCTCCGGGAGACACTGTACAGCCGCTACCGCGGACTAAGTGACAATCTCATGGTTCTCCCGGCACACTTTATGGATATGAAGGAAGTAAACGAAGATGGAAGTGTAAAGCGTCAGCTTGGTAAACTTCTGGAGGAAAACCATGGCCTGAATGTGAAAGATGAGAATGAGTTCCGCAGAATGGTAACAGAAAATCTACCGCCGCAGCCAAACTCCCACCAGGAAATCCGGGAGACGAACATGGGTAAAATAACGCCGGATACCGAGCGTAAACGCGAAATGGAAATTGGACCAAACCGCTGTGCGGTGCGCGGCTGATAAAGCTGCTGCTCTCTGTACAGGGAAAATTTAAATCAATTAATAATTATCTAACTGGAGGAATGACAAATGAATGCACAAAAAGTACTGGACGCCAAAGGACTTGCCTGCCCGATGCCGATCGTCAAGACAAAGAAAGCAATGAATGACATTGATTCCGGAGAGGTACTGGAAGTTCACGCGACAGATGCCGGTGCAAAAGCGGATCTTGCTGCATGGACGAAGTCCGGCGGTCACGAAATTCTGGAGCAGAACGAAGAAGACGGCGTGCTGAAATTCTGGATTAAAAAAGGTTAATGAATAGGAAGAGCAGCCGGAGCAGGAAGCCGGCTGCTTTTTCTTTTGACTGATAAAAATGTATAAAATCCAAAGCCTCTTCCGAGCAGGAATGCCAAGGGTTATAGCATTTCAACGTTCTGATCTATGTGCCGTTTGTTTTTGTTAATGGAGCTTCTCCGCTTTTCGGCAGAAGCTTGCCGTGGGCTTGTCTTCCAGCCGGGCGCTGTTTGCACGGCTGCAGCGCATGAGCGGAGCCGGCCTATGGTTTGAGCCGCAGGGCAGCGAACTTCTGCCATGCGGCGCGGCCGCGCGGAGCCATGCTTCTTCAAGCGGAGAACGAATCCCACCGGCGTCTCTGCCGAACGCTTCGAAGCGTAGTAAAATAGAGATGAAATACGAAGGATTTGTAGCAGAAACGATGTTTATAAGGTAATGATGGTCTCTTCCAATTCGATTGAATGACAGTATTCACTGTGCAAAAGGGACCGCTTCTATCAAGCGTTTTCTTCCTACCTGCCTGCACCTGCAGCCGTTCCCACCAAAACGCGTACGGCTGCAGGTGCAGGCAGAAAGCGGGAACCTCTTCAATAGACCTCTCTTTTCTTTTAAGACCAGGCGGTTTCTGCCTGGTTTATTAAAATAAAAAAAGATGCAGAACACTTTTCTTAGGACCATATGATCACAGAAGAATGTAAGATTTCTTTAATAAACACTCAAACATTCTTTCTATTCCGTTAGTTGAGTCTTTCAGTCTGAATCAAAAGATGTTTCTCTTTTCATTTTAATGGGAATAAGAAGGGCAGTGAAGAATGGACGGGAGCGGATATTATGACAGAACTCATTTTGCTTTCCTCCGGTACAGTGGAAAAATCGGAGACTGGTGAAGAGCCAATGCTTACTGAAACGGTGAAAAGACGTCTGGAGACAGGTGTGGAAAATCTGGACCCAAATACATATATTTATGCGTTTCCCTGCCGCAGTGCTGTAGAAACGACTTACTATACAGCCTCCGAAACACTCTCTAAATGGATGCCGTTAAGTTCTCTCGCTCATCTGCCTGCTTATGCCGGATCAGTAAAAGATATACTTCAGAGCATCCGGAACCGCCGGAAGCTGTTTGTGTATCCCCTGACGGCCGATGAGCTTCAGAAGGAACTGGCTGACACATTTTATAATCGCATTTTTCCCGAAGAAGCAGATGAAAAAGTGATGATCGTCGGACCATCGTTCCACCTGGCGCTCCTAGGAGAAACGTTCTCAGGAAGACCGGCTGATCAACTATTTCAGGAGCTGGAAGTGAATGCGTATGTAACCGTTTCTGAAGAGGCAGTCAGGCATTCCGGTGAATGCCGTACAGGCAGGTTCTAACAGGACGCCCTCTAAGCTGTGTTATAGTGATTGCAGAAAGGGGGAGATTGTTCTGAAAAACCGGAGCCGTGCATTTATTGCTGTAGAATCTTTGTTTTTAATCATCGGGATTCTTCTGACCGCCCTCGTTGTAAGCGGGCTTCTTCAGACAGATCGGAACTGGCTTTTTGCTCTCGTCGGGATCGTACTTAGTATTGGTGCACTTTTCCGTATTACAGCAGTTCTCCGCTCCCCTGATCCTGGAGGTGGCAGAAAAGAATGAAACTTTTCGTACTTGGTGATACACATCGGTCGGATGCGAAACCATATCTTCCTGAATCGTTTCTGAATAAAATGAAATCTGCGGATATCGTTATTCATACAGGGGACTGGTGCAGCCTGAAAACAATGGGGCAGCTGGAGGATCTCCGGCTGCCCGTATTCAGTGTTTATGGAAACGCAGATGATTCCATCCTCCAAGAGAAGCTTCCCGCCACTCGTCTGGAAACGGTATCCGGATGGAACATAGGGATTGTACATGGACACGAGGGAACCGGGCGTTCCACGGAGGAAAGGGTACGGACGTCTTTTTCGACGCCGCCGGATCTCGTTTTCTTCGGTCATTCCCATATCCCCTATCTCCGCTGGCATCATTCCTGCTGCTACATGAACCCGGGATCATTTTATTACAGACGAAAAGTACCATACTGTTCCTATCTGGAAGTAGACCTTCAAACAACTGGCTTTCAGACACACTTCCATCACTTCAGCTGGACGCACGGTTGAAAAAGTGATATGCTGTCCGTTGGATAATTTTCATATTCTGACTGACAGAAGAAGAGGTTCTAGCAAAAACCCTCTATAAAAAACTAGGTCCCTATTGATTGTTAATGGCGGCTTCGTTTTTTGCTGGATTCCTCCGGCAGAGCGGAGCCGCTTTTTTAGTTATAAAGATAGCAGCACAGAATGAGACAGGGATGTTCCGTTGTTTTTGATGAAAAGGATGAGAAGTCGGTTTGAAACACGGGAATCTGGAGGTATTAAAATGAGCTTTAATGGAGAAAAAGCCATCGTGGTTTTCAGCGGCGGCCAGGATAGTACGACTTGTTTATTATGGGCGTTGAAACAGTTTGATGAGGTTTTCACGGTAACCTTTGATTATGGACAGCGTCACCGTAAAGAAATCGAGCAGGCAGAAGCGATTGCTGAGGAACTGAATGTTTCCCACCGTGTACTTGATATGTCTCTGCTGAATCAGCTGGCACCTAATGCACTTACGCGCGAGGATATTGAGATTGAGGAGTCAGAGGACGGACCACCTTCGACATTCGTTGAAGGAAGAAACCATCTGTTCTTCTCTTTCGCCGCCGTTCTCGGCAGGCAGCTCGGCGCCCGGCATATTATCACAGGTGTATGTGAAACGGATTTCAGCGGCTACCCGGACTGCCGGGATTCTTTTGTGAAATCGCTGAATGTGACACTGAATCTTGCGATGGACGCCGATTTTGTTATTCATACACCGCTCATGTGGCTCGATAAAAAAGAAACGTGGCAGCTTGCGGACGAACTGAGCGGTCTGGAATTTATCCGCACGAGAACACTTACATGCTACAACGGTATTGTCGGGGACGGCTGCGGCAAGTGCCCGGCCTGTGTACTGAGATGCCGTGGTCTGGAACAGTATTTAGAAGAAAAGGAGCAGTCCTGATGTTTGGATTTCGAATTGTAGATAAGCTGCAGAAGCTCGGAGAAGATATTCAAAAAAAAGATCTCCGCTATCATCAGAAAAGAGTCATGGTATCCAAAGAATTTACGTTTGATGCCGCTCATCATCTTCATGCTTACGAAGGTAAATGTAAAAATCTCCACGGACATACGTATACGGTCGTTTTCGGCATCAGCGGCTTCGTGGATGAAACCGGCATTATGATGGACTTCGGAGATATAAAAGAAATCTGGAAAGAGAAGATCGAAATTTATCTGGACCACCGCTATTTAAACGAAATGCTTCCCCCGATGAATACGACGGCGGAAAATATGGTCGTCTGGATTTTCGAGCAGATGAATGAGGCACTCGAAAAAAACGGAGAGCAGAGTATGAGGACAGAGTTTGTCCGGCTTTATGAGACACCGACCAGCTACGCAGAGTTCCGGCGGGAGTGGATGATCAATGAGTAAATCAAAGCTGCCTGTACTGGAAATTTTCGGTCCTACGTTCCAGGGGGAAGGCATGGTCATCGGCCAAAAGACAATGTTTGTCCGTACGGCAGGATGCGACTATTCATGCAGCTGGTGCGATTCTGCGTTTACGTGGGACGGTTCTGCGAAAGAGGATATCCGCATGCTTACGCCGGAGGAAGTAGTCGACGAACTCGATCAATGTGCTCCGGATAATTACCAGCATGTTACGATCTCCGGAGGGAATCCGGCACTTCTTGCTTCCGTCGGGCCGCTTTGTGCCATACTCCGGGACCGGGGAATTAAAACTGCACTGGAAACGCAGGGGAGCCGATGGCAGGACTGGTTTTTGAACATCGATGATTTAACGATTTCTCCAAAACCACCGAGTTCTCTGATGAAGCCGTCGCTTTCCATGCTGGATGATATTGTCGAAAAGCTGCGGAATGGAGGAAGGTTACAGCATACAAGTCTGAAGGTCGTTGTATTTAATGAAGAAGATTTTCAGTTTGCAAAATCGATTCACCATCGGTATCCGGATCTTGCCTTTTATCTTCAGACAGGCAATGAAGATACCGGTGAATCCCAGGAAACCGGGCGTCTCGTCGAAAAGCTGCTGGACCGTTATCATCAGCTTGTGGAACGAACGATGGAAGACAATGAAATGACAGCTGTTCATGTCCTGCCTCAGCTTCATACACTCGTCTGGGGGAATCAGCGGGGAGTGTAAAATAGTATTGAGCTTCATCAGAAGCTTTGGTATACTATTTTTTGCATTTGTCGTACTGCATCGAGCAGCAAAAGAACGATAAAATAAAAGAAACGTGACGCAGGGAAAGGAGCAGTGGCTCTCATGGAACAAGCACCTTATCGTGTTCTGCTCTATTATTTGTATACCGATATCGCGGATCCGGAAGAAAAAGCAGCGGAACACCTTGAGTACTGCCGTGAACTTGGGCTGAAAGGACGCATTCTCGTTGCCTCAGAAGGAATCAATGGTACCGTATCCGGCACAGTGGAGCAGACCGAACAGTACATGAAGGATATGGAAAATGATCCTATATTCAAGGACATTACGTTTAAAATTGAAGAATCAGAGGGTCATGCATTTAAGAAAATGCACGTACGTCCCCGCCCGGAACTTGTGACACTCCGTCTGCATGAAGAAGATGTAGATCCGCGTGAAACGACCGGGAACTATCTCAAACCGAAAGAATGGCTCGAGAAAATGGAAGATCCCAACACGATTATTCTTGATGCCAGAAATAAATATGAATATGATCTCGGTCATTTCGAGGGAGCGATACGTCCGGAAATTGATACATTCCGTGAGCTGCCGCAGTGGGTCGAAGAAAATCGGGAACTTCTTGAAGGAAAAGAAATTTTAACGTACTGCACAGGCGGTATCCGCTGTGAGAAATTTTCCGGCTGGCTTGTGGAAAAAGGTTTTCACGATGTAAATCATCTGGAAGGCGGCATCATTACGTACGGCCAGGACCCCGAGGCAAAAGGCCGGAAGTGGAAAGGCCGCTGTTATGTGTTTGATGAGCGGATCAGTGTGCCGGTCAATCGTGTCGAGCACGTGGTCGTCGGAAAAGATCATTTTACAGGAGAGCCATGCGAGCGTTATATTAACTGTGCAAATCCGGACTGCAATAAGCAGATCCTCACCTCCGAGGAAAACGAAGTATTTTATCTCGGCGGCTGTACACACGAATGCCGCGTTCATCCGCGCAACCGCTATGTTGAAGAAAGTGGCATGACAATAGAAGAAGTGGAATCTCAGCTTGCTCTGATCGAAGCCTCTCAGTCCGAAGCTGTCCGCTGAAAATCAGGAATAAGACCTTAAACCAGATGCGGGTTTAAGGTCTTTTTGTATACCGGACTTATCTCGGGAATGGGATGGAAACAGTACGTCCGGGCCTCTAAATTGGTATAAGGCAGAATAATCGCCGTAAAGGTCCGAATGAAAACGAATTGGAGAAGGCTGAGAATAGTTTTCTGCAAAAATATACAGCTTCCAGAAAAAGCGGTAACCCGAGAAAAAACAGCGGAGATGCCCCACGTTAAGAAAGAAAAGATAGAGCTGAAATCAAAGGCTGTAACATTGTCGGTATTTGTCGAATCAATTTTCTTTCTTTTTGGAAATCGGGCGATTAGAATAAATCAAGAACGTTATTCCGCAAGAGAGAGAAAGGGGTCATACCCTATGATGGAAGCACTTATTATTTTCACTGCCCAGCTGTTTTACGTCCCGATTCTGACGCTCCGTACTATCATGATGGTGAAATCGCAGAAAGCACAGGCAGCCGGTCTTGGTGTGCTTGAAGGAGTTATTTATGTCGTAGCTGTCGGTCTTGTTTTGAGTGATTTGTCCAACTATCAGAATATGGCAGCATACGCACTCGGTTTCGGCGCAGGACTTTATATAGGAGCATATATTGAGGAGAAACTTGCGATCGGCTATGTCACGATCGAAGCAAACATTCCTTCAGAAAATACAGAGCTTGTACAGCGTTTAAGAGAAGTCGGTTTCAGTGTATCAACGTCGACTGTACAAGGAATTCAAGCAGAGCGTCATCTGTTGTACTGTACAGCAAGAAGAGACAGAGAAAAAGAATTCTACCGGCTGATCGAAGCGCACGAACCAAGCGCATTTGTCGCTTCTTATGAACCAAGGAGTTTCCGGGGCGGCTATATAACGAAGGGAATGAAAAAGAGAAGAGAAAAGTTTTTGAAAAAGAAGCAGGAAAGACAATCTGCATAAGCAGTCTATCTGCAGGGACGCTGAAAGCACCTCTTTCGTGCTTTCAGCGTCTTTTTTCACGCGGAGGGAATATTCATGTCTGCAGGCAGGGATAATGATACAATGGAAACAGATAATAATTGGAAGTGAGGTGACGGCAGTGAAGAAGGAAATTATTCTTGGTCTTGGCTGATTCTGGGGACCGGATGCCCAGTTCGGGCGTCTTACAGGTATAAAATCGATCGAAGCAGGATATGCGGGTGGGACGTTTCCTTCTCCGGAGTACAGGCAGATGGAAGATCATACAGAATGTATCCGGGTTGTATACGAGACGAAAGAAATATCGGACGTGGAGATCGTAGAGGAATTCTGGAGACTGCACTCCGGCCGTCAGCACGGATATGGCGGTACACAGTATCAATCTGTGCTTCTTTATCTGGATGAAGAGCAGAAAGAAGCAGCTTTCTCTGTGAAACAAAACCTGGAGCAGGGAGGCAGGGACATCGAAACACGCATCGAGTCTGCCGGTTCCTTTCACCGTGCGGAGGAGTATCATCAAAAATACCAGCTGAAACGCTTCCCGCACGCATGGTCTGCGGTAGAACAATATTTCGAATCCTCCCCTTCCGCCGCTGCCTCTGAAATGGCCATGCGCCTGAACGCACTGGCAGCAGGAGAGCTGTCAAAGGCAGAGGTCCTGGCCTTTCTGTCTGCGCCAGAACAGGAAATAGTGCGGCAGATTAAATGGTAATAACGGTAAAAAGAAATGGAGGTGTTCAGACGGGTGTTCCATTCAGATTCTTCGGTCATCGGCTCGAGGCTCGAAACCCATAAGAGAGACCGCTGGTGGAAGCGGAGGGTTAAACGTACTGCGGAAAATGACCGTGGTCTTGCCGGGATGACGCTCGGCATGTTTGCTGCTTCCACCGCAGCCTGTATTATTGCGGCATCTGCTACACCGACCGGGCTCGGGCTTTTTCTTGATCTGCTGCTTTACATAAGTGCGCATACAGCTGCTTTTGCTCTGGTGACAGCAGTGGTATCCGTGCTGTTATCGTTTATGTACATCCCTCTTCCACGGGTGGTGTTCAGTGCTTCCCTTTTTGCAGCGGGGCTCGCCTACTATATCCAGGAAGAGGCGAGTCTTGGTGGAACGTTCATCGTTTATTCCACTGGAGCATTTATGATCAGTGCGTACATGCTCGGCATAGTATTTCAAGTGTGGATGGGGCACAGGCCTCCTGTAAAGAAACTGCTGTTTTCGGCTGTACCAATTCTCTGGTTCGCGGCTCTCTTTTTATATCATCCGGAAATCCCTCAGTTTCAGGCTCCATCCACTTTTGAAGGCAATGATTATATTCAGCCGCTTTCAATGGAAGATCCGGGTGAACCTGGGGAATATGCTGTGGAAACGCTGCATTATGGAAGTGGAGAAGATCTTCACCGTCCGCACTTTGGTGACGAAACGGATATTACTTCGCCTTCTGTCGATGCATCGCTCTGGTTTGAAGAAGGGGAATGGGAGCCATGGCGGACGAGATTCTGGGGGTATGATGAAACTTCCTTTCCTTTGAACGGCTCGATGTGGATGCCGGAAGGAGATGGACCTTTTCCTGTTGTATTAATTGCTCATGGCAATCACCGCATGGAGCACTTTTCGGATGATGGATATGCGTACCTCGGCGAACATCTGGCCTCGAGAGGATATGCCGTAGTGTCGCTTGATCAGAACATGGTGAATTATTCCAACTGGACCGGAAGTCCGGATGAAAACATGCGCCTGCGGGCGTGGCTGTTTATGCAGCATCTGCTTCAGCTGCATAAATGGGCAGACGGGGAAGAAAATACTGTTTTCGCTGAAAAGCTCGACATGCAGCGGGTGTCACTGATCGGGCATTCCCGCGGTGGACAGGCTATAGCAATGGTCACGGACCGGGACCGCTTTTTTGAAAACGACCCATCGTTAGCCGGGATGGAAGAGATCGGTATCGAAGCACTGATTGCGCTGGCACCGACGGATCAGCAGGTGGATGACCAGCGTGCTGTACCCAGAAACGTCGATTTTCTGACGCTGCACGGGGCAAGAGACGGGGACGTGAACAATTTCCGGGGAGAGAGACTGTATACGAGAACGTCCTGGGATGATTCGCGCCGCTATATAAAAAGTGCTGTTTATATGGCAGACGCAAATCACAGCCAGTTTAACACTTCCTGGGGAAGAAAAGATGTCCGGCTGCCCGGAGCGCTGTTTTTAACCACGCGGCAGATGATGGCAGCGGAAGAGCAGCGGAAGGCAGCAAACGTGTATATAACGAGTTTTCTGGAGGCCTCGCTTAGAGATTCCGCCGTCCATGAAACGCTTTTCCGTGACGCGCGGTACGGCGCGGAGTGGCTGCCGGAAACACAGTATATTACTCGGTATGAAAACAGTTCGTATACATCGATTCTTGATTTTTCACGGGAGCGGGAGCCGGATGAATTTTCAGAACCGGTCGAGGTTTCAGCTGAAGGATTTACAGAATGGGAGAGTGGATCGGCAGT
This sequence comes from Alkalicoccus urumqiensis, assembly GCF_002993335.1. Lineage (GTDB taxonomy): Bacteria > Bacillota > Bacilli > Bacillales > Salisediminibacteriaceae > Alkalicoccus > Alkalicoccus urumqiensis. The sequence goes on along the minus strand of NZ_PVNS01000012.1, from coordinate 68,396 downwards.
AGACCGGTCGGATAACCGTAAAGCGCCGGATGGACTTTTGTTTGAATGGGATTCTTCGTCTGAATTCCGTGTCGGGCTGGATGAAGCGTACGCTGAGGAACTTGCTGAGTCAGATCCGGACTATTTTGTTTTATCTATCGCACAGCGGGATAAAGAAGTTCCGGGGGAGACGGATCCGGAGCTTACGATTCTGTATACGTTTGAGTCCGGAGCTGTCATAGAGCAGCCGGTGGAGCAGTTTTATGATATCGCTGCTTCTGTCTGGACCCAGTATACACGCTTCCCGTTTTTAGAAGAGGACTTTCGTGACGGTAAATACGAGGAGGCAGTAGAGCCGGTATCGGCCGCGTACCTTCTGCCGCTGGATCAGCTGGAAGAGGGAGAGGGGACAGCACTTGAGAACCTCGAGTCGATTGCGGTTGCCTTTGAACAGAACGGACGGATCATGATTGATCAGTTCGGTTTTATGCAGGAGTAAAAACGATCCGGAGGCAGTGTGCCTCCGGATCGTCCTGCTCAGTCTTCGGATGACCGTTTTCAGCCGGGGGACACTGGAAGATGTGCGTCTTCACGGCATTTTTGGAGCGTTTCCAGAAAATCTTCGTTATACGTACTGATCGTGTAGGGGCGCGCGTGTTTGATGGCTATTTCTTTTGAGCAGAAACGGCATACTGCAGTATCTGCCCCATCTGCTGAAAGGTATGTGTCTCTTTTTCGGCAGTGCTGGCACGTGAGCCGCTGCAGGAATGCGATAGGATCTTTCTCATACATGTTATCGGTCCGGTCTTTGGAAAGCCTGGTTTCCTCCTGAAATAAATAGGCATTCGTGGCAGCGCGGCCGGTCCGTTTTATCAATGTTTCCAGTTTGAGGGATGCCGCCTTGTTCTTCACAGGAGAACGGACGACCGTAATCTCTCCGGAAATGTCTGCTTCCAAAAGCCCGTAACCAGCAGGAAGTTCATCTTTTTGAAGCATTCCCTCCGGTGTCAGAAGGTACGCATAGTGACAGGCTGTATGGTATCCATTTTTATCAAACAGTACGTCATCGCGAAGGAAATCGCTCCGGGACGTTTTCACTTCAATGATCCTCACTTCTTTCCGCTTCATGTTAATACCCACGGCATCCGCTGTCCGTTTTTTCCGTTTTATAAAGAGTTTCACCTCTGCTGCACATAAATCAGTCATTTTCTTTTTCAGCCAGTAAACAGCCTGTTTTTTTAAAAATTGATGTGTATGCTTTTCCATTATTTCGATAAACTCCTTTGTTCTAAAATACCCATACTTGAAGAAGAAACAATGCAATCATCATCAGCTGTATTAATGCTTTAGCTGCTGTGCCCGCAAGGAATCCGAGGAGTGTTCCGACGGCTGTCCGGGCGGCTTCTTTCGGTCCGCGGTTCTGTGCAGCCTCCGTTAAAAATACAAGCGCAAACGGCACGATTAATATGCCGAAGGGAGGCAGCACAAAGCAGCCGATGATGATGCCGGCTGCGGATGCCCAGGTGCCGGCGCGGCTGGATCCGTACTTTTTAACAAAATACAGTCCGGCTGCATAGTCGGCAGCGAACAGCACGATGGTCAGCAGAATGTAGGATCCCCACAACCACCAGCTGACAGCCGCACCGTCAATGAGAAAGGTGTATAACAGCACGGCTCCCCAGATGACAAGAACCGAGGGGATGATCGGGTAGATCAGGCCGATAAAGCTGAGTATAAATAATAATGAAATGACAATCCAGATTAAAATGTCCACAAGTTTCCTCCATGTGTGAGATTAGGTTGATTTTGACTGCTCCTGCAGCTGCTTCATTAAATAGGGAGCATGTCTCAGCGTAAAGTAGCTGAAGCCCTTTCCGCGGTAATACGGATTACGTTCCAGAATTTTTTTCGTTTCAAGCGACCGGATCTCCGGAGTGGGAGATGTAACAATACAAGTGTGGTCTTTGCCGCTTGCTTTAATCAGCCGCCACAGCGCCCGCTTTTCCTCCAGTGGAAGTGATTGAAGCAGTGCAGCAGTCTGCTTCTCCTTTTCGGGAAGCAGAAATTGACGAATATGCATATATGTTCGTCCTTTCTCCATTGTCTCTGCTGTATGATACAGCCCGGCTGATGCAGGAATGCCTTTCTTTTCCTGTTTACCCGCTTAGAAAAACGTCGTTTTCCCAGTCAGTGGAAATGGTTTTGGTCCGCAGCCTATCTCATAGTATAATAGATGAGGAACACTTAGGAAACGAAGGAAGCTGAAGGAGGTCGTTCGGATTTGAGAGCATTTATTCATGAAGGAAAAGCCGGCTTGGACGGGACACGAATGGATGATATGAACATTCAGCCGCCAAAACCGGATGAAGTACAGATTAAAGTAGTGACAGCCGGATTGAACCACCGGGATCTTTTCGTTCTGCACCGCCACTCTCCGGAGGATCCGCCGCTCGTGCCCGGGTCGGACTGTGCAGGGATTCTGTCTGCATGCGGGAGCAGCGTGGAAGGACTGGAACCGGGTATGGAAGTGATCGTCAACCCGGGTCTCGGCTGGCCGGAAGAGAGTGCCGCTCCGCCGGAGGGATTTGAAATACTCGGTTTTCCAAGGAACGGCACGTTCGCTGAATATGTCAATGTTCCGGCATCCTGCGTCGAGCCGAAGCCGCCCCATCTTTCCTGGGAAGAAGCCGGAGTCCTGTCACTTTCCGCTCTTACCGGGTACCGGGCACTGATGACAAGAGCACGGATTCAGCCGGGTCAGACAATTCTGCTGCCGGGCGCAGGCAGTGGTGCTGTGACGATGATGCTGCTGTTCGCTAAAAAAACCGGCTGCCGTGTTATCGTTACGTCAAGGTCTGAGGAGAAGCGGAACAAAGCGCTGGAACTGGGTGCTGATGCAGCACTGGACAGCGATGGTGACTGGAATGAACAGCTGAATGGTGAAAAAGTCGATGCCGCTGTAGATACAGTCGGTGCAGCTACGTTTCAGAAGACGCTGGATCAGGTGAAAAAAGGCGGGACGCTTGTCCTGTTCGGAGCGTCTGCCGGTGATGAAGTGACATTTAATCTCCGGGAATTCTTTTATGGCCAGTATAATCTCCTCGGTTCTACGATGGGAAGCCATGAAGAGTTCCGTCAGATGCTTTCCTTTATCAGCAAAAACAATATACATCCAGTAGTAAGCAGTGTTTTTCCGCTTCAGCGGGCAGAAGAAGCACTCTCCTACCTGGATCAGGGAAATCAGTTCGGGAAAGTTGTTCTCCGGGCGTCCGAAGAACCGTCCTAAAAAGAAGAATCCGAGGCACACCTGAAGTTTCAGCAGGTGTGCCTCCTTCGTTCGGGAAAATTTCCAGATTTTTTGTTTGTCTTTCTTTATAACGGGTACATGGAGGTTACCGGTTTACGAAACGAAAAACAGTCACCCTCGTCACCAGGTAGATCGATGGTTCGCGGTTTGGCGGCTTCAGCTTAGAAAGGAGTTCATCATGATTCAAATGATAGGTATTTCTTCTGCTCATTCAGGTGCCGGTGGTTCCACCGCCTCCCGGAATATTGCCTCTGCGCTTGCTTCCGCAGGCTATCGGACGCTTCTTGTCCGGGAAACGCCTGTTCCGGTGGATGTATCCATACAGGAGTGGGATCAGAAGCATCCTCTGCTTACATTGTTCGGCGCCTGCGGAGACGCACATTATGTGCGGAGCTGGGCGGAGCGCCGGAAAGCGTCATTTGTCATCATTGATATGGACCCGGTACTTGAAAGCGGCTGGTCTGGAGTACTCGACGATGTAGTAATTGTTACTGCACCCGACGATCCGTCGCTTACCGAGGCAGACCGTCAGTACGGAACATGGGAATCTTTTAAAAAGCCGTATCTTCTATTGAATAAACTGGATTCGGAGGAAGATGGGGAAAAAGAGCTTTTTCTTGAGGCGGCCTACCCCGGCTGTTTTCTCGGATCCGTGCTTTACGATTCTTCCTTTCCATTTGAAGAGAAAGACATCTCTTTATTTGCAGGAGAGGAAAATGGACAGCGGTACCGTCACATCGCACGTCAGTTGAAAGATGGACGTATCCGCCCCTTCTTTGCTGTATACAAAAAGAAGCCTTCCCTGTTATCCCGTGTTCTTCTCCGGGCTTAACTGCTTATCAGAGCTGTTCCTCTTCAGGGAGCAGCTCTTTTGCATGAACAGCGTACGGCACAGCCTTTTTACAGAGAGAGCTGCTTTTGTTTTATCTTACCGCAGGTGGCCGCCGAGTTTTTTCGCCCGGTCAAGCGCCTGGCTTCCGGCACCGGCGGAGGAGCCCCGGAGAAGAGCCGTTTTTCCGTACTGCTCCCGCAGGGCATCAAGAACAAAATCCAGTTCACGCCGCTGCAGCTGCTTTTCGGGCGGTTCAAATAAGTGCAGAGCAAAATCAAGGTCCGTCTCCAGGCTGCTGAGTGATATGTGAACACGCTGCACAGGAGAAAGGTCCCAGAATTCATCTAAAAGCTCAAGCACTTCTTCAAAAAGAAGAGAAGTATTTGCTGTCGGGGCACTCAATTTCCGCTGGCGGTGAAATCCGCAGGAAGGTCCCTGCAGGCCGAGCGTCACGGTGGAACCGCGCAGCCCCCTGCGTCTGCTGCGGAAGCCGACTTCTTCGGTCAATTCGAGAAGGACGGTGCGGAGTTCTCTTGGGTGGGAATACAGCCGGGGCAGTGTCATCCCGCTGCCGATCGAGCGTTTTCCATGCGCCGAATGTTTCTGTACCGGTGAATAATCAACGCCGTGGGCATTCATCCAAAGTACCTGACCGTGAATTCCCCAGCGCCGCCGTACTTCCAGGTGTGAAAGAGAGGCAAATTCGCCGATGGTCTGCAGGCCGCGGTTCCGCAGGTGGACCGTCATTTTTTTGCCGGCCCGGAACAGTTTATCTACAGGAAGCGGCCATACTTCCTGTTTTATTTTTTCTTCGCTCAGAAGAAAAATACCGCCGGGTGCTTGTTTGGCGAAAAGGTCACACGCTGTTTTTGCCGCTGTTTTAGAGGCAGCTATACCAACGCGCGCATGGAGTCCGGTTTCTTCAAAGATGTTCTGCTGAATTCCCCGGGCGGAAGCAGACGGGTTCTCCTGAAGCGAAGGGAATATCGAGGCACGAAGGTCCACAAACTGTTCGTCGATGCTGTAAGGTTCGACGAGATTCGTCCATTTCTCGAGTATGGACGTTATATGGAGGGATGTTTCCAGGTAACGCTGCATCCGCGGCGGGACAATGGCAGCTTCCGGACAGCGTTCCACGGCTTCATGAAGTCTCATACCGTTTTGAATTCCGCGGGACTTTGCTCTCGGACAGACAGCGAGCACGACACCTGACGGCCGGTCCGGCGCTCCGGAGACGATCAGCGCACGGTGGGAAGGAATTTCGTGGTAAAGCCGTTCGACAGAGGCAAAAAAAGACTGCATATCGATCAGCATAATCGGATGCTCCACAGGATTCCCTCCTCTTGCCGTTTTCTTTCATTATAAGTAGGAATGCCTTTCGTTTCAAGAACAAATGTTCTTGTTATAAGTCTGAAAGGAAAAGCGCACACGAAAAAAATCCATGATGCATGATCATGGATTTTAGCACGTATAAGCTGACAGAAGCGCGCTGCTGCCGGCCGGGAGGAAAGGCACGATCCTGTAAAGCCAGGCAGTATTTCCAAATCCAGCAGCAGGCGGCTTCCGTTACCAGACGTTTTCAGCCATCAGACGGCGGACACCGCGTACCTCAAGCTGTTCAAAAGGACGCTGGCCGCTGAATGAAAGGCGCAGTTCCTTTTTTACACGCAGAGACGTATGCACATAAACGGTGACACCTTCGTGCTCAAACACCTGATAGGAGGACGGGTCCACCGGCTCGGCAAAATAAACTTCGTGGTCGACCAGAATCCGGCGGCTGCGGATCAAACCTGGAAAGACAAAAGGATCGACAATGACACTGCCTCCTGAAGCAGTAATACGACGCTGTGTTTTTGGATTCATACGAATCATACGATATCCCTCCCGGGGGTTAAATAATCACGTGAAAACGACATCTCAAAGAAAAAACGAAAGCGCTTTTTCTTCCCCCAACTATAATAGGAACCATCTATTTGGTAAATCTGTCATCATCCTCAGAATTTCACCGGATTATTCGAATTAAAAACTATAAAAAATACATTAAATGTAATTTTTTATAATTGAGATCCATTAGAGCGATTTAAGGCAAATAAATTGGCGCAGATGTGCTAAACTAAAGGTGTTTTCGATTAAGAGAGAAGGAAGGGTGAATAATAAAATGAAGCAGATAGAAATAGGAACTTCAGGAGTACATACAGGAGAAATTGCGCTTGGCTGTATGAGGATGAACCAGCTGAACGCCGCCGAAGCAGAGAAAGTGATCCGCACCTCCATGGAAGCGGGTATCACACTGTTTGATCATGCAGATATCTACGGTAAAGGAGAATCAGAGGAAATTTTCGGAAAGGCAGTCGATCTGAACGGACCGGACCGTCAGCACATGATTATTCAATCAAAGTGCGGAATCAGGGGAGGCTTCTTCGACTTCTCAAAAGAGCATATCGTGCGCTCCGTAGAAGAATCCCTGAAGCGTCTGGGCACTGATTACATGGATATACTGCTGCTTCACCGGCCGGACGCACTGATGGAGCCGGAAGAAACAGCAGAAGCATTCCATCAACTGCGCCGGGAAGGGAAAGTAACACACTTCGGTGTCAGCAATCAGCATCCGGGGCAGGTGGAGCTTCTGGAAGACGCGTTTGATGAAAAACTGCACGTTAATCAACTTCAGCTAAGTCTGATGCACACACCGATGATCGATGCAGGTTTCAATGTGAATATGCGTAATGATGCAGCTGTCAACCGCGACGGCGGGCTGCTGGAATATACGCGTAAACGCGGCATGACACTTCAGGCATGGTCACCGCTGCAGCACGGCATGATCGAGGGACCGTTTCTCAATAATGACCAGTTTCCGGAAGTGAATAAAGCGCTGGATTCTTTTGCGGAGAAGAAAGGTGTCACCAATACGGCTGCAGCACTCGCCTGGATCTTAAGACTCCCACTGAGTGTGCAGCCCGTGATCGGGAGTATGAATACAGAACGCATCGCCGGAGCAGCGGAAGCTTCAAATGTGAAAATGACCCGTGAAGAATGGTATGAACTTTACCGGGCAGCAGGGAATGACCTTCCGTAAATGATACGCGGCTCCATTTTTATGGTTCTGGTGGTTTTGTTTTATGCAGGAAATATTATCACCGGGAAAGCATTAAATGATCTCCCCCCTTTTACGATTGCCTGGATACGGCTTTCTCTGGCAGCACTTTTATTAATTCCGCTAGGTGCAGGGCGTGCATGGAGAGAGAGGAGGCTGTTTCTCACTTATAAATGGCCGTTTTTCTGGATGACACTGAGTGGAGTAACGTTTTTTAATACGTTTATTTACGGTTCGCTGCAGTACACGTCCGCAGCGAATGTATCTGTCCTGGAAACCGTCATTCCAGCAGTAACGATTACGGCAGCGGCGCTGATTCTTAAGGAAACACTGAAGCCCCGTCAGTGGGCCGGTGTAGTAGTTTCCTTAGCCGGGGCGCTTTATGTCATAACAGAAGGCAGTGTTGAGAGGCTTCTCGCGATGGACTGGAATCCTGGAGATCTGATTATGATCGGCGCCATTGTCTGCTGGTCTGTGTACTCGCTGCTCGTCCGCAGGTACATGTATTTGTTTCCTGCGTTTGCAGCACTCTTCATTATGAATGTTCTCTCCGTCATCGTTCTCTTCCCGTTCGCTGCCGGCGAATGGCTGATCGGCGGCGTGCCGGATGCAGACTGGGGCGCGTCCTGGGGCGGCCTCTTATACCTGGGGATTTTTCCATCCGTCGTTGCACTCCTTTTATTCAACCGGGCGGTCGGGATTCTCGGGGCCGGAAGAGCGTCTGTATTTTTAAATCTTCTCCCTCCAGCGACGATTGCTGGTGCCTGGCTGCTTCTTGGTGAAACGATTGTGCTGCCGCAGATCATCGGTGCTTTCATCGTTATTTCCGGTGTGATTATGACTACCTGGAAGAAAAAAGAGACGGCAAATTAAGCGAAAAGGGTTTCTTTTTCCTGCTCGCTGTACTATACTAGGAACTAGCTTATTGAGGTTCGGATAGGTAAGGGTAAGATGGTGAACTTAATCAAGTTCCACTTGCACGACTAACAGAACGTCTCAATTAAGTAATAAACATGCGGTTCAAACAACCGCGCAGGAGGATTTAAGCATGACTCAAGGTACAGTTAAGTGGTTCAACGCAGAAAAAGGTTTCGGTTTCATCGAAGTTGAAGGTCAGGACGACGTATTCGTTCACTTCTCCGCTATTCAGGAAGAAGGCTTCAAGTCACTTGAAGAAGGCCAGACAGTTTCTTTCGAAATCGAGCAGGGACAGCGCGGGCCACAGGCTGCTAACGTACAGAAGCAGTAATTGTTTCTGTCCTGCAGAACTGGACAGCTTTTAAAAATCTCACTGCTTATTGAGGTTCTATTTTCTCGTCAGCAAGGTGGAAATGTTTCCTCCTGTACGATCGGAAAGAACAGCTCATTAAGTAATATATTCTGGGTAAAACCCAACAGGAGGAATTTAGTATGACACAAGGTACAGTAAAATGGTTCAACGCAGAAAAAGGTTTCGGTTTCATCGAGGTTGAAGGACAGGACGACGTATTCGTTCACTTCTCCGCTATTCAGGAAGAAGGCTTCAAGTCCCTTGAAGAAGGCCAGACAGTATCTTTTGAAATCGAGCAGGGTCAGCGCGGACCACAAGCTGCTAACGTTCAAAAGCAGTAATTATACCAATGAAAGCTGCTTCCGCATCGGGCGGAAGCAGCTTTTTTTGCTTTTTAAAGAGGAATTCACTTACAATCTGTATACATACAGTAGACAGATACGTGCAGAAACGAGGGAATTTAATGGCCATTTTAATTACCGGTGGAGCTGGTTATCTCGGAAGTCATACCGCTGTAAGACTTCTGGAAAAAGAGAATGATGTCATTGTAATGGATAATTTCACAAGAAGCAGCGCGGAACAGATAAACCGTATCACAGCTGCGGCAGGAAGAGCACCTGAGGTAGAGGATGGAGATGTAAAAACGAAAGAAGATCTGGAGCGGGTGTTCCAGAAATATAACGTAGAAGCAGTGATTCATTTTGCGGGATTGAAAGCGGCAGGAGAATCTGTCGAAAAACCGCTGTTGTACTACCGTGAAAATCTGCAGATGACACTATGTCTGCTTGAAATAATGGAAGACTATCAAGTAAAAAAACTGATCTTTAGTTCGTCAGCCGCTGTTTATGGGAACTGCGAATCGATGCCTGTATCAGAAAGCACGCCCAAAAATCCGATAAATCCGTATGGACATTCCAAAGCAATGATCGAACAGATGCTTGAAGATATAGCGCAGGCAGACCCAGCGTGGCAGATTACAGCGCTTCGCTACTTCAATCCTGTAGGAGCTCATCCTTCTATCGCCGTCGGCGAAAATCCCGCAGGTACACCAGCCAATCTTATGCCGATACTATTGGAGGCGGCTGCCGGTGAACGGGATGCTGTTGATGTTTATGGAACAGACTACGACACAAAAGATGGTACAGGTATTAGGGATTACATTCATGTCATGGATCTGGCCGATGGGCATATTGCTGCTGCAGCGTCACAGAAACATGGGTTTCATGTGTATAATCTTGGAACAGGCAGGGGAACCACGGTCCTTGAATTAATAAATATGGTCGAGCGGGTAAGCGGAAAACATATAGCGTGGGAAGCAAAAGCGCGGCGTCCGGGGGACCCGGCAGAAAATTGGGCAGATGCCTCCCGGGCGGAAAGAGAGCTCGGCTGGAAAGCATCCTGTACGCTTGAAGAAATGTGCCTGCATGCATGGAAATGGAAAGAGGAGATGCATAAGAACACGCAAAAGGGGGAATAGGATATAAAGGAGGTGGCTTCCAGTGAAGAAAAAAGTAGTGACAATGCTGGAAGAGGAAGAAGCTGCTGTCCAGAACATGATCAGTGAAGGCGGACCTGCCTATCCTGAAAAAGAAGAAGATAATGAAGAAAAAGAAGACAGACTTGTCCATTGATAAAACCGGCTGCGGCCGGTTTTTTTTTGTAGGTAATCGAGAAAATGTACATATTATAACAAAATGTAAACTACATATGAAAAGTGAGTAAAAAGTAGGGATTATTTAAAACTGCCTCATTGTCCTGTTTATGAAGCAAGGGATAAAGGAATAGTGCAGATATTGCCACAATGAGGAGGAATTACAATGAAAACGCACGAAATGTATATAAACGGACAATACGTCACCTCTGGTTCAGAAGAGTGGATCGATATCGTCAACCCCGCTACGGAAGAAGTTATTTCCAGAATTACAAGCGGAAATGAAGATGATGTCAATAAAGCTGTGGAAGCAGCATCCAAAGCACAGCAGTCGTGGGGAGCACGTCCAGCGATTGAACGGGGCAGAATTGTCCGCCAAATCGGTCTGAAGATGGGTGAAAACCGGGAAACATTCGTCCGTCTGCTCATTGAAGAACAAGGTAAGAGCAGAGAAATGGCTGAAGGGGAAGTCGATCTGGCGATTGACTACTTCCAATACATGTCCGAGTGGGCTCGCCGGATAGAAGGCGAGATCATGCCGAGTGACCGTCCGAATGAGAACATTTTTATTCACCGCAGACCAATCGGTGTCATCGGCGGTATTGTACCCTGGAACTTCCCTGTATTTATTCTGGCAAGGAAAGTAGCTACTTCCCTCGTTGCCGGATGTACGATTGTACTGAAGCCATCCCAGCAGACACCGAATACTGCAGCCTTCTTTACGGAAATGGTGCATGACATGGATATCCTTCCGGAAGGGGTATATAACTTCATCACCGGAAAAGGGTCTACGCTTGGAAACGCTCTGGCATCGCATAAAAAAGTAGCGATGGTGACGATGACCGGAAGTGTGCCGGCAGGAATTAAAGTTATGGAAGCTGCAGCCCAGAATATTACGAAAGTAAATCTGGAACTGGGAGGAAAAGCTCCTGCAATTGTAACGAAACATGCCGATCTTGATACGGCAGTGGAAAATATTACGAAGAGCCGGATTATTAATGCCGGGCAGGCGTGTACGAATGCCGAACGGGTATACGTGCACGAAGATGTAGCGGAGGCATTCACGGAGAAAATTACAGAAGCCATGAAGAATGTAAGCTTCGGCGATCCGCTGAAGGATGATTCTCTGGACATGGGTCCTCTTGTAAGTGAGGACCGGATAGATGAAGTGGATGAAATGGTGCAGAATGCAGTAAAAGAAGGAGCGAAAGTGCTTACCGGAGGCAGAAAGTCAGATCAGACCGGCTATTTCTACGAGCCGACGGTAATCGGAGGCGCAACGCAGACGATGGAAATTATCCAGGAAGAAATTTTCGGCCCGGTTCTTCCTATCGTCACGTATAAGAATCTGGACGAAGTGATTGACATGGCAAATGATTCTGATTATGGCCTTTCTTCATCCATTTTCACAGAAAATTATCATGAAGCAATGAAGCTGTCCAATGGGCTTCGCTTTGGTGAAACGTTTGTGAACCGCGAAAATTTCGAGGCCGTACAGGGCTATCACGCTGGCTTCAGACAGTCTGGTATCGGCGGCGCAGACGGAAAACACGGTTTTGGAGAATTTCTCAGTACACAGGTTGTGTACATGCAGTATAAGCAGGACCAGCAGTAACCGTATACGGAAATCCGCTCTCTTTCGGAGAGCGGATTTTTTGCTTTTGGCATTGGGTGTTTCTCAATTGTCTCCGGCTCGTGTACAATGAGAGAAGCGCTGCCCTTTCAAGCAGGAAACGCAGTGAATCAGGTTTTTTAAAGGAGAATATACATGTCAAATACACTTCCGGATTTCATTCCGGACATCGTACAGGAGAAATGGAGAGCCCGGGCTTACCCGGGACTTACTGAAGTGCAGGAACACGTCATTCCGCTCTTGAGAGAAGGAAATAACGTAACGGCAGAAGCGCCGACAGGCTCTGGAAAAACGCTCGCGTTTCTACTTCCAGCAGTAGAAGCTGCAGATGCTTCTGTAAAACAGGCGCAGATCGTTGTAATGGTTTCCTCAAGGGAGCTTGCCTCACAAATATATGAGGAAATGCAGTATTGGACAGAAGGAACCGGTCTTGAAGCGCTGATGCTGATCGGCGGCGCGAATGTAAAGCGCCAGGTCGAGAAACTGAAAAAAAAGCCGCAGTTGATCGTAGGGACACCGGGAAGACTTCATGAACTCTCTCAGATGAAAAAACTGAAGCTTCATCAAGTAAAAATGCTGATTCTCGATGAGGCGGATCAGCTCATGGCGAAAGAGCATAAGAGCTCCGTGGAGAACATGGTAAAAGCCTGCCCGAACGAAGCAGTCAAAGCAGCTTTTTCAGCCACGATTCCGCCCCGCATCCGTAAAGAAACAGCTCAGCTGTTTGGGGATATGAAAGAAATCCGGATTAAAGCAGATAAAGAACTGCTGCAGCAGATGGATCATATCTATCTACTCGGCGACCGCCGGCAGAAAACGGAGTACCTGCAGAAACTGACTGCACTCGATGATTTTTACGGTATGATTTTCTGCAATGACCGCAGCCAGCTGCGGATGCAGTCGGAAAGACTCGAACATCATAACCGGAAGGTCGTTTCACTTGAAGGAGACAACAATAAGCAGAGCCGGGAGCAGGCGGTACAGGCGCTGAAATCACGAAAAGCGGATATTCTGACAGCTACAGATGTTGCTTCAAGGGGGCTCGACATCCCGGCACTGACACATATTATCCAGTATGATCTGGCAAATGATGTACATCAGTATGTTCATCGGGCCGGCAGAACAGCCCGTGCCGGAAGAAGAGGAATTGTTGTTTCGCTTGTAACGAAAGGCGAATTTGAGCGCCTGCAGCAGTTGACAGACATTCTCGGTATTTCGCTGAAAAAAGGAGAATTAAAGAGCGGGAAGCTGACATGGAGGTGAGCAGCATGCATATCCGGGAAACGGTGAGAGAAGACCTCCCGGCGGTGGCTGATATTCACGTGAAAGCGTGGCGAAAGGAAGCACGTCATTTATTCTCTGCGGACACAATGGCTTCCTGGACCGTAGAGGACCGGTTAAGGAAGTGGGAGAAGAATTTCGCCGGTGCGACGAGCGGTGGAACGAAAATGTACACTGCAGAACAAGATGGCAAGGTAGTCGGCTTTGGCCTGGGCGGAACGATGAGGGACGCTAAACTTCGAATCCGCTATACAGGAGAAGTGTATGCACTGTTTATCCACCCGGATTATCAGGAGCGCGGCGCAGGAACGAAACTGCTGGAAGAAATTATGGGACATCTGCAGGAAATCGGCCACAAGCGGGCTGCTCTATGGGTGCCCTCCTCTTTTTCTTCCGCGTCCTACTTTCAAAAGCACGCCCAGGGGCCGCTGATGGAAGATGAAACCACCATAAAAGGAACGACGCTGAAAGAGGAAGCGTATGGCTGGGACAAAATAATAGTACAGCCGAAGCAGGAAAAAACGTATATGTAACGAATTTATGAAGTAAGGAATCAAAGCTGTCACAGAGAAAGCAGGGGTTCAGCATGGAGGAGGTCCTATTATACGTATTCGTCTATTTAGTGCCTGCTTTTCTGCTGCTCCATATGAGTCTCATTCTTCTGTGGAGAAACCCTAGGAAGCGGACGCACCAGCTTCTTGCTGCGTATTTATTCTGCTATACTGTATTGTTTATGGCTGAATATGTACGGCATCAGCTGCCGGTGGACTTGAGTCCAATTATCATCACCTATGTTTTTGGTAATGCCGGTGTGCTGATACCCAGCCTGTTTTTTCACTTCTTTTTTCTGTTTTCGGGGTTACACCGGCAGATGTCAAGGTGGATTTATCCGTGGATTTTTTACCTTCCGCTCCTGCCTGTGCTGTTTACGTTTATCACTGGTACCAACGTGTTGAACAGCAGTATGTTCGAACAGGAAGGGGCATGGATTTATCCTGTATTTAATACTGCTTATTTAACAACCCTCAGTGCAGCAGTGTTTACAACAATTATTATGACAGTGCTGGTAGGCATACAGTGGAAGCGGTCCCGGCGTCCGATGGAGCAGCGGGTCTATTTCATTCTGTTTGTATTTGTCCTCTTCAGCGCTGCCTGGAACACCGTGTTCGGATATTTGGATATTCGGGGGGCTGTACCGCCGTATCCATATATTTTCGCCGGTATTTTCGGCGCCTGGGCGATGTTTTTTGCTGTGACACGATTTGATTTTTTAGAGGCGGGTTCAAGGAAATTTAAGACGCTGTATGAACGGAATCCGACAGCCATTCTGCTGTTAAACAATTACGGTATCATCCAGGATGCTAATCCGGCCGCCCACTATCTCCTGGAAGAAAAGAAGTTGAAAGGATTTGATTTCACAACCTGGCTTACTCCGGAATCCCGGACGGAATGGGAGGAGACTTTTGCTCCGGCCATGCACGGGGAGACGCCCCTTACTGCGCTTGAATCAGAAGTTATCACAGCGGGAAGCGTGCCAAGAAAGGTATTGATCGACAGTGATTTCATTACGGTCGATTATGAACCGGTCTTGATGATGATCCTGAGAGATGTTACAGAGACAAAAAAAGCGGAAGAAACGATCCGTTATCTAGCGTATCATGATACGCTGACACAGCTTCCCAACCGGCGGGCCTTTTCTGAAACTGTCCGGAAGCATCTGAAGGAAAAGCAGAAAGTGGCGGTGATTAATGTCGATCTTGATGGCTTTAAGAAGATCAATGATACGTACGGTCATCAGACCGGAGATGAGTACCTTGCCCACCTGGCTTCCATACTTGAGAAAGAAACTACAGGACTTGGGGGAGCGGCCAGAGTAGGCGGTGACGAATTCAACCTTTATTATTTCTATACCAGTACGGAGGAAGTGAAGCGCTTTATCTCCCAGCTGCAGAAAACATTAATTGATCAGCCGCTGAAGACGCGGGGTCTGGAACTTCCGATCCGGACGAGTATCGGTGCGAGTCTTGCACCACAGGATGGAACGGAACTCGAAGAACTTCTTTCCCGTGCGGATGAAGCGATGTATTCTGTCAAACATAACGGAAAAGGCGCATTTGCACTTTATAATGAAGGAAATATCCAAAACTTACAGCATCATCGATAAAAGGGGGCTTCCTCAATGACAGCTGCACCGGTACGGATTTTAATTCTTGGAACGTGGCACGTGCATACGAAAGGATTTGTGGATAAAGCGGAACGTTTATCAGCTGGACGTTTT
The DNA here is from genome assembly GCF_002993335.1 of Alkalicoccus urumqiensis. Classification (GTDB taxonomy): domain Bacteria; phylum Bacillota; class Bacilli; order Bacillales; family Salisediminibacteriaceae; genus Alkalicoccus; species Alkalicoccus urumqiensis. Next base: position 53,071 of record NZ_PVNS01000012.1, on the reverse strand, counting down.
GAATGGGCAGGGGTGTGGGATTCGGATTCCCGACGCGGAAGAGAGATGGCAGAACAACTGCAGGTACCGTATTATACTACCGTTCTTGAAGCGCTGAAGCAGTCGGAGGCAGATGCGGTTATGATCGAGGCAGAAACGAGCCAGCATCGTAATCTTATAGAGTCAGCGGCCGGAGCCGGTCTGCATATCTTTACCGATAAAGTCATCGCGCTGAATGGGGAAGATGCAGAAGCCTGCAGAAAAGCAGCAGAAAACGCTGGAGTGAATCTGGCTGTATCCCATGAATCTGTAACGCTTCCGGTTTACCGCTATGCACTTCAGCAGTACCGGAGCGGAAACCTGGGGGAGCTTGTTTCCATCCACTTCAGGCGTTCTCATGGACTTGCCTGGACGGACGTTCTCCCTCCGAGCTGGTATGACCCTTCCATAAGTGGAGGTGGGGCGTTGATAGATCTCGGTATTCATGGAGTGAGTATGCTTCAGTTGTTTGGTGGAAGAATTACTTCCGTTCAGGCGCAGGGATCTTACCGGACAGGAAAAGAAGTAGAAGACAGCGCCACTATCCTGGTAGATTTTGAAAACAGCACCGCTTCCGGGACGGCACATACGAGTACAGCAGCTTCAGCTTCCGACAACTTGTTTGAAATTACTGGAACGAAAGGCACGCTGCTCATTTATGGAGAAGAACAGCCGGAAATTTATTACCGGGATGCCGGGAAAGATGGCAGTTTGAGAAAAATTCACTGGGAGCCCGAACCGTATTATGTTCCACTTAATCTTTTTATTGAAAACCTGACAGGAGCGGAGCATTCTATGGAGGGTCTCGATGGACAGGCTGCTGTGGAGATCGTCTGCATAGTACAGTCAGCTTATCAGAGTATGAGAGAGGAAAAGAAAGTGTATGTCGAGTATCCTCAGTGATCTGTTTATCCTTCTTATGGGGATGGCCCTGGGCGCAGTGGTAAAAGAGCCGGTCAAAAACATTTTTACCGGCGAACATAAAAAAGAGAAGCAGAGAAAGCAGCGTGCTCTGGTGCTTGGGATCATTCAACAGATGCCTGCGGGCAGGGGTATCACGCCGGATGAACTGGCGGTAAAGAGTCCCGGAAAGAAAATGACAGCTGCTGAAGCGGAGCAGAGGCTTGAGGAAGCAGCTCAGTCAGGCCTTGTGGAAAAACGATTGATTAAAGGAGAAGAGCGCTGGTATTTTAACCGTAAAAAACATGAAGAACTTGCCGCAAAGTGGAAAAATCAATAACAGCACAGTAAAACCGGCATTCCTTAACGGAACGCCGGTTTTTAAAGATACATTATTTTTTCTGCACAAAAATAGGTTCATCCCAGTCGCAGGCGTCCACCTCATCGATCGCTTCAGGGTCGACTACCGCCCATTCAATTAAATACTGATTGTCCTCCTGGTCGACTGCAACAGCTGTGTACGTATCTCCGGAACTGCTGACGGTCGGCTTTTCAATCGTACGGTATTCAACACCTTCCACCTTTACAATTGTGCTGTTATTGGCATGCAGCTGATCAAATGTCAAAGATATCCCTCCAATAATTGAATTACTGTTCGTATACCCGCTGGATGAACTGCGTAATCATGTATAGGAAGGCATTCTGCGCCTTTTTCTGCAGGAGGAAATACTTGAATGAATGACGGGACGATGCTATTCTGATGAAAGAGTGAAAATGAGAGGTGACATACATGGCGGCACCACGGTGGATATACTTTAAGCAGATATTTACTTCGCGGTTTCAGGCGGACTGTACGAAGGCAAAAATTGAGGATAATTGGATAAATGGATATGAAATTGGTCCATCTGTTGAAATACGAAAATTAAAAAATGAGCGGTATGTGGTCCGGTATACGTATGACGAATAAAAAGCTTGACGCTGCTGCCGCTGTATAGTAATATAATATTTGTTGCGTTATTCTCTTCGTTCCGTTAGCTCAGTTGGGAGAGCGCCACCTTGACAGGGTGGAGGTCACTGGTTCGAGCCCAGTACGGGACACCATCTAAATAAAGGTTCATATGTCTGCTTCCCGCAGGCATATTTTTTATTATTCAAAAATATAGTTTATCGTAATACACTGAGGCAGCCGGGTCATCCGGCTGCCTCTAACTATTTGTATAATAATTATGCCATCCGCTCTTCTTTATCGCGGTGATCAATTTCTTTCTGATCGAGATGTTCTTCCCGGTCTCTGATGCGGTGAGCAAGCCTGCTCGAAGCATTTGCTGCTATGCTGCAGACGAGATCGTCAAGAAATGTGTGAATTTTGTCGCTGTTTTTTGCATCAAGCTGCTTGATGATACCAATTTTTTCTTTGTCGAGATAGCCGAATGTTGTAACGGCAATGCTTCCATAGCCAAACACTGAACCGATCGCAATCGTTTCATCGACTCCGAACAGTCCTTCATCCGTTTCCACAATAGACTGCAGCGGTTCAGAGAGCTGCTTATTTTCAGCCAGTTTATCCAGCTCGATTCCAACGAGAACAGCATGCTGGATCTCCCGCTTCTCAAGAACAGCTTCAACACTCTCCAGACAGTCATCCCTGGTGAGCGTATCATTGTAATCAGACTGCATCTGATACACAATATCAGCGATTTCTTCAAGCTCCACACCACGCTCTTTCAGCAGGTCTCTTGCTGCTTTCTCTACTACGTGGGATTTAATTGGTTCTTTTTTTGACATAAGCTACCACTCCTCTTATAGGCTAGTCTATCATAAAATGTGTGAAAAATTCGATAGATAAGGGCACGCCCCTTTGTAAAAAAGCGTAAAGTATATTATGATTAAATCACTTAGTACGGTCTAAAAGGAGGCGTCCGCTATGAGATATGGAATTGCAGTATTTCCCTCGAAAAAACTACAGGATCTAGCAAACTCTTACAGAAAAAGATACGATACAAAATACTCGATGGTGCCACCGCATCTGACGCTGAAGGACCCTTTTGATATGGACGAGGAAAAGCTGCCTGCATTTATTGAGGAAGTACGCAAAGCCGCTGCAGCAGCCCGTCCATTCACGCTGAAAATTTTAAAATACAGCAGTTTTTACCCAGTGACGAATACAATTTATATGAAAGCAGCAGAAACGCCGGCGCTGCTGGATCTTCAGGAAAAGTTGAATGAAGGTCCGCTGAAGCAGGATCGTGAACATCCATTTGTTCCTCACATTACAATCGGACAGGAAATGAACTACGATGAGCTCTCTGATGTATTCGGACGATTAAAGCTGGAAACAATTGAACATGAAGAAACCATAGATCGATTTTCTCTTCTGTATCAACTGGAGGACGGAACCTGGACTGTTTACGAAACATTTCTGCTGGGAAGGAATTCAGCTACATGATACAAATCTTCACAGCGGAAACGAAGGAACAGCTGAGTGACTGCTACCGTGTCAGGCGCGAAGTATTCGTAGGTGAGCAGGGCGTCCCCGCCTCGATTGAAGTAGATAACCTGGAGCACGAAGCAGTGCATTTTGTTGTTTACGACGATGGAAAGGCCATTGGAGCAGCACGAATGCGGCTATCAGAGAATACGGCAAAAGCAGAACGAGTCTGTATTCTGTCCCAGCTGAGAGGCAGCGGGGCCGGTCGGAAACTCATGCGTTTTATGGAGGAGAAAGCTTCTGAGCTCGGAGCGGAAATCATGAAATTAAATGCGCAGACCCATGCAGCCCCATTTTATACCGCGGTCGGTTACTCGATTGTTTCTGAGGAACCTTTCATGGATGCAGGTATTGAACATGTAGCTATGGAAAAAAAGCTGCAGTGATAATGATACGCTCAATCATTAAAAACGGTGCAGAGCAGGTGCTGTGAATTCCTTGCTTCAACACCTTAAAAAACCGGACGATCATGAAACTCTGTAAAGAGATTCAAGAGATCGTCCGGTTTTTATTTTGATATGGCCGCTGTCACTTTGATGTTACAGCTTGAATCACAGCTCCAATCCTAATGGCGGTTCCAGCCTTTTTTCTGCATAAACGGAAGCATGTGCCCCCGTTTGAGTGTAGAAAGCATCCCGGACACCTGCAAAGACCATGTATCGGCTCTTACGCCACCGGTGCGTTCAGAATAGTACGAGGATGTAATATCATCGTACTGCTGAAGAGATTCGGTCTGAGTTTCCGGGGAAAAATATCCATTCTCTGCGTAGACAGCGTCGATGGGAAGACGCGGCTTTTTATCCGGAATTACAGCAGGAGTACCAACACACATACCGAACAAAGGCAGGACGTGGTCCGGCAGGTTCAACAGCTCCGCGACTTCTTCAGCATTGTTTCGAATACCACCAATATAGCAGATGCCGTATCCCATAGACTCTGCAGCCAGAGCGACGTTCTGCGATGCGAGAGAGGCGTCTGAAATACCTACGATTAATTTTTCTGCAGAAGTCACTGCATCCTGAATGTCGGTCTGGTGGATATCTGCAGCAATTTCATGGCGGTGAAAATCAGCGCAGAAAAGAAAGAAATGACCGTTTTCTGCCACGTAAGCCTGATTGCCTGCCAACTGGGCAAGAGACTGTTTTAATGCTTGATCGGTAACGCCGATAATGGTGTATGCCTGAAGGTAGCTGCTTGTGGATGCCGCCTGTCCAGCAAGGACCAGCTGTTCAATATGGTCAGCTGGCAGAGGGTCGGGTTTGAAAGAGCGGACCGATCGGTGGTTCAACATGGTTTCAACTATTTCATTCATTTAAGGACCTCCTGTATTAAATTTATCTGGATGCACTACTGGTTGGAAATGATCGATTGTTCGTCAATCATCCATAATTTATCTGCTTTCATTTCCCAGTACGTATCATCTGAGGCAGCAATCAACGTTTTCTCTTTCCTGCGGATGTACTCGCAAAGTATATCATAAACTTCCTTCTTTTCTTCATCTGGAAAAGGAAATCCCGCATCATCTAATAGGATAAGCGGCGGATCGTTAAGAAGCGTGATGACAAGGGAAGCCTTCCATTCCGCGGCAGGTGAAAGGTCTTCCATAGCTGTCTGCCGTTCAGAGAGTGTGAAACGGAAATGATCAAGGAGCGTATTAACCTCTTCGATTTTATTGGCATCTGGATCGGCACCTGCGGCTGCCTGGTAGATCGACCATTCAGGTACGAGACTGCCTTCCTGATTGACATAGCCGATCGTTTTACTACGGAAGTTTTTCCGGTTGGAAATCAAGTCGGGATCCTGCTGCCAGATAAGAATTTCTCCTCTGCTGCATGGGATCAAAGCTCCGGTCATTCTGAGCGCTTCAGACCGCTGCACAGCATTCCCGCCGGAAAGGTGATGAACATGCTTTTCTTCTACCTTCCAGTCCGCCTCTTTAAAAAGTGTCCGCCATTCATTGTCCTGTTTCATTTTTTTCGTCACAGCTTTCCATTCCACAGCCAGTGTCATAACCATCCTCCTTAGAGCTCTGCATCACGGAAACGGCGGAGGTCCCGTTTGTCTCCGATCATGATGAGCACGTTATCTTTCTCCACCGGCTTCTCCGGGTCCGGGGTAACATTTACTTTTCCCTGTTCTTTGATAGCGATAATTGTACAGCCGTACCGCCTCCGTGAATCGAGGTCGACGAGTGATTTGCCGGCAATTTTTGATGTAGCAAGCATTTCAATGATGCTGTAATCAGCTGAAAGGTCTATATAATCAAGCACTGTATCAGAAGTTAAATAAGCGGCTATCCGGCTTCCCATTTCTTTTTCGGGGTGGAAAATCCGATCGGCCCCAATTTTTTCCAACACTTTATGATGATAATCGTTCTGTGCTTTCACCCAGATATTCGGAACTTCGTGATCTTTAATGTGAAGCGTAGTTAATATGCTAGCCTGAATGTCATCTCCAATGGCCACGATGACATGGTCAAAATTACGGATCCCGACATTTTGAAGCAGATTCTCATCCGTGCCGTCCCCTTCAAAGGTGTGGTCAGCAAACTCGCTCACAGCTTCCAGCTTTTTGGGGTCTGTATCAATAGCAAAAACTTCATGACCCATATGGTACAGCTCTTTACATATGCTGGATCCGAAACGGCCGAGCCCGATAATCGCAAATTGTTTTTTCACCGAGGTTCCCTACTTTCATCCGGAATTTCAATACGTGTATCCGCAAAAGTATAGCATTTACACTCCAGTTGTTTCAAGGTAGACTAAACAGGGAAGAACCAGGCACAAGTCCCGGTGTGAAGCATGATTACGAAAGTAGAAACTGGCAGATAAAGTGAAGGTGGGAATACATGTTATCTAATACTCAGGTTCCGGCAGTTCCGGATATTGTAGAGGAAGTACAGAGAGCATTTACGTGGCAGCAGATACTGACGGCCATCGGTATATTCCTGCTTTTTCTTCTTTTTCGTAAGTTATTTACAACCTATATTTTTAAAGCGATTCTCTTTTTTTCAAGAAAAGTTTCCGTTGATACATTAACGAATGTGCTGCTGGCATTTGAAAGACCGATGCGCTCGTTTCTCGTATTTATCGGGTTGTTTGTTGCCTTCGTTTACGTACCGTTTGATGATACGTATGAGGCTCTGTTTGTGCGCATCTTCCGGACGATACTTATTTTCCATATATTCTGGGGTCTGTTCAATCTTTCTGCCTCCAGTTCGTCAGTATTCACGCAGATCGGCAGGAGATTTAATGTAGAATTTGACCAGATTCTTCTCCCGTTTCTGTCAAAACTCATCCGTTTTGCTATCGTTGTAATGGGTCTCAGTATTATCGCCTCAGAGTGGGAATATAACGTACAGGGGTTTGTAGCAGGTCTGGGGCTCGGCGGTCTTGCATTTGCGCTTGCTGCCCAGCAGACGCTCGGTAACTTCTTTGGCGGTGTCGTTATCATTACGGAGAAGCCGTTTACACTGGGAGACTGGATAAAAACGCCATCCGTAGAAGGTTTCGTCGAAGATATTTCGTTCCGGAGTACGAGTGTTCGGACATTTGAAGATTCGCTCGTCGTTGTGCCGAACTCCACGTTATCCAATGAACCGATTGAAAACTGGACGAAAATGGGAAAAAGACAGATCAGCTTTTCATTGGGCGTGGAATATCAAACGCCGGCTCCGAAAATAAGACGGTGCGTGGAGCGTATTGAAGCAGAGCTTAGACAGCGGGAGGATATTGATGATGAATTAATTATCGTCCGTTTTACGACATTTAACGAGAGCAGCCTCGACTTATTTCTTTATTTCTTTACTCGTCCGACGGGCTGGGTCGATCATTTAAATATTAAGCAGGAAATTAATTACGCTGTACTGGATATTCTTGAATCGGAAGGCGTTTCGGTGGCTTTCCCGACGCAGAAACTCTATATTCACGACGAGAAAAAGGGGGAGGATCATGCGCTATAAATCACTGGATAATGTGAATCAGGGTGAAAAACTTGGTAAAAACATACTGGCTGACGACGGAAGGATCCTTCTTCATAAAGGCGTCGTATTAACCGTCGGGCTGTTAACGAAACTGAGAATGATGGGCGTTCATTCTCTGTTTATTGAGGACGACCGCTTTCCTGATATTGACCACGAAGAAGTTATTTCTGAAACGACAAAGCGGAGAGCGGTCCAGACGCTCTCGGAATCCATCCAGTATATTCAGCAGGATAAGCCGGTGAACACAAAAAATGTACAGGAGACGGTCACGACACTTCTGGACGAGTTAATGGAAAATAAAGACGTATTAATCGCTGTAACCGATATACGTACGCAGAGTAATGCCCTGTTTATTCATCTGCTGCAGGTCTGTCTGATGTCCTCGATGATCGGCATTCAGATGGGAATGAACCGAAGCCGTCTGGAAGAACTGGCTGTCGGAGCACTTCTTCATGATGCCGGCAAATACGCGGGTCCTATTCCTGTGAGAGAACTTCCGCAGGGATATGCAGGAAACGAGGAGGAATTAAAGCATCATTCCTGGAAAGGGTTTAACCTTCTCCGGAAATCTTCGGAAATAAGTACACTCTCCGCTCATATTGCGCTTGCTCATCACGAACATCTGGACGGAACAGGAGCACCCCGCGGTATGAGTGAAGAGGATATCCATTTTCTTGCTAAGATTGTAGCTGTTACGAACGATTATGACCGCCTCACGTCGGAAGGAGAAGAGGGGGAGGACCGGCAGTTGTTTCCGCACGAAGCTGCAGAGTATATCATGAGCAGAACGGGAGAATGGTACGACCACAACGTAGTATGGAAATTTCTCCGTGCTGTCGCTTTTTATCCAAATGGCACCCAGGTGAAACTCTCCAATAACAGGACGGCCGTTGTCACCGGCCAGCATAAAGGACTACCGCAGCGTCCTGTAGTTAGAACCTACGAACGGGATGGAGAATCATTCCTTTATGAAGAAATTGACCTCGCTGCAAATCCGACCGTATTTATTACAAAAGTGTACGAATGACCGCTCCGGTTGCATGAAATGAGCGGTTGAATTATGATAGGAGACGGAAAGATAATTTAAGGAGGCTTATACTCATGAAACAAATGGATGCAAATGAAATTATTCAGTATATCTCGGATGCGGAAAAATCCACTCCGGTAAAAGTACATATTAAAGGGAAGCTTGACGGTATTGACTTCGGCAGCTCCACAAAATCTTTTATTCAGGGAGAGACAGGTGTTCTCTTCGGTGAATGGGCGGATATTCAGGAAGTACTGAAACAGAATGAAAGCCGGATTGACGACTTTGTTATTGAGAACGATCGTCGAAATTCTGCCATTCCGCTTCTGGACATGAAAAACATTCACGCACGGATTGAACCGGGCGCTCTGATCCGTGAACAGGTGGAAATCGGCGATTCTGCTGTTATTATGATGGGTGCTTCCATTAACATCGGTTCGGTAGTTGGCGAAGGAACAATGATTGATATGAATGCTGTTCTCGGAGGAAGAGCTACGGTTGGCAAAAACTGTCACATTGGTGCAGGAGCTGTGCTGGCCGGTGTCATTGAGCCGCCTTCTGCAAAGCCTGTAACGATTGAAGATGGAGTCGTAGTCGGTGCTAACGCCGTCATCCTGGAAGGTGTAACCGTTGGTGAAGGATCTGTTGTGGCAGCAGGAGCCATCGTAACCGAAGATGTTGCGCCAAACACCGTGGTTGCAGGTACACCTGCGAGAGTCATCAAAGAAATTGATGACCAGACGAAGGGAAAGACAGAAATTAAACAGGAACTTAGAAAGCTGAAGAAATAATGACAGAGTATATTTGGGATGAAGAGCGCCTGGCGGCCCGCCGCCGGGCGCTTCATCAAATTCCGGAGGCAGGATTTCAGGAGTTTAAGACACAGAAGTATCTGCTGGATATTTTTTATGAGGTTGATGCACCGCACGTGCATATCCATACATGGAAAACAGGTATATTTGTTTTTATCGAAGGAACGAAGCCGGACAGGACCATTGCATGGCGCGCGGATATGGATGGTCTGCCTATTACAGAAGAAACCGGCTATTCCTTCTCTTCTCAGCACGAAGGCATGATGCATGCCTGCGGCCATGATTTTCATATGACGATCGGCTCGTCGCTTGTGGAATATTTTGCGGATCAAAGACCGGTAAACAATATGTTGTTTTTATTTCAGCCGGCTGAAGAGGGCCCTGGTGGCGCTCTGCCTATGATGCAGTCGGAACTGTTTCAGAAATACCGGCCGGATGAAATCTATGCACTCCATATCGCACCAGATTATCCAGTCGGAACGTGTGCAGCGAATCCGGGTATTCTTTTCGCGAATACGAGTGAACTGTTTATCGACTTTCACGGCCGGGGCGGTCACGCTGCCTTTCCACATACAGCAGAGGATATGACTGTGGCTGCCGCACATTTTATTACTCAGCTTCAGACGATCGTCTCACGGAATGTGTCACCGCTTGATTCCGCCGTCGTTACGATCGGGAAGATGGAATCCGGCACGAAGCAGAATATCATTGCAGAGAAAGCGCGGGTGGAAGGAACGATCCGGACGCTCTCTGTGGAAGCAATGCAGGAGGTAAAAGAACGGATCGAGGGAATGCTCCGCGGGATCGAAGCTTCTTTCCGCTGCAGCACGAGCGTTGATTACGGTTCCTCCTACTGTCAGGTATATAATGATGAAACGTTATTTGAATCGTTTAAGTCAGCGGCAGTGGAGTCGAACGTCATTGCCTTTGAAGAAAGTTCAAAAGCGATGACCGGTGAGGACTTTGGTTATTTTCTTGAAGAGATACCAGGTCTCATGTTCTGGCTGGGTGTAGACAGCGCGTCCGGACTTCATTCCTCCACATTAAAACCGGAGGAGCAGGCGCTCGCTCCCGGAGTGGAATGGCTTGTGGAATGGCTGTCCAGCAGAGATGCCTCCGTCGAGCAGAATAACTAATGGCTTTGGAATAAGAAGAGCGGTAATCGGGAGGAAGCACTTCTGCTGTCCGGCTCTTCTACGTCTGCAGCAGTGTATGCATTTAACGATAATACCGCGGATGAAAAGGATATACGTAAAACCGGCTGACCGCTCTGAGAGCGGTCAGCCGGTTTGATTTTACCAGCGGCGGCAGCTGCCGGACGCGGTGAAGTTGATTTTGTTAAACAGGTTTCTGTCTCGTTTTCCATGAGGCAGAATTTATCCGTGCTGCTCTCCCTTATACATATTTACTTGATGAGGGAAAGGGATTTCAATACCATTGCGGTCGAACGCTTCTTTAATCTCTTTACGCAGAAGACGCTCTACCCCCCACTGCTCCATATTGGCCGTTTTGGCAAGCACACGAAGAACGACTTCGCTGTCTCCGAGCGTCTGAACACCCAGCACATCCGGACCTTCCGTAATCGTATCTCCGAGTTCTGCTTTCACCTTGTCGCAGGCTTCCTGCATCACTTTTGCAGCTTCATCAATATTATCATCGTAGGAGATGCCAATATCGACGAGAGCACGCATGTTGGATCGGGAATGATTGCTCAGGCTGCCAATTTCGCGGTTCGGGATATAATGAACAGTGCCGTCAAATCCACGCAGTTTTGTTGTGCGTAGACCGACTTCCTCCACGACGCCGTCGAGGCCGGCGAGTGTGACATATTCGTCCACATCAATCTGTTTCTCCAGGAGAATGAAAAACCCTGTCACGATATCACTGACGAGCCCCTGGGCACCGAAACCGATGGCAAGACCGACGATACCAGCACCGGCAATCAGCGCCGTAACGTCATATTCAAACACGCCGACAATCAGCGTAATGACGATAAAAATCAGGATATAGGAGAAAACACTGCTGGCAAGCTTCTCCAGCGTTTTCGTACGTCCGGGGGAAATGTTTCGCTGTGCACTCATTTTTGTAAATCCCGAAGAAATAAATCGTCGTCCGACAGCGCGGACAATAAAAAAGACAATAAGAATTCCTACCAGCTGAGCTGTGACCGTTACTGCTTTTGTGCCAATTGCAGCCCAGTTGATTGCTTCAAACCATTCTGGCATGTTGTATGCTACCTCCTTAGGATGAATTCACAACTATGAGTGTACCATACAGGGCCGTGGGAGCAAACGTGAATTTACTGATTGAAACCATCTCCGGGCAAATGTATGATAATGAAAGAGAGAGGAGGCAGGTTCTTTAACCGACATTATGAAAAAACAATTTGCTGTCATTGGACTCGGCCGTTTCGGCGGCAGTATATGTAAAGAATTAAACGATCAGGGAATGGAAGTTCTGGCGATCGATATCAATGAAGATAAAGTTAATGAATATGCCTCTGTAGCGACGCACGCTGTCATGGCGGATACAACGGACGAAAACACGCTGAGAAGCCTCGGAATCCGTAATTTTGATCACGTGATCGTTGCCATCGGCGATAATATTCAGTCCAGCATACTTACAACACTGATGCTGGTAGAACTGGGACTTCCGCATATTACGGTGAAAGCGCAGAATGATTACCATGAAAAGGTGCTGCTGAAAATCGGCGCCCATAAAGTAGTTCACCCGGAAAGAGATATGGGTATCCGCATTGCGCACAATATAGTTTCCAAAAACGTGCTCGACTATCTGGAGCTTTCCGATGAATACAGCATTGTCGAATTAATGGCAGGGCAGCGCGTGGATGGAAGATCGCTTATCGATCTGGATATCCGGGCCAAATTCGGCTGCAATATCATGGCGGTCAAGCGGGAGGAGTATATTGATGTATCTCCGGCTCCGGATCAGAACATCAAAAAAGGAGATATTCTGATCGTTATCGGAGCAGATAAAGACATAACCCGCATGGAGCAGGCGCTGTTTGATGATGACGATGCAGGAACGATGTAATCGTTACATGCATGAACTCTCACAGCTCTGCATGCAGATCTTTAACATCTTTTGCATGTCGAAGTGACTCTTACAGGATATCTGCGGCATCAGATGAAGAGTGTTAAACCGTAAAAAACAGCCCTCACATGTAAAGTGAGAGCTGTAGGAGGAAGCAGGAGCTGATCCTGCTTCTTTTATTAATATTACACTTCCATAATGATCGGCAGGATCATCGGCTTCCGCTTCGTCCGTTCATAGAGGAACGGTCCGAGTGTATCGGAAATCGAATTTTTAATTTCTGACCACTGCGTCGTTTTGTTACCCATCATGTTCTGCAGGTGACCATGAAGTTTCCGCTGTGCTTCGTGGATCAGATCTCCGGATTCCCTCATGTAGACGAAACCGCGTGAAATAATATCCGGACCGGAAGCAACTTTGAAATCTTTCATGTTCAGACTGACGACTACGACAACGAGGCCTTCCTCGGATAGAATCCGGCGGTCTCTAAGCACGATGTTTCCGATATCGCCGATGCCGCTGCCATCCACGTAAACTGAACCGGCAGGAATTTTCCCGGCTGGAGCAGCTTCCTCTTTATCCATCGCCAGAACATCTCCGATATCCATAACGAAGCAGTTCTCTTCGGGAACGCCGCAGTCCTGCGCCATATCAGCATGCATCTTCAGCATCCTGTATTCCCCGTGAATCGGCATGAAATATTTCGGTTTCATCAGCCGGAGCATCAGCTTCTGTTCTTCCTGGCTTCCGTGTCCCGAAGTGTGAATATCATTTAATGATCCGTGAATCACTTCAGCACCGGCACGGAAAAGCTGGTTGATAATTTTGCTGACACTCTGTGTGTTTCCGGGAATGGGTGAGGAAGAGAAAACGACGGTATCCCCGGGAATAATTTGGATCTGGCGGTGTGTGCCGTGTGCGATCCGGGAAAGAGCTGCCATCGGCTCGCCCTGACTGCCGGTACAGAGAATCAGTACCTGGTCCGCAGGAAGCTTGTTCAGCTGATTGGCATCGATAAACGTGCTGTCCGGAGCTTTAATGTAGCCAAGCTCTCTTCCGATGGAAATGGAAGACTCCATACTCCTTCCGAAAACCGCGACTTTCCGGCGGTATTTAACAGCAGATTCCACGGCCTGCTGCAGGCGGTAGATGTTTGATGCAAATGTGGCAAAGATAATTCTGCCGTCTACTTTGCGGAAAATAGATTCAATACTCTCCCCGACTTTCCGCTCGGACATAGTAAAACCGGGAACTTCCGCATTGGTACTGTCAGAAAGCAGACAGAGAACGCCTTCTTCCCCGATTTTTGCCATTTTCGACAAGTTGGCCGGTGTGCCTACTGGGGTGAAGTCAAATTTGAAGTCACCTGTCTGTACAATATTTCCTGACGGCGTTTTCACCACTACCCCGTATGAGTCGGGAATACTGTGTGTAGTGTGGAAAAAGGAAACGGATGTCTTTTGAAATTTGATCACAGAATCTTCATTAATTTCGTGAAGCTTTGCTGTGCGGAGCAGTCCGTGCTCCTCTAATTTGTTCCGGATTAAAGCCAGCGCCAGCTTACCGGCATAAATCGGTACGTTGATCGATTTAAGCAGGTAGGGCACGCTTCCTATATGGTCTTCGTGCCCGTGCGTGATAAACACACCTTTAATTTTGTCTTCATTGCGCACAAGGTACGTGTAATCCGGGATAACATAATCGATGCCGAGAAGGTCATCTTCTGGAAACTTAATGCCGGAATCAATAACGATAATTTCATCCTGAAACTGAACTGCATACATATTTTTGCCGATTTCCCCAAGACCCCCGAGGGAAAAAACAGCTACCTGATGGTTTTTCACTTTCATTGATCCAGACTCTCCACTTCAAAATCGTCATTGGTTTCTTTTTCATAGGCCAGAGCAGCATCTGACAGCGGGGTCACATACTCAATATTGTAGCTGCGCTCTTTTAATCCTTTTCGGACCTCTTCTTCCGTTTCTGCTTCCACATACATAGAATCCGTGCGTTCACGCACAGGTACTTCCGATAACGTTTCCTGATAAAATACTTTAAAAATCATTCGATAATCTCCTTTTCTATAAAATGAACATACTGGTATTAGGCTGTAAAGTCCGTTTTGCTTTCAGACATACAACAACGGGAAGTTAAATTCGACAGCTACACAGACATAGTGCTGTGCTTCCGGCTGACTGCCGAGGCCTGCAGTTATATTTTCTGAAATCCGTTCTCTCCACCTTTTCCATATTTTAAACCTTCCGCCGCCGCAATTCAAGGTTGACCTCCCTGCTTCCTTCTGCTAAAGGGCTGTAAAAGACTTTTGAAAATGGAAATATACCTGTATCCGCGTAAAATAAAAACGCTTCTTCATAAAAGGAAGAAACGTTCTCAGCGCCAATAATCTATTTAAATAACGGTCTCTGCATCGCTTCTTGCAATAACAGCGTGAGGAGGAAGAGGCTGTTTCAGTTTATCGTTGAATTCTTCAATGCGGTCATAGAACATAATTCCATGAAGGTGATCAATCTCATGCTGTACAACGATCGCTTCATAACCTCTGAAGCGGAGCCGCTTTTTTTCACCATTCAGGTCATATGCATCGACTTTTATCCGGGAGTACCTCGGTACGATGCCTTCGACCGGACGATCCACCGATAAGCAGCCTTCTCCGGATTCCAGATACGCCGTGTTCCGGGAATGACTTACGATTTCCGGATTGATCAAAATGTGTTCTTCCGGCTCTCCGTTATCATCCATCGTTCTTACAGCGATAATTTTCAGTGCTTCATTCAGCTGAGGGGCGGCGAGGCCGACACCCGGGCGGAGATCATATTTTTCTGCAGCTTCAGGATCCTGGCCGTTACGCAGAAACTCTATCATTTTCTCGGCCAGTTCTTTATGGGATTCTGTTAATGGGACCGGCACAGTTTCAGCGGGTGTCCGGAGACCGGGATGGCCTTCCCGTATTATATCGTTCATTGTAATCATCACAATCGCTCCTTTTAAACTATATACCTAAGATAATATAACATGAAACGCCTGTTTTCGAGGAGGAAGTTTTTCGGGTGAATGTCCGATGTTGTTTTCATGAGGGGGGAAATAAGACTTGTAAACAAGAGGAAATTGCGATACTTTTGTTTAGGAGTAAATTAAACATAGGAGGGCTTAACTTGAAAAGTTTACATATTTTAGCGGGCGGATTGTTCGTCACGCTGCTCGCCGGCTGCAGCGGTGAAAATGCAGCGCAGAACGTTTTTGATGAATGGGAAGAAGCGGTAGCTGCAGAACAGGACGCAGAAGAAGTTCAGCAGCCGCTCAGTGAACAGGAAACACAGGAGACCGAGCTTTATAACGAAATGCTTGAGATTTCGGAGGTGGAGGACATTGCACCCCTTTCGGAGGAGGCTGTATCTTCTGCGGAGGAGCGGCGTTCATTAATGGATCAGGAAAGAGAAATTATCCAGTCCTCCTATGAGCAGTTCCAGGAGGCAGAGGATGCTGTTGCTGAACTGGATGAAGAGCTGCAGAGTTCTGCAGAAAGTGTCCAGAATGCGATGGATGAGCGCTTCAGCGCGTATGAAACATTATATGAACAGTATATTGCATCAATCGATGAGGATCAGCGCCTGTATCAGATGGTTGCTGATGAGGAAGTAGAAGTAGAAGAACTTCAGGCACAGCATGAAGCAGTAAATGCCTCCTATGATGAAGTAGAAAACGCCAACGAAACGTTTAACGAAGCTACAGAAACATTCAATCAGGAAAAACTTTCGTTTTATGAGGAAGCAGAATTGAATGTAGCTGTGAGTGAAGAGGAATAATACAAAAGCGGTGTCCTGATTTTTCAGGGGGCCGCTTTTTTATTATGCAGTTTCTCTGAGGAGGAGATAGGAAATACAAGCCCGCGGATAAATTCCTTAAGTCAGATATGTATAGAGGAGCAGCAAAAAGGGTATAGCGGAAAAGGGTTCCGTGTTCAGGAACGTCAGCAGTATAACAGCCTATCCTCCAGTATTGATACAGCCGGGAAATGGAATGTGAATAAGTAAACAATAATTTTTCGGTTTATTTGTTGAATTACTAGTCAAAAGCGTTGACTTAACGAAAAAAATTCGTGTAAACTAGGTAACGTAATCAACGGGTTGTATTACTCTTTTTTGATTTGAACTTACTACAGAAGACGGGGAGGAAGCTTCTGCTTCCGGAACCGAATTTAAAAATGAGGTGAAGATTCTCATGGAGAAAACGAAAGAGCTCCAGCAGGTCGAAGATCAATTTGAAATGTTTCAAATACTTGATGAGAAAGGGAAGGTCGTAAATAAAGATGCAATGCCGGACCTTTCCGATGAGCAATTGAAAGAAATGATGACACGCATGGTATACACACGTATCTGGGATCAACGCGCGATTTCCTTAAACCGTCAGGGACGTCTAGGCTTCTACGCACCGGTTGCCGGTCAGGAAGCATCTATGATTGGTTCCCAGTATGCACTGGACAAAAAGGACTGGATCCTTCCGGGCTACCGTGACATTCCACAGATTTACTATCACGGACTACCGCTCCACCAGGCATTTCTATGGTCCCGCGGCCACTTCCAGGGTGGACAGATGCCTGAAGGTGTTCGTGTCATGATGCCTCAAATCATTATTGGTGCACAGATTACACAGACTGCCGGTGTTGCAATGGGTCTTCAGAAAGATGGCGAAAAGCAGATTGCTATTACTTACACTGGTGACGGCGGTGCATCACAGGGTGATTTCTATGAAGGTATGAATTTTGCCGGTGCCTATAACCTTCCAGCCGTTTTTGTTGTACAGAACAACCGGTTTGCTATTTCTGTACCGGTGGAAAAGCAGTCAGCTGCTAAAACAATTGCCCAGAAAGCTGTAGCTGCCGGTATTCACGGTCAGCAGGTGGACGGGATGGACATTCTTGCTGTTTATGCAGCAACGAAGGATGCCCGCGACCGCGGTATTGAAGGCAACGGCCCAACACTTCTTGAACTTCTCACGTACCGCTATGGTCCACATACGATGGCCGGAGATGATCCAACGCGTTACAGAACGTCGGATGAAGATGATGAGTGGGAAAAGAAAGATCCGCTTGTCCGTTTCCGCAAATTCCTTGAAAGCAAAAAAATCTGGTCTGAAGAGGAAGAAGACAAAATCGTTGAGCAGGCGAAGGAAGACGTAAAAGCCGCGATTAAAGAAGCGGACAGCGCGCCTAAACAAAAAGTTACAGATCTTATCGATATCACGTATTCCGATGCTCAGCCGGAATCGCTGAAAGAACAGCGCGAACAATTTGAGAAGAAGGAGTCGAAGTAAGCTATGGCGCAGATGACGATGATTCAGGCCATTACCGATGCTATGCGTAATGAGCTGAAAAACGATGAAAAAGTACTTGTCTACGGAGAAGATGTCGGTCAGAACGGCGGCGTATTCCGTGCCACTGACGGACTGCAGAAAGAGTTTGGTGAAGACCGTGTCTTCGATACGCCGCTTGCGGAATCCGGAATCGGCGGACTCGCCCACGGATTGAGCCTGACAGGCTACCGTTCTGTAATGGAGCTTCAGTTCTTCGGCTTTGTATTCGAAGCGTTCGACAGCATTGCCGGTCAGATGGCCCGCCTGCACTACCGTTCCGGAGGTGTCTACAACGCACCGGTAACGATCCGTTCCCCGTTTGGCGGAGGTGTTAAAACACCTGAAATGCACGCTGACAGTCTGGAAGGTCTCATGGCACAGACTCCCGGTCTGAAAGTAGTTATTCCTTCCAATCCTTACGATGCAAAGGGACTGCTTATCTCCGCGATCCGCGACAATGATCCGGTTGTTTATCTGGAGCACATGAAGCTTTACCGCTCTTTCCGTGAAGAAGTGCCGGAAGAAGAATACACGATTCCTCTTGGAAAAGCGGATGTGAAACGGGAAGGTACAGATATCACGATTGTCTCCTACGGTGCTATGGTGCAGACTTCTCTAAAAGCTGCGGAAAAGCTGGAGAAAGACGGAATTTCTGCGGAAATTATCGATCTCCGCACTGTCAGCCCGATTGACATTGAAACAATCATTGAATCTGTGAAAAAGACTAATCGTGCAATGGTCGTTCAGGAAGCACAGAAACAGGCCGGAATTGCTGCTAACGTTGTTGCAGAAATCAATGACCGCGCCATCCTTTCTCTGGAAGCGCCGGTAGGACGGGTAACAGCAGCTGATACGGTATTCCCATTTGCAGCTGCTGAGGATACGTGGCTTCCGAATGAAAAAGACGTTGCCGCGAAAGCGAAAGAAATTATCGAATTTTAATGGCTCGGGCCGTCCCAGTATGACTCGGACGGCTCGAACCGCATTTTTACATCCGAAATAGATTCGCAGAAATAACATTTAGAAATGGAGGCTTATCCATGGCATATGAATTTAAACTTCCGGATATCGGGGAAGGTATTCACGAGGGTGAAATTGTAAAATGGGAAGTGAAAGAAGGCGACGAAGTTCAGGAAGATGACATTCTGTGTGAAGTACAGAATGACAAGGCTGTCGTTGAAATTCCATCTCCGGTGGAAGGGAAAGTACAGAAAATTCATGTCGATGAAGGAACGGTAACGACCGTGGGCGAAGTTATTATTACGTTTGAAACGGACGCTGTACCGCCTGAAGAGGATGAAGACGAAGATGAGGACGACAGCAGCAAAGAAGAGGAAGCTGCTGAAGAATCTGCAGAGGAAACGGACACGAAAAAGGAAGATTCCGAATCCACAGAAGCTCCTGCTGCAAAAGAAGATGACGGCTCCAGAGTCATCGCTATGCCTTCTGTACGTAAATATGCCCGCGAAAAAGACGTGAACATCCGCCAGGTACAGGGCTCCGGGAAAAATGGCCGTGTTCTCCGTGAGGACATTGATGCATTTGCATCCGGAGAACAGAGTGCACCTGCTGCATCTGAAGCGAAAGAAGAGAGTGCAGGAAAAGAAGCTGCATCTGTTCCTTCCTATCAGCCGGCAGAAGGCGAAATGGAAACACGCGAGAAGATGTCCGGAATGCGCAAGGCGATCTCGAAGGCGATGGTTAATTCCAAGCATACAGCGCCGCACGTAACATTAATGGATGAGATTGATGTGTCTGCACTGGTTGATCACCGCAAGCAGTTTAAGCCGGTTGCAGAAGAAAAAGGTATTAAACTGACGTATCTTCCATACGTTGTAAAAGCACTGACAAGCGCCGTCCGCGAATTCCCTATGATGAACACATCTCTGGATGACGCGTCGGAAGAGATTGTCCACAAGCATTATTACAACATCGGTATTGCAGCAGATACAGAAAAAGGACTGCTCGTACCAGTTGTGAAAAATACAGACCGGAAGTCCATCTTCAAGATTTCCGATGAAATTAATGAACTTGCCGGAAAAGCACGCGACGGCAAACTTGCATCTGAAGAAATGAAAGGTGCTTCTATTACAATCACCAATATCGGCTCTGCCGGCGGCCAGTGGTTTACACCGGTCATCAATCACCCTGAAGTTGCGATTCTCGGTCTCGGCCGTATCGCTGAAAAAGCAATCGTAAAAGACGGCGAAGTCGTAGTTGCTCCGGTTCTTGCCTTGTCATTAAGCTTCGATCATCGTATCATTGATGGTGCGACTGCTCAGTATGCAATGAACCATATTAAGCGTCTGCTTAACGATCCACAATTACTTGTAATGGAGGGGTAACACATGGTAGTAGGAGATTTCCCAGTTGAAGTGGATACGCTCGTCATCGGCTCCGGTCCAGGAGGCTATGTAGCAGCCATCCGCGCAGCACAGCTCGGTCAAAAAGTAACGATTGTAGAAAAAGACAACATGGGCGGCGTATGCCTGAATGTCGGCTGCATTCCATCAAAAGCACTGATCGAAGCGGGCCACCGTTTCCATAATGCAAACAATTCCGACGACATGGGTATTTCTGTTGGAGATGTGAAGCTTGACTTCAGCAAAGTACAGAAATGGAAAGGCTCCGTCGTGGACAAACTTACCGGAGGCGTCGAAGGCCTTCTGAAAGGCAACGATGTTGATATCGTCCGTGGTGAAGCATACTTCGTAGATGATTCCACCGTAAAAATTATGGACGATAAGTCGTCCCAGACGTATAAATTCAACAACTGTATCGTAGCAACGGGATCCCGTCCTATCGAGCTTCCAAACTTTAAGTTCAAGGAAGGAAAAGTCGTTTCGTCCACTGGTGCACTTCAGCTGGAAGAAGTACCGGAAAAAATGGTCGTCATCGGCGGCGGTTATATCGGCGTAGAGCTCGGTTCCGCCTACGCTGATCTCGGTTCAGAAGTAACGATTCTGGAAGGAACAAAGCAGATTCTTCCAGGGTTTGAAAAGCAGATGAGTCAGCTTGTTTCCAAGCGCTTAAAAGGAAAAGGCGTAACGATTGAGACGGAAGCTTTTGCACAGGAAATGGAAGAAACAAAAGACGGTGTGAAAGTGAAAGCAGAAATAAAAGGCAAGACCGAAGAATTTGAAGCGAATGTTCTTCTTGTTACTGTCGGTCGTAAGCCGAACACAGATGAGCTCGGTCTGGAACAGGCGGGAATTGAGCTGGATGATAAAGGCCTGGTACAGATTGACAAGCAGTGCCGTACATCTGCTTCAACCATCTATGCCATCGGTGACATCGTTTCCGGCCCGGCCCTGGCACACAAAGCTTCCTATGAAGCGAAAGTGGCTGCAGAAGCGATTTCCGGTGAGCCTGCTGAAATCGACTACACAGCTATTCCGGAAGTCGTATTCTCCGGCCCGGAACTGGCTCAGGTTGGTCTTACAGAGCAGCAGGCGAAGGATGAAGGCTATGATGTAACAGCATCTAAATTCCCTTTCCAGGCGAATGGACGTGCCCTGTCACTGAATGAATCAGAAGGGTTCATGAAGATGGTTACACGCAAGGACGATGGTCTTGTTCTCGGCGTACAGATTGCAGGACACAATGCGTCTGACATGATCTCAGAAGCCTGTGTTGCTATTGAAGGCGGCATGACGGCGGAAGATCTGGCACTCACAATTCACGCACATCCATCTCTTGGTGAAATTACGATGGAAACAGCGGAAGTAGCACTCGGAATGCCGGTACACATTGTAAAATAAAGAGCATAGCCAAGAAATATGGCGCAGGCAGCTTATTCTGTCTGCGCCATATTTGTGTCGATCTATAAGCTTTAACCATTAACAACGCTCCGTTTAAAGACGTACTGCCCATTTCTTCCTGAATCTTCAAAAGAGATAGGATTCCGGATGTGATGTGTGCTAAAATACGCTATGGAACGAAAAATGCAAAGGACGTGACATCATGAAGAAAAGGTGGATGCTATCTGCAGTAATTCTTGCTGCTGGATGCAGTGCAGACAATGAGGGCGCTGCAGAGGCGGAAAACAATGTACATACAAATACTGAGACCGCTCCCGATGAGAATAACAGCGCTGCCGAAGAGTTAAATGAAACAAACGATGCTGAAGATAACAGTGAAGAGGAAGAGCTGGAGATAGAGGACGAAGAGGAAAATGAGGAAGGAAAAGACGAAGAAGAATCAGACGGTGAAGAAGATATGGAGGAACCAGAAACTCCCGCCTATTCGCTGCAGGGTGACAGCAGTATTGCCCCGCTCGAAGAAGGAGCAGAGAATAATGCGGTTCTTTTGACAATTGATGATGCACCGGATCAGCATGCCGTTGAAATGGCCGAAACACTGGCTGAGCTGGATGCAGGCGCTATTTTCTTTGTAAACGGCCACTTCCTCGAAGGTGAAGAGAAAGAGGAAATGCTTCAGCATATTCACGAACTCGGATTTGAGATCGGAAATCATACGATGACACACCCGAATCTTCGTGATGTAACGGAAGGAGAGACAGAAGAGGAAATAATCGCTCTCAATGACCGGATTGAAGAAATTATCGGGGAGAGACCCCGCTTTTTCCGCGCCCCATTTGGTGTAAATACTGATAAATCGGAAGAAGTTGTAGAAACAGAAGGTATGCAGAGCATGAACTGGACATACGGTTATGATTTTGAAGCAGATTATATGGAGGCTGAAGCGCTAGAGGAAATAATGGTGGAAACAGAGCTTCTCCGCGGTGGGGCCAATCTGCTGATGCATGATCGCTCGTTTACGCTGGAAGCACTTCCCGGCATCGTGGAAGGCCTGAGGGAGAAAGGATACGAGATCGTTGATGTTCGTGATATTGAATGAAGCGATTTTGGGTGATTCCGGTATTGATGCTGGCAGCCTGCCAGAGTGAATCGGCAGAAAGCGAGCCGGTTAATGCGGATAAAAAAGATACAGCGAAAGAAGAAAAAGAATCTCCTGTGCCTTCATATGAACTTCTGACGAATGACGGAATGATACCTGTTGAAGAGCTGGAGAAACTGGAAGCTGACGTCGAAGTAAACGATATACACCGAACGATTGACGTGACTGCAGGAGAAAACCTGTACCGCTTTATCGAGGGCGTACCGGTAATGGAGGAGAACGGTCTATATTATCCACTGCCGGCAAATCCAGTAGAGGCAGCGGAAAGTCCATCTTTCTCGCCGGCGGCAGTGGAGGAAATGCTCGGTGCAGAGCTGATTGAATCAGAGGCTGGGTACGAAACGACTGCCGTATTTTCCAAGGAACGCAGTGGAGAGGAACCGCCGGATTTAGATTCGATGACTGTAGAAGAGATGAGTGAACATCTTTCCTTTTTAGATTATGCGATCGAAGATGCTTCGGTAAGTACCATTGAAGGCCACCTGCCGGGTGCCCCAAGAGAATACCGTAATGGTTTCCATGAAGGAATTGACTATTACGGCTATGCTTCCGGAACGGGCATCGATACAACCACTGAAGTTCTTGGGATGGCAGAAGGGGTAGTAGTCCGCGCAGACACGGAGTTTGAGGACTATGCGTCTGAAGAGGAAAGAAATGAAGAACTTGCAGTCGCAGCAGAAGCGGAGGAGACGCCCGAATATATTCTGGACCGCCTCCGCGGAATGCAGGTGTGGGTACAGTATGACAATGGTGTGATGATCCGCTTTGCCCATCTGCATGATATAGCAGAGGGTATTGAGACCGGTGTGGAAATTACGAGCGAAACAGTGATCGGCTACGTCGGAAACTCTGGAACAAGCAGTGCACTTGAAGGAGAGTCAGGTGATCTGCATCTCCATAAAGATCTACTCGTTTACGGAGATTTTTTCTGGGAGCCATTCTCTCTTGAAGAGACCTCTCAGATTCTGCAGAATGTGTGGCCGTAAAGAGAATAATATGGAAAGGACGTAGGCGGAAGGATTCGCCTGCGTCCTTTTCTTTTATCGACTTTGGAATCAATTCTACGGAACCGCAGAATTATTTTGAACAATTAGACAAAGTACGACACGATTTTAAAAATGTATGTGATACGATACGATGTACACACGGTTTATTGGGGAAAATAGAAAAATGGTGGTGATAGATATGAAAAAATCAGATTTTCTTGATGATCTTCGCCTGGAAATTGGTTTAGCTTACGATTATGCCTGTGATCAGGAGGATTTCATCGTCCGGATAATGAATGTTATTTACGCAGCCGGTCAGCGGAACAACTCTTTACGTGTATATCAATGCAGTGGAACAAGCCGCAGGCTAATCTACTCAATTGGCAGAGAAAGAGAGAAAACCCGGAAAGCAGAATTTGGTGACGGCTTTTTGTTCGGGGACAGAGAAAATATTATTTCCCACGTACAGCGGGGGCAGGAAACGGTTCTTCACATCCCGATTTTTGATAAAGAAAAGCCTGCCTATTTAATAACATTCTGTCTTCACAGCAGCGAATACACTATTTCCCGCCAGGATATGATCTTCGCTCAGGAAATCGTTCATTTTATCGAATCCCGGCAGTCTATGTTTCACTAAATGACACAAATAGATGAAGACAACCGTTCGTGCATACCGTGCATGAGCGGTTGTCTATTTTTCATATCAAATCCCTTCATTGAAATAATTTCAGAATTTTCATATAATAGAATCAGGAGGTGTCGTTATGTCTATTTACAGAGAGCTGTACAATGTTTCTGAGAAAGCAGACGTTCAGTTCACCGGCGTTGATATCGCAGGCGACCGATATGATTTTGCGATCCTTTATACGAGCATGTTTTATGGGAAAAGTCTCGTTATCTGTATGCATACCGGCAGGCAGACCCTTCTTGAATACGAGCATTTAGACGATATTTCGAACTTATCAGGTATGCTGCATGTTGATGATGAAGAAGATATGGAAATTCTAGCTTCTTTTTTAAAAGAAGTTATGCGGCCCCACACAGCACGTCCGCCCGCTACTGTTACCCGATAAAAGCACACGTGATAAACAAATAAGCCGTCCCTCAATAAAAGGAACGGCTTATTTGTATGGAGAAAGGAATTTATTCAACGCATGAGAAGGAGCCTTGACTGTTAAATAATCGCCCGGTGCTCTTTTATTACTTTAATATACTCCAGCGTGCTGTCTTCCGGTCCCTGCACAGGAAGGCCGGAGTGGAAATTCGTAAATACATAATCGATGTTTTTCTGCTCAATAATTTCCCCGGGGATGAAAATAGGAATACCTGGAGGGTAGACCATTACAAACTCGGCACTGGTTCTGCCGGCAGCTTCTTGAAAACGGATCGTTTCTGTTTCTGCATAAAATGCCTCACGCGGCGAAAGAGAGAGTGTAGGGATGTTCGGAATTTCTACATTCCAGCCGTTCTCCTCCCACGTTCTGGCCGGCAGAAAGTGCCGGCTCAGCTGCTCAAGCCCTCTCAGCAGTATTTGAGTCGTTGAATCGTCGTCAGCGAAGGTGATTACGCAGAGTATGTTATACAGATCCGACAGTTCGACTTCAATATCCGCCTGTTCTCTCAGCCATACTTCTGCATCATAGCCTGATATACCAAGCTCTTTGACAGAGATAATTAATTTTGTTTCATCAAGGTCGTACCTTGCTTCTCCATTAAGCATTTCTCTGCCGGGCGAGTGAAGGCCGGGAATCTGATTTACTGACGTCCGCAGGTGCCGGGACAACGATAAAATGCGCTCCATTTCCGTCGTACCATTTACTGCAAGATGTCTTCTCGCTGTGTCGAGTGAAGCAAGCAGTATATAGGATGTTGAAGTGGTCGTCAGCATGCTGATAACAGACTGCACTCTGGATGGCGAGACGAGGGTTCCCTGCACGTTCAGTACGGAGCTCTGTGTCATAGAACCTCCCAGCTTATGAACGCTTGTTGCTGCAAGGTCACAGCCTGCCTGCATCGCAGACACAGGGTATTCGTCATGAAAATGGATATGGACGCCATGTGCTTCATCCACCAGGACGGGAATATTGTAGGAATGGGCTGTTTTCGTAACGGCTGTTAAATCACATGCTGTACCGAAGTACGTAGGATTGATGACGAGGAGAGCTTTAGCATCAGGATGCGCTTGAATGGCACGTTCTACAGTAGCCGTGGAGACGCCGTGGGAAATGCCAAGCTCCTCATCAAGCTCAGGATGGATAAACACCGGCGAGGCTCCGCTGAAAATGATGGCTGACATGATAGATTTATGTACGTTTCTTGGTACGATAATTTTGTCGTCCGGACCGCACACACTCATAATCATCGTCATGATCGCGCCGCTGGTGCCCTGCACGGAGAAAAACGTATAATCTGCGCCAAAAGCATCTGCAGCGAGAGTCTGCGCTTCGTCAATCATTCCATGGGGGTGATGGAGATCATCCAGCGGCGCGATATTAATTAAATCTATATCCAGCGCATTCGGTCCAATGAAGTCCCTGAATTCGCTGTCCATGCCTTTTCCCCGTTTGTGTCCGGGTATGTGAAAAGGGGTGGTGCGTCGTTTCTGGTGATTTAGAAGCCCTTCGAATAATGGGGCACGCTCGTGGTTTATCATTCATGTTCCTCCTAGAAATATACCCTTTCTTGTTTGCACCAAGTGGAAACAAGAGGTAGTATATCAGACAGGGAAGTAAATGAACAGATAAATGAGGTGAGGAAGTGTCAGAAGAAATTTCTTATCCGCTTTCTCTGGACTGGTCCACAGAGGAAGTAGTTGATGTCATACACTTTTTTGAGGCAGTGGAAGCAGCTTATGAGAATGAAATATCATCTGAGGACGTTCTCGAGCGGTACCGCCGGTTTAAAAAAGTCGTTCCATCTAAGTCGGAGGAAAAACAGGTGTTCCGTCAATTCGAAGAACAGTCCGGATATGTGCCGTACCGGGTGGTGAAGCAGGCGGGAAGCGCAGACAAAGTAAGGATGACTAAATAGTGTATAGAAGTTACGCAGGCAGTGAATGAACGTAACGTGCTGCTGAAGTTTACCGCAGTTGGTGTTTGATCCGGCTGTTTTATAAAGCACACGCAAATAAACCGAACGATCTCAATAAGCTTTAAGGAGCTTTAAGAGGTCGTTCGGTTTATTTTGTGTAACTGCATTATTCAGTACGAGCGCTTTTCTTCCGCGGAAGTATGGCTCAGGCGCTCTGGTAATATAATGCGAGGCTTTCTTCATACATTGGCATGAGCTCATCAAAAATCTGCTCCACCTTTTCAAGAAAAGCCGGTCCGTCCTGAAGAACTTCTTCACTGTAGCAGAACGTTCTTCCGAGAAGAATCTCCGCTTTTTTAACTTTTTGAAGCCTCTGAAACATGTCAGCTAACTCTTCTTTTGACAGCTCTTCATGCACAAGTGTATCCGGTTTTGTATGATCTACGCTCCATTCAAAGTAAGAAGGAGTTTCCCTATAGATCTCCTCAAGCTGCTTTTCGAAACGGTGCCCGAGGTCTTCTTTGACCGGAGATTCATATATCACGGCAAACCAGATAAATACATGGGAACCAAAAAGGCCTATTTGAAAATGGGGCAGTTTTTTATACCCGCGGTTATTCGGGCAGAATGCCACCCACGTATCATCAGGAGGGTTTACTTTTCTTCTGGCATGTTTTGCAACGTGGTAATACATCTGCTCACCGGTTTTTTCGGTGAGCACCTCTTTAAAATGTTCTCCAAGCTGTTCGAGTTTGGGGCGGATCGTGGTTTTGAGTGCATCCATGCGTTCATCCAGACCGTCCACTGCAAAAACATCAAAGTCTTTTTCCTGAAATCCTGAGAAACTCATTTTCCCACCGTCCTTTTTCTTAAGTACAAATTTATTGTAGCAGAGGCGGCAGAAGAAACAAAATAATCCCTCTGAAAAGGTGGGCAGCGGAAAAGTAATTTCAAAAGCGCTTCATAATCAGGTTTATTATCTATGAAAATGTGGAAAATAGAAACTAACAATAGAAAGTAGTTGCAAAATTCCGATAAATCGACTAACCTGTTATTAACTCAATTTTCTTTCTTCTTTCTTAAGACTAAAAAATCCGGTTGCCTAACGGAGAAAAAGGGGTGCGAATCATGGAGAAGGTCATTCAAACGTTGAAGAGAAAAGATGGGGAGCGTCGTATCCCTGTGCTGAAGCTGGAAATAGATTATGAGCTGCAGACACTTTTCGACGCAATGCAGGCAGAGGAATTGGAGCAGGTGCAGCTGAGTAAAGCAAAGCTGGAGGAACTGCGTGGTGAATGGCTTCGTCTCGAAGCTTAGCCCGCATAACTGATCTGATCCTGTCTGAACAAGTACACATTCCCCTTCATGATCAATGTCATGAAGGGATTTTTACGGGCCTTCCTTCTCCAGGGCCCCTTTTTTTATGGAGCCCGCTTTATTGCGGGAGACAGAAAAACATGGTATAAGAGAGAGACTATATTAAAAAGGATGTGCTTTCCATGGACCGTTCGTATGTCATTGAAAAAGCAACAGCGTACATAAAAGAGGCGCAGACTTATATAAAAGAAAAGGTAAATACTGAGTACGGGATTGATACCAAAGCAAACAAAGATGATCTCGTTACAGACGTGGATAAAAGTGTTGAGGCTCTCTTTCAGCAGCGGATCAACGAAGAGTTTCCCGGACACCGCCTGATGGGGGAAGAAGGATCTCACGAAAATATTCATGATCTGGATGGTGTTGTGTGGATTCTCGATCCGATCGACGGCACGGTCAATTTCGTGCATATGGGAACAAACTTTGCCATTTCGCTCGGTATTTTTGAAAATGGAAAGCCGGTTTACGGCGTTGTTCTCGATGTCATGAACGATGAGTGGTTTACGGCAGAAGCGGGGCAGGGAGCCTATTTAAACGGCAGAAAGCTCCAGAAGCTAAATCCGGTTCCGCTGGAAAAGGCCCTTGTCAGCTTTAATACCGGCTGGATGCTGAAAGATGAAAAACTGCGTGAAGTTGTCCGCACTGTTAGAGGGACAAGGTCCTACGGCTCCGCTGCCATTGAGCTTGCCTATGTAGCAGCAGGCAGGCTGGATGCATATATCAGTTTTCACCTGGCACCCTGGGATATTGCTGGAGGGTGTATCCTGATCGAAGAAACGGGAGGCATCGCGACGAACTATAAAGGAGAGCCGCTGGATTTCCTCGAAAAAGACACCTTGTTTGCAGCGAATCCGGCTGTTTATAAAGAACTGCGTGAGGCACTGAAAATCACTATATGATCTACAAAAAGAAACAGGCAGACCTGAACGGGCAGGCCACTGAAAAAGTCTCTATTAAAGAAACTCTCTACATGGAGAGTTTCTTTTTTTATTACACAATTTGATATGCGAACAGACACTTTAACCTTTTCAATTAGTGAAATCAGACTGCACTACAGACGGAAGCTTGCCGCGGGCATGGCCTCAGCCTCCTCGAACATCCTTTAGATGTTCTGCGGGGTCTTCACCTCATACTTTTCCCGCAGGCGTCCCCGTCTTTCGTTTCGTCTGATTGAGCCTGGGATAAAAAGTATGAAAGTGGTCAAAAGAATTCCATGAAAAAAAGACGACCAGATCCAAAAAAATTGGAGATTGGTCGTCTTTTTTCTGTGAGTTTACTTTCGTTCAATTAAAATCATGAGGTTTCCAATGGCCCCCTGAACGGGATCTGCCAGTTACTTTTTTTCCTTATTCACCCGTCCTGGGCAAGTCGTTTCTTCCGCTTGAATCCGGTTACCAGTGATGCCGCGAGCATTCCGCTGAAAAGGATAAATAACAACAGACTGCCCTGCGCAAAGGCAATTCCCAGCCCCATCATTCCGGCTGTTCCTAAAAGAGCCAGAAGAAAAAATACAATATCAAACGAACGCATAAATATCCCCCATTCTTTTTATATTCGTGACGTATCGGTGACAACATGACGTTCTGCAGTGAAATATGCTATAGTGGAATAACACACTATATTTTTACACAGGAGTGAATAACCATTGATCCTAACGGCAGCTCCGGCATCCAGCCAGGACCTCGAATCGGTGCAGATGACACCGATTGCTGAATTTCTGGGAGCGAATGATCCGGAAAACTTTTTGATTGCTTTCTGGATATTGTATGCCATTATAAATATTTTATCCATTGTCGTTTTTAACCTGGGTTTCGCAAGGAAACTCCCGCTTTTGAAAAATGTGATTGTTTATGGAGCCATGTTTTTTGGTAACATGTTTATCACGTTTCTAGCCTACACGCTTCCAATTATTGAGTCACTTTTCATTGCAGCGGTAATTCTCGCAGTGTATAAACTGCAGCTTCGGAGGCATAAACAGCACGAACCGGAAGAATCTCCCGAAAATCAATAAACGTCACACAAATCTGCGCCTCCTTTCCAGGGGGCGCTCTTTGTTAAAAAAGGCTCTGTGCCTCAATCATCAAATGTAATCATCTTTCTCTTCCCGGCCCTGCTGATTAAATGTCATGCCGTTATCATGACGCTCTCTGGTTCGGTCGCTGATTCTTTTAGAACATTCTTCACACATATACGTATGAATCGGCCGGTTCCGGAGCTTTTTAGCAAGCGGACGGTCGGAGTCTATGGATTCAATTTTATCGCATAATACACATTTTACTCTCATAGTGGCGGCACCTGCTTTTTCCAAGTCTCGTAGTAAAGTATAACATGTAAACCGGGGGAGGGCGAAATCATTCTAATGCAGGAATGTTGACTCTCTTCGTCGAATAATTAAAGCAGTGGGGTTGATCCGCTGATTATGACTTCATACGGATCATCTCTTTTTTAAAAAGGAGGGCTGAGCATGGGAAATCGATTAGAAACTTCATTGACTGAAGATCTGCTTCATGCACTTCAGGAGGAGCACTACGTAACGATTGCCACCGTTGATGCTGAAAAAGGGGGGCCGAGTGTCAGTGCAGTATCCTGGATTTATGCTTCCGATGAAAAAACACTCCGTCTGGCAGTAGATCAGAAGTCACGCATGATCCGCAATGTCAGCGAAGAGCCCCAGGCAGCGGTAACTGTTATTGCCGAAGGGTCCACGTATACAATTTCAGGAAGAGTGAAAGTAAAAAAAGAGTCGCTGGAAAAGGTCCCCTTAAAACTTTCTCTTCTGGAAATGGGTATTCAGGAGGTAAAGGACGTCATGTTTTATGGGGCAAGACTGACAAATGAACCGAAATTCGAAAAAACATATGATGAAGAAGCAGCTGTAAAGCTTGATAATCAGGTTATGGAGGCATTGAAACGGTCGTAAATTTTGAAGTCGGAGGGCCGGGCGATGAAAAAAACATACGTTCTGGATACCAATGTTCTGCTTCACGATCCTTTATCTCTTCATTCATTTGAGGACAATCACCTTGTGATTCCGGCCGTCGTGCTGGAAGAGCTGGACACAAAGAAACGCCACACTGATGAAATCGGACGAAATGCCAGGGAAGTTGGGCGGATCCTGGATAAGTTCCGCTCTGAGGGGAAACTTCACGAAGGAGTGACACTTCCTTCCGGAGGAACGATTACCGTGGAGCTTAATCACCGGGCTCACCATGAGCTGGAAAAGCACGGATTGGAAAAAACAAATGATAACCGCATTATCGCTGTTGCGATGAATATGCATAATGAAATGAAAGATGAGCAGGTCGTCCTCGTTTCAAAAGATGTATTAATGAGGGTGAAGGCGGATGCTCTGGGGCTTCATTCTGAAGATTATTTATCCGACCGCGTGGCGCAGTTTGACCACATTTATAAAGGGTTTTCTGAAGCCTGGCTTTCTTCAGAGTTAATGGACCGGCTTTTCCGGGAAAAATCAATACCGGCTCAGGAATCCGGAATGAAAGAAATGTATCCTCACCATTTTTATATCTTTAAAGATGAAGCTGAAATGAACCGATCCGCGCTCGCGATGGCAGATGAACGGATGGAAAAGCTTGTCCTTTTCCCGGGAGATAAGGAAGGGATATGGGGAATCCGTCCGAGAAACGTACAGCAGAAAATGGCCATGGAACTGCTTACGAGAAAAGATATTCCGCTTGTAACACTTGTCGGTAAGGCCGGCACAGGAAAAACGCTTCTTTCTCTGGCATGCGGACTTCACCTGACGGAAGACCTTCACGAGTATAAAAAGCTGCTCGTTGCACGGCCGGTAGTACCGGTAGGAAATGACATCGGTTATCTGCCGGGGGAAAAAGACGAAAAGCTCCGCCCTTGGATGCAGCCGATTTATGACAACCTGGAATATCTGTTTAATACAAAAAAAGACAGTGAACTGGAAGATATCCTTGCAGGCATGTCTTCTGTACAGGTAGAAGCTTTGACGTATATCCGTGGAAGAAGTATTCCTGATCAATTTATTATTATTGATGAAGCGCAGAATTTAACGAAGCATGAAGTGAAGACAATACTAACAAGAGTCGGTGAGAACAGTAAAATCGTTCTGATGGGAGATCCTAAGCAGATTGATCACCCTTATCTGGATGAGTACACGAACGGTCTTTCTTATGTGGTGGAAAAAATGAAAGAAGTACCGATTTCCGGTCACATGAAATTGGAAAAAGGAGAGCGTTCCGGACTTGCCCAGCTGGCTGCTGACATATTGTAGTGAACCGGAGCGGAGAACTTATTTTCACTCTATATTAAAAAGGCACCGGCTGAAGCGCTTCAGCCGGTGCCTTTAAACCATTACTTGACGATTGTAAACCCATAAACGTGAGTGATTGGGTCCGCGCGGTTGGACCCGTCACCGAAATACAGGTGGAGCGGTCCATCTTCCTTAAGCGGCTCGCCTTTTTTTGAGAAAGCACAAATACTTTTTCTAACAGTGTCCAGAGGAAGGATCTGATCCTCGCCTGCATTCCTGTGCACGCGGACACGTGATGCCTCTGCTCCAGGCTCGGCGTAGCCGAAAAAAGGCTCCAGGCTCATTCCGAGTGATTTTTCCGTCAAATCTTTACGGTTTATTTTTATTTTATTCCCATTCGTTTTCGGCGGCTCCGCACCCTGGCGCTGCTCATCGAATGCGCGCCCCATCGCTTCGTATTCCCGATCGCTCTGTTCCTGTGGCGCTTCATCGAATACGGTGTCCATATCCACTCTCCGTTCATCAAAGATCCATACACCTGGATCGATCATGACTGGATAAGCCACATTGCCGGTAATCTGCACTGCATCTGTCATACCGCAGGCCCCTTTCTTATCAGCTTCTGCTGTCATCTATTTGGACTCCGAACCCAGTATAATCGTTTAGTGGAGGAATGTCACCTGTTCTGTAGTTGCATTTTCAATCAGAAACCGATAAGATAGGTTTAAAGCCTGATGGGGTGCTTTGATGTAGAGGAGGGATTCGCGTGTCTACTGAAATCCTGTCCGAACAAAGCGAAAAAGCCTACGCCCTTCTTAAGGAAGATGCTGATAAAATCGTCAAGCTGATTGAAGTGCAGATGAAAAACCTGACGATGCCACAGTGTCCTTTATATGAAGAGGTGTTAGACACGCAGATGTTCGGTTTATCGCGCGAAATTGATTTCGCGATACGCCTGCAGCTCGTTTCTGAGGAGGAAGGCCGTCGTCTCCTGACGGATCTGGAACAACAGCTTTCAGCTCTTCATGATGCAACGATGCGTGCGAGGGAGCGGAATGCATAATATGATAAAGCAGAGAGCAGTCCCCGGCGGACTGCTCTTTTCTTTTTTTGATGATAAGAAAACGTGCAGCGGGGCAGGGAAAGCAAATCTTAACCGGCTGATGGTGTTTCTCCGTTGAACGGCTGAATCACCGGAATAAAAAAGCGCATGTTTAAAATAACGGCAGGAGGGAAAATCTTTTTATGTAGTCAACAATGCAGAAATGGAGTGAAATAACGATGGCACACAAAGAAACGACACGAATTTTAAATCGTCATGTAGCGAACTGGAACGTCATGTTTGTAAAACTTCATAACTATCACTGGTATATTAAAGGACCTCATTTCTTTACGCTTCACGAAAAGTTTGAAGAACTTTACAATGAAGCGGCGGAGCACATTGACGAGCTTGCAGAGCGTCTTCTCGCGCTGAAAGGACGTCCGGTGGCTTCTATGAAAGTATACCTCGAAGAAAGTACAATTGAAGAGGCAGACGGCGAGTTAAATGAAGATGCTATGGTGGAACAGCTGGTATCTGACTTTGACAAAATTTCCAATGAATTGAAAGAAGATATTGAAACGCTGGAAGATGATGCGGATGATGAGGCAACGGCAGACATGCTGATTGCAATCCGTCAGTCTGTGGATAAACACAACTGGATGCTCCGCGCATTTCTCGGTCAGAAATAAAAGTAACAAAAAAGGTGCGTCAGCCGCTGACGCACCTTTTTACATATGCATTTTTTGTTAAGCACTGCCTGTTCCTCCACGGGAAGCCAGGACGGCCATGTAGCTGAGTGCTCCGAAAAGAAGACTGACAATAACAGCGTGGGACATAGAGGCATAGAGCGTAAAGCCGGTGAAGATAACGAAGGCACCGCTCAGCACCTGTCCGGTAATCATTATCAGAGCAATAGTGCCGCTGATACGCAGCGGAAGGTTTTTTGTATGGCGCCTCATCATCATAATAAACATAATGAGAATCGTTACAAACAGGAGACCTGCGAAAACACGGTGTCCGAATTGAAATGCGGTTCGTCCATCAAGCGGCGGGAACCACTGTCCATTACAGAGCGGCCAGCCGGAACATGCGCTCCCTGATCCCGTGTGTTTCACGAAGGCACCAGTATAAACAACTGCATACGTGTAAATAAGGTTTCCAAAAATCATCCATTTCAGCGGTCTGGATAAAGAGGGGTAAAGGATACTTCGCGACGTTCCGTCTTCAAAGGCAAATATCGTCAGAATAAGTACACTTGCAAACGAGATTAATGAGAAGCCGAAATGAAGAGCCATGACAGCATCCGACTGTCCCCAGACGACAGCGGCCGCGCCAAGAAGGCCCTGGAAAATGATAAAAAAGACGGCGAGGAGAGAAAACAGCTTCGTTTCCCGTATGTGGCCGATCCTGCGCCAGCTCCATACAGCATGACCGATAACCATTAATCCAAGAACTCCTGAAACGAGACGGTGTGTATATTCGATTAACGTTTCCGTCGCTGGATTCTCCGGTATGATCTGGCCGTAGCAGAGGGGCCATTCGGGACCGCACGCATCACCCGATCCGGTCTGTGTTACGAGTGCGCCCTGGATAAGTACGAGAAGCATCCCGAGAGTTGTAATGATTCCATAAAATTTCAGCAGCTTGTGCATCCTGTTCACTCACTTTCAATATGGTTCCCCCGGCATTCCTGTGGTATGGTTAATGAAGCTGTTACACATGGAATGTCTGTGACAGAGGCAGTATAGTTATGGTACTCCTTCTATCATAGACCAAAAAATAAAGGAAAAAATCCATTTCACATAATTGTCACATACACTGATTCTAAAGGATAAGTCTAAAAAAATGTGATGAAAAACGGTAATTGTTCCTTTATAATGTGTATGAACAGTGCAAACTGTCTTCTTTTTTGCTGTGCCTGATTGTTCTGGCAGTTTTTGAACGAATGAACTTATTTTTTAATTTATGCCGGCAGAAAAGATGACGTGTACAGGGGGTGAACGAATCGTGAGTAAACTTAATGCAGTTTCTTCAGCAGAAACAACAGTTGCCAGCGTCCGGGAAACAGCGGGCTCTGATGTGACGTGGCGGGATTATATTACCATTTCCAAAACAGGCATAGTTATGTCCAATCTGATCACGACGTTTGCGGGGCTGTTTCTCGCAGCGTACTACACAGGGACGACTTTAGCAGCCAACTTCTGGACGGCCGCAGCAGCTCTTGCAGGATCGGCACTGATTATTGCAGGCGGGTGTGCGCTGAATAATTACATTGACCGTGATATCGATCATTTGATGGAGAGGACAAAAGAACGTCCTACGGTGAGTGGCAGGCTGACAGGCAGGCAGACGCTTACATATGGTCTGGCCGTATCGATGGCCGGCACCGGGTTTTTGGCAGCTGCTTCTGTAACAGCTGCGCTTATTGGTGTGGCGGGGCTTATTATCTACGTTGTGCTGTACACGATGTGGACAAAGCGCACAACCACACTTAACACTATTGTAGGAAGCTTTGCCGGAGCTGTACCGCCGCTGATCGGATGGGCTGCTATTGACCCTGGTCTGCATCCTTACGCATGGTCGCTGTTTCTTATTATGTTTATCTGGCAGCCGCCGCACTTTCTTGCACTGGCAATGCGCCGCGTGGAAGAATATCGTGCAGCAGGCATACCAATGCTTCCAGTCGTTGCCGGTTTCAGTATTACGAAGCGGCAGATTATCTGGTATGTAGCCGCATTAATTCCGATTTCTCTTCTCATAGCTGATTTTGGTGCCGTGTACACGGCAGCAGCTGTCATTCTCGGTGGAGGGTGGCTGATTTATGGGTTGAGGGGATTCCGGACAAAGGACGATACAAAATGGGCTACAGGCATGTTTCTTTACTCCCTGAATTATCTCACTATCATGTTTGCATTGATGGTTATCGTCCACATGTTTTAAAAATTGCGTTTAAGAAAGCGGGGTTTGCGACGAAATGAAACATTTGCTGCGACTACTTCCATTTTCACTGATCGCGCTTCTGGCGGGATGTGGTGTGGAAAATTTATCCGCACTGGACCCACGAGGTCCGGTTGCAGAAATGCAGCTGAATCTGATTCAGCTGTCCCTGTATGTCATGATTTTCGTTATCGTCGTCGTTTTCTCCATCTATACGTTCGTATTAATTAAGTTCCGCGAACGTCCCGGAGATACACATATTCCAAAGCAGGTTCATGGTAACCGTGCGCTGGAATTTATCTGGACGACGATTCCAATCCTTCTTCTGCTCATCCTTGCCGTACCTAACATCATGGATACGTTTACACTGGCGGAAACGCCTTCCATGTCGGCGACAGAGGCAGACGGTGAAGAAGGAGAAGGCCAGGAAGGTATGGTTGAAGGCGAAGACTTTATTACTGTACAGGCAACAGCTCACCAATTCTGGTGGGAATTTGAATATCCGAACCTTGATATTAATGCAGGGCAGGATCTTTACATTCCGACAGACCGCCGGGTTGAAATCGTTCTGGAGGCATCGGATGTTGTTCACTCCTTCTGGGTTCCGGCCCTCGGGGGAAAAATGGATAATGTACCGGGTATTACGAATGAAATGTGGCTTGAAGCACCGGAAGAAGGCATTTACTTCGGTAAATGTACCGAACTCTGCGGAGCCTCCCACTGGCTTATGGACTTCAAAGTGGTAGCTGTTGACGGCGATACTTTTGACGTCTGGGCTGCTAACATGGCAGAGCCGGACGAAGCAGTCGTTTCCGGAGAAGCTGCCGGCGAGGCGGCTGTTGAAGGCCGCGAAGTATTTGAGTCAAACTGTATTTCGTGTCACGCCGTAGGAGATGAAGGCAGCCCGACCGGACCGAACTTCACGAACTTCGGTGAACGTCAGGTAGTAGCTGGTTTCCTTGAGCCGACAGATGAAAACCTGCACGACTGGATCCGTGATCCGCAGTCTCTGAAGCCGGATAATGAAATGCCGGCGTTTTCAGAAGATCAGATTTCTGATGACGAGATGGATGCGCTGATCGATTACATTACGGAACTGAAAGTACTTGAAGAAGACTAAGACAAAAGGGAGGTATTCACGTGTCCAACAGCTCAGCTGCACAGAAAAGTGTCGTCTGGGACTGGCTGACCACCGTCGACCATAAAAAAATCGGCATCATGTATTTTTTGGCGGGGCTTTTCTTCTTTACCATTGCCGGTATTGAAGCAATGCTTATACGGATTCAGCTTATGTTTCCGGAAATGGCTTTTCTCGGTGAACAAACATACAATGAAGTATTAACGATGCACGGAACGACCATGCTGTTTTTAGCAGCTATGCCGATGTTTTTCGGCTTTATGAACTTCGTCACGCCGCTTCAGATCGGAGCAAGGGACGTTGCATTTCCTTTTGTAAACTCTCTTGGCTTCTGGCTGTTTCTTTTCGGGGGACTGCTTCTGCACGTAAGTTACTTTACCGGCGGTGCTCCGGACGCAGGCTGGACTGCCTACGCTCCGCTTTCTACAACTTCGGAAGGTCAGGGTGTAGATTACTACATACTCGGTCTTCAGGTAAGTGGTGCCGGAACATTAATGTCGGGGATAAACTTCCTCGTTACCATTGTAAATATGCGCGCTCCCGGTATGAGTATGATGCGGATGCCGCTGTTTACATGGACAACGTTCGTTACGTCGATGCTGATTCTTTTTGCATTCCCGGCACTGACAGTAGGACTCCTTCTGCTTATGCTGGACCGGACATTCGGTGGCGCGTTCTTTGACATCGGACTCGGTGGTAATGTCGTTATTTACCAGCACTTATTCTGGATATTCGGTCACCCGGAAGTT
Source organism: Alkalicoccus urumqiensis (assembly GCF_002993335.1). Classification (GTDB taxonomy): domain Bacteria; phylum Bacillota; class Bacilli; order Bacillales; family Salisediminibacteriaceae; genus Alkalicoccus; species Alkalicoccus urumqiensis. The sequence continues at coordinate 15,001 of NZ_PVNS01000012.1, read as the reverse complement.
TATATTCTAATTCTTCCGGCATTCGGAATCTTCTCAGAAGTTATTTCGACTTTTGCTAAAAAACGCCTGTTCGGTTACTCTGCTATGGTATTTGCAACGATGATCATCGGATTCCTTGGATTCATGGTCTGGGCCCACCACATGTTTACAGTGGGTATGGGACCTGTTGCGAACGCGATTTTCGCAGTTGCTACAATGGCAATTGCCGTTCCGACAGGCATCAAAATTTTCAACTGGCTCCTCACGCTCTGGGGAGGACGGATCAAATTTACTACGGCGAATCTGTTCGCTTTGGCCTTTATTCCATCATTCGTACTCGGCGGGGTAACCGGGGTGCAGCTCGCGATGAGTGCGGCGGACTATCAGTTCCATGATACGTACTTTGTCGTCGCTCACTTCCACTACGTTATTATTGGTGGATCTGTATTCGGTATCTTTGCTGCAACGTTTTACTGGTGGCCGAAAATGTTTGGTTATCGACTGGGAGAGGGACTGGGAAAGATTTTCTTCTGGCTCTTCCTAATCGGTTTCCATCTGACATTCTTCATTCAGCACTTCCTTGGTCTGGTTGGTATGCCGCGTCGTGTTGCATCCTACCTTGACGGACAGGGCTTTAATGAAATGAACCTGATCAGCTCTCTCGGTGCATTCATGATGGCTGTGGCCTTCATCTTCCTCGTCGTAAATGTTATCGTCTCCCGCAAAAACACAACGAACGTCACCGATCCTTGGGACGGACGTACGCTGGAGTGGGCAACGACGACACCTGTTCAGGAATTCAACTTTGCTCAGACACCGCTCATCCGGGATCTTGACGCACTCTGGTATGAGAAAATGAATGGTAATGGAAAGATTAAGGCCGCAGAACCATTGGATGAGATCCACATGCCAAACGGCTCCATCCTTCCGATTATCATGAGTTCCGGTCTTGTTGTAGCCAGTTTCGGTGTTATTTATGAAATGTATCTTCTTATTGCGCTCGGACTACTGATTAACTTCGGCTGCATGTTTGTCCGTTCGATTAAAGAGGATCACGGCTATCATATTCCAGTGTCTGAGATTAAGAAACAGGGAGGTGAAAGCTGATGGCACAGCCTGCTCACACACTTCCGGCTCATCCGGAAAAGGCAACGCTTGAAGGAAAGAACAAATACCTTGGTTTTTGGTTTTTCCTTGGTGGAGAGACCGTGCTGTTTGCTTCTCTCTTCGGTACGTATCTGGCACTGAGAGGAAGTACGGCAGATGCGCCGGGACCGGCAGACTTATTCCATCTGGAACTTGTATTTATTATGACAATGCTACTTCTGACAAGCAGTTTAACGAGTGTTTTTGCTGTGATCAGCATGAAAAAGGGAAGCTTTAAAGGAATGATCATGTGGATGTGGCTGACGGTAGCTCTCGGACTCGGCTTTCTCGGATTTGAGATTTACGAGTTTTACGAGTATAACCATCTCGGCTTAGGGTATACATCCAGTGCATTTGCTTCTTCTTTCTATTCACTCGTTGGAACGCACGGCGCCCACGTTACGTTTGGTATCGGTTGGATTATCACACTGCTTATCCGCTACCGTAAAGCGGGTATTACATTGACGAATGCATCCAAGTTTTATACCGCAGTACTATACTGGCACTTTATTGATGTAGTGTGGGTATTCATTTTCACAGTAGTTTATCTACTGGGAGTAGGAGCGTGATCGTATGTCGCATGTAGATCCCAGCGCAAGACTTGAAGGCAAAGCTTCCCGTGATACGGAGCGCTCGCTGAAACGGGAAACAAAAGCACAGATTGCTTCTTTCGTATTCATGATCTTTATGACGAGCACAGCTTTTCTCACAGTAGCAAGTGATGCGATTCCAACAGGGTTTGCGATTCCGTTCATCCTTCTGCTCGCATCAGTGCAGGTCATTATGCAGCTGTATTACTTTATGCATCTGAATTCGAAAGGCAATGCTTGGGCGAATGTGATGATGTGGTCCGGCCTGTTTGTAGCCGCGATGACTGTTGCATCACTGATGCTCTTGATCGGTGTAACGAAATATTAATTCATTTCAGAGACTCACGGCTGCAGCCGTGGGTCTCTGCTTTTAATTCAGCTGTCCATACCGGAAAGCAAACTTTTGTCTTCTTAATGCAAACGTGAGCAAGAGCATGGCAGAGCTGAATGATTAAATAGTTTTGCATATAATAAGGCTCCCGGTGATCTTTTAAGATCGCCGGGAGCCTTATTTAGTGGATGCATAATTTGTTAGTTCGCACTCTCTATGATGAATGAGCTCAAATTTTAAAGTTCATCCGGATCAGTCCTGCCTCTTTTGCACTGGAGAATAAGATAACGAGCAGCGGGCCGAGGATAAAGCCGACCGCACCTAGAAGCATTAAACCGATATACAGTGAGATCAGTGTAGCAAGCGGTGATAAGCCGATGTGATGGCCCATAACTTTCGGCTCGACCGTTCTTCGTATAGTCAGCAGCACCGCTGCCAGAATAAATAGCTGCACTGCAGTGGAATTGTCTCCAAGAATAAATTCGAAAATGGCCCATGGAGCCAGAACTGCAATGGAACCGATAATTGGAATGAAATCGATCGCCCATATGAGGATCGACATGATCAGCGCTGCTTCCGGTGCGATAAAGAGAAGGCCGATGAAAGTGACGGCAAATATAATCAGGCTCACGAGAAACTGAGCTTTAAAGAAACCGAAAATAACGCTCGACAAGCGGGAACTCATAAACTGTACTTTGTCTGCTGTTTCCGGCTTAAGATAGGAGAAGGCTTTCTCACGCAGCCGCGGCAGGTCCAGTAGAAATAAGTAAAGAGCAATTAGATACACAAGCAGAGAAACAATGTAGGAAGGGATGGCCAGAATAATCGCACTGACCCTGCCGATAATATCAATGTCCTGCAGTCTATTTCTGGATTCCGATAACAGCGACGTGACCTCCTGGTCGATTGTATCAACAATGTCTTCAGAAAGATGATCAAACTGGGTGCGGAGGTTTTCCAGCAGCGTCATCCATGCTACGTTCATTTCATTAATCATGCCGGGGAGATTTTCTATAAATGTATTGACCTGGATGAGTGCTCTGGTCATTAAAAAATACAGAAGTGCTGCTGCTGCAGCTGTAAACAATATAAATACGATAAATACAGCTGCACTCCGGGTAATCTTTTTAAATGAAGCCAGCTTCTTTACGACAGGAGAAAGAAACAGCGCTGTAATAAAAGCAAGCAGGAGCGGAATGGATACCGGCAGCACAAAGTAAAAGAACAACCCGGCTGCAATTAGTATAAATGCAATCGTTATGTATTTCTTCAAATAGGGCGGCAAGTTGGGAGCTCCTTTCGTCAGGCTGCTGAATAGTGAATAAGTGAGGGTGAAAAAAAGGCATTTTTAAAAAAACTTCCGATCAGCCGCTGGGATCAGGGTGACCGAAAGTCGGTTCAGCATTAAACTACAGTGATTTCTTTAATTTTATCAAAAAGAACGTCCAGTTTTTTCGAGCACTTTTCTACAATACGTTCCGGAAATACTTCGTCATATTCCACACCGTGAGGGTAGTAGTGCTTGCCGAGGTAAGGGGTGTACATTTTTACCTGAGCGCTGTCGTTTGGAATTTCTCCCGTATGTACCAGGGCAGGGATGCGGAAATAATATATCTCGTTTTTCACCTGATCAACAATTTTATAATCGTATGTGATGCGTTCGTAGTCCCACTGCGCGTCGAACCCTTCTTCTTTCATCATTTCATCGAGGTCAGCAAAATTGACAATGCTGCCTTCCAGTTTATTCTGTTCAAAATTCATAAGCTTCCTCCTCCTCAGTTAAACGGACTCTATTACTAATAATAGTATGAAATGAGACTCGTTGCAACGCACGGAGCTTTATTTTTGAAATATAGTCACAGAGCTTAATCAGCACTGGTGGAAGACACTGGTTTCTTCTTGACTGGGGATCGTGATATACTGGAAATGGAGGTGGATCCCCATGATGACAATGACGGATATCTCTCTTGCAGCAGAAGCTGAGGTACTCAGTGATTATATAGTGGAATCGGAAATATTTGCTCAATATATACGTACCAAAAAAGCAGTGCAGAAAGACCGGCACATTCAGTCAAAGCTGCAGGAGTTTCAATTGTTAAAAGAAAAGTATGAAGAAGTGCAGCGTTTTGGAAAATATCATCCCGACTTCCGGACGATTACTGCAGAAGTGAGAGAATTTAAGCGGGGTCTGGATACGGAGCCAGTAATCGCTGAATTTAAGCAGGCGGAAAAATATCTGCATGAACTGCTCAGTGAAATCAGTAAAATGATTGCAGATGAAGTATCCCCAAATATAAAAGTCCCGACAGGAAATCCATTTTTTGACGCCCAGCAGTCTTCCTGCAGCGGCGGATGCGGCTCGGGTGGAAGCTGTGGCTGCAGCTGAAGGAGGAACAGTGATGGTTCAGGATCGAGTAAGTTTATCCGTTTACCTGCAGTCGCTTAAACAGGTGAAGCAGTTAAAGCGCTATGGACATGTTCATTACGTTTCCAGGAAAATGAAGTATGTGGTTCTTTACACAGATGTAGAAAACATGGAACAGCTGGAGGATAAACTCCAAAAACTCCCATTTGTTAAGCGTGTGCGCAGGTCGATGCGTCCCTGGATAAAGACAGAATATCAAAAAGAAGTGAAAGAAAAGATACCGAAAGATGATTATAAAATGGGACTCTAGCTTCCGTGTGCCGGAGTATCCCCGCGTCAGCCAGAAGGACGATCTTCTGGCTGACTTTTATGCGGAAGGAACAGACTGCCGCCGGGATTTAGAGACAAGGATCCTGCGGCTGATTAAAAATACTGTTTTGAACAGGAGAGAGATCTGTGCGGATAATCAGTGGAAAGTGGAAAGGACGAACAGTGAAGGCCGTGCCAGGTTCAACAACAAGGCCGACAACCGATAAGGTCCGTGAAGCATTTTTTCACCAGATCGGCCCTTACTTTGAAGGCGGCAGCGTACTTGATCTTTACGGTGGCAGCGGTGTCATGGGACTGGAGGCACTGTCGAGAGGTATGGAAACGCTCGTGTATGTCGAACGTGACCGCAGCGCGTTTCTTGTTATGAAAGAAAATATAAAAAAACTCGGTGCGGAAAAAGAAAGCATTGAGATGTACAAAACGGAAGCGGTCAGAGCGCTCAAAGCAAGCGGAAAGCGGAAGCAGTCTTTTTCCTTTATTTATTTGGACCCTCCTTACGAGAAACAGAATCTGGAAAAAGATCTGCAGACAATACAGGAATACGGTCTGCTTGAAGCCGGTGGACTGGCTGCATGTGAACACGACAGCAGCTTTTTTCTCCCGGATAAAACAGGTGGTCTCGTTAAAATAGACACGATGACATATGGAACGATACGTATTGAATTGTTTACACAGGAGGACGAGTTGTAATGCACGCATTTATCCCGGGAAGCTATGATCCCGTCACGAATGGACATATGGATATCATCTCAAGAAGTGCCGGCCTATTTCAAGCTGTCACCGTTGCCGTTCTTCATAACAGCAGGAAACAGCCGCTCTTCTCCCTGGAGGAGAAAACAGCGCTCCTTGAAGAGGCATGCGCGCTCTATCCGAACGTACGTGTAGCGGCATTCGACGGCTTATTGACGAAAGCAGTGAAAGAGGCGGGTGCGGACGTCCTTGTAAAAGGAATCCGTTCAGTTACAGATATGGAATACGAAGAACCGATGGCTGTCATGAACCGGAAGCTGACTCCATCTGTGGAAACGCTGTATATGCCGGGTGCTCCAGAGTATCAGGCGCTCAGCTCAACACTCGTCAAAGAAATAGCCCGGCATGGGGCACTGACCGATGATATGGTGCCTGAAGCAGTCAAAGCAGCACTCGAGAAGAAATTCTCCTCCTGAGCAGATTAATCGCAATTCCGCGCAAGATTCAGTACCTTAATGATACGTACAGCAGAATGACAGGAGGAACGCAGCATGAATACCGGAAGAAATACCGGATGGATTAAATGGGTGCTGCTGTTAATGGTTCTTGCAGCAGTCAATTTTATTCATCTGCCTTATTACTTCTCTGTCCCTGGTGATGCCCAGACGCTGACAGATGTAATCGAAGTGGAAGATGGCTACGCATATGAAGGAAGTTTTGCTTTAACTACTATCCGCATGGGAAAAGCGAACTCGGTTAATTATATCTGGTCTTTGTTGAGCGACAGAAGGGAGCTGATGCATGAGAATGAAGTGCGTCCTCCCGGAGAGTCGGATGATATGTACAATCACCGGCAGATGATGCTTATGAGCACGTCACAGCAGCAGTCTGTGATCGCGGCTTATGAAGCTGCAGGAAGAGAAGCTTCGTTTGAAGAATACGGCGTGGTTATCACATCAATTATTCCCGGCATGGATGCAGAAGAGAAACTGGAATCGGGTGACCGGATTACCTCTGTTAATGAAACGGAAGTCCGTACAGCCGATGAACTGCTTGATTCCGTTTCAGGAGCCGAAGCGGGTGAAGTGTTTTCCATGACCATCGTCCGGAATGACGAAGAGATGGACGTGGAGGTAACTGCCGAAGAATTCCCTGAAGAATTCGGGGCGGAGGAAGGACGTGCCGGCATTGGCATATCAAACCCTGTAACCGACCGTGAACTGATAACGGATCCCGAAGTAGATATCAGTACAAGTCAGATCGGAGGCCCGTCTGCCGGGTTAATGTTTGCGCTTGAAATCTACAATCAGCTGACCGAGGAAGACATTACAAGAGGACTCTCGATAGCCGGTACCGGCTCTATCTCGGAAAATGGTACGGTCGGAAGCATCGGCGGTATCAGCCAGAAAATTTATGCAGCAGACGAGGATAACATGGATATCTTTTTCGCTCCCGATCTGGATGACACCGGTGGACTGACGAATTTTGAAGCTGCTCAGGAGACGGCGGAATCTATAGGCACAGATATGGAAATCGTTCCGGTAACGAGCCTGGAGGACGCACTCGGTTATCTCGAAAGCATTTCCGGATAAAGGCGGATTTTTTCATGATACGGGCTGTACGTTTCCGGCTGCTGAGCGGAACGGTATACCTCCTCGGCACGAATAGAATCTCTCTGCAGAGGTGTTTTCGCTTCCTTGGGCATCGTAAATACCGGAGCGGTAAATTCCGCTCTCATCGATTTTATGTAGGCTCTTCCTTTTTTTGAAAGCCCGAGTAGTTGAATGCTGTCCACCGGCGAAGAAGTAAGTGCGTTTACTGTGGAACGCTTTGAACCGAGAAGAATTCGTACTGACAGCCGCTGCAGACTGGTCTGCGTATATCGTTTTGATTTTACTGCCTGAATAAACGTTTGAAAATCCGGCTGGTTCCGATTATTGTAAATTCGGTGTTCCAGACCTTCTTTTACTTCATAAATTTCTGCCAGGCCTTCCGGGCCGAGAATCGTAATCTGATGACGGAGTATTGGATAATAATCCTCCCAGCTTCTGAGCCCCTGCGCTCCGACATAATTATGAAGGGGTCCGGGAAAGGGCATATATTCATCTGCTGCATGTGCTCCTCTGGAGTGAAGCAGCCTGCGGATCGACGTTGCGCTGGCAATTCTCGATGTTCCAGGTGTTTCATCGTGATAGTCGGCATCTATCCGCTGAATGGTACTGCAGTCGATATTAAAGCGGGATGCCTGCTTCACATATTCAAGCCCTAACACGTTATTCGGTTTCGTTAAGTCTAGTGAGGGATGGGAAAGTCCCGCGGAGCAGACTGCACGGTGGTATGCAGCAGGATAGCTCCTGCCTTCGGAGAGCTCTTTCTTTAAATGTGGTTTTATCACGGATTCGTTTTTTTCCAGGAGCCTGAAAGCTTCCAGAAAAGGTTCTGTCCGTCCGGATTCGCTGCCGAAGCAGATAGTTGAAACAGAAAGAGCTGCGAGCGTCTCTACCGCTCCTTTTGCAAAAAGAGGAGCATGCTGGACGCTGTAGGCCGGCGGAAGTTCGCATACGATATCAATTCCCGCATGCAGCGCCATTTCCGTGCGTGCCCATTTATCAATGACAGCAGGCTCTCCGCGCTGTAAAAAGGACCCGCTCATGCAGGCTGCAGTGATATCCGCTCCTGTAGCTTTTTTGGCAGCCTCCAGATGATGGAGGTGCCCGAAGTGAAATGGATTGTATTCAACGATTAAACCGGCTGCGTTCATGAAGAAACCACCTTTCCAGAAATACGGTTTGTCTCTTTTCAGAATAGGGAAAGCAGGAAAAAGAAGCAAGGAAATTTCTTTTCAGGTAAAGTATTAATATGTAAAGAGATTATCTTGACATTTAATTTTTCCGGCGATATAATTACATTTGTTGTCTTGAGGTGAATAGAATGAAATGGTCGATACAGCAGCTGCAGCGCTATCGTGGAGAAGAGCTTCAGCTGAATGATTCCGTCGACGTGGAAAAAGTGAAAGAACTGGACCGTGAAATTCGTGAGGTTACTCCGGTTCATGTTACCGGCCACGCGGAGGTTACCCGTGACAGAGCTGTATTTATACTGCATCTCGAAGGGGAAATGACTCTTCCATGTGCCAGAACACTGAATGATGTTTCATATCCTTTCTCGATTGATACAGTTGAAATATTCCAGCTGTCAGAGCGGGCCACCTTCGATGAGGATGATGACGTTCACGAATTGGAAAGCAACACGGTCGATCTGCTCCCGTGGCTCCGGGAACAGGTGCTGCTGGCTAAGCCGCTGAGAGTATTCAGCGATCTTCCGGAAGGACCGGCACCGAAGTCGGGTAACGGCTGGGAGCTGGAAACGGAAGAACCGGAAGGTGGAACACAGAAAGTGGATCCACGTCTGGCTAAGCTTGGACAGTGGCTCGACAAGAACGAATGATTTCAAGGAGGTGGGACAAATGGCAGTACCTTTTCGTAAAACGAGTAAAACTCGTAAGAATAAGCGCCGGACACACAAAAAACTGAGTGTGCCTGGAATGGTGGAATGTCCTGAGTGCGGGGAGATGAAGCTCTCTCACCGTGTGTGTAAATCATGCGGGACGTACAAAGGCCGCGAAGCAAAATAAGCAGTTGAAACAGGGGAGCCCGGCTCCCCTGTTTTTTTCATTTAGAATGTTATATCGAATTCATTAAAAAGAGCGGCTCGATCATCACACTTGCCAATTCCGTAAAAACCTGAGGTGAGAGGTTTCAGCCGGAAGGGCATATAAAACGGCCGTCCTTCTGATCGTGCGGCAGCTGCAGTCAGAGACTGGACGGCTTTTAACTAGAGGAAGTAAAATAAACCAGGCAGAAACCACCTGGTATTAAAAGAAAAGAGAGGTCTGTTGAATAGGTTCCCGCTTTCTGCCTGCACCTGCAGCCGTACAACGCTCTTATTACAAGTAGCACGGCTCCGCGCGGCCGCGCCGCATGGCAGAAGTTCGCTGCCCTGCGGCTCAAACCATAGGCCGGCTCCGCTCATGCTATACAGCCGTGCAAACAGCGCCCGGCTGGAAGACAAGCCCACGGCAAACTTCTGCCGAAAAGCGGAGAAGCTCTATCAACAGAAACAAATGGTACATGGAACAGAACACTGAAATGCTGCAGCCCTTGGCATAGCTGCTCGAAAGAGGCTTAGAATTTTATACATTCTTACCCTACTATAAAAAAGACAGACCTTGAAGATGGTCTGTCCCTCAATCGCTGTCTTATTTCTGCTCCCGGACCCCTTCAGGGAACCAGACGTATGGGTTCTCGCCCCGGTCGCGTTCGGGATCATAATGTACGGATTCGAATCCCTGCTTGGCCCAGAAATCATCGGAGCGCTGACGGGCGTTTGTTTTCACAGGAAGCCCCTGAGTCTTGGCGAAGTCAACGAGTGCATTGCCTATACCCTTTCCCTGAAAGCCCGGCAGGACCTCAAGTTTCCACAATTCGAGATAATCCTGGGGCGGATCAAAATAACGGTCAAACTGCTTATCTATCCGGTACAGAGACATTCTGGCAACGAGTTTATCACCGAAATAAACGCCGTAAAACGGAGATTCGCTGTCGTTCTCGACGATATTCTCCTCCAGATCTTCTTTCATCGAAAGCTCCTGGCTTCCATATTCGCGGAAATTTTCAAAGTGTTCCAGAGTTTTAAAATTAATTTTCAATCGTTGTACTTCGTACTGTTCCATCGTGATCCCTCCATCATCTGTATCCAGTTTTTCAATATGTAAGCGATACCTGTATTATATAGTAAAATCGGCTTTCAGGAAAGGATCTGCAATTAATTCCTGCCCGGCAGCGCACATTCCTGTTTTTTGCAGCAGTAAAAACTGATATGCTCTAAGTAAGAGCAGACGGTTAAAAAGGGGGGAGCGGGGCATCCCGCACACACATGAACATAACGATTTTAGGAGCTGGAGCCGTCGGTATATTAACCGGCGCTTACCTATCGCGGGCAGGTCATCGAATTTATATGCAGACGAGAACCGACGAACAGGCCTCAGTTATTCAACAGGATGGACTTCGTATCGGGCGGGAACGGTTTAAGGCTTCGGCAGGAAGAGATCTACCGCTGCAGGAGGATGCTGTCATCGTAACAGTAAAACAATATCACCTTGATGACATTATTAATAAACCGAGGGATGTGCCATCGCTTTTTCTGCAGAACGGAATGGGGCATGTTGAAAAAATCAGGAAGCGGTGGGATAATGCTTTGTTCGGCATCGTTTCCCACGGCGTTTACCGTACCGGGCCGAATGCGGCAGAACATTCTGGAGCCGGTAAAATAATTATCGGCGGCGGAAGAAAGCATATTCTCGCTCAGTCTCTTCTTGCAGTCGATGAACCATTCTCATCCGAGTGGACGGACGATATAGATGGTGAAATGAGAAAAAAGCTTCTCGTCAATGTAGTGGTGAATCCACTTACAGTACTTTATGAAAGAAAGAATCACATTCTGCTCTCTGATGAGCGGGCAAATAATGAGGCACAGCAGCTGTTTCGGGAAGCAGCACCGGTTCTTGGATTTAGTGTAGCGGACTGGTCATTTGTAGAGAGAATGATTGAATTGACGAGAGAAAACCGTTCCTCCATGCTGGAGGATTTTCTGGCGGGGAGAGAACTGGAACTGGAAGCGATCACTGGATATGTCATAAATCAGGCCGAAGAAAAAAAGATGGATGTCTCTTTTCTAAAAGAAATACATACACAGCTGCTCCATAAGGCAGATGAGCGCCATGAGTAACATCGCTGCTGCAGCCGCCGGCTTTTTCATTTCATTTCCGGTTGCCGGTCTACTATTTTTTTATGTATTGTTCCGGCTTTGGGACGGACGGAAGCAGGCTTCCTGGAAGCGGGCGGCGGATCTTTCTGTTCCATTGTTTGCTGTCACTATTTATTTTATGCTTCTTGAAATAACCGGTATGGCTCTTGGATGGGCGCAGCTTCTATTTTTTATCATTATGGCTGGAAGTATCCTCACTCTATTATATAGAATGGATGAGAATGTATCGCTGTTTACTTCATTAAAATGGACGTGGCGGTTTCATTTCCTATTGTACGCAGTACTGTACGGAATTCTGGGTGTCATCGGAATATGGACCGTTTGAGCGGATTCGTTTGTCCGCTGCTGCGGTTCTGCTATACTGAATGGGACTTAAGGAGAAAGGTTGACTGACAATGCAGATTTCTACGCGCACAAATTACCCGCCGACGTCTTTTGCCGGAAAATATCTACAGCAGGAAGAAACGATTCATGCGTTTTTTGATTACCGGACGACCGATGCGGCTTCCAAAGCCCAGCAGCTGGAAAATCACACGTTTCCCCGCAAAAAAATGGCGGATGCTCTGGCAGCTTATCAGAAAAAGCTGTTTCCCTGTGCGGCGGCTCTTCATCAGATCGATAGACTTTTGGATGAGACAAGCATTACGGTTGTAGCCGGTCAGCAGGCGGGACTCTGGACAGGACCGATGTATACAATACATAAAATAATTCATTTGATTGTAGAGGCGGAACGGCTGGAAGAACGTCTGGGCCGTCCGGTTATCCCCATTTTCTGGGTGGCAGGAGAAGATCACGACATTGATGAAATCAATCATGTACATCTTCATGATGGGAAGCTGCCGAAAAAATTTCAACTGCCGGAAAAAAATCAAGAAAAACTGCCGGCTTCCGAGCGGCGGCTGTATATGGAGCAGGCAGAGAAAATTATTCGGGAAGCTCTCCGCTACCTTCCGGAAAAAAAGTTCACAGAAGACGTTCTCCATCTATTAAACCGGGACCTTGAACCCGGCATGACGTACACCGACTGGTTTGTACGCGTACTTTATCAGTTCTTTAAAGGTACAGGACTTGTTGTAATGGATGCACATGACCCTCTCGTCAGGGAACTGGAGCGCCCGTATTTTGCAGAGCTTGTTGAACGGAACGAAGAACTGCAGCGTGCATTTCTTTCGCAGGGGGAAGCTTACAGAGATGCCGGATTTGGAGAACCGGTGGCGCTGGAATCCACTTCTGCCCATCTGTTTATTCATGATGATAAAGGCCGGGAGCTTCTTGAGAAGGTAAACGGACATTTCCGTCATCCTGCTACCGGACAAACCTGGACTCCTGCAGAACTGAAGCAGCAAGTGTTGGAAGGATCGGTACAGTTAAGCAATAACGTAGTTACCAGACCGTTGATGCAGGACTTTATCCTGCCGGTGCATACATTTGTCGCCGGAGCTGGAGAGCTCGCGTACTGGGGACTGTTAAAGCAGGTGTTCCATCTGTTTGAGAGAAACATGCCTGTTCTGCTTCCGCGTCATTCCATAACAATAATCAGCCGAAAATCGGAAAAATCCATGAAGCTGTATAAGATGACGCCGGAGCAGGTGCAGTCCGGGAAAGTACCTGAAACGGCGGCTGTAAAAGTAAACGAGCAGCGGAACCGTTATGAGGACCGCATTTTTGCGATGACTAAGGAAAAATTGAATCAAGTATTCCGCGTAGAAACAGCTCCTCTCCGTGACAGCCGGGAAGCTCAGGTGCTTGTAGAAGCGACGCAGGAAAAACTTACCCGGCTCATGACGGAATTTGAAGAGAAACGGGGAAGGCTGACTGAGCGGAGAGCCTGGGCGCATAATACCCGCCTGGCAGCTCTGGAGACCGAGTTATTTCCTTCTGAAGGGCTGCAGGAAAGGAAATTAAATATCGTCACATTTCTGAATGAATATGGTCTGACGCTGCCCCGGGAACTGCTTGAGGCTGTAAGGCAGCACACAGAAGACCTGCCACTGCATTTGGAAGTATACATCTAACAGAAAAAACTTTGTGAAAACCGGCAAAGGAAGGTATACTGTTTTCCGGTATAATTATAAATTCACAGAGGGGGAAGTATATGTCCTCGGAAACATATGAAGTAGTAATTAACGATCTGGACCGGAAAGGTTCCGGAAGAGGCGCCGTATGGAGGGACCCGGGCACAGGTAACAAAAAAAAGCTTAAGCTCACAGTCCCGCTGACACTGCCGGGTGAAACCGTTCAGGTCACAGTCGATCACCCGTGGAAAAAACGGTGGTGGACGAGACCGGATCAGATTTTGACAAAAAACAAGGAGCGTACGGAGGCGCCCTGCCCTCATTTTACACGCTGCGGGGGATGTGCCTGGCAGCACTGGACATATGAGGGGCAGCTTTCCTACAAAACAGAAGAAGTAAAGCGGATGCTTGCGGAGCAGGGGTTTTCCGCAGACCTTGTTCATGATGCAAAAGGAATGAGTGATCCCTGGCATTACCGCAATAAAATGGAATTCACCTTCTCGAAAGAAGGAGAGATGGGGCTTCATGAGCAGGGGAATTTCCGGAAGATTGTAGCTCTGGATACCTGCCTGATTGCCGGCGGGGAAATGGTTAATGCTGCCCTGACAGTCGCTTCGTGGGCGGCAGAGTATGGTATCAGCGGGTATAACAAAGAAACCCATGAAGGCCTGCTCAGACACGTAATGGTCCGCCAGTCATTTGCTGCAGGCGAAGTAATGCTCGGCATAGGCTGTGCGGCAGATTGGGACGGAGAGCTGGAAGAGCCTGTCCGCGATCTTATAAGCCGGATTGAATCCCGGCACCCGGAAGTAAAAAGTTTATTATGGATGAAAAATACGGACTGGGCGGACAAAGTGCAGGCGGAAGAGCTGACGGTACTTTCAGGACGGTCGTTTATTTATGAAAAACTTTCGGGTTTCCGCTTCCGTCTCTGGCATGATACGTTTTTCCAGACGAACCCCTATCAGGCGGAAGTCCTTGTGGATACGGCTCTCAAGATGGCGGAACCGGGGAAAGGTGACCGCATGATCGACCTTTTCTGCGGGGTTGGCACATTTTCTCTGCCATTTGCCCGGAAAGTGGATCAGCTTGCAGGTATTGAAATCGTTCCTGCCTCGATTGAATCAGCAGAACGGAATGCAGAGGAAAATGGCATCACCAATACGCGTTTTCTGGCTAAGGATGCGCGTAAAGGCATGGATGAAATGCTTGAAGTATTCGGTGCACCGGATCTATTAATGCTCGATCCTCCCCGCTCCGGGGCAGGCGGCAAAGTGATGCGCCGGATCGGCCGTGCAGGACCGGAGAAAATTGTTTACGTTTCCTGCAACCCGGAAACGTTCGCGGATGATATTACACAGCTTGTCCCGTTTGGATATGAATTAAAGGAAGTACAGCCGGTCGATATGTTTCCCCACACGGTCCATATAGAGCTGGTTGCTGTTCTCACGAAAACAGCAGAAACGAATTCAATGTAAGCAGCGTATTAATCTGAGGCCGGTAGATCGTTTTGATTGAACCACTCCTTTCATAAAAGAGGCCACTGAAAAAGTCTCTATTAAGAGGCTGGGACAAAACCCTAGCTAATAGCCCCTCACCGGTAAGTTGGTGAGGGGCTTCATTTATGCATCATTTTACTACACAAAAAGAACACCCTTTGATATTGTTAAGTTACCACACAAAACAAAAAGGGGTGTTCTTTATGTATACTCATTATAACATGGATCAA
>NZ_PVNS01000011.1 GCF_002993335.1 Alkalicoccus urumqiensis | reverse complement strand
GTGTGTTTGCGTCCGGCTTCCTTCAGATTCCGGGTCACCCCGGACACCCTTGCCATTCGCTAACGGTTCCCATTACCAAGCCCGTAGTGGACTTTCACCACCTAGCTGTCAGACATGCCAGGCACACGAAAAAAGACCGCCGGAGTTTTTCCGGCGGTCTAAAGTCGATAGTCAGGCATCCGTGGGAGGAGCGGTGTCCGCCGCTTCCTGCTTTCTGCGGAGACGGCGGATCATCCCTGCCGTCGGCTCGCGCCACTGAATGACCGCTTTTGGATAGCGGAGCTGGAGTTCTTTTTCAATCTGGTGAAAATCCTGAAGCGTCATTCCATTCAGTTCCACCGTATCTTCTGTCTGAAGCTGAATGCTTGTCACTTCAACAGACGTTTCGGCCGTGCCGAGATACTTTTCTCCTTCAAAAAGAGCTCCGCCGGAAGTGATTAAAAGGTTGCGCCGGACTTCGCGGGGATCATCGTACACATACATTTCTCCGCGGCGGCGGGCACGCTCCAGCCGGCGGCGGGAGTCGGTCAGGTACTTAATTACACTGTATGTTATAATCGCCAGTGCAAGCAGCAGAAAAATGCGGAACAGCAGCACGGTTATCATAATAATCTCCCCTTTGCATCATCATACACAAGACGGAAGGGCGTTGTATAGAAATTTCCCTTCTTACTTGTACGCAAAACCACACCCGGGGGTTTCATCTTATTTTTTAAAGGAAAACAGCCGTCTGTTCCGTAAATCAGGAGGAATAAAAATGGAATTAAAAATGCTGTTCAAGCGCCAGCAGGAGCTGGATTCGTTTATTGAAACGGAACAGAATATCAATGGGAAAGATGTTTTTCAGGAAAAGCTTCTCGCGTTCATCGTAGAAACCGGAGAACTGGCCAATGAAGTAAGGTGTTTTAAATTCTGGAGCAGTCGGCCGCCTTCCGATGATCAGGTTATTCTGGAAGAATATGTGGATGGGCTGCATTTTCTGCTTTCTCTTGGGAACGCACTGGAACAGCAGGAGGAAACCGAGCTGACCGAGTTGGGAGAAATTCTCTCCCCGGAAGCGCTCACCGAGGCTTTCCTGGAGCTGTATGGTTATGTATCGCTTCTACGTATGGAGCCTTCGACAGAAAGCTATCAGCATCTTTTTCAGGCATACACCGCGCTTGCCGGCCATCTTGGATATGAGTGGCAGGAAGTAACGGAAGCGTACAAAGCGAAGCACCAGGAAAACTATGAGCGGCAGCAGCGCGGTTATTAATTTCGGATCCCGAATTAATTGAGAAGAAGCTGTAAAAAAGGTATACTGAAACGGATACATATTAGTTGGGAGGCGGAAGAATGGAAGAAATGCTGAAAATGATGAAAGAACTTACAGATGCAAATGGAATCCCGGGGAACGAAAGGGAGCCGCGCGAGGTCATGAAGCGCTGGATCGAACCGTTTGCCAACAGTGTGGAAACCGACCACCTCGGAAGTCTTATTGCGAAAAAACAGGGTGGAAATGAGGACGATCCCAAAATCATGGTTGCCGGTCACCTGGACGAAATCGGCTTTATGGTGACAAACATCAACGACAAAGGTTTCCTTCAGTTTCAATGTGTCGGCGGCTGGTGGGAGCAGGTTATGCTCGCACAGCGCGTCACCGTCATGACCCGGAACGGAAATGTGCCGGGAGTCATCGGCTCCAAGCCGCCGCACATTCTTGCGCCGGAAGCACGTAAAAAGTCGGTTGATAAAAAAGAAATGTTCATCGACATTGGTGCTTCCAGTAAAGAAGAAGCCATGGAATTCGGCGTACGTCCGGGCGATTCGGTCGTGCCGGTATGTGATTTTACCGTGATGAAGAATGAAAAGCTCCTCATGGCCAAGGCATGGGATAACCGCATCGGCTGTGCCATTGCCATTGAAGTGCTTCGCCGTCTTCAGAACGAAGAGCACCCGAATACGGTTTATGGTGTTGGAACTGTACAGGAGGAAGTAGGCCTCCGCGGTGCCCGCACATCCGCGCATCAAATTCAGCCGGATATCGGCTTTGGCGTCGATGTCGGCATTGCCGGCGATACACCGGGCGTTTCGGACAAAGACGCGCTCTCCAGCATGGGAGACGGTCCACAGGTCATTATGTATGATGCTTCCATGGTGTCCCATAAAGGTCTTCGTGACTTTGTGACAGACACAGCAGATGAAAACAGCATCCCGTATCAGTTCGATGCTGTCCCGGGCGGCGGCACAGATTCCGGCGCCATCCATCTAACTGCAGACGGTGTGCCTGCGCTTTCTATTACCATTGCTACGCGCTATATTCACACCCACGCAGCGATCCTGCACCGCGATGACTTTGAAAACGCCGTAAAGCTGATTACGGCAGTTATCAAAAAGCTCGACCGCGATACCGTAAATGCGATTACGTACAGCTGATAGAACCGCAGCTGGGAACAGCAGCCTGAGGCAGAAGCTTCAGGCTGTTGTTTTTTTGCGTTCCTGACAGGGTACATATGCTTATATGCTATAAGCTTTCCCGCAGTCGGGAGGTAAAAGGTGAGGGCTTTTCCTAACAGTCTTATAGAGGTGTAATGCTGTTCTCCCTATTTTAATAGCAGAGCGGAGAACACGCTGTCTGTCAAGGTTTCGACATTTACGATTGACGGGACGGCATCCCTTCACTATAATGCATACAGTCATCCTTTCTTTCGAGGAAAAGAAAGCGGCATGTCAACAGCGCTCATCCGTTGTTTTACCATTGCATCCGCGCTGTAGAAACCAGGCGGATAATACAGAGCAGAGGGGGCCCTCCGTGAATTACCTCATTAAACTGACCATCATCGTAGCATCTTCGATCCTGCTCGGTTTTGCATTTAATATTTTCCTGCTTCCGCACGAGGTGCTGACAGGCGGTGTCACAGGTATTGCCATGATTTTTGGTCTTCTTACACCGCTGAATACAGGTTACTGGATCGTTATTTTAAACATTCCGATCATTATTCTCGGGTGGATGAAACTAGGAAAAGAGTTTATCATTAACAGCATTATTTCCGTTGCCGTTACATCGGTTTCCATGCTTTATATCCCGATCGAAATGATCACAGATGACGCACTGCTCTCTGCCGTATTCGGCGGCGTGCTTACAGGTGTCGGCATCGGTCTGATCATCCGCTTTTACAGTTCCACCGGAGGCTTTGATGTCGTCGGTATTTTATTAATTAAAAAATGGGATATTCCGCTCGGCGGACTGATTTTCGGGTTGAACTCCATCGTCGTTGTCATCAGCGGCTTTTTCTTTGCGTGGGATCTTGCATTGTACACGATGCTCTCCATCTATATTACCGGCATCGTAATCGACCGCATTCATACACGCCACGTAAAGCTGAATTTAATGGTTGTTACAAGCCGCGGAGAAGAAGTCCGGCAGGCGTTTCTCGATAACCTCGTCCGCGGGGTCACCATTATCGATGGACAGGGAGCCTATTCCCGGGAAGATAAAAAGGTTCTTTATACCGTTATCACCCGCTACGAGCTCGAAGTGATCCGTCATGTCCTCAAAGATATTGATCCAAGCGCTTTTGTAAGCATCAGCCAGAGTATGCAGGTCATGGGGAATTTCAGGCGCGATTAACGAAGGGGGGAGAAACATTATGGAACACATTACGTCGGTACACAATCCGCGGATCAAAGCGTGGAAAAAGCTCCAGCGCAAACGGGAAAGAGACCGGTCTGGACTGTTTCTCGCAGAAGGACGCCACCTGGTGGAGGAAGCACTCAAATCCGAAGTACAGGTGAAAGTGATCATTATTGAAGAGAGCGTGGAACTTCCGCCTGAGTGGCAGGTGTCGGATGTTGAAGTGATAGAGGTGCCGGAAAAGGTCCTACGCGAACTGGCTGAAACGGAGACACCGCAGGGAATGACCGCGGTATGTGAACGGCCGGACCGGCACAACCTTCTGCTGGAGTCCGGACGCTTTCTGCTGCTGGATCGTATTCAGGATCCGGGAAACCTCGGCAGTATTCTCCGCACAGCGGAGGCGGCAGGCATGACCGGCGTCATTTTCGGAGAAGGCTGTGCCGATCCTTACAACGGTAAAGTCGTCCGGGCGACGCAGGGGGCACTTTTCTCCATGCACGTCCAGCAGATGGATCTGGAAGAAGCCGTGGATCTGTGTCGGGAGAATGGGGTTCCGATTTTTGGGACAAGTCTTTCCGGAAGCACGTTTACCGCTATCGCCCCCCAGGACTCGTTTGCGCTTCTTCTCGGCAACGAAGGAGAGGGAGTGGATGAGGCCCTTCTGGAAAAAGCCGATCAGAACCTGTACATTCCTATCTACGGCCGCTCTGACTCGCTGAATGTAGGAGTCGCTGCCGGCATTCTGATCTACCATCTGCGCGGGGACTAAAAGAGACGCCCGAAAAACAATTGAAACGGTTCAAGAAAACGTATATAATAACGTCATATGATAAAACGACGCTGACCGGGAGCAGTAGACGGCCCGGCAGTCTCTCAGGGAGGCGGTGCCATGGACTGGAAGCACTGCCGGGACTGTCCGTTGAATTCGCCCGTGAGTCGGTATCTGGAGTAAGCGCTGCTGAAAAGATACCCGGAACCGGATCCGTTAATCCGCTTAACCAATGAAGTGAACGGCGCATGCCGTTAACAAGGGTGGTACCGCGAAGCCTTTCGTCCCTTAGGAACAGTCCAGGGATGGAAGGCTTTTTTTACTGCCTGAATGTATAAAGGAGGAAACAGGAATGCTTGAGAGACTGCAGGAACTGCATGATGAAGCGGTGACAAAAATCGCCGCAGCACAGTCGAGAAAAGAGCTGGAAGATATCCGCGTGGCCTATCTTGGGAAGAAAGGGCCGATTACGGAAGTGATGAAAGGGATGGGCCGTCTGTCGGCGGAGGAGAAGCCGGTCGTCGGTCAAAAAGCCAATGAAGTACGCCAGTCGGTGCAGAAGCTGATCGAGGAAAAAGAAGGTACGCTGAAACGGGCGGAAGTCCAGAAACAGCTGGAGGAAGAGTCCCTTGATGTCACACTCCCCGGCCGTCCGGTGCCAAAAGGAAGCCGTCATCCGCTGACGAGCGTCGTCGAGACGATCGAAGATGTGTTTATCGGAATGGGCTTTCAAGTGGCGGAAGGTCCGGAAGTGGAAACGGACTATTATAACTTCGAATCACTGAATCTGCCAAAACACCATCCGGCACGGGATATGCAGGATACATTTTTCGTCACGCAGGATCTGCTTCTGCGGACACAGACATCGCCGGTGCAGACGAGGACGATGGAAAAGCATGAAGGCAGAGGGCCTGTGAAAATTATCTGTCCTGGGAAAGTGTACCGCCGTGACGAAGATGATGCGACGCACTCCCACCAGTTTATGCAGATTGAAGGCCTCGTTGTCGGAGAAGGAATCCGCATGAGTGATCTAAAAGGTATTTTTGAAGCATTTGTAAAAAGTTACTTCGGCGAGGACCGGGATATCCGCCTCCGCCCAAGTTTCTTCCCATTTACCGAACCTTCTGCAGAGCTCGATATTTCTTGTGCCATCTGCGGGGGCAGTGGCTGCCGTACGTGTAAAGGGACCGGCTGGATTGAAGTGCTCGGCTCCGGCATGGTGCATCCGAACGTTCTGGAAATGGGCGGATTTGACCCGGAAGTATATTCCGGCTTCGCCTTCGGCATGGGCGTTGAGCGGTTTGCCATGCTGAAATACGGGATCGATGATATCCGGCATTTCTATACGAATGACACACGCTTTCTCAGTCAGTTTACTCATGAATAATTTTGCTGTTTCAGAAGGAGGAAAGCCAAGATGCTAGTTTCGCTTAAATGGCTAGGAGAATATGTAGATATCAGTGATCTTACAGCAGAGGAGCTCGCGGAGCAGTTAACGCTTCACGGGGTGGAAGTGGATGCCGTTCATTCCCTCGGTGCTGAAATTTCGAATCTGACTGTTGGTTACGTGGAATCATGTGAACCACATCCCGACGCAGATAAACTAAAGCTCTGCCGTGTAGATGTTGGTGAAGAAGAGCCCGTTCAGATCGTCTGCGGTGCACCGAACGTAGCAGAAGGACAGTTCGTTCCGGTAGCCCGTGTCGGCGGCAGACTGCCGGGCGGCATGAAAATCAAGCGCGCTAAGCTGCGTGGACAGACATCCGAAGGGATGATCTGCTCGCTGCAGGAGCTCGGTTTCGACGGAAAAGTGGTTCCGAAAAAGTATAACGAAGGCATTTACGTGTTTCCGGAGGAAATGGCAGCCGGCATGGACGCGAAAGATCCGCTCGGTCTGAATGATACCGTGCTGGAACTCGACTTAACGCCGAACCGCTCCGACTGCCTGAGCATGCTGGGTGTCGCTTATGAGGCAGCAGCCGTATTGAACAGAGAGGTTCATATTCCGGAACCGAGAATCGTTCCGGTGAAAGAAAAAGCGGGTTCACACGTTTCTGTCCGTGTCGAAGATCCGTCGGCAAATCCATATTACGGAGCGACACTTATTCAAGGGGTGAAAGTCGGCGAGTCCCCCCTCTGGCTGCAGAGTGTGCTGATGGCTTCCGGCGTCCGTCCGCTCAATAACGTCGTCGATATAACGAACTACGTGCTGTTTGAATACGGTCAGCCGCTTCATGCGTTTGATTTTAACCGTTTCGGTTCGGATGAGGTTGTCGTCCGCCGTGCAGAGGAAGATGAAACGATGACGACACTTGATGGGGAGGAGCGCACACTTTCTGCAAAACACCTCCTTATCACAAACGGAGCAAAAGGTACTGCCGTCGCAGGTGTGATGGGCGGTTCGGATTCGGAAGTGGAACCGGAGACGGAGATGGTTCTTCTGGAAGCAGCCTATTTTGATCCTGCGGTCGTGCGTATCGCACAGAAAGATCTCGGCATCCGCAGTGATTCAAGTATCCGCTTCGAGAAAGGTGTCGACCCAAACCGTGTCGTAAAAGCAGGTGAACGCGCTGCATCACTCATTCAGCAGCTGACAGGTGCCGAAGTTCTGGCCGAGCCGGTGGAATTCGATGAGCTGAACCGGGAGGAAAAGGACATTACGATTTCTCTGGAACGGATCAATCAATCGCTGGGAACGGATATGACTTCGGAAGAAGTAACTGCTATTCTTGACCGGCTTCAGTTTGAATCCAAAGAAAAAAAGGATGTTTTCACCGTCACGGTTCCAACAAGGAGGCAGGACATTTCCATCGAAGCAGATATCGTAGAGGAAGTGGCCCGTCTATACGGCTACGACGCCATTCCGACGACACTTCCGAATACACCGTCCACAAAAGGTGGACTGACACAGGCGCAGAAGCAGAAGCGCCGGATCCGCCGCTTTCTGGAAGGGTGCGGCCTGCACGAAGCGGTCAGTTATTCCCTGACGACGCCTTCCAGAGAACGCGCGTTTATAACGCCTGATCAGAAGCGTGTGGATGTTGCACTGCCGATGAGTGAAGACCGCAGCAGTCTGCGGACGACGCTGATTCCGCACCTGCTGGAGGCGCTGTCCCACAACCGGAACCGGAGTATTTCCAGCGCGTCGCTGTATGAAATAGGCTCGGTATTCCACACAACGGAAGAAAAAGTGACAGTCCAGCCGCAGGAAAAAACGCACCTCAGTGCAGCATGGATGGGAACCTGGCACGAGCACTCCTGGCAGGGTGAAAAGAAATCCGTTGATTTCTTCGTTGTTAAAGGGATCGTGGAAGGACTGCTGGCAGAGCTCCATGCCTCTGCAGTATTTCAGCCGGCACCGGCACGTCCTGGGATGCACCCGGGACGCACCGCTGATGTGCTTGTTGATGGAGAAGTTATCGGCTTTATCGGCCAGCTTCATCCGGAGACAGGAGACAGCTGGTCGCTGCCTGAAACATACGTGATGGAGCTTGATCTCGGCCGCCTTCTGGAAAGGCAGTCCACAGAGATCCGCTACGAGGCTGTACCTCGTTTTCCGGCCGTCGACCGGGATATTGCTCTCGTCGTCGACCAGCACGTTCCTGCTTCCAAGCTGGAAGCTGTCATTCAGCACTACGGTGCACCGCTTCTTAAGCAGACGAAGCTGTTTGATCTGTACGAAGGAGAGCACGTGGAGCCTGGTAAGAAGTCCGCTGCGTTTTCTCTCCGCTATTTAAATCCGGAAAAAACACTGACAGAGGAAGAAGTAACCGAGGTGCATACACGTGTCCTCGAAGGGCTGCAGCAGGAAACCGGCGCGGTACTCCGCGCATAATAAAAAAGAGCAGGGCCTCCGGGCGCCTGCTCTTTTGCCATTCTTCTCTTCTTGTTGTCGGCTGATGAAACCATTCTCATCAAGCGGTGTGATTCAGCAGTAAATCGTCCTGCAGGTGGATCTTACTTCAATACGCGGCCTGTGTTGGAAAAGTGAGCTTTGACGTAGCGGAAAAGCGTTTCTTTTCCATGCACGGAAGCAATCTCCGCTGCTGCTTTATCAACATTGGAACCGGCCCCTTTCGGCACGGGAAGGCCGAGTGTCTGTGCGATCGCATCCATTTCTTTTAAAAAGGCATACCGTGCCAGGATTGATCCTGCCGCAACAGCCGGATGCATGTCCTCAGCTTTGGTCGCAAAATAAATAGGAATCTGTTCCGGCCAGCTCCCCCCTGTCTGCTTTACATATTCAAAATAACGCTCCGGTTTAACAAACTGGTCGATCAACACACCGTCCACCGGAACATCCTCTCCCTGAAGCTGCTCGATCACGGACTGAATCGCCCGGTGGTGGAGAAGTGCTTTCATCGCTCCCTGATTGTAGCCTTTCTGCTGCAGTTCATTATATTTTTCATTACGTAGAACGCGCAGGCTGTATGTACAGAGAGAAAGCAGCTTCGGTGCGGTGCTCCGGATTATTTCATCGTTCATACTTTTCGAATCCCGCAGCCCGAGTGGTTCTGCTTCTTTCAGCTGTGCAGGGGTCAAGTGGGCAGCGACAACGGTCATCGGACCAAAATAGTCGCCTGTGCCGGTTTCATCACTGCCGATAAGCGGTTTTTCCAGTACTTCCGCTGACGGTTTCCATTTATGATCGGACACGGATGGTTTCCTGCGGGAAGCGCCGGCGGGCTGGCTGTTTTTCTGCCATTTCGATGCCTCGTCTGCAGAACCTGCTCCCTGAAATAGAACTTTTCCGGAGCGGTAGCCGGTGATGGTGCATCCGTTTTTTTTACTCTTAAAGACCGCTCCCGGAGGAAGGGATCCTGTCGTCTGGTAATAACTGCTCATTTTGTTTAAGGTTTCTTTTGATACGTTCACAACCTGTTGACTCATATCGTCGCTCCTTCAATCAATATTCTTTTCGAATTGTATCAGACATGAACCCGGGGGCGGGAATTTATTTTTCTTCCTGCGCTGGAAGTGTTATGATAAGATTTAGCAATTTATGTTCGCAGAGGAGGGGCCGCTTTGGATCACGAGGAGGAAAAAATCCGGACGAAAGTAAAAATCGGCCGGCAGACGTATACCGTTGTTGGAACAGAATCAGCGGAGCATGTGCAGGAGGCTGCACAGGCCGTTGATGACAAATTACAGGAACTCCGCCGTACCAATCCATATGTTTCTCCGACGCAGCTGGCAGTTCTTGCTGCGTTAAATATAAGCAGTGACTATCTCGCGCTGCAGAAAGAAACCAAAAAGAAAGAAGAGGACGATTCATGATCGTAAGTGCTGTTATTTTATTTTTTCTGTTTCTAAGTTTGATGGTGGGCTACCGCCGCGGGTTCCTGCTTCAGGCTGTACATATCGCGGGGCTGCTGCTGGCATTCACTGCGGCCTGGCTTTATTTTGAACAGCTCGGTTCCATGCTGCAGCTCTGGATCCCATTTCCGGTACTTGATGAAAGCTCACCTCTGAATGTTCTGGACGACGCAATCGCAACGGAGACCGCATTTTACAACGGCGTGGCGTTCGTGCTTATTTTTATTGTCGTTAAAATCATCGCACAGATTATCGGCTCCATGTTTGATTTTCTTGGGAACCTGCCGATTATTTCCTTTTTCAACAGCATTCTCGGATCGGCGCTTGGGCTGGTGGAAGGACTTGTCATTACAGCAGTTCTGCTGCATCTTGCAGCACTGATTCAGGTGGATATCGTTCAGGAGCTGCTTCAGTCCTCATCGATTGCCGAATGGATATTCTACTATACACCGATCGTCTCCGAAGAGCTTCGTACGCTCTGGTCGGAGGGAACACAATCATAGGCGGGGGCCTGGCTGCAGCGCAGCCGGCCCCTGAAGCATGAGTAAACGGGAGGAGACATCCGCATGAACAAAAAAGAGGTTCTGGGAGCACTGGAGGAGATTGCGGTATATCTGGAAATACAAGGGGAAAATGCGTTCCGCGTTTCTGCGTACAGAAAAGCCGCCCAGGCACTGGAAAAAGACGAAAGAACGCTGGAGGAGCTCGGTGATCCCGCCCAGCTTACGGGAATTGGGAAAGGACTCGGTGCCTTAATTGAAGACCTCCGGGATCATGGAAGTACGGAGCTTCTGGATGATTTAAAGAAACAAATTCCAGAGGGTCTCGTGCCGTTATTAAAACTGCCCGGACTCGGAGGCAAAAAAGTCGGCCGTCTCTACAGAGAACTGGATATTGTGAATGCCGAACAGCTGCTTGAGGCATGTGAGGAAAACCGGATTCAGGAGCTTTCCGGCTTTGGGAAAAAATCAGAAGAGAAAATAAAAGAAGCCGTGGAAAATATGGGGAAACGTCCGGAGAGGCTTGCTCTCCCACAGGTGCTGGAAGGGGCGGAGGCGATTGGACGCCTTCTGGATGAAACTCCCGGCACGCTCAGGTGGGAGCTGGCAGGCAGTTTCCGCAGAGGGCGCGAAACGGTTAAAGATCTGGATTTTATCCTGGCTGTGGAGGATGCAGACAGCGTGCAGAAGCACCTGCTCGCCCTTGATAATATTGTCGAAGTGATCGGCAGCGGAACAACAAAAATTTCGCTGGAGCTTTCTTACGGAGATGTTGTTCTGCCTGTTGATTTCCGTCTCGTGGAAGACCGTTCGTTTGCGACCACTCTTCATCACTTTACCGGATCGAAAGATCATAATGTTATGATGCGTCAGCTGGCGAAAGATAGAGGGGAAAAGATCAGTGAGTATGGGGTGGAAAAAGAATCAGACGGAACGATGATGTACTTTGATTCAGAAGAAGCGTTTTACGAACACTTCGGTCTGCCCTGGATCCCGCCGGAACAGCGGGAAGGACATGATGAGCTGGAAACGTCGTATGATTCACTCATCCGTGTGGAAGATATCCGCGGGGACCTGCATATGCACACAACGTGGAGTGATGGTGCCCAGTCTCTGGAAGAGATGGTCGACCGCTGTTTGGAAAAAGGGTACAGCATGATGGCCATCACCGACCACTCCAAATATCTGCGTGTTGCTAATGGCCTGGACGAAGAGAAACTGAAGCGGCAGCATGAAGAAATCAGACGGCTGGAAAAGGAGAAAGAGATTCGGATTTTCACCGGAACGGAGATGGATATTCTGCCCGATGCGACGCTTGATTTCAGCGATGATATTCTGGAAACCGTCGATTTTGTCATCGCAAGTATTCACTCCTCCTTCCAGCAGGACGAAGAGCAGATTATGAAGCGTCTCGAGGCTGCCTGCAGAAATCCACATGTGGATATGATTGCCCATCCTACAGGAAGAATTCTTGGAAAACGGGAAGGGTATAAGGTGAATATAGACAGGCTGCTGGATCTGGCTGTCGAGACGAATACGATTCTCGAATTAAATGCGAATCCGAACCGGCTTGATTTATCTGCAGATATACTGGAAAAAGCCCGAAAAAAAGGCGTGCTGACTGCCATTAATACCGACGCGCACCGTTTCTCGATGCTCGAGGACATGGCAGCCGGTGTGAAAACAGCGAGACGTGCGGGGCTGGACCGGGAGAACGTGATCAACACCTGGACTGCAGAACGACTGGAGGAACATTTAAACGGCTCCTGAACAGGCTGCAGCAGGAAAGAAGGGATGGAAGTATGAGCGATCGAATGATGCGCGTGCTTGAATATACAAAAATGAAAGAGCAGCTGGAGCCGTTTGCGGGCTCCAGTCTTGGAAAACAACGTGTCCAGCAGCTGAAGCCGATGTATACGCTGGAAGAAGTAACAGAAGCCCAGCGCTATACGGCGGAAGCCGCAAAAGTGCTCCGTCTGAAAGGGAATATTCCACTCGGCGGACTCCGCGATATCCGTGCCCAGGTAAAGCGTGCGGAAATCGGCGGTGATTTGAACGCGGGGGAACTTCTCGATACGGCCTCCACGATTTATGCATCGAGACGGTTCTCTTCCTTTGTCGAGCAGATGGTTGAAGATGACATCGACCTTTCTCTGCTTCCGGAAATGGTGGAGGAAATGGTGCCGCTCACGGACCTGCAGAGGGAAATTCAGCAGGCGGTGGATGAAGACGGACGGATTCTTGATTCTGCCAGTCCTGCACTCCGGACGATCCGCCAGCAGATCCGCACGCTGGAGTCACAGGTTCGGGCAAAACTTGAAAGTATAACACGCTCAGGCTCCGGGAAAACGATGCTCTCCGATGCGATTGTCACCATTCGGAACGACCGGTACGTCATTCCGGTAAAAGCAGAATACCGTGGTCATTTCGGCGGAATTGTCCACGACCAGTCCGCTTCCGGCCAGACACTTTTCATCGAACCGGAGAGCGTCGTTCAGCTGAATAATCAACTCCGGGAAGCCCGCTCGAAAGAAAAGCACGAAATCGACCGGATTCTAAGGGAACTGTCGGCTTCGGTCGGTCTCCATACAGCAGAGCTTCTTGTCATCGTCCGCGTGATGACAGAAGTAGACTTTATGTTTGCCAAAGCTTATTTTGCCGCGTCGATGAATGCGGTGGAGCCATCGCTGAATGATGAAGGCCGCCTGGAAATGAAGGGCGCACGCCATCCACTTATTCCGGATGAAGAGATCGTTCCGATCGATGTGGAGCTCGGCGGCGCGTTTCGGACACTTGTCATTACCGGTCCGAATACGGGCGGTAAAACGGTAACGCTGAAAACGGTCGGCCTGCTGACGCTGATGGTGCAGTCCGGTCTGTTTTTTCCATGCGAGGAAGGAAGTTCGGCAGCTGTCTTTCATCACATCTTTGCCGATATTGGAGATGAACAGTCGATCGAGCAGAGTCTCAGTACGTTCTCCTCCCACATGACGAATATTGTGGACATTATGGAACATCTGGATCACCGGTCGCTTGTTCTGTTTGATGAGCTCGGTGCAGGAACAGATCCAACAGAAGGGGCGGCGCTCGCCGTCGCTATCCTGGACCATGTGTACAAAATCGGTGCCGGCTGTATTGCAACGACGCACTACAGTGAACTGAAAGGATATGCGTACAACCGCGAAGGCGTCATGAATGCGAGCGTGGAGTTCGATGTCGAAACCCTTAGGCCGACCTACCGTCTCTTAATCGGGGTACCGGGACGCAGTAATGCATTTGCGATCAGCAGCCGTCTCGGACTGCAGGAAGACATTATAGAAGAGGCGAAAAAGCAGATCTCTGCAGATACAAACCAGGTGGAAAACATGATTTCCCAACTGGAGGACAGCAGAAAGAATGCAGAGTCGGAATTAGCGAGAGCAAAGGAGCTGCGAAACGAATCTGAATCACTTCACCGGGAGCTGACGGAAGAGCTGGATGCCTGGGAGGAGAAGAAGCAGGCGCTTTTACAGGCTGCACAGGATAAAGCGGAGAAAGAAGCGAAAAAAGCGCAGCAGGAAGCCGAAGAAATCGTCGAATATCTCCGGGAGATGAAAAAGCAGAATCCGGAGATTAAAGATCACGAGCTGATCGATGCCAGAAAACGTATGGAAGAAGCACAGCCTTCGTTTGCTGAAAGCTCGAAGAAGAAAAAACCGAAAAAGAAGAAAGCAGTTGTGGATACGCTTCAGCCGGGTGATGAAGTGAAGGTGGAAAGTCTGAACCAGAAAGGTCATATCGTAGAGAAGGTGAGTGAGAAGGAATTTACCGTTCAGCTCGGCGTCATGAAAATGAAAGTGCCGGCAAAAGACCTTCTCTATATCAACCGGCCCAAACCGGTGGAAACGAGACCGATGGCTACTGTACGCGGCCGGAGCGCCCACGTGAAAACCGAACTCGACCTCCGCGGTGAGCGCTATGAAGATGCAATGCGCGAGGTGGATAAATACCTGGATGAAGCGGTGCTTGCCGGCTATCATCAGGTTTCCATTATTCACGGGAAAGGAACCGGAGCTCTCCGTAAAGGCGTGGAGGAGATGATGAAACGTCATCCGAATATTTCCGAAACACGCCCCGGGACACAGGGTGAAGGCGGATCCGGAGTCACAATCGCACGCCTGAAGTAAAGGAGGCGGATGCATGGAAGCATTTTTTTCTCATGAATATGTGTATACAGCCGGTATTTACAGCATTGTTGTCCTTTTTCTGATGGCAGCGCTCGCCGTATTTGAGTGGATCACGCGGTATTCCACCTGGACGGAGATGAAAAAAGGCAACGTAGCTGTCGCACTTGCCACCAGTGGCAAAATTGCCGGAGCGGCGAACATTTTCCGCGCTTCCCTGGAGGCCAATGACAGCATCCTCGAAATGATGGGATGGGGCGTTTATGGATTCGTCCTGCTGTTGTTTATTTATTTTGTTTTTGAATTTTTAACACCGGGTTTTCGTGTCGATGATGAACTTGCTGCAGGAAATAAAGCAGTCGGACTGCTTTCATTCGTTCTGTCCATTTCATTATCCATGGTTATCGGAGCAACATTGTAATGGAGGTGCTGCAACATGGAGAGGCTTGCGAAAATTATGATCATTCTCTGCGGCGGGTTTCTCGCTGCCGGCGTCGTATACTGGTTGTTTTATATCTAAGGATCAGCTGTTCTGCCCGGGTACCTCCGGCAGAACAGCTTTTTTAAATTTTTTAGAATGAATAAAATTTGAAAACACTTTTACGCAGACATGCCGGAAGTATTAACCTTTCAAGCTTCTGTGAGGAGGGCCGGCATTGTTTTATCTGAGGGTTTCTCTGCTTTCGGCAAAAAAGAA
This sequence comes from Alkalicoccus urumqiensis, assembly GCF_002993335.1. Classification (GTDB taxonomy): domain Bacteria; phylum Bacillota; class Bacilli; order Bacillales; family Salisediminibacteriaceae; genus Alkalicoccus; species Alkalicoccus urumqiensis. The sequence continues at coordinate 114,356 of NZ_PVNS01000011.1, read as the reverse complement.
TGAACATTCATTCAATTTTTTCCGCAAATTTCCGTTTTGCTATTTTCTTTTGAATCCGTTTTCATTACAATGAGACTAAGAGAGTGTGACCATCTTCTGTGAAGAAGCCGGAAGAAGGATTATAACAGGGAGGTTACCGCCATGACGACGCTGACTCAGCAGCCTTGGTTTGATGCATATCCACAGGAGATACCCGTGTCGATCAGCTACGAAGAAAAACCGCTCCATTATTATCTGCAGCGGGCAGCAGAAACGTTTCCGGAAAAAACTGCTTTTCATTTCATGGGGAAAGAAATGAACTACAAGCAGGTCTATGATGAAGCGTTAAAGCTGGCAAATCAGCTGCGCGGACTTGGAGTGGAACCGGGGGACAGAGTGGCAATTATGCTCGCCAATTCGCCGCAGGCAGTGATCAGCTATTACGGTGCACTTTTGGCAGGAGCGGTGGTCGTACAGACGAATCCGCTTTATGTGGAGAGAGAAATAGAACACCAGCTTAATGATTCCCAGGCAAAAGTAATGATCTGTCTGGATCTTGTTTATCCAAGAGTCGCTAAAGTAAAAGAACAGACAAGCCTGACGCATATTATCGTTACGGGCATTAAAGATTACCTTCCGTTTCCAAAAAATATGATCTATCCGTTCATTCAAAAGAAAAATACAGGCATCAAAGTAGAGATTTCCTATTCGGATACGCTCCTGTCGTTTACGAAGCTTATCGAAGAGGGGCGGGCGGCAGAAATCCCGCTCACGATCAACCCGAAGGAAGATCTGGCGCTGCTTCAGTATACCGGAGGAACAACGGGACCTGCCAAAGGCGTCATGCTGACGCATTACAACCTGACTGTAAACACGCAGCAGTGTGAAGAGTGGATGTACAAGCTGAAGCCCGGTGAAGAAATCGTGCTTGCGGCTCTTCCGTTTTTCCACGTCTATGGGATGACGACCGTGATGAACCTTTCCGTACGGATGGGATTCAATATGATTATCATGCCTAAATTTGATCCGAAAAGCATTTTAAAAGCCATTGAGAAACACAAGGCCACGCTTTACCCGGGTGCGCCGACAATGTACATCGGCCTCTTGAATCATCCGGACCTGAAAAAGCACGATCTGTCTTCAATCAAAGCATGTATCAGCGGATCGGCTCCGCTGCCGGTGGAAGTACAGAGCCGTTTTGAAGCAGCGACCGGAGGACAACTTGTTGAAGGCTACGGCCTGACTGAAACGTCGCCGGTTGCAATAGCGAATCTTATCTGGGGCCGCAGAAAACAGGGTTCCATTGGAATTCCGTGGCCGGATACCGAAGTCAAAGTGCTGTCAGCGGAAACCGGAGAAGAAGCCGGGCCTGAAGAAGTCGGCGAGCTGATGATCAAAGGGCCGCAGGTAATGAAGGGCTACTGGAACCAGCCGGAAGCCACCGCTGCATGTTTCCGGGATGACTGGTTTCTGACCGGCGATATGGGTTATATGGATGAAGAAGGATTCTTCTACATCGTTGACCGGAAAAAAGATATGATCATCGCAGGCGGATTCAATATTTACCCGCGTGAAGTAGAAGAAGTGCTTTATGAACACGAGGCAGTGCAGGAAGTATGTGTTATCGGCGTGCCGGATGTCTACCGTGGGGAGACGGTAAAGGCATTTATCGTGAAAAAGGAAGGCATGGACGTGACAGAGGAAGAACTGGATCAGCACTGCAGAGAATATCTCGCCTCCTTTAAAACACCGAAATACTATGAGTTCCGGGAAGAACTGCCGAAAACGATGGTTGGTAAGATTCTCCGAAGAGTACTCGTAGAGGAAGAGCGGGAAAAACAGAGCGGTGGAAAGTCCTAAAGAGAGAGTGATGCTGCCCGAAGAAGCAGCAGGGGGAATGAACGTGAAAACAGCTGAAGATATGAACATCTGGACGAAACAGTATCCGGAGGAAATTCCAGCTTCCATTACGTATGAAAACACGGGCCTGCAGGATTATTTAATCCGGGCAGCAGAGCAGGTGCCGGACAAAGAAGCAGTGGAATTTCTCGGCCGGTCGTGGACGTATGAAAAATTATATGAAGAAGCTTCGGCATTTGCCGGAGCTCTTCAGAACCTGGGTGTCGAAAAAGGTACGCGGGTTGCTGTGATGCTTGCCAATACGCCGCAGTCTGTCGTCGGTTACTACGGCATTCTTCTTGCAGGCGGGATTGTCGTTCAGACAAATCCGCTTTCCGTGGAACGCGAGCTGGAGCATCAGCTCGTCGACTCCGGTGCGGAGGTTATATTGTGTCTGGATCTCGTGTATCCGAAAGTTTCTGCAGTTAAAGAGCGGACGTCTCTAAAACATATTATCGTGACATCGATTTCCGACAGCCTGCCTTTTCCGAAAAACTGCATCTATCCGTTTATTCAAAAACGGAAAAATGGAATCTCCGTTAAAATTACACCTTCCAGCACGCTGCACCGCTATAAAGAGCTGCTGCAGCAGAAAAAAACGTATGAACCGCAGCCGCTGGATCCTGCAGCCGACCTGGCACTGCTGCAGTATACCGGCGGGACGACCGGTCCGGCGAAAGGGGTCATGCTGACACACCGGAACCTCGTGGCGAATACGACGCAGTGTATGCGCTGGATGTATAAAATTGACCACGGGAATGAAGTGCTTCTCTGTGCTCTGCCGTTCTTTCATGTGTACGGTATGACGGTAGGAATGAATTTTTCCATCATGGATCAGTCCAAAATGGTGATTCTTCCGAAATTTGATCCGGAGGAAGTGCTGAAAACGATCGAAAAACAGAAGGTGACGATTTTTCCCGGAGCTCCGACAATGTATATTGGTCTGATCCATCAGCCGTCGGTGACGAAGTACGACCTTTCTTCCATCCGCGTCTGTATCAGCGGCTCTGCGCCGCTTCCACTTGAAGTGCAGCAGCGTTTTGAGGAGCTGACCGGGGGCAAACTGAATGAAGGGTACGGACTGACGGAGGCTTCGCCGGTCACCCACTTCAACCTTATGTGGGGAAAACGGCCGCAGGGAAGCATCGGTCTGCCGTGGCCGGATACAGAGGTCCGTATTCTCTCTCAGGAAACCGGTCTGGAAGCCGGGCCGGGGGAAGTCGGAGAACTGCTGATCCGCGGTCCTCAGGTGATGCAGGGTTACTGGAAACAGCCGGAGGAGACGGCTATTGCGCTGCAGGACGGCTGGCTGTACACCGGAGACATGGGCTACATGGATGAGGAAGGGTATTTTTATATCGTAGACCGGAAAAAAGATATGATTATCGCAGGAGGATTCAATATCTATCCCCGTGAAATCGAAGAGGTGCTCTATGAGCATCCGGATGTAAAAGAAGCAGCAGCGGTCGGCATCCCTGACCCGTACCGGGGGGAAACGGTGAAAGTATTTCTCGTCGTGCAGGATGGAAAAGAGCTGACGGAAGAGACGCTTGATACCTTCTGCAGAGAACGTCTTGCCGCCTACAAAATTCCGCGGCAGTATGAATTCAGAACCGAACTGCCGAAGACGATGGTCGGGAAAATTCTCCGACGGGCACTTCAGGAGGAGGAAAAGCAGAAAGAGCGTTGACCATCTGCTGAAAACAAGCCATACTGAATAAAGAGGAAAACCTCTTCCGCTGTTGACAGGGGAAGAGGGTTCCGCTATGATGAACTTATGAATGAATGGTCATTCATTTTGATCATTAGAACAGGAGTCGACGCGGATGGCGAAAAAAAGAGGGCAGAAATACGAAAAAATTATTAACGCCGCTGTCAAAGTGATTGCAGAGAATGGCTACCACCATTCCCAGGTATCCAAAATTGCAAAAGAGGCCGGCGTGGCTGACGGAACCATTTATCTGTATTTTAAAAACAAAGAAGATATACTCATTTCGTTGTTTGAAGAAAAAATGGGATTTTTCGTCGATTACATTAAAGAAAAAATGGAAAGTGCCCAGACGATCGAGGAGAAAGTTAAAACGATGATTTCCTCCCATCTGGAGCAGCTGGAAAAAGATCACGATCTTGCGCTTGTAACCCAGCTGGAGCTGAGGCAGTCGAACATTTCTATCCGGATGAAGGTCAATGAAGTGCTCAAAGGATATTTAAGTCTCATTGATTCCGTCATCGAAGAAGGAAAGGAAAGCGGTACCTTTGATCAGGCGATCGATACACGGATGATGCGGCAGGTCATTTTCGGTTCCATTGACGAAGTCGTCACGAACTGGGTCATGAAAGAACACCGCTACCCGCTTGCTCCACTCGGGGACTCCCTGCATGCCTTCTTAATGAAGGGACTCTTAGCACCCGGTAAAAAGGAGGAATACTCATGAGTGTCCACGTAGAGAGGACGAGCAGTACAGCGAAAATAACGATCGATACTCCGCCGGCAAATGCGCTGTCCCATGCACTGATCCAGCGAATCGGAGAGGTACACCAGGAGCTTCTGGAGGATGAATCCGTTAAAGTTATCATTCTTACCGGCAGCGGCAGATTTTTCGCAGCCGGGGCTGACATCACAGAGTTTACAGAAGTTAAACACGGCAGCGAATTTTCCAACCTTGCGAGGGACGGACAGCGCGTTTTCCGTCAGCTTGAAACGTCTGTAAAGCCGGTGATAGCAGTCATGCACGGAGCAGCTCTTGGTGGAGGCCTGGAGCTTGCCATGGCCTGTCATCTCCGGATAGCTGCTGAAGGTACGAAGCTCGGCCTTCCTGAGCTGAACCTCGGACTCATTCCGGGATTTGCCGGAACCCAGCGGCTGCCGAAGCTTGTCGGCCGCGCAAAGGCGCTGGAATTGATGCTGACAGCATCTCCAATTGATGCCCGGGAGGCAGCAGCCTGCGGACTTGTAAACAGCGTCGTACCAGAAGAGGATCTGATGCAGGCGGCGGAAACACTCGCAGCAAAAATGGCGGAAAAGTCCTCCGGAACGATTCAGGCTGTGATGGAATTAACCCTTCAGGCTGAATGGGAAACCATCGACCGCGGTCAGGAGAGGGAAGCTGTCCGGTTTGGGGATGTATTTGACCATCCCGACGCCAAGGAAGGTATTCAGGCATTTCTGGATAAGCGGAAGCCCGCTTTTAAGGAGTAAGTTTCACGCACTTTTGGAAGCGCTTCATCAACTATATTTTGGAGGGATATTCATGAATATTTATGTCATTCTCAAGCGGACGTTCGATACCGAAGAAAAAATTCAGATTGAAAATGGCCGTGTGGTCGATGATGGAGCAGAATACATCATCAACCCTTACGATGAGTACGCTGTAGAGGAAGCGATTCAAATCCGCGATGAACACGGTGGAGAAGTCACCGTTGTTACTGTCGGAGACGAAGAAGCAGAAAAACAGCTCCGCACAGCGCTTGCGATGGGCGCAGACAAGGCCGTTCTTATAGAAGATGAAGAAGTGGAAGACGGTGACACATTCACAACGCAGACGCTTCTTGCCGCTTATTTTAAAGATCAGGAGCCCGACATTATTCTCGGTGGAAACGTTGCAGTAGACGGCGGCTCCGGACAGGTCGGGCCCCGGCTTGCCGATCAGCTGGGTATTAACCACGTGACATCGATCACGTCGATTGATATCCAGGGTTCCACGGCCGTCATTGAAAAGGATGTCGAAGGAGATCAGATGATGCTTGAAGTTCCACTTCCACTGCTTGTAACCGCGCAGCAGGGACTGAATGAGCCACGCTATCCTTCTCTGCCCGGCATTATGAAAGCAAAGAAGAAGCCGCTTGAAACACTCGATCTTGACGATCTGGACCTGGACGAAGAAGATGCAGAGCCGAAAACGGTAACAAAAGAACGGTTCCTTCCGCCCGAAAAGCAGGCAGGACGAATTCTCGACGGAGACGAAGACGAACAGGTAAGAGAGCTCGTGTCACTACTGAAAAACGAAGCAAAAGTCGTCTAAGACTAACATTTCCGGAGAAAGGATGATTGAATATGAGTACATTTCTCGTCGTAGCAGAGCAAAAAGAAGGTGCTTTCCGTCAGGTGACGTTTGAAGCAGTTGCTGCAGCGAAGCAGGCAGCCGGAGGAGCAGAAATTACTGCCGTTGTATTAGGCAGGGCAGATCAGGCAGATGAACTGTTTTCGTATGGAGCAGATAACGTACTCCACGTAAACGACAATCAGCTGGATCACTATACACCTGAAGGCTGGAGCCAGGCACTGCTTCAAGTAATCGAACAGGTGAATCCGGATGGTATCGTGCTCGGTCATACCGCCATCGGACGGGATATTTCGCCAAAGCTTGCGAGCCGTCTGAAGTCCGGACTCGTATCCGATGTCGTATCTATCGAAGACGGTCCGGTTTTCACCCGCCCGATTTACTCCGGAAAGGCATTTGAAAAAGTAACGATCGACGATGGACTCGTCTTCTTTACCATCCGTCCGAACAACATCGCCTCTCTGGAAAAGCAGGAAGGTGCGTCAGGAAGTGTGGAGGAAGTAAGTGTTACCATTACAGACCTTCAGACAGTTATTAAAGAAGTCGTAAAGAATACGACTTCCGGTGTTGATCTCTCTGAGGCATCTGTCATTGTTGCCGGAGGCCGGGGCATGAAAAACGAAGAAAATTTCACTATTCTCGATGAACTGGCTTCTGTATTGAACGGGGCTGTAGGTGCTTCCCGAGGAGCGTGTGATGCGGAATACTGTGATTATGCGCTGCAGATCGGTCAGACCGGTAAGGTCGTTACACCGGACCTCTATATTGCAGTCGGAATTTCCGGGGCGATTCAGCACGTAGCCGGTATGTCCAACTCCAAAGTGATCGTTGCCATCAATAAAGATCCGGAAGCGGAAATTTTCCAGATCGCAGACTACGGTATTGTCGGAGATCTGTTTGAAATTGTTCCGAAACTGACAGAAGAATTCCGGAAAGCGGCAGTTACTTCCTGATTGCAGCAGTCCGCCGGCGAGCGAACCGGTGGACTGCTTTTTCAGCTGTCATAACCCCAGGCAGTATTTTTGCATAGTGGAGAATCATACGCTACACTGAAATCAGCTTCAAAGGAATTCAGGCAGAATGCTTTTCCTTCTGGAGTGCATTCGTTATACTAAAAACTAATGAACGAATTATTTAAAGGAGGCTGAAACAATGGCTATTGTGAATGCAACAGATCAAAATTTCGGAACAGAAACTGGAGAAGGCGTCGTACTGGCGGACTTCTGGGCACCTTGGTGCGGACCCTGCAAAATGATTGCACCTGTTCTCGAAGAGCTTGACGGAGACATGGGCGACAAAGTAAAAATCGTGAAGCTTGATGTGGATGAGAACCAGGAAACAGCAAGCAAGTATGGTGTAATGAGCATTCCGACACTTCTCGTAATGAAGGACGGCGAAGTCGTGGATCAGGTTGTCGGTTTTAAGCCGAAAGAAGAGCTTGAAAACACCCTGAACAAGCACCTTTAATAAAAAAATGCAGCATTCCCGCCGGTGAACGTGCCGGCGGGTTTTTTGCTGGTTTTGTGAGGGAATAGAAAAGGAACCGTATGCAGAAAGAAGGAGGAGAGTTCCTTCATGGAAACGCAGATAAAAGAAAAATTAAGCATCCTGCCGGCTCAGCCCGGGTGCTATCTAATGAAAAATAAGCAGGGCACGATTATTTACGTCGGCAAAGCAAAAGTGCTCCGCAACCGGGTGCGCTCTTATTTTACCGGCTCCAACGATAAAAAAACACAGCGTCTCGTGAGTGAGATACGCGATTTTGAATACATTATTACGTCATCCGATCTGGAAGCGCTCGTTCTGGAGCAGAACCTCATCAAAAAATACGAGCCGCGCTACAATATTCTCCTAAAAGATGATAAAACGTACCCGTTCATTAAGATAACGAAAGAAGAGCACCCAAGGCTTATTACGACGCGTAAAGTGAAAAAAGACGGAGCGAAATATTTTGGACCGTATCCAAACGCCCAGGCGGCAAATGAAACGAAAAAGCTTCTTGACCGCCTCTATCCACTTCGGAAATGCCGGACGATGCCGGATCGTGTATGCCTCTACTATCACATCGGCCAGTGCCTGGCACCATGCGAATTCGATGTCCCGAAAGAGACGAACCAGCAGATGATCCAGGAAATGACCAGCTTTTTAAACGGCGGCCATAAAGAAATCAAAGCTTCCATAGAGAAAAAAATGTATGAAGCCTCTGAAAAAATGGAATTTGAACGGGCGAAAGAACTGCGCGATCAGATCAAACATATAGAAGCAGTCATGGAAAAGCAGAAAATGACGATGACGGATCAGACGAACCGCGATGTTTTCGGTTATTACGTTGACCGGGGCTGGATGTGCATCCAGGTCTTTTTCGTCCGTCAGGGAAAACTGATAGAGCGCGATGTCAGTATGTTCCCGACGTATCAGGATCCGCTCGATGACTTTTATACGTTCATCGGTCAGTTTTACCTGGAAGAGCAGCACAAACTCCCAAAAGAGATTTTTGTTCCAGATGCAGCGGATGACGGCATGCTGAAAGAGTTTTTACAGGCAAATGTCAGAAAGCCGCAGCGCGGACAGAAAAAAGAGCTCGTCAAGCTTGCAGAAAAAAATGCGAAAATGGCGCTCAACGAAAAATTTCAGCTGATCGAACGGGACGAAAAGCGCACAATTCATGCGGTGGAGAAGCTCGGTGAAGCGATGCATATCGACACACCCCACCGGATCGAAGCGTTTGATAATTCGAATATTCAGGGGGTGGACCCTGTTTCCGCTATGGTCTCGTTTCTCGATGGGAAGCCGGATAAAAAGCAGTATAGAAAATATAAAGTAAAGACGGTGGAAGGCCCGGATGATTATGAATCGATGCGCGAAGTTGTGCGGAGACGGTATCTCCGGCTCCTTAAAGATGAGCTCCCTCTTCCGGACCTTATCGTCATCGATGGCGGCAGCGGCCAGATCTCTGCGGCCCAGGAAATACTCGCAGATGAACTAGGTCTCGCTATTCCGGTCTGCGGCCTCGCCAAAGACGATAAACACAAAACGTCCCAGCTGATGATGGGAGATCCACCGAGAAAAGTTGAATTAAAAAAAACGAGCGAAGAATTTTATCTGCTGCAGCGGATTCAGGACGAAGTCCACCGCTTCGCTATCAGTTTTCACCGGAACGTGCGCAAGCAGTCTATGTTCACCTCGATTTTAGACGAAGTTGATGGCATCGGGGAAAAGAGAAAACGGCAGCTGCTAAAGGAGTTCGGGTCGCTCAAGAGGCTGAAAGAGGCGTCTGTGGAAGAAATAGAGAGGGCAGGTGTCCCTCGGGCAGTTGCTGAGTCCTTAGCTGAAACTATACAGCAGGAATCCAGAAAATAGGCGTTTAACAGGTTTGTGATGAAATCTCCCGTTTGTTACGCTTTTATAGGTGATTAATCCGCCGCACTCCTGCGGCGGAACAACAGGTTTCTTTCCGTATAAGATCAGGTATTAATAAGGGAAGCATACAAACGAAGGAGGAGCAAACATTGACAACAATCGTACAGAAGTTCGGTGGTACTTCCGTCGGAGATACCGACAAGATCAAACGGGTCGCAAAGCGGATTAAAGAACGGATGGATCAAGGTGACCGTGTCGTCACCGTCGTATCTGCGATGGGAAAATCAACGGACAAGCTGGTGGAACTGGCAGATGAAATTACCGATGCGCCGGATCCGCGGGAAATGGATATGCTCTTGACCACCGGAGAACAGGTGACCATTTCACTTGTCGTCATGGCGCTGAAGGAACTGGGCGTCGATGCCGTTTCGCTGACAGGCTGGCAGGCAGGTATCACGACAGAGGAAGTGCACCAGGATGCACGGATCACGGATATCGATACGTCCACGTTGGAAGGGCACCTAAATGATGGGAAAGCGGTGCTCGTAGCCGGCTTCCAGGGAGTCAGTGAAGACGGAAACATTACAACACTCGGCCGGGGCGGCTCTGACACGACAGCTGTGGCACTGGCTGCGGCGCTGGAAGCGGAGTCCTGCTCGATTTTCACAGATGTCACCGGCGTATACACGTCCGATCCGCGCTTCGTCAAAAAAGCTCGCCAGCTAGGCAGTATCTCTTATGATGAAATGCTGGAGCTTGCTCATTTAGGCGCCGGCGTGCTGCATCCGCGGGCGGTGGAGTTTGCCAAGAACTATAATGTAAAGCTGGTCGTTCGATCCAGCATGGAAAATGTAGAGGGAACGATTGTAGAGGAGGAAGCAACGATGGAACAGAACTTGACGGTACGGGGTCTTGCGTTTGAGAAAAATATGACAAAAGTGACGCTCGAGCGTCTTCCAAACCACTATGACACGATGTCCAATCTGTTTAAACTGCTGGCAGATGAAGGGATAAACGTGGATATTATCATCCAGCAGATGACCTCGGACCATGGAGTGAATGTGTCGTTCTCCATTGATTCGTCCCATCTCGGTAAAGCACTGGATCTCATTCACAATGCCCGGGAGACCCTCTGCTACAGTGAGGTTCGTCAGGAAAGTTCGCTGTCGAAAGTATCCATTGTCGGCTCCGGCATGATTTCCAATCCGGGCGTGGCCGCTGATATGTTTAAAGTGCTTGCGGACGAAGAAGTTGCCATAAAAATGGTCAGTACGTCTGAAATTGCCGTATCGGCTGTCGTACCGGAAGCCGATATGATCCGTGCTTCCGAGGCGCTCCACACGCATTTCGGACTGGATGAGAAAGAACAGGAAAAAATCGAGCTTGCAAAGCAGGCGTAAATAGTACCTGAAAAACGAAACGCCGCCCGGGCAGTGACTAGGCCACTAAAAATCTCAAGATTTTAATTGATCGAAAGTAAACTCACAGAAAAAAGACGACAAATTTCCAATTTTTGGATCTTGTCGTCTTTTTTTGTCATGAAACTCTTTTAACCATTTTCATGCTTTTATCCCAGACTCAATCAGACGAAACGAAAGACGGGGACGCCTGCGGGAAGAGCATGAGGTGAAGACCCCGCAGAACATCCAAAGGATGTTCGAGGAGGCTGAGGCCATGCCCGCGGCAAGCTTCCGTCTGTAGTGCAGTCTGATTTCACTAATTGAAATGGTTAAAGTTTCTTTTCGTATATCAAATTATGTAATAAAAAAGAAACTCTCCATGTAGAGAGTTTCTTTAATAGAGGCTTTTTCAGTGGCCTCGGCAGTGACCCGGCGGCATTTTTTGACGTGTGTTTTTCATGAATGTGTTTATTTTTCTTTCGGTGGCTGGAATGGCAGCCAGCTCTTCTCGCCGAACACACGTACCATCAGTGGAATGAACATCGGCAGCATAACGAGTGCGTATAACAGAAGTCCTGTAAGCACGAGCGTGCCGATCTGTACGAGGGAGAGAACCCCGGAAGGCATCATCGCACCGAACGTTCCTGCAAGTATTACGGCAGCGGACAGAATGACGGTTCCTATTTTAGTCATTGCATCCAGCAGTGCCTCTTTGACTGGCTGCGTACGCATATTCTCAGCAAATCGTGCCATGAGGAAGATCGAATAATCCACACCGAGTGCCATCAGCATAACGAACCCGAAAAACGGAACTGCCCAGCTGATACCCGGATAACCGAGAATGGTGATGAAAATGAATTCGGTTACGGCCATAGACATGATATAGGTTCCGATTAACGAGACGAGTATATATGCCGGCATGATCATGGAGCGGAGCATGATAATAAGAATAATGAAAATACCGGTCAGCATAATGACAGCAGTGCGGAAAAAGTCCTCATCGGAAATCTGAGACAAATCGGCATTGACTGCAGGCAGTCCCGAAACGGCTGTTTCCAGATTGTACGGAGCTGTAATCAGCTCTGTCTGCTCTTCAACGGTATCAACAACATTCATCGCTTCGCTGCTGTAAGGATCTATACCTAATACGACGTCGATCTGCATTACCTGGCGATCTTCTGTTGTGAAGGCAGAAAGTGCGTCCTGAACATCCTCGTCTTCCGTCACCTCTTCTGTTAAATAAAAGGTCGTATCTGCAGCGGGGAGATCTGCCGTATCTTCGATCACGCCGGTAATGTCCCGGATACCGTCTTCAATTTCTTCAAGCCCGGAAGCTGCTTCATTCAGTTCTGCAGCAGTGTCTCGAAACCCTGCTGCTGTCTCGGAGAATGTATCAGGGATCGAACGGCTTTCTTCCGCCAGCTGCGCCTGACCTGCCGCTGTCTCCCCAGTTCCTTGAGCAATCTGCTGAAGGCCGGCCTGCAGTTGTTCGAGGCCTGCCGTCGTTTCCCGCAGAGACTGAGCAGGTCCGGCCAGTCCGTTCTGCTCCAGTCCTGCCGCCAGCGTCTGCTGTGCAGCTGCAATGTTTTCTGCCTGTTCGGCTGATTCATTCAGACTGCCGCTGATGTCATTAAGGGATTCTGCAATTTCCGCGCCATTGTCAGGAATCGCCTGTGTTTCTTCAGAGGCTGTTTCCAGTGATTCCGCCTGATTTTCGAGCTCCTCCGACGCTTCAGTCAGTCCGGTGCGGAGCTCTTCTGTGCCGTCGGCCGTTTCAGCAGCTCCATCGGCTGCCTCCTGAAGAACTTCTGTCAGAAGCAGTTCTTCTATCGGGGATCCGTCGGGACGGAGAGGGGAACGTACTTCTTCGACTTCTTCAAGCCGCATGAGCTGCGCCGAAACGTCTTCGGTCAGCTGCAGCATGTCCGATGAATCAACCGGATCCTCTCCAGTTAAAAGAACGGTAAGAGGGAATGAAGCTCCTTCACCGAACGCGTCACTGACAATTTCGACCGCCTGCACGGACGCTGTATCACTGCTGATCTCATCGAGGGAATGAAACGACAGCCGCTGGTCATAAAATAAGAATGCCGGAATCAGCATGAATAAAATAAGAAGTGCTGTCCAGCCCGGACGCATAAACGAGAAGGCACCGAGACCTTTCCAAATACGGCTGTCTGTCGCTTCCAGTGCGCGCCGGGAAGGCCAGAACAGCCGGTCCCCGAACAAAAGCATGGCCGGAGGCACCCAGACGGCGATTGCACCAAGCAGGAAAAGAATACCTACAGCGACGCCAACGGCGGACTGGTACAGATCAAAATCTGCAAGACCGATCGCTGCAAATCCGATGAATCCGGTAAATGCACTTGATAAAACGGTCGGACCAACTGCACGGAACGTGGTTACCACTGCCTGTACACGGTCCGGCTGTACAGCCAATTCTTCTTTAAAGCGGTTCATGAGAAGGATGCAGTAGTCGGTTCCGATTCCAAATAGAATCGCCACAATAAAAATCTGTGTAAAATTGGAAACAGGAAAATCCCAGACATCAATTAAGTAGGAAACGAGCGGCATCGTCATAATGTAGGCCGCACCGACCGTAAGAAGTGGTACGAGAGGCGCCGTAACGGAACGGAAGACGATAAGGAGAATACCGACAACAAAAACGACGGTAATAACGGTCGTCGTCTGCAGTCCTTCCTCTGAGCTCAAAATGACGTCATCTTCAATCACAGCAGAGCCGCTCACATACGTCGTTACGGTTTCCGCCTGTGCAGCAGCTTCCAGGTCTTCTCTGACATAAGGAACGTCATTGACAGTCATATCCATTGTTACCACGGCCATGTACACATCGCCGCTTTCTGAAATTAAGGCTTCGCCGCCGTTATCGAATGGGGAAGCGATTGATTCGACCGGGTAGCCTTCGATTTCTTCGGGGAAACCGTCAAGCACTTCTTCGAGTTCTTCTTTCTGCTGGCTTGAGAAAGCTTCTTCTGCAGTATAAACAAGGAGAATGTCCTCTCCGGAAGAAGCTCCGTGCTCCTCTAAAATCTGGTCCGCCCGGGCCGTCTGGTATTCCTCGGGAATGTCAAACTGACCTCGCTCCCGGACAAGCGTCTCCATATCGGGACTTTCGAGAAAAAGAAACACGCCGAGAGCGGCCCAGATCACGGGCAGAATGTATAAGAGCCGCTTCATCGCTGATCCTCCTCAAGCATGGTATTCAGTTTGCTGTAAACGCGGAGAAACGTTTCCAGCTCCTCCTCACTCAGCTTTTCAAAGAAAGGTGTGATAAAGGAAGTAACTGCACGGCGGCACGTTTCAAAAGCCTCACTGCCTTCGTCAGTTAACGCAATTACGCGGCTTCTCCGGTCTTCCGGATCACTCGTACGCCGGACAAATCCGAGCTTTTCGAGACGTGCAATTTTCGTCGTTACCGCGCTTTTATGAACGTCACTTTCCCGGGCGATCTCTCCGGCTGTCGTCTGACCGCGGATGTGCAGAACGCGTAAAATGCCGAACTGCTCCAATGAAAGCGGCATGGCTTTTTCCACGAGCAGCCGCTCTAATTTTTTTGTCGCAAATAAATAGACGTTCGTATATTGATCAATCAATTCCTGCAGACGCTTTTCATCCATCATAAATGCCTCCTGAAAATAAAGTTTACCCCTTCAACTATATTACGATGTCTGTCTCTGGTAAATCAAGAAGAATGGTACAAATAAAAAACTGCCGGACACGTTTCGTGTCTGACAGTTAAAAGATATATGGTTATGCCTGCTCGTCTTCGTTTCGTGTCACAATATCTTTCCGGTCCCACTGTACTTTAATTTCAACTGTGACCGGTTTTTTCTTTTTAATAACATAGGTTGCTTCAGCAAGCATTTCCTTATCGTGTTCAGCCGTCTGCGCGAGAAATCCTGCTTCCAGTGAGAATGGACGGGCAGGATCTACAGCCGGAGGGTGGAGCAGGTACGTTTTTTCTTTTCTTTTTTCCTGCTGCAGTTCAAGGGTACCCCATCCGGCTTCCTGAAACCAGGAAGCGAGCGTCTCTTCTGTAATATCCTTGTGTTTTCTCGCCAGAGCTTTTCCTGCCCAGTAAAGTATCATTTCCTCATCTTCTCCAAGAAGGAGCGGAAGTAGTTCGTGGCGCAGTATGTAGCTTGCATATGACGGTGCATCGTTGTTTTCTGAAACCATGGTTGTCCTCCTCTAACGGGTGTCTTCCGCCAGTTTATCATATTCTTCCTATCCGGGGCATGGTACATCCGCAGACGGCATGATATACTAAACCGCGTATAAACAGATCATTGCCGTGTAAAGGTGGGAAGCCCCGTGAGACTTGGAATGTCGCGTTTTCTCAGTCCGTTTAAAATTATCGTTATTTCATACATAGTCACCATGACTCTTTTCAGTATCCTGCTGTTTCTTCCGGTGTCGGTGCAGGATGGAGTGGAAATTGCATATACCGAAGCGTTGTTTACCTCGGTGAGTGCGGTCAGTGTAACGGGTCTGTCTGTCATCAATGTGTCGGAAACGTTCAGCTGGGTGGGAATCGTCTTTCTGGCGCTCGGCATACAGCTCGGCGGTATCGGCATTATGACACTCGGTACGTTCGTCTGGATGGTGCTCGGCCGGAAAATTCCACTGTCTCAGCGGATGCTGATTATGGTCGACCAGAATCAGATTTCGTTTTCCGGACTCGTGAAGCTCATGCGGGGCATTCTCGGAGTTGCAGTGGCGATCGAGCTCATCGGTGCGATGATTCTAGGAACGTATTACTTAAACTATTTCGATACGACGTGGGAAGCCTATTACCAGGGCGCTTTCAGCGCACTCTCTGCTTTTACGAACGCTGGGTTTGATATTACAGGACAGTCGCTTACTCCCTTTGCCGATGACTATTTTGTGCAGCTCGTTCACATTCTGCTGATCATATCCGGAGCGGTCGGTTTTCCGGTCCTTCTGGAGCTTCGGGAATATTTTTCACCAAAAAATCCAAACTTCCGGTTCAGCCTGTTTACGAAAATTGCAGTTTCGACCTACATGATTGTCCTGGTGATCGGCGTCGCTTTCCTGTGGCTTCTGGAAATGAACAATTACTATTCCGGCATGCCCTGGCACAGCCAGCTCTTCTTCTCGCTGTTTAATTCAGCTACGGCACGGAGCGGCGGGCTGTCGACGATGGACATGAATGATTTAACGCTTGCGAGTCTTCTTTTGATGTCAGGCCTCATGATTATCGGTGCAAGTCCTTCGAGTGTGGGCGGAGGTATCCGGACGACGACGCTTGCCGTTATGTTTTTAACGATCCGGAGTTTTGCCCAGGGCCGCGATGATGTAAAAGTATTCGGCCGGGAGATTCATCCGGAAGACAGGCAGAAAGCCTTTATTGTCCTGTCGGTGTTTGCCGTCGGTCTGTTTGGAGCGATTATGCTCATCGCTGCTTTCGAAGGGGGAGAAACATTCCGGCTGATGGCGATCATCTTTGAAGCGAGTTCCGCATTTGGAACGTGCGGGCTGTCCATGGGGATCACACCGGATTTGTCGTTCCCTTCACAGGCGGTCCTGATGGTTCTTATGATTATCGGCCGTGTCGGTCTTATTGCCTTTCTCTTCTCTATTCGTGCCCGGGAGAAAAAGACGCATTTCCATTATCCGACGGAGCGGATCATTATCGGTTAATCAAAAGCATTTCGTCTATAGAGGAATAGCCTTCCACCGCGGAGGCTCTTTTTCTTTGACTGATAAGAATGTATAAAATCCAAAGCCTCTTCCGAGCAGGAATGCCAAGGGTTATAGCATTTCAACGTTCTAATCTATGTGCCGCTTGTTTTTGTTAATGGAGCTTCTCCGCTTTTCGGCAGAAGCTTGCCGTGGGCTTGTATTCCAGCCGGGCGCTAGTTGCACGGCTGCAGAGCATGAGCGGAGCCGGCCTTTGGTTTAAGGCGCAGGGCAGCGAACTTCTGGCATGCGCCGCGGCCGCGCGGAGCCATGCTTCTTCAAGTAGAGAAGGAATCCCACCGGCGTCTCTGCCGAACGCTTCGAAGCGCAGTAAAATAGAGATGAAATACGAAGGATTTATAGCAGAAACGATGTTTATATGGTAATGATGGTCTCTTCCAATTCGATTGAATGACAGCATTTGCTGCGCAAAAGGGATCGCTTCTAACAAGTGTTTTCTTTCTCCCTGCCGAAACCGGAGGCCGTCGACTCCGGGAGGATCCGAACGAGGCGAAAATCCACGCCGCGTCAAGCGGCTGAAAGCGCGAGCGGAGCCGGCCTATGGTTTAAGGCGCAGGGCAGCGAACTTCTGCCATGCGCCGCGGCCGCGCGAAGCCGTGCTGCTTGTAATAAAAGCGTTGTACGGCTGCAGGTGCAGGCAGAAAGCGGGAACCTATTCAACAGACCTCACTTTTCTTTTAAGACCAGGCGGTTTCTGCCTGGTTTATTTCATAAATGCGCTGCAGCGGCAGTCAGCAGTGCTCCGGATCATCGTGAAGGATCGGTTTTCCGGTGCTGATTTTCAGTGCTTTATAAGTTAAAAACGGAGCGAATAGGAACAGTGTCACATTTTTTCTGGTAATTCCGGGAAACCTCTAAATTAACTGTGTGAAATGTGGTACAATTTAAAACGGTATTAACGAACGGGAAGTACTACATAAGAAACGTTGTCTGAATCCGCTTTCTTGACGCTGGCTTCAGCGGAGGAGTAAACTATAAGTGTCTCAGCCTCTGTGTCAGCACTTCGGGAGGAGTGGGCTTCATCGTTCGAATTCATCGTTTTAGGGGGAAGGACAGATGTCATCATCGAATCGTGAATTTATTTACCGGAGACTTCATTCACTGCTTGGAGTCATTCCGGTCGGCGGCTTTTTGATCATTCATTTATCGGTCAACTGGTTCGCCACACGCGGCGTGGAGGAGTACAATCGGGCTGCAGCCTTTATGGAGGCACTGCCATTCCGGTATGTACTGGAAGCTCTTTTTATTTTCCTGCCATTAATTTTCCATGCCGTATACGGCCTTTACATCGCGTTTCAGGCCCGTAACAACACCTCAAATTTCAGCTACTTCCGGAACTGGATGTTCCGCCTGCAGCGGATTACTGGTGTGCTCGTGCTTATTTTCGTTACCTGGCATGTGTGGGAAACACGCGTCGCAGCTGCATTCGGAGCGGAAGTAAACTTTAATATGATGGAAGAGATTGTCGCAAATCCAGCTGCTCTTATTGCATACATTATCGGAATTACAGCTACGACGTTCCACTTTGCGAACGGTCTCTGGTCCTTTGCTATTACATGGGGGATCACCGTTTCACCGAAATCCCAGCGGATTGCAACATTTGTAACGATGGGGATTTTCGCCGCACTGACATTTGTCGGTATTCGTTCTATCCTTGCATTTGTGGGTGTATAACTTACGAAGGAGTGTCCATTTATGAGTAAAGGTGATGTTATTGTTGTCGGCGGCGGACTTGCCGGCCTGATGGCAACAATTAAAGCTGCCGAAAAAGGCAAGCATGTAAAACTGTTCTCCATTGTTCCTGTAAAGCGGTCGCACTCAGTGTGTGCCCAGGGCGGAATTAATGGCGCGTTAAATACAATGGGGGAAGGGGACTCCACGTGGGAGCATTTTGATGACTCCGTTTACGGAGGAGACTTCCTCGCAAACCAGCCTCCTGTAAAAGCAATGTGTGATGCTGCCCCTGGAATTATCCACCTTCTGGACCGGATGGGCGTTATGTTCAACCGGACGGAGGAAGGGCTCCTTTCTCTGCGCCGTTTCGGCGGCACGCAGCACCACCGCACCGCCTACGCGGGGGCAACGACCGGCCAGCAGCTGCTCTACGCACTCGACGAGCAGGTGCGCCGTCACGAAACGAACGGTCTTGTAACGAAATACGAAGGCTGGGAATTCCTTCACGCGGTTCTTGATGACGACAGCCACTGCCGAGGCATCACTGCCCAGAATCTGAATTCCTCCGAAATCGAAGCGTTCCGTGCAGATGCCGTTATTATGGCAACCGGCGGACCGGGAATTGTTTTCGGTAAGTCGACAAACTCCATGATTAACACGGGCTACGCAGCAGCTGCTGTTTATGAGCAGGGCGTCTACTATTCCAATGGAGAATTTATCCAGATTCATCCGACTGCTATCCCCGGCGATGACAAACTCCGTCTGATGAGTGAGTCGGCACGCGGGGAAGGCGGACGCGTCTGGACATACGATGAGAACGGGAAGCCGTGGTATTTCCTTGAAGAGAAGTATCCGGCATACGGAAACCTCGTGCCGCGTGACATTGCCACACGCGAGATTTTCCACGTCTGTGTAGACCTGAAGCGCGGGATTAACGGGGAAAACATGGTGTATCTGGATCTCTCCCATAAAGATCCGAAAGAGCTTGATATTAAGCTCGGCGGCATTATGGAGATTTACGAGAAATTTATGGGGGATGACCCTCGTAAAGTTCCGATGAAAATTTTCCCGGCTGTTCACTATTCCATGGGCGGTCTCTGGGTGGACTACAACCAGATGACGAATATTCCAGGGCTTTTCGCAGCCGGAGAAGTGGATTATTCCATTCACGGCGCAAACCGTCTCGGTGCCAACTCGCTTCTTTCCTCTATTTACGGAGGAATGGTTGCCGGACCGAATGCTGTCGAGTATATCGACGGTCTTGAGAATTCCGCAGAAGATCTGCCGGAAGAGGTTTACAGCCGTCAGCTGAAAGAGGATCAAGGTTTCTTCGACCAGGTGCTTTCCCTGAATGGTGATGAGAATGCATTTGAGATTCACCGTGAACTGGGCCAGTGGATGACGGAAAACGTTACGGTCGTCCGTGACAACAAACGTCTGAAGGAAACGGATGAAAAAATTCAGGAGCTCCTGGAGCGATATGAGCGGATCAATCTTGCCGATACAGCAAAATGGACGAATCAGAGCGCAATGTTCGTACGCCAGCTGAAGTCCATGCTGAATCTGGCCCGTGTTATTACGCTCGGTGCCTACAATCGTAATGAGAGCCGCGGTGCTCATTACAAGCCGGAATTCCCGGATCGTAATGATGATGACTGGCTGAAAACGACGAAAGCCAAATTCAATCCGGTCACTAAAGATCCGGAATTTGAATATGAGGATGTGGATGTGTCCTTAATTACACCGCGGAAGCGTGACTATACTTCCAAGAAAAAGGCCGGTGAGAAAGCATGACGACAGAAACAGCAAACAAAACGATTGAGCTGATCATCGTTCGTCAGGAAGACCCGGAGAGCAAATCATACGAAGAAAAGTTTTCCATCCCGTACCGTCCGAATATGAACGTTATTTCGGCACTGATGGAAATCCGTCGCAATCCGGTAAATAAAGAAGGACAGAACACGACGCCTGTTGCCTGGGATGCGAGCTGTCTGGAGGAAGTGTGCGGTGCCTGTTCCATGGTGATCAACGGCAAGCCTCGCCAGTCCTGTACAGCACTGATCGATAAGCTCGAGCAGCCGATCCGCCTGGAGCCGATGAATACGTTCCCGGTGATGCGGGACCTCACGGTGGACAGAAGCCGTATGTTTGATTCGCTGAAGCGTGTAAAAGCATGGGTGCCGATCGACGGTACGTATGATCTCGGCCCTGGACCGCGCATGCCGGAAGCGAAGCGTCAGTGGGCGTACGAACTGTCGAAATGCATGTCCTGCGGTGTGTGCCTTCAGGCGTGCCCGAACGTAAACGATAAATCCGACTTTATCGGCCCGGCGGCTATTTCACAGGTCCGCCTGTTTAATGCCCACCCGACCGGTGCCATGCATAAAGCGGAGCGTCTGCAGACGCTTATGGACGGCGACGGCGGTCTGTCAAACTGCGGAAATTCGCAGAACTGTGTGGAAGCCTGCCCGAAAGAGATTCCTTTAACGACCTCTATTGCAGCGATGAATCGTGCAACAACACTGCAGTCCTTTAAGAACTTCTTCGGTTCAGATAACACAGCTTAATGATGCCGGGATAGGAAGGCTGGTACCGGAAGGGCAGCCTTCCTCCCTTTTTTCAATAAAAATGAATGATCGTTCATTTTTCATTCCGGCAGCGTCTTCACTGCCGTCATTCCAGGAGGAGGAATACATATGGGAGTTCCTGCATATATTCAACATCAGGAAGACTGGTTCAACGGATTCACGTTCTTTGATACGATTCAAGTGAGATTTTCGGAAACGGATGCATTCGGCCATGTTAATAACACCGTGTCATTTGTTTATTTTGAGCAGGCGCGCATACATTATTTTCAGTCGCTCGGCATCATGGATGAATGGATGAAAGGGCAGAGCATTATCGTTACAGGAGATCTCCAGTGTGATTACATCCGCCAGGTAACGTTCGGGGAGACGCTGGCTGTCGGGGTGAAGGTGGAACAGCTGGGGAGAACGTCGCTCGATCTGCACTATGTGATTTTGAACGAAGAGGAAAAAATATGCATGACAGGACGCGGCCGGATCGTTCATGTTCATAAAAAAAGCGGAAAGCCGGAGCCCTGGACGGAATCCATGAAGGAAATGCTTACGGATGCCGGTATTGCACAACGTCCCTGAACTGTCTATGATAAGGTAAGGCAGCTCGGAGGGATAAACATGCAGGACGTTTATAAAGTAGAAAAAGCATTGAACAACAATGTCGTTATCTGTTCTACCGATGACAAGGAAGTTGTGTTTATCGGCAGGGGTATCGGGTTTGGTAAAAAGACGGGCGATACATTTGAATCCACTTCCTATGATAAAGTATATGCACTCGTGAACGAAGAGGAGCAGCAGCAGTATTCCCGTCTCGCATTGAAAGAAACCGAGGAGACCATGCTTCTTATCCATGAATCAATGGAAATGATCCATGAATTGATCGGCATGACACTCAATGAGCGGACGCTGACGGCTCTGACGCAGCATATAGTACTCGCTCTTCAAAGAACACGGGATGAAACAGAAATTCAAAATCCGTTTTTAACGGAAACGAAGTGGCTCTACCATGATACGTATCAAATCGCGGAGCGTGTCGTCGCCTACATCGAACGGGAAACAAAAGTACGGCTTCCGGAAGCGGAAATCGGCTTTATTACACTGCACATCCAGTCCGCGCTCGGCCATCCCGATCGGTATGCTCCGGATCTTATTACCCGCTGCGTTCACTATTCGGAAGAGAAATTGAACGTCCGATTTGTCCGGCAGAGCACAGGATTCCGGAGGTACGTGCAGCACCTGAGGACGCTTGCAGAACTTCCAGCAGCGATTTCTGACACAAAAACGGAGGAAGAAATGCTGTTTTTGTTGAAAGAAAATTATCCGTTATGCTATACTGTTTCACGAAACGTCATCCGCATGATGGAAAAAGCATCCGGTGCCCCGTCATCCAAACGGGACGTCATTCAGACGATTCTCTTTCTCATTCATGCGAAAGAAGAAGCGGCAGCACAATAATACCCAGGCATTTACGTGTTACTGATCTGATCAGGCATGAGTAAATCCATGAGAGAACGAGGCGGATGCCTCTGCTGATGGAGTACTCATGTCTTTTTTTGTGCCTGCGAAATCCTGAAACGCTTGCTAATGGAAGCGTTCGCTTGTATGATAAAAAACATATGAGTGTGCCGGTTTTCCCATGCGGATTCAGGCGGACAAATGAATTTAATTAATCTAAAGGAGTTGTCTATCATGGCAGAACAGACTTACAAAATTACCGCAGAAACAGGAATTCACGCTCGCCCGGCGACGCAGCTGGTAAACAAAGCAGGACAGTACGAATCTGAAGTTACACTTGAATATAACGGAAAATCCGTAAACCTGAAATCGATCATGGGTGTTATGTCCCTTGGTGTCGGGCAGGGTTCCGAGGTAACAATTAAAGCAGAAGGTCCGGACGAAGAAGAAGCGATCTCCGCTCTGGATGAGGTTATGAAGCAGGGGCTGTCCGAATAATGAGTATTTCCCTCTCAGGTATCGGTGCTTCCGCAGGAATAGCCATTGCAAAAGCGTTCCGTTATGAAGAGCCTGATCTGACGGTGGAAAAAAAGACAGGCGTGGATGCTGCAAAAGAAATTGCAGCGTTTGATAAAGCACTGGAGAAATCCAGAGCAGAACTCGAAGACATTAAAGAGAAAGCGCGTCAGGATATGGGCGAAGAGCACGCGGAAATCTTTTCTGCCCACCTTCTCGTACTTTCGGATCCGGAATTTGTCGACGCAGTTCGGCAGAAAGTGCAGGATGACAGCGTCAATGCTTCGTTTGCACTCCGTGAGCTGGCGGACCAGTTTATCACGATGTTTGAAAGCATGGACAACGAATACATGAAAGAGCGGGCTGCGGATATCCGGGATGTATCCAAGCGTGTCCTATCCCACCTTCTCGGCAAACCGATCGTTTCTCTTGCCGAGCTGAATGAGGAAGTGATCATTGTCGGAGAAGATCTTACTCCATCCGACACAGCCCAGCTGAATAAAGCGTTCGTTAAAGGCTTTGTCACAAACATCGGCGGCAGAACGTCCCATTCGGCTATTATGGCGCGTTCGCTGGAGATCCCAGCTGTTGTCGGCACAAAGACCGTGACTGAAGAAACAGCGCAGCACGCGATGGTCATTGTCGACGGCATCAGCGGCGATGTCATCATCAATCCGGATGAAGATCAGCTTCAGGCGTACCGTAGAAAACAGGAAGACTTTGCCCGGCAGAAAGAAGAATGGGCGAAGCTGAAAAATGAGCCTTCGAAAACGAAAGACGGCCACCACGTCGAGCTCGTTGCCAATATCGGAACACCGGATGATCTGGAAGGTGTCGAGAGCAACGGTGGAGAAGGCGTCGGTCTGTACCGGACGGAATTTCTCTATATGGGTCGCAGTGAACTCCCGAGTGAAGAAGAGCAGTACGAAGCTTACAGCCGTGTGGTGAAAGCGATGGGGGACCGTCCGGTTGTCATCCGGACACTTGATATCGGCGGCGATAAAGAGCTTTCATACCTCGATCTTCCTGAAGAGATGAATCCATTTCTCGGCTTCCGTGCGATCCGTCTCTGCCTGGAAATGCAGGATATGTTCCGGACGCAGCTCCGTGCGCTTCTCCGCGCCGGTGCCCACGGAAACTTGAAGGTGATGTTCCCCATGATTGCAACACTTCAGGAATTCCGGGAAGCGAAGAAGGTTCTTGAAGAAGAAAAAGAAAAACTCGTCTCTGAAGGGACGCCGGTTAGTGACAACCTGGAAGTCGGTATTATGGTGGAAATCCCATCTACAGCTGTCATGGCACCGCAGTTTGCGAAAGAAGTCGACTTTTTCAGTATCGGCACCAATGATCTGATTCAATACACGATGGCCGCGGACCGGATGAATGAACGGGTTTCCTACTTGTATCAGCCGTACAGCCCGGCAATTCTAAATCTCGTAAAAATGGTTATTGATGCTTCCCATAAAGAAGGAAAGTGGACGGGGATGTGCGGCGAAATGGCCGGCGATCCGATTGCAGTCCCACTTCTTGTCGGACTCGGGCTCGATGAGTTCAGCATGAGTGCCACCTCCATTCTTCCGGCCAGAACACAGCTGACCGGGTTTACAAAGGAAGAAGCAGAACGGGCAGCAGAAGAAGCTCTGACGCTTTCGACAGATGAAGAAGTGAAAGCACTTGTAGAGAAGCAGTTTACGCTCTCTTGATAACAGATGCGCCAAGCAGAAAAAACGCTTCCGATGCCCTCAACCGGGCTTTCGGGAGCGTTTTGTTGTTCACTAATAAGAATGTATAAAATCCAAAACCTCTTCCAAGCAGGGATGCCAAGGGTTTTGGCATTTTAAAGCTTTGCTGAATTAACTATTTGCTTCTGTTGGTAGAACTTCTCTGCTACTCGGCAGAAGCTTGCCGTGGGCTTGTCTTCCAGCCGGGCGCTGTTTGCACGGCTGCAGAGCATGAGCGGAGCCGGCCTATGGTTTGAGGCGCAGGGCAGCGAATTTCTGGCCTGCGGCGCGGCCGTGCGGAGCCATGCTTCTTATAAAAGAAGCGTTGTCCAGCTCCAGCACCCGCTCTGGTTCCTTCACCTCTGCCGAAGAAAGCAAAGAGCAGCTTTCGTCGGCAGGGCCTCCAGGACGGCTCGCTCGTAACCAGGCCGCTTCCGCTTTTCAGATTCCCTCCGGAACGCGTAAGGCTGCAGGTACAGGCAGAAAGCGGGAACCTATTAAATAAACTTAAGACCAGGCGGTTTCTGCCTGGTTTATTTCGTTTTTTTCTGAAGGAGAGGCTCTGAATATGGTACGGCAATTTTACGTGCCCTGCCGAAGCAGACGGACATAATTCCGGAAGCTAGGGCGAATTAACTTCTGTCTAACACCTTTTCTTTGACTTGATATTTCCTTCGAAACCAGAGACAATGGGAAAAAGAAGGCTTTTCATAGAAAGGGAGAGGGGTACATGTCATCAAACCGCGAAGCAGTTCATGTGGAATTAGATCAGGTCGAAGCTATTGAACGGTCGCTCCGAATGATAGCGGACATTGTGAAGCAGAAGGGCCGTGAAATACTAAATGAGTTCCCAATTACACCGCCGCAGTTTGTAGCGCTTCAGTGGCTGCACGAGTACGGAGATATGACGATCGGTGAACTGTCGTCCAAGATGTATCTCGCCTGCAGTACTACAACGGATTTAGTAGACCGGATGGAAAAAAATGAACTGGTGGAGCGGGTTAAAGATGAGAATGACCGGCGCGTTGTCCGCATCCATCTTCTCGATAAAGGAAAAACCATTATCCGGGAAGTAATCCAGCAGCGTCAGGTGTACCTGCAGAACGTGTTAGAAAATTTCAGTCATGAGAACGTCGATTTTCTGGAACACAGTCTATCGGTTCTATTTGATGAAATGAAGCGGGATGCAGAAACGTGGAAGTCGTTCTAAAGAGCTCAGGCTGAACGCTGAAACAGTTTACTTGAAGAAGGGTCGAATCAGTACATGAATGAAGCAGAATCCAATCAAAACCGCCCTGTCGGCGTTATCGATTCCGGTGTGGGAGGACTTACTGTCGCAAAGGAAATAATGCGTCAGCTGCCAAAAGAAGAAATAGTATATGTCGGTGATACGGCGCGCTGTCCCTACGGACCGAGACCGGAGGAGGAAGTGCGCCGCTTTACATGGGAAATGATTGATTATCTCATGGAAAAGAATATAAAGCTGCTCGTCATCGCCTGCAATACAGCAACTGCCGTTGTCCTGGAAGAAGCGCGGGAAAAGCTCTCCATTCCGGTGCTCGGCGTGATTCATCCCGGTGCCGTTGCAGCGCTGAAAGCGACGGACAAAGAACATATCGGCGTGATCGGGACGGAAGGAACGATCCACAGCGGGGCCTACCACCAGGAACTGACAAGCATTAATAACCGTGTCCGGGTCGTCAGCCTTGCCTGTCCGGAATTCGTACCGCTCGTGGAAAGCGGACGAGCCTGGAAGCCGGAAGCGGAAAGTATCGTCAGAAAATCACTGGAGCCGATGCTTGCATACGATATTGATACGCTGATCCTTGGATGCACTCATTATCCGCTCCTGGCGCCGCAGATCCAGAAAGCCTGCGGGAGCGGTGTAACCGTGATTGCCTCCGGCGAAGAAACGGCCAGAGAAGTAAGTTCTCTTCTCTATTTTCAAAAGCTGCAGTGCAGCAGTGACCGCCCGCCGAATCATCGGTTTTACACGACAGGCAGCACGACAAATTTTGAACATATCGCATTCAGCTGGATCGGTAAAGAACTTCCAGTCTATTCTCTCCAGCTGGAGCAAAGCAGAGCAGGACGATCCCGCTGAACCGCTTCTCAACGGAGGCAGTAAGAAGCAAGCCCGGACCATACAGGTTCCGGGTTTTTTCGGATAGCTGCCGATTCAACTGCGTCCACTTTTGAAAAATGGTTCACATCAGACACGGAATTGCGTAGAATGAGATTCGGTGATTTCCGTGATACAATGGAAAAAGATAAAGGAGAGTGACACAATGCGTGCACAAAACCGACAGGCGCAGCAAATGAGAGAAATAGAAATGATACCCGATTATATTAAGCACCCGGAAGGCTCTGTACTCGTCACATTCGGCGATACGAAAGTCATCTGCTCAGCAAGTGTAGAGAACCGTGTGCCGCCATTTCTGAGAGGCAAAGGAACAGGCTGGATTACTGCGGAGTACGCTATGCTTCCGCGTGCAACGGAACAGCGGAACATACGGGAGTCTTCGAAAGGGAAAGTAGCAGGCCGGACGATGGAAATTCAGCGGCTGATCGGCCGCGCGCTGAGATCGGTCGTCGATTTGAGCGCAATTGGAGAACGGACCATCTGGGTCGACTGTGATGTCATACAGGCTGACGGCGGAACACGGACTGCAGCGATCACAGGGGCGTTTACAGCTGTCGGCCTCGCCGTCAGCCGGATGCTTGAAGCCAAAAAGATAACGGAGAACCCGCTCTCCGGCTTTCTTGCCGCGGTTTCTGTCGGAGTGAACGCTGACGGAGAAGTACTTCTGGATCTGGATTACAATGAAGATTCCACTGCAGATGTCGATATGAACGTCGTTATGCAGAGCGGCGGTAAACTGGTGGAAGTACAGGGAACCGGGGAAGAAGCTACATTTACCAGACAGGAATTGAATGAAATGCTGGATCTTGCGGAAGAGGGAATTGAAACCCTCTTTGCTCTCCAGAAAGAAACGCTTGGAGCATTCGGGGAGAAGCTGGACGCAGCGCGGAAGGAAGAGACATCCAATGTCACGTAAACTGCTGATTGCGACCAAGAATGAAGGCAAGATGAAAGAATTCCGGGCGTTTTTTTCCAACTATGGATGGGATGTTTTGTCGCTGAATGACATCGATCAGGATATCGACGTCATCGAGGATGGCGAAACGTTTGAAGCGAATGCCGAAAAAAAGGCGGAAGAAACCGGAAAGCAGCTCCAGATGCCCGTGCTTGCTGATGATTCCGGACTGGAAGTCGACGCACTGGACGGAGCACCCGGCATTTATTCCGCCCGGTATGCAGGAGAAGAAAAAAACGATGAAGCAAACAATCGCAGACTTCTCAACGAATTAGAAGGAGTCGAGAACCGCACGGCGCGTTTCGTATGTGTACTCGCTGTGTATTCACCCGAGAAAGGGACACACTCGCTCCGTGGCACCTGCAGCGGAAAAATCGGAACGTCGCTTCACGGAGACGGCGGTTTCGGCTACGATCCACTGTTCTATCTGCCGGAAAAAGAAAAGTATATGGCAGAGTTGACGCGGGAGGAGAAAAATCAGCTGAGCCACCGGGCAGATGCGCTGCACCGCCTGGAATCGGTGATAGAAGAATGGCTCGGTACAGAGAAAGGCGGCAGTGTATGAAAGTACTGATTATGAGTGACAGCCACGGCTGGCAAGAAGAAGTTCAGGAAATTATTCATCGACACCATGAAGAGGTGGAAGGAATTATCCACTGTGGTGATTCGGAGCTGTCTGCATCCTCCGAGGCAATTAATCGTACAGCGGTTGTACGGGGGAACTGTGACATGGACAGCAGTATGCCGGAGGAGAGGGTGGAAACATTCGGAGATCTCCGCTTTTTCATCTCTCACGGTCATCTTCTGAATGTAAAAACGACGGAAATGAATCTCGTTTACCGGGCAGCCGAGACGGACGCCGATGTTGTCTGTTTCGGTCACACCCACCAGCCTGCTGCGGTGGAAAATGACGGGCGTATTCTCATTAATCCCGGCAGTATGAGGCTTCCGCGTGGCAGAGAAGAAGGAACCTACGTGATTTTGGAGAAGCAGGAAAATGGCATTACTGTCCAGTTTTACACGATGGAGGGCGAATCAGTGGACGATCTCTCCACACACTTCGCGGTATAACATTTCTGAACACCGGTTGACAGAAAAGGAAGTTTTGTTTATATTAAATAGTGTCGCTTTTGCGGCACTTTCTTCATGTCCCAGTAGCTCAGTTGGATAGAGCAACGGCCTTCTAAGCCGTAGGTCGCAGGTTCGAGCCCTGCCTGGGATGCCATATTGTTTATGATCCAGCCCCTTGGTGCACAAGGGGTTTTTCTTATGTTTGGGCAGCTGGCATAGACATACGTGCCGGCAGCGGATGCATCCGCCCTGCAGCAGAATATACCCGGTTCTGCTGCAGATGAAAAACTGCACTTGTTTGGAAACCCGCCGTAAGGGAATATAACAACAGACCTTCGTTGTGTTTCGTCAGGACGATTGGTACACTAACGGTAGATACTTCTTACACAGGGGGGTGAGAAAATGAAAAAAGAAGAACGGGATGATAACGTCGTTTTATTTCCCGGCCTGCTTTCCAGACTCGTGGAACGTGGAATGACA
The DNA here is from genome assembly GCF_002993335.1 of Alkalicoccus urumqiensis. Lineage (GTDB taxonomy): Bacteria > Bacillota > Bacilli > Bacillales > Salisediminibacteriaceae > Alkalicoccus > Alkalicoccus urumqiensis. The sequence goes on along the minus strand of NZ_PVNS01000011.1, from coordinate 85,318 downwards.
GCACTGAAGGAAAAACGACATTACGATGCTGCGTCCTGCTTCCGTCAGGTAGTGGAAATGGAACCGACACATTCCCAGGCAAGATACGGCCTTGTCATAGCGCATATTGAGATGAATCAGCTGGAAACGGCAAGAAGCTACTGTCTTTCCATGCTGGAGGAAGGTCTCGGGGATTACTATGAAGTGCTTCAGGTATACATATCGATCCTTGTACAGCTCGGCAGCTACCAGGAGGTGGTGGACGTGCTGGAAGGAGTTATTGAAGAGGACCGTCTTCCTTCAGCGAGTGCCGAACACTTTTATCAGCTTCTGGATTTCGCCAGACAGATGACAGGGGCGGAGACAGATATCGAGGAAGAAGAGGCACCTTCACTTCCGGATCCGGAAATACTTACTTCCCAGCTTTACGGAGGTTCCATGGATCAGCAGATCGGGGCGGTTCAGCAGCTCGGAAGGTATCCATTATCTACTGTGGAGCAGGTATTCGCTGAGTTTCTCATCAAAGAAGATCAGTCGCCGGTGCTGAAAAGCTATATACTGCAGCTGTTAAAAGAGCTTGGCAGCAGAAAATCGTTTGATATACATAAATTTGGACGTCTTTACACAGTTCAGGCTGAGGAACTGGAAGATGTTTTTCATGAGTCTTTCGGTACGAGGGTGCTTGAATCACTGAATGATAAACTGGGACAGAAGGATCCGATGCTTCAGGACATGGTGGAACAGCTGTGGTGGCATTACTTATTTGCTCTGTATCCGGAAACGCCGGAGCCGCTGAATGCGGATATATGGGTCGAGGCACTTCTTCACACCGGCAGGCGTCTGCTCCATGGCGAAGAGGCTCAGGAAGAGTTGAATGAAGATGTGCTGAAGGCTTCGGCCCGGATCGAAGAGATAGAAAAACCGCTGCTTACGGATACATAATGGAGATAAGTGCAAAGAATCCGCGTAAATCGTTGAAAAGCAGTAGTGCTGTGTTATAATGTAGTGGTTGTAAAAAAGCGAATTTGAACACAATTGTTGGAGGGAATAGATCCTATGGCAGTAAATTGGGAAAAACAAGAAGGCAATACAGGAGTACTTTCTGTAGAAGTTGACAGCAAGCGCGTAAACAAAGCACTGGATGAAGCATTCCAAAAAGTAGTGAAGCAGGTGAACGTACCGGGCTTCCGTAAAGGAAAGGTGCCGCGTCCTATTTTTGAACAGCGTTTCGGCGTAGAATCTCTCTACCAGGATGCACTCGATATTCTTCTGCCTCAGGCATACTCTGAAGCTGTAGAAGAAGCGGGCATTGAGCCTGTAGACCAGCCGGAGATCGACCTGGAAGATATGGCGAAAAACGAGCCGCTGAAATTTAAAGCGACTGTAACGGTGAAGCCGGAAGTAGAGCTTGGCCAGTACAAAGGTCTGGAAGTGGAAGAAGAATCCGTGGACGTAACGGACGAAGAAGTAGAAGCAGAAGTGAGCCGTCTGCAGGAAGAGCACGCAGAGCTTACTGCTGTTGAGAACGGAAAGGTTCAGGAAGGCGACACGGTTGTCATGGACTTTGAAGGGTTCGTTGACGGAGAAGCCTTTGAAGGCGGTCAGGCAGAGAACTACTCCCTGGAAATCGGATCCGGTCAGTTCATTCCAGGCTTTGAAGAAAAGCTTGTCGGTGCTGCTGCTGGAGAAGAGACAGATGTAGAAGTCGAATTTCCGGAAGAGTACCATGCTGAAGAGCTCGCTGGAAAGCCGGCGGTTTTCAAAGTAACCGTTCACGATATCAAGCGTAAAGAGCTTCCGGAACTTGATGATGAGTTTGCAAAAGATGTGGATGAGTCCTATGAGTCCATCGATGACATGAAAAAGCAGCTCCGTGAAAAGCTGGAGAAAGATAAAGCCCAGCAGGCAGACATGAACATGAAGGATACACTGGTGGAAAAAGCGACGGAGAATGCTTCGATCGACCTGCCGCAGGCAATGATCGACACGGAGATCGACCGCATGCTTCAGGAATTCAGCCAGCGCCTCCAGTCTCAGGGAATGTCTCTCGACATGTACTACCAGTTCGCACAGACGGACGAGGAAGGCATGAAAGAGCAGTTCCGTGAAGATGCAGAAAAGCGTGTGCGCATGAACATGACGCTTGCAGCGATTGCTGAAGCGGAAAATCTGGAAGCAACAGAGGAAGATGTGAATCAGGAGCTTGAGAACATGGCTGAAATGTATCAGCGTCCTGTTGATGAAATCAAGCAGCTTCTTGCGATGCAGGGCGGCACAGATGTGCTGAAGGATGATCTGCAGGTACGCAAAGCAATTGATTTCCTCGTAGATCAGAGCACAAAGACAGCTCCTTCCGAAGAAGCATAAGAAATAATGGAAACAAGGCGCGGCATGTCGTGCCTTGTTTCTTCATACATAGGGATATTAGTTGACATAACCGTTTGCTTCCGCTAACGTGGAGGCTGATAAGAATGCGTATTATAGGAAGTTTTCCTTTCCTATGGTACAATTCAGTTAACTCATTATTGACGCGTACCGCAGGTTCCCGGAAAAGATGAGTCGGATAGCTTGGCTGGACTGCCGCGTGTATGTTTCAATACTTACCAAGAGGGGTGAAAGACAATGTTCAAATTTAATGAAGAAAAGGGCCAGCTGAAATGTTCATTCTGCGGCAAGACCCAGGATCAGGTCCGTAAGCTCGTCGCAGGCCCGGGTGTCTATATATGTGATGAATGTATCGAGCTCTGCACGGAAATCGTGGAAGAGGAGCTCGGCTCCGAGGAAGAAGTGGAGCTGGAAGATATTCCGAAGCCACAGGAGATCCGCGATATTCTGAATGAATACGTAATTGGCCAGGACCAGGCAAAGAAAACATTGTCTGTTGCCGTTTATAACCACTACAAGCGTATAAATGCCTCCAGTAAAAACGATGAGGTGGAACTTGCGAAAAGTAACATCTGTCTGATCGGCCCTACAGGAAGCGGTAAGACGCTGCTTGCCCAGACACTTGCCCGCATTCTGAACGTTCCGTTTGCCATTGCAGACGCAACGTCTCTAACAGAAGCAGGCTATGTCGGTGAAGACGTGGAAAACATTCTGCTGAAGCTTATTCAGGCTGCAGACTACGATGTGGAGAAAGCCGAACGCGGCATTATTTACATCGATGAAATTGACAAAGTGGCACGTAAATCAGAAAATCCGTCCATTACACGGGACGTTTCCGGTGAAGGCGTGCAGCAGGCGCTTCTTAAAATTCTTGAAGGAACAACGGCAAGTGTGCCTCCTCAGGGCGGCCGGAAGCATCCTCATCAGGAATTTATCCAGATCGACACAACGAATGTTCTCTTCATTATCGGTGGTGCCTTTGACGGAATCGACCAGATTATTAAGCGCCGCCTTGGTAAGAAAGTAATCGGGTTCGGTTCAGAAATGGAAACCTCCCAGCTTGAAGAGCATCAGTATCTTTCCAAAATTCTGCCGGAAGACCTTCTCCGCTATGGTCTGATTCCAGAATTCATCGGACGGATGCCGGTTATTGCAAGCCTTGAATACCTGGATGAGGAAGCACTCGTAGAAATACTGACGGCGCCTAAAAATGCGCTTGTTAAACAGTATAAAAAGCTTCTCGAGCTTGACGACGTCGAGCTGGAGTTTACTGATGAAGCACTTCGTGAGGTTGCCAGACTGGCGATTGAGCGTAAGACAGGCGCACGTGGACTCCGCTCTATTATTGAGTCGCTGATGCTTGATGTTATGTACGATCTTCCTTCAAGAGAGGATATCGTTAAATGTATCATCACAGATGAAACCGTTCGGGATAATAAAACACCGACGCTGCTTGATGAAGACGGAGACGAGATTTCAAAAGAACCAAGAGAAAGTGCTTAAATAACTGGATGAATCAGCAGGAGGTGTGTATGCCGGCGTGACAGGCTGTTTCCTATTTTGGAAGCCTGCGGCTGCACACCTCTTTTTTGTGGCCGGAAGAATCAGGATAGAAGTGTCAGGCTGCTTTACTCCGGGTAAAGACAGTTAACAGTTAGTGCAGGAGGTGCGTTTTAGTGACAGAATCGAATTCCCAGCTTCCACTGCTTCCACTGCGGGGGCTCCTGGTTTACCCGACGATGGTTCTCCATCTGGATGTAGGCCGGAAAAAGTCCGTCAGCGCGCTGGAGCAGGCAATGGTGGAAGAGAACAATATTTTTCTGCTGACGCAGAAAGAAGTATCCACAGAAGATCCTTCCAAAGAAGACCTTTACACCGTCGGCACGGTTGCGCATGTGAAACAGATGCTGAAACTGCCGAACGGCACGATCCGTGTGCTCGTCGAAGGGCTGCACCGCGGACGCGTGAAAGCTGTCGCAGAAGGGGAAGAGTATACCTCTGTGACGTATGATGAAATCGAAGAACGCATGGAACCGACAGTTGAAGAACAGGCACTGATGAGAAACGTGCTTGAGCAGTTTGAGCAGTATACACAGATTTCCAAAAAAATTACGCAGGAAACATTTGCCTCGGTATCGGATATTAACGAGCCGGGACGTCTTGCTGATATTGTTACGTCCCACCTTCCGCTGAAAGTCCTTCAGAAACAGCAGGTTCTGGAAACGATTGACCTGGAAGAACGGTTGAAATTAATTCTCCGTATTCTTGCCAATGAGCGGGAAGTGCTCGGACTGGAGAAAAAAATCGGCCAGCGGGTTAAAAAATCGATGGAGCGCACGCAGAAAGAATATTATCTGCGGGAGCAGATGAAGGCGATCCAGAAAGAACTCGGGGACCGTGAAGGAAAAGAAGGGGAAACCGAAGAGCTTCGGGAAAAGATTTATGACGCCGATATGCCGGATGCGATTGAAGAAAAAGCACTGAAAGAGCTGAAGCGGTATGAGAAAATGCCTGCCAATGCAGCAGAAAGCTCCGTCATCCGCAACTATATTGAGTGGCTCACGCAGGTTCCATGGAGCGAAGAAACAGAAGATCAGCTCGACATTCACCGCTCGGAAGCGATTTTAAACGAAGATCATTACGGTCTGGAAAAAGTAAAAGAGCGTGTGCTCGAATATCTTGCTGTCCAGCAGCTGACACAGAAGCTGAAAGGACCGATTTTATGCCTTTCCGGACCGCCGGGTGTCGGTAAAACGTCCCTCGCCCGCTCGATTGCCCGTTCGCTTGGACGCCGGTTTGTGCGCATGTCCCTCGGTGGTGTAAGGGATGAAGCAGAGATCCGCGGCCACCGGAGAACGTACGTCGGCTCTATGCCGGGACGTGTTATCCAGGGTATGAAAAAAGCCGGTACGACAAATCCGGTTTTCCTGCTCGATGAGATTGATAAAATGGCTAATGATTTCCGCGGCGATCCGTCTGCGGCCCTTCTTGAGGTACTGGATCCGGAGCAGAACAATTCATTCAGTGACCATTTTATCGAAGAACCATATGATTTATCCAAAGTTCTTTTCGTAACGACTGCAAACAATATAGGTGCTATTCCACCGGCGCTCCGCGACCGGATGGAAATTATTCATATTCCCGGCTATACCGAAGTGGAGAAAATGGAAATTGCTAAAGGATACCTTCTCCCGAAGCAGGTGGAGGAGCACGGTCTGACAAAAGGAACGATCCAGGTGCGCGACGAGGCGCTTTTGGATGTCGTCCGGTACTATACGAGAGAAGCAGGCGTGCGGAATCTGGAGCGGCAGCTGGCGAAAGTGTGCCGGAAAGCAGCGAAACAGATTGTGTCGAATGAGAAAAAGCGCGTCATCGTTACGAGTAAAACACTGGAAGATTATTTGGGCAAAAAGCAGTTCCGCTACGGAAAAGCGGAGCTTGAAGATCAGGTAGGCGCAGCCACAGGACTTGCCTATACGGCTGCCGGTGGAGATACGCTGACGATCGAAGTCGCTCTCAGTCCCGGAGAAGGAAAGCTTACACTGACCGGAAAATTGGGAGATGTGATGAAGGAATCGGCGCAGGCGGCATTCAGCTACATCCGTACGAAATCAGATGAGTGGAATATTCCTTCCGATTTCAATAAGAAAAATGATATTCACATCCATGTTCCGGAGGGGGCTGTTCCAAAAGACGGACCTTCTGCCGGTATTACCATGGCGACAGCACTCATTTCTGCGTTAACCGGACGTCCGGTCCGCCGTGAAGTCGGTATGACCGGGGAGATTACGCTCCGTGGACGTGTGCTGCCGATCGGCGGTTTAAAAGAAAAGGCGATGAGTGCCCACCGTGCGGGACTTACGCATATTATCATGCCTAAAGAAAACGAGAAAGATCTGGAAGATATTCCGGACAGTGTCCGAAGCGGCCTGACATTTATTCCGGTCACTCATCTCGATGATGTATTAAAGCATGCACTACTGGAGGAAAAGAAATGAAAGTAACATCAGCCGAGCTGACGATCAGCTGCGCCAGGGTGGATCAATTCCCGAAAGGACCGTTCCCGGAGATAGCTCTCTCCGGGAGGTCCAACGTAGGGAAGTCTTCCTTTATTAATAAGCTCCTCGGCCGAAAAGGGCTGGCCCGCACATCGCAGCAGCCCGGGAAAACACAGACGCTGAACTACTATTGGATCAATGATCGGTTTCATTTTGTTGATGTTCCGGGGTACGGATATGCAAAAGTATCCAAAACGGAGCGTGCTGCATGGGGAAAAGTGATGGAAGCCTACTTTCAGGAGAGAGAGCAGCTCCGCGCAGTTGTTCAGCTGATCGATGCCCGTCACAAACCGACGCAGGATGATGTCATGATGTATGACTGGCTGAAGCATCACGAACTGCCGGTCATCGTGATCGGTACGAAAATTGATAAGCTGCCAAAAGGAAAGTGGAAACAGCAGGAGAAAGTCATCAGAGAAGAACTGCAGCTGGAGGAAGAAGATCAGATTATTGTATTTTCTTCGGAAACCGGGCATAACAAAGAGAAAGCCTGGAGTGCCATCCGCAGTGCACTGAATGTATAGCGGAGGCGCAGATGCCTTTAGAAAGAGGCCGGTCAGATACGTCTGACCGGCCTCTTTCAGGTTTCAATAGGCGATGCTTTCTACCGCCGCACGAAAAGAAAATACAAACCGAGTACGACAGGAATTACCGGCCACCAGGAGAGCCAGGCATTCCCGCTGAGTGACAGCACAGAAACAGGGAGAAGAAGCGGCAGCGCGCCGAGTGCAAGGAGCAGTAGTGCCGTTCCCAGTCCTTCCCGTCTTCCGGCACTGTACTTAACGAGGAAGGCTGCTCCGATGACGAGCAGCATAAGTGGAGCGGAAATCTGCCATAGTCCAAGCTCATAAGCTCCATAGAAGGCTGCTCCCATTCCGGTGAGAAGCGTTCCGGCAAACATCCGCTGCTCGTCTTTCCGGCTGAAGCCTTCGAGCAGCAGCAGGATGCCGACACCTGCAGGGATGACCGGCCAGGCTGTTAAGACGCCGGGAACGATATCGAGTGCATTCATTTTTAAAGCAAGAAAATAAAGACCGGTAAGGAGCAGAAGCCCGCCCGGCAGCATATAGCGTTGTTTCATTATGTACCTCCTGAATGTCACAATTCATTCAAATCTCTTTCAGCAGAAGTTGTGACAGAGCTTATTTAAAAATGTTATAATTTAAAATGAATTATTGAGAGAAGAACGAGCTTTATGTAATATTGTCTTTACGCATACAATGATGTAAAATAGGGAACGGTTAATTCAGGGGGGTGAACCCGCAGCATGCATATCCTAGTTACTAGTTTGAATTATAAATCAACGCCAGTCGAAATTCGAGAGAAATTTACGTTTCAGGATGATCTCGAAGCAGCACTTGAGCAGCTGCGGCATTCAAAGAGTATTCTTGAATGTGTACTGGTATCTACTTGTAACCGGACGGAGCTTTACGTCGTAGCCGACCAGCTCCATACCGGGCGCTATTATACAAAATTATTTTTACAGGAATGGTTCGGCATTCCGAAAGAGGAATTCAGCCATTATCTCCAGGTGCGCGAGGATGAACATGCCATTGAGCACCTTTTCCGTGTGTCCTGCGGTCTTGATTCCATGGTTCTCGGCGAAACACAGATTCTTGGACAGGTCCGTGAGAGTTTCGAACTTGCGAGAAAAGCCGGAACGACCGGTACGGTATTCAATCAGCTGTTCCGCCAGGCGGTAACAGTTGCTAAACGGGGTCATTCCGAAACGAAGATCGGTGAAAATGCGGTATCCGTCAGCTACGCAGCGGTGGAACTCGGCCGCAAAATTTTCGGTGGGTTTGAGGATAAAAAAGTGCTTGTTATGGGCGCCGGTAAAATGAGCGAACTGACAGCCAGGCACCTCACATCCAGCGGCGTATCGGACATTACAGTGATGAACCGTACAAAAAGCCGGGCGGCAGAGCTTGCCGAGCGCTTCTCCGGAAAAGCGGAAAGCATGGAAGCACTGGAGGAATCGCTGCAGTATACAGACATTCTTATCAGTTCCACCGGTTCGAACAATTACGTGCTTACCCGTGAAAATGTGTCGTCGCTTATCAAAAAACGCCGCGGCAGACCGCTTTTTCTCGTTGATATTGCGGTTCCGCGCGATCTGGATCCGGAGCTTGCTGAACTTGACGATGTGTATCTCTACGACATCGATGACCTTCAGGGAATCGTAAACGCGAACCTGGAAGAGCGAAGAGAAGAAGCAGAAAAAATCGAGCTGATGATCGAAGAAGAGCTCGTGGCCTTCAGTCAGTGGCTGGACACACTCGGTGTCGTGCCGGTAATCACAGCACTCCGTCAAAAAGCTTCCAGTGTCCAGGAAGAAACGATGGCGAGTCTCGAACGAAAACTCTCCGATATGAGCGAACGGGAGAAAAAAGTCATCCGCAAGCATATGAAGAGCATTATTAACCAGATGCTCCGTGATCCGATCACGGCACTGAAAGAGATCCCCGGGGAAGAAAATCCGGAGGAGCTTCTGGAGTATATGACAAAAGTATTCGGGCTGGAAGATCATATGGACGATGAAGAATCGCCATTGACCCACAATATCCGGATTGATAAAGCAGAACGTGAATTCAGTATCGAGAAGCGGAAGACGAAACTGGAAGCCCGGAAAGAAGAACTGATCCGGACGCTGGTGCGATGATTGGTGCACTTTATTTCCTCATCCTCGTTTTTTATTCGCTGAGCGTCCTCGGCTATTTCATTGATTTCATGCAGAACAACCAGAAGGTCAACAAAGCGGCCTTCTGGTTGCTTAGTATTGTCTGGGGGCTTCAGCTCGTTCTGTTTCTTCTCCGCTACCTGCTTCTCGACCGTCTGCCGCTCATGACCTCTCTGGAAGGCATGTTTGTGTATGCGTGGATTCTGGTCAGCGTATCGCTTGTGTTAAACAGAATTCTGAAAATGAACGCGCTGATGCTTTTCATCAATGCCATTGGATTCATTCTTCTGGCGATCAGTATGATTGCGCCTGCAGAGGATATTTCTCCGGCGCTTGCATCGGTGTTAATTACAGAATTTCTCATCGTTCATGTGGGACTTCTGCTGCTGTCCTACGCAGCGTTTACGATTTCATTCGTTTTTTCGCTTTTATACATTGCGCAGCACAAGCTTTTGAAAAAGAAAAAGTGGGGCCGGTGGATGGACCGGTTCGGCACCTTATCCGACCTGCAGCGGAACGCTTACTTTGCGTCTCTTACCGGTGTGCCGCTCTTATTTACAGGACTTATTCTCGGAATGATCTGGGCGTCTGTCACTGTAGGGGAAATTCCGTGGTTCGATTTAAAAATCGTATCGTCGTTTCTCGTACTTATCGTATACGGCGTCTTTCTCGTCCAGTACCGCATTGCCGGCATGCGGGGTTACAGCCTGGCTTTGTTAAACACAGCGGCATTTTTACTGCTGCTGATCAATTATTTTCTATCCAGCGTTTTCTCCCGTTTCCACATCTGGTGACGGGAGTTTTCGTATCATGCTACAATAGACGTTGGTAATTCGAGCATCATCTCTGAAATCGTCCGGTATTTTATGGGCGGATAAGCAGATGAAGGAGGCACTTATGCGTAAAATAGTAATCGGTTCCCGCCGGAGCAATCTGGCGATGACACAAACAAAATGGGTGATTGATCAGTTTAAACAACTGGGCGTGCCCTACGAATTTGAAATTAAAGAAATAGTGACGAAAGGAGATAAAATTCTTGATGTCACGCTGTCTAAAGTTGGCGGCAAAGGGCTGTTCGTCAAAGAGATCGAGCAGGCGATGTACGATAAAGAGATTGATATGGCCGTACACAGTATGAAAGACCTTCCTTCGGAGATTGCTGAGGGACTGACTGTCGGTGCCGTACCGGAGCGCGAGGATCCCCGTGATGCGTTTATTTCCAACAGCGGGGTGAAGCTTCTCGCCCTGCCGGAGGGAGCTGTTGTAGGAACGAGCAGCCTGCGCCGCGGGGCGATGGTTCTCATGCAGCGTCCGGATATTCAGATTCAGTGGATCCGCGGCAACATTGAAACGCGTCTGCGTAAATGCCGCGAAGAAAATTTCGACGCGATCATTCTTGCTGCAGCCGGGCTTAAGCGGGTCGGCTGGGATCCTTCCATCGTGTCGGAATTTCTGCCGCCGGAAACGTGTCTGCCTGCTGTCGGCCAGGGAGCTCTCGGCATCGAATGCCGCGAAGATGATACAGAGCTTCTCGAGCTGCTTCAGAAAATCGACGATCCGGTAACGAAGCGGACGACAGCTGCCGAGCGTTCGTTTCTCCATACAGTCGAAGGCGGCTGTCAGGTGCCGATTGCCGGCTATGCAACGCTGACGGAAAGCAACCAGGTAGCACTGACGGCGCTTGTCGCATCGCCGGATGGCAAGCAGGTATTTAAAGAACAGATTACCGGCGATGATCCGGTACAGATCGGCCGGGAAGCGGCAGAGAAAATGCTTGCTGAAGGCGCAAAGGAAGTACTGGATAAAGTAAAAGAAGATCTGGAAAACGAATCGTGAGGTGACGACCGTGCGGATCATCAACACACGGGCCGCGCATCAGCTGGGCCCGGTAAGAAAGGCCGTTGAGTCCCGCGGTGGAACGAGTATTGATCTCCCGGTTATCCGTATAGCGGGTAAGAGGCCTGACTTTCTGCCGGGACCTGCGGACTGGCTTGTGTTTACGAGTGTGAACAGTGTGGCTCAGTGGCGAAGAATCCGGCCATGGCAGGGAGAAAAGGTCGCCTGTGTCGGTAAAAAAACAGCAGATGCGGCGCAGGCAGCCGGCTATCCGGTAACCCTGCTTCCGCCGGGGACAGAAGCAGATGCGGAAGGTCTTGCAGCAGTACTGTGCCGGGAAGCGTCCGGCAGCCGGATCCTTTACCCGCGGAGCGCCCGGGCACGCCCGGTGCTGGTAAGGGAACTTGCAGCATGCGGCTGTGAAGTGGAAGCCCCTGTTGTGTATGATACGGTAACGGATCCGTCGGCAGCGGGCCGGCTGGAGCGGGAAGTACAGAATGCGGATGCCATCCTGCTGTACAGTCCTTCGGCCGTTCAGGCATGCATGGAACTGCTGCCGGACGGCCTGCCTCCGCACCTTCTCGCCGGCTGCATCGGCCGTGTGACTGAAGAAGCTTTCACTTCCTGGAGCACGAATGAATACTGTGTACCGGAAGAACCCGATACGGAAACATTGATTGAGTTACTTTTTGAAAAAAGGAGTTCTGCGACATGACATCATCATTCAACCGTCACCGGCGGCTCCGGCAGACGCCGGGTATGAGAGCGCTCGTCCGGGAAACGCATCTGCGGGAAGAAGATTTTATCTACCCGGTATTTGTAGTGGAAGGGGAGGATACGAAAAATCCAATTCCGTCCATGCCCGGTATTTATCAGTGGTCTCTTGACCGCGTGGAGGAGGAAATTCAAGAAGCCGTGGATCTCGGTATTCAATCGGTCATTTTATTCGGTGTACCGGCTGAAAAAGACGATATCGGCTCAAGCGCCTACGACAGTGCCGGTATCGTACAGCGGGCACTTCGTCAGCTGAAAGCCCGTTTTCCAGCGCTTACGCTGATCGCAGATACGTGTCTCTGCCAGTTTACCGACCACGGTCACTGCGGAGTCGTCAAGGACGGCGAAATTTTAAATGATGAATCCCTGGAGCTGCTTACGAAAGCGGCTGTATCCCAGGCGGAAGCGGGAGCGGACATTATCGCACCGTCGAACATGATGGACGGTTTTACAGCAGCTATCCGTGAGGGACTGGACCATGCGGGCTACACCAACGTGCCTGTGATGAGCTATTCAGTCAAATACGCTTCGGCGTTTTACGGACCATTCCGTGATGCAGCCCATTCTTCTCCGAAATCCGGAGACCGGAAAACGTATCAGATGGACCCGGCAAATCGGAGGGAGGCCCTTCGTGAAGCACAGTCCGATAAGGAAGAGGGAGCAGATTTTCTAATCGTCAAGCCGGCGCTCTCCTATCTCGATGTAATCCGGGAAGTCCGTGAAGCGCAGCAGCTGCCGATTGTGGCATACAATGTCAGTGGAGAATATTCCATGGTGAAAGCGGCCGCGGAGAACGGCTGGGTGAATGAACGGGAAATCGTTCTGGAAAAACTGACGAGTATGAAGCGCGCGGGCGCGGATCTTATTTTAACTTACCATGCCAAAGACGCGTGCAGCTGGTTAAACGATACTACTAACTGAGGTGATTCGATGAACTGGGAAAAATCTTCGGAAGCATTTGAACGTGCGAAACCACTGATGCCGGGCGGCGTGAACAGTCCGGTACGTGCGTTTAACTCCGTCGGCCGCGATCCGGTCTATTTTGAACAAGGAAAAGGGCCGCGGCTGTGGGATATGGACGGCAATGAGTACATCGACTATGTTCTCTCCTGGGGTCCGCTCATTCATGGACATGCCGATCCGGCTGTCGTGGAAGCGGTAAAAGCACAGACCGAAAAAGGGACAAGCTTTGGAGCGCCACATGAGCTGGAAACCAAGCTTGCAGAGCTCGTTATCGAGCGCGTGCCTTCTGTAGAAGTCGTGCGTATGGTCAGCTCCGGTACGGAAGCAACAATGAGTGCACTTCGTCTCGCACGCGGCTACACCGGCCGGGATAAAATTCTTAAATTTGAGGGGTGCTACCACGGTCACGGAGACTCCCTTCTAATTAAAGCAGGCTCCGGTGTGGCAACGCTCGGTCTTCCCGACAGCCCCGGCGTACCGGCATCAACGGCGGCTAATACGCTGACGGTGCCTTACAACGACCCGGAAAGCCTGAGACTCGCATTTGAAAAATTCGGTCATGAGATCGCAGGCGTCATTCTTGAACCGGTCACAGGTAACATGGGTGTTGTGCGTCCAGAGGAAGGGTTCCTGGAAGAACTGCGGCGCATTACAGAAGAATATGGATCCCTTCTCATTTTTGATGAAGTGATGACCGGCTTCCGTGTCGGGTACAACTGTGCACAGGGGGAACTCGGTGTCACGCCGGATCTAACCTGTCTCGGTAAAGTTATCGGCGGCGGTCTGCCGGCAGGAGCGTTCGGCGGAAAAAGAGAAATCATGGAAATGATTGCACCTGCGGGAACGATCTACCAGGCAGGGACACTCTCCGGAAATCCGCTTGCGATGGCTGCCGGCTATGAAACTATTCGTCAGCTGACACCGGACAGCTACCGCTATTTTGATAAAATCGGTGACATGCTGGAAAAAGGTCTGGCGGATAAAGCGGAGAAACACGGCATTCCGCACTGGACGACCCGCGCCGGATCGATGGTCGGCTTTTTCTTCACGAACGAGAAAGTCCGTGACTTCGAATCCGCAAAAACATCGGATCTCGAAATGTTTAAGCAGTACTTCAATAAGATGCTGGAAAACGGCGTATCCGTTCCGCCGTCCCAATTTGAAGGGTTGTTTCTCTCCACTTCGCATACCGAAGAGGATATTAAGCAGACACTTGAAGCAGCAGACCGTGCTTTTGAAGCAATCGCCCGGGAAACCAGCGTGTAAAGAAGGAACTGCCCCCATTTTTGGGAGGCAGTTCTTTTAGTTATGCGTATACGGTTCTGCTTCGATAGTCATTTCCTCTTCCCGCTCGATCAGTTCTACGTAGTGGGAATTGATCAGCGTAAGTGTATCGGACCGGGACGGGTTCAGCTCAAATGTAAAGCGGGTAAGATGATTGAGCATGTTTACCCGCTCCATTGCAGAAAGGCTGTATATGCTTTCCTGGTCGATTTCTTCCCCGTCAATCGTCGTGAAATACGCGCTTTGGTCGTCGTGCTGGACGGGTAAAGAGGAGGTCCCGTCCTGCAGTTGAAATTGAAAATTGCCAAAGCGGTTCCGTTCGGCCTCTTCTACCTCTACAACGAGTGTTTCCCCGGTTTCATTGGTGTCTTTATAAAAATGCACCCGGCCGTACGGCACGTCATAAAACCCCTCAGTATCTTCTTCTGCAATCTCTTCTTCCAGATGCGTTCCCCGATGATATAAAAGGTAGTTCCCCAGCTGAAAGGAGAGTGGCTCGTTATCATGATACATCGTACTTTCTAAATAAAATGCCTCTTTTCCATCATCCCGTGAAAGAACTTGATACGTTTCAAGCAGAGAAAACGTCGTGCCCTTAACCTCAGCTTCATAGGGAATAAACCGCTCCATGTGGTTCTGTGGCATATCGGAACGGGCCTCCGCCCTGCTTCGTTCATACGTAATCCGTGTGCTCGTTGGGCCGACGTACATCTCTTCAAGAGTAATGGTCCCTGCTTCGCCGGAAATCTCCGCATCCGGGAGCGTATACACGTCCACCGGTTGTTTGATGATCTCTTCTTCCAGTGACACGTCAAGGGGGATTTCATCCACCGCCCGGTCCTCGGGATGGTCAGCGACGTTTTTCGCAGCGGAAATGAAGCGCATTTCCACCGTTTCCTTCTCTCCATTGATCGGCGGGTACATAATCCGCCCACGGTGAACGCCGTTTTCCTGAGAAATCGTCTCCATCCCTTCGATATTCATCATGCCATCACCGGAAGCGTGATCAGGCCACAGTTCTGATGAGTTTTCTACTTCCACGGCTGAAAAATAAATAAACGGTTCGTAGATATCCTCTCCGTTTACAGATTCCATTTCGAAATACACGTGTGTCTGGTTTTCATCGGCAGCCACTTCGGTCAGCCGGACGATAACCTCTTCCGTTTCCGCTTCGGCGGAGGCGTCCACGATGATGCCTTCTGCCTGCATCCGTTCGAGCGGGTCGTAGTCGAGCGGGGTGTAATCCGCCGCCCAGTAATACGCCTGGGGATAAAACAGAAAGAGGGCGGCAACCAAAAGAGGCAGGAGCAGGATCGGGCTGAGTTTCAGCCATTTGAGGTAAGTTTTTTGTGCATTCGTCCGGTTGAAGCCTTCGGGAATGCTTTCTTTCAGCTGATAAGCGGCTCCTTTTTTGGCAAACCGGCCCTCCTGGTAAAATGCCCGGTGCTGCCTGCGGACATCATCGTAGGCTTCCCTGCAGGAGGCACATTGGCTGAGGTGCCTCCTGCAGTCGGGGTAAGCTTCGGGATTCTGCATATATCGGAGAAGCATGGCAGAGCAGTCGCGGCACATCATTGATCGGTTTCCTCCTAATCCTCTGGAAAGCAGGTGCGTATGTATTGAAGCGACTGAATGATGCGTGTTTCGGTTTCCGTTTCACCGGACTGGATCAGCTGTGCGGTAAAGGGAAGAGGCAGTTCTGCATAGCTGTAAGCTGCAACGGCTCTTTTCGCTTCAGGCTCGAGCACATTCAGTTTTCGCCGTTCTCCTTCTTCCGGATGAATGTTCTCCTGTTCAAACAGTGTAAAGAGAAGGTCCCACAGCTTCAGATCGGAAGACAGGTCAGCTTGAAATGCCTGATGCATCCACGTTTTCAAAAGTTCATCGAGCGTTTCCTCGACTCCGTAGGCAACGGCCGCCGCTGCGATGCGGTCATCCTGCACTTCCGCCCATTCTGCGAGCGGTTTCATCGAACCATCGAGTGTCTGAGACATAAGGTTTCCCTCCTTCCAGATTCAGTGTAGCATAAGAAAGCAGCAGGATGAAGTTTGTACAGCGATAATTGGGAGGGATATCCAGATGGGAAGTTATTATCAATATCTGCGTAAAAACGTCGGCCAGTACCCACTTCTGCTGCCGGGCTCGTGCATCATTTTGTATAATGCAGAACGAAATGAAGTGCTGCTGCAGAAACGGGATGACGGGGAGTGGGGACTTCCCGGGGGGTTAATGGAGCTTGGAGAGCGTTTTGAAGAGACTGCAGTCCGGGAGATGAAAGAAGAGACAGGGGTGGCACTTGATCCGGCGGAACTGCAGCTATTCAACGTTTTCAGCGGAGAGGACTATTTCGTTACCGCGCCGAACGGCGATCCGTACTATGCGGTAACGGCGCTGTATACCGCCCTCGATCCGGAACAGCCGCTTTCTGAAGGCGATGAGGAAACCGAAGCACTTGACTGGTTCAAACTCGATGCGCTTCCGCAGAACAAACGGAGAAATCATGCCCACTTTCTGACGCTTTTTCAAAAGCAGCAGGAAGAAGGTTGATTCCCGGGCAGGGGCATTGTAAAATACGGATAGAGAACAGCGAAGAAGGGGAAGAGTACTGCTGGAATTCTGACAGAGAGGACCGCCGGCCGGATGGCCGCTGAAAGGCTGTCCCGGAAGGAATGCAGGAAGGTCGCCCCGGAGCTGCAGCGGGGAATGGAGTACCTGCTGCCGGTTCAGCCACGTTACGGCCGGGAGTGTACAGCGTGCAGCGCTGTAAACAAAGGTGGTACCGCGGGGATAACCAGCCCTCTTCGTCCTTTGACGCAGGAGGGCTTTTTGTATGCAATTTTTGAAGGAGGCAGGAGAAATGGAACAGCAGGATATATCGATGGCACCAAAATACAACCCTCAGGAAACAGAAGCAAAATGGTATCAGTACTGGGTGGATAACGGGTTCTTTGAAGCAGGAAAAGACAAAGAGAAAGAAGCGTATACGGTCGTAATTCCACCGCCGAACGTGACAGGGAGACTGCACCTCGGCCATGCGTGGGATACGACCCTGCAGGACATTCTCGTGCGAACCAAGCGGATGCAGGGCTATGATGCACTGTGGCTGCCTGGAATGGATCATGCCGGCATTGCCACGCAGGCCAAAGTGGCCGGCAAACTCCGTGAAGAAGGACTGACATTGTCCGGCCTCGGCCGGGAAGCGTTTTTAGAACGGAGCTGGGATTGGAAAGAAGAGTACGCCTCGTTTATCCGCAGCCAGTGGGCGAAAATGGGACTTTCCCTCGATTACTCCAGGGAACGTTTCACGCTGGATGACGGCTTGTCCGACGCGGTAAAAGAAGTGTTTGTCCGACTTTATGAAGAAGGGCTGATCTACCGCGGCGAGTACATTATAAACTGGGATCCGTCGACGCAGACGGCTCTTTCCGACATTGAGGTTATTTACAAAGATGTCAAAGGTGCGTTTTACCACATGCGCTATCCACTCGCAGACGGAAGCGGTCATATTGAAGTGGCGACGACGCGTCCGGAAACGATGCTCGGGGATACGGCTGTCGCCGTTCATCCGGAAGACGAGCGCTACAGCCATCTGATCGGTAAAACGGTGGAACTGCCGATTATCGGCCGCCGCATTCCCATCGTTGCTGATGATTACGTGGATCAGGACTTCGGCTCCGGAGCCGTCAAAATTACGCCGGCGCATGATCCGAACGACTTTGACATCGGCACACGGCACGCTCTGGAGCGTGTGCTCGTCATGGATGAGTCCGGCGTCATGAATGAAAACGCCGGTAAATATGAAGGGCTCGACCGGTTCGCCTGCCGGAAGCAGATTACGAAAGACCTGCAGGAAGCGGGAATTCTCTTTGACATTGAAGACCATGACCACAGCGTCGGACACTCCGAGCGGAGCGGCGCAGTCGTCGAGCCGTACCTGTCAACGCAGTGGTTCGTTAAAATGGAGCCGCTTGCGGAACAGGCGATTCAGCTGCAGAAAGAAGAAGAGAAAGTCCACTTCGTTCCGGACCGTTTTGAGAAAACGTACCTTCACTGGATTGAAAATATCCGGGACTGGTGCATTTCCAGGCAGCTCTGGTGGGGCCACCGCATTCCTGCCTGGTACCACAAAGAAACCGGCGAGCTGTATGTCGGCAGAAACGCACCGGAAGATCCGGAAAACTGGGAACAGGATGACGATGTGCTGGATACGTGGTTCTCTTCTGCACTATGGCCGTTTTCTACGATGGGCTGGCCGGATGAGCAGTCCGATGATTTTAAGCGGTATTATCCGACCGATGCGCTCGTTACCGGCTACGATATCATTTACTTCTGGGTCGCACGGATGATTTTCCAGGGCCAGCATTTCACAGGACAGCGTCCGTTTAAAGATGTTCTGATCCACGGACTCGTCCGCGATTCCGAAGGCAGAAAGATGAGTAAGTCGCTCGGCAATGGTGTCGATCCGATGGATGTCATCGATAAATACGGTGCCGATGCGCTCCGTTTCTTCCTTTCTACAGGAAGTACACCGGGGAATGACCTCCGTTTTTACTGGGATAAAGTCGAAGCCAACTGGAATTTCGGGAATAAAATCTGGAATGCCTCCCGGTTTGCACTCATGAATCTGGACGGATTGACCTATGAGGAGATCGACATCAGCGGAGAGAAAACGATCGCCGATGAGTGGATTCTGACCCGTCTGAACGAAACGATTACGCACGTCACGAAATTCATCGAACAGTATGAATTCGGCGAAGTCGGCCGAGCGCTGTACAACTTTATCTGGGACGATTTCTGTGACTGGTATATTGAAATGGCAAAGCTTCCGCTGAATGGAGAGGATGAGAACGCCAAGCATACAACACGCTCCGTACTCGCCTATGTCCTGGACCGGACGATGCGGCTGCTGCATCCGTTTATGCCGTTCATCACCGAAGAAGTCTGGCAGCACCTTCCGCACGAAGGTCCGTCGATCACGACAGCAGCCTGGCCGGAGGAGAACGAATACAGCAGCAGTCAATCCCGTTCAGACATGGAGCTGCTTCAGGAAATCATCCGCTCGGTGCGGAACACACGCTCGGAATTAAACGTGCCGATGTCACGTGAGATTCAGCTGATTGTAAAAGCGGGCAGCCCGGAAGTGCTCGACCAGCTCGAGCGCGGCCGTGCGTATCTGGAGAAGTTCTGCAACCCGTCGACGCTGACGCTCGATACAAACGTGGAGGTGCCGGAAAAAGCGATGTCTTCGATTCTTGCCGGCGTAGAACTGTACATGCCGCTGGAAGGTCTTCTGGATATCGATGCAGAAATCGAACGGCTCGAAGGAGAGAAAAAGCGGCTGGACGGTGAAGTCACCCGCGTCCAGAAAAAACTTTCCAACGAAGGGTTTACCGCCAAAGCTCCGGCAAAGGTCGTCGAAGAAGAACGAAAGAAAGAAACCGAGTACCTGGAGCAGCGTAAGAATGTGGAAGCACGCATTCAGGAATTGAAGCAGTCATGAAAATGACCGCATGGTACAACGGCTCGTTTATTGATCCGGATACAGCGGTGATCCCGATTCAGGAACGCGGGCATCAGTTCGGCGATGGCATTTACGAAGTGATCCGGGTATACAGCGGCATGCCATTCGCAATGGAAGATCACCTGGACCGGCTGGAGAAAAGTGCCGCCGCAGTGCGGCTGACGCTGCCGATGCCGAGGGAAGAGCTTGAAGCACTTCTTCTTGAAGCGCTCGAGCGCTCGGGCGGAGAAGAAGCGGAGATTTACCTGCAGATTACACGGGGCATTCATCCAAGAAATCACGCTTTTCCCAAGGAGGACCGCCCGGCGCTCAGTATTATCGTGTCCCCGGCACGGGTGCTTCCGGAAGAAGAGCAGGAGAACGGAATCCGTGTAATTACGACAGAAGATAAGCGGTGGACTCAGTGCTGGATTAAATCGCTGAACCTGCTGCCGAACGTTCTCGCGAAGCAGGAGGCAGTCGAGCAGGGAGCGAGAGAAGCACTGCTCATCCGGGACGGAATCGTCACGGAAGGGTCCAGCACGAACGTGTTTCTCCTCCGCAGCGGGACGCTGTACACACACCCGGCGACGGAAGGAATTTTACACGGCATCACGCGGGACCGGATCATCCGGGCAGCTGCAGAGGCAGACATTCCGGTAGTCGAAGAAACGTTCACCACCGATGCACTGTTTGATGCAGAGGAAGTCTTTATCACGTCGACAACACTTGAAGCTGCCCCGGTCTGTGAAATCAACGGCAGAACGACAGGAAGCAGCTTTCCAGGTACCATGAAACTCCGTAACCTGCTTCAGCAGCAGATCCGGAAGGAACAAAATCAATAATCATTCTTCAAAGGCCGTCTTCCACATGGAAGGCGGTTCTTTTGCACTAATAAGAATGTATGAAATCCAAAGCCTCCTCCAAGCAGGCATGCCAGGGGCTGCAGCATTTCAAGCCGGGCGCTGTTTGCATGACTGCTTCCCCAAGCGGAGAACGAATACCACCGTTTTCTCTGCCGAACGCTTCGAAGCGGCAGTTTGATGTCATTCGAAAACACCGGACCAGGAACAGCAGCCAGCGGACCAGCATGGCTCGTTATCGGAACACCGCAGCCCCCTGGCGGAACAGAAGCGGCCTTCTCCGGACCAAGTCCATTCTATCGGACCATCTTCAGCCCAAATCGAAACGCGTGCCGTGCCTTATCGAACCAACTTTCCAGGCCATCGGACCACCGGCTGCCGCAACTTCCGGCGCCCCTCTCCTCCAATCCGTACCCCGCTCCCGACAGACAGCGGACAGGAGCGGCTCTCTTCCGTGCTAGAATGCAGGCCGGAGCTGCAGAAGCGGCAGCAGGCAATTTAAGCAGCGACCGTCCCATCTACTTGAACGGCGCAGGACCTGCTCCGCAGTACGCCCCGGGTCCTAGCAGAAATACGGCGGCAGCACATTACCGGAAAACTGTGACCGCGGTAAACTAAAGGTACATTCGAAGGGAGGAAGTCACATGAAAGTAGTTATACTGCTGGCGGCCGTTATTGCAGGACTTATCGTGCTCAGCCAGCTCGGACCGATGCTGTTGTTCGTACTTGGAGCCTGGCTTTTGTACGTATCGTACACACGATTTCAGGAAAGCAGATCTACCGGTGCAAAAGCGGCATGGGTTGTGCTTGCAGTCATTACCATTACACTGATGCTCGGCACGAGCTCTGCACTGATCGGACTAGCTGCACTGTATTTTCTTTATGTCGTCTACCGGAGCTGGAACAGGAAAGGGGAATTCCACTATGAGTAACCTATGGGAACGGATGAAACAGGTAATGAAAGAGGACTGGGAACGCGTACAGCAGAAAAAAGAGGAAGTGCCGTTTTCAGAAGCACGTCCGGAGCAGGCGAATCTGACAAGTGCAGAAAAGCAGCTTCGTGAGCAGAAAGAGCGTGTCCGCATGCTTCGTAAAAAGGAAGATGAGCTGGATGTTCAGCTCGCGGAAAGGACATACGAATACCAGCTCGCTGAAGAGGCGGAGGAAAGTGACATGATGCGCTACCTGGAGCGGGAAACGGAAGCGCTCCGGAGTCAGGCGGACAAAACGAAGCGCGTGCGGGAAGAGGCAGAAGAGCAGCTGAAGGAGCTGGATCTGCTGTTTCAGGAGATGAGACACCGCCAGGCGGACCAGGAACTGGAACTGATGGAGCTTGAGACAAAGGAAAAAGCGGCAGATATCCGGCAGCAGATGAAAACGTGGAACCGCAGAGAGGAAACGCCGGTTCAAGAGGAGCCCGATATGTCCTCCACGGCGCATATGGAAGAGCGGCTCAGGCTGTTAAAGCAGAAAAAGAAAGAAGAATCTGCTTCCCACACCATCGACTAAACATGCTATGCTGAGAAAAGATGTCATTTCGGAAGGAGGAGCGTTATGCTGAAACAAATCCCTGCCGAGCGTCTCAGGGCGGTAATCCTGCTGACGCTCCTGTTTCTCTTTCTGGAGATGCTTGCCCGCGGCCCGGAAATGCTTATCGGCGCAGCGGTTCTCGGCGCGTTCGTCTATTTTGGATGGAGAGAGTATGCGTCGACGTTCGGAAAAATTCTTATGTGGGTCGGCGTCGTCGGCCTGCTGTTTCAACTGTTAAGCCTGTTCGCCGTGCAGTTTTTCCTGCTGGCCGTCCTCGTGCTCCTGCTGCTGGAGTACCGGAAGCAGAAAAAGAAACCGGAAAGCCTTACGCCGATGCCGTCTGAAACGCCGGCCGGCGGGCTTCTTTACAAAGAGCCTCTGTTAAAACCGCAGCTGTTCGGCAGGCAGGAGACGCCTCATGAAGCTTACGGATTCCGGGATATACATCTTCAGACGGGTGTTGGAACAAAACGGATCGATTTAAGCAACACCGTTCTCCGAGATACGTGTGTGGTGTCGGTCCGGCACCTCGTCGGAAGAGTGGAGATACTCGTGCCGTATAACGTGGAACTGCAGGTGGTTCACAGTGTAGTATATGGAAGGCTTCACCTCCTTGATCAGGAGGAAGGTACACTCTGGAATGCCTCGGTGCATTACCAGACAGAAGGGTATGACACAGCGAAAAACCGTGTGAAAATTATTACCTCCATGCTGCTTGGCGATGTGGAGGTGAGGCGGATATGAGCTGGATGCGCAGATGGCTTTTACTTTCGGGAAGCCTTCTTACCGGGGCGGTGCTGCTGCTGACTGCTGCAGCCGTCTTCTCATTTGAGCAGGCCACTTTCTCTCTTTTATGGTCAACAAGCATATTCGGCATGCCGTTTTTCCTGTTCAGTCTTCTTGTTATTCTCGTCACACTCAGCCTTCTCGGCATCAGCGCCACCCGGCTGTGGCAGAAGCGCGAGCAGGCGGTGGAGGCAAGGCTCGACGCTGCACTCGAAGGGGCAGCGGCTCAGAGCGAAACCGACCCGCTCCATCAAAAAATTGCGCTTCTACAGGAACGGATGGACCGGCTCACGCAGCGGGCGAGGCAGCTCGCTTCAGAGAAAGCGGAGGAGCGGGAAAAAAGCCTGCAGGAAGTTGTCATTCAGGAGCGGACACGGCTTGCAAGAGAGCTGCATGATTCTGTCAGTCAGCAGCTGTTTGCTGCGTCGATGATGATCGCGGCGGTGAACGAATCCAGGCCCGGACCGGAGCTTGCAGAGAAACTTCACATGATAGAAAAAATGATCAACCAGTCGCAGCTGGAAATGAGAGCGCTCCTGCTTCATCTCCGGCCGGCGGCGCTGAAAAACAAAACGCTCCGGCAGGGGGTAGAGGAGCTGCTGCAGGACTTGTCGCAGAAAGTGCCGCTGCACATTACGAGCAGCATTGAAGAAGTGGCGGTCGATAAAGGGGCGGAGGATCACCTGTTCCGCATTATCCAGGAAGCTGTGTCAAACTGCCTGAGGCACGCGGAAGCCCAGGAGCTGGAAGTGCTGCTCGGCGTCCGGGATCAAAAAGCAGTGCTCCAGATCACCGACAACGGACGCGGCTTTACCGTCGGGGAGGATACATTCGGCTCCTACGGCATCCACACGATGAAAGAACGCGCAGAAGAAGTCGGCGGACGGATGAAAGTAATCAGTGTACCCGGAGAGGGAACTCGAATTGATGTTCAGATTCCGGTTCTGGAAGGAGGAGACCAATGATACGCGTCGTTTTTGCAGATGATCATGAAATGGTCCGCATCGGTATAGGCTCCTATCTCCGCTCGCAGGAGGATATCGAAGTGGTGGCTGAAGCTGGAAACGGGGAGGAGGCGTACACGCTCGTTATGAAGCACCGGCCGGACGTGGTGCTGATGGATCTGGTGATGGAACCGGTGGACGGCATTGAGGCAACGCGCCGCATCACAGAAGAATGGCCGGAAGCGAAAATATTAATTATGACGAGCTTTGTGGATGATGATAAGGTGTACCCTGCTCTTGAGGCCGGAGCGCTCAGCTATATGCTGAAAACGTCGCGTGCCGGAGAGATTGCTGAAGCGGTCCGGGATACATACCGCGGCCGGTCAGTACTGGAACCGGCTGTGCAGACGAAGGTGATGCAGCGGATGCGGACGCAGAAAGAAAAACCGCACGATCAGCTGACCGCGCGGGAGAGAGAAGTGCTTAAACTGATGAGTGAGGGGCTGAGCAACCAGGAGATTGCCGACCGTCTTTACATTGCGCTGAAGACCGTGAAGGTGCACGTCACTAACATTCTTATGAAACTGGACGTCCACGACCGGACGCAGGCCGTCATTTATGCCCTCAACGAAAAACTGTTTCCGCCACGTGACGAATAAACAGTTCTGCTATATCGATGCTGCTGTTCTGATATAGACTCCGGCATCCTACGGCATCCTCCATTTCATTGAACAGGAGGGTGCCGTTTTCTGCGATCAGGAAATCGATGCCGGCGAAATCCAGGTACAGCCGGTCGGTCAGGCGGGTGATCCATGCCTTTTCCTCTTCGGATAAATCATACATTCTTGCGTTCGCCCCAAAAGATACGTTTGCTTTAAAATCAGAGGTGGACTCACGGAGGACAGCTCCGGCGATGTTTCCGCCGACGATATAAACACGGAGATCCTTCCCGCGCTGTCCGCCTACAGGCTGCATGAGCATTTCTTCCGGCAGGTGGGGCGCTGAGAGCTGCTGGGGTCTGGAAATCCATTCCACACCGGTGCCCCCGCGTCCCATCGGATCTTTTACGACGAACGGATAGGAAGGTGTCATGTAGTTCAGGGCTTCCCGGTGCAGCGCCGTACTCGGGAGCATCGGCATTCCGGCTTCTGCTGCAAGTGCATGGCTGAGCCGTTTATCATTGGCTGTTCTGGCAGCACGGCTTTCGTTAAAGACGCGGATGCCAGCGTATTCGGCGGCTTCATTCACCCACGGCGAGCACGAACGGTTGATCAGAAACTCCGGACGGCTGCCGTCTGACAGTAAAAACGGCTGTTCCGGCATGTGCATCGCAAAGGATTCGTACGTTTCAACGGAAATGTCGAGTCCCGCTTCTGTGCCGTGTGTCAGCAGCAGCTCGATGAACGCTTCATTCCGTGTTACATCTTCACGGCGGTAAAGTAGACATCCCTTCATGAAAAGCTCCTTTCTTCCGACAGATAAGTCATCATCTTATCCTCTACAGAGACGCCTGTCGTTTCTTCCATCGTCCGCAGGTGCGGATTGGAATTGACTTCGCACAGAATTGGACCAGCGGCCGTCACGAACAGATCGACACCGGCAAATTCTGCGCCGCATGCACGGGCCGCTGTTACTGCGAGATCTTCCTCCTCTGTTGACCAATCATACGGTACAGCGCTTCCGCCGAGCGTCATGTTCGCCCGGAAGTCACCGGTCGATGTGCGCTTCATGCCGGCCACTGCACGTCCACCGACAACATTCAGCCGGATATCCACGCCGTAACTTTCCATAATCGCCTCCTGATACAGGTGCGGGGCGTCATCCAGCTCTTCGGTTTTTGAAAGAAGCTCCTCCTCCGAACGGATCCAGTACACCTGACGGCCGAACGAGCCGAATGCTTCTTTTACCACCAGGGGAAAGCCGAGGACCCGCCCGGCTTTTTTTACATAATCCACGCTGCTTCTGCCGATCCCTTTATACACCATCGGCGCAAAAATCGTTTTCGGCTGCCGGATCCCTGCACGCGCGAGTGCCGCATGCATCCATCGTTTATCATCGCAGCACTGCACCGCCCTGGAGGAATTGATCACCGTGTGTCCGGCCTCCTCCAGCTGACGGAGAAGGAGGATATCTTTATCTGCGGCCAGAATAAACGACGGTTCTTCCGGCAGGTTTTCCGGGATCAGCACGCCGTCTGTCGACGACAGCAATTCATCGTTTGCCAAAAGGGTCAGTTCAATCTGCCGCTTTGCGGCAGCAGCCTTCAGTCGAAAGGCAGCATCTAGAAATTTTTCTGACTGCAGGCTGCTGTTGTAGATGAGCCATGCATTGCGGATTGTCATTTTTATATCCTCCCGATACACTATGTACAGATATCATCGTTTCTCCTATCGTAATCGAGCAGCAGCAGGAGAGCAAGGCGAGCGATTGATTCATGGGAAAGGAGGACCTTCGATGGAAGCGTTTGAAAAACGACAGAAAGCAGGCATCCGCTACGATCTGGACCGGATGAGAAAAGTGCTGGAGCTGCTTGGAAACCCCCAGAATACCGGAAAAGCGGTCCATATTGCCGGAACGAATGGGAAAGGGTCGACAGCAGCTTACATGGAGGCGCTCTTAAAGGAGACGTGTACAACGTGGACGTTTATTTCCCCTTCCTTCAGCGGAAGGGAGGAACAGTTCCGCTGGTGCGGCCGTGCGCCGGATGAAGAGACGTTCGCACGGTGGGTGGATGAGGTCCTTCCCGCTGTGGAGGAGACAGAGAAGCAGTTCGGCATGATGACACCGTTTGAACTGACGACGACCGTTTTTTATTACGCTGCCCGGGAAAAACAGCCGGATGTTCTTATTGTGGAGGCCGGGATGGGAGGGAAGCTGGATGCGACGAACGTGATTGAGCATCCTTCAGCTGCCGTTATCACTTCCATCGGTTCCGACCATCTGACCTACCTCGGCGGAAGCAGGGAGACAGCAGCACGGCATAAGGCCGGCATCTTCAGAGAAGGGGTTCCGGCTATATGCAGCGCAGATCAAGAGGCCCTCGTTTGGCTCAAAGAAGAAGCGGAATCGGCAGGAGCTGTCTGGACGCCGCCGGTTTCCTGGGAGTGGGAGGCTCCGGACAGGCTGACCATCGATGGAGAATCGGTAACATTGCCGGCTTCCGGCAGACATCAGGCTTCCAATGCGGCGCTTGCCTATACCGCCTGCATCCATACAGGAAGTATCGCTGCGCCGAAGCATCTATCCAAGGCCGTTCTACCAGGACGCTCCGAGGAGGTTCTGCCCGGCGTTACGCTGGATACCGCCCACAATCCGGAAGCAGTGAACGCCGTCACTTCAGCACTTCCACAGCATCCGGACCGCCTGATTCTTTTTGCCTGTATGAAAGATAAAGATGCAGCGGGTATGATCGCCATGCTGGAGTCGTGCGGGAAATTGACGGCTGCCTCGTGGCCGTCTCCACGGGCGCAGACATGCAGTGAATGGAAAGATATGTTCCCGGATCTTCCCTGCACGGACGATCCTGTTCAGTGGGTGAAAACCTACGCTGGGAAGCGCCCGCTGCTTATTCTCGGCTCGCACGATTTTGCTTCATTTCTGCGCCCGAAGCTAATCGAAATGAGGAATAACGGTGCAGGGAAGGAATAATCCTTTTCTTCCCACCCTCCCTGAGATAAAATAAAAGGATAGCATACAAGTTTTTAACAGTCGGGAGGCTGGTTTCTTTTGATGTACATATTAATCGCGGCAGCATACGTGCTGCTTTTAGGTATCATGCTGCTTATTCCTTCTGTCTTTCCCAGAAAAATAACAGCACTTCTGGTGACAGTGGCTGCAGCATTTGCTTACGCTGGTTACTGGGGCTTTCAGCAGTATCCGTGGTGGGCGGCCGTTATCGGTCTTATTATTCTGGCGCTCGCAGCTTCATACCTTACAGCAGCAAGACTGAAAGATTCAGGCGGAGAAGAAATGGCTGAGGAAGCAGAGGACGCCCCGCAAGGCGGGACGGAAACGGAAGAACAGCCGGAAGAGGAAGCGTCAGCAGATCAGACGGAGACTGCCGGACCGGCTCCGGAAGAAGATACAGACAGCGGCCGGGAATCGGAAAGTAAAGAACAGGAAGCAGCAGAGATGCCTGCTTCTGAAGAAGAGGAAGCGTATTATGACACGTCGGACCGCCGCCCGCTTGCAGAGGAAACGAGCGGAAGCGGTGAGGAAGAAGAGGCGGAGGAAGATACGGCTCTGTCACGCAGACAGCGTCTGTTTGAGGAAATGGAAGAAGAAGAGAAGAAGTAGGAGGGCCTGCGGGTATGTCAATGAAACAATGGTTTGCAGCAGCGTTTCTGATCCTGGCCGGAAGCGTGACATTTATTCTCGTGTTTGCGTACACCGGACTGCTGATGTATCAAATCGGATTTGAAGAGGATCAGTTTGCGGAGGATACAACGGTCGCAGGCGTTGACGTTTCCGGAATGCACCGGACGGAAGCAGTGGAGACAGTAAGAGAAGCACTGGAAGACTGGCAGGAAGAAACACGTATGTCTCTTACCTGGTATGATGAAGAAATTCCACTTGACAGGGAGGATGTCCTTTTTCTTGTAGAGCCGACGATTGACCGTCTGCTTCAGGAAGAAACGCCGCGCAGCTCCGGGCTGATCGTGACAGCGGATGGGCAGGCGCTGGAAGATGCGGTGGACTCCTTCTCATTTCGTGACGATATGACAGAAGCAGTAGACGTGGAATCCCTCCAACTGACCGTTCAGGAGGAGGCGGGGGATCTGCCGCCGGGAGATGTCAACTGGATGCTGCATCCTCATTTGACAGCCGAGGCTGAACCCGAAGAACAGATTCTGATGGAAGCTGTCCGTCCGGGAGTGGTGACGCCGGAACTGGAAGCGGTTATTGCAGGTTCTGATATGATTCCGGTACCAGGTAAAAGTGATGTGTCGGTACTGTCCCACCTGAATCTGCCGGAGGATGCCGATGTAGAAGAAGAGGCTCTTGCAGCAGTCGGTTCAGCGGTTTTTGAAGCGTCGTCGTTTTCCAATTTTACCGTGGAGGAGCGCCATCAGCGCTATGCGCTGCTCGACAGTGTGCCGCTCGGTTTCGATGCGCACCTGGAGCCGGAGAGGCGCGATTTTCAGTTTTATAACCCGAATGATTATTCTTATGAAATTCAGCTGACAACAAACGGTACGGACTTAACAGTCGCGCTGTACGGCTATGAATTTCCATATGACATTGATGTACAGGTCGAAGAGACCGACAGCGTCGGCACCGACACGCGTATCGTTTACTCCAAAGCGAGAAACGAAGGCAGTGCCTCGATCGAAGACCGCGGCGAGGATGGTTTCCGCACGCGGACATCGAGAACGCTTGCATACAGTCAGCGTGAGCCGGATGCAGAGCCGATCGGTGAAGAAATCTTAGCAGAGGACTACTATGCACCGATTCACGCTGTGGAAGAGCGGTCCATCTATGTCCGCGAGCCGGACGAAGAGGAAGAAGAGGAAGATCCGCTGGAAGAAGACGACCGTGTGCCGTGGGAGGAAGATGACGACTGGTTCGACCAGAACGGCGGCGATGCGTTCAACGACTGGCTGGATGAAGGCGCGCCCGGCGATTTTGAGGACTGGCTAGAGGAAAACGCCGAAGATTATTTTGAGGATTTCGAGAACGGACCGGACGGAGACTCCGATTTTGATTTCGGCTCCGATCCGGACGATGACCTTGATTTCGGGAATGGTTCCGATTCCGATAATGATTCCGATAACGGCTCAGATAACGATTCGGACTTTGATTTTGACTTTGGCTCCGGCAATGGAAATGACGAAGAAAACAACGGAGATGATTCGGAGAGCGGTTCCGGATCGAACGGTTCCTCGGGCGGTTCCGGGAACGGCAGCATTTCAGGTGGAAGCTCCGGAAATGGTTCGTCCGGCAGCGGGTCGGGCTCCGGCGGGAATGGTTCCTCCGGCAGTTCCGGTAACGGCTCATCCGGTTCCGGCAGCAGTTCCGGTAATGGAAACGGCTCGTCTTCCGGGAGCGGCGGCAGTGGCTCCAACGGAAACGGTTCCTCGGGCTCCGGAGGTGGAAATTCATCCGGCAGCGGCTCCACGGGGGGCGGCAGCTCTTCCGGAGGTAACGGAGGATCGAATGACGGAGACCGCCCTGTAAAAGGCGAGGAATAAAAGGAGGCCATCCATTTTGGCACAGGACCGCAGAAGGCTCGGAGATATCCTGGTGGAAGCCGGGATTTTATCCAAGGAAGAAATAGAAGAAACGGTGAAGACGAAAGGGTCGAAAAAGCTGGGGGATGCTTTGAGAGAAGCCGGATTGATTTCGGAGGAACAGCTGCTGGAAGTACTTGAATTCCAGCTCGGCATTCCCCGCGTCCGGCTTGCCTACGTTCCTGTGGACACCCAGCTGACCAGACTCGTTTCCCAGGAATTTGCCGAGCGGAACGGATTGTTTCCACTCGATAAAAATGAACGGCGTCTCCGTGTCGCGATGAGTGATCCAATGGACTACATGGCGCTGGACGACCTCCGCATGGCGACTGGATTTGAAATCGAACCGGTACTCGCAAGCCGTGTGGAAATTGAGAAAGCAGTGGAAACCTATTACAACGAGAGCACCTCGGACTTTACCTCTTTTTCTGTGGAACAGGATGAACCGCAGAACCCCTCTGCCAACCAGCTGGCCGACGACGAAACCGAAGCCCCCATCATCCGCATGGTGAATCAGACGATCGTTGCCGCACTGGAGAAAAAGGCAAGTGACATTCATCTCGATCCACAGGAAACACGATTCAGTGTCCGCTACCGTATCGACGGCCGCATGCAGACAGAGCGTTCGATTTCCAAAGAGCATCAGAATGCTGTCACCGCCAGGGTTAAAATCATGGCGGATTTAAATATAACGGAAACCCGTCTGCCTCAGGATGGAAGGGTCAAAGTGACGCTTGAGAATACGCCGGTGGATCTGCGAATCTCGACGATGCCGACCGTGTACGGCGAAAAAATCGTCATCCGCGTCCTCGATATGACAGAGGCAGTAAAAGAAATCGACGAACTCGATTTTAATAAGCGGAGCGAAAAAGCATTCCGTTCATTCGTGCGCCGGCCTTCCGGTATGGTGCTCATCACCGGGCCGACCGGATCCGGCAAGACGACGACGCTTTATGCCGCGCTTCATCACCGGAATACGGCAGAAGAAAATATCATCACCGTGGAGGATCCGGTGGAATATCAGATGGAGGGCATCAACCAGATGCAGGTAAAGCCGGATATCGGACTGACATTTTCCAGCGGCCTCCGGGCCATCCTGCGTCAGGATCCGGATGTCGTGATGGTCGGAGAAATCCGTGACAGCGAAACAGCTGAAATCGCGGTACGGGCTTCCCTGACAGGCCACCTCGTGTTCAGTACGATACATACGAACAGCGCCGTTGCAACGATCCCCCGCCTGATTGATATGGGCGTGGAACCGTACCTCGTGATGTCCTCGTTAAGCGGCATCGTCAGCCAGCGGCTCGTCCGGCGGATCTGCCCGGACTGCAGAGCATCCTATACGCCGTCCGAAACAGAACGCCGTTCACTCGCAAAACGCGGGATGCACGCCGATGAACTGTATTACGGCACCGGCTGTTCACGCTGCGCAGACAGTGGATACAAAGGCAGGATGGCCGTGCACGAAGTTTTGACGATCGATGACGAGCTCAGGCGCCTCGTCCTGAATCAGTCCCCGGTCTCCGATATCCACAAGCACCTTCTTGAAAACGATATGCTCTACCTTCTTGACGACGGGTTCCTTAAAGCTGTTCAAGGGAAAACGACGATGGAAGAAGTGCTGCGGGTAGCCGCAGAAGAAAACGATGCAGCAGAGGAAGGCAGTGATGCAGATGGACCGCGTGGATGAACTGTTAACCGTGGCGTTTGAAAAAGGCGCCTCGGATATACATATGACCGTCGGCATGCCGCCGGTATTCAGAGTAAACGGCGAGCTCCGCCGCGCCGATGAGGAGAAGCTGCTGCCGGCAGACACCGAAGCCGTAGCAAAAAAGATGATTCCAGAAGCGCTCTGGGCATCATTTGAGAAAAAGGGAGAACTGGATTTTTCCTACGGGATCCGCGGCGTATCCCGCTTCCGGGTCAATGCGTATTTTCAGCGCTCCTGCATCAGCCTTGCCGTCCGGGTTGTACCGACATCGATCCCGAAGCTCCAGGATCTCGGCATGCCGGAAAGCCTTCGCCAGATTGCCGGACAGCCGCAGGGACTCGTTCTCGTTACCGGGCCGACCGGATCCGGTAAATCGACAACGCTTGCAGCGATGATCCGCTGGATGAATGAGACGGTGAACCGGCACATTATCACATTGGAGGACCCGATCGAGTACCTTCATAAACATGAGAAATCCGTCATCGACCAGCGGGAGATCGGCTTTGACACACAGTCGTTTTCCAACGGTCTCCGCTCCGCACTCCGTCAGGATCCGGATGTAATTCTCGTCGGAGAAATGCGGGATCTGGAGACGATCAGTACAGCGATTACCGCAGCGGAAACCGGGCACCTTGTTCTCGGAACACTGCATACAACCGATGCGCCGTCGACGATCGACCGTATTATCGACGTGTTTCCGCCTGCCCAGCAGGATCAGATCCGGATTCAGGTGGCGGCCGTTCTGAGCGCCGTCATTTCGCAGCGTCTGTTCCGAAAAGCCGATAACAGCGGGCGCGCTGCCGCAACGGAAGTACTTATAAACAACAGTGCGGTGAAAAACCTGATCCGCAATGAAAAAATTCATCAGATTCCGTCTGTCATGCAGACAGGCCGGGCCCAGGGCATGCATACGATGGAAATGTCCGTCAAGCGCCTCGTGGAGGAGAAGACGATTACGCGCGAAAGTGCTGCCTATTATCTGATTGACTAAAGGAGGTCACCGCCGTGCCGTTTTATCAATACTATGGCCGCGACCGCACCGGCACCCCGGTTCAGGGAAAAATGAAGGCGGGGACGAAAGAAGCAGCAAAAGAAAAACTGGAAAAAAAGCATGTTCACGTGAAAGAAGTGATTCAGCTGGAAGGGTGGCTGTACCAGGACATCACCCTGTTCAAACGGGCCCGTCCGAAAGAGCTCGTTCTTTTCCTGCGGCAGATGGCAACCCTTCTTGACGCAGGCATTACGCTCGTGGACAGCGTGCGCCTGTTAAAAAATCAGCAGAAAAAGCGTCTCTGGAAAGAAGCCCTGGCGGCACTCGAAGCAGATATACGAAACGGCGGTGCGTTTTCCGAGGCGGCAGAGAAACAGCGACACCTTTTCCCGGCACTCATGACAAACATGATCCGTGCAGGAGAAGCCGGCGGAAACCTGGATACGGTGATGGAGCGGCTTGCCACCTACTACGAGAAGCAGTACGTGCTGCGGCAAAAAATCATTTCCGCGCTCGCCTATCCGATTATCTTAACTACCGCGGCATTTGCCGTTGTCTTCTTTCTACTGGCGGTCGTCGTTCCGGCATTCGCGGATATGTTTTCCGGATTCGGCGCCGAACTGCCGGCAATTACGCAGTTTGTCCTCACAGCCGGAGGTATCGCCTCCAGCTGGTGGTGGCTTCTGCTGCTTGCTGCGGCTGCACTGGCCGTGCTTATCTCGATGTCCGGCAGAAATCCACAAGTCCGCTATTACCGTGATTACGCGCTGCTAAAAGTGCCTTTTATCGGCGGCGTACTCCGAAAAGCGGCGCTTGCCAGGATGGGAAGAACGTGGAGCTCGCTGTTTGCCAGCAGCGTTCCGGTGCTTCACGCGGCGTCCATTGTGGAACGCGTAGCCGGCAACGAAGTGCTCGCCCGCGTCATCCGGGATGCAAGACATTCGCTGGAGCGTGGCGAATCCGTCGCAGGACCGATGGAAGCCCACTGGTTTTTTCCGCCCCTCGTCACGCAGATGGTGCGCGTTGGAGAGCAGACAGGAGCGCTCGATAAAATGTTTGACCGCATCGCGCAGTTCTACGAGCAGGAAGTGGATGAGTCCACCGAACGGCTGAAGAGTCTGATGGAGCCGGTGCTGATCGCTTTTCTCGCTGTCGCCGTCGGCATCATTGTCGCCTCGATTGCCGTTCCGATGTTTGATATTTTTGAAACGATTCAGTAATATTGGCAGGTTTACACAGATTGTTGACGGGGTACTCATAAACTAAGAGGCAAAAGACTCAGGATTTTCAACAGAAATTCATTTAACAAATGGATTTAAGCCAAAAGTCTCTATGCCTCCCCCGGATAGGCACGTATACTTGCATTTATGAAGAAACGAAGGAGCTGTGAACGCTTTGTCGTATGTGGGCACTTGACAAAGCTGGAGCGAGTAGTGCAACCGGCTTTCAAACTTGTTGGAGAGCCGGTCTTTTTACGCCTTTACTTAGTCTAAAGTCCGGTGTCATTTGTCACTATTATATTTAGAGGAGTGGAAAGTATGAAGAAACTGAAACAGCTGTTAAAGAACCAGAAAGGTCTCACACTCGTCGAACTGCTGGCTGTCGTCGTTATCCTCGGTATCATCGCAGCCATCGCGGTACCAAGCATCGGCGGCATCATTGAGAACTCCCGCGAGGACGCCCAGGTCGCCAACGCCGAAACCCTGCACGACGCAGCGAGACTTGCCGTGATCGGGGAGAACGTGACGGAAGATACCGCACTCTATGTAAACAATAACGACGATAATGATATGTCTAACTCGTCTAATTTCGGTAATGAAATAGATCTCAATGAGGGTGGATACCTCGGAGACGACTTCCTCGATCCGATGAATGACAACGCTGCGTATGAGGAAGCGTATGTTGAGTATACTGCTGATACAGATTCTTTTACGATTACGATGACTGGTGAAGATAGTGAAAGTTACTTTAGCGGAACAGAAATCAGTGAGATCCGTACAGATGGTAGAGATGCACTTGTACAGAATCAATAAGATGAATCATCGGAATATTAACTTTTCAATTTAGTAACTGAATGTGTGACATTGCTTAATAGCAATTCCCTTCAACAAAATTCAGTTTGATATTCCTTTCGCCGCAGCGGCTGCTGCGGCTCTTTTTTCGATTCTCCCGCCCTTGTCCTGCAAGAATTACGCGAGAGTTTCGGTTTTCTGTTTCCCCGGTGTACAAAAACGTCTATAATAGGAAATAAGTGTAACGGAGGCGTCGGCGATGGAATGGTTCTGGTCTACATACATATTCGCGGCCGGGCTCGTGCTCGGATCGTTTTATAATGTCGTCGGCCTCCGGCTGGCAGCGGGGGAGTCGATTGTGTCGCCCCGCTCGGCCTGCCCGGAATGCGGCCGAACACTCTCGCCGGCGCAGCTGATCCCGGTCCTGTCGTACGTCTGGCAGCGGGGGCGCTGTGCCGGCTGCGGGACGCGAATTTCGCCGCTTTATCCGGCGATGGAGCTTGTGACAGGCATGCTGTTTTTTTATGCCTACTGGGCACTCGGCTTTTCCGCGGAACTCGTGACGGCACTCCTGTTTATTTCCCTGCTCGTCATCTGCACCGTCAGTGACCTGTATAAAAAACTGATCTTAAATAACGTTCTGCTGTTTTTTCTCGTGCCGCTGCTGTTACTCCGGCTGACGACAGCGCCGCTTTCGCCGTGGTGGGACGCGCTGATTGGATCCGCGGCAGGATTTCTCCTGCTGCTGTTTATCGCCTGGGCTTCCCGCGGCGGCATGGGCGGCGGGGATATTAAGCTGTACGGCGTGATCGGGCTCGTGCTCGGCACCGTACCGACACTGCTGTCGCTGTTTCTCGCAGCTTTGTGCGGGCTGCTGTTTGCAGCTTTCGGCATTGTGAAGAACGGCTGGAACCGGAAAACCGAAGTGCCCTTCGGTCCGTTTATCGCTCTGGGGGCGCTGCTTTCCTACTTTTTTGCAGAAGATTTATTAACCGGCTACTGGATGCTCATAGCCTTATTTTTATCATAAAGGATGCGGTTGTTTATGGATTTACATATCGGTGGTGCGCGTCACGCACTGTTAATTTCAGATCACGTGATCCGCTATGCCCGGCTGAACGGCCGGTCTGCTAATCAAGTGGTCCGGGTGGAGGAACGGTACCTGCCGAGGGGCGTGTTTTCCCAGGGGGAAGTAAAAGAAGTGGACACGCTGTTAACGGTGCTTCAGGAGTGCGTCGAAGCGTGGAAGCTGAAAGGCCGGAAAGTCTTTTTCTCCATCCCGGATTCCCTGTCGATCGTACGAAAGCACACCGTCCCGCTTACCGTAGACGATGACGATATCCGCGGTCACCTGTATATGCAGCTCGGGGATCAGCTGCACCTGCCGATGGAACATCCGGTATTTGACTGGCATGAAATCAGCCGGACGGAAGAAGAACGCGAAATTCTTCTCTTTGCTGCACCGGAAAACGCCGTGACGACGCTTGCGCGGCTGCTCCGGGAAGTGCGCGTCAAGCCGGCAGCAGCGGATCTTTCACCGCTTGCGCTCTACAGGCTCTACAATGAACGGAACAGCGGAGAATTGGAACAGGAAAAACTCATTCTGCAGCTTGCCCCGACGTACGTGCATGCAAGCATATTTTCGGATGATCTGCCTCTTATTATGCGGACCATTCTTCTCGATCTGCCGGAGGATAAATGGACGTATCCATCGGAATCCGGCGGAGAGAACGATCTTGCCTGGGGCGGAACCGACGAAGAAATTAAACGTTCGTGGCGGTATGTCATTGACGAGCTCGGCAAACTGCTGAACTATTATCAGTACACGTATCAGCAGGACGGTGAACCGGTGTCGCAGATCGTTCTCGGCGGCGACCATCCGTATATAAAAGAATTCCGGAAAGAGCTGAAAGAGCAGCTGAACCTCCCGTGTGCGCTGTTTGCGGAAAGCGACTGGGAGTCTAAGCAGAATCAGCCGATTACGACGAAAGATTATGCAGCCATAGGTCTGGCATTGAAAAAAGAGGTGTAACGATGCCTGTAGAAATCAATTTACTTCCGAAAAAACGAAAACGGTCCGGAGCCGTGCCAAAATCCGTCTTTTTCATCCTGGCTGCGGGACTGCTCGGCGTCCTTCTCCTCTTTTTTCTCGGCCAGCAGTTCGGCGAGGACCGGGAGATGGCGGAAGACAGGCTGCAGGAGAAGCGTATCGAAGCTGCAGAACTGGAGCGGACGATTCAGGAGCTTCAGAATAGTGATAACGATGAGCTGGAGGCGCGCATTCAGGAGCTGGACGAGAAAGTCGTTCCTGCCTCTGTCGTGCTGCAGGAGGCTGTCCGCATGATGCCTCCGGAAGGCACGATGACCCTGTTTGATTATTCGTTCCCGGACAATGTCCAGATCGAATGGATCGCAACGAGTATGCCGGATGTCGCTCTTTACCAGAACAGCCTGGAGTCCTCTGCTCTTATACAGCGCGCGGAGCTCGATACCGTCATTGGAGAGGAAATTTTAGAGGAGCTTGAGGAAGATATTTTCTGGTACGAAGAGTATCTGCCGCAGTACTTCACGACGATGAACCTCGTGCTTCATCCGGATGCGGTGCGGAGCTTTGAACCGCCGGAGGAAGAAGTCGAAGATCTGGAAGATGAGGTGGATCTGCCATGACGTTTGCCGCCAAACAGAAATTACTGACGTTCGGCGTCCTGCTGCTCGTTGTCCTCTCGCTTACGGCCGTGTATTTCAATACGGTTCATCCGGAATGGACTGGTGCCGCTGATGCAGAAGAGGCAGCGGAGACAGAGGATGCGTATATTCAGGAGCTGGAAGGACAGCTCCGGGAGGCAGAAGAAGAAGCGTCCGGCATGGCATCGACAACCGATCTGCAGCGCCGTCTGCCGGTCGTCCGTC
Source organism: Alkalicoccus urumqiensis (assembly GCF_002993335.1). Lineage (GTDB taxonomy): Bacteria > Bacillota > Bacilli > Bacillales > Salisediminibacteriaceae > Alkalicoccus > Alkalicoccus urumqiensis. Next base: position 47,882 of record NZ_PVNS01000011.1, on the reverse strand, counting down.
AGACCGATCAGTTCCTCATGGATATCAGCATGGCTGAAGAGCTGGCAGATATCCGGATTATGGATATATATATGGACTATGATCAGCCGGTGTATGCCTACGAAACAGTAGAAGTCGGCCCTTCCACCGGCGCAGAGGATCAAGGTGAGTCGATCGATGATGTCCGCCGGGAGGAAATCGAAGAGGATGAAGAACTGACAGCGACCGATGACGATGTCGAGCTGGAGGATGTTGATCTCGAAAGCGACCTGGAAGACCGGGAAGTGGAGACGGATGAAACCCTGCCGGACGGAGCGGTTCAGGAAGAGCCGTTAAACGGGGTGCGGAAGCAGACCGCCGTGATTGAATTAAAAGTGAATACGTATGAACATCTGGAGCGTTTTCTCGCGGAGCTCGATGCGCTCGAGCGGTATACAAACATCGAGTCCATTTTATTCCTGGGACAGGATGAGGATAGGATCTTTGACGGCCAGTCGGATATTTTCTTTGAAGTGCAGGTATCGTCCTTCTATTATCCGGCACGGGAAGATCTCGAACCGGAAGCGCCGGTGCGCGATTATCCGGAGACACCCGACCGTGAGTCCCCGTTCAGGGAATAGAACGTATATTCTCCTTTTGCTGTTCATTCAGGTGAAGTTGTGGTATGTTTTTACATACCACTTCTTTTTGTTTCCAGCAGCTGAGCAGAACGAGAAACAGGAAGAGAATCAGAACGATGAAAAAGGAGATGGGAGCATGAAGCAGCTCATACTGGCGTCCCAATCCCCGAGAAGGGTGGAACTGCTGACGCTTGCCGGCTTTACATTCGATACGATTCCAAGCAATGTTTCCGAAGAACTGGCCGCGGACGTGAAAACGGAGGACGCGGCTGTTCTTCTGGCTTTGAGAAAGGCACGTGCGGTCTTCACAGCGAACCCGGAAGCCGTCGTAATCGGCTCGGATACGGTGGTTGCGGTGCAGGACCACATTCTTGGAAAGCCGGCGGATGAAACCGATGCAGCGGCGATGCTCCGGATGCTTTCAGGAAAAACGCATCACGTGTATACCGGCGCTGCCATTGTGTCAGCAGAGAAAACGGAGACGTTTACAGCAGTGACAGAGGTGGACTTTTTTGACCTGTCTGATTCGGATATAGAGCAGTACATACAGACAAAGGAGCCGGCGGATAAGGCTGGTGCCTACGGAATACAGGGGAAAGGTGCCCTCTTCGTCAGGGAGATCCGCGGCGATTATTATGCGGTGATGGGCCTCCCGGTCGCCAGAGCTGCCCGTGCGCTTAAAACGTACGGGGTGAAGTAACCCGTCTGGAGGTTTTAGATGGCGATGCAGGAAAGTCTCATGATCCGGGATGTTCCGAGAGTGGAACGTCCGCGGGAGCGGCTGGTGAAGTATGGCAGGGAGTCTCTTTCCAATCAGGAGCTTATAGCACTGCTTCTCGGATCCGGAACGAAGAGGGAGTCTGTTCTGACACTATCAGGGAAAGTGCTGAACCATTTTGATGGACTGAAGCTGCTCCGTCAGGCATCGGTGGAGGAATGCATGACGATTCACGGCATCGGCGAAGCCAGAGCGGTACAGCTGCTTGCCGCTGTCGAGCTCGGCAGCCGGATGGCGTCGCTTTCAGTGGAGGAGACGGATATCATCCGCTCCCCGGCAGATGCGGCAGACTTAATGATGGAGGAAATGCGCCATCTGACTCAGGAACACTTCACGGCACTATACTTGAACACGAAAAATGCTGTCATCAAAAAGAAAACGCTGTTTATCGGCAGTTTGAACGCAAGCGTCGTCCACCCGAGAGAAGTATACAGAGAAGCGCTCCGCTGCTCGTGTGCCGCGTTTATCTGTCTGCATAATCATCCTTCTGGTAATCCGGAGCCGAGTCCCGAGGATATTGACGTAACAAAGCGGCTCGCCTCCTGCGGGAAGACGATGGGGGTGGAGATGCTCGATCACATTATTATCGGGGACAAACGGTACTTTTCCATGAAAGAGAAAGGCTACATTTAAAAGTCGTTTTCACAGGCCGGGGCACAGGTGATGCACCCGGCCTGCTTTCTGTGGATTCCGTAACGGCTCCTTATATGTACATGGTATAGGGGGTGTGTTAGGATAAAATAAGGATTTTGTGGCCTTATTAGGAAAAGCGCTACTCTTTCCCGGGCTGATTCAGTATAATGAAACATATCGGCCTTATGACAGGTGGTATAATGTGAAGGGAGTTACATAGATGTTTTCTGGATTCTCAAAAGACTTAGGAATTGATTTAGGCACGGCCAACACACTCGTATACGTAAAAGGAAAAGGTGTCATCATGCGGGAGCCTTCCGTTGTGGCGATCCGCTCCGACTCCGGGACGATCGAAGCGGTCGGAAGCGATGCGAAAAACATGATCGGAAGAACACCCGGCAATATCGTAGCGATCCGGCCGATGAAAGACGGCGTCATTGCCGATTTCGATACAACGGCAACGATGATGAAGCATTTTATTCAGCAGGCGCTCCGCCAGCGTTCTTTTTTTGGCAAAAAGCCGAATGTGATGGTCTGCGTACCGTCAGGCATTACCGCAGTGGAAAAGCGTGCGGTGGAGGATGCGACGAAACAGGCAGGAGCCAGAGAGGCGTACACTATTGAAGAGCCGTTTGCGGCAGCGATTGGTGCGAATTTACCTGTATGGGAGCCGACTGGAAGTATGATCGTCGATATCGGCGGCGGCACGACCGAAGTGGCGATCATCTCGCTCGGCGGTATCGTAACGAGCCAGTCTGTGCGCGTAGCCGGAGATGAGATGGATGAGTCCATCGTGCAGTACGTGAAGAAAACGTACAGCCTGATGATCGGAGAACGCACCGCAGAAGCGGTGAAGTTTGAAATCGGAGCTGCAGGCGATGTTGCCGGCGGGGAAACGATGGACATCCGCGGACGGGACCTCGTAACAGGTCTTCCGAAAACGATCACGATCAGCGGCGAGGAAATTGCCGGAGCGCTTGAAGAAACCGTCTCTGCGATTGTCGAAGCGGTGAAAAACACGCTGGAACAGTCGCCGCCGGAGCTTGCGGCGGATATTATGGACCGCGGGATTGTTCTGACAGGCGGTGGAGCTCTTCTCCGCAATCTGGATAAAGTATTAAGCGATGAAACAAACATGCCGGTTCTTGTAGCAGATGAACCATTGGACAGTGTCGCCGTCGGCACAGGAAAAGCGTTGGAAAATCTGCATTTATTCCGCTCCAAAGCAGGAATTACAGCCCGGTCGAATCGAAAAGGATAGTAGGTGCTCCTGATGTCTCCATTTTTTTCAAACAGACGGCTGATTGTGCTGCTTGTCTGTCTGATTTTTTTAGTCGGCCTCGTCGGGTACTCACTGAACCAGAATAGAGCCCTTTCCTGGCCGGAACAATTTGTTTCAGATGCCGTCGGTACCGTGCAGTCGGTTTTTTCCCGGCCTGCGTACTGGCTCAGCAGCAGCTTTGATGGAATCGGTGATCTGCAGAACTTATATGAGGAAAACCAGATGCTCAAAGCCCACCTGGATGATTATGCTTCCCAGCGGGCGGAGCTTTCCCAGCTGCGCCGCCGGAACGAGGAACTGGAAGGGATGTTCGACATGCGGGATGATCTTCTTGATTATTCTGCGCAGGAAGCCGTCGTCATCCATCGGAGCCCCGACCGCTGGAATCAGCTGGTCGGCATTAACCTTGGTGCGCAGGACGGCATCGAAGAGGATATGGCGGTTATCACCTCCCAGGGGCTCATCGGTAAAATCAGCCGGGTTTCCCAGTTTTCGTCCTCTGTACAGCTTCTCAGTGATCAGGACGTCACCAACCGGATTTCTGCGATGGCAACTGGAGGGAACCAGTCCATCTACGGATTTATCGAAGGAATCGATGACGAAAGCGGACTGCTCCGCTTCACGAAAATCGATGTCGATGTGGAAGTAGAACCGGGACAGACAGTGACGACTTCCGGGCTAGGCGGCGTTTTTCCGGATGCTCTGGAAATCGGCGAAATTGTCGACGTGCAGTCGGATGAATTCGGCCTGAGCCAGACAGCCCTTGTCGAGCCATCGGCGGATTTCTATCATCTCGATTACGTCATGGTTATTGACCGCGGCGCAGATGATGCTTCAGCTGTTCTGGAGGAGGAAGAGGAATGAGGTTCCTTCTCCCGGCTGTCCTGTTTTTCTTTCTTGTGATTGAAGGAACGTGGCTGCAGGTTTTCGCACCGGATTTCCGCGGAGCGGACTGGCAGTACATACCGCGCTTTCTCTTTATGCTGATCCTGTTTACCGGGATCTACCGGGCGAAAAGCCACGGCGTATTTTATGCGGTTATTTTCGGGATGATGTATGACATCGTTTATGCCCCAGTGCTCGGCGTCTACACGTTCGGTTTCGGTTTTATTACGTATTTATTTTCCATTTCCACTCCCTTTATGAGGAGAAGGCCTCTCTACACAGCGCTTCTTGTTCTTGTCGGAGTGATCGCACTGGAATACTATGTTTATGGAATGATGGTGCTTCTCGGACTTACAACGCTGACTCATGAAATGCTGTTTCTACAGCGCTTTCTGCCATCATTTCTTTTAAACGGAGCGGCTGCACTCGCTGCAGCATTCCCACTGCGGTGGTGGTTTAACAAAGTCGATGGTTTTAACGAAGAATGATGGAGGTGCTTTTCCATGCCAAGGCAGACGCAGCATTATGTTACGTTGAAAGGAACGAAAGAAGGACTCCGCCTTCGTTTCGATGATGAATGCAGCTATTCCATGCTGATTGATGAATTAAAGCGGCGGCTGGAAGAGCAGAAGGATCAGCTGAGCTCTCCTTCGAGGGAAAAACTGCAGGTCATTGTTGATACAGGCAGACGTTTTTTAACGGATCAGCAGAAACAGGAAATTGAATCGCTGCATGAAAGCTACCATATCCAGGTGGCCCGTTTTCAGTCAGAGGTCATTTCCATTGAAGAGGCAGAGGCGAAACAGAAAGCGTCGAAAGTAACCCGTCTCGCAAAAGTGATCCGCTCCGGACAAGTGCAGGAAATGGATGGGGATGTACTTCTGATCGGGGATGTAAATCCCGGGGCCGTATTAAAAGCGACCGGAAGCATCTTTATTCTCGGCAGTCTAAAAGGCACCGCTCATGCCGGCGTGGAAGGTAATATCCGTGCGGTTATCAGCGCCTCCTTTATGGACCCCGCCCAGCTGCGCATCGCCCACATTGTCCGGGAACCTCCGGAAGAGGAAGAATGGCGGGGGATGTTTGAATGTGCGCTGGTGGATGATACGGGGGAACTGATCCTTGACCGGGCGCAGAATCTTGGCAGCCGTCGTCCCGAACTGATGGATGAAGACCGGTAACTGCCGGGTCAGAGAAGGTTATTTTGGAATGTGGGAAAGGAGAGAGTCCTGTGGGTGAAGCCATTGTAGTGACATCAGGAAAAGGCGGTGTCGGTAAAACGACCACCACCGCAAATATCGGTACGGCACTCGCATTGAATAATTACCGGGTCTGTCTCATTGACACAGATATCGGACTGAGGAATCTCGACGTGATCATGGGTCTGGAAAACCGGATCATCTATGACCTGGTCGATGTAGCGGAAGGCAGCTGCCGGCTGCAGCAGGCGCTCATTAAAGACAAACGTTTTGAGTCACTCGCCCTTCTTCCCGCTGCTCAGACAAAAGATAAAGATTCGGTCAGCCCGGAGCAGATTAAAGAGCTGGTGGATGAGCTGAAGCAGGAGTACGATTACATACTCATCGACTGTCCGGCAGGAATTGAGCAGGGGTACAAAAATGCGGTTGCCGGAGCAGACCGGGCGATTGTCGTAACGACCCCGGAAATTTCCGCCGTGCGTGATGCGGACCGCATCATCGGCATGCTGGAAAAGGAAACCCATGTTGAACCACCGAAGCTCGTGATCAACCGGATCCGAAGCCATATGATGAAGGACGGGGACTCGATGGATGTGGACGAAATCGTCTCCATTCTGGCGATCGACCTTCTCGGTATCATTATAGATGACGACACCGTGATCAAGTCATCGAACTCCGGCGAGCCGGTTGCGCTGTCGCCGAAAAGCAAAGCGTCCATCGGCTACCGAAATATTGCAAGACGGCTCACCGGCGAATCCGTGCCGTTGATGAGTCTTGATGATAACCCGGGCATGTTTGCCAGAGTCAAAAAATTTCTCGGCATGCGTCCGTAACTTTTTATACGCCTATCCGCAGGAGAGCAATCCTCCGGATAGGCGTTTTTTGTTTTCCTGAAGCAGCATCCATCAAACAGCAGGAAATGACCGTCAGAAGCCAGAGGGCCCCTGCACTTAGAGACAAAAGTTTTCATGCAGTAAAGCACTTTCTGCATTTGTCTTTCATTTATGAACAAATGTTGGTTTCGTTCTGTCAGAGAAAACAGGACTTTCGGCGAAAAGTAAAACAATCCGTAAAAAAACACTAATTTTCTAAAAATAGTAGTTGAAATCGTTATCATATGCCGCTATACTGTGAATATGAAAGCGATTCCAGATGACCCGACAAGTGCTGCATTTCCTGAAAAGACGGCTGTGAAGTTCATGGGAATGCTTCTTTTTCGGAGAAACCTGAAATCGTTATCACATATCTCACTCTCAAGGGGGAAATTTGTTATGAGAATTAGAAACAGAGTGTTGACCAGTGCGATGGTCCTTTCAATGGCTGGTGTTCTAGCTGCCTGCGGCGGCAATGACGGTGGAGACACAAACACAGCAGACACAAATAACACTGGAGGCGACAACAACGCTGCAGCTGATAACGATGAAGGTGCGGACATGGAAGAGAACATGAACGAAGAGCCGGCAGATGACGAAGAGCCTGCAGATAACGAAGGCGGGAATGATGAAGGTGGAGATGAAGCTGCCGGAGACGGTGAAGAAGTAACCCTCACTTACGCACGCGGTCAGGATGCCACAGGTGCAACAGACGTACTGGTAGATGCTTTTGAAGAAGCGAATCCAAACATTACTGTAGAATTCCGCGAAATGCCTGCCGATACCGGTCAGTCCCACGACCAGTACGTAACAGAATTCAGCGGCGGCGACGACAGCATTGACGTATTCGATGCAGACGTCATCTGGCCGGCGGAATTTGCCCAGGCTAACTACGTGCTTGAGCTCGACCGTTTCATTGAGCGGGATGACATTAATATGGATGACTACTTTGAAGGTCCGGTGGAGTCCGGCCAGTTTAACGGACGGACATGGGCGATGCCTAAATTTACCGATGCCGGTCTTCTTTTCTACCGTTCAGACATTGTAGATGAAGCACCACAGACCTGGGATGAGCTGATCGAGATGTCCGGTGAGCTCCAGGGTGAAGGCGGAACAGACTTCGGTTACCTGATGCAGGCGAACCAGTATGAAGGACTTGTTGTTAACGCGATTGAATTTTTCGGTGCCTACGGGGCACAGGTTCTTGATGAAGAGCAGAACGTAACGATTAATTCACCGGAAGCGGTAACAGCCCTTGAAAAAATGATGGAAATTGCCCAGTCTGACTTCGTTCCGGGCGATATTCTGAACTTTGATGAGCCGGCAACACATACGGCGTTCCTGGAAGGACAGGCTGTATTTGCCCGCAACTGGCCGTACATGCAGGCGATGACAGAGGACGAAGAAGTTTCCCAGGTTCAGGAAAATGTAGACTTTGCCCTTCTGCCTGAAGGCGATGCAGGAAGTGCTGCAGGTCTCGGCGGCTGGATGACGATGATCAACCGGAACAGCCAGCATCCGGAGGAAGCATGGGAATTCGTGAAATTCATGACTGGTCCGGAAGGCCAGAAGATTACGGCTATCGAGGGCGGTTCTGCACCGACGCTGCGTGATCTGTATGAGGATGAAGAAGTACAGGAAGCTGCGCCGCTGTTTGCGAACGATGAGTTCGTCAACACGCTTGAGAATGCAGTGCCGCGTCCGGTAAGCCCGATCTATCCACAGATTTCCGATATCATGCAGATTGAGCTGTCCCGTGCACTTGCCGGAGAAATTTCTGCTCAGGAAGCGATTGAAAACATGGAGTCCAATATCGAATCAGCACTGGCTGAATAATACTCGCGGAAAAAAGGAGTGGACGCGCGGTTCACTCCTTTTTTCTCTACCGCGCCCAAAATTATGTCTGAAAGGCAGGTGGAATTCATGGCGACAATCAAGGAAGTGGCAAAGCATACCGGTCTTTCTTCTACGACGGTTTCCAGAGTCATCAACAATCATCCGTACGTAGATGAAGCAAAGCGGAAAAAAGTGCTCGAGGCCATGGAAGAGCTTGGTTATGTGCCGAATTCTTCTGCCAGACGACTGCGCGGGCAGCGGACGAATACAATTGCAGTGATCATATCCAGAATCGTCAATCCGTTTTTCAGCCACCTTGTCGATGCAATGGAAAAGCTGGCAGCTGAACAGGGGTATCAGCTGATTCTCTGTGATTCGAGACTGGAGAAAAAGCGGGAGATCCGCCATCTGGAACTGCTGAAGACAAAGCAGGTGGACGGAATCATCCTTGCTTCTATTCAAAATGACTGGAAAGACATTGAACCGTATACGCGTTATGGGCCGATCCTCTCCTGCAATGAATACGATTCGAAGGCGAGCATGCCGATGGTTGTCTGCGATCAGAAATACGGCGGCTACCTCGGGACACGTCATTTAATTGAGCGGGGGCATACGAAGATCGCCTACGCCGGCGGTGCGGACCGGATTGAATTAACGCGGGACCGCTTTACGGGATTTGAGCAGGCGATGAAGGAAGCCGGCCTGGCCATACGGGAGGATTACCTGTTTACCAGCTATTACGGAATCGATGACGGAAAAAATATTTTTCACCGGATGTATGCACTGGAAGAAAAGCCGACCGCTATTTTTGCAGGGGGCGATGAAGTAGCAGCCGGTGTTATTAAAGAAGCAAAACGGTTCCATTGCCGCGTACCTGATGATCTTGCTGTAATCGGCTATGACAATCAGCCGATTGCAGATTTAATTGATCCAGGAATTACTACGATCGATCAGCCGATGAAACTCATGGGCACGAGGGCAATGGAAATGATGATGGATATGATCACCCATAACCGCCGGACGATGTATCAAAAAGAAGTACTTCCGCTGCAGCTGGTTGTTCGTCAGTCAACCTGACTGCACCACGTTATATGGTAACGATATCATAACCAGGCACTTATTCAGAAACAGAGGGAGGAATTGCAATGGGGGATAAAAAGAAAAAGTTCCAGCTTAATGACACGCAGCTGGGCTATCTCATGGTACTCCCGGCCCTGATTCTTATTTTCGCAGTTACGCTATGGCCGGTTGCCCAGTCTTTTTATAACAGTATGTTTGACTACCGTCTCAATGATCCGGAGCGTAATCAGACGACACTAAGCTACCAGATTGACCTGGAGCGGTATGCGGACGGCTATTATTTTTATGAAGGGGATATGGAGTCCCTGATTTCCTCTCTGGATGGGGAAGATGCTTCCCAGGCAGAAGAGATCCAGTCAACGATCGATGAGTACCACCAGATGATCGTTAATTCCGACAACATCGGCGACCAGTACCAGACGGTGGAGGAAATGGTCAATAACTTCCAGCCGGTCAACGATGATAACTTGAAATACGGCTCCATTAACAACGATTTCACCGAAGAATATATCGGTGTGCTGGAGAATTCAAGTGATGAACTGAGTGCTATCGCGGAGGGGCTGGATGAAGATCTTCAGGGCCAGGCGGAGACCACCGCTCAACAGGTCAATTCGCTTAACAGTGCGATGATCCGCCCGAACTTCATTGGATTAACGAACTATCAGCAGTACTTAACGAACCCGCGTACATGGAGTGCCATGTGGAATACGGTGTTCTTTACAGTCGTCTCTGTATTCTTTGAACTAGTGATCGGTCTTGCGGTTGCACTCGTCATTAACCGGGCCTTTATCGGTCGTGGTGCCGTTCGTGCAGCGGTGCTGATTCCATGGGCGATTCCGACAGCTGTATCCGCGATGATGTGGAGCTACCTGTACGATGGACAGTCCGGTATCATTGCCCACTATTTTTCCGAACTCGGTCTGATAAGCGATCCATCGACATTACTGAGTACCGGATCCGGCGCCATGTTCTCCGTTATTCTGGCCGACGTCTGGAAAACGATGCCGTATATGGCCCTTCTCCTTCTCGCTGGTCTGCAGACCATTTCCGGCTCTCTCTACGAGGCAGCAGAAGTGGACGGGGCGGGGAAATTTCAGCAGTTTCTCTATATCACACTGCCGATGCTGAAATCAGCGATTCTCGTCGCCCTCTTATTCCGTACACTCGATGCGTTCCGGGTATTTGACCTCATCTACGTATTAACAGGAGGGGGTCCTGCAAACAGTACCGAATCCATCTCGGTATATGCCTACCAGGTTCTTTTTGCTCAGCAGAACTTCGGTGAAGGATCTGTACTGTCTGTCATCGTATTCCTTTCTGTCGCTGTCATTAGTATCCTCTTCATTAAATTGATCGGTTCCGATCTCTTCGAAGACAAAAAAGGCAAGAAGTAAAGGAGGTAGCCGGAATGAGAAAAAAAGCTGGATTTCCATTTTATATCTTTTTAAGTATCTTTATTTTCATCACGATGTTTCCGTTTCTCTGGGTGTTCCTGACGTCTCTGAAGCCGCCGGGAGAGATCTTTTCCAGTTTCAACTGGTTCACCTCGAATCCGTCGTTTAATTCGTATGTCAGTGCCGTTGAAACGAGACCGTTATTCCGTTACATGCTCAACAGTATCGTCGTCTCCGGACTGACAACGATTATTTCCATCTTTGTTGCTTCTCTTGCAGCATATTCGGTAACGCGTCTGCCGATCCGGTTTAAAGGAACGATTCTCGGAATTGTCCTTGCAGCCGCTATGTTCCCGCAGATTGCGATCATTTCGCCGATCTTCAACCTGATTCAGAGTCTTGGCCTGCGTAACAGCTACATGGGTCTTGTCATTCCTTACATTACCATCAGTCTGCCGCTCGCCATCTGGATTCTGGCAACGTTCTTTCAGAAGATCCCGTATGAGCTGGAAGAATCAGCAAAGCTTGATGGAGCGACACCGTTTCAAACGTATCGAAAAATTATTTTCCCGCTCGCCGCACCAGGTGTTTTCACGACAGCGATTCTCGTGTTTATCGCTGCCTGGAACGAATATTTATTTGCACTTACAATCAACTCGGATGACAGCTGGCGCACGATTCCGGTCGGTCTGTCCCTCTATCAGTCCCAGTTTACGATTCCATGGGGGGATATTACCGCAGCTACCGTAATTGTGACGATTCCAATCGTCGTCATCGTCCTGATCTTCCAGCGCCGCATCGTTGCGGGACTGACATCCGGCTCTGTAAAAGAGTAGATAGTAACCGACGACGGATGAAAGCTGGATATGCATTGGAGCTCTCCTGATTGCAGGAGGGCTCTTCTGTTTTCTGTGATACTGGTTGCCAGCCGGATCGACTGCTTCTATAATTTAGAAAGAAAGGAGGTGCCCCGATGGATGAAGTTTATGTAGAGAAAACAGTTTCAGGGCACCGCGGTGCGCTTTTGGAAAACGGACGTGTCGAGGAGTGGTTTCTGGAAGAAGAAAACACCCTGCAGAAAGGGACGATCCTCCGCGGGAAAATAAAAAAGCTGCTTCCTTCTCTGGATGCAGCATTTGTAGATATCGGCGAAGGAAAAGAAGGCTACCTTGCGAAAAAGGAACATCCCCGCTACCAGCAGTGGAAGCTCAATCAGGAAGGAAAAGAGCCTTCCGTAACAGCACTGCTTCAGCAGGGGGAGACAGTGATCGTACAGGTGAAACGGGAGGCAGCTTCAAACAAAGGCCCGCAGCTGACAATGATTCTCTCCATCCCGGGAGAAAGGCTCGTCCTGGAACCGTTCTCCGACTACGCAGCGGTATCGAAAAAACTCTCCGATCCGGAGCGGGACCGCCTGCGTCAGGAAGCGGAGTTATGGCGCCGTTCCCCGGAAGGGATCATCGTCCGCACAGCCGCAGACGGAATATCTGCCGAGGACTTTCGTAAAGAAGCAGACCGGCTAAGAAGAAAGTGGGCAGACATAAAAGCGGCAGAAGGAAGAGTGCTTTACCGGGAAGGAGGCGTGCTCCCGAGACTGGAGCGGGATATTCTTCTTCAGGGGAAGAAGCAGATTAAAACGAATGATGCCGCTCTCGCTTCCGTCTGGAAAGACCAGTTTCCGGACTGCGACGTTGAATGGTCGAGAGAGCGGGCGCTTTTTTATTCCTCAGGACTCCAGAAAGAACTGCATCAAAGCACAGAACCGTTCGTCTGGCTGAAGCGGGGAGGGTCAATCATGGTGGAGGAGACAGAGACCATGACGGTAATAGACGTCAACTCTTCCAAGCAGATACGGGGCTCCGGGAGCCTTCAGGCGACAGCGTTGAAAGTGAACAAAGAAGCGGCCGAAGAGGCGGCGAGGCAGCTGAGACTTCGGGATATCGGCGGCATGATCATCGTTGATTTCATCCGTATGAAAGCGACTGCTGACCGGGAGGAACTGCTCCGCGTTTTTAAAAAGGCGCTTTCCAGAGACCGGACGCATACATACGTTACGGGCTATTCCGGCCTCGGATTTGTAGAATTAACGAGAAAACAGTCCAGAAAGCCGCTTCGTGAACAGCTGACGGTCCCCTGTCCGGTCTGCAGTGGAGCTGGAAGAGTGCGGAAACCATCTGAAACAGCTCTGGAAATCGCATCCTTTCTGCCATCTGTGGAAGCTGGCGCTGCTCTCGTGGAAACGTCCCCCGAGACTGCCGCAGTCTGCCGCACCCTGTCTCATCCAGGAGGGGCAGAGGTATATTTTAGAGAAACAGAAAGAATGGAAGGATTTCGTCTTCTCCGGATGGGTCCGGAAGCCGTGTCCGACGGGCAGAAGCCGTGGAAAAGTGATTGACGCCCAAGGCATGCTGTGGTAATATTTCCTTTGTGGTTATTTGAGTGCGCTCAAATGACTGTAACCGCACGGAGCAGGTTTTTAAGCAGAAAATGCACCTGCAAAGGCGAGTCTGAGTCCAAGAGGAGGTGCGCACATGTACGCAATTATTGAAACTGGCGGCAAGCAGGTAAAAGTAACAGAAGGTCAGGAAGTATACGTGGAGAAGCTCGACGTAGAAGCCGGAGACACTGTTACATTTGACCGTGTTGTTCTCGTAGGTGGAGATGAAACGAAGGTTGGTGCTCCAGTAATCGACGGAGCGACAGTCACTGCAAAGGTGGAAAAGAACGACCGTGCGAAGAAAATTACGGTGTTCAAGTACAAAGCAAAGAAAAACTACCGCCGCAAGCAGGGTCACCGTCAGCCTTACACAAAAGTTGTCATTGATAAAATCAACGCGTAAGCGATGATTCAGGTTACAGCAGACCGCAGTGCCGATAAACGGATCACGTCCTTCACCATGGAAGGACATGCCGGTTCCGGACCATACGGATTCGATCTCGTATGTGCCGGAGCAAGTGCAGTATCGTTTGGCGCAGTCAATGCGGTGTACGAATTGACACAAACTGCTCTTGATGTAGAAATGTCAGAGGACGGCGGATACCTTCATGTCCGCGTGCCGGATTTATCCGGACCGCAGGCAGCGAACGTACAGCTGCTTCTGGAAGGAATGCTCGTTTCTCTTCAGACGATCGAAGAGCAGTATCATGAATTTATTTCAGTAAAAACTTCTTTCGACGGGAGGTGAGACCATGCTATTGAAATTGGACCTTCAGTACTTCGCCCAGAAAAAAGGGGTTGGTAGTACAAAGAACGGACGTGACTCGGAATCGAAACGTCTTGGTGCCAAGCGTGCGGACGGACAAGCTGTAACAGGCGGATCCATTCTCGTACGTCAGCGCGGAACGCGCGTCTATCCTGGTGTAAACGTAGGAAAAGGCGGCGACGACACACTGTTTGCGAAAGTAGACGGCGTGGTAAAGTTTGAACGGGTTGGACGCGACAAAAAGCGCGTCAGCGTGTATCCTGAAGTTCAGGAAGCATAAGAAAAAAGCTGTCCCATCGGGGCAGCTTTTTTAACTGATAAGAATGTATAAAATCCAAAGCCTCTTCCGAGCAGGAATGCCAAGGGTTATAGCATTTCAACGTTCTGGTCTATGTGCCGTTTGTTTTTATTAGTGGAGCTTCTCCGCTTTTCGGCAGAAGCTTGCCGTGGGCTTGTCTTCCAGCCGGGCGCTGTTTGCACGGCTGCAGAGCATGAGTGGAGCCGGCCTTTGGTTTGAGGCGCAGGGTAGCGATCTTCTGCCATGCGGCGCGGCCGCGCGGAGCCATGCTTCTTCAATCGAAGCATTGTCCAGCTCCAGCGCCCACTCGCTCGAGGTTCCTTCACCCCTGCCGAACGCTCCGAGGCGAAGTAAAATAGAGATAAAATACAAAGGATTCATAGCAGAAACGAAATGTATAAAGTAACAATGACCCTTACTACGCAACTGGATGGCAGCAATTTCTATACAGATGGGCCCGCTTCGATCAAGCGTTTTCCTCCTACCTGCCGAAGCCGGAGGCCGTCGACTCCGGGAGGATCCGAACGAGGCGAAAATCCATGCCGCGTCAAGCGGCTGAAAGCGCGAGCGGAGCCGGCCTATGGTTTAAGGCGCAGGGCAGCGAACTTCTGTCATGCGGCGCGGCCGCGCGAAGCCGTGCTACTTGTAATAAAAGCGTTGTACGGCTGCAGGTGCAGGCAGAAAGCGGAAACCTATTCAACAGACCTCACTTTTCTTTTAAGACCAGGCGGTTTCTGCCTGGTTTATTTTAATGGAGAAACCCGCTGCACATCAAACCGATGTGCAGCGGGTTTCTGTTCGACGTATGTTAAACATCGATTCAGGGGGCCTGCATGAAAACTGCTGACGAATGCGGCCTTTACTCCCCGATTTGTGATTTCCTCTCCGGTGCGGGCCGCTCCTGAATTTTTAATGATAAAAGCAGTGCCGCAAGCGCGAGTGCCCCCATAATCCAGAAAGTGATAATGGTTCCCTCATAAGCCGCTTCCCGGTAAGCGATATCTGCACGGGCTGTGGAGAGGCTGATGACCGTTGTCAGAAGAATGACACCGAAAGCCATTCCGAACTGACGGAATGTGTTGGTAATCGCAGAACCGTGGGTGACATCCTTCTGGGTGAGGGCATTCATACTTACGGTCACGAGCGTCATCAGCGTCAGCCCGCAGCCAAGCATAAATACACAGAAATAGAGCATAATCCAGTATGGACTGCTGTCGATACCCAGCGTGCTGAAAAGAATCATGGAAAGAAACAGCATGCCAAACCCGATGAGTGCCGGCAGGCGTCCGCCATAGCTGTCATACAGTCTGCCGGCGACAACGGTCATAATGGACAGCAGAATGGTACCGGGAACAAGCAGGAAGCCTGAAAGGAAGGCTGTCGTTCCAAGCACATCCTGCGCAAACATCGGCAGTATGCTTTCTGCAGACAGAAGAAGCATCATATTGATAAATACGAGTACCATGGCTAAACGAAAGAGAGGGATCCGCATCAACTGGACTTTTAATACGGGCACGTCCAGCTGCAGCTGCCGCCGGATAAGCAGGAAAATGCCCAATGCCCCTGCAGCCAGCGGCAGAATGGTCCAGCTGCTGGTAAATCCAAATGCACTGATATTGCTGAGACCGAGAATAAAGCCGGAAAATCCGATGACAGTCAGAAATGTAGAATATAAATCCAGTCTCGCTTCCTGCTGCTCCACCACATTTTTCATATAAATAAGGGCAAGAATAAAAACAATGACAGCAGGAACAAGCATAATACTATGGAGAGCGCGCCAGCCGACAGCATCGATCACCAGTCCCGAGAGCGAAGGAGCAGAAGCAGGCGCAACGTTCACGACAGCCCCTAAAAGCCCCATAGCAAACCCTCGCTTTTGATACGGAAAGACAGAGAGCAGGATCGTCTGCACGAGCGGCAGCATAATACCGGCCCCCACCGCCTGAATCACCCGGGAGAAAACGAGCAGGCCGAAGTTCGGCGCAAAGGCACCGACCGCTGTACCGATAAGCAGTGTGCACAGCGAAAACAGCACCAGTGCCTTTGCGGAAAAAGTATTCATAAAATAGCCGCTCATCGGTATGAAAATGATGGTGGCAAGCAGAAATGCTGTTGTGAGCCACTGCACCTGGGTAGCATTTACATTGAATTCTGTCATAATAGCCGGATAGGCAGTAATGAGTAAAAATTGGCTGAACGTAAATAAAAACGTAGCCGACAGTGCCGTGGCTGTCAGCATTTTATGTGGAGTGGACGAACCTCCCATGCAGACGGCCTCCTTTCCTGCAGAACGGCCGCTATCAGTCAGAGCCGAAAGCGTACACTTATCCTATCTTAACGCAGCAGGCGCTTTCTGAATAGCCATAGAAGAAACGACATAGAAAGGATGAGTTGTATGAAAGTAACGGTTATTGGAAGCTGGGGCGCTTATCCGGAAAAGGGGGAGGCAACGAGCTGCTATCTGGTGGAGACCCAAACGGAAAAATGGCTCCTGGACTGCGGAAGTGGAGCATTGAGCTGCCTTCCGGAATTCGTCAGGCTGGAGGAAATCGACCGCATTTTTATCTCCCACCGTCATACGGATCATACGGCAGATGCCGGAGCTTTTGTTTACAGCAGGCTCGTAGCGCAGGCACTCGGCAGTACAGACCGTCCTGTACACATTTACGCGCCGGCTGAGGAGAGAGCGTGGCTTAACAGCATCGTGAAAGAAAAAGCGGCCGTGGCCCACACATATGAAAGTGGAGACAGCTGGATGATCGACGACGTTACGTGGTCGTTTCACCGTACCGCGCATCCGGTGCCGTGCTGGGCGCTCAGGCTGGAAGAAAACAATGCTGCTCTCTGCTATACAGCAGACGCTGTATACGATGAATCGCTCGTCAATTTCGCTTCAGGGGCCTCGCTGTTGATTGCAGAAGCAAGTTTTTACGAAGATCAGCCAGCGGCGGACTATGGGCACATGACGAGCACAGAAGCGGGAAGACTTGCAGAGAAAGCCGGCGCACAAGAGCTGTGGCTGACGCACTTCCCCCATTTTGGGAACCGGAGTGATCTCGTTATGGAAGCGGAAAAAGTGTACCGGGGAAACGTGAGTACAGCGGAAAAAGGAAAATCGAAGCGGATCGGTTAATTCATGAAAGCAGGCAGCGGGCCGGGATCCGCTGTCTGCTTTTTTTAAAACGCAGCCGGCTGTATTTTTACGTAACGTTTACAATCCTTAACACTTCCTTCATGCCGGATTAACATCGCAGGCTTATACTAAGCCTTGTGGTCAGGAAAACACAATGTTTTTAAACACAAGGAGGACGTTTTCGTGAAAAAGTATGGTCTTACAATGATGGCAGTGACAACAGCAGCAGTACTCGCAGCATGTGGCGGGGGAGACAATGGGGCAGAAAATAACTCAGAGGCATCCGGAAGCAACGCATCTGCGGAAAACAACGCATCCGAAAACACAGCCAGCGAAAACAACAGTGGAGAGGCTGAAGACATTTCCGGAACAGTAGCTATTGACGGGTCCGGCACGGTATACCCACTGATGTCCCGAATTGCAGAAGAATACATGGTAAATGAAAACCCGGAAGTGAGCGTTGAAGTGAGCCGTGCCGGAACAAGTGCAGGCATGCAGCGCTATGTAGAGGGAGAGACAGACTTCTCCAACGCTTCCCGTGAAGTTAAAGAAGAAGAACTTGAAGAAATGGAAGCAAACGGAATCAACTCACAGGAGTTTCCGGTCGCTCTGGACGGAATGACTATTGTTCTTCACCCGGACAATGACTGGGCTACCGAAATGACTGTCGAAGAAGTAGAATCTCTCTTCATCTCCGGTGCCGTCAGCGATGATGACACAGTAATGTGGTCGGATATTAATGAAGAGTGGCCGGAAGAAGAAGTAAATACGTACGGACCGAACGAAAACCACGGAACGTATGAATTTTTCGTCGACGAGCTGATCGATGGGCAGGACCTGAAAGAAGGAACGAACCTGCAGCAGGAATATTCCACACTGGTAGAACTCGTATCAGAAGATGAGAATGCCATTGGATTCTTCGGCTACGGCTACTATGAAGGAAGCCAGGATCAACTGGGTGTCGTTTCCATCGACTTCGGTGATGGCAACATTACACCATCCCTTGACAATATTGACCTGGAAGGAGAATACGCTCCTTACACCCGCCAGGTATTTACGAACCTGAACCTCGATTCCGCAAGTGAAAACCCGGCTGTAAAAGATTTTGCACGCTATGTATTTGATGTAGCCGACGAGCTTGCTCCAGAAACTGGCTTTGCGCCGCTTCCGGAAGATGAGCTGGAAGGTTATAAAGAAGAAGTAGAAGGCATCGAGTAAGCTGTTTTAATGGTCAGGCGGGCGGCTACCGTCCGCCTGTTCCAATGTTAATCAGGGGAAGAGAAAGGAGTGTCAGGGGATGCCGGAACAATACAGCGTCAGTGACATGATTAAGCAGAAGCGCCAGACAGGCAGAAGGCATAAAGTGGAGAAAGTGATTCCAGGATTTTTGTTTGCTGCAGCCTCTGTATCTGTATTAACTACAGTAGGAATATTAATCACACTGCTCGTCGAAACCGTTCTGTTCTTTTCAGAAGTATCATTTATCGAGTTCTTTACTGCAACCGACATGCAGCCGCTGAACCGGAATAATCCGTCGTTCAGTATTCTGCCTCTGCTGTCAGCAACGCTGCTATCTACAGTAATTGCCATGTTTGTTGCGATTCCGATCGGACTTACAACCGCTGTGTATCTGAGTGAATATGCGACAGATAAAGCACGCCGTGTGCTGAAGCCGATGGTGGAAATTCTTGCAGGTATTCCAACGATTGTGTACGGATTTTTCGCTTTCACATTCGTAACGCCGGTGCTCCGGGAAATCATTCCTATTCTGGACAGGACCAACATACTGAGTCCCGGAATTGTCATGGGGATCATGATTATTCCGATGGTTGCTTCGTTATCGGAGGATGCACTGAGCTCCGTGCCGAACTCCATGCGTGAGGGCGCGATGGCCTTTGGAGCAACAAAATTTGAAGCAGTTGTCCGGGTCGTTATCCCGGCAGCGATTTCCGGAATTATCGCATCGTTTGTCCTCGGTATTTCCCGTGCGATCGGTGAAACGATGATCGTTACGATTGCAAGTGGAAGCAATAAAAATCTGACGTTCGATATTACACAGTCGATGCAGACGATGACGGCCTATATTGTCGAAGTAACGAGCGGAGATGCCGGCGCTGGAACACCGGCCTATTACAGCTTGTATGCTGTAGCTATCACACTCTTCGTCTTTACGCTGTCGATGAATATGCTCGCTAAATATATTTCTGAACGGTACAGAGAGGTGTATTAACTATGGCAGAACATTATATTGACCACGCCCGTGTTGAAAGCCGGATGGGCCGGCGGATACAGACAAACCGTGCCGTCCGCGGTGTGTTTCTCGCCTCCACGATGTTCGGTCTCGTCGTTCTGGCCGTCCTTCTTTATGACGTCATTTCCGACAGCCTCGGCTGGCTTGACTGGAACTTTCTGACGAGCCCGCCGTCCTTCAGTGCGGAGAACGCAGGTGTCGCCGGAGCAATAACCGGAACACTCTGGCTGATGCTGATCGTCGGCCCGGTAACAATGGTTATCGGTGTTGCAACCGCGATCTATCTGGAAGAGTACGTGAAAAAAGGCAGAGTCCGCACGTTTTTTGAAACGAACATTTCCAACCTTGCCGGTGTGCCTTCCATTGTGTTTGGACTGCTGGGACTCACTGTGTTTGTCCGGCTTCTCGGTATGGGATCCGTCGTCCTTGCCGGCGGCCTGACGATGTCGCTGCTCGTGCTGCCGATTGTTATCGTCGCAGCTCAGGAAGCGCTCCGTGCAGTGCCCGGCTACCTGCGCGAAGCATCCTATGGCATGGGGGCGACGAGGTGGCAGACGATCCGGAATGTTGTGCTGCCGGCGGCACTGCCGAGTATTTTAACCGGAATGATTCTTGCGATGTCACGGGCGATCGGCGAAACGGCACCGCTGATTGCGATCGGTATTCCGGCACTTCTGATTCCGCTTCCGTCAAGCGTATTTGACAGTTTCACCGTTCTGCCTGTCCAGATTTATTACTGGACGATTGATGCTCCGTTAACGGCAGAATATGCCTACCTGGCAGCAGCAGCGATTATCGTTCTGCTCGTCATTATGTTCACACTGAACTCCGCAGCCATTCTCATCCGGAATAAGTTTCAAAAGCGGTTTTAACTAAACGGCTGGAGGAACGGCACGAATTCAGAATCAAAGGGGATGAAATTCATGAGTGAAGTATCCATGAAACAGGAAACGGTAAAAGAAAAAAAGCCTGCAGAAGCGCAGCCGGAAGCAGCTGTCCAGAAAGAATCGGTGTTTAAAACAGAGGGCATTAATCTCTGGTACGGCGATACCCACGCTCTCCAGGATATCCACCTCGACCAGCGTGAAAATGAAGTGACGGCGATCATCGGGCCTTCCGGCTGTGGAAAATCAACGTATATTAAAACGTTGAACCGTATGGTGGAAATGAACGATTCCGTGAAGGTTACCGGTAAGATTTTTTACCGCGGCAGCAACATCTACGACCGGAAATTTCCGGTGGAAGTACTGCGCACGCGGGTAGGTATGGTGTTTCAAAAGCCGAACCCATTTCCGAAAACCATTTTTGAAAACGTCGCATACGGACCGAAAATTCACGGTATCCGTGACAAGAAAATATTGAAAGAAATTGTCGAATCCAGCCTGAAGGGTGCGGCGATCTGGGATGAAGTCAAGGACCGCCTGGATGAGAATGCATTCGGACTGTCGGGCGGACAGCAGCAGCGTCTCTGTATTGCCCGCTGCCTCGCCATAGAGCCGGATGTGATTTTAATGGACGAGCCTACATCGGCTCTGGACCCGAAATCGACGCTGAAAGTAGAGGAGCTCGTGCGCGAGCTGAAGCAGAAATATTCGATCACCATTGTGACGCACAACATGCAGCAGGCAGCGCGCATTTCCGACCGCACTGCTTTCTTCCTGAATGGAGAAGTGGTGGAGTATGACCGGACAGACAAAATTTTCTCCAACCCGGAAGATAAACGGACCGAAGATTATATTACCGGCCGGTTTGGTTAAGGAGGGGCTGTTGTGATTCGAAGCGCATTCCATTCAGAGCTTGAAGAGCTGAAAAAGGAAATTCAGGAACTCGGCGACAGAGTGGAAGATCAGTTTTCCCGGACAGTCCACGCCATGGCAGGAGATAATAAAGCTGCGTTGAAAGATATCATTGAAGAAGACGAAGAAATCAATGAGCTGGAGCTGAAGCTGAATGAACAGGCGACACTCGTCATTGCCAG
This sequence comes from Alkalicoccus urumqiensis, assembly GCF_002993335.1. Lineage (GTDB taxonomy): Bacteria > Bacillota > Bacilli > Bacillales > Salisediminibacteriaceae > Alkalicoccus > Alkalicoccus urumqiensis. Next base: position 26,461 of record NZ_PVNS01000011.1, on the reverse strand, counting down.
GCAGCAGCCGGTAGCCTCTGACCTGCGGCGAATTATCGTTTGTCTGAAAGTATCCAGTGATCTGGAACGGATGGGTGATTTATGTGTGGATATGGCAAAAGCCTATCTGCACCTTCCTTCGCTCGAAGCCTTTCACGCATTTGAAAAAAAGTTGACGAAAATGGAAGAGAAAATCCGGCACATGCTTCACGAAGTGATGGAAGCCTATGGCAGCCTGGATATGCTGAAAGCTCAGCAGATTGCAACATTGGACGATGAGATTGACCAGACCTACGGCAGCTTTGTCAAAGAGCTGTTTCAGACGTCCTACTCAGCTGATCAGACGGCCCAGCTGGCATTTACGGCCCGTTACATGGAGCGTATCGGTGACTACTGCACGAACATTGCGGAATGGATTATTTACGAGGTGAATGGACAGCGGTTTGATTTAAATTAATCGGGGAGGTGCTGGAATGGAGCAGCAGATCACGGTACTGGTCGCGGATCCGGTGGCAGAAGAGCGCCGCCGGACAGAACGGGCGTTTGAATCAGCAGGATTTCACATCCGTACAGCGGAAACGGAGCGTGAAGTGTCCGCATCCATTCAGCTGTTCAACCCCGATATCATTGTTCTGTCTGATCAGTTTCCTTCCTGGAGCGGCATGGACTACTGCAGAGACCTCCGCTTCGGAGGAGACTGGACGCCTGTTATTATGCTCACAGAGGAGACGAGTGAGGTGGACCGCGTGCTTCGTTTTGAAATCGGGGCCGACGATATCGTCACCCGTCCTATCCGCACGAAAGAATTGACAGCCCGTATTAAATCCATTTTGAGGCGGAATGCGCTCTGCTGTCCTCCGGATGAAGCTGCCGGTCCGCATCTTCTCGTAAACGGCCCGCTGGTGGTGGACAGCGAGCAGTTTACCGCTCGTCTTCACGGAGAATGGCTGGAATTTACACGCCGGGAATTTGAAATCGTCGTCTTTTTCATGAGAAACAGGGACCGTTCCTTTTCCAGGCAGGAGATTATCGATGCCGCATCTGAAGAAGAAGCGTCGATGGATGAACGGATTGTTGATGTATTTATAAGCCGTATCCGGCAGAAAATCGAGCAGAACAAACGCAATCCTCAGTTTATTAAGACGGTCCGCGGCATCGGCTACCGGATGTGTTCGCTGGAAGGCAGTCAAGTTCACAGGCCCGTCACATAATCGTCAACGAAGAAGCGTACGGTTTTGTCTGTGCGCTTTGCTTCTTCTTTCATTTTCGATATACTGAATAAGGAAGTGAAAGGAGGAATTATCAATGGGTACATACGATATCATGGTACACTCTCATTCCCTTTTCTGGCTGATCGCATTTATTACGTTCACACTGAGCGTCGTCTTCTCCGGAAAAGGCAAAGCAAAACCGGCTAAAATTATGCACATGATTCTCCGGCTCTGCTACATTCTGCTTCTCATCACCGGAATCAGCATGATCGTCATGAACTTCTACTGGGCTACATTTGTGAAGGGGCTTCTCGCCTTCTGGCTCATCTTCATGATGGAACTTATCGCTGTACGGAGCAGTAAAGGCATCCTGGAAGGCCGTCAAAAAACGACGTTCTGGATCGGGTTTGCTGCTGCGGTCACACTCGTGTTTATTTTCGGGTATGGCGTGACAGGATAATCAGACTAAAAATCTCCCCGGGCATTTAAACTGCTCGGGGAGATTTTTGATCTTTTACGCTTCGTTTTCTGAACTCCGCGAATACACTTCCTCTTCAGGAAATCTGCCGCGGATGTTGGTGTCAAAGTAATCGTTCATGTTGCTGCTGGAGAACATGCCGACATAGTCGGATTCCCGTACTTCATAAAAAATAATGTAGCGGCCATCGTGCAGTTTTACGTGAAGCTGTTTAATCTCTGCATCATAGCCGATGCGCTGAAATTTGCCACTGTGAAGATTAGTCCATTCCATGAGATACGCCCCCTTTTTCTATACTATTTCCCGAATGAGTGGAATACAAACGTATTCATCATCAAAGTAACTATGTGAAATGTGACTAAAGTTATGGTATATTAAGTTTAGTTCAATGGGGAGAGAACAGGAGTGGGACAAATGGGCAGGACATTCATCGATCAGGAGCAGGAAGCGTTCATCCAGCTGCTGAATAAAGAGGACACGGAACAGGTGCTTAGTCTTCTCGACCGTGCATCTGCACCTGTTATAACCGATTCGAAAGGAAGAATTCTATACACAAGCCGTTTGTTTATGACCTGGGCGGGGATAGATAATGCGGAGGGACATACATACAGCGGTCTGACCTGCAGCTTAGGAAAAGACAGTGTCAGCGGACTGCCGCTTGCTCGGATCAACGAAGAAGTGGTCCAGGTGTACGCTGTTCCGCTCGGAGAGGAAGGGTGCGGCAGAACACTGCACCTTCACCGCAGTGTCACGAGGAGAGTGGAAGCGGAAAAGGAAGCAGAAACACTGGCGTACCGGGATTCTTTGACAGGACTTCACAATCGGCGGAAATTGAGAAGTGACTTAAATTCCAGCGTTACGCTCAGGCAGCCGATGACGCTTCTCGTTATCGATCTGGATAAGTTTAAATATTACAACGATACACTTGGTCACTTTACCGGAGATGCGCTGATTATGGAGATTGCGGCCCAGCTGAAAAAATGGAAGACAAGAGAGTGTCACGTCTACCGGAGCGGCGGCGATGAATTTTCCATCCGGCTGGATTCAGTGTACAATACCTCACTGATCGAGCGTTACGTGCAGCGCCTCGAGCGGTTTTTTGCCGAGCCTTTTCATATTAAGGGCAGAGAGCTTTCCATGAGTGCAAGCATCGGTGCGGCGAAATTTCCGGGCGGAGCCTCCGATGCAGACGAACTGATGCAGCAGGCGACAACTGCGGTCCAGTTTGTAAAACGGAGCGGAAAAAGCGGATGGCAGCTTTACGGAAGTCACATCCGCACACAGTTTGACCAGAAATATCTGCTGGAAAAAAGGCTTCGTCTGGCAGTGGAGAATCAGTCCTTTCATCTGGAGTTTCAGCCGCAGATTTCCGGCGCGGATCATAGGCTGGTCGGTACTGAAGCACTTATCCGCTGGAAAGATGACCAGCTCGGCCATGTTCCTCCGGCCCGGTTCCTGCCGGTCGCTGAAGAATCCGGCCTCATGAACCGCATTGGCGAATGGGTGCTGGAAGAGGCCTGCCGGACCGCTGCGTCGTGGCAGAAAGAGGGCCTTTCTATACGGATGGGTGTTAACATTTCCCCGTCTCAGTTCCAGCGCGCGGATTTCGTTCAGACAGTAAGTGCAGTACTCGCCAAAACGGGTCTTGCACCGGAGCTTCTGGATCTGGAAATTACCGAAAATGATCTTCTTTACCATCAGGACAGCTGCCTGCATATACTGCAGCGGTTGAAAGAGATCGGCGTAAAGCTTTCCATAGATGACTTCGGTACCGGGTTCAGTTCGCTCAGCTACCTGCGTCAGTTTCCGGTGGATACATTAAAAATCGATAAATCATTCATTAAAGAAGTATATGAGAATAAAAATGATCAGGCGATTGTGACATCGATCATTCAGCTCGCGCATAATATGGAAATGAGGGTGATTGCAGAAGGGGTGGAAGAGCAGCAGTCGCTGCCGTTTCTCATGGAGAGAAACTGCGATGAACTACAGGGATTTTATTACAGCCGGCCGGTTCCGCCGGAGAAGATCCTTCTCTTTCACAAGGAACTACCGTCCTGATTAACAGCTCCTCAGGAGTGTGCTATACTTTTGAAGAAATGACGATTGCAGCATGAAGGGGGCTTTCCTGTGAAACGGTTAACTTTTTGGATCGGGATGGTTATCTTTCTGGGGTGGACACTGGCAATGACGCTGAATTACAGCATTTATGCAGGTTCCTCGGAAGGAGCACTTGTGTCTGATTTTATCGACGGAATTTTGTTTATGCTGCTTATGCTGGGCCTGTACTTTCTGCTTCTGGCCGTGTACCGTGCAAAACAGCAGACTGCTGTTATTTTGTTAACAGCCGGCGGCACTGCAGCGATCATAGCAGCTGTTTTTCTTGCTTGATAACGACACCTGTCCTAAGCGTCCTCATGAAATCATGAGGACGCTTTTTAGACTAATAAGAATGTATAAAATCCAATGCCTCTTCCAAGCAGGTATACCAAAGGCTGCAGCATTTCAAGCTGTTGTCATATTCATCGTTACTTTCTGTTGATGGAGCTTCTCCGCTACCCGGCAGAAGCCTGCGTGGGCTTGTCTTTCAGCCGGGCGCTATTTGCACGGCTGTATAGCATGAGCGGAGCCGGCCTATGGTTTGAGCCGCAGGGCAGCGAACTTCTGCCATGCGGCGCGGCCGCGCGGAGCCATGCTTCTTCAATCGAAGCATTGTCCAGCTCCAGCGCCCGCTCTGGTTTCTTCACCCCTGCCGAACGCTTCGAAGCGTAGTAAAATAGAGATGGAAACAGATGAACCGCAGCGGGATCGATGTCTATAAGGCCAGGGTGACCTCGTACAATTCGATTGGTTTACAGCATTTTCTGCACAGAAGGGATCGCTTCTAACAAGCGTTTTCTTCCTACCTGCCGAAACCGGAGGCCGTCGACTCCGGGAGGATCCGAACGAGGCGAAAATTCACGCCGCGTCAAGCGGCTGAAAGCGGGAACCTATTCAACAAACCTCCCTTTTTTTTAAGACCAGGCGTTTTCTGCCTAGTTTATTTTAAATAAAATGAACGTACCATATATAATGGAATTTTATTCCTTTCCCCGGCGTCCGTTTACTGGTATGATTTCTCCAGAAGTGTGTTTAGAAGCGGAGGAAAAACGATGAAAAAATTAATGCTGCTGCTTGCGGCTGCTTCAGCCGGCTGCGCGCCGGAAACGGAAAATTCAGAAGCAGAGCTTGAAGTAAATGAACTGCAGTCAGAGATCGATGATCTGACAGCGCAGGTGGAGGAATTGTCTGCAGGCAGAGAATCGCTCTATGAAGAAAACATGGAGCTGAAAGATCAGCTGCTTACAATCAAACAGGAACAGCTGGATGCGGAAAGAGAACAGTCTGAAGAGCAGCAGGAGCGTGCTGCGCTGCGGAGCCGGACGGCAGCTGTCATCACAGCCATGCATGAAAAAGAGCACGAATCCCTTCGTGAGGTGCTTTCCGGAGAAGCGGAGATCGAGGAGGAGCAGGAGCGGATCCGCTTTGCAGAGGATAACTCGTTTCATTACTTGTCGCTTGCCAACGCTCATTTACTCCCTCCGGCAGAAGTGATCCTTCATGAAGAGGAAGCAGAAGTAGAAATGAGTCTGTACCGTCTGGAGGAGGAGCAGTTAACGCCGGGAGGAACCGTCCTCTTCTTATACGCTCTTGAAGAGGGGTCCTGGAAGCTGACCGATATAGAATACGGTCAATAATCGTCTGTACTGGAAATGAGGGAGAGAATTGACTAAACTAATGGTAACGGGATTTGAACCGTTTGGCAGATGGGAGGAGAACCCATCGGAGCAGTTGGTGAAGCACCTTCAGGTGAACAGGGATCCTCACGTAGAAGCGTTTCTTCTGCCGGTAGTTTTCCACGAAGCAGGCAGAAAAATGAAAGAACTAATCCGTCACACGAACCCGGATGCAGTAGTTATGCTCGGCACTGCGCCGGGGAGAGCTGCATGGAGCATTGAACGGACAGCAGTGAATACGGAATCCGCGCCGATCGCGGATAACAGCGGGGAGCAGCCGGAGGACCGCATAATCGAAGAAACAGGTCCGTTTGCCTATAGAACGACGCTTCCCCGTTCACGTTTGATTCAGGAGCTCCATGCGGCAAATATCCCGGCGGAAACGTCTGAATCAGCCGGCACGTACGTATGTAATTCGCTTTTTTATCACGTGATGCACGAGCTTAACGATTCTTATGTCCCGGCTGGATTCATCCACCTTCCTGCACTGCCTTCGATGTCGCTTGATGGAAAGCTTCCGACGATGCCGCTTTCAATGCAGCAGGAAGCACTTGATACGGTGCTAAATACGCTGAAAAAGGAGATAGAATCATGCTGAAACAAACGTTGTCGTTTGAAGATACGGCGGTATTTTTTAAGCTGCTGGGAGATAAAAACAGGCTGAAAATGATTTCGCTTCTCTCTGCCGATGATGTCTGTGTCTGTGAATTTGTTGAACTGCTGAAAATGAGTCAGCCGTCTGTCAGTCAGCACCTGAGAAAGCTGAAACAGCATGGGATCGTCCGTGAACGAAAACAGGGCCAGTGGGTGTTCTACTCCCTGGATCAGGATTCACCTTATTACGACATGGCTCTGGCTGTTATCCGGGAACTTCCTGATGCAGGCAGGGAGCTTGAAAAAATGAAGCAGGCTGGACTGAGAGTCATCTGTAAATAAAGTCACCAATTCTTTACACCGCCTTAATATAAATATGTTATTATATAAACGAATCATAATATAAAGGCGGGATACATGATGACAAAACCAATTATTTATTTTCTCTGTACAGGCAATTCCTGCAGAAGTCAGATGGCTGAAGGCTTTGGAAAAGAATACCTTAATGATTCCTGGGATGTTTATTCTGCCGGAATTGAAGCCCACGGCGTCAATCCTCTGGCCGTAAAAGCCATGCGGGAGCGCGGTATAGATATAGCCGGACAGACCTCGGACACGATCGACCAGGAACTACTCAAAAAAGCAGATTTTGTCGTTACACTCTGTGGCCACGCAGCGGACGTCTGTCCGGCAACGCCGCCTGATAAAGAGCGGGAGCACTGGGGATTTGATGACCCGGCGAAAGCGGAAGGAACGGAAGAGGAAAAGTGGGCGTTTTTCCAACGTGTCCGCGATGAAATAGGGGACCGCATTAAAACGTTTGCAGAAACCGGAAAATAATAAAAAGCAGGAAATATGCAATAAGACTGCCTGAAGCCGGTAATAGGCCTCAGGCAGTCTTTTCACTGTGGATCCGTACATGGAGTTCAGGAAGTGCAACCTTCAAAAGAGACGGCACTGAGGCAGTCGATTCCGTATGTTTAGGACTGCGGCCCGCGGTGAGTATCAAAAAACGTATAGGCCGAAATAATTTTCTGCACATCTTCTGCATCTTTATCAGAAACAAACGTCGTTATCCGCTGCCCTTTCTGCAGTTCCATCACAAGCTGTTTTTTCCCGGGACGCTTCCTTCCCCAATAAATCGATTTAACTGCGTTCCATCTGGCGTGATAGCCTGCGAAAACGACACCTCCGTCCTGCACTTCAAACGTTTTATCCAATGTAAGCAGAACGAAGAGGCCGAGGGCAGCCGTCAATGCAAACAGAACCGTCGCTGCCGGAAATGATTGAAACAGCATTAATATGAGAAAAAGAGCAGTGACAGGCATCACCCGCGCTGCACGGACGCTCCACATATATCTGGTGGAGTCCGTATCGATGTGGGAAGAATGTTTAAGAGAATAAATACGTGTTTCCTGATTATTCACCCGGTGACGGTGGGAGAATAAATGATAGAGAGCCAGTACGAAAGCCAGTACGGCAGTTACAAAGTACAGCCACTGCATAATATCGCTCCTGTCTTAATAAACGTCCTGTCTATCTTATCACGGGTGCAGCGGTGATGTGCAGAAAAGCAGAAAAAATCGGCTGTTCCCCGGGACGGAGCAGCCGATTTTTTCCTGTTTAAGTATATTTCCGGAATATCCGGTCGTAAGCGTAGGCAGAGTCGAAGTCCTTCTGGGTAAGTCCACCTTCATCTTTCGTGCTCAGCTTCAACGTGACATGCTTATGGTCGATGACAATATAAGGATGGTGGTCACGGTCTTCCGCTGCATCACCGATTTCCTTAATAAAATGGAGTGCCTTTGGAAAAGAAGGAAGAGCAAAATGTTTTTCAATCCATTTATCCCCGCTCAGCTTCCAGCCGTCGGAATCTTTAATATTTGCTTTTACTTCGTCTCTGGATAGAATCATGTACACGGCTCCTTCCGTTAGAAAATTCAAATAATTGATTTCATCATATCAGTTCTATGAATGAAATGCAAAAAAGAAGAAATTAGGTTTTTCGACTCATGAAGAAGGGTATTTTATTCAATATCGAAGAGATAAAGGAAGGTGACTTGAATGGAATCTTGTCAAATGTGTCAGGGGAAAATTCCGCTCTCCGAAACCGGACAGCTGATTCTCGCATCAGGAAGAACAGAAATTTTAAAAGAAGTACAGCGTGCGTTTAAGCGGAGCAGTCCTGAAGCAAACAGCCAGGGAACCCGGCTGTATATACCATATAAAGACTGGGATGAATTACATGAGCACATGAACCGCCTGAACCAGACGGTGGAAAAAGAAGAAATACAGCGGATACGCGGAAGTCTGATCGATGAACACGGAAGCAGGCATATGCCTGGAAATTCATTCACCATGCCTGAACTTTCGGAGCAGATTGACCACCCCGAAATGGTTAAAATCATTCAGGAACGCCTTTTTCAATCTTTTATGCAGCCAGTGATTGATGCCCGGACAGACGAGCCTTTCGGATATGAATTTCTGCTTCGTCCGAACAGCAAAGTATATCCATTTAATCCAGGGGAACTATTTGCTTTTTCACAGAATTCAGGACTTCAGTCGATGCTTGACAGCCAGGCGAGAATTAATGCCATCCGTACAAGCTCCCACCGGCTCATGCCCGGGATGAAGCGGTTTATTAATTTTCTCCCATCTTCCATTTATGATCCGTCCCACTGTCTGAAGAGCACTTTCAAAGCAGTGAAAGATTATAACGTAAATCCGGAAGATCTCGTGTTTGAAGTGGTAGAAACAGAAAAAATCACCGATATTGCCCACCTGAAGTATATTTTCTCTGAATATAAAAAGGCTGGGGTAATGGTAGCGCTCGACGACGTTGGTACAGGATTTTCCACGATCGAAGTGTTAAAAGAGCTGCAGCCCAACTATGCAAAGCTTGACCGCAGTCTGATTCAGGATATTCATCTTCATCCGGAAAAGGCGGAAAAGTTGAAAGAGTACAGGGAAGCAGCAGCTTCGCAGAACATTAAACTGCTCGCAGAAGGTATTGAACTGCCCGAAGAGTACAACATTGTAAAGCCACTTGTTGACTATGTCCAGGGCTATTATTTTGGAAAACCAATGATTAAGCCTGCATGATGAACGTCTGGAAAAAGTGAGGGAAGCGTTATGAATGTTCACATCGTTTTTATGCACCCGGAAGTAGACAGCTGGAACGGCAGTGTCCTGAAAAAAGTCAGAGAAGTTCTGCCGGATGCTTCGATCAGTATGCCTGCAGAAGAACTGACTACGCTCTCGCTCACTGTTGAAGAATACAAACAGCAGCTGCAGGGAATTTATCCGGAGGAAGTAAAAAAAGAACACAAAAAAATGGCGGATGCGGATCATTATGTGTGGGTGTTTCCTGTGTGGTGGGGCACATTTCCGGCAGCGGGGAAAGCATTCCTGGACCGGGTCCTGAGCTATGGTTTTGCCTATGAACTGGAAGGAGAGGAGCCGGTGCCGCTTCTAAAAGGGAAAAATGTTTCCCTTCTTTTTTCCACCGGAGCACCGGAGAGTGAGTTTATGCAGTCCGGCAGCTACGACAACATGGTGCAGTTGATTGAAAAACAGATCTGCGATTTCTGCGGGATGGAACTCCATACGGTTCTTCATTTCGGCAATGCCGTGCTGGCCGGGGATAAAGAAAGAGCCGATTACCTGAAACGGGTAGAAACGTTTGCAGCAGGTCTGAACTAAATTATCCGCCGCTGTCCGGACTCACTGTTAAGGAAAAGCGCCATTCGGGTAGATCCCCGCTCATTCGGTCAATGAGGAGGGTCTCCTGCTCGTTGAAGGGCTCTGCAAACATCAGCTCGAACGATGTGCTCCGGCTGCTCCGGTTGACCCGTCTGGAAACAGGAAAAACACGTTCTCCATCTTTAAGAAGTGTAACCATATAGCCGGTCCGGCTGTCTGCATCCGGATGGGCATCATCAAGACGGAATGAGAGGGACTGCTCTTCTATGTCCAGATTTTGAACTGCCATATCTCCATTTTGTATTGATGGATTGTCACGCTCCACCCGGAATAAATACCCTTCTTCGTAGCGTTTCGGAACAGTGTGAAACGGGATGGTAAAAACGACATCCTCCACTTTCTCAGGGGGAGGTTTAATCGTCAGTGTAACACCGGCTTCCCAAGGTTCAAGCGCCGTATCACCCAGCATGTCATATGAATAGTCAGCATCTGCAATTCTGTATGCAATTCCTTCGCTGTCCTGTATGTATTCCGGCCACTGGTAAACGTAATCTTCAGGGTGTATAAGGGTTTCATCTGTGTGTGAAACGAGAAAATGCATCTGTATCTGGGATCCCCCCGTCCGGGAACCCGCGTACTCCAAATGAAGAGGTGTTTTCTCTACTTTTTCTTTCAATGGTATCGTGTTTTCGGATGACGTTTCTGTTCCACACGCTGCCAGCAGCAGCAGTACGCTGATCCAACGTCTCATAAATGGACCAATCCTTTCCCAGTCATTGACTTAAGTATACCAAATCGACTATGGAGATGAAGTATAAATAAAAAAAGAGGCTGCGGATGATTCCGCAGCCACCTGTTTTTAAACCGGTCATGTACGCTGTGATTACGTTGTTGACGCCTCTGTTTCTTTCAGCTTGTCGTTGGCACCAACAAAATCGTTCCACTTCTTTTTCGGCGCTTCCCAATGAGCTTCGTTACCAGGGAGGTCATCGAACCAGGCAGCATCCTCAGGGCAGTCAAGCACCATGAATTTGCCGTAGTTATTATCTCTGGATTGATGGTATTTCAGATACGCTTTTCCGTCTTCAATGGCAAGAATTTCAATCTTACCGGATGTATGGCTCATCGAAAGCCGCACACGTTTACCGAGACCGGATGTTTTCCCTTTTGCTTCTTCAACAATGTCGTAGGCCTCTTTAAGCGAGAGAACGAAATCGTTGTTCCCGGCTACAGGGCGGTTAATGAAGAAATAATACGGCGTGACACCGGCCCAGGAGAGCTTATCCAGCAGTTCTGCAAGTACGTCGGGATCATCGTTGATTCCGCGCAGAACAGGTGTCTGGTTCACAACGATGGCACCAGCCTGGTGAAGGGCGTCAAACCCTCTCTTCGCTTCTTCAGTAATTTCGCGTGGGTGGTTGATATGCGCCATAACATAAATACGCTGCTCCGGAGTGGAATATTCACGGATTAGTTCGTGCAGGTCTTCATCTTCGTAAATGCGCATCGGATTGAATACCGGCATTTTTGAACCGAGGCGGATAATCTTCACGTGAGGAATTTCCCGCAGCTGCTCAATAATTTTCCGGAGCTTTCTTGTAGCAAGAATGAGTGAGTCCCCGCCGGTTAACAGGACATTGGTAATTTCCGGATGGTTACGGATGTATTCAATGCCCGGAGACACGTCGGACATCGCTTCCTTGATATCATTGCGGAAGAGCCGTTTCCGGAAACAGTAGCGGCAGTAGGCGCCGCACACTTCAGATACGATCAATAGAGCAGTCTGATCATACTTATGCTGACAGCCCGGCACAACATAGTTTGTATCCTCATCAGAGGCATCCCAGCGGCCGTACTCTTCCAGTTCACCTTCATTTGGAATAACGAGTTTCCGGATCGGGTCCTGAGGATCTCCCCAGTCGATCAGGCCGAGATAATATTCGTTTACACGAAAGACGAATTTCTCCGTAATCTTCTTCAGTTTTTCTTTCTCTTCGTCAGATAGGTGGGGAACGCGTTCAATGTTCATAATGTATTTCGGCTGTGCCATGTTAACCGCCCCTTTCAGTAGTACTGTCTTTATTTAAGCACACCGGCGGGAATTGGTCAAAAATGGATTTTATCCTCTGAGAAAGTCACCGAATGAAGGATTTCTTCCAAAATTGAAGCGGTTTCAAATTTTCACCCGGGCATTTTTCGCGTACACTGTATAGAAAGAGGGGGTGAATGGAATGGCTGGTATTTATGATCAGTTGACAGAAGCGTATACTTCACTCAGCAAATCTCACAAAAAGATCGCAGCGTATCTGCTTGAGAACAGAGAGCGCGCACCCTTTTTAACGGCTTCAAGACTGGCGGAAAACGTGAAAGTGGGAGAAGCGACCGTCATTCGATTTGCCTCGGTTCTCGGCTACAAAGGATATCCTGATCTGCAGAGACATCTTCAAGAGGAAATTCAAAGCAGATTAACTTCTGCCGAAGTGCTGAAACGTACTACCGGAGATTATCCCGGACCGCAGCCGGTAATAAAAGAAATTCTACGTGATGACAGGCATAATTTAAGTACAACAGAAGGGCAGATTGACTCCGATGACTTTAATGCTGTTATAGCTGATCTGGCAGATGCAGAACGGATTTATATAGTGGCATACCGCAGTGCTGCAAGCGTAGGTAAATACCTTGAATTCTATTTGGATCTGATTCTGCAGAATACTGAGCTGATCCAGGAAGCGGACGGCGTTTCTGAGCACCTTCTGGACATTTCGCCAAACGACGTCGTAATCGGTCTTGGCTTTGCCAGGTATACGAAGCGGACGGTTGAGGTGATGAAATACGTGCAGTCCAAAGGGGCAAATACGATTGTCATTACCGATCATCTGCTCAGTCCGCTTTATCCTTACGGAAACAGGCAGTTGATCACATCGACGGAGGTTAATTCATTTATTGATTCGTTTGCAGCTCCAATGAGCGTGGCTGCAGCGATCATTACGGCGCTCACCCGCTCCAGAAAAGAAAAAGTGACGAAACGTCTGGAGGAACTCGAGGAACTTTGGGAGACATTCGATGTGTTTACCGATCATGAGTAAGCAGTCGGAGAGGCCGTTTTCATATTTTCCAGCATGCACTCTGTGCAGAACGACTGATCGAAAAAACCGCCGGTAAGCATATATATGCTGCCGGCGGTTTTACGCGTTATACGTTCGTCTTTGGTTGTTTTTTCTTACGCAGTGTCTGGACAACGGCAAGAAGAATATAAAGTGCCAGTCCTGATCCTTCAATCAACAGATTATCCGGATAAATAAGCATGATCCCGGCGGCGAACAGCAGGATCCGCTCATACCAGAGGAACGTATTGAAGAAGTAGCCCATGACAGCACCACTGACAGCGCTCATGCCGAGCAGAGACGTAATGATTAGAAGCGTTACGGTCAACACGTCTGCATCGACGAGCAGAAGCTGAGGCTCGAATACAAAGATGTACGGAATGATAAACGCAGCGATGGCCAATTTAAAGGCATTCACCCCTGCGCGCATGGGGTTCGCTTTGGCGATACCGGCACCAGCATACGCTGCAAGACAGACAGGCGGCGTGATGTCGGCCACAATTCCGAAATAAAAGACGAAAAAGTGAGCGGCAATATCAGGTACTCCGTAATTGATCAGCGCCGGAGCAGCCATGGATGCGGTAACGACATAGTTTGCTGTTGTCGGAAGCCCCATACCGAGAAGAATACAGGCAATCATCGTAAAGAAGAGCAGCAGGAAAAGATTGTTTCCGGCAAGATCCAGAAGGCCGCCTGCAATTTTTCCGCCTAGTCCCGTAAATACGACGGTACCGACGATGATACCGGCACTTGCACAGGCAGCGATAACCGGCAGGGCAATTTTAGCACCCTGCTCCAGGGCATCTAGAATATCGCGGGGCCAGAGCCTTGTCTCTTTACGGACATAGCTGACAAGAAATGCTGTTCCAATACCTGTAAGCGCCGCGTACGTCGGTGTAAACCCGTTGACGAGCATCGTAATAATGATAACGAGCGGCAGGAGCAGGTAGGACCCCTTTATAAGCCCCTTTGTCGAAGGCAGCTCACTTTTAGGAAGACCAACGATTCCGTAGCGCTTTGCTTCAAAGTGAGTTCCCATAAATACGCCGGTAAAGTACAGCGCCGCAGGGATAATACCGATGATAATGATATCGCTGTACGAAACGGACGGTACATACTCTGCCATGATGAAAGCGGCAGCTCCCATGATCGGCGGCATGATCTGACCACCGGTGGAGGCAGAAGCCTCTGCAGCGGCCGCAAATTCCGGACGAAAGTTCGCCCGTTTCATCATCGGGATCGTAAAGGAACCCGAGGCTACCGTGTTGGCAACAGAGCTTCCCGTCACTGTTCCCTGCATGGCGGAGGCTGCAACAGCCGCTTTTGCTGTTCCTCCGGTAAACCGGCCTGTCAAGCCGAATGCAAGGTCGTTGAAATACTGACCGACGCCGGTTTTTGTCAGCATCACGCCGAAAAAGAGGAATAAGTAAATGTACGTCGATGAAATTTGAATCGGTGTACCGAAAATAGCGTCCGTTTCAAAAAACAGTCTTCTGGACAAGCCATTCCAGTCAAAGCCACCGTGGCCGAAATAAGGAATATTCGTTCCGAACATACCGTAAATGATAGCCAGACCTGCAATGATGACGATCGGGAGACCCACAGCACGTCTAGTTGCTTCTAAGAGAAGGAAGATACCCATCGAAGCAAAAATAATATCGATAGTGGAAAAGCCCATAATACGAGCAGCACCGGTAATCCAGTCATACCGGAAAAGAATGTAGTAGCACGAAGCCATGGAGGCAAAAGCGAACAGAACATCGTACCATGGTACGCCGCGTTTTTTCATGCCGCCGCGGTGGAGCGGGTACAGCAGGAAGATCAGTCCCATCGCTGTACCTAGGTGAACCGCTCCCTGCATGATGGAAGTGAGCGGGCCGTTCATCGGAAAAGCGCGGTACAGATGAAAGACCGTTAAGGAAATGGCCATAAATGTAATGACCCACGCCCATTTGCCGGGATTGTTCCGGAAGGAGGACTCTTTGTCGTATTTAGCAAGCATTTCCTGCTGTTCCTGCTCGCTTAAAATCTCCTGATTTTTTTCTGCCATACTATCACCTCATCAATCTGAAAGCATCAAACCTGCTGCTTTGGCGTCGACGAAAAGCCGTGAGATTCACTCCCGGTTTTTCGTCGGCGTTCCGCATGTATGCAGAGCGCGGAGCCTTACAGGCAAGAAGGAGACCGGACAAAGTCCGGTCCCATACAAGAACGATTATTCGGAAATGCCTGCTTCTTCAAAGTAACGCTCTGCACCAGGGTGCATAGGAAGGCCGTCAGAGCCGTTCAGAGCGTTCTCTTCGTTAATCTGTTCACCCTGTGGATGAGCGATATCGCCGGCATTCTCAAACATTGCTTTTGTGATTTCGTAGCCGAGATCTTCATCAATTGTATCCATAGAGCCGAGAAGAACAGCGTAGGCAGTGATTGCTTCCACGTCTTCCTCCATGAAATCGTAGGAATCAGAAGGGATCGTCAGCTGCTCATAGCCGCTGTTCTCCTCCACATAGCTGATCCCTTCTTCTGTCAGGGAAAGGAGCTCGATGTCTGCTGAAGCAGCAAGCTCGTCAATTCCGCCTGCCGGAAGACCGAGAAGACCAAAAGAAGCATCCAGCTGTCCATCCTGAATACGACCCTGAGCGTCGCCGAAGCCTTCTTCAAATGCTTCGTAATCGCCGTCTTCCAGACCGTAAGCTTCAAGAATCAGACGTGCTGCCGCCTGCGTTCCGCTTCCCGGTGGTCCGATAGCTACGGAAGAACCTTCCAGGTCAGCGACTGTTTCAATGTCGGAGTCTGCAGGAATAACAATCTGCATGACTTCCGGATAGATATGGCCCATGAAGCCGAAGTTGTCAATTTCGACACCTTCAAAGTCACCGGCGCCCGTTAACGCATCCTGCGCAGGAAGGTGTACGGACATACCAAGGTCCATTTCACCCTGGCTGATGCCGACAATATTGTCAACAGAAGCTCCGGAGGAAACAGCGCTCAGATCAAAGCCTTCCACTTCAATGTTGTTGTTTACAATCGTTGCAATTTCCTGACCGAGCGGGTAGTACGTACCGCCGGTGGAACCTGTTCCAAGCTGAAGATTACCAACGTCAGCGTCAGAGGCAGTATCTCCGTCGTTTCCTTCGTCCGCCGGTTCTTCGTTGTCAGCAGGCTCTTCCTCTGTGTTTTCTGTGTTCTCCGTGGTATCCTCTGCACCGCCGTTGTTCTCTACGTCGGTCGTGTTGTTGCCGCCGTCGTTACCACCGCAGGCAGCAAGGAACATAGCACTGGAAAGCAGCACCGCTGATAAAGATGTCACCTTTTTCACTTGGCATTCCCCCTTTAGGAATAGTAAGTATATGAATATTACAGGGCGCAATATTCTCCCTTATTTAATCAGATAGAACCAAAAAAGTCAAAAATGTGTGGTAAGGCAGAAGAGGAACATCCTTCTGTCCCAGTTGCACTCTTCCTTATAAGGCAGGTTCAGCACTGTTTTTTAAAACGTGTACCATTCTGCAGTGCTTCACTATATTAATACAGGAGCAGCAGGTGATGGCTTTACATACTTATGCAAAAAACCGAATGCAATTGTAGTTACCTTCCTTCACCGGCGTACTTTATTTTAAATGATTGTATAAGAAAGATGAATTGCATGTATACATATGATTTTACTTTCCTGCACGGACAGGTTTATGCTTCTCGTTCTTTTCCGTATCATGCGAAAAGGACATCCGCTGCCACTTTCTGCTCCGCCATCTCTGCAGCATAAGGAGGCCGCGGATCCATTCGTCTGCCGTCATGGCAGCCCAGATACCAATCAGTCCAAGTCCGAGCCAGATCCCGAGCGTGTAGGAGAAAAGAACGGCAACTCCCCACATAGAGAGAATGCCGACGTACACTGGAAAACGGACATCGCCTCCGGCACGGAGAGAATTAATGACGATTAAATTAAACGCCCGGCCCGGCTCCAGAAGAATGGTCATTAAAAGCAGCAGGGAACCAGTCTGAATGACGGCGGTGTCCGAGGTGAAGATCGAAAACAATGTATCACTGAATGCGTAAAAAACACCGGCAGCAAATACGGATACACCGAGGCCTATTTTCAAGCTGCGCAGACAGCGGTCGTAAGCAGCTTCCAGACGCTTTTCTCCTATAAGATAGCCGACAAGTATCTGTGTGCCCTGACCGACGGCAATAGAAAAAAGCAGTGTAAACATTATAATATTTAATGTATAAACTCTCGTCGTCAGTGCCGTTGTTCCCATGACAGCAACAAAGGAAGTGATAGCAATCTGCGAGGCGCTGTACGCCATCTGCTCTCCTGCGGAAGGAATGCCGATCTGGAGAAGACTTCTTACTTCTCTGCCGGAGCGGCGCTCAAGTGCTGCCTTCCACGGCAGAGGAGCAGGCACTCTTTTCAGCAGCAGATAAAACAGGAGCATACCACCGACGCAGCGGCTGAGTGCAGTACTGACTGCTACACCCTGTACACCCATTTCCGGAAATCCGAAGGCACCGAAAATGAGGACATAGTTTCCTGCAACGTTTAATACGTTCATCAAAAGTGTCATATACATAACATCTTTCGTGAACTGGTAGCTTTTCAGCGCTGCACCGACGGTCATAATAAATGCCTGCACAAAAGCAAAGCCGCCGACGATGGCTAAGTAAAGATAGGCATCGGACAGGAGTTCCTCAGGAAGCTGCATCAAGAGAAGAATCTGACGGCCGAACAGGATCAGTGCTCCACTGAGCAGAAGACCGGTCAGAAGGTTTAAGAAAATGGAAACGACGACGGTTCTTCCAGCACCCTTTTCGTTGGATGCCCCAAGCATTCTGGCGACAAGGATCGTCGTTCCCTGCGCAACGAAGCCGAACGTGACAATAATCAGCATCATCACCTGATTGGATACACCGACTGCGGCCACCGCATCATCGTCGTATTGACTCAGCATGAGCGTATCAGCATTTCCCATCAGCATATGAAGTAGAATTTCTATAAAAATCGGCCATGTAAGAGCGAATAATGTCATTTTTTTCCTTGTGCTCATGTGTTTCGGCAGAAAGGAATGTAACTGCCTTCCTCCTTCCCATTCAAAAATCCATTGTTTAATAAAAAAAACTTCACAATTCCTGGTAAGTGTACAGCAGGAAAATGGCATGTTCCAGAAGAATATTAGAATCGTTATGCACAAATCCGATATCAGAGGTGAATTCAATGTACCTTTCAGCTTCACTGCCGCCGCTGCCGGTATTTATAAAAGGAGATAAAGCAGTGTTTCAGCCGGGACAGAAGCACTTCAGCCGGACGTTTCACTTATATGATCTCATTCTTGTTACAGAAGGGGTTGTCTATATTGAAGAAGACGGCAGGCGTTATTCGCTCCAAAGAGGAGACTTTTTAATTCTGAGGCCGAGACTGTTTCATACCGGGTGGAAAGCATCACCTGAAACGGCTTCCTATTACTGGTGTCATTTTTATGTGCCGGGCGGTTCCGAGGTCGTAGGAGTGGAACACGCGGAATGGGCAGCTACGCTTCTGACAGACGGCACCTTTACAACCCCGGACCGCTTTCAAATGCTGCTTCAGACGACAGGCACATTGAAACAGAAGAACAGCGGATTTGCTTCGTTCAAAAATATGATTGAGGCAAATTACTCTGAAGACCCGGAAGCCAGAATGAGGCAGCAGGTGCTCTTCTTTGAGTTTCTCTTATTTATGCAGAGGGAGTCCCTCACCATACCTAGCGCATCAGATAAAACAGCCTCTCTGATCACTTCGTATATTCAGGCCCATTACAGGGAGCGTAGTCTGCAGATCAAGGATGTTGCTGCAGCATTTCTGTATCATCCCGATTATGTGACTAAAATCGTAAAGCAGAAGACAGGATTGACTGCGCTGCAGTTTCTTCAATACCAGCGGCTGCGGCATGCAAAAAAACTTCTGCTGACAACAAATAATAGTCTCGATGCAGTAGCGCAGGATTCCGGATTTAAAGAAGGAGCCTATTTTTCCCGGCTGTTTAAGCAGAAAGAAGGAATGACTCCCGGTGAATATCGAAGAAGAACCGGCAATTAACATAAAAATAGGAAAAATGGTCGATTTCAAAAGGAGGTCATGCTATACTGTTCCACAAGATGCAAGCGATTGCATCTATTCATGAAAAAGTACATAGAAGGGGGGAGGACGATGAAACAGAGGATGCAGAGACTGCTGCCGAGACTTTATCTTTTGACCGCTGTAATCATTCTGACATGCCTGACTGCCGGGGGACTTCTTTATTATTTTACGAATGAGGTGCAGAACAGTCACGAAACGTCCGAACAGGTTACAGCATTTAATCAGGAGTATCATACGCTGATTCAGTCCATTCATCAGATGAGCCTGGAACAGATGCAGCTTACTTCCGGAGGGTATGATGAATCGTTGGTGGAGTCTCTTGAAAGCTCCGTTGTGGAAGCACGGGATCTGCTTACTTCATTAGAGGAGAGTTCTTTAGACGAAGATCTTCTGCATTATCTCGCTTTTCTGCATGAGCCGGTGGATCAATATGAGAGCCATATCAATCAGTACTTTTCCAGCGTTTTTATCGGCGAAGAGGCTGAACAGATCGAAAACCGGATTATGCCCGGGATAACAAGGGCGGAAGCTCAGACAAACTCTGTTCATGAACGTGTGGAATCAATGCTTCAGGAGGAGCAGCAGGCAGCTTCTTCATCATTGGAATCAGCGCTGTCTTTCACGGAACAGGCAGTGACAGGAGCACTTCTGATTTTAATTATCGTGCCGCTTGCCGGCTTTCTTTGGTTTGGATACAGCTTACGGACGGGTCTTAAAAAGCTCCGCAGCCGCATTCAGGCATACAGCCGGAATGACTATTTGTTTTTGCAGGAACCGGGATCAGATGAGCTTGGAGAGGCAGACCGGGAGCTTGCTTTGATGGGACAGAAACTGGCTTCCTATGAAGAGAAAAATGAAACGCTGGCAGAAGAAGTCATGCAGGCAGTCCACAGCGTCAACCGGCTTGCGGATAAGCAGCAGGCAGCCCTTACAGAAATGGAGGGAGATACATCCGGTATGGACAGCCGCGTACATCTGCAGTCCGACCACACCACATCAATCTCTGCTTCTACAGAAGAGCTTGCCGCAGGCACGGAAGAAATCGATGGGCAGCTGACGGAAATGCTGGAGGAAATGAAAAGTATCCGCAGGGAAACCGACGATGGGAGAAGCGACATTTATCTGCTACAGCAGACGATGGCCGATCTGGATGATAGGCTCGGCGGCTCAACGGAAGCTGCAGAATCATTGAGCACCATGATGAGTGAAGTAGAAACGTTTTTAGCCGGGATCGGTGATATAACCGAAAAAACAAAAATGCTTGCAATTAATGCTTCTATTGAAGCGGCGAAAGCAGGAGAAGCCGGAAGAAGCTTCGCTGTCGTCGCCGGAGAAATACAGCGTCTTTCCGAAGGGACGAAGTCATTTTCATCGCAGATGCATACAGTTCTGCGGTCAATGCAGCAGAAAGCGGAGGGAATGGTCACTTCCTTTTCAGAGTTTAAACAGTCTGCATTAGAGATGGGAGAGCAGACAGAACAGACCGCCTCCCGGTTTAATCTTGTAAAAAAGAAAACAGAAGCAGCAGAAACCGAGCAGAGACAAGTCGCAGCCTCTATCCATGAAATGACGGGAACAATTGCAGAAGCGGCAGAATCAGTGGCGGAGCTCGCTTCAAGTGCAACCGAATTGCTTGAAAATAGTGGAAATATACACACCTCTATTCAGAAGCAGCTGCAGGATCAACAAATACTGAATAAAGAAATGAAATCACTTGAAAGAACGGCTGAACGCCTGCGCAGCAGTAAAAATGAAGAACCCTGGAACTTGAAGACGCAGCATGAGGACGAGGGATCGAAAAAAAATATTGATAAAAAGGTTGCTATTTAATATCGCCCATAGTATATTAATTACAGAAAGTGATGCAAACGGTTTCACTTCATTTACATAAGTGAAGCCAGTTTTTTTCACTGGAAATGCAAACGGTTGCCACTTTTTGCGGAATGTGTGCACTAAGCTGCTTTTCACGGAAGCAGGCAGCCATCCTATTACTTAATCCAAGGGGGAAATTGGAATGAAGCGAAGCAGATCACTGATGTTTACACTGGGTATGGTCCCGGTCATGTCACTTGCACTGATGGCGTGCGGCGGAAACGATGCCGACGGAGATAACGGCGGCAATGCGGAAAACAACGGCGGCGGTGCAGAAGAAAATGCAGATACTGATACGGAAGAAAACGCAGAAGGTAATGCAGAGGAAGGCAGTGACGGGGAAGCTGCAGCAGACAGCGAAGCTCCGGAAAAGCCGGAAACGCTTACGATGTGGGTGAACGATGAAGAAGCACAGCTTGATGCATATGAAGATATTATTACAGGATTTGAAGAAGAGCACGGAATTGACGTTGAAATCACACCATATTCCATGCTTGATCAGACAGAAGGTATGTCACTTGACGGTCCTTCCGGTCAGGGTGCAGATCTTTTCTTCCAGCCGCATGACCGTCTCGGAGACATTACGCTTCAAGGTCTTGCAGCAGAGCTGGAACTGACAGAAGACCAGCAGTCCCGTCTCGATGAGTACAATGAAGAGGCAGTAACATCGTTCAGCTATGACGGAGCTCAGTACGGAATCCCTGCCGTTGTGGAAACTTATGCTCTTTTCTATAACACAGACCTCGTAGAAGAAGCGCCGGAAACGCTGGATGATCTGATGGCTCAGGCAGAGGAGCTGACGGACGGCGATCAGTATGGCTTCCTTATGAACGCAACGGACTTTTACTTTGCCTACCCGTTCCTCACTGCAAACGGCGGCTATGTCTTTGGTCAGGATGATGACGGAGTTTATGACCCATCCGATATCGGCCTGAACGAACCTGGCGCTGTTGAAGGCGGCGAAATGATCGGTTCCTGGTTTGAAGACGGTCTGATGCCAGGCGGCGTAGATCTGGATGTGGCCGGCGGCCTTTTTTCTGAAGGAGATGCTGCGATGATCGTTAACGGTCCATGGGCTATTCCGGAATACGAAGAAGCACTCGGCGACAGCCTCGGCGTTGCTACACTTCCAACCGTTGACGGAGAGCCTGTAAGCTCCTTCTCTGGAAACAAAGGCTGGCTCGTAAACTATTACAGTGAGAACCAGTACTGGGCAACAGAACTTGCGCTTCACATCACGAATCAGGAGAGCTCCCAGACATACTTCGAAACAGCAGGTGAGCTTCCGGCCCACACAGCTGTAGAAGTGGACGATGAGTTCCTTGCACCGATCTTTGACCAGACGGAATATGCAGAGCCGATGCCTAACATCCCTGAAATGTCTCAGGTATGGGATCCAATTGCAGAAGCGCTCGAGTTTATTTCCCAGGGAGAAGATCCACAGGAAGTACTGGATGAAGCGGTTCAACAGATCGAAGATCAGATCGCTATTTCCCAGCAGTAATTTATCTTTAAACGCGGGATTGGGGAGTTTCCTCTCCAGTCCCGATTTACTTACATGATCAGGAGGAAGCATCTATGGCTGCAAACAACGAGCGAGAACTGGTTAATCCAAAACATAATCCTACTGTAGCTGCACTGCTGTCCATTATTCCGGGCCTCGGTCAGGCTTACAATAAACGCTTTTTAAAAGGTGCTGCCTTATTCATTCTCTTTGCTGCTTTTGTCATCGCAATTGCAGATTTCATCGCTACCGGCCTGCAGGGTCTGGTAACGCTTGGTGTCGAAGAACGGGTGGATGATTCCCGGGTGTTTTTAAGTAACGGGATTATCGCATTTATACTGCTGACGTTCTTTCTTGCATTTTATGTGCTGAATATCCAGGACGCGATTAAAGACGCAAAGAGAATTCAATTAGGCTGGCAGGTCCCGAACATACGGGAAGGGTTCAAAAATGCCTGGGATACAAGTTTTCCATACTTCATGATCGGCCCGGGTCTTTTGCTGCTTATCTTTGTTGTTGTGTTCCCACTCATTTTTATGGTTCTTCTGGCGTTCACGAACTATAACCTTTACAATGCGCCGCCACGGAACCTTCTCGAGTGGGTCGGTTTCGAAAATTTCGTCCAGCTGTTCACACTCAGCGAATGGCGGGATTCTTTCATTAATGTATTGTCCTGGACACTGATCTGGACGTTTGTTGCAACAACGCTGCAGATCGCACTTGCGCTGTTCCTGGCTACGATCGTAAACGATCCGCGCATTAAGTTTAAAAAGCTGATCCGGACGATCTTTATTCTACCTTGGGCTGTTCCGGCCTTTACGACAATTATTATTTTCTCCGCGATGTTTAACGATAATTTCGGAGCAATTAATACAGGTATACTCGTACCGTTATTCGGTGACGGTGCTGCAGTTCCGTGGCTTACAAGCTACTGGTTTACACGCCTTGCCATTATTATGATTCAAGTATGGCTCGGATTCCCGTTTGTCTACGCTCTCTTTACCGGTGTCCTGCAGAGTATTTCGGCAGACTGGTATGAAGCAGCAGACATTGACGGTGCGAACCGCATGCAGAAATTCCGTCATATTACGTTCCCGCACGTCATGTTTGCGACGGCGCCACTGCTGATTATGCAGTACTCATTCAACTTTAATAACTTTAACATCATCTACCTGTTTAATCAGGGTGGACCGGCTGTACGAGGACAGACCGCCGGTGGATCAGATATCTTAATATCCTGGATTTACAGTCTGACGTTTGAGAACCAGCAGTTTAACATGGCCGCTGCAGTCTCGATCATTCTCGGCCTGCTGGTTGCCGGCTTTGCCTTCTTCCAGTTCCGCCGCTCCAGATCCTTTAAAGAGGAGGGGACATTCTAATGGCAGGAAAATCAATGAGCAAGAAAAATAAAAACAGACTCGAACTTCTAGGAAGCTATTCTGTTATTATAATCATGTCGATTATTATTATTTATCCGCTTCTCTGGGCGCTCGGCATTTCGTTGAACCCGGGCCGCGGACTTTACGGGGCGTCGTTTATACCCGAAACGTTTACACTGGATCACTATAGATGGCTCTTCTTTGATCCGCGGAGTAATTACCTTCTCTGGTATAAAAATACGCTCATTATTGCGCTGACTGTGGCCTTTGTTGCTACGTTTATGGTAGCACTGACGGCTTATGCTTTCTCCCGGTACCGGTTTAAAGGAAGAAAGAATGGTCTTTACGCATTCCTGCTTCTGCAGATGTTCCCGGTTCTTATGGGGATGGTGGCACTCTACATCCTGCTGAACACAGTTAACCTGCTCGATACGCTAATTGGTCTGATCCTCATCTACATAGGCGGGGCCATACCGATGAACGCGTTCCTGGTTAAAGGATATTTCGACACGATTCCACGGGAACTGGACGAATCGGCGAAAATTGATGGTGCAGGGCACTTCCGGATTTTCTTCCAAATCATGCTTCCGCTTGCAAAACCAATTCTTGCGGTAGTCGCTCTGTTTAACTTTATGGCACCATTCATGGACTTTCTCCTGCCTCGGATTGTACTCCGGAGTCCTGAGAACTTCACGCTGGCACTAGGGCTGTTCAACTTTGTAAACGATGAGTTTTCAAACAACTTCACCCGTTTTGCAGCAGGAGCTATTCTTGTTGCTGTACCGATCGCACTCGTGTATCTATTCCTGCAGCGCTACCTGATTTCCGGCCTGACCTCAGGTGCAACGAAAGGGTAAAAACAGCGTTCATTCCGGCCGTCCAGACTGTCAATCAGTGGGCGGCCTTTTTAAACGCCGGACATCCAGACTGTCAATCAGTGGGCGGCCTTTTTAAACGCCGGACAGATTCCTTCTGATTAATAAGGCGGCGATGTGGGTACAAGGAAATACAAGTTGAAAAAAGATGAAAACGGTTTAAAATGAATAAGTAAAGGGGGAAGAGCGATGACGGTAACAATAAAAGATGTTGCAAAAGAAGCGGATGTTGCCCCTTCTACGGTGTCCAGGGTCATTTCCGACAGCCCCCGGATCAGCGAAAGAACAAAGGAAAAAGTGCGTGAAGCAATGGCGCGGCTCGGCTATCATCCGAATTTTAATGCAAGGAGTCTGGCAAACCAGTCCACGAAAACGATCGGAGTGATTATGCCGAACTCTGCCAACAAAACATTCCAGAACCCATTTTTCCCGGAAGTTATCCGGGGGATCAGTACGAAAGCCCATCAGCTGGAATACGGTCTATATTTATCCACCGGCCAGTCTGATGATGAAATTTATGAAGAAGTGCAGCATATGGTCCAGGGGAAACGTGTGGATGGAATCATCCTGCTATACTCCAAGGTGGATGACCGCGTCATGAAGTATCTCCATGAACAGGATTTTCCATTTACCGTAATCGGCAGACCGTATGATGACTCTCTCAGCAACGTTACATTTGTAAATAATGATAATTTAAAAGCTGCAAAAACAGTGACAGAGTATCTGCTGCTGCTCGGTCACAAGCGGATCGCTTTCATCGGAGGAAACCTGGAACATGTGGTGACAATCGACCATATGGAGGGGTATCATCAGGCACTTAAAAATGCCGGTATCGACCCATGTGATGATTATATTGTCTTTCATGATGAGCTGCAGGAAGGCGGACAGGAAGCGGTCATTGACCTGATGAGTCTGGCAGAACGGCCTTCAGCGCTGATAGTGGCTGATGACATTATGACGTTTGGTGTTATGAGAATGCTCAGCGAAATGGAAGTGCACGTGCCGGACGATATTTCGATTATCAGTTTCAACAATGTTATGATCTCAGAGCTTTCCGCCCCGCCGATGACAACAGTGGACATTAATATCTACAGTCTCGGCTACGAAGCCGCAAACCTTTTAATCGATAAAATTCTCCACCCGGATGTTCCAGCCAAAAAAGTACTTATTCCGCATAAAATGATTAAACGACAGACGTGCCGAAGGGTGGCCGCTGAACGCACACTGAAAGAAGAAACGCTGTAGCCGTAGAATTTCTTTACACTTCCACGGAGGAATCGTATAGTAAGCTCTGAGGTGATCAAAATGAGTGAATATATGGACGGTATCCTGCAGTATTCTGCTGAAGAAGTGCAGGAGAAACTAAAAGAACCCGGAACGGTCATCATTGATGTCAGAGAGCCGGAGGAGTACGAAGCATCTCATATTCCAGGCGTTCCGCTCCTGCCGATGCAGCAGATTCCGGACTTTGCCGAAGCTTTTTCGCCGGAAACAGAATATATTTTCATCTGCCGAAGCGGAAGGCGTTCCCATCATGTATCGATGTTTTTAAAAGATCAGGGAATTGGAAAAGCTGCGAACTTTGACGGCGGTATGCTGGACTGGGACGGACCGAGCGTGGATGGGCCGGAAGTACAGCTGAAGGCACCGGAAGAACTGCTGGACTGGCACAAAAGAAAATAGCAGCAGAAAAACGCTGGTATGCAGCCTGATCAAAAGTAGAAAAAGTCGTTCCGGAATCGATCGGGGCCACTGAAAATCTAGCGATTTTTCATTTCGTATCGTAGGATCTCATATGAAAACCGCCCGTTTCTCCCCAACCTTGGAGAAACGGGCGGTTTTTTTGTCAGTCGTGTGGTTTGCAGTGGCTAC
>NZ_PVNS01000010.1 GCF_002993335.1 Alkalicoccus urumqiensis | reverse complement strand
GTGTTTGCGTCCGGCTTCCTTCAGATTCCGGGTCACCCCGGACACCCTTGCCATTCGCTAACGGTTCCCATTACCAAGCCCGTAGTGGACTTTCACCACCTAGCTGTCAGACATGCCAGGCACACAACCAAAACGAGGTGTCTTCTCTGAAGGACACCTCGTTTCGTTCTATTTAATTGGAGGAAATCACTTCGATGATCTCTTCATTTGTCATGCCGCTGTCGATGTCATAACTCCCCGGCTGCAGACTGCTTTCGCGCTCCATGTCCCGGAGGGTCTCCTGAAACGAAGATTGATTTTCGATCATGCCGAGCCGGTCCAGCTGCGCGGTGACATCGGAAGAATTCATGCCGGATTCAATCTGGAGTACAGCTGATACAGCAGGATCGTCAACCTCTTCGTCTTCTGAAGGTCTTTCTTCTTCCCTCTGCCTTTCTTCTTCCAGCCGTTCTTCCAGTTCCGTGATTTTCGCTTCTGCCTCTTCCAGAGAATTATCTTCTGACTCCGCTTCAGTTTTCTGCGCTGCCTGTTCAGACGGAGCGTCTTCCGGCGGCAGGAAAAATAATATTCCCCCGCCAAGAAGGCATATCACTCCGGCTCCACGGAAAAAATCATTCGTCACTTGCTGCCCCTCCTTTTCTATATGTTATTCAAGCAGCTGTTCGATTTCTTTCTTGGAAATGCCCGTCATTTCAGAAACAGCGCTTAATGTATATCCTTCCTCCTGAAGTTCGAGCACTTCATCTCTTGTCAGAGGTTCCGGCTCAGTGAGTGAAGCTTCGAGTCTGCGCACCCGCTGCTGCAGCTGATACAGCTCTTTCATATGCTGAAGCGACTGATGCTCGAGCTCTTGTTTCAATTCCGCCGTACTGTCCCGGCGGATGATTGACAGAGTCAAAAGCAGTACTCCTACTGCTAAAAGAACCGGCACCGCAAAATCCATCCAGGTTTCCATAAAAACCACCACACCTCAATTATTCTTCTTTTATCCTACCAGAAGGCCGGTGCGCAGAAAACGTCTTTTTCTGCGGGGGTGCAGAAATATATCTCACTTCCATCATTATCTGTGCTTGTACCATTTTCTCTTTATTAATTTCTGCAAGCATTTTCCCTTTACAGGCTTGCGTAACTTTCGTTTGTCTGCTATTATTTTAAGGTATGAGTAAAACAGAGTTTGGAGGGGTAAACAATGCGCGTACAAGTAACTCTTGCATGCACGGAGACTGGTGATCGCAATTACATCACGACAAAGAATAAACGCACAAATCCAGACCGCATGGAGCTGAAAAAATACAGCCCTCGTCTGGGCCGTCACACACTCCACCGTGAAACAAAATAAGCAGTACAGGCACCGGTATTTCTCTTCGAGAAATGCCGGTGTTTTCGTTTGAAAACTGCACGCCAAAATAGAGACTATGCCTGTGAGCCGCTGGCATAAGGAAAGCACAGAAAGACAAACATGTCCTTCTGCGCTTTTTTCCGGTTATTCTTCTGTCTCTTCCTCAATCTGCTCTTCTTCAGGAGCAGGCTGCGGACCGTTCCGGGATTCTTTCAAATCAAAATAAGCTTCCATGGACCGCTCAGCAATCGTATTGGCGAAACCGGTCGAGCCGTCTGCTGTCGTTACACCGGGAACAATGACGGAAATAACGACTTCCGGATCTTCATACGGCGCATAGCCGACAAACGTCTGGTTGTTCCCGTCCACGCCGTTAACTGTAACCTGGGCTGTCCCTGTCTTACCTGCCATAGTCGCCTCTACGTCATCAAAATACGATCTCGCCGTTCCCCGGTCCCCGTTGACCACACGGTAAAATCCCTGCTGGATACGGTCGAAGTATGTCTGATCGACATCGATAACATTTAAAATCTCCGGCTTAAACTGCTGCTCCACCGATCCTAGTTCCTCCATATCCGTATCCGGATACAGAATCTCTGAAACGACACGAGGAGCAATCCGCTGCCCGTCATTTGCTATCGTCGCTACATACTGCGCCAGCTGCAGC
This sequence comes from Alkalicoccus urumqiensis, assembly GCF_002993335.1. Taxonomy (GTDB): domain Bacteria; phylum Bacillota; class Bacilli; order Bacillales; family Salisediminibacteriaceae; genus Alkalicoccus; species Alkalicoccus urumqiensis. The sequence continues at coordinate 172,463 of NZ_PVNS01000010.1, read as the reverse complement.
GGAGTATACGTATCAAACTGACCGAACGATAAAAACAGCATGCTTCCCGGATAATCCGGCCGTCCGCCGTTAATTCCGGTGAATTCGTTCGGCAGGTCGATGCCGGTTTCAACGCCGAGACCGAACTGCTGGTAGTAGGACCGCAGAATATCAAATCCGCGCTTATAGTTGCCCCAATTCGTGCCGGACACGCCCGGAACATAATCAACAAGGCGCATGGCGACTTCAACCATATACACGTTCGATGAACGCTCAAGTGCCGTAATATCATCCACGTAGCCGAGCGTGCTTACGGAGCTGATCGGCTGCGACCCCGGGAAGTTAATCGGACGGTCATAAATCCCCGCTCCCGGAGGCAGAACACCGGTGTCATAACCTGCAAGTACGGTTGCCCCTTTCATCGAAGAGCCGACGACATAGCCCTGCGTGAATGTGCCGAGATCGCTGTTATTCCCCGCAAGCGTCAAAATATCTCCGGTATCCGGCTCCATTATAACGACGTACGCATCCTGCTGATCGATAAAACTGCCCGCTCTTGACTGAACTTCTGTCTCAATAATATCTTTCACGCGCTGATGGAGCTCCATATCAAAGGTAAGCTTCAAGTCATATCCGCGCTGTCCAGGTTCAAGTTCCGGCTGGCTGAGCGGTTCCCCGTCTTCATTCAGCCGGTTGCGGATTTCCCCGCTCTGCCCGCGGAGGACATCCTCATACTGTGCTTCGAGGTAGCTTTGTCCGACTTCGGCGTTTCTTTCATAGCCACGGGCTAGAAACTGATCAATGTCATCCCGGGCAATCGAGCCGACGCCGCCGAAGATCGACCGGTAGGCATCTCCGTAGACATAGCGGCGCTCGGAGTCACGGACAATGTCCACACCCGGCAGGTCATCGACACGTTCCATAATCTGCGCTGCCTGGTCATACGTGACATCACGGACGACCTTGTGAGGAATATCATTGTATCCGCGGTTAATCTCCCGCCAGATCATAAATACTTCCCGCTCTTCCTGCGTAAACGATGCGAGCTCACTTTCCGTAACAGCTTCTATTCGTTCCGTATGTGCATCTGCATCGCTGATTTCCGCTTCCGTCTGTTCTGCAACGGTCAATTTTTCTTCAAATTCCTCTGGATTCAGCAGCGCCCAGTATTCACGCCAGTCCCGTTCGTATCTTCCTTCCGCTTCTTCCGGATCGATAGTGATAAATTCATTTAACTTCTCGGCGGTTTCGAGAAGATCCTCCTGAGAGCGGTTCCGGTTCGTATACGTTAATGTCAGTATTAGTTCATTTCCAACGAGCAGATTCCCGTACCTGTCGTACATCATGCCCCGCGGAGCTTCCACCGGTTCGGAAATATCCTGATCCTCTGCCAGCTGTTCTTCGAATTCCTCCCCCTGGACAATCTGTACGATTCCCAGCCGTAAAATGAGGATGGAGAAAAGCAGAAACACCACAAAAAAGAGAATATTCAGCCTCGTTGTGACGTGCGTTTTATGTATCGTTTTATCAGCCATTATCTTCCCCCGTTCCGGCGTTCTTTTACCCTACATAAACAGATCCTGGAAGCAGTGCCTCCAGGATCTGTTTAGATAGAGTGCCCGCATGTGCGGTTATCTTCCAGATTTCACGAACCCGCCTAAGGCAGGTGGGTGCCCGCAGTGCAGCTTTCAGCTTCCCGGATGAAACCGGGCCTGCTGTCGTCTGCACAATCTAAGGCTCCCAAGTGAATTGGTGTTCGGTTCGAATTAAACTCGAAGTTCACCAACACCGCAGGCATCTATCCGTTGACTATAGTATACTACACCGCTGCCTGCAGCGGCAAGAAGTGACGTGTGAAAAAATCATGAAACCGGAGGGAAATCCCCCCGGTTTCATAAGGAAAATCGTTTATTTCGCAGCTTCGTAACGCTTTGCTACCTCATCCCAGTTAATCACGTTGAAAAATGCATCAACGTAGTCCGGGCGCTTGTTCTGATACTTGAGGTAATACGCATGCTCCCAGACATCTACACCGAGAACCGGCGTTTTGCCTTCGCTGATCGGCGTATCCTGGTTCGGTGTGCTGGTAATTTCCAGCTTGCCGTTGTTTACGACGAGCCATGCCCAGCCGGAACCGAAGCGTGTCAGCGCTGCATTTTTAAATTCTTCTTTAAATTTGTCAAAGCTTCCAAATTCCTGATCGATAGCTGAAGCCAGGTCTCCGGATGGAGCTCCACCGCCGTCCGGCGACATAAGCTGCCAGAACATTGTGTGGTTATAGTGACCGCCGCCGTTGTTACGGACCGGTCCGCGTACGTTTTCCGGAAGAGCGTTCAGATCGGAAAGCAGCTCTTCGATGTCTTTGTTCTGCAGATCGCTGTGACCTTCCAGTGCATCGTTAAGCTTTGTTACATACGTGTTATGGTGTTTGCCGTGGTGGATCTTCATTGTGTCCTCATCGATATGAGGCTCCAGTGCGTTGTGTGCATAAGGTAGTTCTGGTAGTGTAAAAGCCATTTCCTAATCTCCTCCTTATATTGTACGTTCACAAAAGTGTCAATGACTCCTGCGGAATCTACATTACCAAATATTCCACACCCGTTCAAACATTAAACCTCCGAATTATCCCTGAAGCCGCATCCGCGGACTGAGAATTTCATTTTTCGTCTGCAGCGAAAGTGTTCCGGAAACTTCTCTGTACGTAAGCTGAAGGGTATCTTCATAAAGCCATTCCACCCCGCCGGAAATGCAGACACGTATATCATCAAAGGGGCTCTGCAGGAAAACAGCATCTTCCGGAACATTCTCCTGCTTTATTTGGTACAATTCGTGGGAGCCACAGGAAATGCAGTCCGTTTCTTCTGTAGAATAGTAGATAAACAGGACATCATTCGTTTCTTTCCAGCGCTCTGTTACATACGCTTCGGCATCAGGCGTCATTTTCAGCTCCACGTCCATCATCCCCTCTCTTTTCCATCATAGTAAAGTTTTCTTCTGCATGCGAACATGACGCACAAAAATCCCGCCTCCTTTGTGGAAGCGGGATATGCAGTATGTAATTCTGGCGGAGGAGGGGGGATTCGAACCCCCGCGGGCCGTGAAGCCCCTATCGGTTTTCGAGACCGACCCCTTCAGCCGGACTTGGGTACTCCTCCATAATGGTGGACCCTGCAGGACTCGAACCTGCGACCGGACGGTTATGAGCCGTCAGCTCTAACCAACTGAGCTAAGGGTCCTGAACTATGTAATGGTAGCGGCGGAGGGGATCGAACCCCCGACCTCACGGGTATGAACCGTACGCTCTAGCCAGCTGAGCTACACCGCCTTATAACAGACAAATAATATCTTAGCACGCAATAAAAGAAAGCGTCAAGAAGTAATTTACATTTTGCAGAATGAGAGAAAAAAGAACACCGGAAAACGTAAATCCGGTGTTCGTGCAGCCTCCTTATCAGGAAGCTTCCTCTTCTGCCACAGCTTCTGCAATATTTACAGCATGGTCCCCGATCCGTTCAAGGTTACTGATCATATCGACAAACACGATACCGGCAGATCCGTCACAAAGACCGTCGTTCAGACGCATGATATGCTTTTTACGCAGTTCGCGCTCCATTTTATCAATCTGCTCTTCTTTGAGAATGGCCGCACGGGCTTTTGCAATGTCATCATCTTCGAGAGATTCGAGTGCTTCTTTAAACGTATTAAGTGTCAGCGTAAACATCTCCTCCAGGTCTTCCAGTGCAGAGGTGGAGAGCTTCACTTTATTGGTAATCTGGTATTCCTTCAGTTCCACGAGATTCTCCATGTGGTCACCGACGCGCTCAATATCGCGGACGGTATCCATCAGCATGGAGTGCATCCGTGAATCTCCTGCTGTCAGGGAATTTGCAGAAATCTGCGTTAAATACTCGGTAATTTTTTTATCCAGGTTGTTGATCGCATCTTCAAACTGATACGTCAGCTCTGCATGCCGCTTTTGATTCGTTTTTACAAAAGACGATGCTTCATTCAGACCCTGGAAAGACAGCTCACCCATGCGGAGCGTCTCCCGTTTCGCCTGGGAAAGCGCAATCGATGCGGACTGCTGGATAATACTCGGATCCAGATGCTGCGCTTTGTATTCGATGATCGTTTCCTTGCCGGGGATCAGCTTCGTGACGATCCAGGCAAGTGCAGCAACGAACGGCAGCTGGATAAGCACATTGGAAATGTTAAATATACCGTGTGCGTATGCGATTGTCATCCGTGGATTTAAATCCAGCAGAGAAGAAAGGTAGGCTACGAAATTCGTAAACGGCACGAGCAGGATGAGTACAAGGACCGTACCGACGACATTGAAAATAACGTGCGTCATCGCAGCGCGCTTTGCTGCTACAGAAGCACCCAGTGCCGCAATGACTGCTGTAATCGTCGTTCCGATGTTGTCACCGAACAGAACAGGCAGTGCAGCGTCCAGCGTCATGGCGCCGTCCTGGAAGAGCTGCTGCAGCATGCCGATGGCAGCTGATGAACTCTGTACACTGACGGTAAAGATTGTACCGATTAATACACCGAGGAGCGGATTGTTACTCATAGAAATCGTCAGCTCAGTAAAGGCTTCCACTTCACGCAGCGGATAAAGACCTTCACCCATCAGCTCCAGCCCGTAAAACAGGGCACCGAAGCCGAAAAATACCTGACCGAAATTGTTTATTTTTTTATTTTTGAAGAAGAAAATTAGTAATGTACCAAATGCCATAATCGGCAGTGAGTAAGCCCCAAAGTCAAGACCGATGATAAAAGCCGTCACGGTTGTCCCGATATTGGCTCCCATAATAACTCCGATCGACTGGCGGAGAGTCATGAATCCGGCATTCACGAGCCCGATAGCCAGAACAGTCGAGCCGGTGCTCGTCTGGAGCAGTACAGTGACAACAATACCGGTGAAAACACCCATTATCGGATTGCTGGTGAATTTATCCAGCAGATCCCGGAGTTTGTCTCCGGCCACCTTCTGCAGGCCGTCCCCTAAATATTTTATACCGAATAAAAAGATTCCGAGTCCCCCGAAGAAGAGGAACAGCAGCTCCTGGAGCGTCATAAATAAATCCCCCTGAATACGCAGATTTTCTTTCAAGCCGTGTTTCATCCTACACAAGGTTTGTAAATTATAAATTAATACTTTGTAAAGAAATTATTAAGATTCTATATAAGCGGTTTCTTTTTCTCAGCGCATTACGTTCAAAAAGGCTCATGAGCCTCTTTTCACTGGGTATTCAGCTATTCAAGAACATCAGGGAAAATCCAGCTGCAAAATTAACTGCATCAATTCTTCTGCTGTGAGTTGTATGGAGCAGCCGGCTCCGATAAAATGAATAAGGGTTCTACTATTTTTGAAAGGAAGCGTTCTGACATGTCTATTTTCCAGCAGCTGATTAAAAGTATTTATTCACCGGAAACCATCGCCAAATTCCGGATGGCTAAAATCGGACGCACCATCGGCTATGTATTTCTATTAATGCTCATAGCTTCCATCCCGATGATTATCTCGATCTCGATGTTTATGAGCGGACTGTTTCAGGCAGGAGACCAGTACCTTGATGACCTTCCTGACTTCAGCATTGAAAACGGCACACTTCAGTCAGACGAAGATGCTCCTGTTATCGATGATGACGATGATATGACCGTCATTTTTGATTCTACGGGAGAACTTCAGGTGGAGGATCTCGAGGAATACGGAAACCTGGTCGCGCTTCTCGAACGGGAACTTGTTTTCGTTGCAGGCGCCAACGCAGATGTGATTGCCTATCAGGATTTCGGCATTGATTTCAGCAAAAGCGACCTGACCGGATTCTACTCGACACTGAGTGACCTGTCCTTCCTTATCATCGGACTCGTTATCGTCGTTGTGTATCTGTTCAATACAGGGCTGAAATTCATCGGTATTTTCACGCTTTCTTTGATTGCCCTTGCGATGAAGTCCTCCCAGGCCCCGCAGCTAAAGTACCGTCACTGCTGGGTTCTTGCCGCTTACACGGTTACGCTGCCGACACTTTTGTTTGCGCTGCTCGAAGCGCTCGGCATACTCATTCCATTCCAGTTCGTGATCTACTGGGTCATTGCCGCTGTCATGATGAACCTTGTACTCCGGCATGTACCGAAACCGAAGGAACCACAGATGCCGCAGTAGGCAGAAACATAAACAGGCCGCTTCCGGAGATGCCGGAGGCGGCCTGTTTTATTATTCAGATGCTTTATTTTCCTGCACCGGCCGGACGAGGATACGCGTACCGTCCGCTGCATCAACGATGACACGGGTTTCCGGCTCCAGCCACTGGTTATCGGTTGTGGCACTGTAGAGTCTGCCGTCCACGTCGATCGTTCCTGTCGGCCGGAACGGTGTTTTCGTTACAGCCTCTTTACCTACGAGTTCCTTATACGTTTCATTGATTGAATTATACCCGTCTTCACTTGTCAGCCTGTCCGAGAGCATCATTTTCTTCCACATCGTGCGGGAAGGAAAGACTTTCGTAAATAAATACGAGGCGGGGGCGGCAAACACGAATGCCATCGCTGCCATAAAACCGTACGTAAAGGATGGCGCCGGAATGGCGAGACCGAAAATCATCAGAAGAATACCGACTCCTGCGATCGTGCCGTCCGTTGTTACTTTTCCATCAAAAATAATCAGTGCCAGTCCGGCTGCATACAGGATAACGATCCACATCCCGTCCGTGCCGTCAAGATGATACGAGAAGTACAGTGTCATCAGCACAATTCCTACAACACCAAATAGTCCGCGCACGCGCACCATAACTTCGCCAAAGATAAAAAGTGTAGCCAGAAATACGACAAGAAAACCAAATACCGCAGTATCAAGCAGTTCCATTGTGCAACACATCCCTTTTCTTCCGGCTTGATAATACCAGTTTACCAGAAGTGTTATTGTAATAGCACGTACGAACCACTGCGTGAAAAGGTTTCATTTTTTTACGACTTCAGACCGCCCGCATCTCTGCTGTCTGCCCGGGCTGTATTCTCAGATTCCGTATCCGTTCCGCCGAACAGACTGGTGATCCAGTCCAGAACCGCCTGGAAGAAATCGACGATGGATTGAATGATGCTCTGACCTTCATCGCTTTCCATGAAACCACTAATATTATCCCGGACGCTGTCGATCTGACCGCGGACCTGATCCCAGTCGATATTAAGCCCCCGGATCCGCTCAAACAGCGCTGTAAGGCTGTCCAGCTCCTGCTCCGTAAGCTCAATCCCCATTTCTTCAGCCAGACGCTGGATCAGTGCACGAAGATCCTCCTCGGTCTGGATATCTTCTTCTGCAATGCCTTCTTTAATCCGTGCCATCAATTCGGTCGCTTCTTCCACACCGTACTTTTCTCCAAGCTCCGCCGTGCGGACAAGCTCCTCATTCGCTGTCTGCTTCTGCTCCTCAGGAATCTCCTCGTCCGTTGACGCTTCGTATGCTTTAATGAGACCTGTCAAAGCACCGGTTCCCGAGACATCGAACGGCGCTGTAACATACACCGAAGCATCTTCCACGCCTGCGGTGATCAGCGCGTTTGCATACATTCCCTCAGAGACCCAGGTAATCCTGTTCGTCTCTACATCCATTCCTGTCCCTTCCTCCATCATCGTGATTTTGGAGGAGGAAAGTGCCCGGGTGCCGATTACTCCGGCATCAATATAGTCACCAAGGTATTGATGTTCTTCTTCATTTGTCACGGTAACTACTTCCGCTGCTTCCGCTTCCGTAATATCCATTTCCTCCAGTAAATCTTCTCTCTGAGCCGGAGTCAGGTCTTCACCGAGCGTAACGATTTCATCGCCGGGCGCAGCATCTGCGCCGGCTGCCTGCGGCAGAACACCTGCCAGAAGCGATACTGCTGTTATGGTAAGTAATCCTTTTTTCCACATTGTAATCTCTCCCTGTAAATGTCATTCGAAAAGCCCTCTCCATTATAGGCTTTTCTCTTTCTGAAATATAGACGCTTTTTCTCTGTCCAAGGTTTCATCCGCCCGAAAGAAAGCATACCTTCACATTGTTTTTACAAAAGGATAGCATGCTTGTGCTTGTAACATCAGGTGCGGGTTGTTACAATTAGCCTTGACAAACTGCGACCTATCGTTTGAATCCTATAAAGGGGCGATGATGTTACATGAACGAAATCACTCACCGTAAAAATACCCGTCCGGTCAAGGTCGGTCCACTCACGATCGGCGGCAGCGACGAAGTCATCATGCAGAGCATGACGATGACTAAGACGCATGATGTCGAAGCGACCGTGGCGGAAATCAACCGTCTGGAAGAGGCCGGCTGTCAGATTGTCCGGGTGGCCTGCCCGCACATGGAAGATGCTGAAGCTATTCCAGAAATTAAGAAGCGGATCAACATTCCGCTTGTTGTCGATATTCATTTTGACTACCGTCTGGCGCTTAAAGCGATCGAAGGCGGCGCGGATAAAATCCGGATCAACCCCGGCAATATCGGCCGGAAAGAAAAAGTGGAAGCTGTCGTCAACGCAGCGAAAGAGAAAGGTATACCGATCCGCATCGGCGTCAATGCCGGTTCTCTGGAAAAGCGGATTCTTGATAAATACGGATATCCGACTGCAGACGGCATGGTGGAAAGTGCCCTGCACCATATCAAAATTCTTGAGGATCTCGACTTCCACGACATTATCGTGTCGATGAAAGCTTCCGACGTCCACCTTGCTATTGAGGCTTACGAGAAAGCAGCACGCACATTTGATTATCCGCTCCACCTCGGCATTACCGAATCCGGAACATTGTTTGCCGGAACGGTGAAAAGCTCTGCAGGTCTCGGCGTTCTTCTGCAGAAAGGAATCGGCAGTACGATGCGTATCTCCCTGAGTGCAGATCCGGTCGAAGAAATCAAAGTTCAGAAAGAACTTCTGAAAAGCTTCGGGCTGGCAGCCAATGCCGCAACACTCGTTTCCTGCCCGACATGCGGACGAATCGAAATTGACCTGATCAGCATTGCCAACGAAGTGGAAGAGTATATCCAGAGCGTTCATGCACCGATCAAAGTTTCTGTTCTCGGATGTGCAGTAAATGGCCCGGGTGAAGCAAAAGAAGCGGATATCGGCATCGCCGGTGCCCGCGGAGAAGGCCTTCTCTTCCGTAAAGGGAAAACGATCCGGAAAGTACCGGAAGAAATCATGGTTGATGAATTGAAGAAAGAAATTGATATTCTCGCTGAAGAGCACTATAAGAAGCAGCGGGAGGAAAAAGAGAAAGCGGAAGCAGAACAAAACGCGTAACATTTCGTTCACTGCCTTCAGGCAGAAGCTGGCATAGCAGCTTCTGCCTTTTTTCTATTCCTCCCTCCCCTCTGTACGAATCGACATTTCTATGAGATAATGCTCTTTGAAATGAGGTGAGCGTAAATGAACAGATACCGCTTTGGAATTGACATCGACGGCACCGTTACCGACCCGGCGACGTTTATTCCTCACTTAAATAAACACTTTAATAAAAATTTAACGCTTGAAGATATCGTCGATTACGATCTGACGAAAGCACTTGAGGTCGATGAGAAGGAGTTCGCAGAATGGATGGAAAAGCATGAACCGATGCTCTACCGGACATCCATCATCGCGGAACGTGCGAAAGAAACACTGATGAGCTGGAGCAGACATGCCGAACTTTTTTATATCAGCGCCCGCCCTCATTCACTTTATGAAGTGACAGAGGAATGGTTTCACCGCATGGAGCTTCCCTACGATCATATCGAACTGCTTGGGCAGCACGATAAATTGAACGCGGTGGAAAAGCATGAAGTCGATATCTTCTTTGAGGATAAACACGACAATGCAGTAAATATTGCCGAAACATTCAACATCCCTGTCGTGTTAATGGAGACTCCCTACAACCAGATGGCGGTTCCTAACAATGTGCATCGGGCCCGGAACTGGAAACACGCGAGAACGCTCGTCGATTCTATCTTCTCCTCCGTGCAGCCGGAGAAATAACAAAGCGGTACGTTCCTGATTCACTTCAGGTCCGTACCGCTTTTTACGTATGAGCAGATGAACGTGGCGCGCTGAATAAGCTTATTCAGCGTGGAATATGCTACTACCCAGCCTCTGTCTGCCGGCACTCCCGGCAGTATCCGTATATTTCAAATTTATGATCCACTACTTCAAATCCCGGTGCAGAAACCGCTGCGGCCTCCATCGGACAATGGTGAATGTGGCTCGTTCTTCCGCACTCCAGACAGATAATATGATGATGGTGATGCGTTGTCGCGCAGTTGAACCGAAACCGCTTTTCTCCATCCAGCTCCGTTGCCTCGAGAATCCCGAGATCCGTAAACAGCGATAAATTCCGATAAATAGTATCAAAACTCATGCCGCCGTATGTCGGCTTCAGTGCCTCTAAGACATCTTTCGCAGCAAGATAACGGCTTTCATCTGCAAACAGCTGAAGCATATCGCGGCGCTTGTCTGTATATTTATGCCCTTCTTCTTTCATTATGGCAATGGCTTCATTGACATTCATGTGATTCTCTCCTCTCCAAGTCCGGTTCTCCCCCGCACGAAAGCAGACACGAGAGCTGCAGTAAACAGGAGGAGCCCACAGACAACAATCATTCCACCCGTAGCTACGTCGAGGTAATACGAGGCTGTAATGCCCCCCAGTACAGATGCTTCTCCGAACAGTATACCAAGCAGAAGCATGCGGCGAAAGCTTTTTGCTATGAGGTAGGCAGCCGCCGTCGGCAGAATAATCAACGCGCCGACGAGCAGAATACCGACGATTTTCATCGACAGCGCAATAACAAGCGCCAATAGAAGCGTAAACACCATATTTACACGCTGCACCGGAACACCTGTAACTGAAGCAAACTCCTGATCAAACGAAATCGCAAGAAGTTCTTTGTAGAACAGCAGCATGAGCAGAAGGGTTACGGCACCAACACCGATGGTGAACCAGACATCCTCCTGACGCACCGTTAAAATAGAACCGAACAGATAGCTGTACCACTCTGCATAGCTTGTGGGCACCAGACTCATCAATACAGCACTTGCTCCAACGGCAGCGGAAAGTAGAATGGGCACCGATACTTCCTCAAATGCACGATACATCCCCCGGAGCCGCTCAATAATGAACGCGCCGAAAATCGCTGCCAAGAGACCTGTATACAGAGGATTCAGCCAGCTGAAAACAGCTGTGACCTGCATGAGAACAAGCCCTGCTGTGATCCCTGTTAGTGTGACGTGAGACAGTCCTTCGGAAATAATGGTCATCCGGCGTACAAATAAAAATGCTCCAAGCACCGGACTTAAAAACCCAATAACCATTCCTGCAAACAGCCCGCGCTCCAGAAAGGACCAGTCCTGAATCCATTCCATTTAGACCGCCTCCTTTCCTGCCGCCTTGGATACAGCGATTGATAAAACGAGAACAAGTGTATTCAGCAGAACGATCGTCCCGCCTGGAGCCGTATCCAGATAAAAAGCAGCAAAAAGACCGGTAAGCACACATACCTCTCCGATGACAGCAGCGTAAATAAACAATTGTTTAAATGATCCTGCAAAACGCATCGCAGCTGCCACAGGAAGGGTCATTAATGCCGAGACTAACAGAATGCCGACAATCTGCATGGACAGTCCTATGACGAGCGCAGTCATCACAATAAACAACGCATGAATACGCTGTCTGGGAATGCCGGAAGCAACGGCCTGTTCTTCATCAAAGCTGAGAAAAAACAGTTCTTTATAAAAAAGAACGAGAAGAAGCAGCACAACGCTGCTCAGGATAAGAATAATGAAAAAATCCGTTCTGGAAACAGCACTCACACTGCCGAACAAATAAGAAAACAAGTCCGTGTTAAACCCGTCAGCAAGCGAAATAAATACGACACCGACGCCTATCGCTCCGGAGAGAATAATTGTAATCGCAGCTTCTTTATAATGCATGAAAATACGGCGGAGCCTGTCGATCAGCACAGACCCGCCAACGGCAAATACCATTCCCATATAGACCGGATTCCAGGCGGCCGCAGGAGGGTGCCACCGCCCGATCAGAAGACTAAAAGCGATGCCTGTGAGTGTAATATGCGACAAAGCATCCGCCATTAAAGACATCCGGCGCACGACAACAAAAACACCCATAACCGGTGCGAGGACACCGATCATCATGGACGTGAACAAGGAATAGCGGAGAAATTCATATGTCCAGAATGCACTCATCCCGGCCGCCCTCCGTGCAAGTCATCGTGATCATGATCATGGCTGTGGTGATGGTGGTCATGGTTATGCTCAATCACGTTGACCTCGTGCCCATACATCCGGTTCATTAGTTCCTCCCGGTTTTCTTCATAGTCGACAATACCGCCATGGTAATGGAGACATTTGTTGAGGCAGGCAACATCCGTTACATAACTGCTCATCGCTCCGATATCATGTGTGACCAGAATGAGCGTCATTCCCTGCTGTTCATTTAATTCTTTAAGCAGTGTATAAAAATTCTGCACGGATTCGGCATCCACACCAACGGTAGGCTCATCCAGAATCAGCAGCTCTGGATCGCTGACGAGCGCCCTGGCGATGAAAACCCGCTGCTGCTGGCCGCCGGAGAGCTGACCGATCGTTTTATTTTTATATTCACGCATCCCTACCTTCTCCAGAGCTTCCTCCACACGCTGACGGTCCTTTTTGGTAAGAAACCGAAAGAGACCCTTTTTTCCATACAGCCCCATCGATACAACTTCTTTTACCGTCGCCGGAAATCCACTATTAAAACTGGCCGCTTTCTGGGATACAAAACCAACACGGCTCCAGCCTCTGAACCGGCGGTGGTCTTCTCCGAAAAGCTGAATGGTTCCATCCTGCTGTTTGTGCAGGCCGAGCAGCAGTTTAATCAACGTCGATTTCCCGGACCCGTTCGGGCCTACCAGACCGAGAAAGGAACCTTTTTTTACATGCAGACTAATATCGTCGAGCACGTTCTGCCTTCCGTATTTAAAGGATACATGATCCATCGCTACAATTTCTTCTGTGCTCATAAGCTCTCTCCTCCTTTCGTTTCCACCCTGCTGGTACCATTACCTGCGGATGCTGCTACTATTTAAATGAAATAAATAATTTGTTTTTGAATAGTAATTATTCCGATTTGATCGTCTTATAGTATAACGGATGAAATTCGTCCTGTAAAATGTCTGATTCGCTTGACTCAAGGTCGCAGGAAAAATCATTTGCCGGTATAATGGAAACCAAAGGAAGATGAAGGAGGTTTTTTTCATGGCAATGCAGCAGATCGGTATTATCGATATGGGATCCAACTCCGTTCGGTTTGTCGTGTATGAAGTAGATGAACAGGCGTGCTTCCGGGAAGCACAGAATTTAAAAGTAACCGCGCGGCTCAGTACATATATTGATGAAGATGGAGCGATGACGGATGAAGGAATCCAGGTCATTTTGGACACACTCGACAAATTCGCCCTTGTCGCTGAAAATTATGAATTCACAAGTATCCGGGGTGTAGCGACAGCTGCGGTCCGTAATGCGTCCAATCAGGATGAAATTATGAATGCAATCGCGGCTCACTCCGACTTTCCTTTCGAAGTGCTCTCCGAAGAACAGGAAGCGTATTACGGGTATCTTGCGGTCACTAATTCCACCGATATCAATGAAGGACTGACAATTGATATCGGCGGCGGAAGTACTGAAATTACGTATTTTCAGGACAGGGAATTAAAGCATTCACACAGCTTTCCCTTCGGTGCGCTGACACTGAAAAAACAGTTTGTTGCAGGGGACACACCGACGGAAGCGGAATGGAAAAAACTGTGCCGCTTTCTTGAAGAATCGTACCGGTCACTCGATTGGGTGCCCGACCGCGAAGTCCCGGTGATCGGAATTGGAGGCTCTGCGCGGAACATTGCCCAGGTCCATCAGGATGAAATTTCCTATCCGATCTCCGGCCTCCACCAGTATAAAATGGAAGAGGACGATATGGAGGATGTTATCGAAGATCTGCGGAATATGTCGCTGAAAAAGCGGGAAAAGCTGGATGGTTTATCAAAAGACCGGGCGGATATCATCCTCCCTGCCGCCGCTGCCATGCAGGTGCTGATGGACACGTCGGACGGTGGAGCGTTCATCGTCAGCAGCCGCGGACTCCGCGATGGTCTGTTCTTTGAACAGATGCTCTCCGCGATCGAAGTCACCCACTTCCCAAACGTGAAAGAAGAAAGTTTCTATCAGCTCAGCAACTATTACCGCCTGAACACTGTTCTTCAGAAGCGGATATCGATTTTGTCGGCCTTTCTCGCGGACGAACTTAAAAAACATCAGCTGGTTGATCTGGACGATCAGGAACTGCATCTCCTGCGGCTCGGCGCCAACGTGTTCTATATCGGCGGAGCGATCCATGCTGAATCGAAAAGTCAGCATTCCTTCTACCTTCTGACAAATCAATCCATCGATGGGATGTCTCATATGGAGCGGCTGGCTGTTGCCTTTACGGCATCGTTCAAATCCCGCTCCCAATTAAAACAGTTTGCGAAGCCGTATAAGAAATGGGTGGATAAAAAAGAGTTGAAACGGTTTGAACTGCTCGGTGCGATCAACCGCATCTCCCATGCTCTGAATACATCCGAGCAGAGCGTTACGACTCGAATGGAAATCGTTCATGCCGGCCGGCACAACCTTACATTAAAAGTTTACTATACAGGCGACGCCTTCTTTGAAGAGGCCGATGCGAATAAATACAAAAAGCACCTGGAACGGCCGCTCAAACGAAGTATTGAATTTATTTTTGAAGAAGAACAATCTTAACACTGGGTTAACAACTGTCTGCTACACTGAAAAAAGCATTTCTTCCAGGCCGCCCCCGCCGCTTGATGACGGGAGCCCGGAGAAACATAGCGCCGGCTGACCGGCCAGCGCAAATTTTTAAAGAAATGAGGGCAGCAGATGACCGAACAGCCATTTCAGGATCCATCCTATTATCATAACCGGGAACTCAGCTGGCTCCGCTTTAACGAGCGGGTGCTTGAAGAAGCCGCCGATACGTCAAATCCGCTGCTGGAGCGGCTGAAATTCCTGGCCATTTTCAGCTCCAACCTGGACGAATTTTTCATGGTTCGGGTAGCAGGATTAAAAGATCAGGTGAAAGCAGGATATAACCGGCCGGAGAACAAAACGGCATTGACTCCGAAGCAGCAGCTGGAACGGATCGCCTCCTCCAATCAGACGCTCGTTGCAAGGCAGTATCACCTTCTCCAGCACCACATTCTTCCGGAGCTGAATGACAAAGGGCTGATGTTTTTAACGCCGGAGGAGCTTAATGAGGAAGAATATCACCGGATGCACGAGCATTTCAAAAATTATATTCTGCCAGTCCTCACACCGCTTGCTATCGACGCGTACAGACCTTTCCCGATGATCTCCAATAAAAGCCTGAATCTTGCAGTCGTGCTGGAGCAGGAAGGTCCGCGGAGGCTCGCGATTGTGCAGGTCCCGTCGGTGTTAAGCAGAGCAGTGCCTGTTGAAGAGGACGGCACCCGCTTTGTATTAATGGAAAATGTCATTGCCCATTTCATCGATCACCTGTTCACCGGCCACACGATTCTTTCGGTCTCCCCATTCCGTATTACCCGGAATGCGGACCTGACGATTCATGAAGAAGGAGCCCGGGACCTGCTCCGGGAGATTGAAAAAGAGCTGAAGAAACGAAAGTGGGGCGCAGCCGTTCGTTTTGAAATGGAAAAAGACCGGATGGATCCAAACGTTCTATCCCTTTTAACCGACGTCCTGGAGCTGGACCGCGATGATTTCTATGAAGTTGACGGCCCCCTTGATTTGTCCTTTTTCTTCGCCTTTTACAGTGGACTGGCTCCGCGTTTTGACGAGCTAGCTTATGAGACTGCCATCCCGCAGCCGCCGAAAGACCTCGTCGGCGAAGAAAACATCATGGATGCGATGCTGAAAAAGGATATTTTCCTTCATCACCCTTACGAGTCATTTCAGCCCGTCGTCGATTTCATCGCTCAGGCCGCAGAAGATGAGCAGGTCCTTGCGATTAAGCAGACGCTTTACCGCGTCAGCGGGGACTCTCCTATCATTGCTGCACTCGCCCGGGCAGCGGAGCTCGGCAAGCAGGTCACCGTTCTTGTCGAACTGAAAGCCCGTTTTGATGAGGAAAACAACATTCAGTGGGCCAAGCAGCTCGAGAAAGCGGGCTGTCATGTGATTTACGGTATTACGGCACTGAAAACCCACAGCAAAATTACACTCGTCGTCCGGCATGAAAATGAAAAAATTCAGCGTTTTGTCCATCTGGGCACCGGCAACTACAATGATTCTACGGCGAAACTTTACACGGATATGGGCATGCTTACGACGCGCAGCAGTTACGGCATTGATGCCACCAATTTCTTCAATTACCTGAGCGGATTCAGCTCCAAGCCGGACTGGAAAGAAATCGCCACTGCTCCCTTTGAGATCCGGGAAGCATTCCTGGATATGATTGATAAGGAAATTGCGTCGCATAATGAGAACGGAAACGGAAAAATCACGGCCAAGATGAACTCATTGACCGATAAACCGATCATTATGAAACTATACGAGGCAAGCTGCGCCGGAGTGGAAATTGAACTGATCATCCGCGGCATCTGCTGCCTGAAACCCGGTATTCCCGGTGTCAGTGAAAACATCACCGTCCGGAGTATTCTCGGCCGTTTTCTGGAGCACAGCCGTATCTTTTATTTTTACCAGAATGGAGAAGAAGCCATCTACCTTTCATCCGCTGACTGGATGACACGGAACATGGAGAAACGAATCGAAATTGTCTTCCCGGTGTATGAAACACATGTGAAAGCACGGGTGAAGGAAGTTCTGGATCTCTCTCTGGATGATAATCAAAAAGCACGTGTCATGAATACGGATGGTACGTATAACTATGTCAAAAACGAAAAGCCGCCGCTTAACAGTCAGCTGGAATTTCAGCGCCTTGCTGCAGCTCAGTCAGAAGACAGCTGATCGTCTAAAACGTTAACTAAACAGCAGGGAGATTTACGGCCTGCTGTCAAAGAAGAAGCCCTCCACCTTCGCGGCAGAGGGCTTCTTTTTTATTGGTTATTTCTAATTTCAGCGCAGTGCCGTTTCCATCGCCTCTGCTTTTTCCTGAATCTCTACAGCATACCAGCTGGCTGCATCCCCGTTTTCCTGGACATACTGCTTCATCCCGCTCATACCGCGGTGGTAGGCTGTGAGTGCTTCGTCCCAGTTTCCTTCGTATCTGTCGTGCAGGTAGGAAAGGTACGTCACTGAAAGCTGAATCGCATACTGCGGATCAAACAGAAGTTCTTTTTCATACGGAAGGCCGGCCATCTCGGCAATCCACGGCCCGGTATTCTCCATGAACTGAGCCATGCCATATGCGTGGCCATATTGCGTCTCCGGACCTACAAGTTCAGGATCAAACGTATCTCCTGTTTCGACCCGGAGCAGTTCGTATACGACAAATGGGTCGATATTCTGCTTCTCTGCTTCCAGGGCAAGCAGAAGCCCCCAGTCTTTTTCAAACGCGCCTTCACTGTCTTCATATACATGAGCAGCAAACATCCCTGCCTGCTCCCAGTCTGCATGTCCTTTTACTTCATAACCATCAGGCAGGCCGGAAATTTGTTCTTCCAGCTCTTCCATATGCTCATTCACGCGCTCCTGAGCGTCTGTTGATTCAGCAGTTTCAAGCTCGGAAATCTGCTGCTGGGTTTCCATATATCCGGATCCCAGAAGTAGCGACGCGGCCGTGAACAGCAGCGCTGTTACAGCCATCGCTGCAAACGAAAATCGCATGAAATATCCTCCTTTTACTGTATAACAAACCAAAATAATAAGTTCAGGTAGTCATACTATAGGAGAAGCGCTTGGAATGCAAGAAAAAACACCTGCCGAATTAGGCAGATCGACCCCCGGCTGCAGATGAATCTGCCTGCGGACGGCGCATGGCTTTCACGATCAGACCGTATTTAGGCCCAAATAGAAAAGCTGCAGCAAAAAAGGAAGTGGCTGCAAGAACGATCGATGCTCCTGAAGCAACATCATACAATACAGAGAAATAGAGCCCAATGACAGCAGACATGGCTCCAAAACCTGCGGAGAGAGCGATCATGACCGGAAATCGATCGGTCAGCAGGTATGCCGTCGCTCCTGGCGTAATCAGCATCGCGACGACCAGAATGATACCAACAGTCTGAAGCGAAGCGACCGTCACCAGCGACAAAAGAAGCATAAACAAGTAGTGGATCCACCGGACCGGAAGACCGGAAGCTTCCGCCATCGTTGCATCAAATGTCGTCAACAGCAGCGGACGGTAGAAAAGCGCCACGGCGATCAGTACAACGATTCCGATGACGAACGTCGTAATGACATTTGCATTGGATACAGCCAATACATTACCGAACAGATAATGCATCAGGTCAATCGAAGTACCACTCAGCGAGGTCATCGCTACGATACCAAGTGCAAACATTGCCGTAAACATAATTCCTATAGACGAATCCTCTTTAATGCGGCTGTTCTGTGAAATAAATCCAATGGCGAGAGCGGTCAGCACACCGGTGATAAACGCCCCGAGAAAGATGCTGCTTCCGATCATATAAGCAAAGACAACGCCGGGAAGAACGGCGTGGGAAATCGCATCCCCCATCAGTGCCATTCCGCGGAGAATGATAAAACAGCCGATCACGCCACAGATGATACCGACGAGAACAGCAGTTATAAGGGCAGTCTGCAGATAGCCGTAATTGGCCAGCTGGTCAAGAAATACCGTTATTCCGTTCATCTTCCTGCCACCACCAGACCGTTTTCCCCGCCGAAGACAGCAGCACTTCCTCCGTAGGCTTTTTTCATGTTTTCCTGTGAAAACACATCCTCTACGTTCCCGGAAGCAACGACAGTCTGATTCAGGAGAACCAGCTCATCAAAATATTCCTGCACTTTACTTAAGTCATGGTGAATCACGACAAGAGTTTTTCCCTGTTGTTTAAGTTCGTTTAAAATGCCGGAGATGATCTCTTCAGATGCTGCATCAATCCCTACAAACGGCTCGTCCAGAAAGAAGAGCTCTGCTTCCTGTACCAGAGCACGTGCAAGAAAAACGCGCTGCTGCTGACCGCCGGAAAGTTCTCCAATCTGACGATGTTTAAAATCCTCCATCCCCGTCTGCCGGAGCGCATACTCTGCCTTCTCCTTATCGGATGCGGACAGCTTTTTATACCAGGGAACATGGACGAAGCGCCCCATCCGCACAACGTCGATGACACGGACAGGAAAATCCCAGTCTACTGCTGACCGCTGCGGGACATAAGCAGTACGGGAACGATAGGCGTCCATCGATCCGCCGAAAATCGAAACCTCCCCCTCATATTTGGTCATCTGCAGCATCGCTTTTAGTAGCGTTGATTTACCCGCACCGTTCGGTCCGATGATGCCGATACTCTTTCCTTTGTGAACATCAAATGAAATATTCGAAAGTGCTCTGGTTCCACTGTAGTGCACGGATAGATCACGTACAGAAATAGTTTCTTCCACGATATTTTCCTCCTTTATTACCGACTTATATATGTTAAAGTTGGTCATTCGTTAAAAAGTTGTACAAGGGAAACTTTTATTCTGTCTTTTATTATACGGGAGGAAAATAAGAAATGCAATCCTTCTGCAGCCTCTCTCCTGTAAGACGTGCCCACCCTGGCAGCAGCTCGAAAATATACTATTTTCGAGCTGCTGAGAATCCGGTGAAAAAACAACGGATACCTCTTTTAAGCTTGAGGTGTCAAAGCTCTGCACAGAACACGTTTTGAATAGTATTCGTTTACATACCAAAAAAGCGGATGCTCCCTGAAAGGAACATCCGCTTTGAACGAAAGGCTGAATCGAAAAGTTAGTTTACTTCCAGGCCGGGAAAGATTTCTTCTTTCATGCCGGCATTGAACTCCCGCTTCCGGATCATGGCGATTTCTTTTTCATACGGCGGCTTTTTGTTTTTCTTATCCGTGCCGACATAAGGCGTTTCCAGAATTTTAGGGAGGTCTTCAAAAGCTTCGTGGTATAGAACATTGGTCAATGCATCGAATCCAATATGTCCAAATCCGATATTTTCATGACGGTCTTTTGAAGCCCCGCGTTCATTTTTTGAGTCATTCACATGCACGACTTTGATCCGGTCGAGTCCGACAATACGGTCGAACGCCTCAAGGGTGCCGTCCAGATCGTTAACAATATCATATCCTGCATCGTGAATGTGGCACGTATCCAGGCATACCGACAGCTTCTCATTGTGTGTAACCCCATCAATGACAGCGGCAAGCTCCTCAAACGACCGGCCGATTTCAGATCCTTTTCCGGCCATCGTTTCCAGAGCAATCTGCACATCCTGATCCTTATCGATGACTTCGTTCAGCCCTTCAATGATTCTCTTAATGCCAGCTTCCGGGCCTGCGCCGACATGTGCTCCCGGGTGAAGCACAATCTGACGGGAGCCGAGCGCTTCCGTCCGGTCAATTTCACTCCGCAGGAAATCGACGCCGAGCTGAAATGTCTCAGGTTTAGTTGTATTGGCGATATTTATAATGTAGGGAGCGTGGACGACGATATCAGACATCCCGTGCTCCTTCATGTGAGCTGTTCCCTCTTTGATATTAAGTTCTTCAATCGGGCGGCGCCGCGTGTTCTGCGGAGCTCCGGTATAAATCATAAATGTTTCCGCTCCATAGGAAGCAGCCTCTTCGCTCGCCCCAAGAAGCATCTTTTTTCCATTCATAGAAACATGTGAACCAATTTTCATGAAAAAACTCCTTTTACTTCGTTCTGCCGCGGCGCTCATCTCTGTTTTTCTGACGGCGGTTAATTCGTCTTTCGCGCTGGTGTTCCCGCTCTGCTTTTTCACGCGCTTTTTTCTTATAAGCCGGCTTTACTCTATTTTTCTTCTTTTTCGGCGGGAGCGGTGCTGCATCCTGTTTTGGACGGTTATCCGAACGTTTTTCAACCGTCACCCACTGTCCTTTTTTCCATTCTTTATAAATGAAGCGGGTGCCTTTTTTCTTCAGCTGGGCAATGGATGCATCATCGCTGCGGCCGTAAAGAGTAATCGCCTGACCACCCCACCCGGCACGTGCTGTACGGCCGACACGGTGCGTGTAATACTCAAGCTCCGTCGGAATCTCTGCATTGATAATATGGCTGACACCGGTAATATCAATACCTCTCGCGATGAGATCCGTTGCCACGAGATACTGTACTTCTGCATCCTGCAGCCGTTTCAGCACTTTCTTCCGCTTTCTCGGAGCGACACCGCCGTGAAGAAGGTCCACGTTAAGCTCTTCTTCCAGGAGAACTTCATAGATCCGGTCGGCACTTTCTTTTGTGTTGGCAAAAATAATTGCTAGAAACGGTTGAATCTGGGTCGTCAGCTTACGGATTACTTCTTCTCTTGGACGATCTTTATCCCAGACGAGCCAGTGTTCCAGGTTGGCGGGGCCCGTTTCTTTCGGCTGCACTTCCACCTGTTTCGGCTGCTTCATGTATTTTTTCAGAAATGGCATAAGCGATTCCGGAATTGTCGCAGAGAAAACGAGGAGCTGCGTATCATCATGAAGCTTGCCGGCAATGTTGTTCACCTCATCTAAAAAGCCGAGATCCAGCATCTGATCCGCTTCGTCTACAACAAAACTCTTTACCTTGGAGGCATTCACAGCCTTTTCGTTCATCATATCAAGTACCCGGCCCGGCGTACCGACAATAATCTGTGGACCCGAGGCTGCTTTTTCCAGCATTCTATCTCTGTCCAGTCCGCCGATAACAAGCTGCGCACGGACGCCGGTATGCTCTGCGTAGAGGCTGACGACTTCGAAAAGCTGTCTTGCGAGTTCTCTCGTCGGTGCTGTAATAATGACCTGTGTTTCTTTTCTCTCCGTATCTATCATCGTGAGAAGCGGCAGGACAAAAGCCAGTGTTTTTCCTGTTCCTGTCTGCGATTTACCGATAACGTCAACGCCCCGGAGTACAGATGGAATCAGCCGCTCCTGAATTTCTGTCGGTTTGGAAATGTTCTGCTCCTGAAGAGCCTGTATAAGTTCCGGACGTATCCGGAACCGTTCAAAATTGTGTTCCATTCTATCACCTTTCTTTTCTCGTACCATTAGTCTGCAACACTTTATTTTAGCACGAATCATTCTTCTGTGCTTACTGAATTAGCTGGAAGTATCACTCCGTGTCTATTTATGGTAAGATAGGGTTGGATGCGTGTCCGCTTATGAAAGTACCGCCGCCGGATGTACCGGCCGGAAAAAAACCATATTTTAAATAAGTCAGGTGTTCAGCTGTCTGCTGATCCGCGTACCGGAACAAGATCCATCAATTTTCGAATGGAGGAATGCTTATGTACAGCATTGGAGATCCGGTAGTCTATCCCGGCCAGGGTGCGGGAACGATTACAGATGTCGTGAGCAAAACGATTCTGGGAAAAAAGCAGGATTATTTTGAAGTCTACTTCCCCCTGCAGCGAGTTACACTGAGTCTGCCTGAATCCAGCGTGGATGCTTCCGGTCTGCGGCCCATAACGGACCCTCAGAAACTAAGAGACGTTTTATACTCCTATACAAAAAAAGAACCTGTCACCGAATTTAAAAAACCGTCCAGAAGACCGGATCAGCGTCTCTGCGAGAATAACTTGAATGGATGGACAGATGTCTACTTCGAACTGTGCTGCAAAGATGCTGCTGAAGGAGTGCGCCTGCACAGCGAGGAGAAAAAAGCATTCGAACTCGCTTCCCGTCTCCTCGTCAGTGAAGTTTCTCTTTCCTGCGGCTTGAACTCAGAGGAAGCTGCAACCCTTGTGCGTTCGAACATGTACAGTGCTTCCAGTACGCCCCAGACATAACTTCATTTGTCACAGCGGATGGGAGATATTATAATAGGTACGAATGATGAATGGAGGAGGATTTTCACGCATGGAAGTGAAGAAGATTTCTCCGCGCGGCTACTGCTATGGCGTTGTGGACGCAATGGTTATGGCAAAAGAAGCCGCCGCGGATCCTGAGCTGCCCCGGCCAATCTATATCCTCGGTATGATTGTCCATAATAAGCATGTAACAGATGCTTTTGAAGAAGATGGTGTCGTTACACTGGACGGCGAGAATCGTCTGGATATTCTCCGCCAGGTAGAAAAAGGCACCGTAATTTATACTGCTCACGGCGTTTCTCCGGAAGTCCGCCGCCTTGCAGATGAAAAAGGACTGACAGCAATTGATGCTACCTGCCCGGATGTCACCGTAACACATGATTTAATCCGCGGACGCAGGAGTCAGGGCTACGAATTTATTTATATCGGTAAGAAAGGCCACCCCGAACCGGAAGGTGCCATCGGCGTCGCTCCGGATATCGTTCACCTCGTTGAAAATATGGAGGATGTGGCTGCGCTTGACATCCATTCCGAAAAAATTATCATCACCAATCAGACGACGATGAGCCAGTGGGATGTGCGGCATCTGATTAAAGCTGCTTCGGATAAATACCCGCATGCAGAGATTCATAACGAGATCTGCAACGCCACACAGGTCCGTCAGGAAGCCGTTGCTGAGCAGGCAGGCGACTGCGATCTGCTTCTCGTGGTCGGTGACCCGAAAAGCAACAACTCCAACCGCCTTGCCCAGGTGTCCAAAGAAGTTGCAGGCACTCCGTCCTACCGGATCAGCAACGTAAATGACATCAACCTGGAATGGCTTCAGGGTGTCAGTAAAGTAGGTGTTACGTCTGGTGCCTCCACGCCGACACTGATTACGAAAGAAGTGATTAAATTTCTTGATCAGTTTGACGAGGACGATCCGCATACGTGGGATACGACGAGCACCGTCCGTCTGGCTAAAATCCTGCCGAAAATCCGTAAAAAGCGCCGGGAAGGTGCCAAATAACCAGCTGCAGCCGGAGAGATTATCCTCCGGCTGTTTTTTTGCGTCTGCACCACATTGGTCCGAAAGTACTCATGAAATGGAGCGCCTGCTTTCTTTTTCAGTAATACGCTTTTCAAAGCCTACCGGAAGCGGAAAGGGTCGGTATGCACCTGTGAAACAATCACGTCCGTCGCTTTTTTATGCGACTGAACTGCTTCTATCATCCAGTCTGCTACGGACTGCTTCATGATTTTTTCCACGTGATGACCGGGGTCCACCATCATCAGTCCCTCCATCCAGGCATCATGGGCAACGTGGAAATACAAATCGCCGGTGACATATACATCTGCACCCTGCTTCAGCGCCTCCATTGCATATTTATTGCCGTCGCCGCCGAGGACCGCTGCTTTGCGGACTTTTCTGCCGCCGTCACCGACGACTCGTACTCCTTCTACTCCAAACGCTTTTTTTACATGATCCGCAAAAGCATCCAGTGTCATTTCTTCCTGGAGGTAACCGATCCGGCCGAGTCCCTGACGCCGTCCCGGAGTTTCCAGCCGGTATACATCAAAAGCCGGCTCTTCATAAGGGTGGGTTTTTTTCAGCACCTGCATGATCCGGGAACGCTGAGATCCGTAAAACACAGTTTCAATCTTCTGTTCTTCAGGACGTTCCAGTTTTCCCTGTTCTCCGATAAATGGATCGGTTCCCTCACCAGGACGGAATGCGCCACGCCCCTCCGTAGTAAACGCACAGTGACTGTAATTACCGATATGACCGGCTCCAGCATCACCAAGAGCCTCTCTCACGTGATCAGCATGGCTTTCCGGCACATATACGACTAATTTAAAGACAGGATCCTCTGACACTGGCACAAGTACGTCTGTATCGGTTATACCGAGCGCATCGGCCATAAGGTCATTCACACCGCCCTCTGCAGCATCGAGATTCGTATGTGCAGCATACACGGTAATATCATGCTTGATCAGCTTTTCAATCATTCTTCCGTACGACGTATCCACGTTTAATTGTTTTATAGGACGGAACAGCAGGGGATGGTGAGCGAGAATAAAATCGACGTCATTTTCGATTGCTTCATCCACTACCGGCTCCAGAACATCCAGCGTAATCATGATTTTATTTACCGGTTTATCGAGTGAACCGACCTGGAGCCCGATCTTATCTCCATCCACCGCCAGATGTTTTGGAGATCGTCTTTCAAATTCCTGGATAATCGTCTGGACGTGCATTGGTTTCATGAAAGTACCTCCTTGATCCAATTCTGTTTCTGCAGAAGCTCTTCCTGCCTCTCCGATGCTTCCGGTACACGTGCCTGTTCCAGCTGTCTGCGGATACGTTCCAGTTGATCATATTCCTTTTTCCATTTCTGAATAAACGCCGCCGGCTTTGTTCTCATGAGGAGCGGCCCGATCCAGAGCTGCTTCTCAAGCGGCTCGTCTTCCATATAAGGATCTTCTGCTCCCCTTTCAGCAGCAAGTACTTCATAAAGCCGGCCGTCTTCTGCGATAACGGTCTCTTTCATTAGATGCCAATCGTTCTGCCTCAGCCACAACCGCACGTGGTCAGATGCGATATTCGGCTGCAGCACAAGCCGGTGTACATCGTCCAGAAAGGCTTTCCCGTCTTCTAAAATCTCTGCGATCAACGGACCGCCCATGCCTGCGATGACGACGGTGTCCGCGGTGCGGTTTTCCAGAACCTGAAGGCCATTACCAAGTCTTGCTTCCACACGGTCCTGCAGATGATTTTCCCGGATTTTTGCTCTTGCAGACTGCAGCGGGCCTTCATTGAGTTCTCCTGCAATCGCATATTCACAGAGATGATTTCCGACAAGGTAGACAGGCAGGTAGGCATGATCGGATCCAATATCTGCTACGGTACCGCCGGGCAGCACCCACTCTGCGACTTTTTCCAGACGGGTGGATAAATGTTGTTCATTCATTGCGTTTTTCTCCTTTATTTTCACGTACCTCCGGCTTTTTTTCTAACAGTACCGGTTCATACGGGAGGTATCTTTCTTTCGCAAAAACAGGTGTCTATCCCGGTTACTGACCCCCGATAGACACCTGCATTTGTATTATTCGTTTTCTGCTGCAATAAATTCTGCTACGGCATCGGCTTCTTCGCCCTGCACGATATCCGCCGGCATATCTCCAGGACCTTCAGAGATAGCTGTCGTGACATCATCAGCCGAGTAACCGCCGTCCAGTGCAGGTCCTACACCGCCGCCGAGATCGCCGCCGTGACAGGAGGCACAGTTGCCTTCATAAACACTCTGTCCAAGTTCAATTGGATCATCCGATGTTTCCTCCTGCTGCTCTTCCCCGTTCTCAGCCGCCTGTTCCGAACCAACGTTCAGTCCAACAAGGGACAACAGGAAAATGGAAAGCAGTCCGAGAACAGCGGTTGCTGCAAAAGGAAATAATGGTTTTCCGCGCATGTCGTAACCTCCTTATGTATCAATACCTATGAATAATAGCGCTGGTGCACTCTTCTTTATTGTAGCGGAAAAGCTGTGGATTGAAAAGCTATTTTCCTTTCGCGGTCACTTACGCATGGATGCGTTCACAAAATGATCACAACCGCATCATAAGTGCCGGATTATCCACGATTACACCCGACACTCCGGCGCTAGAGAGCCGCTTCAGCTGAACCAGGTTCCGGACATTGTACACTCTGATGCTCATTCCGGTTCCCGCCCAGCGGCTGTAATACCAGGCTGCCTGTGGTGTGTGCCGTATATGAATAGAATCTGCCTGAATCAGATTCGCATACGCAGGCCCTCTCCGGAAAGGAGATTTTGTCAGCAGAGCTGCTTCGATCGCCGGATTTTTCTTCTTGATTAAAGGAATATATCGGTGGCAGAACGTAGAGATAACAATGTTTTTTTCGTTCAGTGGAGACAGCGTCTCAAGTATTTGTGCCACCGTTTCTTCGTCCTTATGATAAAGCTGCTCCTTCAACTCTACATGGAGCGTGACGTTTCTCTCAGCAGCCCACGCTGCTGTTTCCTCCAGAAGGGGGACAGGTTCTCCTTCATAAATACTTGAAAAGTACGAGCCTGCATCCATACTGCTCAAGTCCCGTGCCGGGGTTTTCTCTACAGTCGAAGATATCCCTGTCGTCCGGATTGTATCCGGATCATGGATGACCACCGGTACATTATCACTGGATAAATGGACATCACATTCGATTCCACCGGCCCCTGCTGCAACTGCACGTTCAAATGACACCATCGTATTTTCCGGGCGGTCTGCCATAGAACCCCGGTGCCCTATAATAATCACGCGCTCCACCTCCATCGTTAAAACGTTTCAAATATAAATAACGCTGTTAAAAGCAGAAGCCCGCTCGCTCCTGCAATCACGAGGTAGGAAAGTTTTAATTTCCACCCAACAAACGCCCACCCGACTGATAGCAGCGCAGATGCCATTCCTATAAAAGCTCTCCCTCCATCAAGGGTCCGGCTGATAGACAATAGAAGCATAAAGGACAGTCCAGCCGATATCAAAAACGAGGGATGCGCAAAAACCGACCCCCGCCTGCGGAACAGGACTCCTGCCGCCAGCGATACTGCAGAAGCAGTGAAGAGAAGCAGAAGGCCTGCAGCGGGCGGCAGGTCCAGTATCAACTGAACGAGCAGCAGGACGGTGACAAAAAGAAAAAACAGCGCTGCCGTAAGCCAGTCTATTTTATTTGTCCGCGCAGCGGCAGAAGCCGGCTCTTCTTTTTCACCTTCTAAGTATAGACTTAATAAAAATTCACAATATGTATCCGGCAGCAGCCGGCTTTTCTGCCATTTACGGATTTCTTCAATGATTATCCGCTTCCGTTCCTCCACTGGCTTCCCTCCCTGTCCATTTCCTTCCATACTAAGTATCAGTATACCTTACATCTTTTCAGATTACAGCCTTTCCTCTCAGACCATCTGGAAAACAAGTGGCACCTTCATGAAATAAATCCGGAAGAAACCGCCTGGTTTTAAAAGAAAAGGGGGTATGTTGAATGGGTTGCCGCTTCCTGCCTGCCCTGAAGCCGTACAACTAGCGCCCGGTTGGAAGACAAGCCCGCGCAGGCTTCGCGGAGAAGCTCTATCAACAGAAACAAATAGTACATGGAACAGCATGTTGAAATGCTGCTGTCCCTGGTATGCCTGCGTAAAAAAGCATTAGGATTTTATATATTCTTATTCGTTGAAAAAACCGCCCCCGTTTAAGGGGGCGGCATAGAGTATTTTATTCGAGAAAGTCTTTCAGACGTTTACTCCGGCTTGGGTGACGCAGCTTGCGGAGTGCTTTTGCTTCAATCTGACGGATACGCTCACGCGTGACACCGAACACTTTACCTACTTCTTCGAGTGTCCGTGTCCTTCCATCATCCAGACCGAAGCGGAGACGGAGTACATTCTCTTCGCGGTCTGTCAGCGTATCCAATACATCTTCCAGCTGCTCTTTTAACAGCTCATAGGCTGCAGCATCCGAAGGTGCCAGCGCTTCCTGGTCCTCGATAAAGTCTCCAAGATGAGAATCATCTTCTTCACCGATCGGTGTTTCAAGCGAAACCGGCTCCTGGGCAATTTTTAAAATTTCCCGGACCTTATCAGGAGTCAGATCCATCTCTTTGGATACTTCCTCCGGCGTCGGCTCACGGCCGAGATCCTGCAGCAGCTGACGCTGAACACGGATCAGCTTGTTGATCGTTTCCACCATGTGAACCGGTATACGGATCGTACGTGCCTGGTCTGCAATCGCACGGGTAATGGCTTGACGAATCCACCACGTTGCGTACGTACTGAATTTATACCCTTTGTTGTAGTCGAATTTTTCGACAGCCTTGATCAGACCCATATTTCCTTCCTGAATCAGATCGAGAAAAAGCATTCCACGGCCGACATACCGCTTCGCAATACTTACGACGAGACGAAGGTTCGCTTCAGCAAGACGCCGCTTGGCCTCTTCGTCCCCTTCTTCAATCCGTTTAGCCAATTCGATTTCCTCTGTTGCGGATAAAAGCGGCACGCGGCCGATTTCTTTCAGGTACATCCGTACCGGATCGTTAATTTTAATACCAGGCGGTACACTAAGATCGTTCAGATCAAATGCTGCTTCTTTTTCCACCTGCTGGAGACTTGGGACTGTTTCGCTTTCGTTAATGATCTCTACGCCCTGCTCACCAAGATATTCAAAAAATTCATCCATCTGTTCGGAATCTTGATCAAATGCGCCGAGACGCTCGGTAATTTCTGCATATGTCAAGGAACCCCGTTTCTTACCGGATTCCAATAATTGATCTTTTACCTGATCGATGGTTAAATCTCCCTCCGCCAATGGACGGACTGGTTTTTCAGCCATACGACCCCTCCTTTCCCGCTCCCGTTACGTACCGGAACGGCCAGTTTTCAATCTTACAAGCTGCTGCATCAGCTCGGTTTGTTCCTCTTTATCCGCTGACTGCCGCATTTTCTGCATCAGTTCATCAATTTGACGTTCCATGGGGGTCCGGTGGAGTACCTGGTTAATGTAGTCCTCCATTACCTCCTCCGTCAAATCTGTTTCCACCTCTTTCATAGCGATGGCTGCGGCTTCCCGCTGCAGGTCAGGATCCGTGAGTGACTCAATGAAACGGGAGGCACTGCTCTCGTGCCCTTCTGCATAAAAACTGTACAATAATGCGGCCAGTGCCTGATAGGTTTCGTGCTGAAAGTCTGCACCGATGCGGGCCTCCACCTCTTCCGCAGTTGTGCGGGACTGCATCATAAACAGGATGAGATCCTGCTCCGCCCGCTCCCCGGCACTCATGATGCGGGATTTTGGTTTCGGCGGCGCTTCACGGCGCTCTCTTTTTCTCTGCACCTTTTCTTTATTCTGTACTTGTTCGGACATTTCCTGCCTTAAAACATCATACGATAAAGAAAATTCTTCTTCCAGCTGCCGGAGATAATGATCCCGTTCCACAGGGCTCGGCAGTGCTGCGATTTCTTTAAGCATCTGCTCCACAAACTGCAGCTGGTCGGACTCGAGTGCCATATTTTTGCCTTCTTTTAAGACACGTGACTTAAATTCCATCACGGTGAGCGGTTCCCCGATTATATGCCGGGCAAACCGCTCTGTTCCATATTCCTGAATATAATCATCCGGGTCCATTCCATCGGGCAGATATGCAATCAGCACCTGCATACCGGCCTGCAGGAGAACAGCAGCATTTTTCCACGCTGCTTTACGTCCGGCATTATCTCCGTCATAGCAGAGAACAGCCCTGTCTGCATTCCGCCGGAGCATTTTTGCCTGCTCTGCAGACAGCGCTGTTCCGAGTGAACCTACTCCATGTTCTATACCCGCACGGTAGGCAGATATAACATCAACGTAGCCTTCAAACAGCACCGCTTCATTTTTCCGGCGCATGACCTGCCTGGCTCCGTGAAAATAATAGAGCAGACGGCTCTTATTGAATACACTGGATTCCGGGCTGTTCAAATATTTCGGAGATTGGCTGCTGTCGAGAACTCTTCCTCCAAAAGCAATGACTTCCCCACGCTTATCCCAGATCGGAAACATGATCCGGTCCCGGAACTGATCGTACGGCTTCCCATCTGAATTTCTTCGGCCGAGCAGACCACAGTCTGCCATTTCTTCAAGGTTCATGCCCCTTTTATCAAGAAATTCACTGAGGTAGTGCCAGGAATCCGGCGCATAGCCGATTTGAAACCGCTCAATCATATCACGTGTAAATCCCCGTGCACGCAGGTATTCTCTTGCTGCACGTCCTTCCGGTGCCTGAAGCAGCAGATGATGATACAGTTTTGCCGACAAAGAATGACCTTCTCTCCATTGATCCTCCCCGTTTTGAGAGGTTTCCGGCTGGTCGGGAATATCGACATCGATGCCTGATTTTCCGGCAAG
Organism: Alkalicoccus urumqiensis; assembly: GCF_002993335.1. Taxonomy (GTDB): domain Bacteria; phylum Bacillota; class Bacilli; order Bacillales; family Salisediminibacteriaceae; genus Alkalicoccus; species Alkalicoccus urumqiensis. The sequence continues at coordinate 141,644 of NZ_PVNS01000010.1, read as the reverse complement.
CATCTGCGCCGCTTCCGTAAAGGTCATGTCATGATATTTCATAAGGAAACTAAAGACATTTCCACCTTCTGTACATCCAAAGCAGTAAAACACCTGCTTTTCCTGAGAGACAGAGAACGAAGGCGTTTTTTCCCCATGAAAGGGGCAGAGGCCGCTGAAATTGCGCCCCTGCTTTTTTAGGTTGACGTATTCAGAAATGACGTCGACGATATCGACACTCCGGCGGATCTGATCCACCGTTTCTTCAGGAATCTGTCCACTCATTTACACATCACCATCCCCTTTGGACCATGCTTCCGTAAGCGTTTGAAGCATGCGGGCAAAACGGTCATCATCGTCACGGCTCCGCGCTGACGGTCCGCGGCCATACTTTCCGCGCCGGCGGGCCTTTTGTGTTTCATAGCGGAGTGCCAGCAGCATGTCCAGTTCCTCGGGGCGTATCCGGTCTCCTTTAAACTGCAGCACCTCGGCACCACGGCCGATACAGAGCGCTGCAAGACCGATATCTCCCGTAATAACAAGATCGCCACGCCTGCATTCAGCGAGCAGCTGAAAGTCGGCTGCATCCGGCCCTGCTTCGACAATATGGACATCCACCCAGTCCGGCCATCCATCCCGGGGAACATGATCCCTTGAGTGAACAACTGTGAGAGGAATGGACATCGCTTCACAATGGGATAGAACCAGCTTCGTCACAGGGGATGCATCTGCATCCAGTAAGATTTTTTTCATACTCCTCCTGCTCATTCGACAATTATCGATTTTCACAATAGCACATTATAATTCATTCTGCACGAAAATGCTATAGGCAGATCCTCGTATTCAGCGCCTCGGCTGCACGATCTGATAAATAATGTTGGCCGTTTCCTCCACTGCTTTATCCGATACATCAATAACGTGGCAGCCGAGACGCTTCATAATGTCTGTGGAATAGGACAGTTCCTCTTCAATTCGTGAAAAAGCAGCGTAGTTTGCCTCCGCTTTTAAACCGAGCGCCTTCAGCCGCTCTGTCCGGATGCCATTGAGCTTCTGCGGACTGATTTTCAATCCGATCACGCGTTCCGGAGAAATTGAGAAAAGTTCTTCCGGCGGCTCGACTTCCGGTACGAGAGGGACGTTCGCCACTTTCAGACGTTTATGGGCGAGGTATTGGGAAAGAGGTGTTTTCGATGTCCGGGACACGCCGACAAGAACAACATCTGCACGCAGAATTCCTCTTGGATCACGGCCGTCGTCATACTTTACAGCAAACTCAATTGCCTCCACCTTACGGAAATAATCCTCGTCCAAAGTATGAATCAGACCGGATTCATTTTTAGGCTTCTCTTCCAGCTGATTTTCCATCATCGTCAGAAGCGGGCTCAAAATATCGTAAACCGGGACCCCTTCCTCCACACACCGTTCAGAGATGTGCTGACGGATTTCGGGAAGTACAACGGTAAATGCAATCATTCCGCCGCCGGCTTTCGCCTCAGCGACAACTTCGTCCACTGTACCGGCATCTTCCACATACGGAATCCGCCGGATTTTTGTTTTTCCTTCTGTGAACTGGCTGATGGCCGCTTTCACTACGAGTTCTGCCGTTTCACCGACAGAGTCAGATAAAACGTATACCGTTACTGGTCGCTGTGCCATATACCGGACCTCCTATTCATTCGGTTCCTGCCCCATATAGGTAAACGCTTTGGTAATGTTCGTTTTTGTCATTCTGCCGATCACCTGATGACGTCCATTTTCGTCCATTTTCACGACCGGGAGGCCGTCGATCTGTTTGCTTATCAGCTGATTAGCTACAGACAGTACGGAATCTTCCGGGGAGCAGACCGTTACATTGGGCATCCGGGTCATGATAATGCTGACCGGTATGCTTTCCAGATCCTGCTTTCCCATGCTCGCCCGAAGAAGATCTTTCCTTGATACGATACCGACGAGCTCCTGATTATCTTTTACAACAAAAAGCGTTCCAACATCTTCCAGGAACATCGTGCATATCGCATCATAGACAGATGCTCCCTCTCCGGTGACCACAGGAATCGACTGAAACTCTCTTACTTTCAGCTTCACAAGTCTTTCCTGAAATAATTCACTTCCGGTTTTCCCCGTGTAGTAGTAGCCGACACGTGGTCTCGCATCAAGATAGCCCGACATCGTCAATACTGTCAGATCAGGACGGAGTGTCGCTCTCGTAAGGCTCAGCATTTCCGCGATCTTTTCGCCGGTGATCGGGCCCCGTTCTTTCACGATTTCAACAATACGCTGCTGACGCTGGGACAATTCCATTCCATCACCGCCTTTATATCCTGCTTACGAATGAAAGACGACCGCCTGATAATCAGCGAGTCTGGTTAAGAATGCACTCGTCTGCTTCATCTGGGCGAGCCGGTTGGAGCGGACGGACGGATCATCCGCCATTACCATTGTTTCATCAAAGTACCGGTTGATAAGCGGAACGAGCGCAGTCTGCTGCGCATACATTTCTGCTGTATCTGCACCCGCTGCCGTTTCTGCCTGAAGCATGGCTTCATACAGGTTCTTTTCCGCTTCGTTTTCAAACAAGGATGGATCGACTGCTGCTTCGTTCTCTGCTTTTGAGGCAATGTTTGTCACACGTGAGAAAGCTTCTACGTCCTCCTTGAAAGAAGGATCAGCTAATTTCTGCATGAAGAAATCGGCCCGTGCAGCAACTTCTGCAGGATACGCTGTTCCGGCGGCCATAACGGCATCTGCAACATCGTAGCGGACGCCGCGCTCCTTAAGGAGGTTTTTCCAGCGGAGATCAAAGAAATTGTGCAGATCCCGGAGCACTTCAGCAGCCGGACGCTTCAAAAGGCCATCCTTCTCGAGACGGGATGCCTGCTTCTCCAATACTTCATGAAGGGAAAAACTCCATCCTGCTTTCAAATACACGTAAAGTACCGCCTGGGCCTGCCTGCGAAGGCCGTAAGGATCCTGTGAACCCGTAGGCACTGCACCGATACCGAAGCTGGTCACCAGCGTGTCCAGTTTATCCGCAGCACTTACAAGACGTCCTGCTTCACCGTGCGGCGGTTCATCGCCGGACTGTTTTGGAAGGTAATGTTCACGAATCGCGGCAGCTGTCTCCGCATCCTCACCATCATGCAGTGCATAATATTCTCCCATCAGACCTTCCAGTTCCGGGAACTCATCCACCATGTGCGTTACCAGATCTGCTTTGGACAGAGCGGCTGCCCGGTCTGCTTTTGCACGGGTACGTTCGTCTGTACCTGCAGCCTGTGCCAGTTCCGCAGCAGCTGTGCGGATCCGCGCCGTTTTCTCTGCAAGCGTACCGAGTTCTTCATGGTAAACGATGGAAGAAAGCTTTGGCAGACGGGCTTCGAGTGGCTGCTTTTTATCCTCCTGATAGAAAAACTCCGCATCAGCAAGACGTGCACGAAGCACTTTTTCATTTCCACGGCGTACATTGTCCAGATGGCGGTGATCGCCATTTCGGACCGTGACGAAGTGAGGGAGAATCACGTTGTTTTTATCCATTACAGGGAAATATCGCTGATGTTCACGCATAGACGTAATCAATACTTCCTCGGGCACCTGCAGGAAACTTTCATCAAATGTGCCAAAGAGCGCTGTCGGATATTCGACGAGGTTATTTACTTCATCGAGAAGACCTTCCTGCATCGGCACCTGCCAGCCTTCGTCCTCTGCAATCTGCTCTATCTGTTTGACGATCGCTCGTTTTCGTTCGCTGCTGTCTGCAATGACAAACTCCTGCTTCAATGCAGTTTCGTAATCCTCCGCAGAAGAAAGCGATGCTGTTCCTCCAAGGAAGCGGTGACCCCGGCTCGTTCTTCCGCTTGTCACTCCTGCAGCTTCCATCGGAATGATGTCTTCGCCGAAAAGAGCCGTGATCCATTTTATCGGACGGACATAGCGGATATCCCGGTCTGCCCAGCGCATGTTTTTAGGAAATGGAATGGAGAGAAGGACATCTTTCAGCTCCGGAAGCAGCGCTGCCGTTTCAGCTCCCTTAATATGTTTTTCGGCAAAAAGATACGATTCTCCTTTGATTTCTTTCACATACAGATCATCTGTTGTAACACCCTGGCCGCGTGCAAAACCTTCCGCTGCTTTCGTCCACTGGCCGTCTTTTCTGCCGATTTTTTCTGCCGGCCCCTTCGCTTCTTCTTTTATGTCCGGCTGGACGGTGTCAACACCGCTTACCTGAACCGCAAGGCGCCGCGGGGTGGAAAAACCGCGGACCGTGTCAAAAGAAATACGATTTTCCTTCAGCCATGCCGCTGCCCGGCTCGTCCATTCATTTTCTGCATTTGGTACAAAGCGCGCCGGCATTTCCTCCAGGCCGATTTCAATAAGAAGTGTCTGTTTATTCATCGCCGGAATCCTCCTTCAGAAGCGGGAAACCAAGCGCTTCCCGTGATTCGTAATACGTTTTCGCACAGCTGCGTGCCAGCGTCCGTACACGGCTGATATAACCCGCACGCTCCGTTACTGATATAGCACCCTGGGCATCGAGTAAATTGAATACGTGGGAACACTTCAGAACGTAGTCATACGAAGGCAGAACCAGCTGCTCTTCCAGAGCCCGTGCGGCTTCTTTCTCATAGGTGGCGAAGAGGTCGAACAGCATACGGCGGTCTGCCGTTTGAAATGCATATTTGGACTGTTCATATTCGTTCTGACGAAAAACATCGCCGTATGAGAATCCTTCCACCCATTCCAGGTCATACACGTCCTCCTTATCCTGAATATAAGAAGCCAGGCGCTCCAGCCCGTACGTAATTTCTACGGATACCGGCTTTGCGTCCAGTCCGCCGACCTGCTGGAAATACGTGAACTGCGTAATTTCCATGCCATCGAGCCATACTTCCCAGCCAAGACCCCAGGCTGCAAGCGTCGGGGCCTCCCAGTTGTCTTCGACAAAACGGATGTCGTGCTCGTCGGGATTAATGCCGAGCTGCTTCAGACTTTCCAGGTAAAGCTCCTGAATATTGTCCGGTGAAGGCTTCATGATCACTTGAAATTGATGATGCTGGTACAGGCGGTTCGGATTTTCGCCGTACCGGCCGTCAGCCGGGCGTCTGGATGGTTCTACATACGCAGTATTCCATGGCTCAGGACCGATGCTTCGTAAAAACGTCATTGGATTCATCGTTCCTGCACCTTTTTCTACATCATACGGCTGCAGAAGGATACAGTTCTGTTCCCCCCAGAACCGCTGCAGCGTCAAAATCATATCCTGTACATTCATATAATTCCCTCCAGATCATAAAGTAGACTTACAGGCACAAAGAAACTCCCGTCTCTGTACCCTCGCTGGATACAGGGACGGGAGCACCCGCGGTTCCACCCTGCTTGCCTGTAATTGTACAGGCCACTTTCACGTTCTGCTGCTCCAAAGCGCCTTCCATACCATGATTCCGTTCCGGCTTCCACTGTCCCGGATTCGCTGTCGGCCTTCTGATATGTACTCCTCTTTTTCTCTGCAGCACTCTTGTATAGACTATCATTGTACGAAAAGGACCGCCTTCTGTCAATCTTCAGGATTTTCCATCGCTTCCATCTGCTCCAGAAACCGCCGTGCTTTTAACCGGACGCCGACATACGTATCGTAGTATGTCTCCAGAAGAAGCTTCATTTCTTTTTTCGTTTCCGGTTTGACGCGTATCTCCCCGATCCGGTCCGGCGGCATCTGTTGAAACAGGCGGAGAAGCTTAATGGTTTTGGGACCAACGGGCATGAGCCGTTCCGCGTCGTATTGATGATCAGGGCATAACACTCCTCCATGCTGCATGGAAAAACGAAACGGTCCTTCTGCACTGCCGCATTCACGGCACGCATGCAGAAGCGGTGCAGAGCCGGTAAATGCCAGCATTTTTGTTTCGGCAAGCCGCACCAGCACTTCCGGATCCGCGCCTTCCTCCATCGCAAGAAGGACGAAGTAGGCCAGATCATAAAGAGGTCTGGACGGGGTCCGGTCCTCTGTCAGGCGGTCGATAAGCTCCAGCGTATAGGTGGCGTACGCAGTCAAAAGAAGGTCTGTTCTGAGCTTTCGGAAACTCGTAACAATGTCAGCCTGATTCAGGCTTCCCATCCCCCGGCCCTGGTAGTAAACGAAAACGGCGTGAATCAAAGGCTGACAAGCAGAAGCGAAAGGACTTTTCGGTTTTTTTGCCCCCCGGGCCATCAGTGCTGTTTTTCCTTCTTCCGGGGTAAGAATAGTGACCACCTTATTGGACTCTCCGTAATCAGTCGTCCGCAGGACAATTCCATCCAGTCGATGCAGCATTCAGATTCCCTCTTTCCCGGAACACCTTAATATTCTTCGTCGTCGTAGCCGTAGGATCGGAGCTGTTTTGGTTTGTTCCGCCAGTCTTCCTCCACCTTCACGAAAATCTCCAGAAAGATTTTTGTTCCGAGCATCCGCTCAATATCCTCCCGGGCTTTTTGTCCGATCTCTTTGAGCATCTTGCCCTGCTTTCCGATAATAATGCCTTTCTGCGACTTTCTTTCCACTGCAATGACCGCACTGACATAAACGGTATCAGAATTCTCCCGTTTTTTAATTTGTTCAATATCAACCGCTATAGAGTGAGGGACTTCTTCGTGCGTTAAATGAAGCACTTTTTCACGGATCATTTCGGCCATTAAAAACCGCTCCGGATGGTCCGTAATCTGATCTTCCGGGTAAAACTGCGGCCCTTCCTCCATTTTTGCAAACACTTGATCCAGAAGAACGGGAACATTGTTTCCGTTCAGTGCAGATACCGGTATGACTTCATCAAACGGCATAATCTCCTGATAGGCGGCAATAATCGGAAGGAGTTTATCCGGATGGACCCGGTCAATCTTGTTCACAATGAGAAACACCGGCGTCTCTGTCTGGGACAGCCGCTCCATGATAAATTTATCACCGCTTCCCATTCCCTCTTCTGCGTCGACTAAAAATAGAATGAGATCCACTTCCCGGAGTGTGGTGACAGCTGTGCGGGTCATAAAATCGCCGAGCCGGTGCTTCGGCTTATGAATGCCCGGGGTATCGATAAATACAACCTGGCCCCGCTCTTCTGTGTAAACGCCCTGAACACGATTTCTCGTCGTCTGCGGCTTATCGCTCATGATCGCTATTTTTTGTCCAAGAAGCTGGTTCAACAGCGTGGATTTACCGGTATTCGGACGTCCGACAAGTGCAGCAAAGCCTGATTTAAACGGATTATCAGCCATGAAGATCCTCTTTTCGGAATGCACCAGGAAGCAGCTCCTGAACATTCGTCTCCTCCACAGCCCCTTTTAAATTGGTAAGATACACTTTTGTCTCAGGCTGCAGAAGTTCGGACATAACCTGGCGGCAGGCACCGCATGGAGAGACCGGCCCTTCTGTATCGGCTGCTACTGCAATGGCGGAAAATGAGCGAAAGCCTTCGGATACCGCTTTAAATATCGCTGTTCTCTCTCCGCAGTTGCACATGGAGTATGCGGCATTCTCAATATTGCACCCAGTAAAAACGGTTCCATCTTCCGCGAGGAGCGCAGCTCCCACCGGAAACTTGGAATAAGGAACGTAGGCTTGTTCCCGTGACTCTACTGCCAGTTTCAGTAATGATTCTTTTTCCATAACGAGCACCACCTAAAATAGAATATGTACGATCCGTGGGATAAATATCATACCGCCGACTACAGCGGCTGTCAATGCAAAGACGAGCACACCGCCGGCAGCAGTATCTTTAATAATTTTTGCCCGTTCGTCGTACGTTTGTATCAGCACGTCAGTAATATGTTCCAGCGCTGTATTAACGAGTTCCAGACAAAGCACTGCTCCGACAGCAACCGCAAGAACTGCCTGTTCAATAAGTGGAACGCGGAGGACCTGGGCCAGAAGGAAGGCAGCGGCGGCAGCGACCGTATGAATGCGGAAATTCTGTTCATTCTTCCAGGTGAACACGACACCTGCCGCTGCATAGACAAAACTTTTTTTCAGCCGCGGGAAAGAGACAAAGCGGCTGGAGGATTTATTTGGAGACACCGTGTTTCTCCAGAATCTGTTCCTGACGAAGGAACATTTCTTTTTCCTCATCTTCAGTATTATGAGTATACCCGAGCAGATGAAGGAGACCGTGTACAGCTAAAAAAGCCGTCTCCCGCTCGATCGAATGGCCATAGGTTTCTGCCTGCTGAGCGGCGGTTTCTGTTGAAATAACAATATCCCCCAGAAGTTCAGGCACCCCTGCCACCGGGATATCCTCCTCTTCTTTAAGGGCGAAAGATAATACATCAGTCGATTTATCTTTCCCACGCCATTCGAGATTCAATGAATGAATCTCCTTATCTGTTACAAATGTAACGGATACTTCTGCGCCTTCCGGGGCTTCTTCCTCTTTCAGCCCTGTTTCCAGGACGCTTTCCACGAGCTGAATCAGCTCCTCTTTCACCGTATTCGTCTCATCCTGAATGACAATCTCATACGGATTCATCGTTATTCCCCCTCTGCCGGCTTCAGCGGCTTTTCTTCCGGATAATCGATCCGGGAATGGAACGTGCCTTTCAATGTTTCGCAGATTGAGCCGTAAACCTGACTGAGCTCTTTCAGCGTGATATCACATTCATCAAACTGGCCATCTTCCAGGCGATCGTTCATTATTTTCCGGACGAGCGATTCAATTTTTTCCTGTGTCGGCGACTCCATCGAACGGACGGCAGCCTCCACACTGTCTGCAATACCGACGACAGCACTTTCTTTAAAGCGGGCTCTCGGTCCGGGGTAGCGGTATTCCATCTCTTCTACAGACCCGGAATGTTCCTTGGCTTTAAAATAAAAATATTTCAGCAGCGTTGTTCCGTGGTGCTGCTCGGCGATATCGATAATCTCTTTAGGCAGCCTAGCTTTTCGGAGCATTTCTGCACCATCGTAAGGATGCGCGATAATAATCTCTGCGCTCGTCCGCGGTGCCAGCCGGTCATGGGGGTTTTCCATTCGAACCTGATTTTCGATAAAGTACTGCGGGCGGAGCGTCTTGCCGGCGTCATGATAATACGCCCCCACCCTTGCCAGAAGACCATCAGCCCCAATTGCTTCACAGGCCGCCTCAGCCAGATTAGCCACGACTACGCTGTGATGATACGTACCCGGCGCCTCCAGCAGAATTTTCCGCAGAAGCGGGTGATTCGGGTTGGAGAGTTCAATGAGCCGGCTTCGTGATAATATGCCGAACCCGGCCTCAAAAAATGGCAGCAGGCCGACAGCCAGGATAATAGAAATATATCCCCCGGCAAAGGCAAAGCCTGCATACATCGGCAGTTCCACCGCTGTCAGCGGCATTCCCTTAAGCACATTCATAGCCGTAATGACCACTGCGCTGATTCCGGCAATCCATGTCCCTGTCTGAAGCATATGTGCAAGACGGTTTGTCGGATTGAGAAAGAGAACTCCGGCAAGTCCCGAGAAGAATACGTATACCGCATGGGTGTAATCCATGACCGAAGTGGATTCCTGATTGAACATCAGTCCTGCAGAAATAGCGAATAAAAAGCTTAAAAAGACACCGATCCGTGCCTGCAGAAGCATGCCGCTGAGCAGCGTTCCTACTGCAGCCGGTACCAGGTACGTCGCCCCGGGGATTCCGAGCGGCTGGATGAGACTGGTTAAAAACATTAAAAAGATCGTCAATGTAAAGATTAATACGAGCAGAAGCAGATGTGTATTGTTTTCTCTTACGGTCGTTTTAGCTAAGTAGAAATAACGGGCCAGTACGAATACCATCAGCGACGTTATAATACCCAGACCGACAAGCGGCGTCAGTGTTGTCGTATCATCAGTAAGGCCGGCAAGCCTCATCTGTTCATACATTTCCGATGTAATGACCTGTCCCTCTTCGGCGATAAGCTGACCTTCCCTGACAACGGAGGGCTCCACCATCTCTGCGGCTGCACGCCGAGCATCAGCGGTCGCTTCATCATCGATCATATAGTTGGCTGTAATACCATTCCGTGATAGATCCACCATTGCCTCTTCCAATGAAGATCTGACGGAAGCCTGGCGGACTCTGTTCTCCACCTGTGTACGCGCTTCTTCCACTTCATCCAGACTCACTTCGTCACTCATCACATCCGCGACGGCACTTGCAGTCGTTTCCTCTGCTGTTTCGAGTTCTTCCTGGGAAGAGGAAAGCAGGGTGAACAGCGTTTCATCTGTCAGGGATTCCGCCATTTCCGGGGAGAGCCGGCTGCGGATCTCCTCCAGCTGCTCTTCCTCTGTCCATGGCTCCCCGCCGGCAGCTTCCGGCTCCTCCGTGTAAGTCGTAAGTTCACCGTTCTGCTCTCGGACTTCCAGGTTGATAAGCCGGACGAGCTGGAACACTTCCCGCATGCGCTGAATTTGATTCTCGGTGTACCGCGGGTTAATCGAGTAAACCGGGTCGACACTGTCTATTGCTTCCTGCCGCAGCCGTTCCGTTTCTTCCGTATTCTCCACCGTAACCGGTGAGCGGACATCCTGAGGTGCAATGCCGCCTGCCTCTACGTCCAGTTCTTCCTGCAGAAGAGAGGGTACGAGAGCAAGAAAAAGCAGAAGCGCCAGGGCTGAGTAAAGGCCGAGACGAATAAACCGGTGCTGCTTTACTTTTTCCCACCAGGGTTGGTCTTCGATCGGTCTTGCCGCCATGGCGCTGCCTCCTTATCTCTTTTCACTGTTGTCCGTTCCGGGTTCTGTATCGTAGGCATCAATAATTTTTTGAACGAGAGAGTGACGTACTACATCGGCACCCTGAAGATATACAAAGGAAATGCCGTGGACCGGACTGAGAATACGTTCTGCCGCTTTCAAACCGGACTGCTGTCCTTTTGGCAGGTCAATCTGGGTGACATCCCCTGTAACGACCATGCGGGAGCCAAACCCAAGACGTGTTAAGAACATTTTCATCTGGGCGGGCGTCGTATTCTGTGCTTCGTCAAGGATGACAAAAGCATCGTCAAGCGTCCGTCCGCGCATGTAGGCAAGCGGAGCGATTTCAATCGTTCCCCGCTCCATCAGCCTTGCTGTATGCTCTGTACCGAAGAGGTCATGAAGTGCATCGTAGAGCGGCCGCAGGTATGGATCCACCTTCTCCTTTAAATCGCCGGGGAGGAAACCGAGGCTTTCCCCTGCCTCCACTGCCGGGCGAGTCAGTATAATCTTCTTTACATGCCCTTCCTTCAGGGCGTGCACGGCAAGTACAACGGCCAGATACGTTTTTCCGGTACCTGCCGGACCGATGCCGAAAACGATGTCGTTTTTCCGGATCGCCGACACGTAATGCCGCTGTCCGAGTGTTTTCGCTAAAATAGGTTTCCCTTTTGAAGTAACGGTAATTTTATCGTCATAAAGGTCAATCATTTCTCCAAGCAGATTTTTCTCTGCAAGCTGAGCAGCGTAGAGGACATCCCGCTCGTGGATATGAATTCCCCGCCGGATCAGCTGGAGAAGTGTCATCATCAGACGCTCAATTTTATCTGCGGTTTCCTCATCCGTATCCACCTGGATTTCCTGGCCCCGCGTTACAAAATGAACGTCGAAAGAGTCCTCCAGCCGTTCCAGGTGTTTATCATTCGGGCCGAAAAGCGCCTGTACTTCATTAGCGCCCTCTGCCGGGATCGCAATCGTCCGGTTCATGTATGCAAATCTCCCTACTATAAACTAATATTTTTTGCGTATTTCTGTCATGCGGAAGCTGTATCCTGCATACCCTTACTTTACCATTCCACGCGCGGCGGTGCAAAGGCTCTAAATAAGAGAAAAAGCGCCATGGCAGCCCTGCAGCAGAAATGCCTTAGCCGATGACTTTATAAGATAAATCGACCGACCCTAAAAGAAAAGTGAGATTTGCTGTATAGATTCCCGCTTCCTGCCTGCATCTGCAGCCGTACCCGTTCTGAAGGGAATCTGAAAAACGGAAGCGCCCTGGTCACGAGCGAGCCGTCCTGGAAGCCCTGCCGGCGAAAGCAGATTTTCGCTTTCTTCGGCAGGGGTGAAGAAACCAGAGCGGGGGCTCCAGCCGCGCAAATACCGCCCGGCTGAAAGACAAGCCCACGCAGGCTTCTGCCGAGGAGCGTAGAAGCTCCATCAATAGAGACAAACGGTGTATGTAACAGCGGTTTGAATTGCCGTATCCCTTGGCACACCTGCTTGGAAGAAGCTTCGAATTATATACATTGGTATTAGTTAAGAAAAGCGCCTTTTCCCGGATCACCGGAAAAAGGCGCTTAGGCGGTTAACGCCTGGACTTCGGTTTGCTTAACACTTCCGACCAGACAAAGCCTTTCACAATATCATCTTTTTTCATGGATCGGAAATCCAGATCCACACCGTCGGAGCGGGTAATATCCCCGCGGGTGATCGGAGACGTATCCCTCTTGGCGGTCTGTTTTTCCGCTTCTTTCTTCCGGCGCTGAACTGCTTCATACCGTTCTTCCAGCTCCTGCTGCGCCCTGGAAGGTTCAATCTCTGGAGCAGAAGTATTCCGTTGTTCTCTGTCTTTCTCTTCCTCCGTCTCAAAAAGGAGATCACGCCAGTCGAAGTCTTTCTCCCCCTGATCCGGAGACGAGGAAGATTCCTGCGGCTGCCGGCTCCCGCCGGGGTCCGGCTCCTCCGAACGAAGCCGTGACTGTATAAAGCTGAAAACGGCTGCGAGAATGAGAAACAGGAAAAACGGTGAGTCCAGGAGCAGTGAAATAAATCCAGTCATCACAAACGCCCCTTTCCAGGCTCAATCATCAGCGCTGCGGCGGCCGCGGTGTGATTGTACCTTGTTCTTCGTCATCCTCGTCCCCACGGGTGGCACGGCCGATGGAATCACGCATATCCGTATCTGCCTTTACGTTGTTGAAATTCAGGTAATCCATCACTCCGAGGTTTCCGGAACGGAGAGCTTCAGACATAGCCAATGGTACTTCGGCTTCTGCCTCGACCACTTTCGCGCGCATCTCTTCGACACGGGCTTTCATTTCCTGCTCCTGAGCAACGGCCATAGCACGGCGCTCTTCGGCTTTCGCCTGGGCAATTTTCTTATCTGCCTCTGCCTGATCCGTCTGGAGACCGGCACCGATGTTCTTACCGATGTCAATATCCGCAATATCAATGGAGAGAATTTCAAATGCCGTACCGGCATCCAGACCCTTTTTAAGTACAGTCTGGGAAATCATATCCGGATTCTCAAGCACTTCTTTATGGTTTTTAGCGGAACCGATGGTCGATACAATACCTTCGCCGACCCGGGCAATAACAGTGTCTTCCCCGGCACCACCGACGAGGCGGTCAATGTTCGCGCGCACCGTAATACGTGCTTTTGCTTTTACTTCAATACCATCCATCGCTACACCGGCGATGAACGGCGTTTCAATAACTTTCGGGTTAACGCTCATCTGAACGGCTTCAAGTACGTCACGTCCTGCAAGGTCAATAGCGGCACAGCGTTCAAATGTGAGGTCAATATTGGCGCGCTGCGCGGCGATCAGCGCGTTGACCACACGGTCCACGTTACCTCCTGCCAGGTAATGCCCTTCCAGTTTGTTCGTGTTGATATCCAGTCCTGCTTTTACCGCTTTAATCAGCGGATTGACGACACGGTGCGGGATAACTCTCCGCAGACGCATACCGACAAGCTGGAAAATACCGACTTTAACGCCTGCAGCCCAGGCGGAAATCCAAAGCGCCACTGGAACGAAAGTGAATAGAACCACAACCGCAATCAGAATGACGCCGATAAGAATGTAAATACCGATTTGATCTGTCATAATGTCGTTCTTCCTCCTTTAATTTAATCGATTTCCCGTACAACAACCCGCGATCCCCGGGATGAGATCACCTTAATTTTCCTGCCTTGTTCAATATATCCTCCCTCGGATACCACGTCAAGGCGTTCTTCGCCGAACTGACCGGTTCCTGCCGGCCTCAGTACAGTAACTGCAGTGCCCTCCGCCCCATCCAGATCGGTACGGGTTTCATTGGACAGATATCCCTGCTCGCTCGTTGTCGCATCCTGAAGCACAACCCGCTTCATCGGTCCGGCTCTGTCGGCGTACTTCATCAACAGCACCATTCCGGCAATTGTCACGAGCAGCGCAACAACGAAAGAGATGAGAATATTGACCGTGGAAAACGAGCTCAGGATCAGACTTGTCAGCACAGCGCCAATGCCGAGAATTCCGAAGATACCAAAACTCGGCGAAAACACTTCGAGCGCGAGAAGTCCGGCCCCCACAATGAATAAAATGAGCGCTTCCCAGCCTGCAAAACCAGCTACGGTATGGCCGAAGAAAAAGAGAAACAGCGAACCGGCTCCAAGAATCCCCGGAATGCCGAACCCAGGTGAATAGAGCTCCAGTACGAGCCCCAGCCCTCCAATCGAAAGCAGAATGGGAATAATCACAGGATGGGTGACGATCCTTGCGATCTGTTCCGCAGGACTTAATTCAAATTCAACGACCTCAGCATCTTCCAGTCCCAGAAAAGAAAGAACCTCCTCCCGCGAATCAAGAACGGCTTCTGCATAGCCGACCTCCTCTGCTTCTGCTGCGGTCAGCGTCAAAAGTTCTCCTTCTCCGACATTCAATTCCTCAATGACAACGGAAGGATCTGCCATCGCTTCTGCATAGACCGGATCCCGGTCATTCTGCGAAGCGGCATTTCTCATGTTGGCAAGCCAGGCAGACTGTGCTTTCGTTTCTGCCGCATTGCCTGAACCGTCAATGACCTGGGCAGAGCCCATCTCTGTTCCTGGTTCCATAATGATCTGATCCGCATTCAGTGAAATATAGGCACCTGCTGACAATGCTTCCTGGACGACAAAAGCAGTCGTATCAATTTCTGATTCTCGGATGGTTCTGGCGATGTCACCGGCAGCATCCACCCGCCCCCCGGGCGTATTCATTTCGAAAATAATATGATCCGCACCGGCTTCTTCCGCTTCTTCCACCGCACGTTCCAAAAATGCCGACAGTCCCCGCTCCACCGTTTCTTCCACGGGCACTGTATAAACAACAGAGTTGTGTGTATCTGCAGCGCCTGCCGGAAGAAGCATAAAAATCCCGGCAGCCATCAAAATAAAGTAAATGAGGACACGAACCTGCTTCATCAACGACGTCCCCCTTTCCTGTTTACCTGTATTATACGGTACGAGAGAGGGGTACGGAAAGTTTCACGATTCTTGATTTTTCCGCAGATGGAAATGAAAAAAACCACAGAAGGACAATTCCCTCTGTGGCATCACCGTATCTTTTGTTTGTAAACCATTCTACAAATAGTCACTGTTGCCCGGCACCTGTCCCGATGAACCGGATTGACGGCTGTCGTTTTCATCGTACAGTTCCTGAAGCCGGCGTTTTGTCCGCTCTGTTCCATAGCGGTAAATTAAGTGAAACAGATCATCTTCTTTTTCGCCAAGGCGCATTTTATCACGTTCATCTTTCGTTTCGTCAAACGGGGATTGAAAGACGTGCTCAGGCATAACGTCTCCTTCATCCACATCGTTCATCAGTGCTTCCAGCTGCAGGCGTTCCCGTTCGTTCACATCAACGGAATAGTGAATCAGCTGGGAGTCAGGAAGAATCGGAGAAAGCTGCAGTGAGGTGCCCGATTCCCAGATAACATAATACGTTTCTCGTTCCATACAGTAGAACCTCCTCTTTACGGGGTTATCAAAGTGATTCCCGTTTACAGCTGAATATATGCAGGGAATTCGATCTTCACTTCTCTCAGGGCATTGTGCATTTAATATGTATTAATAAAAAAAGGGAAGTTTATTGAATAGGTTCCCGCTTTCTGCCTGCACCTGCAGCCGTGCGCGTTCCGGGGGGAATCTGAAAAGCGGAAGCGCCCTGCTTACGAGCGACCAGTCCTGGAGGCCCTGCCGACGAAAGCTGCTCTTTGCTTTCTTCGGCAGGGGTGAAGGAACCTCGAGCGAGCGGGTGCTGCAGCTGGACAATGCTTCAATTGAAGAAGCATGGCTCCGCGCGGCCGCGCCGCATGGCAGAAGTTCGCTGCCCTGCGGCTCAAACCATAGGCCGGCTCCGCTCATGCTATACAGCCGTGCAGATAGCGCCCGGCTGGAAGACAAGCCCACGGCAAGCTTCTGCCGAGTAGCGGAGAAGCTCCTTCAACAGAAAGTAACTATGGATGTAACAACGGTTTGAAATGCTGCAGCCCTTGGCATACCTAAGTAAAAAAGCTTTTAGATTTTATACATTCTTAATAGCAAAAAAACCGCCCCCAAATAGGGGGCGGCTTCATGTTGTTACAAGGACTGCTGTACAAGACGACGTACGTCGGAACCGTCTGCCCGGCCTTTTACCTTTGGCATGACTGCTCCCATAACGCGGCCCATATCCGATTTTCCGGATGCGCCGGTTTCTGCAATCGTCTCGTTTACTATCTGCTGCAGCTCTTCTTCCGAGAGCTGCTCGGGCAGATAGTCTTTCAGCACGTCGATTTCCGCCTGTGTCTTGTCGACAAGATCCTGGCGTCCAGCCTTGTCAAATTCCTGGAGGGATTCGCGGCGCTGTTTCATTTCCCTGTTCAGCACGGTTAGCGCTTCTTCATCAGAGAGCTCGTGACCGGCGTTGATCTGTTCATTCTGGATGGCGTTCTTCACAGAACGAATGACCTGCAGGCGCTGCTTTTCTTTCTGCTTCATCGCCTGCTTCATATCCTGATTTAACTGATCAAGAAGTGGTAACGACACGGCAATCCTCTCCTTAGAACTTGCGCTTACGGGCTTCTTCGGACTTTTTCTTACGGCGGATGCTCGGCTTTTCGTAATGCTTACGCTTACGCACCTCCGCTAGAGTCCCTTCTTTAGACATCGTTTTCTTGAAACGACGAAGAGCAGCATCCAGGTTCTCATTTTTGCGAACTCGTGTTTCTGCCATTCTGTATCCCTCCCTCCGGACAACCAATCGACATGCGGAAAACATGTCTTTTTCAATTATAGCGAATGATTGTGTAATGGTCAACGTCTGATTTACAGTGCTTCTGCTTTCTCCCGTGAGACCGTACGCACATAGGATCCGCGGTTGTAAGGATAACCCGCTTCATCAATATGCACTTCCACGATACTGCCGATATAGGAAGCATCCAGCTTCACTTTCACTTTCATGTAGTTATCGGTATAGCCGACGAGGAGGCCTTCTTCTTCTTTGTCTTCCTCCTCAGGAATCATTTCAAGCAGAGTGCCTTCGTGCTTCGCAGCATATTCTTTCGCCTGTTGATCCGAAAGGGCAATAAGCCGGCGCACACGTGCATGCTTGATTTCATCCTCAACCTGATCATCCATCCGCGCAGCGGGCGTTCCCGTACGTTTCGAATAAGGAAAGACGTGGAGTTCGGAAAAGCCGATGTCCTGCACTGCCTGATACGTTTCAGCAAACTCTTCTTCTGTCTCTCCAGGAAAACCGACGATAACATCTGATGTTACCGCAAGTCCCGGAAGCGCAAGCTTCAGCCGTTCTACACGCTCTTTATAAAACGCCATTGTATATTTGCGGCGCATCCGTTTTAACACCGTATCCGAGCCGGACTGCATCGGTACGTGAAGGTGCCGGACAATTTTTTCTGAACGGTCGATTACTTGAATAACATCATCTGTAATCTGACTGCCTTCTATCGACGAGATGCGGATACGTTTCAATCCATCAATCGTTTCCAGATCTGTTAACAGCCGCGCGAGAGAATAGTCTTTCATATCTTCTCCGTACCCGCCTGTATGAATACCGGTAAGCACGATTTCTTTATATCCTGCCTCCACAAGCTGCTCTGCCTGGCGGAGCACTTCTTCCGGGTCCCGGGAACGCATCAGCCCGCGCGCCCACGGAATAATACAGAAGGTGCAGAAATTGTTGCACCCTTCCTGAATTTTTAAGGAAGCACGTGTGCGGTCAGTGAATGCCGGAACATCCAGCTCTTCATACACCCTTGTTTTCATAATGTTACCGACGCCGTTGATCGGCTCACGGCTCTCACGGAATTCTTCAATGTACGGAATCATTTTATGTCTGTCCTGCGTGCCGACAACGACATCCACACCCGGGATCGCCATGATTTCAGCCGGGGACGTCTGCGCGTAGCACCCTGTTACACAGATAACCGCATCCGGATTTTTCCGGATGGCCCGGCGGATCACCTGACGGCTCTTTTTATCACCGGTGTTCGTCACGGTGCACGTATTGATCACGTAGACATCCGCCGTTTCATCAAAGGATGATTTTTCATAGCCGTCCTGCTTAAACAGCTGCCAGATCGCTTCCGTTTCGTAATGGTTTACTTTGCACCCAAGCGTATGAAACGCTACTTTCTTCATATGGGTCACCTCATTAACTCAAAATAATAGCTGAAGACAGAAAGAAGATACAGCGGCGCTGTTTCTGTCCGGAGAATTCTCGGACCGAGGGAAACCGGCGCTGCATAGGGAGAGAATGCTTCTGCTTCTTCCGGCGTCAGTCCGCCTTCCGGTCCAAGTACGATGACAACGTCTGCCCCCGGCTCCACTGTTTCCAAAAAGCGGTGGAGCCCCTCGTGATCCCCTGACTTCGCATTTTCCTCATAGGCTATGATACCATAATCTGCTTCCTGCAGTCGTTGAATGAGCGCATTTTTTGACTGCAGCTGAAACACATACGGCACCCTGCTCCGGTGGGACTGCTCGGCTGCTTCACGGGCAATTTTCTGCCAGCGTTCCTGTTTCTTCACGGCTTTTTTCTCGTCAAGACGGACGACCGACCGTGAGGCTTCAAAAGGAAAAAAAGCATCCGCTCCAAGCTCGGTGCCTTTTTGAATGACGAGTTCCAGTTTATCGGCTTTCGGAAGTCCGTGAGCAATCGTTACCGATACCGGCAGCTCCGGATCATTCTCCAGCAGTCCTTTCACTTGTGCTTCGTTTTCAGAAAGAAGTTCTGCCTCGACACAGGTTCCTCCGCTGCAGAGAATGAAGGAGTCTCCCTCCTCCATCCGCATAACCCGGTTCACATGGTGCTGCACGTCTTCAGGCAGCGGAACCGTTCCGCGGGAAAAGTCAGCGGTGTCAATAAAATAACGCTGCATCAGTTCTCCTCCACCGGCCGGCGTGACGTGATGGCCACCCAGTCTTCCATTTCTGTAATGGACTCAATGACTAAGCCTGCTTCAAGCAGTGCATCTTTGACGAGCTCCCGCTTTGTCTCGATAATTCCTGAAACGATCAGCTTTCCGCCCGGCCGGAGAGCACGGAAGGCATCGTGTGTCATACCGGTAATGACTTCAGCCAGAATGTTGGCGGCAATCAGGTCATAGCCTTCTGCCGCATTCTCAAGAAGGTTTCCGTGGTGAACCGTGATACGGGACTCTTCGTTGTTGATTGCGACATTCTCCTCTGCACTTTTCACAGCAACATCGTCCAGATCCACTGCATCAACTTGTGCTGCGCCCAGTTTTGCCGCTGCAATCGCCAGAACCCCGGAGCCGGTACCTACATCAAGCATACGGATGCCGTCGCCCGTTTCCTTTTCCAGTGCCTGAATGCAGAGCACAGTGGTCGGATGCGTGCCTGTCCCGAACGCCATGCCGGGATCCAGCTCTACTACAATTTCTTCGTCCCGTACAGGTGTATACAATTCCCAGCTTGGCGAGATCGTGATCCTGCTGCCGATTTTCGCCGGTTTATAATACTTTTTCCACGCGGTGGCCCACTCTTCTTCATCCACTTCCGAGATCGAGACACTGCCGGAGCCGGCATCAATACCGTACTGCTTCAGCTGCTTCACAGATTGGCGGATTTCCTCCACAGCATCACCGAGAAAGCTGTTCACTGGCAGATAGGCTTTAATAAGTACTCCCGCATCCGGATAATCATCGGCGGACAGGTCATATATTTCTCCATACACATTTTCCCTCTCACGCAGGAAATCGGCGCGGTCTTCAATGACCACGCCGCCCGCGCCGGCTTCATGCAGAATATGACTGACAGGCTCGACTGCTTCCTGCGTCGTATGAATACTGATTTCCGACCACTTCACGAATCGTTCAGCTCCTTTTTATTCACCAAAGTTTTTAAATGCGCGCTTTACTTTCGCAAAGAAGTTCTGGCTCTGCTCATCCGGCATATCACTTCCGCCTTCTTCGTTGAATTCGCGGAGAAGCTCTTTCTGACGGTCCGTCAGCTTTTTCGGTGTGACGATACGCATTTGAATATGCTGGTCACCCTGTCCGGCACCGCGCACGTTCGGGGCGCCTTTGCCGCGCAGACGGAAATGGGTGCCGCTCTGCGTTCCTGCGGGCACTTTCAGTTTCACTTTTCCGTTCAATGTCGGCACTTCCACCTCATCGCCGAGCGCAGCCTGAACAAACGTAATCGGCATTTCACAGAAGATATCGTCCCCGTCACGCTGGAAAAATTCATGTTCTTTTACGTTAAACACAACGAACAGGTCTCCTGGAGGCCCTCCGTTAATTCCGGGCTCACCCTGTCCCGGTACACGGAGCTGCTGTCCGGTGTCGACACCTGCTGGAATGGTGACGCTGATTTTTTTGCGTTTTTTGATTTTTCCGCGTCCGCCGCACGTGCGGCATTTATCTTTCACCGTCTGGCCTGTACCATCACACTGATCACATACACGGCGGTTCACTACGCGACCGAACGGCGTATTCTGCTCCACGTTCAACTGGCCGGCACCGCCGCATTTCGAACAGGTTTCCGGGCTCGTACCCGGCTTTGCACCGTCGCCTCCGCACGTTTCGCAGTTCTCTTCACGCGGAATTTCAATCTCTGTCTCTTTACCAAATACGGCTTCTTTAAATTCGAGTATCATGGTGTACTGCAGATCCTGCCCCTGACGCGGAGCATTTGGATCACGCTGCCGGCCGCCGCCGAAGAACATATCAAAAATATCGCTGAAGCCGCCGAAGTCACCCGCTCCGGCTCCCCCGAATCCCTGGTTCGGATCGGCATGGCCGAACTGATCATAATGGGCACGCTTCTGGCCGTCAGAAAGCGTATCGTATGCTTCTTTGACCTCTTTGAATTTCTCTTCTGCATCTGCTTCTTTATTTACGTCCGGATGGTATTTTCGTGCAAGTTTCCGGTATGCTTTTTTTATTTCCTGCTCATCTGCGCCTTTTTCGACGCCTAATACGTCATAATAGTCTCGCTTGCTCATCATTTACCACTCCCGAGTTTACTCATAACGACAATGTTATCACCTGGTACCGGTGCCGTAAAGCGGATTTCCTTCCGGCCGGCATGTCGATTGTTTCTCAGAAAAAAAGCGCAGATCAAAAGAATACACGGCTCCGGCTGCATGATTCTGCATCAGATCATCGTCTTTTCAGTCTGCGCTTTTTTTCCATTCATCATCATAAAACACAGCAAAACGCATGGGGTGTGCAGTCCGGAGCCGCGGTTCACTGCCGCGGCGGCCGGACCGGCGCTCCTCATGCGTATGCAAGCCGCTGGTTGGAAAGAGTGAAGTCTTGTCCTTCCGGCGCTGGTCTTGTTTATTCTTTCTTTTCGTCGTCGTTTACTTCTTCATAATCGGCATCGACAACATCATCTTCCGGCTGTGCACTGTCCTGAGCACCGTCAGCCTGCTGCTGAGCTGCCTGCTCATACAGCTTCGTCGTAAGCTGCGTAACTATTTCCTGCAGCTCGTCTTTCGCCGTACGGATCGCTTCAAGGTCTTCTCCTTCAAGCGCGGATTTCAGTTTTTCTTTTGCAGCCTCTGCTTTTTCTTTCTCTTCTGCATCCACGTTATCCTCGAGGTCTTTAAGCGTTTTTTCAGTAGTAAAGACGAGCTGATCAGCTTCGTTACGGAGGTCGACTTCTTCACGGCGCTGCTTGTCCGCTTCAGCATTTTCCTCTGCATCTTTTACCATCTGCTCGACTTCCTCATCGGACAGGCCGGAGCTCGACGTGATCGTAATCGACTGTTCTTTATTCGTGCCCAGATCTTTCGCGCCGACATTTACAATACCGTTCGCATCGATATCAAACGTTACTTCGATCTGTGGTACACCGCGTGGTGCCGGTGGAATATCAGCCAGCTGGAAACGGCCGAGTGTTTTGTTGTCTGCTGCCATTTCACGCTCACCCTGCAGCACATGAATATCAACCGAAGGCTGGTTATCTGCAGCGGTGGAGAATGTCTGCGATTTCGACGTCGGAATCGTCGTGTTGCGTTCGATCAGCTTTGTAAATACGCCGCCCATCGTTTCGATTCCGAGCGAAAGTGGTGTGACGTCCAGAAGAACAACGTCTTTGACATCCCCTGTCAAAACACCTGCCTGAATTGCTGCACCGAGTGCTACAACCTCATCCGGGTTTACACCTTTGTGAGGGTCTTTGCCGGTAACTTTCTTGATTGCTTCCTGAACCGCTGGAATCCGTGTGGAACCGCCGACGAGAACTACTTTGTCAACTTCTCCTGCAGAAAGACCTGCGTCCTTCAGTGCACGGCGTGTCGGCTCCATCGTCTTCTCCACAAGCTGGGAGGAAAGATCTTCAAATTTTGCACGCGTCAAGTTCAGCTCCAGGTGCTTCGGACCAGACTGATCTGCCGTAATAAATGGAAGGCTGATCTGCGTCTGTGTCACACCGGAGAGATCTTTTTTCGCTTTTTCTGCAGCATCTTTCAGACGCTGAAGGGCCATTTTATCCTGGCTCAGATCAATGCCGTTCTCTTTTTTGAATTCATTTACAAGGTGATCAATGATGACCTGGTCAAAATCATCTCCGCCGAGTTTGTTGTCGCCGGACGTTGATTTTACTTCAAAGAAGCCATCGCCAAGTTCCAGAATCGACACGTCAAACGTACCGCCGCCGAGGTCATAAACGAGAATCGTCTGATCCTCTTCTTTATCCAGACCGTAGGCAAGCGCTGCTGCTGTCGGCTCATTGACGATCCGCTCTACTTCAAGGCCTGCGATTTTACCTGCATCTTTTGTTGCCTGACGCTGGGAATCATTGAAGTAGGCAGGCACAGTGATAACTGCCTTCGTGACCGTTTCCCCGAGGTATGCTTCCGCATCGGACTTCAGTTTCTGCAGCGTGATAGCGGAAATTTCCTGAGGTGTGTACGTTTTGCCTTCTGCTTCTACTTTATAGTCTGTACCCATGTGGCGTTTAATTGAAGTGATTGTATTCGGGTTCGTGATCATCTGACGCTTTGCCACTTCACCCACCTGGCGTTCGCCGTCTTTAAATGAAACGACGGACGGCGTAGTGCGGGCACCTTCTGCGTTTGTAATAACTGTTGCTTCGCCGCCTTCCATAACGGCAACACATGAATTCGTTGTACCAAGGTCGATACCGATTACTTTACTCATGATTGAACTCCTCCTTCACTGCTTCTATAAATTTATCCATTTACTTTAACCATTGCTGGACGGATGACTTTGTCTTTAAGCATGTAGCCTTTCTGCAGCTCTTCTACAACTACATTGCTGTCAAAGCCTTCTTCCTCCACCTGCATAACGGCTTCATGCAGGTGCGGGTCGAATTCCTGTCCTTTTACCTCCATCGGCTCTACGCCTTCCGAGCGGAGAGCTTCCAGCATCTGCTGATGGACCATTTTCATGCCCTGATAAAGGTTCTTCGCTTCTTCCGATTCCGGCTCCATGTTCAGTGCCCGCTCAAAGTTATCAAGCGCGGGCAGGAGACTCTCAGCGAGCTGCTGTGATTTATATTTAGCTGCCGCCTCTTTTTCCTGACGGGTGCGGCGGCGGAAGTTGTCATAATCAGCCTGAATCCGCAGAACCCGGTCCTGCGCCTCCTGAACTTTCTTCTCAAGCTCGGAGTCTGCTGCTTCTGAACTTTCAGGACTTGCCTCTTCTTCTGTTTGTTCCCCGGAATCAGAATCGACGATTTTCACCTCTTCGGCTTCCACCGTTTCAACCTCTTCCTGTTCTTCCGGGGATACGTTGTTTTCCTTATCTGCCACGAACATTCACCTCCTTGAACTGATCAGTCCGACTGTCTGCGGCTGAGCATCTGTGTCATATCTTTTGCAAAGTAATCCATTAAGCTGATCACGCGCGGATATTCCATCCGTGTTGGTCCAAGCAGACCGATCGTGCCGACGTATTTACCTTCCAGTGTATATGTCGCAGTGACGATGGATAAATCGGAAAATGGTTCAAAATCATTTTCTGCTCCGATCCGGATCGTCAACCCTTCATCTTCTGAACGGATGAGCCTGGAAATCAGCGCATCTTCCTCAAACAGATTCAGAATACTGCGGACGCGGTCAACGTCGTGAAACTCCGGCTGGCTTAAGATATTCGTTTTTCCGCCGTAATATACTTTTTCCTGCTGCTGGTCAGCGAAAACCTGACCAATGGTGTGAAGCATCGTCTCATACTTCGTTACGTACTTCTTCAGCACATCCGCAATTTCCTGAGAAAGTTTCTGCTGCAGCCGGTAGATCGGCACACCGCGGAGCCGGTCATTCAGTATATTGACAACACGCTCCACATCCTGGGCCGATACCGATTCCGGAAAGTGGACCGTCTGATTTTCAACGTGGCCGGAATCGGTCACGATAATCATAACTGCCTGATCGCCGGAGATCGGAATAAGCTGAATCTGGGACAGCCGGGACTCGAATACTTCCGGACCGAGAACGATCGAAGTATACGAGGTAAGCTGGGAGAGCACTTTGGCTGACTGCTGAATCACCTGCTCCGATTCCCGGAACTGAAGCGCAAGCCGTGAATGGATGTCTGCCATATCCCGGCTGGACAATTTCGAAGGAGAAAGCAGGTGGTCTACGTAATACCTGTATCCTTTCTGTGAAGGGATTCTCCCGGCAGAACTGTGAGGTTTCTCAAGAAACCCGAGCTCTTCGAGATCCGACATCTCATTCCGGATCGTTGCCGGACTGAAAGCCATATCATTCCTTTTAGAAATTGTACGGGAGCCAACGGGTTCAGCATGAACAATATAGTCATCGACAATCGCTTTTAAGATCGCGAGCTGGCGTTCTGTCAGCATCGTTCATCCCCTCCTGTTAGCACTCTTGTTATCCGAGTGCTAAATCTAATATATAAAGTACCAAAGGAGCGGCGATGTTGTCAACGGAATGAATTTAATTCTCTTCTTCTGCCGGCACCGGATCTGCTGCAAGAAGAAATTGTTCAAATACGTCGTTTCCGAGAAGTTTTCCTTCTTCCGTCAAGAAAAGACGGTCACCGTTTGAAGCGAGGAGGCCCCGGCTGGTCAATGCTTCAACAACGCCCGGGAACACCTCGCCGATGCTGCGGTTGTACCGATGCTGAAATTGTTTCCTCGATACTCCTAACCGTTTCCGGAGCCCCATAAACATTTCTTCTTCCATTTTTTCCTGAACCGGCACGGTATGCTGTTCGAGGTAAGGCAGACTGCCGGTTTCCACTGCTTTTAAATACTGCGGAAGCGGTCCGAAATTCCGGCGGCGGATGCTGTCTGTATAGCTGTGGGCGCCGGCGCCGATTCCATAGTATTCATCATTATTCCAGTACGCCAGGTTGTGCATACTCTCGAACCCTTCAGCTGCGAAATTGCTGATTTCGTACTGAGTCATGCCGGCATCTGCTGCGGCCTGCTTCAGCTCCTCATACATATCGGCTTCCAGCTCCACCGTTGGAAGTACGAGCTGACCCCGTTTTTCCATTTGATAAAATACTGTTTTCGGCTCAACCTTCAAAGCATAGGCACTGATATGGGTGATTGGGAGGGACACTGCCCTTTTCAGTGTATCCTTCCACTGCCCCATCGTCTGTGTCGGTAGACCAAACATAAGGTCAATAGACAAATTCGTCAGTCCGTGCTCCCGCGCCAGATGAATCGTTTCTTCCACCTGACCCGCTTTATGATCCCGGTTGATTGCGCGTAAAAGTCCTTCATCAAACGTCTGGGCTCCGATACTGAGCCGGTTCACCCCTTCTTCTTTCAACATGCGCATCATGGAGGCATCCGCACTTCCCGGGTTGACTTCCACGGTGAATTCCACTTCGTTGGATACAGGGAAATACGTCCTTACAGCGCGGAGCATTTTCCTCAGCTGCTCAGGCGTCACTGCTGTCGGTGTTCCCCCGCCGACATAAATCGTTTCGATCGGATCCGGAGGCGGCAGGGCTTCTGCCGTTTCTTTCAACTCTTTCTCCACTGCCTGAACATACCGGTCCACCGGCTGGTTGTGCAGAAAAAATTTATTGAAATCGCAGTAGTGGCAGATCTGCCCGCAGAACGGTACATGCAGATAAAGCGATCTTCTCATCTGATGATGCTCCTTTCGTTATCAAACAAACAGAAAGGGAGGCCCGGCCTGAAGCCGGACCTGCCCAAAACTATAGCTTATTTGTTATCATCCATACTAAGAACGGACATGAACGCTTCCTGGGGTACTTCTACGTTCCCTACGCTCTTCATCCGCTTCTTTCCTTCTTTCTGTTTTTCCAGAAGCTTCCGCTTACGGGATACATCCCCGCCGTAACATTTAGCAAGTACGTTTTTACGCATCGCTTTGATCGTGGAGCGGGCCACGACTTTCTGACCGATACTTGCCTGTACAGGCACTTCGAACTGCTGACGCGGGATCAGATTCTTCAGTTTTTCTGCTATATGCTTTCCGCGGTCATAGGCGCTGTCGCGGTGGACAATGATCGAAAGGGCGTCGATTTTTTCTCCGTTTAAGAGAATATCCATTTTTACCAGGTTGCTTTCTTTGTAGCCGATCAGCTCGTAATCGAACGAGGCGTAGCCCTTCGTACTGGACTTCAGCGTATCAAAGAAATCATAGACGATCTCTGAAAGCGGAATGTTGTAAACAATGTTCACCCGGTTTTCATCCAGGTATTTCATGTCAACATAATCCCCGCGCTTTTTCTGGCACAATTCCATCACAGGCCCAACGTATTCATTCGGCACCATAACCTCTGCTTTGACGTATGGTTCACGGATATGGTCCACCGTCTGCGCATCCGGCATTTCAGACGGATTATCAATCTCCAGTTCCGTACCATCTGTCAGCGTGACCCCGTAAATAACACTTGGCGCAGTCGTGATGAGATCAATATTAAATTCCCGCTCGATCCGCTCCTGAATAATTTCCATATGCAGAAGACCGAGAAAACCGCAGCGGAACCCGAATCCGAGCGCCTGCGACGTTTCTGCCTCAAACTGCAGAGACGAATCATTCAGTTCCAGTTTTTCCAGCGCTTCCCGGAGGCCGTTGTAGTCGTTCGTGTCCACCGGATACAATCCGCAGAAAACCATCGGATTCAGTTTACGGTAGCCGGGAAGCGGCTCTGGTGTCGGTTTAGCCGCATGAGTAATCGTATCCCCTACCTGGCTGTCTCCGACCTGCTTGATGTTTGCAATCATAAAACCGACGTCGCCGACAGTCAGCTCATCTTTCGGTGTCGGCTTCGGCGTAAACACTCCGAGCTCCGCGACTTCAAATTCCTTGCCGTTTGCCATCATGCGGATTTTCTGTTTTGGCTTTACCGTCCCCTCCATAATACGGACATAGACGATAACGCCGCGGTATGGATCGTAGAGTGAATCGAAGATCATCGCTTTCAGCGGTGCCTCCGGATCACCCTGTGGTGCCGGTATTTTTTCCACAATGGATTCGATAATTTCATCAATTCCGACGCCGTCTTTAGCAGAAGCCGGAATGCAGTCCTCTCCCGGAAGGCCGATGACGTCTTCTACTTCCTGACGTACACGGTCCGGTTCAGCACCCGGCAGATCAATTTTGTTAATAATCGGGATGATTTCCAGATCATTATCAAGGGCAAGGTAGACATTCGCAAGTGTCTGTGCCTCAATTCCCTGTGCTGCATCGACGATCAGAAGCGCCCCTTCACATGCCGCAAGGCTGCGGGAGACTTCATAGGCAAAATCGACATGCCCCGGTGTGTCAATCAAATGGAAAATGTACTCTTCCCCGTCTTTTGCTGTATAAGTCAGCTGGACTGCATTTAATTTAATCGTAATTCCACGTTCACGCTCCAGATCCATTGCATCGAGCATCTGGTCCTGCATCTCCCGCTGGGTCAATGCACTCGTTTTTTCTAAAATCCGGTCAGCAAGCGTCGATTTGCCGTGGTCAATATGGGCAATGATCGAAAAATTACGGATTCGGTCTCTTCGTTTAATTCTATCTTCTGGTTTCATCGGTCCAATTCACTCCTATTCCTGCTTCCGAACGTACACCGCTCCCCATTATAGCAACAAGCAGCATAAGGATTCAATGACAGTCAGCAGGTAAAATCTTATTGCTTTTCTAAAACGCATTTGATAAAATCCATAGTGTTGCAAATCAGCGAGCGGACACCGCTGAATACAAGGAGGTGACACCATTGGCTAACATTAAATCTGCAAAAAAGCGTGTTATCGTAAACGAAATTTCACGTAAAAAGAATTTTGCGTTCAAATCCGACCTGCGTAACTCCATTAAAGGCTTCTACGCAAAAGTAGAAGAAAAGGATACAGCAAAAGCGAACGAACTGTTCGTGGAAGCGACCAGCAAGATCGACAAAGCAGTAAACAAAGGGCTGATGCACAAAAATGCAGCTGCCCGCAGAAAGTCGAAGCTGCAGAAATCTCTGGATTCTCTGTCTGCATAAGACGCAAGTTCCGCTCCGGTCATGACCGGAGCGGTTTTTTACTGTCAAAATCGCTTCGTTAAACAGACGCGTGCCTTTCCTCTCAGAGCCCTGCTTCTCTGCGGTTTCTGGATAAAAGAAACCACTCCACTCCAAACTGTTCCTCTACCCCACCTGTTTTTATCCGGAAATCCAGCTCAGCGAGTTCATCAAGAATGCGCAGGAGGTAGCTGCTTTCAAACGATCGGGCCTGCCTGGCTGCCAGCTTTACCGGGTAAGGATGCAGCTTCAGCCTGGAAGCGATCATTTTTTCTCCGTATCCCTGCTGCATAAGCTGCTTGACCTGATAAAGGATCCGGAACTGGCGTACCATCAGTGCTGTGATTTTCAGCGGCGATTCTTTTTGTTTCAACAAATCATGATAGATGCGTACAGCTGTTGTCACATCCTGCTTCACGACGGCATCAACAAGTGCAAAAATATCCTGCTCAAGTGACCTTGCTGTAAGTTCTTCTACATGGCGCCGCTCGATCGGTCCGTCCCCAGCTCTTATCGCAAGCTTATTCAATTCGGATGACAGCACGAGCAGGTTGGTTCCTGCCAGTTCCAGAAGGCGCTGTGCTGCTCCCTGACCCAGGGAGGCTCCTTCTTCTTCCACGCGGCTTGTCATCCATCGCTGAAGTTCGCTTTCCTGAAGCGGCGAAGCATCGAGAACAGCGCCGTGCTTCCGCAGGAGCTTCACTGCTTTTTTCCGCTCATCCGGTTTTTCTGCCGGGACCTGGACAATGAGTACAGTCTCCTCCGACGGTGATGCTGCGTAATCAGCCAGCTTCTGTACCGTGTGCTCTACCTGTTCTTTTCGTTTCTGCCCGGTCAGGAAATAAGCATTTTTTAAAATAACAACTTTTCTCGCTCCAAAAAAAGGAAATGTGTAGGCCTCTTCCACTGCGAGATCAACCGGTGTCTCCTCCATATCCAGACGAATGAGGTTCATTTCCTCCTCACCCTGTTCCAGCGAGTTCCGGATGATACGCTGAGTAATATCCTCCACCAAGTAAGACTCCGTCCCGTAAAGCAGATAAAGTGGTTTAATTTCGCCGCGTTTCAACTCTTTGACCCTTTCCAGGTATGACATACCCTGTTATCCTCCCTGTTTCTGAACGTTATAATCAATGCAGCTCATTCTTTCTCCAGCATACCACATATTTCGTTTCACACGGGAGCAGCCCCAGAGATTCCGTGTTTTTTTCAGTGGAATCAGACAGCGTGAGGATTCCGTTTGGAAGAGCATCAGGCTGGCGGCCGCCCTCGTTTTTTACTTTTTCGGCACAGATGAGGATGAGTGTGGATTTTTCTCGGTTCATCGATTATACTGATGGAAGATAGGAGGGATTTCGATGAATGAGTTCGAAAAGGACGTACAGTCCAACCGCAACGATGCGATCGACAGCGGCATCGGGTTTGTGGCTTCCTTTGTATTTTTTATGCTCATTTTCTCGGTAGCGCAGGCTGTGGATCTATTTTTCTAAAACGTGCGCTTCCCGGAAGGGCGGACTGTCTGCAGCTGCAGACAGTCTTTTTTATAGAAAGAATGTATAAAATCTGAATGCTGTTTTACATAGGTACGTCAAGAACTGCAGCAGTTAAAACTATTGTTAATTTCATCGTTACTTTCTATTGATATAGCTTCTCCGCTTTGCGAACTCCCTCCAAAAAGCGTACGGCGCAGGTTCAGGCAGAAAGCAGTAACCCATTCAATAAACCTCACTGTTCTTTTAAGGCCAGGCGGGCTCTGTGTGGTTTTTCTTCACGTTCAGGACCATTTTTTATTCTCCAGTGAAGCTGCAGCTGCTTCACTGGAGAAATTGTTCATACATCGCAGGCTTCCTGCTGTATCCCTGGAACTCCAGCTGTTCATCCAGCTGGAGCGTGAGGGTTCCCGATTCATCCGTGCGGTAGACCGTAATCCCTCTCTCAAAAAAGCGCCGGAGAACTTCCTCATCCGGATGGCCGTACCGGTTATCCCTGCCGGCTGAAATAACCACAGCTTCTGGCAGTGCTGCGTCAAGAAAGCCTTTTGTGGAGGAAGAACTGCTGCCGTGATGGGCTGCCTTCAACACGTCGACTTCCGGAATTCTTCCGGCTTCGACAAGAGCGGCTTCTGCTTCTTCCTCAATATCTCCGGTCAGCAGCACACGTTTGCCTTTATGCTGAATCAGTGTAAGGATGGATTGGTTATTTACATTCTCAAACAGTCTGTCAGGTGGCAGCAGCTGAAGCAGCCCGGCCTGCATGTCTTTATCCACGGGATAAACAGCTGTCCCCTCTCCTGCCATTTCAGCCGTCATTTCAGAAAGAAATGCCCCCGCCGGAGCCTCCGGTATGTACAACGCATCGATCCGAACGAGTCTGCTTAAGCAGCGGAGACTTCCGTAGTGGTCCACGTGGTCATGCGTAATGATAACTCCATGAAGCACAGCGGCACCCCGGCCTTTCAAAAACGGGGCGGTATTTCTGTGGCAGTATGTATCATCCAGTTCGGGTTCGTCTCCCCCGTAGCGCACTCTTCCTCCGGTATCCACCAGATAGTTTTTTCCGCTCTCTCTATCCTCAATGAAAACGGCATCTCCCTGACCCACATCCAGAAAATGAATGTACAGGTTATTATCCCATGGCCGGATCATCCCCGCTGTCAAGATAATGAATAACAGCACAAGAGACAGCACCCGAATCTTTTGACGTTGAAAGGTTTGGAAGACAAATACCACCGCAGCTGCGGATACCGGAGCCAGAAGCCCCGGAAAACCGATCGTCCACATCGTTCCTGGAATCCTCTCCAGAAGATCCAGCCAAATTGTCAGAGAATGGAGCACCGCTTCCATAACCGGAAACAGAACAGGCCCTGCCGGCGGAAGCAGCGCAGAGACAGCTGAGAACGGCAGCAGCACAAGCCCCACTGCCGGCACGAACAAAAGGTTTGCTGCAGCGGATAAAAGTGGAATTTCATAAAAATGGTATAAATATACAGGCAGCGCACCTGCCTGTGCCGTGACAGAAACAAGAATCAGTGTTTTTAGAGGCCCTTTCTCTTTAAAAAAGGGGCGGGATAGCAGAAGAACAGCACTTGTCAAAAAGGAGAGCTGAAAGCCGACAGATGTCACCAGAAACGGTTCAAAGCAGAGCATGCCGATTCCGGCAGCGCCGAGAAGATCCATTCCATCAAATTTTCTGCCTGCAAACAGGTAGATCAAGGCTGCAGCTGCCGCCATAGAGCCTGCCCTTATGACAGATGGCGCTTCGCCGGCCAATATAATATAAACCGGCAGAAACATAACTGCTGCGAGTGCCGCTGTCTGTTTTGTAAAACCGATACGAAGCAGAATAAACCAGAACATGCCGGTAAGAAGACCGACATGCATACCGGAGACTGCCAGGAGGTGAATAACACCGAACTGCTGGTAGCGGTTAAGCTCTTCAGCATCTATGCTTTCTCTCGATCCATAGATCAACGCCTTCACCCATGCCTCCGGACGACTGCCGCCCAGAGCTTCCAGCGCATTCAAGCGGAACGCACGGAATGCATTCACGCCTCTGCCCCCGCCGCTGCAGTCCGCGGCGCTCGTGAATACAGCCCCCGAGACACCGTCCCTCCTGTCTGCGGCTGCCTGGTTGTACCCATAAGGAGCCTGCGGCTCAGCTTCTGTTGATTCGGCGCCTTCTATCGTGCAGTAGGCTCCCGGCTCCGGTTCCACATCAGATATTATGCGGAACCGGCCGGTTTCGGTATCGAGGAGAAAGGAATACTCTTTCGGCACACCTGAAACGTAGCCCGTCAACGTTTCAGGCACTTTTTCAGGAGGTGCTTCATCCAGCCAGCAGACTGCAGTCCATAATAGAGCTCCTGCTAAAAACGCCCACCGGCATGGCAGGAGCAGAACGGCTCCGAGAATGAGGAAGGCTGCAGGTTGCGGCTGATGCCAGGCCCACGAGGCGGCCAGAGACCCGGTAAATGCATAAAAAAAAGGATACATCCTATCCGCTCCTTTACTAAGCCGGGATGTATCCTTACTATTTCCGATTTACCGCTGCAGAACGACCTGAAATAAACGTTCTGCTTTTTTTCTCGCTTCGTCCAGCTTTTTCTTTTCCACGCCTTCTTCTTCCAACAGCGAAATCATTTCTTCTGCAAACGCACGCTTTTCTGAAGGGTTTGTGTCCATCATCATCTCTTCCAGTTCCACCTGTTCGGTCTCGACTCCCGCTTCCTGGAATAAATTTTCTGCAAAAGGATGGTTTTTATAATCAGCAGCGTAATAGAGCTTTTTTATACCTGCCTGAATGATCGATTTACAGCAGTTTAAACATGGAAAGTGGGTGACGTACATTTCCGCTCCATCCGTCGCAACACCGAACTTAGCGCACTGCATGATGGCATTTACTTCTGCATGAATGGTCCGGACGCAGTGGCCGTCCACGAGATAGCAGCCTTCCTCTGAGCAGTGGCTTCCACCGGAAATAGAACCGTTGTATCCTCCGGCTATGATACGTTTATCTCTCACTATTGTTGCGCCGACCATCAGCCGGGTACAGGTGCTCCGTAGAGCAAGCAGGTGGCTCTGGGCCATAAAATACTGGTGCCATGCAATTCGTTCCACGTTATTTCCTCCCTGGCCATCCTGGGGATGCTGTTTTAACCAGTGTAGAATGCCCGTGCCGTTCCGTCAACCGGTTCACGGATGCCTGAGTGAGGGCCGGAGCTGCTCGAGTGTCTTTTCACCGATCCCGGGAACATCGACAAGTGCATCCACCGATGAAAAGGGGCCGTTTTCCTCCCGGTACTGGACGATCGCGGACGCTTTAGACGGACCAATACCGGGAAGCGATTCCCATGCTGCTTCATCTGCCTGATTTATTATCACGACTCCATCATCCGCTTCTTCCCCCTCTTCACTGCCGCTCTCAGACTCTCCGGCAGCAGGCACGGTAATCTGCATTTCATCCTGAATGCGCTGAGCCAGGTTGATTCTGCCGGCATCTGCTTCTGCAGTAAGTCCGCCGGCAAGCTGAATGATATCCTCCACTCTGGCACCGGTCTCTGCTGCATAGACGCCGGGGGACACAACCTCTCCATGAATGTAGACTGCGGCATTACCGGCTGCCGTTTCCTCTGCACCTGTTTCCTCCGAATTCTCCTCCGCTGCATCCGCTTCCGGCCTGTCTAAAGATGCATAGTCCTCCTCTCCCGCAGGAAACAGCACATAAAGAAGCAGAAGCGCTGCAGGGATGAGCAGATAATATCCCTTCTCTTTTATAAAAAGCACAAGACGATCCATTTTTCCCCTCCAGGTATCAAATGATGACTTATTACACAAAAAAAGCCGCCTGCCGGGTCATCCGGCAGACAGCATCGTTCGTTATTATACGTTCTGAGAAAAGTTGGTTAAATTATGAAGTTACCATCAGTATAAACGAACACACGTACGGTGTAAAGCATTAATTCGGTTTTCTTGCATAAAAAAGGAGGCGGTCCGCCTCTTCTGCATGCTGGACGAGACCGAAATCTGCTGTCACTTCCGCGTGTTGAAAGCCGGCGTCCTTCAGCCAGGAAATGTACTTTTCCTGAGGAAAGGTCCGCTGCATCAGTGTTTCTTCTTCTCTCCGGAAACGTCCGTCCGCTTCTTCGACAAAGAACGTCAACTGATGATGGACACTGTAGGGCACCTCACCCGCTTCAGCGAACCAGAGATAAGCGAGATCTCCTCTGTCCTCTCCGTAGAGTTCATCCTGGAACAATTCCTCCATCTTTTTGGTGGAATGAACGTCGAAAAGGAACACTCCGCCGGGACGGAGTGCGTCAAACACGCGGGAGAACGCCTTCCTGACTGCTTCTCCGTCCGGCAGGTAATTAAGCCCGTCGCAGAAAAGCGTCACACCATCCAGATCCTGAAATCCTTCCAGTTCGGTCATGTCCTGCCGGTAAAACGACACCCTGCTGTTCCGCGCCCTTGCTTTCTGCTCAGCTTCGGAAAGCATATCGAAAGAGAGATCTACGCCATCCATCCGGAGGCCCGCCTCTTCGAGCTGGAGAGTCAACTCACCGGTGCCGCAGGCGAGATCAAGTACCCGGCTTCCCGGAGGCAGGTAGCGGAGCGCATACGCCTGCCACAGATCATAAGGAGCATCCTGCATGAGTTCATCGTAGATGGAAGCGAAATGCTTCATATCAGCCTGTGATCTCTTCTGTACGCAGTACTGGAGCATCTCCCCAGAGTTTTTCAAGCTGATAGTAGTCACGGTCTTCCTTATGAAAGACGTGGACGACTACGTCACCGAGGTCAATAAGAACCCATCTGGCTTCTCTCATGCCTTCCACACGCTTCACATCGACACCCGCTTCTTCTGCTTTATCTTTAATTTCCCTTGCGATTGCCT
This sequence comes from Alkalicoccus urumqiensis, assembly GCF_002993335.1. GTDB lineage: Bacteria > Bacillota > Bacilli > Bacillales > Salisediminibacteriaceae > Alkalicoccus > Alkalicoccus urumqiensis. The sequence continues at coordinate 106,633 of NZ_PVNS01000010.1, read as the reverse complement.
CTACCTGCGTTTCAGACGTTCCGTGGCAGATAACAAAATAATCAGCAATGGATGAGACACCTTTCATATTTAGTGCTGTCAGTTGACTCGCATTTTTTTCCTCCGCGGCTCGTACCGCGATATCCAGCATTTTTTCTCCAGTCATTCAAAGACCATCCTTTCAATATACATTATTTCTCAACGGACCGTTCCAGGAAGCAGATCATTGTAGGCTGCGAGCGTATCGGGATAGACAGGCAGACGCTTCGCCGTCAAAAATTGGATTGTCTGGGCAAGTGCTGTGCAGCACGCTTTATCCAGGCTGGATTCCGCTTCTGCTCTTGCAGTCTCCGCTCCATCAAACGTCCGTCCAGGTTCGATATAGTCGGCGAGAAAAACAATTTTTTCTTCCAGTGACATGCCTGCACGCCCGGTAGTATGGGAAGCAATCATTTGCAGGACCGCTTCATCCTCCAGCCCGTGCTCGCGTTTTAACAGCTCCGCTCCACAGAAGGAGTGCAGAAGTTCATTTCCAAAACCACCGAGCCCTTCGGGAACCGTGCCCTGACCTTCAAGTGCACGCATTTCCTCAGGCTCTCTATACTTAGCATAGTCGTGAAGCCAGGAGGCAAGCCGGATTTTTCCGCGGTCTCCGCCATAGCGCGTGCACAGCTCATCTGCTGTTTCCACCACGCGTTCCGTATGTTCATAGCGGCGTTTTTTCAGTGCCGGCCGGACGATGGCCGCTGCTTCTGCTTCAGTCCACATACAGCTGATGCTCCTTTATATACTCATTCACTTCTTTCGTGACAAGAAAAGAGTTCCAGCGGCCGTCACGGCGCCGGTTTCGAAGGTCCGTGCTTGAAATATGCAGCTCGATATCCTCCAGAATCCTGAGGCTGGAAAACCCCTCTTCCGCCCCATGAATATTCGTATCCGGACGGGAAACGACAATAAATGGGAGCTGTTGTTTCAAATGTTCCGGGGATTTCCACCGATGAAAATGCTCGAGGCTGTCCCCGCCCATAATAAAGGAAAAAGAGTGCTCCGGATACTTCTCCATCAGCGACGTGATTGTATTGGCGGTATAAGAAGGACCTTCTGTGCTGATTTCCTCCAAGCATAGCTCATACCACGGAGACAGTCGAGCCATGTGCTCGACCATCGCGAGACGATGGTTTTCCGCTGCGGAAGCAGGCTCCTTGTGCGGCGGAATTTTATTCGGCATCCACCAGACTTGATCCAGACCGCACTGAATCCGAGCTTCCTCTGCCATGACGAGGTGACCGATGTGCGGCGGGTCGAATGTGCCGCCTAAAATACCAATCCGCACCTTCTCACCTCCCGCGTTCAGGCAGTTCAATCTGCCGGTTATTCCGGGAAGGACGGTATAGAATAATGGTGTTTCCGATGATCTGGACGAGATTGGACTTTGTGCCCGCGGTCAGCTGTTCTGCCGTATTCTCGTTCTCCTCCATATTGTTCTGAAGCACGCTTACTTTAATCAATTCGTGAGCTTCCAGCGCATCATCTGCCTGTTTAATGACATTCTCATTTATCCCGCCTTTTCCAACCTGAAGAATCGGCTTCAGGCTGTGGGCTTCTTTTCGAAGGTATCGTTTTTGTTTTCCAGTAAGCATAAATGTTGTTCCTCCATATCGTTAAGTGCGTAATGCGTTCTTTACAGCGTTCTCCATAATCTCGGCCGGAGCAGTCCGGCCAAACCAGAATTCAAATGCAGCTGCTCCCTGGTGAACAAACATACCAAGACCGTTTTGAAAGCGGCATCCTGCTTTTTCTGCATCCTGTAAGAGAGCTGTTTTCCAGGGATTATAAATCATGTCGCTGACGAAAATACCGGGATGAAGCCCGGTAGTATCAATCGGCCGGACATCGATCCCTGGGCTCATTCCGGCGGCAGTGGACTGAACAAGCAGCTGAAACTGATCCAGAGACGAAGCAGCTTCCTCCAGTGTCATGACTTCTGCGTTTGTTTCTTCGGCAAGGAGCGCTGCCTTTTCCGGCGTCCGGTTGGCAATGACCAGCCTGCCGCAGCCTTTTTCCCGGAGTGTATGCGCGGCAGCCCGTGCCGCACCTCCGGCTCCAATTAAAAGAACGTCTTCGCCGCGGGGTTCTTTTCCATAATCCTGAACGAGGGAGCGGTACCAGCCTTCTCCATCGGTATTGGTTCCATACAGCCTTCCGCCTTCCTGACGGATCGTGTTGACAGCCCCGATTTTCCGTGCACGTTCGTCGACTTCATCCAACAGCTCCATCACGGCTACTTTATGCGGAATCGTTACATTTACTCCGGTAAAGTTCAGCGCCTTCAATCCTTCAAGCGCCTCCGGAAGATTTTCTTTTTCCACACGTAGAGGCAGATACCCTGCATCCATTTCGAGATGTGCGAAAGCGGCTTCGTGCATAACAGGGGAAAGACTGTGGGCGATTGGATCCCCCAGCACAGCAAGTGCCATTTTCATCAGATCACTCTCCTAAATAATCGATTCGCGGATGGTAACTCCGATCCCGTCAGGAGCATGGGTGCGTACTGTAACAGGACCTCCCTGAACCGTTACCCAGCCGAGCCCGGCAAAGACGATATCCGTTTTCTCAGAAGGAATCCGCCACTCCTGCATCTTCATTCCCCCGAGAGTCTCTGCATCTGCAGGCGGTGAGAGCATGGTACCGGCATGGTCGGCATAAAGCTGATCTGCTTTTTCAGTCTTCGTGCGGTGAAGAGGAATTTCATTCGACGCATACACGATAAATGATGCATCTTCTCCGGCGTGGAAATCTACCCGGCCCAGGCCGGCAAGGAACAGCGTCTGACCTGCTGAGAGCTGATACACTTTCGGTTTAATTTCCCGCTGCGGTGTAATCTGCTTTAATTCTTTCGGTGTCACGAAGTGGGCAGCCTGCTGCGGATTAATAATTCCCGGCGTGTCATAAAGCTCGGCGGTTTCATCGAGCGGAATGTTAATCATGGCAAGCGTCGTTCCCGGAATAGTCGAAGTCGTAATACGCGGTGTCTCACTTTCACCAAACTGGTCGATCAGTGTATTGATAAACGTTGATTTTCCGACATTGGTCGTACCGATAACATATACATCTCTTCCTCTGCGGAGCGAGTCTATAAGCGCTGCTGCTTCTTCAATGGAATCTTTCGATGAAGCACTGATGAGGGACGTCTCCACCGGCTTCAGTCCATACTCCTTCGCCCGGCGTTTCATCCAGTTGATGACTTTGTTCTTCTTGACGGATTTTGGAAGCAGATCTGCTTTATTCCCTAAAAGCAGTACCGGGTTGTTCCCTGCAAAGCGGGGAAGTCCCTCCAGCCAGCTTCCGTCGAAATCAACAATGTCTACGATGTTAACGAGAAGGGCATCCTTTGTATTCAATTCGTTAAGCATACGCAGAAAATCGTCATCTGAAAGCGAGATATCCGGTACTTCATTATAGTGCTTCAGCCGGTAGCAGCGCTGGCAGATGACGACCTCGCGCTCCAGTGCTGCCGGCGGCGCATAGCCGATCTCCTGTTTATTTTGTGTCTGTATTTCCACTCCGCATCCGGAGCAGACTATTTTTTCTCCCATTCTATTAACCCCCTGCGTCTCATTGCCTGAAAAACCCGCCGTTCAATCGACCGGTTAAATTTCGTTAAAATTCCGTCTGTTTCTGCTACCGGAACGACAAGTATCGTATGAAAACCGGCCCTGTTCCCGCCGAGAATATCGGTGAGCAGCTGATCTCCAATAACGACCGTCTCTCCATGTTTCAGCCCCATCAGCTTACAGGCTGCTTTAAATGCCTTGCTGAACGGCTTTTTGGCACTGTGTATGAACGTAATATTATGCGGTGATGCAAATGCATGCACGCGCTTTTCGTTATTATTAGAAACGATAACGACTTCAAAACCTTCTTCTGAAAGTTCTTCAAGCCACTGAAGCAGTTCTTCAGTAGCTTCTTTTCTGTGCCACTCCACGAGCGTATTATCCAAGTCTGTAATCACACCTTTAATTCCAAGACGCTTTAATTCCTGAATATCGATCTCGTAGATGGAAGGCACATACTGATTCGGAATAAACTTTTTCAGCATCCGTATGCTCCCTTCTCCTGTTATTATCCTGAACAGCGGATAATAGACGACTGAAATTAGAATACACTATTTCTCTTCCTGCGTAAACGGAGGTTCCGTGCAATCTATCCTACTACTACCACTGTTTCCTGTAGTCTAACACCCCTTTTTTCAGCCAGCAGGTCTCTGCTTGTTTTCCGCAGACGATTCATTTAATAGGAAAGAAGCCAGACAGATACCACCGAATTCTGTCCGTTCACAAACGTTTCTCTGTGAACTCTGTCAAGAACAAATTTCAAAAAAATTATTCCGCGTTCTTTCATATTTATTTATTCAGGAGAATCCCGTCGTAGAAATGGCTCAATAATGCAATAGACCAAGATTTATATTATAATCAACGTGGACCGTGCGGCGGGGATGTCTTTGAAAGAGTGCCTCACAGCTTCGTCACGATGAGAGAAAAGGGCCGTCCAGCATCCGGATGTTTGGACGGCCTGCCTCGTGATTACCGCTGTGTCACGGGCTTTTTGAAAGGCACCCCACGCTTGACTGGATCCGGCTTAGGAAAGCGACGTTCTCCTAAGCCGGATCCGCCAGTAATTTACTGCAGGGAGGTACTCGTCTTGTCTTTGTTCCATTTTGTTGTACTCGCGCCATTCCTAATGGCGGTGATACTTCCATTCTTTTATTACAAGTTCCGCAGTATACATACCGGCTGGTTTCTGCTGCCGCTGCCGCTGGTGCTGTTTTTGTATATTGCTACGTACATTCCGTTCGGCGGCGGTGGGATGGAGCCGGTCATCTACTCGGTCCCGTGGGTGCCTTCTCTCGGCATTGACTTCACCGTCTACATCGACGGACTGAGCCTGCTGTTCGGGCTTTTGATCACGGGTATTGGAACGCTCGTCGTTCTTTATTCAATTTACTACATTGCCAATAAACAAGATGAGCCGCTGCAGAATTTCTATGTGTACCTGCTCATGTTTATGGGGGCAATGCTCGGGGTTGTCTTTTCCGACAACCTGATTGTTCTTTATGTCTTCTGGGAGCTGACAAGTCTGTCTTCCTCCCTTCTGATCGCGTACTGGTTCCACAAGGAAAAATCACGGTACGGTGCTCAGAAATCCATGCTGATTACCGTAAGCGGCGGTTTCGCCATGCTTGCCGGTTTCGCCATGCTTTACGTCATCGCCGGCAGCACGTTCAGCATTCAGGAAATGATCTCCCAGGCGGGGACAATGGTTCAGGATCCACTGATTCTGCCGGCCATGCTGCTCGTTCTAGCAGGAGCATTCACCAAATCTGCGCAGTTCCCGTTCCATATCTGGCTTCCGGATGCGATGGAAGCACCGACTCCGGTCAGTGCGTATCTCCATTCAGCCACGATGGTAAAAGCAGGTATCTACCTTGTCGCACGGACCACACCGATTTTCGGGCTGACACAGCAGTGGTTCTGGATTCTCGTCATTTTCGGCCTCGTCACACTGACGTGGGGATCTATATCCGCTGTGCGCCAGACCGATCTGAAAGGTATACTCGCTTTTTCCACCGTCAGTCAGCTCGGTTTGATTATGTCGCTTCTCGGTATGGCATCTGCGGCGCTGCATTTTGAGTATGTGGATCAGGATACGATGTATGTGACAGCTGCGATGGCTGCTGTTTTCCATCTCATTAACCATGCGACCTTTAAGGGAAGTCTCTTTATGGCGGTCGGTATTATTGACCATGAAACCGGCACCCGTGATGTCCGCCTCCTCGGTGGACTGATGACGATCATGCCGGTGACATTTACAATCAGCCTTATCGGACTTGCTGCCATGGCAGGACTTCCGCCGTTTAACGGCTTTCTAAGTAAAGAATTGTTCTTTACTGCATCCTTGAATGCAGCTTCGTTCGATATTTTCAATCTGCAGACGCTCGGGTTCATTATTCCAGTGTTTGCCTGGATTGCCAGCGTATTTACGTTTGTCTACAGCATGATGATGTTTCTCCGTACATTTACCGGAGCTTTCAAGCCGGACAATTACGAGAAGCATGTTCATGAAGCACCATGGGGCCTTCTCATTTCCCCGATTGTGCTCGGTTCACTCGTCATCCTGTTCGGCCTGTTTCCAAACATGCTCGCCTACACGATTATCGAACCGGCGATGCAGTCGATACTGCCTGGACTTACATCCGTCGGCGATCAATTTTATGTCAATATTTATCACTGGCACGGTATCAATGCAGAATTACTGATGACCATCGGTGTAGTGCTCTTTGGTCTTGCTGTCGCGCTGACGCTGCCGAAACTTTATGGTGCCGGCTTCTTCCAGCGTGAACGTGACCCGCTGAATGCTGTGTATGATACAGGGCTCGATCAGCTTGTCGTGCAGTCGCAGAATATTACGAAAGCTCAGATGACCGGACGTCTGAGGGACTACATGCTTTATATGGGTGTCTTCATTGCCGGACTCGGTCTTTTCACGCTGTTCCGCTATGATGCCCTTGCTATCAGTCTGGAAGGCCAGGGCGGTATTCCTATCTACGTCTGGCTGGTAACTGGTGTACTGCTTGCATGTACACTTGCACTGCCATTCGTCTCCGGACGGATGACGAACCTGATTCTTCTCGGCGCTGTAGGCTTTTTGATCGCGCTGCTGTTCGTTATTCTGCGTGCACCGGATCTGGCGCTTACCCAGCTTCTTGTTGAAACGGTAATGGTTGTGCTGATTCTGTTAAGTTTCCGTCATCTGCCGGAAATGACCAAAGAGTCCAAACGGCTGCTCTCCACCAGCGCGAAAGCAGTGGTCTCTATTGCAGTCGGTACATTTGTTACGCTGACAGCTCTTTCTGTGCATGCGTACCGGAGTGGAGCGGACATTACGCCGATCTCTGATTATTTCGTAGAAAATTCCAAAACACTTGCCGGCGGCTACAATATGGTCAACGTGATCCTTGTAGATTTCCGGGGACTGGATACGCTCCTTGAAGTACTTGTACTCGGTGTTGCCGCCCTCGGTATTGTGACGATGATTAAACTTCGTATGCGGGGAGGAGAAGATGTATGAAGACGAACTTTGTCATGCTCCATACGGTCACACGGATCGTCAGCTTCATTATATTATCCTTCTCCGTCTATTTGTTTTTCGCCGGGCATAATGCGCCGGGCGGAGGATTTATCGGCGGTCTGATGATGGCGGGCGCTCTCGTGCTTCTCTATGTATCGTTTGACATGGACCGCATCAAAAAAGTGCTGCCGATCGACTACACCCAGATGATCGGTCTCGGTCTGATTATTGCGATCCTGACCGGCTTGAACAGTCTGGTTTTCGGTGATCCGTTTCTTACGCAGTACTTTGACTACTTCCAGTGGCCGTTTATGGGCGAAGTTGAACTGACGACAGCACTTCCGTTTGACCTTGGCATCTTTCTTGTCGTTGTCGGCGTCGCCCTGCTGTCGATACTAACTATTGCAGAGGATGTTTCTTAATGGAGATACTGATGATATTAACCGGCGGGATTATTATTACCGTCGCAGTCTACCTGTTAATGACCCGAAGCATTCTCCGCGTGGTGTTCGGCATTATCATGCTGTCCCACGGCGTACACCTTCTCATTCTGACGCTTGCCGGGCTGGAGGAAGGTGCTCCGCCTCTCTTGACGGAAAATGCCGACGCCTACACCGATCCGCTGCCGCAGGCACTCATTCTGACAGCGATTGTTATCAGTTTTGGTGTCACGGCGTTTCTACTCGTGCTTGCCTACCAGACCAACAAAGCACACGACTCCGATGACCTAGAAGAATTGCGAGGGAATGCCGATGAGTAACCTTTTACTACTGCCCGTCCTCGTTCCGTTTCTCGCGGGGGCGGTGCTGATTTTACTGCGTAACCATCCGCTGATTCAGCGGGTGTCAAGTGCTGTCATTATGACAGTTATGCTCCTGATTTCGATTCAGCTGCTTTATACGATTACGACCGGCGGCATTTTAACGGTGGAGCTCGGAAACTGGTCTCCGCCATTTGGAATCGTTCTCGTCGGAGACATGTTCGCTTCGATGATGGTGCTTCTGACGAGCATCGTCGGACTTGCCTGTCTGTTCTTTTCGTTTCAGACGATGGCACGTATCCGCGAAAAGTTTTTCTTTTACCCGTTTTACTTTTTCCTGCTGACAGGAGTAAACGGTTCCTTTTTAACGGGCGACTTGTTTAACCTTTTCGTCTTTTTCGAAGTCATGCTGATATCGTCATTTATTCTCATTGTCTTCGGCGGAACCCCCTACCAGCTGCGGGAATCCTATAAATACGTTGTCATTAACGTATTCGCTTCCGGCCTGTTCCTCGTGGCAATCGCCTTTATTTACGGAGCAACCGGGACGCTGAACATGGCGCACATCGCTGTTCAGGTTGCGGAGATGGAGCAGCAGGGTGTGATTAACGTTGCAGCCATACTGCTTCTGATCGTATTCGGCATGAAGGGCGCGCTCTTCCCGCTCTATTTCTGGCTTCCGAAGTCTTACTACGGACCGCCGGCCGCGATTGCAGCCCTTTTCGGCGGACTGCTGACAAAAGTCGGAATTTATGCGATCATCCGCACATTTACGCTGATTTTTGTTCACGACACGGCTTTTACACACAACATTATTCTCGCACTTGCCGGACTGACGATGTTCTTCGGTGTACTCGGAGCCGTTTCCCAGTTTGACTTTAAGCGGATTCTCTCCTACCACATTATCAGTCAGGTCGGTTATATGGTCATGGGGCTCGGTCTTTTTACGCCGCTTGCACTTGCCGGCGCTATCTACTACATCGCCCACCATATTATCGTGAAATCGGCGCTCTTCCTGTTTGCAGGTGCGACACAGAAAATAACCGGTACGACAGACTTAAAGAAAATGAGCGGTCTTTTGAAAACACACCCTGCTCTTGCATGGCTCTTTTTCATTTCCGCCATCTCTCTTGCAGGTATACCGCCGCTCAGCGGATTTTTCAGTAAGTTTGCGCTCATCCTGTCCGGTGTCGAAGAAGGAAGATACATCATCGTCGCCGTCAGTCTTCTCGTTGGTCTGTTGACACTGTTCTCCATGATGAAGATTTTTATCTACGTTTTCTGGGGCGGACCGTCACTGAAGCGGAGCGACTATGCGCACATTAAGCTGCTTCCGCTTCTGGCACCAATTATTCCGCTTGTCGCGCTGACCATCACACTCGGACTGTTTGCAGAACCGATCTTCGTCTTCTCAGAAGGTGTTGCAGCCGAAATTCTGGATCCGTCGATTTACATCGACGCCGTATTGGAGGAATGACGTCATGCAGTTTCAAATTCTGATCAATATCGTCATCGCCTTTATCTGGATGTTCCTGCAGAATGATTTCAGCGGTGTGACGTTCATTATCGGCTACATCGTCGGTCTTTTGATGCTGTTTTTCCTGCGTCGTTTCCTCCGCTTTGACTTTTACTTCCGCCGGGTGTGGGCCTTTATCAAGTTGATGGCCCTCTTCGCCTACAAGCTGGTGGAAGCCAATTGGGATGTCATTAAGATTATCCTGCGGCCGAAGCTGGATATCGAGCCTGGAATTATAGCTGTGCCGACGAAACTGAAGTCTGACTGGGAGAGGACACTGCTTGCCAATCTGATTTCACTTACGCCTGGTACACTGACCATGAACTTCTCGGAAGATGGCAGCACCCTTTTTATCCATGCGATTCATGTACCTGATAAAGAAAAGGCCATCAAAGAGATTCACGATACGTTTGAAAAAGCCATCCGGGAGGTGACCGAATAATGGTGATGATCGCTGCTTATACGACGCTGGTACTTCTTGCACTGGCGATTCTCGCCTGTGTTATCCGCCTTTTTCTCGGTCCCTCCGCAGCGGACCGTGTCGTGGCGCTTGATACAATCGGGATCAACCTGATCGGCTTTATCGGCCTCATGATGCTGATACAGGAAACCATCCTGTATGCCGAGGCGCTGCTGATCATCGCGATTCTCGCTTTTATCAGTACCGTGAGCTTCGCGAAATTCCTGGAAGGAGGGAATGTCATTGGTAATCGAAATACTGATTAGCATCTTCCTCCTTATCGGCGGACTGCTTAGTCTCGTGGGAGGTGTCGGCATCCTGCGGTTTCCGGATGTCTACGGACGTCTTCATGCTGCTACAAAGAGTGCAACGCTCGGCGTTATTGGTATTCTAACCGGCGTGTTCCTTTTCTTTCTCATACTGGAGCACATCTTTATCGGGAAAATTCTTCTCGGAATCATTTTCGTCTTTCTGACCGCACCGGTCGGGGCATTTATGATTTCCAGAACCGCCTACATTCAAGGAACAAAAATGTGGGAACGCACAAAGCAGGATGACTTAAAAAAATATATTGAAACCGGCGAAACTCCTAAAGACAAGCGTTCTTAAAAGGATTGAACCGGATACAGAAAGACCGCTTCCCTATGCTGGAAAGCGGTCTTTCAATGCTCTAATTCCGGTTTTCTCCAGGCTTCTTACTAAAGTGGCCGATCGTTTCCCCCTGCTTTACGTGATCTCCTTCATTCACCTTCCAGCTCATCCGCTCCGGCTCAAACAGTAGAATGACCGTGGAGCCGAACGCAAAGCGGGCAAATTCCCCACCTTTTACAAGGGAATCCTCCATGTGCGTATATTCCACCGTATTGACATTCAGTGCGCCAACCTTCACGACAGCGCACCGTCCGGCAGCTGTCTCCAGCTCCGTAATCAGCCGGTAATTGGAAGCGAGCGGCTGGATACCGAACCGGAGACCCAGGTCATTTACCGGCTCGGAATACTCCCCTAATGCATAGCGGCGGACAACAGATCCGGTTAACGGTGCATGGATCCGGTGATAGTCGGACGGCGCAAGGTACAGAACGATAAAAGCGCCTCCGCTGTACCGGCTGACACTGTCCGATACAGAAAGCAGCGTCTGGATGTCATGAACTTTCCCTTTCACTGAAAACTGCACATCTTCATCCAATGTTCCTACTGCTGTCACGGCCCCATCCACCGGGCTTGCACACGCCTGACTGATGCCTGTCACCGGCCTCGGTTCGTGAAGACGTCTGCTGAAAAATTCCTGCAGTGAAGCATAATCCCGCCACGGCTTTTCGGCTTCTGCCAGCGGAATTTGATACGTTTTGGCAAAGGAAGGAATGAGCCATCTGCTCAGCGGAGAGGCTGCTGAACGCTTCAAAATGGCTGTATACAGCGGTTGATGGGTGAGGTCCATCAGTAATTGATAGGTTGTTTTTTTCAAACTGGACGCTCCTTTTCCTGTGATATACTCAAAGTGTAGCACGAGTTGATGGATGAAGGCGGGATTTTATGCAAATCATTCTTTCTCATAATAATGCGGATTTTGATGCTTGTGCGTCCATGATTGCGGCGGGGCTGCTTTATCCGGAGGCCAAGGCGGTTCTGCCGCAGCGGACGACGTCGGAGGTGGAACATTTTTTGACGATTTACCGGGATGTATTTCCGTTTCTTCGTCCGCATGAGTGTCCGTGGGAGGATGTGTCGGAAGTGATTCTGGTGGATACGGATACGGTGGATGCTCAGGTGCCGGAGCTCCCTGAAGAAACGGTGATGCACGTGATCGATCATCACAGCGGGGAAAAACCGGATTTCCCGGTGCTTGGTGAATACCGTCGTGAACCGGTGGGAGCGTGTGTCACACTTTTGACAGAATCACTCCAGGAAAAAGAAATATCGATCTCCCCGCTTGAAGCGACGGCTCTCGCGCTGGGGCTTTATTCGGATACAGAGTCTTTTACGCTTCCCGGTACGACACCGCGAGACCTCTCTGCCGGAGCATTTCTTCTGGAAAACGGCGCTAACCTGGAGGTCGTCGATCAGTTTCGGGAGGTGCCGCTGACGGCAGAGCAGCAGGCGCTGTTTCAGGACCTTCTTGAACACAGCCGTCCGATCACGATTCAGGGGGTGGAGCTGCTTCTGTGCCGCTCAGAGCAGGAGTTTTATACGGGACACCTCGCTCACATCACGCGGAAGCTGCTGCAGATCTCCGGCGTGGACGGCGTAATTGCCGCAGCCCGGATGGGAAAGAAAATCTTTCTTACGTCCCGGGCGCAGGCGCCTCAGATCGATTTCCGTCCGCTGATGGAGGGATTCTCGGGCGGCGGACATGCCCAGGCGGCCTCCGCCACGATCCGGGACTGGACGTTTGCGCGCGTGTTGGAAGAGGTGGAGAAGAAGCTTCCTGCTATCGTTTCTCCGATGCTTACTGCACGGACGCTGATGTCGTCTCCTGCCAGAGTCATAGCCCCGGATACGTCTGTGGAGCAGGCTTCCAAAATGCTGTACCGTTATGGGCATACCGGTTTTCCGGTCGTCGAGGAGGAGAAGCTGATCGGTGTTATTTCCAGGCGGGATGTGGACAAGGCGCTTCATCACGGGCTGGGTCATGCGCCGGTGAAAGGATTTATGCAGCGTACACCTGTCACGACGAGTCCGGAGGCGACGCTTGAGACCGTCCGTTCCCTCATGATTGAAAAACAGGTCGGACGCCTCCCGGTGCTGGAGAATGAGAAACTGATCGGCATTGTTTCAAGAACGGACGTCATTCAGGCAATGCACGGCCGGATGCCGACGGAAGCAGCACCCCGGATGCCGGTGAAGCGGCAGGTGACAAAAACGCTTGAACGTGTGCTTCCGGCGGACGCCATCCACCTTCTCCGCACGATTGGGGAAACCGCTGCAGCTTCCTCACTCCAGCTTTATCTCATCGGAGGGATCGTCCGGGATATTTTTCTTGGCAGAGCGAATGAAGATCTCGATGTTGTGATTGAGGGTGACGCGATTTCGTTTGCAGAAATTCTTCGGGGACAATTCGGTGGACGTGTCCGGCCGCATGAAACGTTCCGCACCGCCACCTGGGTAACGCCTGAGCATGTCCATGTTGATCTGACGAGTGCCCGTACGGAATACTATGATTTTCCAGCAGCACTCCCTAGTGTGGAGCTGTCTACGCTGAAGGAAGATCTGTTCCGGCGCGATTTTACGATGAACACGCTGGCCGTCTCCCTGCATCCTGATACATTCGGCGAGCTGACCGATTATTTCAACGGCCTTCAGGATATCTGGGATAAGCGGATCCGGGTATTGTATAACTTAAGTTTTGTGGAAGATCCGACCCGGATTCTCCGGGCTGTACGCTTTGAAACGAGATTCTCTTTTCAGATGGACACGCAGACAAAGTTTCTGGCAGGTGAGGCAGCACCGCTGCTTCAGTCCGTTTCCGGCGAACGTCTCGCTTCGGAATTATCCCGGCTGTTTACGGAAGCCGATCCACGTGCGGCTTTCCAGAGTTTCAGCAGACTCCATCTGGAGGAGCATCTCCTCGGCTCCCCTGTTTCACTTGAGGAAGCAAAAAGACGGCTCGGCGCTCTTACGCGTCTCGAACGTATTTTTGACGAGCGGAGCGGATGGCTCAGCAGAATCCTCCTTTACTGCAGCCGGACAGAGCTGGATTCTCTCGAAAAGCTGGCGGTGTATAAAGCGGAGGAGCAGCTGCTGGCCTGCTGGAAACGCTGGCTTTCACCCGGCCAGGAAAACACACTCGCCGGATTCCACCGGCGCTTTCATGATTACCGGATCGGCTGGATTCTTCCCGCTGTTTGTCTAATGGAGCCGGAAGAGCGGCATGCAGCCCTCGATTACCTGCGCCGCCGTGTCCGGGTAAAAGAATGGATCCGTGGTCAGCACCTGATCGATGCCGGCAGGAAGCCGGGCCCTTCCTTTTCAGCTATTCTGGAAGAAGCACATATCAGGCAGCTCCGGCATCCGGAAGTGCCGACCGGTCTGATTGTCGAAGAGCTTCTGGAAATCAGCTGACCGGCAGTCTTTACAACTGCCGGTTGTAACGGATCACAGAGAAAACAGGCACCCCCGTGATGGGAGTGCCTGCTATTGTTTTTCCACGATATCCAATATGCGGAGGTCTGCTTCATCCTTCAGATTGATAATCGTCGTGCCGGAAAGAATAACCGGCGACTCGATCGCTTCCATCGGAATCCGGAGGATATGCCCGGTTCTGCCGTCAGACAGCAGCACATCCGCCCCTACGTAGGCTTTCAGCATATGGGAGACAAACGGATAGCCGAAAACACCGCAGAGCCTGCCGCTGTATAACTCGTCGGCTATCAGCTGCAGCGCAGAAAGCGGGGACCGCCGCTGCTGATACGGCCGGTCTGATGAAACAGCGTCATACACGTCTGCCACCCCGGTTATACGGGCAGCAGGCGGCAGATCTTTTGCTTTCCGGCCGAACGGATAGCCGGATCCATCCAGTCGTTCATGATGCAGCAGCGTGCCGTCCAGGATAAGGGAAGAATAGCCTTTCGGCTCTAATAATTCCACACCATACTCCGGGTGGCGCTTAATTTCTGCGAATTCTTCATCGGTCAGCGATCCTTTTTTCTGAATGATGTGTTTTGGAATACGGAGTTTTCCGATATCATGAAGCAGCCCGGCACGGCCGAATTCCAGAACATCTTCTTCATTGTAGCCGTTAATCCTGGCAATGAGCGCGCACCAGAGGCCGACATGAATGCTGTGGCGGTACGTGTACATATCATGGCCGCGGATCTGCTGAAGAACCAGGTAGACGCGCTGGTGGCTCAATGCATCCTGAACGAGTGTGTCAAAACTTTTGACAGTCTCTTCCGCATCGGGCGTCTCCCCTCTCCCGACCTCCTCAAAAAGCGTTTCGAGTGAAGAAAAAACAGTCTGGTAGTGCGTACTGAACAACGGTGCTTCTTCATGAAATTTCCACTCCAGCTGATCGCTCATCGGAGACCAGCCTTCCACCCGCACCTGATTGATTCCGTGTTTTAATAGTAATTCCAGATGTCTTGCGTGCAGAATAGTACCTGACCGGAGCAGGACGGTACCGCCTGCGGAAACGATATCTTCTGCCAGTGAACGGTCAAGCACCTGTACGGCACCATAGCGGATGTCACACACTTCCATAGTCGCGTTCCCTCATTTCCACGATTCTACCAATTAGTATACCTCATTTTTCCGTTCCCTGCCAGAATGGAAGCGCCTCCCTTTTGATTCCCTATCCCGGTTGTGATAAATTAGCGTTACAGGTGCTTTCTGCCTAGTTGACGAAAAGGAGCTGGATACAATGAGTGTACATATTGGAGCCAATCAAGGAGATATTGCAGAAGCGATTCTGCTTCCAGGAGATCCGCTGCGCGCACAGTATATCGCAGAAAACTTTCTGGAGGATGCGGTAAAATATAACGATGTCCGCGGCATGTACGGGTTTACAGGCACGTACAAAGGAAAGCGCGTATCGGTACAGGGCACCGGCATGGGCGTTCCGTCCATTTCTATTTACGCGCATGAACTGATTAATGAGTTCGGTGTGAAAAAGCTGATCCGTGTCGGCACGTGCGGAGCTATTCAAAAAGACGTGAAAGTACGCGACGTCATCCTCGGTATGAGTGCCACGACGAATTCCGGCGTGAATCAGCATGAGTTCAAGGG
This sequence comes from Alkalicoccus urumqiensis, assembly GCF_002993335.1. Taxonomy (GTDB): domain Bacteria; phylum Bacillota; class Bacilli; order Bacillales; family Salisediminibacteriaceae; genus Alkalicoccus; species Alkalicoccus urumqiensis. The sequence goes on along the minus strand of NZ_PVNS01000010.1, from coordinate 91,069 downwards.
AATTGATTTCGCCCCGACCGCTGACTTCTCTCTCTTGAAAAAAGCGTATGACGGCGCTGTGGCACAGGGATTGTCTGTGAACGTCGGCAACGTCTTCACAAGCGACATTTTCTACAATGAAGACAAAGACCTGATCCCGATGCTCGCGCGTCACCAGGTGCTTGCAGTTGAAATGGAATCTTCCGCCCTGTACACGCTCGCGGCAAGATTCGGCGTGCAGGCGCTGTCGGTATTGACGGTCAGTGACCATATCATTACAGGCGAAGAGACTTCTTCCCAGGAGCGCCAGGAAACGTTCAACGAGATGGTTCACGTGGCTCTTGCTGCAGCAGTTGCAGACGACGTTTGATCCTTTTACCTGCAGGGAATAGGCAAACCGACGAAGGAGGGTTTTGAATATGGATTATGTAACGCTGAATAACGGAGTGAAAATGCCGCAGCTGGGCTTTGGAGTCTGGCAGGTCGGCGATGATGAAGCAACAGAAGCGGTAAAAGAGGCGGTAAAAGCCGGTTACCGCTCGATTGACACAGCCATGATATATAAAAACGAAAACGGGGTCGGCCGCGCGCTGAAAGAAGTGGACGTTCCGCGTGAAGATCTTTTCATCACAACAAAGGTGTGGAACTCCGACCAGGGGTATGACAACACACTCCGGGCGTTTGATGAATCACTTGAGCGGCTCGGTCTCGATTACGTAGACCTCTACCTGATCCACTGGCCGACGCCGGAATTCGATGATTACGTTGAGACGTTTAAAGCGATGGAGAAACTCTATCATGACGGAAAAGTGAAAGCGATCGGTGTGTGCAACTTTGACGCTGATCATCTCCAGCGCCTGCTGGATGAGTGTGACGTAAAGCCGGTGCTGAACCAGGTGGAGTGCCATCCATTTCTCGCACAGGATGAACTGAAGACGTTCTGTCATGAGAATGACATTTATGTCGAGGCATGGAGTCCTCTGATGCAGGGCGGCGAAGTGCTGAATCACCCGGTCGTGAAGAATATTGCTGACGACCACGGTAAAACCGGTGCCCAGGTTATTCTCCGCTGGCACCTGCAGAATAAAACGATCGTCATTCCAAAGTCCGTGACACCGTCCCGGATTAAAGAAAACATCGATGTTTTTGATTTCGAACTTACAGACGACGAGATGGAAATCATCCACAACCTCGACCGCGGTATCCGCAAAGGACCGAAACCGGCCGAAATGAATAAACGCTGACAGCGATGAAAAAGGCAGCCGGGAAAAGCTCCCGGCTGCCTTTTTCTCACGATCTGTTTTTCTGTTCCTTTCCGCGTGTATCCACAGTTCCGCGGTGCAGCTCCAGCAGCAGGTAAAAAATCCCGCCGAGGAGAGCATTCATAATGATATCCGGGTGGAAAAATAATTCGATGCCTGCCTGCTCCTGATAAATCAGAAACGTCAGCAGCGCCGGAACAAACATAAATAACAATAGACTGTAATGCATCACTGGCTCCTTTCTACTGCACTATTCCTTCCAGAATTATACCAAAAAAAAAAAAAAACGAAAGGAAGAACCGCTTTGCCTATTAGTAACTGGGGACGAACAGCTTCGATACTGCTGATCCTTTTTCTATCCGCAGGATTCTTTATAATCATACTTCCGCTCGGAATGCCTGAGGTCGTACAGGCAGCCCTTCTCACGCTTCTTTCGTCCGGCGGTTTCGCCACCGCTTTTGCAGCCTGGTATGCTGACGGGAAAAGCATGTACCTCGTTGCCGGAACGGCGGGGAGTGCTTTACTTCTTGCAGCAGCCGTTCTTCTATTCTCCCCATTCATATAATCCGGTTCCGCTTGTACAGATTTCCCTGCAAAAAACTGCCTGCAGGGCCCGGGGCCGCACAGACAGTTTCGGTCGTTTGTATGGAATTACCGCTGCCTTGAAGCTGAAGCAGCGGACACCATACGGCTGTAAGCATCCTGCTCGTCTTCAAATTCTTCATAGTGAATGAGTTCCGCCCTGCCGTCTTCATGAAAAAGTACCGTGCCGGCCCCTTCTACGGTGGCGTTCCCACGGAGACGGATGCGCCAGCTCCTTTCTTCCCCGAGCACAACGGTCTGCACCATCCCGCCGCGGTTAATAACCGTGATGACGTCCCCGGCAGGAACATGCCCATGCAGCACTGCTGTCAGTGTAGAGGCAGACATCGCCGTTCCGCACGCATTCGTCAGGCCGACACCGCGTTCATAGGTACGTACAAAAATCGTGTGATCATCAAGAATTTGAACGAAGCTGACATTCGTGCCGTTAGGCATCAGCTCCGAAGCTTCATTCGCTCTCCGGCCGACTTCCTCTACTTCCTCATCATCGACCGCATCGACAATGGTGACGAGATGCGGATTCGGTACGCTCAGCGCTGTAAACCGGCGCTCACTTTTCAGTTCTGGAAGTACCTCCCCGCGTACATCTTTCTCCCGGTTGATCGGTACCTCCTGCGGCACAAGGGAGACCGGCTCAATCGCTACTTCATACGTTTGGACACCATCGAACACATCCGGAACTTTGGCACAGTTCAGATCGGCTTTCATCGTCTCCATGACGAGCTCTTCCCGGCCCAATTTTTCAGCGGCATAACGTGCTGCACAGCGCAGACCGTTGCCGCACATTTCTGCTTCACTGCCGTCGCTGTTGAACATGCGCATCTGTGCGTCCCCCGACGTGCTCGGCAGAACAGCAAGAAGCCCATCTGAGCCGATGGCACCGTCCCGGCGGGAAAGCTCCCGGGAAATATCCCGGAGCTGCTCTTCCGAAAGCGCTGTGCCTTCCATTTCATCAATTAATACAAAATCATTCTTCGACCCATGCACTTTTATAAATTCCAGCTGCACGAACAGACACCCCTCTCATTTCTTCTCCATTAATCATAGAGGGTGGGCCTGTTCTATGCAACACCTTCCCCTTTTTCGAAATGGAATGTGTTCATTTCCTCCTGAAGACGGTCTGCCATGTAGCTGAGCCTTTCCGCGGAAGCATGCACTTCTTCCATCGAAGCAAGCTGCTCTTCAGCGGAAGCGGCAATATTCTGCGTATGCCCGGCGGTCGTTTCCGCCACAGCCTCTGTCGAAGACACAGCCTCCCGTCCTTTCTGCACTCTATTTTCCATTTGACCGACCGCTTCCGTGACATCCTGCACGGCACTGTTTGTCTGCTCAATTTTCCTCCGGATCCGCTCGAAACTTCCCCCTGCTTCTTCGACGGCAGCTGCTCCGGAAGCAACCGTGCTTCGATTTTGAGCCATTTCTTTTTCAGATTCAGAAATAACTGCCCTGATATCCTCAATCATCGTCTCGATTTCCCCCGCAGAGGCACTCGACTGTTCTGCAAGCTTTCGTACTTCTTCTGCCACTACGGCAAATCCTTTTCCATGCTCGCCGGCCCGGGCAGCTTCAATGGCCGCATTTAATGCCAGGAGGTTCGTCTGTTCCGAAACCGACGTGATCATTTGTATAATTTCCCCGATACTGCTCGATTTTTCCACCAAAGCCTCAAGCTTTCCTTCCAGCACTTCGGTCTGATGCTGAACCTGCTCCATCTCTTTGACGCTCCGATGAATGACTTCGGTCCCCTTCCCTGCTTCGTTTTTCATCTCATCAGCCGTCGTGTTCATGTCACTGATCCGGCTTGCCATCGTTTTTAGATGCTGTTCGGTATCCGTCATCATTTCTGATGTATCTTTTGTAAAATGAAGCTGCTTCTCCGAATCTCCAGCCACCGTCTGAATCGCCTCCGCAATCGCATTCGTCGCATCACTCGTTTCGCTGGAGCTTGCAGACAGCTGAGCAGATGAAGAAGCGACTTCCGAGGAAGCTTCGCTTACCTTGCCGAGAAGCCGCTGCAGCTGCTCTCTCATTTGATGATACGATTCTGCCACGACCCCAATCTCATCTTTCGTTTCCACCGGCAGTTCCTTTGTGAAATCTCCGCGTCCCGCCGCTTCCATTACACTGCTCAGTCCTTTCAGACGTCGTTTTAACGAACGCATAAAGAAGTAAGTCACCAGTGCCGCTGCGAGAAAAACGCCTGCGAGAACGAGAAGAAATACTGTCATTATAGAAGTGACCGTTTCCTGAACCTGTCCTTCCGATGCCCCGACATACCAGATGCCGATAATATCCCCTGCTTCATTTTCCAGTGGACGATAGGCGGTCTGATAAGGAGTTCCGACGACATCTGCTTCTCCGTAGAACGTCTCCCCCTGATTCAGCACCACTTCAGCCACTTCGTCAGAAACCTGTGTACCTACTGCTCGTTCTCCTTCTACTTCAACATTTGTCGCGACTCGTGTATCCTGCTGGAAAACGGTTACGGTTCCGTCAATCCAGCTGCCGATTTCATCGATTAACTCGAAATTCTCATTCAGCCGGATATCCCCTTTATACAGCTCCCCATTTTGCACCTGCCACTCCCCGTCCAGTGCTTCATCCAGGTAGGCGTATGTAGTGGCCAGATCCCCGGCTGCTTTCTCAGCAGCCTGAGATTTGATGCCTTCCGTCACCTGAACATACACAACCAGGGCAAGCAGTCCTGCTGTCACTGTCAGAATAGAGAATACGAGCATATTGATTTTTCCGGTAATACTCCATTTGCTTCCCACGTGAAAATCCCCCTAAAGAAATACGTCTTTAGATAGTTTAATGCACAGATAGTCTTAAAGTAAATCCTATATTTAGGAATAACGATGTGTTTATAAAAAAGTCCCAAATAAATAACTCCATTTCTTAGAACACTTGTCTGCTCCATTTTATTTACATATTATGGTATAATTTATATAGATGATAACGATCTCTGAAAGGAGAAAAATCATGTTCGATGCTCATTTCCACATCATCGATCCCAGGTTTCCGCTGCAGCTGAATCAAGGCTACCTGCCCCCTGCGTTCACAGCTGCAGCTTATCAACAGAAGGCGTCCAGACTCGGTATAACCGGAGGCGTCTGTGTATCCGGCTCTTTTCAGGGAACCGACACATCCTATCTTGTGGAAGCGCTGAAAACACTCGGTCCTGCTTACTGCGGAGTGGCGGAACTGCCGGAAAACTATACAGCCGAAGAGATCCTGAAGCTTCATGAAAACGGCGTCCGCGGACATAGAATAAACCTGCACCGGGGTGGAAAAAAGGATCTGCAGACGATAAAACGTACAGCAGAATTTGTATATGATGTCTGCGGATGGCATACGGAGTTTTATATCTCTTCTGCTTCACTGCCTCCACTTTTCGATTTTCTCCGGGATCTGCCTGCAGTAACGATCGATCATCTCGGACTGACGCAGGAGGGTTTTTGTTCACTCCTTTCACTTGCGGAGACAGGCGTCCGTGTGAAGGCCAGCGGTTTCGGCAGACTGAACATGAACCCGGCTGCTGCGATGAGAGACATTTACGAAAGGCATCCTGATGTATTGATGTTCGGAACGGATCTGCCGTCCACGAGAGCACCGAGACCATTTCATAAGGACGACGTGCGGCTGATCGAAACGTCTTTTTCGCCGGAAGCGTCGAAAAAGATTTTAAAGAAGAATGCAGAGATGTGGTATGGAATGAAGAGAGGAGTGTTGTAAATGATCCGTGGGATTCATCATGTACAAATTACGATATCGCCGGGGAAGGAAAAGGAAGCGGAAGCGTTTTATTGTGACATACTTAGGTTGAAGAAAGTGGAGAAACCGAAGGCGCTGCAGGGCAGGGGCGGCTTCTGGCTTGCTGCCGGGGAGCTGGAGATTCACGTCGGCACAGAGGACGGTGTAGACCGGTATGCAACGAAAGGACATGTAGCGTATGAAGTAACGGACCTGGAAGGATGGCAGGATCGGCTTGAGAAAGCCGGAACGACCGTGATCTCTTCCGTTCCGATTCCAGGATTTGACCGGTTTGAGTGCCGCGACCCGTTTGGGAACCGCCTGGAGCTGATTCAGCCCCGGAAGGACTAGATTCCGCTTTGCTTTACGCACAGAAAAAAGGAGGCTCCAGCGCACCGGTGCCTCCTTTCTCAGTCTTTACTTTTTCCGGTCCAATACGTCCCAGGCCGTTTCCGAAATGAGATCAAGCTCTTTTTGATGCAGTTCAAAGTTCATGCTGTGCGCATTTGCTTCCGCCTGCTCCACCCTCGAAGCTCCGGGAATAACGAAAAACTGCTCCTGGTGGAAATGGATCATCCAATTGAGGACGATTTCAGACACGCTGACCTGATATTGATCGGCGTAATGCTCGAGCACATCGATGAGGGGCTGGGAACGTTCGAGTCCTTCTTTCTTAAACCATCCAAGCCATTTCCGCGGTCCTTTTGATAATTTAATCCGGTCCGGATCGTGGTGGAACTTCCCTGTTAACAGACCTTGTTCAAGCGGCGAGTAAGCAATTATGGCGATGCTCCGCTTCCGGGCTTCTTCGAGCAGACCGTTTGTTTCAATGCTTCGGTCCAGCAGGCTGTATTTCACCTGGTTGGACGCGAGCGGGATATCGTATTCGGCCAGAACATCGTGCGCTTCGATCATCTTTTTTACGCTGAAATTACTGACACCGACAGCACCGATGTGACCATCACGGTAAAGTTTTGCCATTTTCTCCATCTGGCGCCGCACGCTGGAATAAGAGAACGGCTGATGTATTTGATAGAGGCTGATCGGCCGCTGATTCAGCGCGTCCTTCCGCGCTTCAATCGTGTTTACCAGTGAATCCGCATTCCGGAGCATCGGCCACCATTTTGTCGCGATAAGCGCGTCTTCAAAAGGGACGTCCAGCTTGTCCAGTGAGGCTGCAAGCGCCTGTTCCGATGCCCCTTTGCCGTAGACCTCTGCTGTGTCAAACCAGTTGATGCCGCCTTCCAATGACGTTTTCACGATCGATGTCATTGTTTCGTCCTCGATGCTGTCCCAATATTTCCCAACAGCTCCCTGGCCTTTACTGAACTGCCAGCAGCCGAGTCCGACCGGGGACAGACGAATGCCTGTTTTCCCCAGTTCACGATAATACCCTTTCTCCATAACCGACCCCTCCTCCTATGTACTTCTACCTCTATACCCTCCGGCAGATGAGGGGAAACACGTCTTCCTTCCAGCTTCTTCCGGTACTTAATCCCGATATTTTATAAATAAAAGACCTAATACTTATAGACAAACCTTCACACGTTTGTTTTACTATTAATATGGTATATAAAACCATTTATATTATATTAAGGGGGATTACTAATGAAAAAGTTACTTAAATGGGGTCTTTATGCATTTTTAGGACTCATAGCCTTAGCAGTCGTGGCTGCTATCGTAGGTGATGAAGAAACACAAGAAACAGCGGAAGATACTTCTGCAGCTGAAGAGACAGTAGAAGATTCAAACAGTAATTTGGAAGAGCCTGAGGAGTCCGCTGAATCTGATAATACTACTTCACCTGACGAGAATTCGGAGAACACAAATGAAGGAACGAATAATGCAGAGGAATCTAATGCAGTAGAATCTGTGGGTGTTGGTGAGCCGGCAGAAATTAACGATGTTGCATTTACAGTAAATAGTGTTGAAGAAGCCGAAGAACTTGGTGGCGGCGAGTTTATGGATCCTGCTACTACTTCAGGTAAATTTGTTATCCTGGATGTTACAGTATCGAACGATCGAGATGAAGCATTGACGATTGATTCCTCGTTTTTTAAACTGTATTCTTCTGAAGGAGCAGAATATGAACCAGCTCGAAGTGGAGAAGTAATAATGGCGATGACAGATGAAGACGATTTCTTTTTAGAACAAGTAAATCCCGGACTGGAAAAGTCAGGGAAAGTAGTATTTGAAACAGGGGCAGATGTAGATGTAGAAAGTTCAATTATGCAGGGGCAGACTGGCTTTTGGGGTACAGAAACGGTTGAAATTAATTTACAGTAGTTCTTAAAGCACATTAGTGAAAATGCTTCTACTGGGTGACTTGAACCAGTAGAAGCATTCTTTACATCTGGATATTCTTTCAACGAAAAATACGCTTAGTTTCCGAAAAGCGGTGCAAGCAGGAACATACCGACAAGCAGCCCGATCACGAAAATAAGGATGTAGTCGATGCGCATAGGTGCCTCCTTTCTGAATTATAGAGTTCTTATGTATTTCGCCACTGCTATCCTGGTTCCAATCTTTCCCTATACTGTATTGACATCGTCTGCCTTTTTCCGGCATGATAGTCTTACGACAATACGCACAGGAAAGGAATGATGGCTGTGTCTCTTAAATCGTTTTTATACAAGGCGCTCCGTATTTCCAATGACATTAATGCGGTCCGCCGCGGCCGGGTCGGCCGCCGTGTTGGACGACGGGTAACCGGGAAAGCGACAGGAAAAATGATGCGGAAACTATTTAAGTGAACATGTCCTTCCGGAAGCTGCTTTCCGGAGGGTTATTTTTTTGTCAGCACTTCATTTCCCGGTACGTGATACACCGGGTTACTGGAAGCATTTTCTGTATCCACTTCTGAATACACGCTCCAATCGCTCACTGCCTCCTCCCCCTCCAGAACGATTACTTTCCATTCCTCCCCGGTCTCGGGAGTCCACGATTCCGTCCCTCTCACGTCAGTACGCTGAAACGATTCGCTGCTTATCGTGTAAGGAGGCAGAATCGTTATTTCCTGCCCCTCTCCGGTTTTCATACAGCTGAGATGCAGCGTATTGTCCATCCACTCTGCTGAAGCGGCCTGACTCATCTGCTCCGGACGTGAACAGCCGATCAGCAGAACAGCGCCGCTTATGATACATAATTTTTTCAACTTTTTACCACCTTCCTGAAACTACTTTTCTAAGTATACGTAGATGGTAAAAAGGAGGTTTCAGCGCATGGTACAACTTAAGCGGCAGGCAGCATGGATTGTCCCTGCTTTTTTCCTGCTCATTCTGCTCGATGAACAGTACCAGCTGCCCTGGCTCTGGGTGCTCTTAAGTGCCGTTCTTGCTGCATCGGCGGCTGCAGCACTTCTTGGAAAGGAGCTTATTCCAAGCGATACATACAGCTTCTCCATCGGGGCTTTTCTCACCGGCGCCTGTCTCGGAATTCTCACCACCGGCGGAAGTATGACGCTTCTGGATGGGATCCGGGCAGTTTTTCTTCTTTGCTGGCTCTACTATATGGTACAGGGCTTAAAAAATCGTACATCTAAAAAAGCAGCTGAAAGAAGTAGGGTATAAGCGTGGCCAGCACAGCAATAATGGGTCCTACGACAAAAACACCGATGAGAAACGAGCGGATAATCAAGTTAAAAATGCTGCTTACCGTGGCTTTTTCTTCTTTCTCTTCCAGCGCTTCGACCGCATGTCTGAGTTTTCTCACTTCCTCAAGAAGCTTTTTGTTCCGTCTGGGAGTCCATCATCTTCCTCCTCGGCTCTTTTCAGCACAGCTTATCGAATATTCCTTAATTTGTAAATTACACGTCTTTACTCCCATGCCGATCGATGACAGGAAAGCATCCTGCGGGCAGGACATTTGTTTCTCTTATCCCGGCAGAGGTAAACTGAAAGTGTCCATCGTCTCTTGGCAGCAGGAAAATCCTCATGTAAAGGAATGAGACAGATGTTTGACTTTCTAATCATCGGGGGAGGCGTGGTAGGTACAGCACTCGCACGCCGGCTCTCCCACATGAAAGGCCGCACCGCCCTTCTGGAAAAAGGCTCACGCCTCTCCGGCGTACAGTCCACCCACAACAGCGCACTCGTCCACCCTCCTGCCATGATGCCGCCGGATAAAGGGACCCTTAAATCAACACTCGGCAGGGAAGGCAGTATGCTCCACCGGAAGCTTGCAGACGCTTTTGACGTTCCCGTTTTTCAAAACGGCGCGATCGTTACAGCACGGTCACCGGAAGAATTCAGCGGCCTCCAGCATCTTCAGAAAGCTGGTGAAAAAGAAGGCATTCACACGATGAAACTGCTCCAAAAAGAGGAGCTTGCCGCACTGGAACCGAATCTTCATCCTTCGCTTCATGGAGGACTTTTAATGCCGGAGGCGATGAGTGCAGATACGGCGCTTTTAACGAGCCGTCTCGCAGCCAATGCGGAAAAAAATGGGGCCCGGATTTTCATGAATGCGGATGTTGCCGCCATTCGAAACGCCGGATCAGTATTTGACGTGGAAACAGCCGATGGCAGGCAGTTTCAAAGCCGCTTTGTCATCAATGCTGCAGGCGCCGCCTCCGCCAGGATTGCTTCGCTGATCGAAAACGAGCTTCCGTTTACTCCTGTCCCGCGGCGGGGGGAATATATTGTACTCGGAAAAGCGGCGGAAGGTTTTATGCATCATATTATCTATCCCCTCCCGACAAAAGTCACGAAAGGTATTCTAATCATCCCGCAGCCGGACGGCACGATCCGTCTCGGCCCGACGGATACAAAACAGACGATGTTTCATCATGCCCTTCCGACAGAAGCAGGTATACGTGAGATAAAAGAAGAAGTCAGCCGCCTTGCGCAGAATATCCCCTATGAACACACGGAAAGATATTACGCCGGTGTAAGATCCAGTCTGGCAGATCTGGACTTTTATATTCAGCCTTCCCGATCACACAAACGGCTGATTCATTTAGCCGGTCTCGACTCTCCCGGTGTCACGGCTTCCCCCGCCATTGCAGAATATGTCGCAGGGAGCCTTTTACCAAAGATCGAAACAATCGAAGAGAAAGCAGCTCCGGACCGCTTCGGATATTAAAAAACACGTATCAGCTTTATCGCTGATACGTGTTTTCTGTTTCCCTGAATGTCCGGTAGATTGTATACACAAATGCAGCTGCATAGATAAGCCACAATACCGGCAGATATGGTTTTATTTTTTCGGCTCTGGATGCCCCGATGCCTGCGCCCAGAAGGACAAGCGCCGTTTTCCACACTGCAAAATCCACCACCGAAAACTCCTTCACTCCCTGCATAATGCGGCCTACGAAGTTTTTCATCATGCTCCCTCCTCCCGCTTTCGTTTCTACTCTATACCCGTTTCCGATAGACCCAACCAGGAAGAAGGAACTTTTTCCACATTCCTCGAATAATGGTAGGGAGACAAGGAGGAGATACTATGACGAATGAGGAACTGACAGCCATATTACAAAAGCGATTTGAAGAAAACAACCACCGCCATCCAGCGCTTGAATGGAGCGGAATCGAGGCCCGGATCGCCGCAGACTCCCGTGCAGCGGAGGTACTCCGGGAAATGGAAGCGACCGGCGGAGAGCCGGATGTGTTGCAGTTTGATCCTGATAAAGAAACATATCTATTCGTCGATTTCGCCAGGGAAACGCCAAAAGGACGCCGGAGTGTCTGCTACGACGACACGGCGCTTGAAGCGCGGAAAAAATACAAGCCTAAAACGAGCGCACTTACTCAGGCAGAACAAATCGGTATTCAGCTTCTCGATGAGGATCTTTACCGTCAGCTGCAGGAGGTGGAGCCGGTGGATATGAAAACATCCAGCTGGATTCTCACACCACAGCCGATCCGTGAAAAAGGTGGTGCACTTTTCGGCGACCGCCGATACGATCAGGTGTTTATCTATCATAACGGAGCTGATTCCTATTTCGGAGCGCGCGGTTTCCGTGGATTCATCGAAATCTAACGACGTGCAGCCATCTGCTCAATCGATCTTTCGAAACCCCGGACTTTTCCAGATCAGCAGTAGACCGAGAAGCAGTCCGCTGGATGCAGCAGCAGTCAGGATGAATGAAATCGGCAGAGAGAGAGCAACAAGCAGGGCAATCAAACCGAAGGCAATTGGTTCGAATCCGCCTGCTGCCAGGGAAATAATACTCATCACCCGGCCGAGCTTATCTTTGTCCGTATTCTCCTGCACCATTGTCACTGCAGGCAGGTAGACGAACATCGCCATAAAACCAGTGAGCGCCGTCAAGATAATCATGATCGGCAGTGATTCGGCAAAGCTGAATAAAAGAAACAGGCTGAAACTGGCGGTTAAAGAGAGGAACACGAGCCGTCCACGCCGCTTCTGCAGGTTCCAGATTACGAGAATGACGCTTGCGAGAAATGTGCCGGCTGCAAGCCCACCTTCAAACAGACTGAGTTCAAACGGCGATCCACCTAATGACTGAACGAGAATCGGGAAGCTTATGATAAGCGGCCCGATCATAAACAAGTTAATGATGACGATCGTATACGTACCGGTGCGGTGGACATCCGAGTCCCAGACATACCGAAGTCCTTCTTTTAAATCCGCCATCGCCGTTCCCGGCGCTTTCCGTTCCGGCTTTTTATCACCGATGAAAGGTGGAAAAACGAGCACCGTGGAGACAGCGATTAATACTGCGGAAGCAGTAAATGTGAGCGTGAAATCACCCACGGTTAAAAGAATACCTGCAAGAAGCGGACCGGCGATAAACATTAACTCCGTGGACCCCTGAAACAGCGAGTTTGCCCGCTGCAGTTCAGCATCCCGGACAATAGTCGGAATCATCGACGAGACCGCCGGAAAGAAAAAGGCATCGAGAAAACCAAAAATGAGTGCGATCAAAATCAGTGTGAAGGCAGTCAGCGATCCAGTGGAAAATAATACAATCATCGCCACCATAACAAGCACCTGACAGGCATTGGTGACAAACATGATCAAGGATTTTTTGATTTTATCTGCCAGAATCCCTCCGTAAATCATCATAATGACCCGCGGGATGGAGACGGCCATCAGAACAATCCCCAGCAGGGCCTCCTGCTGCAGTTCATCCACGACAAACCACGAGACAGACAGAAAGAAGACGGAAAATCCGAGCATGACGGTCAATCCGGAAAACCAGACGAGCAGAAACGCCCGGTTTCTTAGTAATGTCGGCTGTGTTTCTGCAGTGTCCACCCTTCCACGCTCCTCTCCTTCGTCAAGTCTCCCCACTTCCAAAGCCGCTTGAAAAAGCGCCTGCAGAGAGTGGCTCTACAGACGCTGAAACCGTGCTGAACAGTCATTTGTCTTTCTTCTTTTTTCCAAAAGGAATATCATTCTGCGCAGCAAAACGGCCTGCTTCCGCCTCGATTCCTTCCGGCTGGAAGCGGGCCAGGCGGAGATTTACTCCCTTATACGTATGAACCTTCACCAGCCGGACCGTCCAGCTGGCACGCTCGATGGAGATGGAACGAATGTCCTCCGGTTTTTTCACCGTTTGGAACAGGCGGAAACGCCAAAGAAAGGTGGAAAAAGTAAGCTTGTTCCGCTCGATGGTGCACGTATAACGTACGAATAATACGAGAATCAGCATTACGATGACCGCAGTCTGAAGAGGTGTCCATCCTATCATATCACTGAACAGCTGCGGCAGCAGCTGAATAGTGAGAAGCAGGATCACCGGAATCCTTGGTACCTGTGCAGAAAACAATACAACCCCTCCAACTGGACGCTGAATGTGCGTTATTTTCTCTCAGTCTACCATAAACCATTTTCTTCCACACGTCGTTTCCGTACATTTCATCGATCGTCCTAGCCTGCAGACATCGTCTGCCCCTTCAATAGCAGCTGATTGGAAACGTTGGATAAGTTCGTCGTCGAGTCGGCGAGCTCACGGACGGATGAAACAATTTGATCCACTTCCTCTTTGTTCGACTGAAAATGACTGCTGTAGCTTTCCATTTCATCCCGGACACTGGAAAAACTCGACTTAACATTTACCATATTTTCGTCGGATTCCGCCGTGGCCCGGTTCATCGTCTGAAGCGAGGTGACGAGCTGATCCGTATTGGTCGTGCTTTCCAGAGCGAGAGCAATAATCGACTGCGTGATTGTCTTCGAATTTTCGGCCAGTTTTCGCACTTCATCTGCGACGACAGCAAATCCTTTTCCGGCTTCACCGGCACGTGCCGCTTCGATGGATGCATTCAGTGCAAGAAGATTCGTCTGTTCTGCAATATTTTCGATCTGGCCTGTCATTTCAGAAATGCTTTTTGAGATGCGCTGCATCTCCTCCACCATACCGGTGCCGGCATTAACCTGTTCGCGGAGCACGCCGAAAGAGGCGGTCATCTTTTCAATATTCTCGCCGCTCTGCTTCGTGAGCGCCAGAACATTTTGACTCCGCTCCATTGTGCTTCCGGTAGCCGCTCCCATCTTTTCCGCCCGCGAAGCCGTTTCTCCGAGTGATGCTTCGTTTTCATCCACCATCGCTGCAAGTTCCTGACTAAGAGCACCGAGCTCCTGCTGAAGATTCTGCTGCTCCTGATGAATGGCATTTAGTTCGTCCATTTTACTGTTCAGATATGTTTCTACAACGAGCTGGGAGTCAAAATTCATCACGTCAGTAATAGATACCAGAATATCGGAGAGCTTCTCTGCATCATTAATATAGAGAGAAACGACCTGCGGGATAAGCAGGCTGTTGAAAGCCTGATAGGTGGCGAGAAACCAGGCAACCGGCAGTTCTGCGCCTTTATGTGTTGCACCGATCCGCTGCCGCACCTGAACATATTTTTCATCGATGGTGCCTTCAAACAGCGTCGTCAGGTACATAGCAAACACACCTTTCAGCCTTTCCCGGGTGGAATGCTCCTCTGCGATCTGACGAAGTTCTTCGACGGTGTAAACGTGTTCAAGAACTGTATCGAGAAAATCGTCCTTAATCTCAAGTATGTACGGCTTCACTTCCTGAAGCAGTGCAAGCTTTTCTTTCGTTACATTCATGTAGCGCAGCCGCTCCGTAAGCTGACTGCTCTCCAGACGGATCCGGCTTCCTTCTGCATAAGCCAGTGCAGGTTCATAACGAGTAACAGGGGCGGGGCGGAACGAAAATATTCCCATCATTCATGTCTCCTTCTAATTCTTTTTACTTAGTTTTATTATACCCCATTTTTTAAAAATACACTCACACCTAAGAAAAAAGAATCAGCATTCCCGAATTACTGGATATTATTCCCACATACCTATTTTCAGTTCCTTCGCTTTCTGCTCGACCTCATTGAGCTCTCTTTCATAGCGGTCGTCCGGCGGATACACGTTCATCTCAGCGAAACCGAGGGCCAGCAGCAGTTCCTGATACATTGTGCCATCTTCCAGATACACGTACGCAAGCGTCCGGCCATATGGATCCACCGGCGTTTCATCCGGCTCCAGATAGACTGTTTCACCAAGAAGTGTTTCCTCTGCGAACCGGGATGCTTCGTCTCCCCAGGACTCGGGCTTGCAGGAAGGCGGATCATGGGCGTGGCATATCTCCGGCGCATCAATCATGTAGGGTCGGATTCGTTCTTCCCCGCTTCCTTCGATAACCGCATCAAACGTATCGCCGTCTACGATATGTGTAACTACAGCCGTACGAACCTCCTCCTGCTCCATCCGCTCTTCATATGTATTCAGCTCAAAAGGCGGTTCGTAGCTGCGTTTTTCCTCCTCTCCGCTTTGACACCCTGTCAGAATGACAGCAGCGAGAATGATTCTTCCGTTCATGCACTTCGACCTCCATTCATTCTGCGGTGCACAAAACGGGCTTTCCTCTATGTGAGAAAAGCCCGTTTCCTAAGCGTTATCAGCAGCAGTCGGATGCTCCGTTATTCATAACGAGGCCGCCGCCGTCGTCCGTCTGCTGAAATGCAAGCTCCAGTTCTTTTGTGTGTTCGTGAACGTGTTTATCAAACGCTACTTTCACACCGTTTACTTCTTCAATCACATCATCTTCTGCCGGCGCATCCAGCGCCAGTCCCAGCTGGGGGCCTCCTCAGCCCATACCTGCTGCGAAAATTTTGATGTTGCCTGCATTGTGCTCCTGCATCAGTTCTTCAATATACCCTTTTGCCTGATTCGTGATCTGCATTCTCTCACCCCGTTTTTCTAAGTTCTCGAATCGTATTGTATCAGGTTCTCCAGAGGAACACAATCGGACTGCTTACTCTGCTGCAAGTCCCTCCGCGAACGTTTCCGCGTTGTGACGGATCATGTCCAGATACGTTTCTGCACCGGAACCTTCCTGGCCGACCGCATCGGTGTACACCTCACCGGCAATTTCGACGTCTGAGCTGTCCGCGACGGACTCCATGAACCGGGGGTCTACTGTTGTTTCAACAAATACAGCCGGCACTTCCCGCTCCCGGATCAAATCAATCGTGCGGTTAATCTGTCCTGTTGTCCCTTCTTCATGGGAGTTCAGTTCCCAGATGCCTGCTGTTTCCATCTCATATTGCTCCCCAAAATATTTGAACGCGTTCTCCGTGACGACAATCAGACGACGCTCCTCCGGCAGCTCTGCAAACATTTCTTCAATGTCTGCATCCAGAGCGCTGATTTCTTCCAGGTAGGCTTCCGCGTTTGCTTCATATGTTTCTGCACCTTCCGGATCCCGCTCACTTAAATCGTCCCGGATGTTTTCCACGTACGTTTCGACGTTGGCCGGGTTCAGCCAGACATGCGGGTCTACTTCCGAATCACTGCCTTCCAGATAGATCGGTTCGACTCCTTGTGTCACCTCGACGATTTCCGTATCCGACGTATTTTCCACCATCCGTTCGATCCATTCTTCTAAATTCATGCCATTTGTATAGAAAACATCGGCATCAGAGACGAGTTGAAAATTGCTCGGTACCGGTTCGTACTCATGGGGCTCCTCACCGATCGGTACGACGTAATCCACGGTTCCACGCTCTCCCATCACTTCCGCTGTTATATCTGCGAGGACAGAGAAACTGACGGCGACAGACAAACCGTCTTCTGTCCCGGCTCCGCTTTCCGTCTCTGAATCGTTGCTGCTTTCTGTTTCGTTATCTGCTTCCGGACGGTCTTCCATGCCACAGGCTGCAAGAAAAAATACCGTACTTCCTAACCAAAGCCGCTTCACATCTCATCTTCCTCTCTTTTGACCAACGTAATAATTGTTTCCTCCGGGAAACATTTTTGTTATAGCCCATATTATAAGTGCCTCCACATCATTTGTAAAGAATGAAACGATTTTTCCGCTGATTCGTAACAAAAGACAGCTTATTTACAAAGGAGGAGGAAATAGGTATGCCGACTTGTCCATACTGCTGTACAACGTGGTCCTACAAAGAAACATGGAAAGCGATGTGGTCGTTTCATAAGCTGAAATGTCCGCACTGCGGGGAAAAATCGTTTCATTCCAGAAAATCCCGCCTCAAAACCGGATCCGCCTCCATGTATGGTGCACTTTTCCCTCTTGTCAGTATTATTCCCGTTACACTGCTTTTGACCGGCCCGCTTTTCTTTCTCGGTGTAGTCGTCGTTTTTGCCTATATGCCGAAATTAATCGAACTGAGCCGCGAAGAAGAACCTCTCATTTAGAGTAAAAGGAGGTAAATAGAATGACCGGTGCTGTTCTGCTGCTGATCGTCTTTTTTCTTATTCACGTCCTTTTTCAGAATTGGTATGTTACCTCCATGAATGTTCCACTGCGGGACGATCAACAGGTGCTCTCTTCATTCGTCTGGAAAGTAGACAGACTCCTTTCATTCTCCTTATTTGCATCAGTTATCGTGATCATTCAGGCTTTTTCGTCTTTTTACGTGTGGATGTTTTCTGCCCTCAGCCTGATCCTTTTCCTCCGCGCACTGTTTCTCTTCCACGCTTCGCCCCGGTCCGTAAACTGGAAATTCCGGGCTGCTTCCGCTGTCTGGTACAGCCTGGGAGCTTTTGTGTACATAGGGTTGTTTTGATTTCTTCTACGATACAAACAAGAAAAAACTGCGGCCGGTATGCTTATACCAGCCGCAGCTTTTTCGCAGAAAGCGGTTCCTGCCTTTACTTTTTTCCTTCTTTTTGACACTGCGTTCTTCTTAATTCTGCTCCAGGAACACGACCGCTTCATACGGGCGGAGCGTCAGCTGATTTCCGTCCCGCAGCGTGTCACTGTAGTTTCGGATGAGTACTTCCCCGGCTTCTGCCGGTACGGCTGCTTCCTGATCGGAAAAACTGCAGTAGACCGTCAGCCGTTCGCCGTCGAGAACACGTTCATAGGCGAAGACATCCGGGTGATCTTCGAGCAGTACATCGAAGGATCCGTACACGATCACGTCGTGTGTGTGACGAAGATGAATGAGCCGGCGGTAAAAATGGTAGACCGAATTCGGATCTGCCACGGCGCTCTGCGCGTTAATCTCCTCAAAATTTGGATTCACCGCAAGCCACGGCTCACCGTCCGTAAAGCCGGCGTGTTTCTCTGCATTCCACTGCATCGGGGTGCGGGCATTGTCGCGGCCTTTGACATAAATCTGCTCCATCAGCTGTTCGTGCGGCACCCCTTCATTCCGCATCTCTGCATACATGTTCCGCGTTTCAATATCCTGATAGCTTTCAATCGAATGAAAGCGGACATTGGTCATGCCGAGCTCCTCCCCCTGATAAACATATGGGGTGCCGCGCATCATATGCAGCAGCACAGCCAGCATTTTCGCAGAGCGGACGCGGTGCCTGCCGCTGTCATTGCCGAACCGCGATACCATACGAGGCTGGTCATGGTTGTTTAAATAGAGGCTGTTCCAGCCCTCTTTTTCCAGCGCCTTCTGCCATTTTACGAGATTGTCGCGGAGCGCCGGCATGGAAAACGGGCGGAGGTCCCATTTTCCTCCGGGTCCTGAATCCAGATCCACATGCTCGAACTGGAACACCATGTCCAGCTCCTGCCTGTCCGGACTCGTATAACGGATGGCTTCTTTCTCATCCACGCCGGGCATTTCCCCGACCGTCATGACGTCGCGCCCTTTCAGCACACGCTCATGCATCTCATGCATAAATTCATGAATTCTCGGTCCGTTCATGAAATGCTCACCGCCGAAAACGACAGGCATGTTATCCGGATTAGCCGCATCCGGCAGTTCCGGCTCTTTGGAGATGAAATTAATGACATCCATGCGGAAACCGTCGACACCCTGATCCAGCCACCAGGTCATCATGTCGTAGACTTCATTTCGGACCTGTTCGTTTTCCCAGTTTAAGTCCGGCTGCTTTTTCGAAAAAATATGCAGGTAATACTCCCCGGTTTTCTCGTCAAACTCCCAGGCCGGACCGCTGAACGCCGAGGCCCAGTTATTCGGGGCCGAACCGTCCGCACGAGCCGGGCGCCAGATATAGTAATCGCGGTAGGGGTTCTCTCTGCTTGAACGGGATTCCACAAACCACGGATGTTCATCGGAGGAATGGTTGACGACGAGATCCATCACGAGCTTCATGCCGCGGCGGTGAATTTCCTCTGTCATCTTCTTCCAGTCTTCCATCGTACCGAATTCGTCCATAATCTCCCGGTAGTTGCGGATGTCATAGCCATTGTCGTCATTCGGCGAATCATACACCGGACTCAGCCAGATGACATCGATGCCGAGTTCTTTTAAGTAATCGAGTTTTTCGATAATACCAGGAATGTCACCGATCCCGTCTCCGTTGCTGTCATTGAAACTGCGGGGATAAACCTGATAGACGACGCTCTCTTTCCACCAACGCTTCTGCTCCATGACTCTGCCTCCTTCATTCAACTACCGCTCAGAATAGCACAGCTTCTGCCTTACTACAATTCCCAGCTGTTTATTTCGAATTACGAAGAATTCTGCTACGATAGAAGAATGACAAGGAAAGGATGATACCGTATGCAAAAAACTGCTGTAACGAAACAGGATTTAACGAGCTATCACCTGCTCCAGCATCCTGCTTACTCGCCTGATGGAACCAGGTTTGCTTTTATCCGCCGAAGAATTGAAGACGATGGCTACTCCAGCCAGCTATTCGTTCAGGAGGAAGGGGAGCTGCTTCCGCGGCAGTGGACGTTCGGTTCCGGCGAAGCGGCCTCTCCTGCTTTTTCTCCGGACGGCAAATGGATTGCCTACACGTATAAAAAGGACGGGAAACCGCAGCTGTACCGGATTCCGGTACACGGCGGGGAAGCTGAAAAACTGACGGATCTGCCCGGGGGCTGCTCCGCTCCGTTCTGGCATCCCGATTCCGGCAGTGTCCTGTTCACCACTTCTGTCGTACCGGACACCGGCGAAATGGACGACCGGGAAGAAACCGACCCTCTCGTTATTACGTCCGTCCGGCATAAATCGGATGCCGCCGGCTTTTTAACCAATGATCGGCGCCAGCTCGCCCGCTATGATTTTGCTGCGGCTTCTCCTACGATTCTAACTCAGTCCGACCACGATTTAACGCTTATGGACTGGAATGGAACATCGATTCTCTATCTCGCCAATAGAGAAGACGCGCCGCGTGTCGGGCAGGACGTTTACCTCTATCATCCAGAAGAGGAGAAAGAAGAGCTGCTTCTCCGCGGAGGCTTCTCCGGAGCGTCGTTTTCGCCGGATGGCCGGTCCGTGGCTGCCACCGGATCGGATCAGGCGTTTGACGGGGCCACGCAGGATGATATCTGGCTGGTGGATCTTCAGACGCAGCAGTCGATAAATTTGACGGCAGAAGTCGATATGCCGTTCAGCGATGCGATGATTGCCGATGTGCAGCCGGTCGGCGGTTCAACGCCTGTGTGGGCACCTGACAGCCGCTCTGTATTCGTTCGTGCGAGTCACCACGGGGAGACGAATGTTTACCAGATTCCGCTCGAGGGGCCGATGGAGCCTGTGACAACGGGAGCGCACCATGTTTTTTCCCATGTGGTGAATCCATCATCCGGACAACTCACGTGCGGTATCGCTTCTCCTGTGCATCCGGGTGAATGGTACGATGTGGAAAATGGACGTCCTGAGGCGAAAACGGACTTTCACAGCCGTTATGTGGAAGAAACGGAACTGGCAGAGCCGACAGAACACTGGGTGGAACGGGATGACGGCACACTGGTCCACGGATGGCTTCTGTCAAACGGTACTTCCGGGCGGCCGGGCATTCTGGAAATCCACGGTGGTCCGCATGCAATGTACGGTGCGGCATTTTTCCATGAACTGCAGCTGCTGGCTGCAGAAGGGTATGCGGTGTTTTATGCCAATCCAAGAGGAAGCCACGGCTATGGCCAGGCTTTTGTCAATGCGGTAAGAGGAGACTACGGAGGAGAGGACTATCAGGATCTGATGGCGTTTACCGACAGTATTCTCCGTGAACATCCGTGGGTGGATGCGTCCCGTCTCGGTGTGACGGGTGGAAGCTACGGCGGTTTTATGACTAATTGGATCACAGCGCACACCGACCGGTTTAAAGCAGCTGCGACGCTACGCTGTATTTCCAACTGGACGAGTTTTTACGGCGTCAGTGACATCGGCTGGTTCTTTACCGACTGGGAAATCGGAACGACGTTTCTGGAGGATCCGGATACACTCTGGCATCATTCTCCGCTGAAATATGTCCGGCAGATAAAAACGCCGATGCTCATACTGCACGGTGAGCAGGACCTGCGCTGCCCGATTGAACAGGCGGAACAGCTCTTTACTGCATTGAAAATGGATGGACGGGATGTGCGGTTCGTCCGCTTTCCGAAAGCGAACCACGAGCTGTCAAGAAGCGGCCCGCCGGCCCTGCGCCGCGCCCGGCTGCGTGAACTGACAGACTGGTTTACGGAAAAACTGTAACGGTTAAAAAGAAGCAGGAGCCTGAGGGCCCCTGCTTCTTTTATGTTTATTCAAATAAGCCGAGTTCGCGGAATGAGTTAACCGCAGCCTCATCCGGCTCGTTGGAAAAGTCCAGTTCAATCGTATCTCCCGGCTGCAGGGAAAGCGCAAGCACGCCGAGTAGGCTTTTAGCATCAACGACCCAGTGGTCTTTCTTGATTAACACATCTCCTTCGTAGGCACTCATACGGTTAACAAATGTGCTGGCAGTTTCTGCAAAGATCGGTTTTTTGACAGTAAGATTCACCAAATCGCCTCCAATAGATTGTTTGTATCAGTATACCATTACATTCGTGGGCTTTACTATGGTTATCTGGTAAAATAATCATCACAGACGAAAGCAGGGATATGTATGCAGAAATTACCAGAATCCATCTATGCTCATTTTGAACGCAGGCAGGCTGATATTATGAATGCGGCCAATTACCACCGTTTTGCTATTTTCGTGCCGGTCGTTCACCTGGAGGAAGGCCTTCACTTTCTATTCGAAGTCCGCTCTCCGCACGTCCCGCAGCCGGGAGACGTCTGTTTTCCGGGTGGCCGCGTCGATCAAACGGACCGCTCGATGGCGGACGCTGCGGTCCGGGAGCTCGTGGAAGAGACCGGTATTGATAGAGAGGACGCTTCGATTCTCGGCGAATTGGATTACATCGTTTCTCCGGCAGGAAGCATTATTCATCCGTTTTTCGGTGAAATCCGCTCAGGTGCGTCGTTTTCGCCCGATCCCGGGGAAGTGGAAGAGTTGTTTTTTCTTCCGGTAAGGGATCTGCTGACGCTGGAGCCGGAGACGCACAAGATTGCCCTTCAGGTGCAGCCTCCGGACGATTTTCCGTATCATTTAATCCCTAACGGGGAAAACTATCCATTCCGCGGCGGGTCGATGGAGGAGAAGTTTTACCAGCTGAACGGCCGCACCGTGTGGGGGCTGACGGCGCGTATTTTAATGCACACGCTGGACGAGCTCCGGCGCGGCGGTCAGGCGTGACGGCGGATGTCTTCGAGCATCAGCATGACCATCTCCGCAGAGTTCACGGAAGCCGTTTCTAAAAAGGAGTCGTAGGATATACGGGCGTCCTGTCCAGCGATATCGGAGAGGGCGCGGATGACGACAAATGGACATTCGAACTGGTGGCACACATGGGCGATTGCACCGGCTTCCATTTCGGATGCATATGGATCGTTGAATTTCTCGCGGATGAGGGCGGTCTGGGCGTCGCTGGAGATAAAGGAATCGCCGGAGACGATCAGGCCTTCGACAGAACGGACTCCGGTTTCTGCTGCACACTCTTTGGCACGCTGTACGAGCCACTCATCCGGCTCATACGCAGCAGGCATGCGCGGCACCTGGCCGAACTCATAGCCGAATACGGTCGCGTCGACGTCGTTGTACCGCACTTCACTGGATACGACGATATCGCCGACAGTAAGCTCCTGGTGAAATCCTCCTGCTGATCCGGTATTAATGACGTAATCAGGAAAATAAAGCTGATGCAGAAGCGTCGTGCTGATCGCAGCGTTCACTTTGCCGATCCCTGATTTGCAGAGAATAATCGTCACACCGCGGAGCGTTCCTTCAATAAACTCACTTCCTGCAATCACGCGCTCTTCCTTATCAGACATTTCCCGTTTTAAAAGCTCTACTTCTTCTTCCATTGCGCCAATAATTCCAACTCTCATACTGTCATTCCTTTCTTTTTTACGCATAATTGTGATGTGTATGTAGTGTTCCCGAAGCCGGTTTTCCACTCTTTTTCTATCGGATACCGTTTTCTATCTTATCGCAGACGCTCCGGTCCGGCAAGCGCCCTTTACCGGAAGCCGGTGCAGGCATATAATGAATGGGAGAATGATGATACAGGAGGCAACGGATATGATTTTGCAGCCAGATTCCATCCGGGACAAAATAGAATTTTTCGAAGCGAATACGCTGGCCGGACTGGAAAAACAGATTCAGGAAAAAATTGATGATAACCAGGCACTTCTGCT
This sequence comes from Alkalicoccus urumqiensis, assembly GCF_002993335.1. Taxonomy (GTDB): domain Bacteria; phylum Bacillota; class Bacilli; order Bacillales; family Salisediminibacteriaceae; genus Alkalicoccus; species Alkalicoccus urumqiensis. The sequence continues at coordinate 67,599 of NZ_PVNS01000010.1, read as the reverse complement.
GGAGGTTCATCACGTGCAGTATCAGCATGTGACCGACCGCAACGGCAGAATGCACGTAAGCGCCGTCGTACACTTTAAACAGCGTCCGAAAAATAATGGACGGACCGCGGAGTAGAAAAAGCAGGAGGTGATCTGATTATTGATCACCTCCTGCTTTTTCACTATAAAGTATGTAGAACGCCTCTGCTTCCTGCCAGCATTATTTCTGCTGTTTCCACTCATTTCGGAGCAGGCTGTACATAAGCGAATCTCTCCTGCCGTCCGGAAGCTGCAGGACTTCCCGGAGCCGCCCTTCATACTGAAAGCCGTTTTTCTCCAGCACGCGGCTCGATGCCTTATTATCAGGTGCACACGTAGCCTGAATCCGCCATGCATGGTGATGCTGAAATCCATAGTCCGTAATTGTTTCCGCTGCAGTGGACCCTATGTTTCTACCCCAGTAGTCCGGATGAAGAATATAGGATATTTCGCCTGTTTGGTCTTCGGGGGAAACAAGTTTGAATTCACAGACGCCGATCATTTTCTGCTTCAGAAGAACCGCAAAGACAAAGCGGTTTTTCCCTGCCTGAACAGCTTCCTCTGTAAACCGGCGGCTGTCTTCCTCCGTGTTCGGCCCCCATGGCTGATGGCGGCATACTTCAGGAAGCGACGCATAGGCATGCACCGATGCCCAGTCCTCCATTTCAAGCGGCCTTAAGGTAATCATATAACTCCACCTCCCGGTCTGTTTCTACACTCAGCAATATCTCTCCTACGAAAAAAGCCGGCATTATCTGCCGGCAGTTTTCTCTCTTATCGGTAAGGATTGCTGTTCAGCTGTTCTGCATCGACAGGCATCCAGCCTTCGTTTTCCACCCATTCGATGCGCACCTGGTACGGCTGATCCGGGTCTCCGTCGGAAGACTGTACGGTACCGACGGCAGACTGCATCGTACCGCCATTTTCTATACGGTATACATTCATGTTCCCTGCGTTAATGCCGGCACCGTAGGCGATAGCTCGCTCCATTTCTTCCCAGTTTACGCTGTCCCGGTCAAATTTGGAGCTGTCGAGTGCAAACGGCTCGGACTGCTGTGTGCCGATAGGCTCCCACTCGTCTTCATTCATGGCGTATACGCCGCCGTTTTCTTCGTTCTCATCGGCATCTTCTTCATTATTGTTTTCTTCGTTATTGGCGGAGCTGTCGTTCTCCTCGTTCCCCTCATTCTCTTCTTCTCTTGCTTCGTTATTGTTTTCTTCTGTGCTTTCTTCTTCATTTTCTTCCGGCTCATTCATGTTGAGATTTTCTGAAGCCCCGGATTCGTTTTCTTCTTCTTCTTCTGCAGTGCCTGTATTTACAGAAATATTTCCGGTATCTGCGTCCGTATTTGTGTTCGTATTTTCTTCTGCAGCATTTTCCTCCGATGCTGTCTCCTGCTCCGCAGGTTCTTGATTTGAAGCGGTTTCCCCGCCTCCGCCGCCGCCAAGAAACAGAGTAGCACTTACGACAACAATCATCAGAGCTACGACACCAATTGCGATGTTTAGTACCGTATCCATCTTGCGTTTCTTCCGCTGGTCACTGCGCTGTGGAATTCGACTGCTCACAACAACATCCTCCTTTAGCATCCCGTCTGAGTATAGGTATTATTATATGCGATTCTCTTCTTATTTTCGAATGGATTCCGAAAAATTTGTCCGTCTTCTGCTTTCATTGAAGTGCCGTCTTTTATATAGACGATCTCTTTTTGTTTTTGTTACACGATACGAACCTTTTATTCTTGACCCTTTATGTAGTCACCGGCAGAGACGATAGGCTATTCCCTCTTCCTTCTTTCGCAAAACCTTCATGGCTTTGTCTTTATATATATTCGTTCCTATCTCTAAAACTCCTTCTTTTCTTTTGACGGTTTGTCAAATTAAGTGCAACAGTTCTTCCTGAAAAGCTTCGTGTGCTGATTTCCATTTGAGGCATTTTCTTGGCCTTCGGTTAATAAGAGCTAACGCTTCTCCCAGTTCATCATCCGATATCTTCGCTAAGTCTGTTTTTTAGGGAAGAATTCTCGAAGGAGTCCATTCGCATTTTCATTACTCCCTCGCTGCCAGGACGAGTAAGGATCAGCGAAATATACGTCCAAAGCAAGGTCTTCCTCAATGGTCTTATAACACGAAAATTCTTTCCCGCGATCGACCGTGGCCGTTTGAAACGCTTCCTGGGGAAGGTGTTTTTCAAGAAGGCGAATCGCCACCTCCATGGACGCAGCTGTGCGGTCCGGCATCTTCATGGCGTGATACCAGCGGGTTTTCCGTTCGACAAAGGTGGCCAGGCAACCTTTACTGTTTCCACGGCTGGATACGACACTATCGAGTTCCCAGTGACCAAATGTAGACCGTTTCCGAACTTCTTTGGGTCGTTCACTAATGGACGTTCCAACGTTGAATCGTCCACGGGTTTCCTTCGGTTTCTGTCGTTTCCCTTTTTGTCTTAGAACCGTCAGGTCCCCTTCATTCAGTTTCCCCTCGTACATCCAACGGTACAGGGTTTTAAAACTCAGAACTCCTTGGAAGAGACGCCCAGCAATTTGTTCCGGCGACCACGTAGCCTCTAACTTTTCGTTGATCCTCTCGGCAATGTCGGCTGACCACTTGCCGATACGGCCACATCTCGTCCGCCGACGGATATAGGTTTGATGAGCTTTTTCCGATTGATAGGTGTCTCCGGATTGATTCCGTGTAATCTCCCTGGAAATCGTGGATGGGCTGCGTTCCAACCGTTTGGCAATCTCCCGAAGGGATATCCCTTCTGCCTTCAAGGTTTCTATACGTGCACGGTCAAATGTGGTAAGGTGTTGATAACTCATGGCAAGACCTCCGTGTGATGTTTGGTGTGGTAATCAACATTATACACGAGGCTGTCATGGGTTATTTTTTTCACCCTAAAGTTCAGGTGTTGCACTTAATATTACAATTCGTCTTTTAAAAATACCCTCCCGCAGTTCATTTACACAACAAACCAGGATGGACAGCGTATTTTCATACGAAAAAAACCGCCCGGAGGCGGTTTATGCGCTGCTGTATTAATTGATCTCCAGAATTTCTACTTCCATGTCCCCGCCCGGCGTGGAAACAGAAACTTTCTCACCAGGTGCACGGCCGAGAAGGCTTTTTGCCATCGGCGAGTCGTTGGAAATTTTCCCTTCCAGCGGGTCTGCCTCTGCGCGTCCGACGATTGTATACTCTTCCTCATCCCCATCCGGCAGCTCTTTGATTTTGACGGTTTTACCTACCTGCACCGCAGAAGTATCGCCATCTTCTTCAATAATTTCAGCGTTGCGGATCATCTGTTCCAGCTGCTGGATGCGGCCTTCCACGAAAGCCTGCTCCTCCTTGGCAGAATCATACTCCGAGTTCTCGGATAAGTCGCCGAAGCTGCGGGCAATTTTAATGCGCTCCACTACTTCTTTGCGGCGCTCCGTTTTCATATATTCTACTTCTTCTTCCAGCTTTTTACGTCCTTCTTCGGTCATATAATGTTTTTCATCTGTCATTATTGTCTCTCTCCTTCATCATATAAAGTGGCAGGCAGCGTTTTCAAAATCAGCGTACGTCTTCTTCCCGTCGACTATTTACGAAAACGGGTCCGCTTCATTGGAAACGGCCCGTAAGCTTAAAAAGAGGTCATAATAAAACGGGTAAACGCCCAAACTGCCTCCGGACCGGAGACGTCTGAGCGCAGTTATCGCTGGTCATTTACTTCGAACCTGCAGGTATACGTGCTATTATAAAGAAAAATCAGTGAAATGCCAACTGATTTACAGCATCGATTTTTCTTCCAGGATCGTTTTGATCTTCGTTACCATCAAATCGATCGCCACCTGATTGTGCCCGCCTTCCGGCACGATAATATCTGCGTACCGCTTTGTCGGTTCAATGAACTGCAGGTGCATCGGCCGTACTACAGCAGTGTACTGGTCTATGACGGAATCGATCGTTCTGCCGCGTTCATTAATATCGCGCAGCAGACGGCGTATAATCCGCATATCGGAATCCGTATCGACAAACAGCTTTATATCCATCATTTCCCGGAGCCTGTCGTCTTCTAAAATCATGATGCCCTCGAGAATGATCACGTCCCGCGGCTCCACGTGAATCGTTTCTTCGGCACGGGTATGATTCGCATAGTCGTATACCGGCTTCTCCACAGCTCTCCCTTCCCCGAGCAGGTGCAGATGCTCTAATAGAAGATCGTTGTCAAAAGCTAGTGGATGGTCATAATTTGTCTTCAGCCGCTCTTCCATCGGCAGGTGCGTCTGATTTCTGTAGTAGGCATCCTGTTCGATCATGAGGATCGATTCCGCAGGAAATTGACGATAGACTTCATGAGCCACCGTCGTTTTCCCTGAGCCGGAGCCGCCGGCGACACCGATAATGATAGGTTTTTTCTGCATAATCACTAAATCCTTTCCGTCCATCATCTCCCGCCGTCGGGGATTATTTTTTTCGGGATACCATCAGGCCGTCTCCTACCGGGAGCAGCGTGGAATCAAACCGGGGGTCCTGCATCATCATTTCATTAAATGCCTGCAGGCGCTTCGTCATACTGCGGATTCTGCGGCTTTCCGGCATCTGCTCTTCAGCCACGAACCCTTTAAACAGCACATTGTCCGACAGAATCAGACCGCCGTGCTGAAGAAGCGGCTCGTACATTTGAAAGTACTTCTCATACTGGCCTTTTGCCGCATCGATAAACAGTACATCAAACGGAGCATAAGCAGCAGCCCGGGGAGCGGCTTCCAGCGCATCGGCTTCGAGCAGTGTCACACGCTCTTCTGTCCCGCTCCGCTCAAACACAGCCCGGGCCGTTTCCGCACGCTCTGCATCGCGCTCAATGGTTACAAGATGAGCATCCGGTAGTGCCGACAGCATGCGGAGACCGGAATAGCCGATGGCTGTTCCGATCTCCAGTATACGTGAAGGTTTATGAATACCAAGTAGCGTCACGAGCGTATGCATCCCCTCCGGGTCCATGATCGGAATTCCTTCTGCGCGGGCTTTTTCTTCCAATTCACGGAGAAGGCCGACTTGTTCCGGAAGCAGCGAATGCAGGTAGTCGGACGTCTTTGTCTGCTGATGGTCCATCATCTCTTCCTCTCTCTTCTTTCATATAGCCGCGAAATAGTGTACCACGGTACATGAGGCACTGTAAAGCTCCGCTTTACTGGTAGCGGCCGACGTCTTCATTGTGCTCCGCGAGCGTTTCATTAAAGTACGAGTCTCCGTTCGGAGAGTGGTAGAAGTATAGATAGTTGTGATCCTCCGGTGAAGCGGCAGCCTGGATGGAGGCCGCTCCCGGGTTGCTGATCGGACCGATCGGCAGCCCGCCATTCTGGTACGTGTTGTACGGGCTGTCTATTTCCAGATCCTCATTCAATACACGTGACTTTCGCTCTCCGTGGGCATATACGGCCGTCGGGTCCATCTGAAGCTGCATCGAAACGTCCAGCCTGTTATCAATGACACCGGAAACCGTCTCCCGTTCATCATCGCCGGCACTTTCCGCCTCAATAATCGATGCTTTTGTAAGAAGCTCATGAGGAGACGTTTCACTTTCCGGTCCTATCGCAGCACTCACTTCTTCCTGCATCCGGTCAAGCATTGCTGTCATGATTTCCTGAGCAGTGACATCTTCTTCCGTAAAATCATACCGTGCCGGGAATAAATACCCTTCCAGCGGATAACGGATATCCTCATCCAATACTTCCTCTGAGAGCATCGGATAGCGGTTAATCATCTGCACGACAAAATCCTGATTTCTCGCAGTTTCCATAAATTCGACAGCAGTCACTTCAGTCTCCGCTGCAATACGGTGGGCCATTTCCTCTATCCACCAGCCTTCCGGAATCGTGAAGGATAAGACAAATTCTTCATACACACGGCCTTCTTTCAGCTGTGCGATGATGTCGTCCGCCCCCATGGAAGGAGACAATTCATACGTTCCTGCCTGAAAGCCGCTTTCTGACTGGAACCGCACATACAGCCGGAACATCATGGCGCTGTCAATGACACCTTCTTCTTCCAGCAGTTCTGCGATCGAATCTACATTGGAGCCGATCGGCACTTCAACTTCGATCGTTTCTGAACTTGCTTCTTCCTTTGGGCCGAGGGACGCGGTGACATACTGGTAGGAACCAAAAGCCACCGCTGTCAGCGTGAGCAGCACTACAGCAAAAATGGTAAAGACAATTTTCCGCACTGCTCCTGCTTCCCTTTTCCGCCTCTCTATTTTCTGCCGGTATTTCTCCCGTTTCATCTCTTTTTTCTGTTCTTTCGTTAAGTCGCTCAAACTCCCCCACTCCTTCCCAACAAATATTATACATCAAACCGGATCAAATCGCAGTGGGTCCATCGTGATTCTTCCCATGAATACCTGAAATGTTACCCACTTCTCCACAATTTATCCATTGATCCGCCCTTCCTGCGGATGATCAAAAAAAGACAGAAGCGCTGGGCTTCTGTCCGGCTCCCGGTGCGGGAGGTTATTCTACTTCATCTTCTTCTCCGCTGAATGTATTCAGCAGTTCTTCCACCATGTCCCACTCTTCTTCGGTATCGATCGGGAAGAGGGAGAGTTCTTCATTTTCATTTTCTTCATAGCGGAATGCGTGTACTTCGACTTCTTCCGTATCATCGGTCTGGCTGCCTTCCGGAGCAAGAACCATGTACGACTTTTCAGTACTGTCTACATCGAATGTAAACAAAATTTCGAATAGGTGCTCATCGCCGTTTTCGTCCGGAATGACGATTTTATTGTCATCCCCTGGCTGTTTGATTTCAATTTCTGACATATTTTAGCCTCCTTACATATTGGACTGACGGTCCAGATAACTCTGCAGAATCATCACTGCCGCCATTTTATCGATTACTTTTTTACGTTTTTTCCGGCTGACGTCGGCGCTGACGAGCATCCGCTCCGCAGCCATCGTGGTAAGCCGTTCATCCCACATTTCGACCGGAAGTCCGGTCTGTTCGCGGAAAGTTTCTGCGAAAGCCTCGCACAGCTCTCCGGAGGGACCGATCGTTCCGTTCATGTTTTTTGGCAGGCCGACCACTGCCGAGCTGATCTCATGCTCTTTAATCAGCGCTTTGAGCTCGGCCATGTCGGATTCTATATCGGTGCGGTGAATCGTCTTGACCCCCTGCGCCGTCCAGCCGAGGGCATCGCTGACTGCCACACCGATCGTTTTTGTTCCGACATCCAGTCCGATTACTTTCATTCTGACTCCTTCTGCTCCCGGTCCAGGTAGGACCGGACCAGCTCTTCAATTATTTCATCGCGCTCCATCTTCCGGATCAGCGTCCGGGCATCATTGTGCCTCGGAATATATGCTGGATCTCCTGACAGGAGATAGCCGACGATCTGATTGATAGGGTTATATCCCTTTTCCTCCAGCGATCCGTGGACACTGAGCAGGACGTCACGTACCTGCTTATCCATCGAATCGTCCTCATTGAAATTAAACTTCATTGTTTTATCCATGGGACTTCAATCACTCCTGCCTTCCTTGGAATGGAAATGTTTACTGTCTATCTCTATTCTAGTACGTTTCCACGGGCTTGTATAGGAAAGCGCGCTGATTTCTTTTCCCGAGTGTTCTGCCAGGCTTATCCTTCACGGAGAATGTGCGGTACCGCATTCAGTGCTTCGTCGACAAGCTCCGGCTTTTTCCCGCCGGCCTGGGCCATATCCGGACGGCCGCCTCCGCCGCCTCCGCAGCGTGAAGCTACTTCTTTCACGATATTTCCTGCGTGGTACCCTTCACTGATCAGATCTTTCGATACACCGGCGACAATACTCACCTTTGGTCCATTCACCGAAGCAAGGACAAGGATGCCGGAGTCCATTTTCTCTTTCAGTGAGTCAGCCAGGCTGCGGAGGGCATTCATGTCCTGAGCGTTAACTTTTTTATACAGTACGCGCACACCATTGATTTCTTCTGCTTCGTCCAGAAGACTGCCTGCCTGCAGCTGACCGATTTTCGCTGTCAGCGATTCGTTTTCTTTTTCCTTGTCTCTCAGCTGCTGCTGCAGCTGCTGGACACGTTCCGGCACGTCATCCACCGATGCTTTAACCAGCTGCGCCGTCTGCTTCAGCTTTTCCACACGGGCATTCAGGAACTCGTATGCCTTCTGTCCGCTGACAGCCTCAATTCTGCGGACTCCTGCACCGATGCCGCCTTCTGAAACGAGCTTGAACAGTCCGATTTCCGCCGTGGAACGGACGTGACAGCCCCCGCACAGCTCCAGGCTGTAATCGCTCAGTTTAACCACGCGGACATCACTCGCGTATTTCTCGCCGAACAGAGCCATCGCACCCATTTCTTTTGCCTGGTCCAGTGACGTCTCAAAGATGTCAACCGGGATCGCCGCCCAGACTTTTTCGTTAACGATCCGTTCAATTTCTTCCATCTCTGTCTCTGTTACCTGCCCGAAATGTGAGAAATCAAAACGCAGACGATTCGGCTCTACGAGAGAGCCGGCCTGATTGACATGGTCGCCCAGAACGTCTTTGAGTGCCTGGTGCAGAAGGTGGGTCGCCGTATGGTTTTTCACGACCGCCTGACGGACCTCTCCGGATACAGCTGCTGTTACTTCCTGGCCGCTGTGAAGCGTTCCCTTTTCAATCAGTACTGTATGCAGGTGCTGCCCGTTCGGCGCTTTCTGCACATCCTGTACGCGCACGAGCAGTTGATCCGCTTCGATCGTACCGATATCTGCCACCTGACCGCCGCTTTCCGCGTAGAATGGGGTTTTCTCGAGCATCAGCTGAACGGTTTCCCCTGCCTGGGCGACGTCGGTCTGCTCTTTGTCACGCACAACTGCGGCGACGTTCGTTGTTACCTCCAGCTGATCATAGCCGACGAACGTGGAAGGCGTGGTAATCGCACCGAGAACTTCATCCTGCTGCTGCATGGATCCTGATTCCTGACGTGCTGCGCGCGCACGGGCCCGCTGCTTTTCCATTTCTTCTCTGAAGCCTTCGGAATCGGCTTTGAGGCCCGCATCTTCCACATATTCCTCCGTCAGATCCGCCGGAAATCCGTACGTGTCGTACAGCTTGAAAATCGCTTCCCCGGAAACCGTCGTGCGCCCTTCTTTTTTCGCTTCCTCCATGACTTTGTGGAGCATAGCCAGGCCGTCCTGAAGCGTTTCGTGAAAACGTTCCTCTTCGTTTCTCATGACTTTTTGAATAAACTCCGAGCGCCCTTCTACTTCCGGATAAAATTCATGCATGACTTCGGCGACCACCGGTACGAGACGGTACATAAACGGTTCGTGAATGTTGAGTACCTTCGCATAGCGGACGGCACGGCGCAGCAGACGGCGGAGAACGTAGCCGCGGCCTTCGTTGGATGGAAGCGCCCCGTCACCGACGGCAAATGTCACGGTACGGACGTGGTCGGCAATGACTTTAAATGCCGTGTCCTTCTCCGCTGAACTGCCGTAATCTTCTCCGGAAATCGACGCGGTTTCCCGGATAATCGGCATGAACAGATCCGTGTCGAAGTTCGTTTTCGCATCCTGAATGACCGAAACCATCCGTTCCAGACCCATTCCGGTATCAATGTTTTTCTTTGGAAGCGGTGTGTAGCTTCCATCCGGATTGTGATTGAACTGGGAGAAAACGAGGTTCCAGATTTCCAGGTGACGCTCGTTCTCACCACCCGGATACATTTCCGGATCGTCCGGGTCATCCCCGTAGGCCGGGCCGCGGTCGTAGAAAATTTCGGTGTTCGGCCCGCATGGACCTTCTCCGATATCCCAGAAGTTTTCTTCCAGACGGATGATCCGCTCTTCCGGAAGACCGATCATGTCATGCCAGAGCTTGTACGCTTCTTCATCCTCCGGATAAATGGTGACGGCAAGCTTTTCCGGATCGAATCCAATCCAGCGTTCGCTCGTTAAAAATTCCCACGCCCATTCAATCGCTTCTTTTTTGAAATATTCGCCGATGGAGAAGTTGCCGAGCATTTCAAAAAACGTATGATGGCGCGCTGTTTTTCCAACGTTTTCGATATCATTGGTGCGGATGGATTTCTGCGCGTTGACGATGCGCGGGTTATCTGGAATGACCCGTCCGTCAAAATATTTTTTCAGCGTTGCCACGCCGCTGTTGATCCACAGAAGTGATGGATCTTCGTGCGGTACAAGTGAAGCACTCGGCTCCACGGCATGCCCTTTCTCTTTGAAAAAGTCCAGATACATCTGTCGGACCTGTGCGGATGTAAGTTGTTTCATGACCATTTCCTCCTTTTTCGGGCCGCATTCACTAGACGGGGAGCGCACCACAAAAAAATCCCGCCCCTGTCCTTGGACATAGGGACGAGATTGATTACCGCGGTACCACCCTGATTACAGACGACGTCTGCCTCTCTAAGCACATAACGGGTGCCGTCCGGCAGGTTTTTGCCTGCACTCAGGAGCAGCCGGCAGCCCTCTTCCTGCAAAACTTCTTTCAGCCGGGGAAGTTTCTCTCTGGCCAGGGGCTTTGCTGCCTCGTCTCCGTCTTCGCATTCGACCTCATTCTTCACTCATTATAGAGAGTTGCCGGCATTGGTGTCAACTGTCTCTTCAATCGTCGGAATTCCCTCTCCTGTCAGTCTCTCTACAAGCGTCGTATTCCGCTCCAGCTCTCTGCTGGATTCCACAGCCATCGACAGGGCCTCCCAGTCTCCGCAGAGAAGGAGAAACTGTTTTGCCCGGGTGATACCGGTATAAATAAGCTTCCGCCGGAGCATCCGGTAGTAGCTCCGGACGACCGGCATGATGACAATCGGGTACTCGCTGCCCTGCGCTTTATGAATCGAGCTGCAGTACGCATGGGTGATCTGGGTGAGATCTGCCCTGCCGTATGTTACTTCTGTACCATCAAACGAAATGACGAGCTGCAGCTGTTTGTCAGCCGTTTCTTTCTCCGTTAAAATAGCGACAATTTCGCCGCGGTCACCGTTAAAGACGTTTTCCTCCAAGTTATTTACAAGCTGAAGCACCATGTCCCCGACGCGGTAGGAAAGATCGCCGAATGTGATTTCCTTCGTCCGCTCCTGCTTTGGGTTAAACAGCTCCTGCAGAGAAAGATTCAGCTGATCGATACCGGCCGGCCCTTTATACATCGGGGCAAGCACCTGAATATCGCGGGCAGCGTACCCTTTGGCCAGGGCACCACTGCATATTTTGCAGACAGCATCCACGACCGTATCCGGCCGGGCCGGAAAAAAGCGGAGGTCATCACTGGATTGATCAATTTGTTCAGGAAGCAGCCCCTGCTTGACCTGGTGGGAAAACGTAATGATCTCGGAGTTCTCCGACTGACGAAAAATATCCGTGAGCCGGACGATCGGCATCCGGCCGGCCTGAAGCAGATCCGTCAATACCTGTCCGGGTCCGACAGAAGGGAGCTGGTCCTCATCCCCGACGATAACGACCTGCATCCCGGAAGGCACCGCCCGCAGCAGCTGATTGGCAAGCCACGTATCCACCATCGACATTTCGTCCAGAATTAACAGCCGCCCTTCAAGCGGCGTTTCTTCATCGTGTTCGTACCCTTCTTCCTCTACGCCTTTGTAGCCGAGCAGCCGGTGAATCGTCGAAGCCGGCAGGCCGGTCGATTCTTTCATCCGTTTCGCTGCGCGGCCGGTTGGAGCTGCAAGGAGAAATGGATACGGCTCCCTGCTTCCGCTGTAGTCTTCTCTGGACAGCGAGAGCCCGTGAAGCGAAGCGTATACTTCAATGACGCCTTGAATGACCGTCGTTTTCCCGGTGCCGGGTCCTCCTGTCAGCATCATCATTGGGGAGGAAAGCGCCGTTTCAATCGCTTCCCGCTGGGAGGAGGCGTAGGAAACGCTGTGTTTCTCCTCGACGTCTCCTACGGCTTTAAGGATTTCCGACTCGGGAAAGTCCGCCTCCACCGGCTGCTCACTGAGCCGGCTGATGCTTGTGGCAATCCCCTGTTCAGCGAAGAAAAGGGACGGTATGTACATCCGCTCATCCACAAGGATCAGCTTCTCTTCTTCGCCCAGCTCGACAATGACATCGGCGATGCGGAGCGGCTCCACCGGCTCGGTACTTCCCTGTTCAAGCAGCGAAAGGGCAGCCTGAATGACTGTTTCTGTTTTCATGTACACATGCCCTTCATTCAGGCACTGCTCCTGGAGCGTAAACAGCACGGCAGCTTTCAGACGGTCGGGATGCTCTCCGGTAATTCCCTGGCCGCGGCCGATCTGGTCGGCACGGACAAAGCCGACGCCTGTTACATCCTCGACCATGCGGTATGGATTCTCTTCAATGACCTGCAGTGCTTCGGTTTTATACGCCTGATATATACTGACAGCAAGCTTCAATCCGAATCCATATTCGTGCAGCTTCATAAGTACTTCTTCAATCCCCTGATCCTCGACCAGCTGCTGATGAATGATCTCTGCTTTTTCTCCGTCCAGCTTCGGAACCTCCGACAATCTGCTCGGCCTGGCCAGAATTTCAGAGATGGCTCCGGTGCCGAATGTCTCTACGACGGCCTCGGCTGTTTTCTTTCCGACGCCTGGAAAACGGTCGCTTGAGAAGTAGGTGATCAGTCCCTGCTTCGTATCCGGTGTTTTTTTCTCATACGTCTCAAACTTAAACTGGCGGCCGAAGCGGGGATGATCGGTCGGGTATCCATGAAAAATGTACGTGGTATCCCGGTCGGGCCGTGCCATCATGCCGACGACAACCGCCTCTTTCTCCCGGAGGCCGTCGGATGCTTTATCTACCTTAATTTTCGCCACCGTATAAAGAGAGTCCTCCTGATGGTAGATCAGATGGAGGAGTTCCCCCTGGATATATGGTTTGTCCTCCATCATGGTCCCTCCCTACTCTCCGGTGCCCTCTTCCAGAATTTTTTCCATCTGCTTTTTCCCGTTTGCTGCAAGGGCATGATCCTCCTGCACCGCCAGTGCCTCGTTAAAGCGGGCGAGGGCTCCTTCTGCATCATCCTTGTACGCGTATGCGACACCGAGATTAAACAGCGCATCAGCATGTTCCGGCTCCATGGCCGTTACTTTTTCAAACTGTTTCTTTGCTTCGTCAATTTCCTCCGCCTGAGCGAGAGCCAGGCCATAATGGAACTGCGCATCAATATCTTCCGGCGCATCCTCCGCTGCCGTTTTCAGGTGAGGCAGTGCCCGGAGCACATCGCCGGACTGGAAGTGGCACATGCCGAGCATGTAGTACACATCGCTTTCGTTCAGTCCTTCACCGAGCGCCTTCTGGTACGAGGCGATCGCATTTTTATAGTCTTCCTGATTGTAATACAGGTTCGCCAGCCCGTAATGCGCGGCGCCGACCGTTTCATCGATCTCAATCGCTTTTGCGTAAAACGTCACGGCGCGGTCCTCTTCACCGACGCCGGCGAGGAGATTGCCGAAATTTGTAAATGCCACCGCATCTTCCGGATTTTTCTCGATCGCCTCGTTTAACAGTTTCGCTGCTTCTTCAATATTTCCTTCCTGCATTTCATGGACTGCCTTTTCATTTAAATCCATCCGAACCCCTCTTTTCTTGAAGTGAATATTGCATTGGCAAAAGCCCCGCCGTTTATACAGCGGAGCTTCCTCCTGCAGTTATGCGTGGACAGCCGGTTTAATGACCGTATCAATGGTGGCTCCGCCCAGGCACACTTCGCCGTCATAGAAAACGACGTACTGGCCGGGTGTCACCGCCCGCTCCGGCTCATAGAAAACGACTTCCACGGTTCCGTCTGACTGGGGATGAACCGTCACGCCGGTATCCTCCTGACGGTAGCGGAATTTGGCCGTGCACGTAAAGACGCGGTCCGGCACATTTCCGGATATCCAGTTCACGCCGGATGCTTCCAGTTTTTCCGCATACAGCTGCGGATGATGGAAGCCCTGGCCGACGAGAAGCACGTTGCGCTCCAGGTCTTTATCGATAACAAACCAAGGCTCGCCGGCTCCGCCGATTCCAAGGCCCTGGCGCTGACCGAGCGTGTAGTACATCAGTCCGTCATGCGTGCCCTTCACCTCGCCGTCGAGCGTCTGCATTTCTCCTTTCTGAGCAGGAAGATACTGCTGCAGAAATTCTTTGAAATTGCGTTCGCCGATAAAGCAGATGCCGGTACTGTCTTTTTTCTTCGCCGTGGCAAGCCCTGCTTCTTCGGCAATTTCACGCACGCGGGGCTTTTCAATTTCCCCGAGCGGGAACATAACCTGCTGGAGCTGCTCCTGACTCAGCGCATTTAAAAAGTACGTCTGATCTTTATTGCTGTCCACACCGCGGAGCAGCTCGGTTCTGCCGTTTGTGCGGCGGACGCGCGCATAGTGGCCGGTGGCGACATAATCCGCACCTAGTGCGAGTGCATGATCCAGAAATGCGTTGAATTTAATCTCTTTGTTGCAGACGACATCCGGATTCGGTGTGCGTCCTGCACGATATTCATCCAGGAAATACGTAAAGACGCGGTCCCAGTACTGCTTTTCAAAGTTCACGGAATAGTACGGAATACCGATCTGATTGCATACACGGATCACATCGTTAAAATCCTCCGTCGCCGTGCATACGCCGTTTTCATCTGTATCATCCCAGTTTTTCATAAATATCCCGACTACGTCGTAGCCTTCTTCTTTAAGAAGGTGGGCAGTCACGGAGGAATCCACTCCCCCGGACATACCGACGACGACACGGGTATCTGCATTTTTCGTCACAGCAGATTCCTCCTTATTTCACTTTCATTCGTGCGAGCGATTTGTCTACGGCGGTTGCTGCTTTCTGTACATCGTCCCCCGTCGTTCCGAGTCCGAAACTGAAGCGGATGGCCGCGCGGCTTCTGTCCGTGTCTCCGTGCATGGCTGTAAGGACATGCGACGGTTCAACGGAACCTGCTGTGCAGGCAGATCCGCTTGAAACAGCGATGCCTTCAAGATCCAGATTCATCAGAAGCTGTTCGACATCGGCTCCGGGGAAACTGAGATTCATCACCTGCAGCAGGCCGTTTTCCGGATCGCCGTTCTGAAGATAATCCACGCCACTTTCATCCAGGGCCTCCAGCAGTGTCCTGCGGCAGAGACGGTACGTCTCTTCTCTGTCGGACAGTTCGCTTAATGACCGTTCGAGGGCCGTTTTCATGCCGACGATGCCGGCTGTGTTTTCCGTCCCTGCGCGCCGCCTGCTTTCCTGAGAGCCGCCGTGCAGGAGCGGCTTCAGCGTAATGCCTCTGCGGACGTATAAAAAGCCGATTCCGTTCGGACCGTTGAATTTGTGCGCAGAGGAGGCGAGCATATCGACACCAAGCGATTCGACATTCACCGGCATTTTCCCGACGGCCTGCACGGCATCGGTATGGAACACCGCTGCATGATCAGCCAGCACCTCCGAGATGGCCCGGATCGGCTGAATCGTGCCTGTTTCGTTGTTTGCTGTCATGATGCTGACGAGAACGGTATCGTCTCTGAGCTCATCCTGAACAGCTGCTGCGGATACGTTTCCTTTTTCATCGACCGGAAGATAGGTTACATCCACCCCGTCCCGTTCCAGTTCCTCCAGTGCATGAAGCACACCGTGATGTTCCGTGGCGCAGGAGATGACGTGGGCGCCGCCCGGCTTCCGATGTTTCTGCACGTATCCGATAACAGCCAGATTATCCGCTTCTGTGCCGCCCCCTGTAAACACGATTTCGTCCGGAGAGGCACCGATTGCCCGGGCAATGGCCGTCCGTCCTTCATCTAATGCTTTTCGGGTTTCGCGCCCGAAATGATGCACACTCGACGGATTGCCAAACACTTCTGTCATATACTGTATCATTGCCTCGCAGGCGTCCGGATGGACCGGCGTCGTCGCTGCATGATCCAGATAAATCGGTTGTTTCACAATCTCTCTCCTCCCCCGCCGCTTCCGGCGTTAAATGTAGAACATATAATTATCCTGTGCCCCGTCACCCTCGTAATTGGCCAGATCCTCAAGCGTTGTGGAATCGAGCACTTCTTTGACAGCGTCGCGGATCTTTATCCACAGATCACGCTTGGCAGGCTCTTCATCGTCAATAATCTCCACCGGCGTAATCGGGCCTTCAAGGACACGGATAATATCTCCTGCCGTAATGGTTTCCGGATCCTTCCCGAGCATGTAGCCGCCGTAGGCTCCACGCACACTTTTTACAAGCATGGCATTCCGGAGCGGCGCGATCAGCTGCTCCAGATAGTGTTCGGATAAATTGTGGTCTTTGGCAATCGACTTCAGGGAAGTCGGGCCTTCTCCATGTTTTTTGGCAAGGGCGATCATAATCGTCAGCCCGTAGCGTCCTTTAGTTGATATTTTCAAGCGGCATCCCTCTTTCTGTCCATCGATCCATCCACCGGGTACAGAGAACGAGCGAGTATCCGGTGACATGGCCGATCGTCAGGCTGAATAAAATCGTTCCGATAAATACCGGCCCTCCGAGCAGCCATCCGGCTGCAAGGACGAGCACTTCCATATAAATCCGTACGCGCGCCACTGTCGCTCCTGTTTTTTCGGAAACAGCCAGCATAACGCTGTCCCGGGGGCCTGCTCCGCACCGCGGCGAAATATAAAGCCCAATGCCGAACCCCATAATGAGAATCCCTGCCGTAAGCATAAGTCCTCTGCCGAAAAGCCCTGCCGGCGTTTCCAGAACGAGAAGAAATAGATCGACGAACACACCGACAAACAGCATGTTCATCCACGCTCCGGCCTGCGGCAGAATTCTCGTCATTACATAGGAGGCTGCAAGCAGGACAAATCCCATAATCACCGTCCATGTGCCAACCGTCAGGCCGAGGTGCTGCTGGAGACCGATATGAAGCACATCCCACGGTGCGCTGCCGAGTTCTGCCCGTATCATCAGCGCAATACCGAGGCTCATCACCATCACACCGAGAAAAAAAATACTCCAGCGGAACACGCGCATTTTCGGTGTCTGATTCATCCGTTTTTCCCCACTTCCATCCATTCCATTTCACGACCATTATAGCATACTCCGGAGCCCGGGTACGCCCAACCTATTGCATTCTAACGAGGTTAAGCTAAAATTGCAATAGGAACGCACTTCACCTGTTAGGAGAGATACGTATGGACTTGTTCAGCCAGCGGGCCGCCGCCTCAAACCGAGGCCCCCTCGCCTCCCGCATGCGTCCAAGAACGCTCGACGACATCCGAGGGCAGAAGCATATCATCGGCCCGGACACGCTGCTGCGCCGGGCAATCGAAGCAGACCGTCTTTCCGCCATGATTTTCCATGGACCACCCGGAACCGGGAAAACGACGCTTGCCAGAGTAATCGCAGGTGCCTCGACAGCTGTCTTTGAACAGCTGAATGCGGTGACGGCCGGCGTCAAAGACGTAAAGGAAATTGTTCAGAAAGCAAAAGACCGCCTTGCCTATGAAGAGCAGAAGACGGTCTTATTTATTGATGAGATCCACCGCTTTAATAAAAATCAGCAGGATGCCCTGCTTCCCCATGTGGAAGACGGAACGGTTATTTTGATCGGAGCAACGACTGAAAACCCGATGTTTGAAGTAAATTCTGCGCTCCTTTCCCGCTCCAGGCTGTTCCGGCTGGAGAAGCTGACAGAGGAAGATATGCAGGAAGTCATTGCGGAAGCGCTGGAAGATGACGAGCGGGGTTTTGGCCGATACAGCGTCACGCTGGAGCCGGCCGCCCGCGACCACTTAATTGATGTGGCTCAAGGTGATGCCAGAACCCTGTTGAACGCACTCGAGCTTGCGGTATTAACCACGAACCCGGATGCAGACGGGGTGATTCACGTTGATACGGAAACAGCCGAACAGTCCATCCAAAAGCGGACGCTCCAGTATGACAAGCAGGGGGATAACCATTACGATACAACGTCCGCGTTCATTAAAAGTATCCGCGGTTCGGACCCCGATGCTACCGTCTACTGGCTGGCAAAAATGATCTACGCCGGGGAAGATCCGCGCTTTATTGCCCGCCGTCTCTACGTTCACGCCGCAGAAGATATCGGACTGGCAGATCCGAATGCGCTTCTCGTTGCTGAAGCCGCTTTTCATGCCGTTGAATTTATCGGCATGCCGGAAGCGAGAATTCCGCTTGCCGAGGCTGCCCTGTATCTGGCTACGGCACCGAAAAGCAATGCGGTGATTAAAAGCATCGACAGCGCACTTGATACTGTTGCCAACGAAAAAACCGGCGATGTGCCGGTCCACCTGCGCGACGCCCATTATAAAGGTGCGTCGAAACTCGGTCACGGAGAAGGATACCTGTACCCGCATAATTATGAAAATCATTACGCGGTCCAGCAGTACCTGCCGGATCACCTTCTCCGGAAAACGTTCTATACCCCGTCAACAAATGGATATGAAAAGAAAGTCCAGCAGCGTCTTGATTACTTTGCCGACCGGAAAAAACGCGGCCGGTGAAAGGAGTAGAAGGATGGACATTCTATACATCACCGCACCGCTTCTCTTCGCCGGGGCAGTCGTGCTGCTCGTATTAAAGCGCCTTTCCTGTCTGCAGACGGCAGGCAGGCTGCCCCCGGATGCCGGGAAATGGCTTCCGCTGTTCCTTTCCGCCGGCGCCTCTCTCGGCGCATCCGCCGCACTGTTTACTCCGCTCTCGATTCCCACAGCTCTGTCGATCGGTATCACTTTCGGTTATGCGGCCGCGTATATCCGCTTTTTCCTTCCACAGACAGTAAAGAAGGATGCCCGGTAATAACCGAAGCATCCTTCCCATATGATTTCCTCCCGTCATGCGGGGATATGTCATTATAAAATATAAGGATCCCATTCTGCCGCACATCACACTCACTTTGAACCTGCGTTGGCAGGTGGGTGTCCTGTTCCTGCTTCCGGACTTCCTCTGTGTACAAGGCCTGCCCATCGGCCGGAAACGTCAGACTCCCGAGGTGAACATGTTGGCTCAAAATATGTCGGTCAGCACGTACAGCGCAGGACCCTTATAGCTGATAACATCCTTTGGTGACTGCAGGTTCATTTTAGCGCACCTCCCAAAGAAATGCAACCTATTATACAAAAAATTCTGTCAACTTTTATGGGAAATTTCGTAACATTCCGCACGTCCAGAATCATAAAACAAGCGTGAGCGGACTTTTTCCAGTGATAAACGAAACACGCCGGCAGAGCCTTCGAGGAAACCTTTTTAGTATTCACCGTTTTCTGCCTGCCCCCCCCCTGGAACCGTGCAAATAGCGCCCGGAAAAAGCAGATATACGCACAAAGAATGACTTTCACCCTCATTTCCAAGTGATACGAAGGCCGTCCAATGCTCGTGTAAAATGCGCTCAAGCCTTGCCCGCGGCAGGCGATTGGAATGGAAAGGATCACCCCCCTCATACAGAAAGCCCTCACCAAAAATGGTAAGGGCTTCATTTGATGCTGGTTATGTTCCAGCCTATTCTGTGCGTTCAGCCGCTGATTCAATCGTTCTACTGCTGTTTCGCTTCTTCTTTGTCTTTCTTTTTCTTTTCAACCTTCAGACTGAGCTCCTTCAGTTTCGCTTCCTCCACTTCGGAAGGCGCATTGGTCAGCAGGCAGCTCGCGCTTGCTGTTTTCGGGAACGCAATCGTGTCGCGGAGGTTGGAGCGTCCGGCAAGAATCATGACAAGACGGTCCAGACCGAGGGCGATGCCGCCGTGCGGCGGCGTGCCGTATTCAAATGCATCCAGCAGGAATCCGAACTGGGCCCGGGCTTCTTCCTCGGAAAAGCCGAGTGCTGTAAACATCTGCTCCTGAAGCTCCCGCTCAAAAATACGCTGGGATCCACCGCCGAGCTCATAGCCGTTCAAAACAAGGTCGTATGCTTCGGCCCGCACCTTTTCCGGCTCCTCTACAAGCTTATCCACGTCTTCTTCGACTGGACGGGTGAATGGATGGTGCTCTGCTGCATAGCGCCCTTCCTCCTCATCGTAGGAGAGAAGCGGGAACTGTGTAACCCAGAGAAAGTCATACGTCCCGGGCTCAATCAGGTTCCGCTCTTTTGCAAATTTGGTCCGGAGTGCGCCGAGGACATCCCATGCCACCCGGATTTTATCCGCTGCGAAGAAAAGGACGTCCCCTTCCTCTGCATCAAATTCCTGGATGAGCGCTTTTTGATCCGGCGCTTCAAAAAATTTCGCAATCGGTCCTTTCACTTCTTCCGGACCGGTCACTTTCAGCCAGGCGAGTCCTTTTGCTCCGTAAACCTTGGCGAACGTACTGAGCTCATCCAGATCTTTACGGGAATAATCATCCGCAATGCCTTTTACGTTGATCCCCTTGACTACACCGCCGTTTTCCACTGCGGACTGGAATACTTTAAAGCCACTGTCTTTCACCATCTCGGAAATGTCATGCAGTTCCATGCCGAAGCGCGTGTCCGGTTTATCCGAGCCATAGCGGTTCATCGCCTCATCGTATGTCAGACGTTTAAACGGTCCGCCGACTTCTACGCCGGCAAGCTCCTTGACGAGACGCTGCATCATCGATTCCATCATTGCCATAAGCTGATCTTTGCCCATGAAAGAAGCCTCAATGTCCACCTGTGTGAATTCCGGCTGACGGTCTGCGCGCAGATCTTCGTCCCGGAAGCAGCGGGCAATCTGATAGTAGCGCTCAAAGCCGGAAACCATCAGAAGCTGCTTGAACAGCTGCGGGGACTGCGGCAGGGCATAAAAAGATCCTTCGTGTACACGGGATGGCACGAGATAATCCCGGGCGCCTTCCGGTGTGGATTTTGTCAGCATCGGCGTTTCCATTTCCATAAATTCTTCTTCATCGAGCATGTCGCGGATCAGCTTGGTCACACGGCTCCTAAGCTTCATCGTGTCATGCATGGACTGTCGGCGGAGATCCAGATACCGGTATTTGAGCCGGACATCCTCGTTCAGGTCCGATTCTTCATCCACCGTAAATGGCAGTCCTTTTGCCGCATTCAGGACAGTAATTTCATCGACGTGAATTTCGATCGTTCCTGTCGCAATTTTCGGATTTACTGTCCCTTCAGAACGCTTGACGACCGTGCCGCTCACCTCGATGACATATTCACTGCGGACCTGATCCGCTGTTTTCAGTGCTTCTTCACTCACGTCGCTGTCAAATACGACCTGGATATGGCCGGTACGGTCGCGCAGGTCCACAAAAATAACCTGACCGAGGTCGCGGCGCTTTTTTACCCACCCCTGAAGGGTGACGCGTGCGCCCACCTGCTGTTCTGTAAGCTCTCCGCATGTATGTGTCCGTAGTTTCATCAATTAATCATCCTCTCCGTTCTGTTTTTGCAGCTTATCTGTCAATTCGTTCAGCTTTACAGCTTCCTGTGCGCCGGTCTGCATATTTTTTACGTTAATTTCTCCGCGTTCCAGTTCGTCATCACCGAGAAGAAGCACAAGACGTGCTTTCTGCCGGTCAGCTGCTTTCATCTGCCCTTTCATTTTCCGGCCGAGGTAGTCGGTCTCCAGTGAAAAACCCTGCTGCCGCAGCTGGTGCAGAAGCTTCGGCGCTTCCTCCTTCGCCTGTTCCCCGAGGGTGACGAGGTAGGCATCCAGTTCCTCTCCGGCTGTTAAATCAATACCCTGCGTTTCCAGTGCCATGAGAAGACGCTCAATACTGAGACCGAAGCCGATTCCGGGTGTTTCCGGTCCGCCGACATCTTCCACCAGGCCGTTGTACCGGCCGCCGCCGCAGAGCGTCGTTATGGCTCCGAATCCTTCGCCTTCAACCATAATTTCAAACGCTGTATTGTTGTAGTAATCCAGACCGCGCACGAGCGTCGGATCCACCACATACTCGATATCCATCGCCGTCAAATAAGCCTTTACGGTTTCAAAATAAGTGCGGGATTCCTCATTTAAATAGTCGAGGATCGAAGGCGCCGAACTCATAAGCTCGTGGTCCCGGTCTTTTTTACAATCCAGGATCCGGAGCGGATTCTGGTGAAGACGCGTCTGGCAGTCACTGCAGAATTCGTCAATTCTCGGCTCAAAGTGAGCAACAAGCGCTTCTCTGTGAGCCTCACGGCTGTCTTTATCACCAAGGCTGTTCAGTACAAGTTTCACCTGCTTTAAGCCGAGCTCTTTGTACAGGTCCATTGCCAGCCCGATCACTTCTGCGTCGAGAGCCGGATCGGCACTGCCGAGCGCTTCAATTCCGAACTGGACAAACTGCCTCATTCTTCCGGACTGCGGGCGCTCATAGCGGAACATCGGCCCGTTGTAAAACAGCTTTACCGGCTGATCCGGCCATCCGTGCATCTTTTCCGACACGAAGGCCCGGACGACCGAAGCGGTTCCTTCCGGACGGAGCGTCAGACTTCTTCCTCCGCGGTCTTCAAACGTGTACATCTCTTTCTGCACGATATCGGTCGTATCCCCGACGCCACGTGCGAAAAGCTCCGTCTGTTCGAACATTGGTGTGCGGATTTCTTTATAATTGTATCTCCGGCAGAGATCGCGGGCTGCCGCTTCGACGATCTGCCATTTTTCGGATTCCCCGGGGATAATGTCCTGGGTTCCGCGTGGAATTGTATATGCCATCCTGCATCCTCCTTTATATGTATCGTGCGTTTTACTGCATACAAAAAACTCCCGCCGCTGACAAAGTCAGGGACGAGAGTTTCACACCCGTGGTACCACCCCAGTTGAAGCATACTGCTCCCACTCTGCCCGCTAACGCCGGGCCGGCGGCTGCTTCTACTGACGTTCAAAGCAGCACCTACGGAGTGTTCATTCACAGAACCTGCAACAAAGATGCTTCCAGCCGCGGCATCTTCTCTCTGGTCGTCCGGTTTTCTGCTACTGTGCTCCCTCATCGGTATTCAATCGTATTTTCTTATCTTACGAAGCGGGGGGCGGAATGTCAAGAGCCGTTTCTTACAGCAGGCTCACTTTCCACAATCAGCGTGACCGGTCCGTCGTTTGTAAAGGAAACGTCCATCATCTCACCGAACGCTCCGGTTTCCACCGTGAGACCGTGGTGGCTTCGGAGCCGATCGTTAAACTGTTCATATAATGCTTCCGCCTGCTCCGGCCGTGCCGCCTGCATGTAATTCGGACGGCGCCCTTTTCTGCAGTCCCCGTAAAGCGTAAACTGAGAAACCGATAAAATAGAGCCGCCGGTATCCTGAATCGATAGGTTCATTTTATTGTTCTCATCTTCAAAGACGCGGAGACCGGCGATTTTATCCGCGGTATACGTGACATCTTTTTCTGTATCCTCGTGTGTGATGCCGACGAGAAGCATAAGACCATGATCGATGGCACCGGTCACTGAACCCTCGACAGTGACGGAAGCTTCTTTCGCCCGCTGAAGTACTACGCGCATGACTGATTCCCTCCGTTGCTTGTTAGTGCATGACCCGGCGCACGGTGTAAATATCGGAGATCTGTTTAATCCGCTCTACGACCTTCTGAAGATGCGCCGTATTCTGAATCGATACGGTCATATCAATCCGGGCCATTTTATTCGAATCGGCACGGCCGCTTACGGCATGAATGTTCGTTTTCGTTTCCGCCACAGCCTGCAGCACGTCATTTAATAAAGAGCGCCGGTCATAGCCGGAAATTTCAATATCGACGTCGTAGTTTTTATTCTGCTGGGGACCGCTGTCCCACTCGACATCAAGAAGCCGGGTATCCCCGTCCGGAGAGGCGACGTTCGGGCAGTCGGCGCGGTGGATCGATACGCCCCGCCCTTTCGTGATATAACCGACAATCTCGTCACCCGGTACGGGGTTGCAGCATCGGGAAAGACGAATAAGCAGGTTATCCACGCCTTTTACGCGCACACCGCTCGTATCTGCTTTGGAAGCACCTTTCTGCGGCTTAAGATCCTCCACCGCTTCTGTCAGCGTCCGCGTATCCTGCTCTTCTTCCCGGCGCAGGGTATCGGTCAGACGGGTAACAACCTGAGCTGCGGTGATCCCCTGATAGCCGACGGCCGCATACATGTCTTCTTCTGTCGTAAAACTGAACTTATCCATGACGCGGTGGATGTTTTCATGAGTGAACACTTCTTTATTTTTATAGCCTTTCCGGGCAATTTCTTTTTCGATCATGTCCCGGCCCTTTTCCACATGTTCATCTCGTTTTTCGCGCTTAAACCACTGCCGGATTTTGTTTTTTGCATGGGAGCTCTGTGTCATTTTCAGCCAGTCCTGGCTCGGACCGTAGGAATGTTTGGAGGTCAGTATTTCTACGATATCCCCCGTTTTCAGCCGGTGGTCGAGCGGAACCATCTTCCCGTTCACTTTCGCCCCGATACAGCGGTTGCCGACTTCGGTATGAATCCGGTAGGCGAAATCGAGCGGAACCGACCCTTTCGGCAGTTCCATTACATCGCCCTTCGGAGAAAAGACGAACACCATGTCGGAAAACAGGTCGATTTTCAGCGACTCCATAAATTCCTGTGCGTCATTGGTATTGTTCTGCCATTCCAGAATTTCCCGGAACCAGGACATTTTCGTTTCCAGGGACTCTGCATCATCGACCGTTTTACCTTCTTTGTAGGCCCAGTGCGCTGCAACACCGAATTCTGCTACTTTATGCATGTCTTCGGAGCGGATCTGCACTTCCAGCGGGTCCCCTTTCGGACCGATGACCGTCGTATGAAGAGACTGGTACATGTTCGCTTTCGGCATCGCGATGTAATCTTTAAACCGGCCCGGCATCGGCTTCCACTGCGTATGAATCGTACCAAGTACTGCGTAGCAGTCTTTGATGCTCTTTACGACGATACGGATTGCAAGCAGGTCGTAGATTTCGTTAAACTGCTTATTCTGCAGCACCATTTTCCGGTAGATGCTGTATATATGCTTCGCTCTTCCATGAATATCTGCTTCCACATCCATCGCCTGAAGCTTTTCTTTCAGTGCGTCTTTCACTTCTTCAATATAGCTCTCGCGCTCTACGCGCTTCTTTTTCATCAGGTTGACGATCCTGTAATACTGCTGTGGATTTAAGTAGCGCAGTGCCGTATCTTCAAGCTCCCATTTGATTTTGGAAATACCGAGGCGGTGGGCGAGCGGGGCAAAGATTTCCAGTGTTTCATTAGAAATACGCCGCTGCTTTTCCGGAGGGAGATGCTTCAGCGTCCGCATATTATGAAGACGGTCCGCCAGTTTAATAAGAATGACGCGGATATCCTTCGCCATGGCAACAAACATCTTCCGGTGGTTTTCCGCCTGCTGTTCTTCTTTGGATTTGTATTTAATTTTACCGAGCTTTGTCACACCGTCGACGAGCATCGCGACCTGGCTGCCGAATTTCTCTTCCAGTACATCAAGACCGACATCCGTATCCTCCACTACGTCGTGCAGAAATGCTGCCGCAATGGTATCAGGGTCCATACCGAGATCGACAAGAATCGATGCGACCTGTACAGGATGCCAGATGTACGGCTCTCCGGAACGCCGGTACTGCTCCCGGTGCGCATATTCTGCTGTCTGATATGCCTCCCGGAGCATGGCCACATCCTTTTCGGGGAGATATTCGGCCGCACGGGCAAGCACTTCTTCACTAGTCATGAAATCACCTTACATTCCCGCTGTCTGCACCTGGGCGGGCAGCGTCTCGTTTTTTCTATCCTATCATACGGTGGCGCGTTTCTCTTGTCCGGCGCACGGAATTAGTACTTTTTCATCCAGCTGCACCTGCAGGAACCACACCGTTTCCTGTCACGTGCAGAAATGGATGAAGGCCGGATGGAACGAATCCTTATGGAAAAACAGGGCTGCCCGGGGCCTCCGGGCAGTCCAGGATCAGTAAGTCATAAGTGTAAAAACGTCGTACTCTTCAAGCCGGCTGCGGCCGTCCAGGTAGCCGAGCTCAATCATAAAGGCGATACCGGCAACGACGCCGCCCTGCTGTTCAATCATTCTAATCGTCGCTTCAATCGTTCCACCCGTTGCAAGAAGATCGTCCGTAATAAGCACACGCTGTCCAGGCTGAATCGATCCTTTATGGATATTCAGAGAATCCTTGCCGTATTCCAGCCCGTAATCGACTTCCAGTACTTCCCGCGGAAGTTTTCCTGCTTTTCGAACCGGTACAAATCCGAGGCCGAGCTCGACAGCAATCGGACAGCCGACAATAAAGCCTCTCGCTTCCGGACCGACGACGACATCGATTTGTTTGTTCCGGGCAAAGTCTGTCATATCCAGAATGGCCTGCCGGTAGACAGGGCCGTTTTCCATCAGTGTCGTAATGTCTTTAAACCGGATTCCCTCTTTCGGGAAATTCTCTACTACCGTAATGTACTCTTTGTAATCCATCTCTTTCTCCTCCTACTGCGCGCCGGCATCTACCGGTGTGCGCGTATTCCCCAGCGAATCCAGCGTTTTGACGAGAGAGCGGAATGTGGAATAACAAAGCTCCTGCTGGATCCTGCTTTTCTGCTGATATTTTTTATAAGTTGGTGCTTCCTCCAGCTTCCGTTTCGACGGCGTTTCTGCCGGAGTCAGCACACCGTTGTCTATTTTAACAAATTCCAGCTCAGAAAACACCTGGCATATCAAGGAAACTGTCTGCACGCTCCATCCCTTGTGTTCAGCAAGCTTTTCTTTATGCTGCATCTCAAAACGGCCGCGCTTTTTCACGAGCGCGTAAAACCATTTAAACTGATCTCTGTTCGGGAGCGGCGTAAAGAAATAGTTGTCATCATGCTGAAAAACACAGTCGATTCTCTCCAGATTTCCTGCCCGGACGAGCACATCTGAAAGCTCCTCCATCGTAGACGGGACATCGTAGAAAAGCAGGCTGGTGACGGAATCATCGATATCCTCCGGCCTCAGCACGCTCCACGAATCCGGAATGCTGCCCGTATCCGTGTCCTCCTGAAAGACAAGCGCATTTTTCGGACCCGGAATTTCTTTCAGCCGTCGGCTGCCCCGGAAATCGAAAATCTGCCTTTCATCCACGCGCATATCTTCTGCGATAAGCTGCGGTTTTATTCGTCCGTTCCATTCATTGATCGAGAGCTTTCCGACGACAGAGAGCCTGGCGAGCGGGGAAATCTGCGCATGTTTCTCCCCCATTCGGAATGCTATGACATCGAGCGCATGATCGTGACCACTGGTCGTAAGCGTCAGCTTCAGGTGATCCCTGCCGCTGCCGATCTGCTTCGCCGTTTCCACGACTGCCTGCTCAATTAAAATTTTTGGCGCAGGGTTGCCGATGCCGAATGGCGCCATGCGGGAGAGATCACGGATCGTTTCCACTGAGATCTCCTCCACCCCCACCGGCAGATCGACATCCAGTTTTCGTACCCAGTCCTCTGCCTCCATCGTCGCTGCTGCAATTTCACAGAGCCTGCTGCGGAGCTCATCGACATGCTCCAGTTCCATTGTCAGTCCTGCGGCCATTGCATGTCCGCCGAAATGAGGAAGCAGCTCCCTCATAGAGGAAAGGGATTCAAACATATTGAACCCTTCGATGCTCCGTGCTGAGCCTTTTGCTTTTCCTGCTTCCGGCTGCAGACTGAGAACAATTGCCGGACGATAATACGTTTCGACAAGCCGGCTGGCAACGATCCCGATGACCCCCGGATTCCATCCTTCCCGGCCGACGACGATAACTTCAGGATCTCCATCCTGTGCTTCCACTTCCTCGATCGCTTCTTCCGTGATGGCCCGGACAATCTCCTGACGCTCTCTGTTCATCTGATCAATCATGGAAGCAAGCTGTTGACTCTCTTCCGGATCTTTCGAAAGCAGCAGCTGGACAGCGGGATCTGCCCGTTCGAGCCGTCCGGCTGCGTTTAGGCGGGGGCCGATGCGGAACCCGACAGTCTCTTCATCCACTTCATCTCCGTCCGCCCCGGCTTCTTTCAGCAGTGCCTTCAGACCGGGGCGCATCACACTGTTCAGCCGCTTTAATCCAAGGGCTGCAAGTACGCGGTTCTCCTCTTCCAGAGGCACCAGATCGGCAATGGTTCCGACCGCAGCCAGATCCAGATACTGCTCCGGGAATGTACCGGTCAGTGCCTGACTGCATTTCCAGGCCACTCCGACTCCTGCCAGCTCATCAAATGGATAGCCGCAGTCAGCCTGCTTCGGATTGATTACAGCATAGCCATCGGGGATCTGCGGCGGCGGCTCATGATGATCGGTAATAATCAGATCGATGCCGAGCTCCTTCGCCACATCCGCTTCATGTACGGCGGATATACCAGTATCCACCGTAACGATGACACGGGTCCCTTCTTCAGCTGCCCGTCGGAATGCCCCTTCATTCGGTCCGTACCCTTCCGTAAACCGGTCGGGCACATACCAGCCTGCCTCGGCACCGAGACTTATAAGCGTTTCATACATAACGGTTGTACTCGTCACACCATCAGCATCATAGTCTCCGTACACAAGAATACGTTCGCCTGCTTCGATTGCTTTATGTAGACGGTCGACTGCTTTTTTCATATCTTTCATCTGCATCGGATCATGCAGCTGCGTCACATCCGCGTTTAAAAACCGTTCGACTTCTTCTTCTCCGGTAATGCCGCGCTGTGCGAGAAAACGGGAGGCTACCGGCGAGAGGCCGGTTCTTGCTTCCAGTTCTTTTGTCACATCCGCATCCGGCGTTTGAATCCGCCATTTTGCTTCTGGATGAAGCATCCTGATCACTCTCCTGACTCCCCTATTATACACGCGGCCGCTTCAATATCCTATCATCCGCCGCAGAAAATAACGTTCTGTTTCCGGGCACAGACGAAAGCCTCCATTTCCACATTGAAAAGGAGGCCTTCATTCATTTTATCATTTTTTTCTTCCGGAAAGCGGCCGGACGAAAAAATTCACTTATTTTTTAGGCGTGCTCTTCCCGCGGGACCGCTTTGGTGTTTCTTCATCTGTGTCCGGACCCGCTGTCTCTTCATCCTTTGAGGCTGCATCCCGGGAGGACCGCAGCTGCTTTACTTCCTGCTGCAGCCGGTAAATACGGTACATACCGACGAAACCAACGATAAGTCCTCCCATAAGAACAGATCCGAGAATGACAAGAATAAGCGGCCATTCGCTTTCGCCGAAGAAGTAATTTACGGTTACCGGATCCACATTAATGACAGCAAATACAGCAATGATGAGAACGATAACGAGACCTGTAATTAAACCCCATTGACCTTTCATGGCGGTTCCTCCTCTGAATATGGATTAATATGAACCCGGACATCATGAACATGCCGGTATTTCATCAATCGCTTTTTCACCTGTTTCCCTATCCGGTGGCCGTCTTCGACACTGATATAGGGATCAACCGACAATTTAATATCGATAATGACATAATGACCATGCTCCCGTGCGAGCAGTTCGTCGATCTGCAAGACACCGTCGACTTCCTCAGCAGCATCGACCATCCACTGAGCATCTTCATCATGAAGGACATGATCAATGGTCTGATGGATCGCTTCACTGCCGAGCTGCCATCCCATACGGATGATCAGCGCCGCAACAACAATGCTTGCTGCAGGATCCAGGTACACAGCACCCGGAATCCCAAACGCCGCCCCGGCGATCGCGCCGGCCACCCCGAGCAGGACCGCCAAGGAAGAAAATACATCGGAACGGTGATGCCAGGCATCGGCAATCAGTGCGCTGCTATGGTATTTTTTACCCAATCTGACCTTGTATTGAAACATGGCTTCTTTAATAAGAATGGATGCCCCGGCAGCATAGACAGCCCATATGCCCGGAATACCGGCGGGATTAAACATGGAGGTGACGGCGTCGATACCGACTTCCACGCCTACGATGATTAATAGTACGGATACGATAATAGCTGTAACAGTCTCCGCTTTTCCATGACCGTAGGGGTGATCCTCATCAGGAGGCTGCTGGGCTGCACGGACACCGATTAGTACAGCGATGGAGCTGACAACATCCGATGCAGAGTGAAGCGCGTCTGCCACAAGTGCCCGGCTGTCAGCCGCCACACCCGTTATCCCTTTCATGACCGCGAGGAAGGCATTAATAATAATGCCGAGAACCGCTCCCTGCTGGACTTTCCGGTAACGTTCTGCGTCGGTATATAAACTCAACCTGCCTCCCCCCCTTTTTCTTTCACTTTATCATGGAATACAACATAAGCCCAGAAGCCCTGCTGTGCGAAAAAAGAAGGACACCCGCCGGATGTAACGGCAGTGCCCTTTCTTCAAGTGTCTTTACGTCGTGGAAGCTTCTTCCTCCGCTTCCCGTTCCAGACGTTCCTTTTCAAGACGGCGCTTTACCTGCTTCGATTTCAGCACGGCCCAGAGCTGTGCTGCAATAAACAGGGAGGAATACGTCCCGGCAACAAGGCCGACGACGAGCGCGAAGGAAAAGACACGCAGCCCTTCCCCGCCGAGCAGAAGCAGCGCTCCGGCAGCAAATACAACCGTAAGCACCGTATTAATCGAACGGGCCAGTGTCTGAATTAAGCTCTTATTGACAACCGCTGATATCTGATCAAACGTTTCAACGACTTTTTCTTTAGCCATGTTTTCCCGGATCCGGTCAAACGTGACAATCGTGTCATTGATGGAATAACCGATGATCGTCAGCACGGCTGCAATGAACGGAATATTCACTTCCATCTGCACGATACTGAAGATCGTCAGAATAAAAAGGGCATCGTGGAAAAGCGCGACGATCGCAGAAATACCGTAAAGAAACTCAAATCGGATCGTTACATACAAAATAATCCCTAAGGAAGCGATCAATACCGATATGAATGCATTCATTGCAAGTTCCTCCCCGACGATCGGGGTGACGGTGCTCACATTCGGTACGTTCCCATACGTTTCTTCAAAATGATTTTGAATTTCCAGCGACTCCTGCTGATCCAGACCGCCAATAAAGGAGGCGCGGCCGATATCATTGTTCTCACCGGCGAGCACAATATCATCCGGCTCATAGCCTATTTCTGCAAATTCGGAGGCAATTTCATCTTCTGACACCGAATCTTCGGCGAGCACATCCACGGTCGTACCGCTCCGGAAATCAATACCGAGGTTCAGACCGAGCGTGGACAGAAGAATGACACCGATCAGCAGAAAAACCGCAGAAAACATGAAAAATTTCTTCCGGTGCTTAACAAAATCGAGT
Organism: Alkalicoccus urumqiensis; assembly: GCF_002993335.1. Lineage (GTDB taxonomy): Bacteria > Bacillota > Bacilli > Bacillales > Salisediminibacteriaceae > Alkalicoccus > Alkalicoccus urumqiensis. Next base: position 36,512 of record NZ_PVNS01000010.1, on the reverse strand, counting down.
CTCGATTCTCTATGATCGAACTTCATCAATATGCTCCTCCTTTACCCCGAAGAGCTTCTGTTTCCGGTTCAGCGCCCGGCTGTTCACCCAGAGGCCGAGCAGAAGCCGTGTTCCAAGAACCGCAGTCAGGAAACTCATCAAAATGCTGACAATCAGCATAACAGCAAAACCCTGCACAGCGCTTGTCCCGAAATAGTAAAGGACTGCTGCTGCAAGAATCGTCGTTACGTTGGCGTCAAGAATGGTCGAGAACGAGCGGCGGCTTCCAGCTTTAAATGCGCTCATCACAGTCCGCCCTGCTTTCAGCTCATCTTTCACCCGTTCATAGGTGATGATGTTGGCATCAACAGCCATACCGACACCAAGAATGAGTGCAGCAATACCCGGCAGTGTGAGTACAGCATTCAGCCAGTTAAATACGACCAGCACGAAATAAATGTACGTTGTCAGCGTGAGTACGGCAATGAATCCCATAAACCTGTAATACGCGAGCATGTAAGCGAAAATCAGTGCAATACCAACAGCACCGGCATAAACCGCAAGCTCCATCGACTGCTGGCCGAGAGAAGCACCAACTGAGTTCAGCTGCAGCTCTTCGAGTTCAACAGGAAGTGCTCCGGCATTTAGTATACCTGCAAGGTCCTGCGCTTCCTCGACATCAAAACCGCCCTCTATCATAATGTCTCTCTGATTCAGCGGCTGTCTTACCTGTGGAGCTGAGACGATCTTCGAATCCGGAGAACCGAACTCTTCCTGAAACGAATCCTCTTCCTGGTAATCGAGCCAGATTGCCATCAGGTTCTGTCCCTGCGGCTGCTGGGCAAGCTCCGACGTGACTTCCTGAAGCCTGTCTACGTCTTCCACGGTAACCGAAACGATCGGCTGATTCGTATCGGGATGAAAATTCTGCTGAGCTCCGCCTTCTGCGAGGTGGGACCCATCCAGCAGCAGATTATCTTCCACATCCCGGAATTCCAGACGTGCCTGTGTGGAGAGCAGCTCACGTGCCTGTTCCTGATCTTCCACACCCGCAAGCTGGACCCGGATGCGATCGTCCCCTTCGATATTTATGATCGGCTCCGATACCCCGAGTACGTTAACGCGGGCGGAGAGTGCGCTGACAGTGTCAGTGAGCAGCTCTCTCGTTATTTCTGTATCTTCCCCGTCAAGAGGCTCTACTTCATATAAGACTTCAAAACCACCCTGCAGATCGAGCCCCAGACTGATATCGTCCACTTGATCGGTTACATTCACGGCAATTAAGGCTGCGACTGCTGCGACTATAACGAAAAAGAGAGCGATCAGACTTTTCCGGACCCCTTTTCTTCTCTTGGCCACCATGTCATCCTCCTTCGTTCAGAGACGATCTCTGAAACGGCCCTGCTTCTAAGTAACATCAGCCTCGTGCGGGCTGCTGAAAAACCGGTACTCGCCCTGCGGGCAGAAACCCTCAGACTCGTCCCTCTGTACCGGCATTTCCCGATAAACAATCATCTGCTCCATCTGGAGAAGATACGACTGCCCCTCATGTTTTTGTACAAAGCCGAGTCTCTCTCTATCCCAAATAAAAACCCGGCAGGACAGCGAGCTTTCTGCCGGGAGGTGCAGCGGACTGCACGAATACCAGAATCCATTATAGACGTCCGGAAAAAGAACTGTCAATCAGTCCCTGTACCCGGCGGCGTCAAATCTTCTATCGGAGGTAAACCGCTGTTTCCACTGTCACGGTAGGACTGTACCGTCAGCTGGGTCATATAATCCCCTGCCCGGAGTGAATACAGTCTGTTTACAATCCAGTGAAGACGCACCGGTTCACGGATCTCTTTTTCCCGGCGCATTTTTGTCAGGAACGTTTTCCACACATCATCTTCAGTAACATCATCATACCCGTAAAACTGCCATTCCTCTTTAAGGCTCGTAAGAACCGGCTCTACCCTTTCACGCCATACTTCCCAATCCTGTGCCATGATTCTCCTCCTTTACTAAGGCTGTTTGAGACTCATGTAGTAAGCCGCTGAGACACCTCCGGCAAGACAGAGAAGACTCGCAGCTGTACTGCCGCTTCCGAAACCTGGAAAAATCACTACCGCCGCTCCAAGAATCAATCCGATGATCGAAGCGTACGTATAAGTCGGATACCGGTGGAACATCCAGCGGATTCCTTTACTGCTCAAAATAAATCCGACGATAACACCACTCCCGACCAGTGCAATGACGGCAAAGTCCGGGTTTGTAATCGATAATGCGTCCGTTGCCGTTGTATAAACCCCGAGCAGCAGCAGAACAAAAGCACCACTTACTCCCGGGAGGAGCATCGCCATACTGGCCAGCCAGCCGGAGATAAAGAAATACCAGCTGTTTGAAGCGCCGAGCTGCATTGCAGCGCTCGACTCATCTGCCGCTGCCTGCGCTCCGACCAGATAGGCAAACACGGCCATGCCGATGATCAAAAACGCATGCCGGATCGTAAACGACTGCCGGAAACGTCCTTCCCTGATCAAAAGAGGCAGAATACCTATCAGGAGACCGGTAAACAGAAAAAACGTCTCTTGTTCAAATGCCTCCAGGAGCAGGTTGATAATGTTCGACAAAGCAACGATGGCGGCGATCATTCCGGCTCCAAGCGGAAGAAGGAAGCCGAGATGCCTTTTCCATTCTCTGCTGAAGAAGCCGCTGACAGCACGTATGAACTGTTCGTATATTCCTAGTATCAGTGCCATCGTTCCACCGCTGACACCGGGAATAATATCGCATATTCCCATCATGAAGCCGCGGTAAAGATTTTTCCAGTGCACAAGTCATCCGTCCTTCTTACGAAAATGACGCACCGGCCGGCTGATGTTCTGCCGCCGGTGCGGGGGTTCTGATTAGTCCTGGTTGGTCACTTCACGGATCGCCTGACGATCGAACGTCAGCTTATCGCTGCCGTTGACATCAAGGATCACGCGGTTTTCATCAATCGCATCGATGGTGCCGTGCAGTCCGCCGATCGTGATCACACGATCCCCTTTCTGCAGCGATGAATGCATTTCCTGCACTTTCTTCTGCCGCTTCTGCTGCGGACGGATCAGAAGGAAATAAAAGATGGCAAACATCAAAATCAGCGGAATTAACGCGCCGAGAATATCCAATGAACTTCACTCCTTTCCTATGTACGTACAACTTCCTGTGAAGATGCACCTGTACTCTATTGTAGCGTTTTCGCTATGATAAAATCAATGACATTTCTGTGTCGTTCCTTTAACCCGGGCAGACCCTCTCACAGCTTGAGCGGTTCTAGAAATTTTTTGCATCCTTTTTGTTAAATCCATAGGCTTCAAAAAACGCTTCCCGGAAATCAAGCAGCCGGTCTTCACGGATTGCCTGACGCACGTCCTCCATCAGCTGAAGCAGAAAATGAAGATTGTGGTAGGAGCAGAGACGGAGTCCGAGAGTTTCGTTGCATTTAATTAAATGACGGATATACGCCCGGGAATAATTTTGACAGACTTTGCAGCTGCAGTTCTCATCAAGCGGGCGGAAGTCCCGTGCGAATTTCGCATTCCGCACAACGAGACGGCCGCTCGACGTCATGAGCGTTCCGTTTCTAGCAATTCTTGTCGGGAGAACACAGTCAAACATATCAATCCCACGGATCGCTCCGTCAATCAGAGAATCCGCAGAGCCGACACCCATCAAGTAGCGGGGCTTATCCTGCGGCAGAAACGGCGTCGTATCCTCCAGCACCTGATTCATCACGTCTTTCGGTTCGCCTACGGAAAGTCCGCCTATGGCATAGCCCGGAAAGTCGAGTGATACGAGGTCTTCTGCACTCTGACGGCGGAGATCCTTATATTCCCCTCCCTGAACGATGCCGAACAGACCCTGATCTTCCGGGCGCTGATGGGCACTCAGGCAGCGCTCCGCCCAGCGGCTCGTCCGCTCCACTGATGCTTTCATGTACTCATGGGAAGCTGGATACGGCGGGCATTCGTCAAAAGCCATCATGATATCCGGACCGAGCTGATTCTGGACATGCATCGACTTTTCCGGAGATAAAAATAATTTTTCCCCGCTCAGATGGTTCCTGAACTGAACCCCTTCTTCGGTGATATTTCGAAGATCGCTCAGACTGAACACTTGAAATCCACCCGAATCCGTTAAAATCGGGCGGTCCCAGTTCATAAACTTGTGAAGACCGCCGGCTTCTTCGACGATATCCGCTCCCGGACGCAGCCACAGATGATACGTGTTGCTTAAAATAATCTGCGCATTGATTTCCTTCAATTCCTCCGGATCCATCGTTTTCACAGTGGCGAGCGTTCCCACCGGCATGAAAATCGGCGTTTCAAATGTTCCATGTGGTGTGTGCACTTTTCCAAGACGGGCCCCGGACTGGCGGCACGTTTTTATATGTTCGTACGTTATCGCTGGCATTCCATTCACTCTCTTTCTACTTAATCAGCATGGCATCGCCGAAGCTGAAAAACCGATATCTTTCCCTGACTGCATCTTCGTAGGCTCCGAGAATCTGTTCGCGGCCTGCCAGTGCGCTGACAAGCATAACGAGTGTCGATTTCGGAAGATGAAAATTCGTCAGCAGTGCATCGACGGCGCGGAATGTAAATCCTGGAAAGATGAAAATATCCGTCCATCCCCGTGCTTCACGGAATGCACCGTCTGTATCCCGGGCAATCGTTTCGAGCGTCCGGCACGATGTCGTGCCGACTGCAATCACTCTGCCGCCTCTTTTTTTTGTTTCGTTTAATGTATCTGCCGTTTCCCGGGGCAGCTCATAGAATTCTGCGTGCATCGTATGATCCTCCACGGTATCCGCGGAGACCGGGCGGAATGTTCCGAGGCCGACATGGAGCGTCAGATAGACGACATCTGCTCCCTTTTCTTCTATTTTCTGAAGCATTTCCGGCGTAAAATGAAGCCCCGCTGTCGGTGCAGCTGCCGATCCACGATTTTTGGCAAACACTGTCTGATAGCGGTCCTTCTCTTCCAGCTGCTCCTGAATGTAAGGCGGGAGCGGCATTTCCCCAAGCTGGTCGAGCACTTCATGAAAAATACCCTCAAAAGAAAACCGGAACGTCCTCCGTCCTTCTGGAAGTTCCTCCATGCATTCGGCACGGAGCATACCGTCTCCGAACGAAACGACCGTACCGGGCTTTATTCTTTTAGCAGGCTTCACGAGTGTTTCCCATGTGTAGTTTTCGCCTTCACTGAGGAGAAGCACTTCGATTTTTGCCCCAGTTTCCTCCTTCACACCGAACAGCCTTGCAGGGATCACTTTCGTGTTGTTTAATACGAGCGTGTCCCCCGGCTCCACGTGATCGAGAAAGTGAGTGAAACGGGAGTGATCGATTTCCCCTGTCTCTTTTGAAAGGACGAGCATGCGGGATGCAGCTCTGTCCTTCAGCGGCGTCTGGGCGATCAGCTCTTCAGGAAGGTCATAATCAAAATCAGTTACATTCATAATTTTTCGTCTCTCTCCTTTTTACCTGCGGAACAGCATGAACAGCAGGGAAAGCACAATGCTGATAATAATGGATGTCATCAATGGAAAATAGAACGTGGTACTGCCGCGCTGAAACAAAAAGTCCCCCGGCAGTCTGCCGATCGGCAGAAAGCGTCCGAAAAGCATCCAGATGAGTGCAGCTGCAATACAGATCACGCCGATGAGAAGCAGAAGTTTCGGTCCTGTATCCATCAGGAGCGCTCCAGACCGAGGTGGCTGCACGCTTCTTCGGTGATGACACGGCCGCGTGGCGTACGCTGCAAAAAGCCGATCTGCAGCAGGTATGGTTCATATACATCTTCAATCGTATGCGATTCTTCGCCGATCGTCGCTGCAATGGTGTCCACACCGACCGGTCCCCCGTTAAAGCGGGAAAAAAGCGCCCGCAGTAGTTTGTGGTCCACTTCATCCAGACCGAGTGTATCGACCTGAAGCAGATCAAGGGCGCGGTTTGTAATGGCGGTATCCACCCTGCCGTCCCCCTGCACCTGAGCAAAATCGCGGATTCTGCGGAGCAGACGGTTGGCCACCCGGGGCGTTCCCCGTGAGCGTCTGGATACCTCACCGGCAGCTTCGGTATCTATTTCCACCTGCAGCACATCTGCTGTCCGGACGACAATTTCCTTCAATTCCTCTGCCGTATAATATTCCAGCCGGCTCATCACGCCGAAGCGGTCCCGGAGCGGCGCAGAAAGCATGCCTGCCCGCGTGGTTGCACCAACGAGCGTAAACGGCGGCAGCTCTATCTGGACAGAACGTGCTGAAGGACCTTTACCGATCACGATATCCAGAAAAAAGTCTTCCATTGCCGGATAAAGTACTTCTTCCACTGCGCGCGGAAGCCGGTGGATTTCATCGATGAACAGGACATCCCCCGGCTCCAGTGCGGTAAGAACAGCGGCAAGATCTCCGGGACGCTCGACAGCAGGACCGGACGTCGTACGGATCTGTACGCCCAGTTCATTGGCAATGATCGTCGCGAGTGTCGTTTTACCAAGTCCCGGCGGCCCGTAGAGAAGCACGTGATCCAGGCTTTCTTCCCGCATGGCGGCAGCTTCAATAAACACGGTTAAATTGTCCTTTACACCCGACTGGCCGATATACTGGGACAGTTTCTGCGGCCGCAGGCTGAGCTCTTCCTGCTCTTCCATCCCCTGTGCCTCTCCGCCGACTACACGTGGTTCCATCCTCGTCTCTCCTTCCTCAGGCATTCAGCATTTTCTTCAGTGCCAGCTTAATGTACTCATCTGTCGTGCAGTCTTCTTTCTCCAGTGAAGGAGTTACTTTCTTTATCTCTCTCTCCGTATAGCCAAGCGCACGCAGTGCTTCCAGGGCATCCTCGAGCTCCTGCTGCGAAGCAGACGTTTCCTTTTCCGGCGCTGCAAACAGCCCTTCAGAAAGTGTCGGAGCAATTTCGCCGACTTTTCCTTTTAAATCGAGTACGATCTGCCCGGCTGTCTTTTTACCGACACCTGGGAATTTCGTCAGGAAATGAACGTTCTCTTCCTCAATCGCCTCCACCACCTGGCGCGGCTGTTCGGAGCCGACGATCGCAAGCGCTCCTTTCGGTCCGATCCCGGATACCTGGAGAAGCTTCTCAAACAAGCGGCGTTCTTCCCTGTGCGTGAAACCGAACAGCTTCACTGCATCTTCCCGGACGTGCTGGTATGTATAGATCGTCGTTTTCTCGTCGTGGTTGATTTGATAGCGGTATGGATTGCCGCAGTGCACCAGGTAGCCGATCCCGCCGGTTTCTACAACGACCGTATCTGCTTCCTGGTGTACGATGTAGCCGGTAATGCATTCAATCATTTCTGTCACCTCTCCCTGCGAACGTACATTCCATTGTACCACAGCCGCAGGGGGATGTCCTTTCCCTTCTGCTACTCCACTGCTGCATTGTGAGCCACAGACTGCACATCGTCACAGTCTTCGAGCGCTTCAATCAGCTGCATAACTTCCTCGTACTGCGCTTCGGAAACCGGCGTTTTCGTCTGAGGGATCATCGCAAGTTCTGCCGAATAAACAGAGACCCCTTCCAGCTGCTTCACTGCTTCATGCACCTGCTGGAAATCAGGGACGGAACAGAGTACTTCCAGCCCGTCTTCAAAAAACTGCACGTCCTCCGCGCCGGCATCGATTAACGTCAGCATCATTTCATCTTCATCACGCTCTTCGGGGATTTCAGCTGTAACATGGCCGCGTCGGTCAAACATAAAAGAGACACAGCCATCCTCTCCTAAATTGCCGCCGTTTTTATTAAACGCAAGACGCACTTCTGCAGCGGCACGGTTTTTGTTGTCTGTTAAGGCTTCGACGAACACAGCGGTGCCGTAAGGGGCATAGCCTTCATATGTCTTCTCTACATACGTGACGCCTTCAAGATTGCCGGTCGCTTTTTTAATCGTCCGGTCAATATTTTCATTCGGCATATTGTTCTGCCGTGCTTTGTCCAGAGCCAGACGGAGGTTATTGTTCGTTTCCGTATTGTCCCCGCCTTCACGGACAGCCTGAAAAATTTCCTTGGATATTTTCGTGAAAATTTTCCCTTTTTTTGCATCCTGTCTTCCTTTACGGTGCTTGATATTGCTCCATTTCGAATGTCCTGCCATCGCCATTCCCTCCATGAAGGCGCCCACCTCCAAAAACCGTGGAGATGGGCGCAGTAATGATCGTGTATTACTATCCGGAAGACTTACTTCACTGCCTCTGCAGCCTTTTTTCCATTCAGTTCTTCCCATGAAAAACATGGGTAGCTTCCGAGGATATGCACACCGCACCCTAGTGTCCGGAGTTCTTCCGTAACGGATGGAATCAGTACATCATCCATCTTCATCCCTGCATCCACGATGAAAAAATAATTCCCGAGGCCTGTTTTCGTCGGGCGGGACTCGATCCGCACCAGGTTGATCCGCCTCCAGGCGAAAGCTGCAAGCACCTGATGAAGCGCTCCGGCAAAATCGGAGGACAGGCTGATCATCATCGTCGTTTTATACATCGTGTTCTCAGTTACCAGCGGGTGATCAAAATCGATGCGGTCCTTTGTCATCAGTACAAATCTCGTCCGGTTATGCGCATAGTCATTTATCGTACGCTCCGCTATGTCGAGGCCATAGGAGGAAGCTGCGATCGAATTGGCGATCGCTGCTGCGTTTTCCTCCGGATGAGCTGCGACATATTCTGCAGCAGATGCCGTCGAGTTTGTATAGGCGATCTCCGCCTCCGGAAGGAAGTCCCTTAAGAATTGATGGCACTGGGCAACTGCCTGCGGGTGGGAATACACTTTGTGGATGTCTTTCCAGTCCTTCGTGTACCGCTCACATGTCAGCAGATGCTGTTCAATCGGAGCTTCAATCTCCGCTGCCATATTCATGCGCTGATGATGAATAAAGTAGTCCAATGTAATGTTCACGGTTCCTTCGATGGCATTCTCCATCGGCACAACCGCCTGATCCACTTCATTCTGCGCCACCGCATCCATCGTGTCCGGGATCGTTTTAAATGGAACACGCTCTCCACTGGATACGAGTGCTGCTGCAGCTGCCTCGGTGAACGAGCCGCGCGGGCCCAGATACGCTGTTTTCGTCACGTCCATTTACCCCTTTCCATTCAATTACGCTCCCGATCCGACGATTTCCACTTTCTGCACAGCATCGAGTTTTTCCATCTGATCAAGAAGACCGGTGACGTCGTATGTCATCGCAGCCGTCTCGATCGTCAGTGTAATCGTTGCTTTGCCCTGCAGCGGAATCGTCTGGTTGATCGTCAGTACGTTCGCGCCGGTCTGTGCGATCATCGAGAGCAGACGGGAAAGCGAGCCCGACTGATCCTGAAGATGGATCGTCATTGTAATGATCTTTTCTTTCACCATCGTGTGAAACGGGAATATCCCATCTTTGTACTTATAGAAAGCACTGCGGCTCAGTTCCACCGCATGTACTGCTTCATTTATCGTATTCACCTCTTCGCTTTCCAGAAGACGCTTGGCTTCCACCGTCTTCAGCATTGCTTCCGAAAGCATATCCTCCCGGACGAGGTAAAATTGATCCGATCGTTTACGCACGTAAAACCGCCTCATTTCTGCACAGTCTGTAAGACTATATTGTATACGAGGCAGATACGTTTGTCCACCAGCAGGGAACTATCCTTACTCAATAAACTCGAATTCATATTCCAGAATACGGACGGTGTCCCCGTCCTCTGCTCCCATTTCGCGGAGCTTATCATCAATACCCATGTGGCGCATTTTTTTGGAGAAGCGCTGCACCGAGTCGTGGCGGTCAAAGTTCGTCATCTTAAACAACGTCTCGATCTCGTGCCCGGTTATCGTGAAGGTCCCGTCTTCTTCCTGCTCCACAATAAACGGCTCTTCTTTTTTCGTATACTTATAAAGTACGCGCTCATCTGTCTCTTCTTCGTGGAGCGGGAACAGAGGCGTTTCTTCAATTTTATCCGCAATTGTTCTGAGAAGAGCTGCGAGACCATGCTTTGTTACAGCTGAAATCGGGAATACCTGGACGTTTTCACCGACCTGCTCTTTAAACAGCTCCAGGTGCTCTTCGGCATCCGGAAGGTCCATTTTATTGGCCACGACAAGCTGCGGGCGCTCTGTCAGACGAAGGTTGTACTCTTCCAGCTCCCGGTTGATCGTCATGTAATCCTCATACGGATCACGGCCTTCCATGCCGCTCATATCAATAACATGTACGATGACCCTCGTCCGTTCAATATGACGGAGAAACTGGTGGCCGAGGCCGACACCGCTGTGCGCACCTTCAATCAGACCAGGGAGATCCGCCATGACAAAACTCCGGTGATCGTCTGTTTCCACTACACCGAGGTTCGGTACCAGTGTCGTAAAGTGGTACTCGGCGATCTTCGGTTTTGCGGCCGATACGACAGAAAGAAGCGTCGATTTTCCGACACTCGGGAAACCGACAAGGCCGACATCCGCAAGTACTTTTAATTCAAGAGCGATCTCTTTATCCTGACCCGGCTCCCCGTTTTCGGCGATCTCCGGCGCAGGGTTTGCCGGCGTGGCGAAGCGGGAGTTCCCCCGTCCGCCGCGTCCGCCGCGGCAGATAACCGCCTGCTGGCCGTGCTCGGTTAAGTCAGCGATTGTTTCTCCTGTTTTCTTATTCATTACCGTCGTTCCAGGCGGAACAAGCACGACTTTCGGTTTCCGGCTTTTACCGTGCTGGTTTTTCGGCATGCCGTGTTCCCCGTGCTCCCCTTTAAAATGACGCTGGTAGCGGAAATCCATCAGCGTCCGCAGTCCTTCATCCACCTCAAAAACGACGTCGGCTCCACGTCCTCCGTCGCCTCCGGCCGGCCCTCCGTTCGGAACGTACTTTTCCCTCCGGTAAGCCACCAGTCCGTTTCCACCGTCACCGGCACGGACAAATATATCCACCTTATCTACAAACATGTATCATTCTCCTCACTTTTCCTACTGCAGATCTATATCCATCCACAGTTCTTTATTGCCGCGTTCTGCACATGCCTCGAGTTCCGGAGGCAGTTTTTTGTAAATCCAGCCTCCACCTTCCGCTTCGAAAATCATTCTTCCCGGCGGTTTCACGGTAATCTGAACAGATCCCTCCGCACCGGCAGGCACATAGGAATCAAGCCAGTTCCGGAAGGAAGCGAACAGCGTCAGCGCCTCGGTTTCCACATCGGTAAAGCCGTCCCCATTATGAATATCCAGTTCCACCGGAAGCGGAGGTGCCTCCCACATCCATTCCAGAAGGCTGCAGGCAAACCGCGGAGCACCCAGCCGATGAAGACGGCTGTGCTGCTCTGCCTCGACAACCATCCGGTCTACAACCGCGGATGCTTTTTCCGTTCTGTTCATGGAGAGATAGGCTTTCAGCAGCTGCACTTCATTCATCATGTCGTGCCGGTAATGGCTGAGCATCTTTAAGAGACGTTCTTCCTCCTGCAAGGCCGATTCCTCCTCCCGGGCTTCTGGTTTTCATTATAGCACGATTTTAAAACACAGTATTCCCTATCATAGCATACCTATACGAATGAGGGAAAAAAGTTTATGATGATAGTGCGTGTACTTTTTACGAAAATTGAAGGAGGCATCCACCAATGGCGACATCCAATATTTACGGCAACACACCTACCTTTCTACAGGCACTCAACCTCGTCCAGGAACCGAAACGCACCAGTGAGGCAGATGTCCTCGTCTATGGCGTGCCGTGGGAAGGCGCAGTAACGTGGGGAGATTATACCGGCTGTGAACTCGGGCCGAAAGTGATGCGTCTTTCCTCCGGCAGATACAGCGGCTACCTGCCGGAACTGAATCACCTTGATGTTTTCTCCCACTTGACGCTCGGCGACCTCGGAGACATCGCGGTTACTCCTGCCGATCCGAAAGAAACGATGGCAAAAATCACAGATTTTGCAAAAGCCGTCTGGGAAAGCGGCGCTTTTCCGCTCGCACTCGGCGGAGATCACGGTATTACGTACCCGATTTTAAAAGGGCTGGTGGAAGCAACGGACCAGAAAGTCGGCATCATTCACCTTGACGCCCATTATGACAACAACCTGCTCTCCGTAGGCGATCCGTATGGACGCGGCGCTCCATTTGCCCGGCTGTATGAGACGCCCGGGATCGTTAACGAAGCGCTCGTTCACATGGGCATCCACGGCCCGCGCAACAAACCGGAAAACGGACAGCTTGCGCAGAAAGTCGGAGCCAAAACGCTGACAATTCAGGATATCCGCCGGGCACCGTCTGCGCGGGAAATTGCCCGTCAGGCTTACGAAATGGCCTCTAACGGCACGGATGTCGTTTACTTAAGCATCTGCTCGGACGTTTTAGATCACGCATTTAATCCCGGAGGGCCGGTGGATGGAAACGGCCTGACTTCGTTTGAACTGCTGGAAATCGTCCATGAAGTGAGCCGCCTCGGCATATGCGGAATGGATTTTGTGGAAGTATATCCACAGCAGGACCAGACCGATTTCAGTTCCCACTTTGCAAGCTTCGTTGCACTTTATGCACTTGCAGGAGAAATCGAACGACGGGGCTGACACCATATGAGGGAGAACTTTTGATCTGCAGTGTTTTCCCACACCAGCTTTTAAAAATATGCAGGAGAAAAAAACGGGTTTACCCCCTCCGTTCCCGGGGAAGAGGATGATCAACTCCCCCACTTTCTCAAATTTCCCTTCTTGTGGAAATCCCGTACAATACGACGTATTGTGCGGCTTTTTTTGTCTAAAAACGGCAGACGGAAACATAAAAAATGCCTCCAGTGATCCTAACCGTTTCACTGGAGGCATTTTTATTAATAATCTGTTGTCCAGAACACATCAACTTTCTGCTTGTTCGATGATTTGTAAGACCGCTTTTTCCGCCTGACTCACACAGTCCGGCAGTCCGATGCCGTTATAGCTTGCTCCGAGAAGGTGGACACCCGGGTAGGAGGCAGCAAGTTTCTGCCGTACTTCTCCAAGCCGCTTTAAGTGATTCACTTCATACTGCGGCATGCCCTGACGCCACCGCGTGACATGAACAAAGAGCGGGGCGGCATCAATTCCCATGATCTCTTTCAGATCCTGGCGGACAACCGATGCAATTTCCTCATCCGTTTTCTCGACAATCCCCTCCTGATCCGGACGACCGACATACGCACGCAGAAGTGCTTTCCCCGGTGGTGCCGTGTGCTCCCATTTCTGATGGGTCCACGTGCAGGCGGTAATGTCATACCCTTCCTGCTTCGGCACGAGAAACCCTGTCCCGTCCAATCCAAGCTCGACATCCCGTGCTTCATAACCGAGAGCCACGGTTGCAACCGTTGTAGAAGGCGCCGAAGCGAGTGTTTCGAGAAGACCGTCATCAAACAATTCTGCCGCCTGATGATGCCGTGTTGTCAAAAGAACTTCATCTGCTTCCTCCATCGTTCCGTCCGAAAAATGGAGCTGATACCTGCCATCCGCATGCTGCAGGCCTGTCATACGGCGCCCTGTCTCCACTGTACCTTCCGGCAGTGCCGCTGCGAGCTGTTCAACGAATGAAGATAATCCGCGGCGGAAAGTCAGAAACATGTTCGCCTGCCGCTGATCGGGCCCGATATATACCGGCGCTGCCGCTTCTTTTTTCCGGCTTTTTTTCATACCGAGAATAAGGCTCCGGTGCTTTTTTTCCACTTCCACAAATTGTGGAAAGGTCGCCCCGAGGCTCAGTTTATCCAGAGAACCGGCGTAGACCCCGGAAAGAAGCGGGTCTATCATGTTGTCGACCACTTCTGAGCCGAGTCGGCGTCGGAAAAAGGATCCGACCGATTCATCTTCCTCTGCGGAACCGCGCGGAAGAATCAGATCCATGGCAGCTCTTACTTTCCCCGCTGGACGGAACAGTTTCGTTTTAAGAAAGGGACTCCACTGTGTGGGGATACCCATAATGGCGCCCTGTGGTATCGGATGCATCTGTTTCTGATGGTAAATATACGCACCCGAACGGTTTGTGACGAGCTCCTCTTTCATGCCGAGTGCTTCTGCCAGCGTATACATGCTCATTTTGCGTGTTAAAAAGGAGTCCGGACCGCGCTCGACGACAAAACCATCGGTATATTCCGTTGCAATACTTCCACCAATGCGGTCTGACGCTTCGTATACCGTTACATCTCTGTCCAGGCGCCCTTCTTTTACTGCTTCCGACAAAAAATAAGCGGTGCTGAGGCCGGTAATCCCGCCCCCAACAACCGCTGTTTTTTTTCTGCTCATCGCGCTACACCTTCTGGCCCTGGAGATGCTTTTCTACTACATCACCGAGCGCGGAAAGAAACGGCTTTTCCGTATTCGGCATCGGTGGACGGTAGTACCCTGCACCCACCTCATCTGTAACTACTTTACACTCATAATCATTGTCGTAAAGCACTTCCAGATGGTCCGCTACGAAACCAACCGGGCAGTATACGTACGCTTTATATTCTTCTTTTTCATTCAGGTCACGGGTTAAATCCTGAACATCCGGTCCGATCCATGGATCAGGAGTATTCCCTTCACTCTGCCAGCCGATCTCATAATTTTCTACATCTGCCTTCTCGGCAATAAGGCGGGCCGTTTCTTTCAATTGATCCGGATATGGGTCTCCTCCGGCTAGAATTTTCTCCGGGAGACTGTGGGCGGAAAAAATAACACAGTGGTGCTTCTTTTCCTCTTCCGTCATTTTCTCCCGCGTCTCACGGATTCCCCGCGCCCAGAAGTCGATAAATTTCGGCTCATCATACCACTGTTCCACGCTCGTAATTTTTGGCCCTTTAATCTGCTCGGATTCTTCCTGGGCCCGTCCATTGTACGATTTGACGCTGAAAGTGGAATAATGAGGTGCAAGAACGATGCTGACCGCTTCTTCAATACCGTCTTTCTTCATCTGCAGAACGGCATCTTCGATAAACGGATCGATGTGCTTCAGCCCCTGATACACGACGAATTCCACATCATCGTAGCGGCGGTTCAGCTCATCGCGCAGTCCTTCCGCCTGTTCGGTCGTAATTCGGGCAAGCGGTGAAATGCCGCCGATATCCTGATACCGCTGCACGAGATCATCCAGCTGCTCCTGGGAAGGCTTTCTTCCGCGGCGGATATGCGTGTAGTAAGGTTCTATTTCTTCTTCCGACCTCGGCGTGCCGTAGGCCATGACTAGTAAACCCATCTTTTTCTTCATCAAGCATCACCTTTCTCTGCCAGTTTCTCTTGAGAATACTCATGTACAAACGTCGTCAGCCGCTTCAGCTGTGCCGGCTCAATTTCCGGGAATACCCCGTGTCCGAGGTTAAAGATAAAGCCCGGCTGGTCCATCCCCTGATCCAGAATGGCTTTCGCCTTTTCTTCAATAACCGGCCACGGCGCAAGCAGGACGCTTGGATCCAGGTTCCCCTGAACTGCTTTTGTGATACCGTCATTGCGGGCATCAGCAATTGGATAACGCCAGTCGAGACCGATCACATCCAGATCCATCTCATGCCAGTCCGGCGCAAGGTGCCTTGCAGCCACGCCGTGCATAATGAGCGGCACCCCTTCTCCGGACAGTTCGTTAAATATCCGGCGCATCACAGGTTTCACGCTTTTTTGATAGTCCTCCCGGCTCAATGCACCGATCCAGGAATCAAAAATCTGGATGGCCTGACTGCCCGCCCGGATCTGTGCCCGCACGTAGGCAATGACCACATCGGCAAGCTTGTTCATTAAGGCATCCCATGTATCCGGCTGGCTGTACATCATCGCTTTTGTTTTATTGTAATTCTTTGATGGGCCGCCTTCAATCATATAGCTCGCAAGTGTAAACGGCGCCCCGCTGAAACTGATGAGCGGCACATTCAGCTGTCCGCGGAGAATACGGATCGTCTCCAGTACGAAATCGACATCCTGTTCCGGATGAATCTCACCGAGCCGCTCCACATCTGCAAGTGACGTCACCGGATTGGAAATAACCGGCCCGATTCCCGCTTTGATCTGTACGTCCACCCCAATTGCCGGAAGCGGCGTCATGATATCTTTGTACAAAATCGCCGCGTCGTTGTTGTATTGATCCACCGGAAGCTTCGTTACCCATGCACACGTTTCCGGCATGTGCGTAATCTGTTCCAGCGAATACTTTTCTTTCAGTTTCCGGTACTCCGGCTGGGACCTTCCTGCCTGGCGCATATACCAGACCGGAATGTGATCAACCGGCTCTCTGCGGCAGGCCCGCAGAAACGTATCATTAAACTGCACAAATTCCACCTCATTTATCATGATCCTATAGCTTGATTCCGCTGTTCATTTTATCGCTTTTGCCCGGAGAAGAAAAGGAAAAACCCCGCTCGTTCACAAAACAGTGCCGTTTCCTGTGACGACAGACTTCTTTCAATGCCTCAAACAGGTGGCAGCTGACCGCCGCTTTCGTACATGTACAGTTTTACATTCTGCAAAAAAAGCTGCAGACGGTCTTTTTATGGACCACTGCAGCTTTTATTATAATGAACAAAGCTGTTTAACGAACGTTGTCTATCCGCCCTGCGAAAACAGGCTCGTGCTGGCACGGTTCGTTGCTTCGCCTTCTTCTCCGGTCTGCGGGTTGTAGGGAATGACTACATATTCCGGACTGGAAAAGTACCCCGCACGATCCACTTCATAGGAGGATTCTCCTTCCACTTCTTCCACCAGTTCTCTTTCTTCTCCGCTTACTTCATAGATCCGGTAGTGGACGCGGTCATCTTCGCCTGCTTCCCACGACAGGGTCACGCTCGACCCGAACAGACCGAAGTTCATCTCTGCCTGAAGGTTTGCAGCCGTCATTGATTGAATCGGCTCCTCCACATCCCGGACATCCTCCGGTTGTTCAAACGCGGTCCAGGACATATCGGGAGGGAGCATTTCTTTAAACAAGGCTGTCGGCAGGCTGCTGGATACGGATTCTCTGTTTTCAGCACCACCCATCCAGAGCGCGCCGCTCATATCCGCTGTAAAGCCGGCAAACCAGACGTCCGCGGCTTCATTCGTCGTGCCCGTTTTCCCGGCAAGAGCGGTTGGCGTACTTCCAGCCTGGGCCGTGCCGTCGGTGACGACAGATTCCAGCATCCTCGTCATATACCAGGCTGTCTGCTCCGACATCACTCTCGCTTTTTCAGGTTTATGCTCTGCCGTCAGTTCGCCGCTCCGGTCATACACTTTCTGAACAGCATAGGCCGGCGTATAAAGTCCGCTGTCTGCAAACGTTCTATATGCAGAAGCCATTTCGAGCGGTGATATTCCTTCATGCAGACCGCCGAGCGCAATGCTGAGCCCCTCATCTTCAATATCGATACCCTGGGCGGAAAGCATCTCTTTTCCCCGGTCGATACCAATCTGATCCAGCAGCCAGACAGCTGGTGCGTTTTTGGACTGCTGAAGTGCTTCGAACATACTTACTTCTCCATCATACACACCGTCAATATTTCCCGGGGAATAATCGCCGTAAGACATTTCTTCATCGGCCAGTAACGAATACGGTTCGTACGATTTCGTCTCGAGTGCAGGAGCATAAACGGCCAGAGGTTTGATGGCGGAGCCGGGCTGGTGTGGTCGGAGCGCCTGGTGATAGCCTTTCCGGACGTACTCCCGTCCCCCCTGAACGGCCAGAATTCCTCCATCATCGTTATCAAGCAGCGCATAGCCTGAATTCATCGCTGCATCAGGGTAGTTTTCCGGAGAAGTCAGTGTTTCATAAGAACGCTGCTGAAGCTCCGGATCCATCGGCACCACAATCGTATAGCCGCCTTCCAGTACAGCTGTTTCTGTAATGCCGTGCACCTCTTCCATTTCCTGAAGAACGAGGTCTACATAGGCATCGTATGCCGGAGTATCAGCGACGCTGTGCTGCTCGGCCGGCACGGTTTTCCCCTGGTACGCCCTCATTTTTTCAATCGTAATGTAGTCCTGTTCCTGCATAAGACGGAGCACGAGGTCGCGCCGTTCTTTCGCCCGCTCCTTGTCCTGAAACGGCGAATAGTTATTCGGCCCTTTCGGCAGTGCTGCAAGCAGTGCCCCCTCCTCGACGGTCAGCTCTTCAACGGACTTCCCGAAATAGAGCCTGGAGGCAGCCTGAACACCATGTGCGCCGTGACCGAAATAAATCCGGTTGACATACATCTCCAAAATTTCATCTTTCGTATAGCGGTGCTCCAGATTCACAGCGATAAGTACTTCTTTCGTCTTCCGCATCAGCGTCCTTTCCGGAGATAGAAAGACGTTTTTCGCAAGCTGTTGAGTAATCGTGCTTCCGCCTTCCGCTGCTGAGCGTGTAATAATATCCCGGTAGAGCGCCCGTCCGATCGACCGGAAATCGATGCCGGTATGTTCGTAAAAACGCTGATCTTCGACGGCGACAAACGCCTGCTGCACATGCTCCGGCACCTGCTCAAGCGGAACGCTCTCTCTGTTTTCCGTAAAGACTTTCGTCAGTTCCGAGCCATCTTCTGATACGATGGAAGTCGTTTCTTTCATTACCAGGTCTTTTTCATCAATCGCATAGGATCCGAACAATATAATGCCGAGATAGGCGGTCACTCCCGCAATCATCATCAGGAGAAAGAAAATGACCACATATCCTAGTTTTCTTCCTAATCGTTTCATTGTTTCCCACCTGCCTTCAGGCATTTTACCACCGCTCCATGAAAAAAACGAGTGGCTCAAGGAGGATCGTTCTTCCTCCCTTCTAAATATACGTCAAAACGGCCGTCCAGGTTACATTGTTTGTGACACTTAGGTGACACAGCTTTCCCGGAACAGAGGATTCTTGTATAGTGGATAAAGAAGAAAGTGAAGGAGGAAGTATGTATGTACGTGCTCAGTGCACTCATGATTGAAGAACTGACCTTCCTCTCCCTGTGGATTGCTCTTTTTGCCGGGATCGTCTCGTTTCTATCCCCGTGTGTGTTTCCACTTGTGCCGGCGTATCTTGCGCAGCTGACGGGAGCGGAAATTCAGGAAAATAAATTAATGACAGACCGCCGGATTATTTTATCACGGAGCCTCGGCTTTATTTTAGGCTTCACCACCATTTTTCTCGCGCTCGGTGCCTCCTCGTCGTTTCTGGGAGGATTTTTTCTGGAAAATCAACGGCTTGTCAGCCAGCTGGGCGGCATTGTCATTGCCATGTTCGGCCTGCAGCTTGCCGGCGTTTTTCAGATGACCGTATTTATGAGTGAGAAGCGATTGAAAAACCCCGGCAGAGCAACCAGTTTCGGACGGTCTGTGCTGTTCGGCCTTATTTTTGCTGCCGGATGGTCTCCGTGTATCGGGCTCGTTCTTGGATCGATTCTTCTCCTTGCTGCACCTTCCGGCGATCCGGTCGGAGGCATGGTTCTGCTGTTTAGCTATTCGATCGGTCTCGGTATTCCATTTTTACTTACCGCGCTGATTTTTGCACGCTCCATCCATAAAATCCGCAGAATGAACCGTTTCCTTCCGGCTTTTCAGAAATTCGGCGGCATCGTGATGGTCATACTCGGCGTTCTGCTGTTCACCGGCTTATTTAACCGTATTGCAGCTTACCTTTCCCAGTTTACTATCATGTAAAGAAACGGGCACATTGATTTTGAGACCTTCTCCACACGCAGTGAGAGAAGGTCTTTTTTCATTGTCACTCTTTCTTTCGCTGGTCGAAGCAAGTAGAATAGAAAACAGTTAAACTGCAGAAGGAGTGTGTTGTCAATGTTTGCAAAGCTTCAGGAGCGTCTCGCAGAACAATTCGATGAAATGGTGGAAATCCGCCGCTATCTTCACGAACATCCGGAACTATCATTTGAAGAGGAAAAAACCCCTTCCTATATAGCTGAGTACCACCGAAGTCTCGGCCACGACGTGATAGAAGGCGTCGGCGGACGCGGCGTTACTGCACGCATGGAAGGCGGCTCTCCTGGTCCGGTGATCGCTCTGCGCGCGGACTTTGACGCCCTCCCGATCAAAGAGGAAACCGGTCTTCCGTTTGCATCCAAAAACGAGGGGAAAATGCATGCGTGCGGTCATGACGGCCACACGGCCCAGCTGCTCGTACTCGCACGGGTTCTGTCAGAAATGAAAGAAGATCTTCACGGAACGATCCTTTTCATTCATCAGCACGCAGAGGAACTGGCTCCCGGCGGTGCACAGGCGATGATTAAGGATGGCTGCCTGGAAGGAGTGGACGCTGTTTACGGCACGCACTTGTGGGCGACGACGCCTCTCGGACGCATGGAGTATACTCGCGGCCCGATTATGGCGGCCGCTGATAAATTTTCTATTCAGGTTAAAGGAAAAGGAGGTCATGGCGCACAGCCGCACGATACAAAAGACTCCATTTTAATCGGTGCACAGATCATCCAGTCCCTGCAGCATATCGTCAGCAGAAACGTTGACCCAATGGCTTCCGCTGTCGTGAGCGTCGGCCATTTTGAATCCGTCAATGCCTACAATGTCATTGCAGACCAGGCAAAGATTGTCGGTACAGCACGGAGCTTTGATGAAAGCGTCCGTGACCTCCTTGCAGCACGTATCGTCGAAACAGCGGAGCGGACAGCGGCGGTTTACGGCGCAGAAGCAGAGGCGAAATATGAACGGGGCTATCCGGCTGTGGTGAACCATGCGGAACACGCGGAAACAGCTGCTTCCGTAGCGGCCCGGGTGAGCGGCGTGGAGGAAGTAGTGGAAGCCGCGCCTCAAATGGGCGGTGAGGATTTCGCCTACTTCCTTCAGGAAAAGCCCGGCGCTTTCTTTTTCACCGGCGCGATGAATCCGGAATGGGAAACCGCCTACCCGCACCACCATCCGAAGTTTGATATTGATGAGCGGAGCATGCTTCACGCTGCCGGCATTCTCGGCGGTCTGGCACTGCAGGCATTCGGCCAGCACGAATCGTAAAACGAAAGAAAAAAACAGCTTCAATAAAAACCGGCTGCGGCGTCTATTCATGGACTGCCGCAGCCGGTTCTGTATTGTATTTAATAATTCAGAGGCCGAAGAATGGTCAGATCATTACATGTCCGGAGCGCAGAAAAGAGAAGAAAAATACCTCTCCCTACGCGGAGCGTACGCTGCCGGCTGCCCAGCGGCTTCTTGAAGAAAAAAAAGTGTATACGGCGAGTGTCAGAGCAAAGCAGGTGACAGCATCCAGGACCGTACCCTGAATAAGAGCTCCGGCACCGAAAAGCACCGCCTGCACGATTCCTAAAAACCGGAGCCAGAACTGCATTCCCTCTGTTTTCTGCGATTCCGGAACCGGATAGATCCCGGCGATGGCATCGTGGTCAAAGTGCCGCTTCATCGTTTCCAGCTGTATGGCCGTCATCCAGGAGAACAGCCCGGCGCTCACCCAGAGCCCCCAGCTCACATGGACGGCAGCCAGAAAAACGAGGCCCAGCGCCGTGAGACGGAAAAAGATACCGTAATAATCGCCCCCCCGGAGAAATGAGCGTGCGAAAAGATAGTGATACGTCCGGCTGCGGTCATACGAAAGGAGAGGCAGAAACCTGCTCCAGAATCTTCGTTTATTCACGACGCTTTTTTGGTGTGGTACATCCGTAAAACTGGATGCCATCCGGTAAAACGTCTGGAGCATCCGGGCCTCAATAGAAGCAAGCCGTTCCCATTGAAGCGGCTTTCTGCTGAGTGACCGGACGAACAGCGTGTATCCGGAAAAAGCTGCTGCCGAAGCGGCCATCCACAGAGGAATCATCGAAAAGACCGCGGCTGCTGCGCCGATATTTAACGCCATACGGAAAAGTGTGAACCTTTTGTACAGACTCTCTTCCTGGACACGCTGTTCCTGGAAGCTGAGCCACAGGTTCCAAAGCTTTACTCCCGAAAGCAGAGCCAGAATCACAAGAACTCCGGAAAACCCGCTCCCAAGACGGTCCAGATACAACGGCGAAAGAGCGAATAAAACGAGTGCCAGCCAGAAAGTTTCCATTCCCCAGCTGTATCCAATCGACCGCTTCAGATAAGGTCTCATTTTTCCTTCCATCGGCATAAGGAAAACGACGTCCGCAGGCTCAATAAATGTGCGGACACGTCCTCTTGTAAGCATCAGTGCAAAAACGATAGTGAAAAATAAAAGCGCTGGAAACGAAGCAGGAAGCCATTCCAGAAAGCGTCCATAGTAATAACTGCCGAATAGAAACAGCAGATACAGCGTAAATACAAATCCGCTGTTCGCGATCAGACGCAGATATTTTACCGCAGTGATCCAGTAATCCTGCCGGCGGCGGTTCCAGAGCGATGTGACGTTATTCATCATTTTCCGGCTCCTCCGTCACAGCCACATAAATCTGATCCAGCGGCGCCCCGGGCATATCTGCCTCTCTCTGAAGTTCGGCAAGTGTCCCCTGCATCAGCACCCGTCCCTCGTGCAGAAATACAAACCGGTCACAGTACCGTTCTGCGGTAGCAAGAATATGCGTCGACAATAGGATCCCCGCACCGCTCTCTCTCATCGACTCCATATGGGTTAAGAACGAATGAATTCCCACCGGATCCAGCCCGACGAACGGTTCGTCTGCGACATAAAGCTCCGGCCGGAGAAGGAATGCACTCATTATCATCACTTTCTGACGCATCCCTTTCGAAAAATGACTCGGAAACCATTTTCTCATTTTCTTCATCCGGAACTCTTTCAGGAGCTTCTCTGCCCTAGCTTCGAAAACGTCCTTTTCCAGACCATAAGCCATCGCAGTGACTTCCAGGTGCTCCCACAGCGTCAGCTCTTCATATAAAACAGGGGTCTCAGGTATGTAGGCAAGCAGACTGCGGTACGTATCCGGGTCAGCCATCGTCTTCCCGCTGAGTTCAATCGACCCCGAAAATGGACTCATTAAACCGAGAATATGCTTAATAGTTGTACTTTTCCCTGCTCCGTTCAATCCGATCAGGCCGACCATTTCCCCGGGCTGAACCGAAAATGAAATATCATTAAGAACCGGCCGTGTCTGCTGATAGCCTCCAC
Source organism: Alkalicoccus urumqiensis (assembly GCF_002993335.1). GTDB lineage: Bacteria > Bacillota > Bacilli > Bacillales > Salisediminibacteriaceae > Alkalicoccus > Alkalicoccus urumqiensis. Next base: position 13,554 of record NZ_PVNS01000010.1, on the reverse strand, counting down.
TTACACGATTCAATTTTAAAAGTTCCGTCATCATGATGCCTCCTCCCGCTCCACTATACCGAATCCATCGAGTGTTGAAAAGCAAAGCCCCGTCGTAGAGGACAAATATTCCCTGTATTGATTCTACTTTCTCCCTCTGAGATATGATAGAATAGTTTCTATTACGTGAATATTTACACAAGGAAAAAGGAGGAATTTTCATGTCTCATGAGAACTGCATTTTCTGCAGCATCATTCAAGGCGATATTCCATCTGCAAAAGTTTTTGAAAATGATGATGTGTACGCGTTTCTGGACCTCAGTCAGGTAACGGAAGGCCATACGCTCGTCATCCCGAAGAAACACGAGGAGGACATTTTTTCCCTTCAGCCGGAAACAGCCGCTTCTTTATTCCGGCACGTACCGGAAATTGCGAATGCGATCGACAAGACGTTTTCGCCAAAAGGGCTGAATGTCGTTAACAACAACCGGGAATACGCAGGCCAGTCTGTATTTCATTATCACCTGCACCTTCTGCCCCGCCACGGAGATGAAGACGGTTTTGCCTCCAAGTGGGAGGAAAACGGCAGCCGCTATTCCAAAGAAGACCTGACCCGTATTGCCGGATCGATCGCTGAAAACCTGTAAATAATCTATTACCCGATAGTTGGAGGAATGCCAAGTGAGCCACCGAGCCTACAATTTTAACGCCGGTCCCGGACCGATTCCGGAACAAGTACTACAGCAGGCACAAAAAGAAATGTTCAATTTTCAGCATGCAGGTGCCGCCGTCATGGAGCTGAGCCACCGCAGCTCACTTTATGAATCCATTCACTTTGCTGCTTTAAAGCAGATTCGTGAAATACTCTCCGTTCCGGACAGTTTTGATATTTTATTTCTGCAGGGTGGAGCGACGCTGCAGTTTTCCATGACTGCAAAAAACTTCCTTCCTGAAGGAAAGAAGGCCGGTTTTGTGCTGAGCGGTTCCTGGTCGGAAAAAGCAATGAAAGAAGCATCATTCTTCGGAGAAGTAACCGAAATCGCCTCCACAAAATCAAATGAATACCGCAGCATTCCGGAAGTGAATCTCCGGGAACAGGATACCGACTGCGCGTATATCCATTTAACATCGAATAATACGATCTACGGTACACAATGGAAAACGCTCCCGGAAAAAGGAACGAAACCGGTCATTATCGACATGTCGAGTGATATCTTAAGCAGACCGGTCAACTGGGAACATATCGATCTTGCCTACGCAGGTGCACAGAAAAACGCGGGTATGGCAGGTGTCACCATCGTTATTGCGCGCAGATCGTTTCTGGAGAGCGCCGAAGGAAATGTTCCACCCTCCCTCTCCTATAAGCAGCATGCAGATAAAGACTCTCTTTACCATACGCCGCCGACTGGTGCGGTTTATATTACGAAGCTTGTCACCGACTGGATCCAGGATCTCGGCGGCATAAAAGCGGTCGAGGAGCGTGCAGAAAAGAAAGCTTCCATGCTCTACGAAACAATCGATCAGTCAGAAGGCTACTATACCGGTCATGCGGAAAAAAGTGCCCGTTCTTTGATGAATGTCACTTTCCGCCTCCCTTCAGAAGAGCTGGAAGAAAAATTTCTGCAGGAAGCCAAAGAAGCCGGATTTATGGGTCTTAACGGCCACCGGAGTGTCGGCGGATGCCGTGCTTCGATCTACAATGCTGTTCCTGTTGAGCACGTGGAAGCGCTCTGCCGCTTTATGAAACAATTCCAGCATACGAACTAGCTTTTTTCTGAAATAGTATCGGAGGAAAACATACATTTTTCCGTCCATCTGTCACGGAGCACTGTTCTGCTCTGCTGCACAGTGAATACCTCTTCAGAAGCCGGTGCCTCCTTCAGCATCGGCTTCTTTTTTCTATGCTGTTTAACCGTTCCGTTTCTCCACGTTAAAGCACAACACGCTTCCACTGAAAATTCGACCCGGCAGATAACTAATTCAGCGGTTTTATCAGAGTTCCAGACAATATATATGCTGTGCGAAATGTCGTTTTACATACTTTTTGATAAAACGTTCATGAAAATTTCAGAAAATACTGAAATGATATTGAGGCCCCCTTCTCACTGTGGTATTCTATATTTATCATTTTCGCACAAAAATAATTATTGGGATTCACATGGAAGAGGAGGGACCTGCAGTGGACGAATCTATGAAACAATCCATCATGTTCAGTCATAAAATCGCCCAGCTGAGCAAAGCACTCTGGAAATCGATAGAAAAAGACTGGCAGGCCTGGATTAAGCCCTTTGACCTGAATATTAACGAACATCACATTCTCTGGATCGCCTATCATCTTGAAGGGGCCTCCATATCCGACATCGCGAAATTCGGTGTCATGCATGTTTCCACTGCGTTCAACTTCTCAAAAAAATTAGAAGAACGCGGCCTGCTCTCGTTTTCCAAGCGGGCTAACGACAAGCGTAATACGTATGTCTGTCTCACACCGGAAGGAGAAGAGCTGCTTCTCGAAACGTTTAAAAGCTATAACCCGGACACATACAGCGTCTACACAGGCTCCCTCCCCATCAAGGAGCTGTACGGAAAATTCCCGGAATTCTCCGAACTGATGAGCATCGTAAAACACGTATACGGACCGGAATTTATCGAAATCTTTGAAACATCGATGCATAAATTCGAAGAAGACTTTTCCGAAGAAGACGGACAGCTGCAGCCGGTGGCCAAAATTCCCCTGCAGGACAGCACCACAGAAAAAACGTAAAATTTTCTGCAGCAGCAGAGCCGGAAAAAGGATTTTTTTCCGGTTTTTTTCGTGTGTTTTTTCGTAAATGCAGCGAGGTTCCGACTCAATTCGGCCGCTATACACCGGTAAAGAAAGCGCTTTCTAAATCTTTACATTATACGTGTTGATTTTTTCCGGTTACGGGAGTAGAGTTACGTAAGTATTCACTGCTAGATTATCTGTCACTGGGAGGAGGCTGGTTCCTATGAACTGCCTGAAAACATGCTCTTTAGCAAAGGAAATCGGACGTGGACGAATGAGCTTTCTTTCGGCCCTTGTGTCCCTCCTGTACTTTTTAATATTCTTTACGGTTTTTCAAACATTCGGCGGGCACGCACCGCTTGTCGATTACGGATTTTATATTACCATTGCCGGCCTGATTGTTATTCTGCCGCTGCATTTGTTCCTGCATTGTCTGCCGATATGGGCAGCAGGGCGCCGGGCTAAAATGGGCTGGCGCCGCTCACAGTGGCCGAACTTCTTCTATTCAGTCCGGAATCCTGTGTCGAAACGACTAAGTATTATAGCAACACTGACACCTGTTGTCGTTATTACAGCAGTGTCTCTCGCTATGGCTGCTGCTCTGCCCGGCCACACACACTATATTGCCATCATCTCAGCAGTGAACGTCGGCCTTAGTGTGTATGATTTCTTCGCAGCAAAGCAGATGATGTCCGCTCCAAATGATGCATTGATTGAAGAAAACAAAAATGGATTTCATGTCATCCGTGCGACAGAAGAAAGTGTTACTGCTTTTAATGAGCCGGATTCGATGCCATCCTGAACTACGCAGGTTACCCGATTTAAACGCAGAAAGACTGCCCGCTGATGTACTCAGCAGGCAGTCTTTCTTTCATTTCAGCAGCTTGTCAGGAAGCTTCCGGCTGCTCAGTCATCCGCAGGCGGATCGTTTCCTCCTGAAGGTTTACTTCTTCTACGTCAATCTGGAAATTTCCTGTATCGAGCTGCTCCAGATCTGCATATATTGACTCTTCATCCGGTACAAGCTCCATCCATGGCGGCAGTTCTACAACATCCTGCATCAGCAGAAAGACTTCTCTTGCCGGCAGTGAGAGCGGCCCCGCCTGAAAACCGTCTTCTCTCAGCCAGAGGTTTCCGCCTTCTGCGGGCTCCGGGATGAAGCGGATTTCGATCGGCACCTCCAGACCGAGCGCCTGAATGGATGTTTCTACATAGACAAAATCGTCGATATAGATCGAAACATTATCCTGTTCTCCTTCCAGCTCCCGCTGAAGCCATTGATCTGCATCCTGCGGTGTCGTTTCCACAATAAAAGAAGGAGCACTGTCAGTATCCGCTTCCTCCGCTTCGGGAGGGATAAAAGGCTCTGCTTCCTCCGATGGAGAAAATGCCTGCTGCAGAGCAAACCAGACGCCTGCTGCGGCCAGGATCATAAGTATGATGAGAATAAAAAACGCTGCTTTCCACTTGTTCATTTCCAGCCTACTTTCTTTTGTTTATTTTCTTTCACGCAGGAATCTGCTACACTTATAGTGATATTCCCTCAGCCGGGCAGTTTTAACCGGCGGTTTGCACTCTGGCTTTCAGGAGGCTTTTATGTATATACCATTTATTTTATTTGCCGTGTTTTATCTTTTTGTTATTAATACGATGACAAACAACCTTTGTGTTTCAAAAGAAATACCGGAGGAGAAACAGCCCGGCATTTTTCGGACCATTAATGTCCTCATTACCATTTTAATTACGTCTTCATTTGTCCGTATCTATTTTACATGATCCGGTGCTGTCATGTATTCCTTTTTTTCGGGAATCATGACAGTTTTTTCGATTCCCTGCTGGAAATCTATGGATGACTGTCTGAAAGGAGCAGATCCTTTATGAAAAAGTGGTTGTTTTTACTTATATTTGCTACCGCCTGTTCCAATGAACCTTCCAGTTCAGAAGAAGAGCCGGGAGAAACCCCGGAAAGTGAAGAAAATCCGGCTGTAGATGAAAATAATGAGACTGCCGGACCGGAAGAAGAGCCGGAAGAGGAAAACAATGAGTCCCCTGCGGAAGAACCGGAAGAAACCGTTATCGCTGAAACGAGTGCCGGCACGATTACGGAAGAGGCTTTTACAGAGGCACTCCGCGAAGAATATGGCGAGGAGCTTCTATCCAGGATGATTCAGGATCTTGCTTTCGAACAGGAGGCAGAGCGCCTGGGGATCGAGGAAGAAGATATTGAAGAAGAGATCAACTCCGTTCAGGCTGCGCTTGGCAGCAGCAGTGAAGAAGAATTTTATCAAATGATGGAACTTCAGGGCATTGCAGGGGAAGAGGATCTGCGCCGAAGAGTCCTTCAGCAGCTCGTGCTGACAGAACGGGCAGGGTCCCAGGAAACGATTGATGAAGAGACACTCCAGGCAGAATATGATGCAGGAGAAGAAGTCGAAGCAAGGCATATTCTCGTATCTACGGAAGAGGAAGCAGAAGTAATTCTGGAGGAACTTGAAAACGGTGCGGACTTTGCAGCGCTCGCGGAAGAAAATTCACAGGATCCCGGATCTGCGGAAGAAGGTGGAGATCTCGGTTCATTCGGCCGCGGGACGATGGCCCCTCCATTTGAACGTGCTGCCTTTTCTCTGGAGAACGATGAAATCAGCGATCCGGTGGAAAGCACATTTGGCTATCACATTATACAGGTCACCGGACGAACGCCATTTTCGGCTCCTTTTGAAGAAGTCCGTGAAGAACTCCTGACTGCGCTGAATGAGCGGCTGCTCTATGAGCAGAACCGGGTGCAGGAAGAAATCGTTTCTGAACTCGATGTGACGATACGTGATGAATCACTACAGGGAGCGGATACTCCCTGAGTGATCGTCTGCTCTTTTCACTCACCTTCTGGATAACGATGTTCTAAAGAGTTATCGATATACATTTCCCGGTTATTCTGGTAAAACGCTTACATGCATGTTTAAGTTCCTTCAGGAAGGGAATGGTATTTTTACCAGCCAGAATAAACGGAGGTTATCGTATGACCCATAAATATCTGAAAGAATATGAATTCGGTGAATTGCAGCAGGAGCTGGTCCAGCAGGTGATGGATCGGATGCATGGTGTATCCGAACACAGTCCGCTCGTATATTTCCCTATCGTACACGACCGGGTTGAATCGTTTCTTATCGTCCACTGGAGCGAGGTCTTCGAAGACTGCCGGCACATGACTATGTCAGAGTGGCGTGAAAGCAGCTGCTATGATGTATACAAATCAGAAATACTTAACGAATTTTTTGATACAGATGGAAGCATTCGACTGGAATCGCTGGAAGAGCCTCCAGCTCAGGAAGCGTAACGTCCATTCGACACTTAAAAGCCCGCAGCCGGGACATCCGGCTGCAGGCTTTTTTGATAATTTCAGAAGGAGCATACCGCCCCTCCTGTCTACTTTATTTATTCCTCCGGCTCGGGCTCTGGATCTGCCCCGATCGGCAGCGTCATCACAAATGCAACGCCGCCTTCTACATTTTCCGCGCGGGGGTAGCCTTCATGAAGCTCACAGATCCTCTTCACGATGGCAAGTCCAAGACCAAACTGTCCTTTACTGCCTTTTCGGAATGGCGTAAATAAATGATCCAGCTCATCTTTCGGTACCGGTTCCCCATCATTAAAGACACGGATCTGTACCTGTGCTCCATCCTGCTCTGCTTTAAGCTCAATGGTAGTTTCCGCGTACCGGAGCGCATTCTCCACGAGATTTTCAAGGAGAACATTCATCTGCTCCCGATCCGCCTTCATCATGACAGAATCCCCCGTCACCCGGATCGCAACATCATCTCTTGTGACCCGGAAACGCTGCTCCACGCGGTAGGCAATGGAACCGAAAGGAAATGTCGTTATTTCCATCGGTGCTTCCTGAAGCGAATCCAGCTTTGTGTAGTACAGCATATCCCGCACGCGCTTTTCCATGCGGTTGGACTCTTCCAGAATAACATCCATCGTCTCATCCATATCTTCCGGCGGAGTGACCCCATCTTTAATGGACTGTGCATAGCTTTTTACAATCATGATCGGCGTTTTCAGCTCATGTGACGCGTGCTGCATAAACGTTTTCTGTGCAGAATCATAACGGATCAGATTCTGCCTCATCCGCTCGAACTGGTTGGAAAGCTTCTCGAAATCTTCGTCCCCATTCCAGTAGAAGGGCTCTTTCCAGTTCCGTTCAGCAATCTGCTCAAAATGATTACCGAGACTGGTCAACGGCTGCCGCAGGTAATGCTTGAGCCAGAATGCAGGCACCAGACTCATAAGCCCTGCAAACAGCATAATGTAGCTCAGCCGCCCCCAGAGACGGTCCACCATCTGATCACGGTACGTATCCCACATGTAGGAGACATGATACGCCTCTCCGTTTGTTGTATATACTTTGTAGACGACATAAAACAATGTCGCCCCTTCATATGTCAGCTCGTAGCGGCCGCGCCGCGTCATCTGCTCCTGTGCCTGAGTGACGATTTCCTGTCGTACCTCGCCGGGAACCTGATCTCCTTCCATTACTGCAAATTGATTCAGCAGAAAAAAGTGAAAGACGGACCGGGCCGCCTCCCTGCGTTCGATAAAATCCATATTGGACTGGGGCGGCATAAAGCGGTCCCCTTCCGGATTCGCCCAGCGCATCTGCTCCTGTTCAATAATGCGGTATGTTTCCTCCGTTAACGCCCCCTTCAGTGAGATCGGATAAATGATTCCGATCAGAAGCGCCACGAGCAGCAGAATGGATATGAAAGAGAACCAGATCCGCTGCGTTAAGTTCAGACGGATCATGAAGAAAGAACCCGGTACCCATATCCATAAAGCGTTTCAAGATGGATCCGCGGCAGTTTTTTCCGCACGCGCCGGACCACATCATCCACAGCACGCTCAGATCCGAAATAATCTGCTCCCCAGACGTACTCGATAATCGTCTCCCGGGAAAGCGCATCGCCGATATGAGATGTCAAAAGAATCACGAGATCCATCTCTTTCGTTGTAAGCTCGATATGTTCCCCGCCGTCATGAACGGTGCGGGAAGTCGGATCAATTGTATAGCCGTTTAATTCAATATCATCTTTCTGCTGCTCCTCGGGCGGATACACTCTGCTGAGCATTTTTTTCGCCCGGATCACCAGCTCTTCCGGAAGAAATGGCTTGGCCAGATAATCATCGCTTCCAAGCTCCAGACCAAGAACACGGTCCAGATCTTTATCCCGTGCTGAAATAAAGATAACCGGCGTATCGTGATCCGCTTTAATAGACTTCAGCAGCTGGTACCCATCCATTCCCGGAAGCATAATGTCCAGGATCCAGAGATGCGGTGCGGGGGTAAGATTGTCGTATGCCTCCCGGCCGTCCGTGAAATGACGGACTTCCCAACCTTCTTTCTCCATGTATGCTTTAATCACCTTACCGAGATTTTCTTCGTCTTCTACGAGATTTACAATAAATGAGCTCATTTATTCACGCCTCCCCTGACAGGTAGATATTCCTATTTTAATACAACGGCAGGAAACCGACAAGCAGTGTCCTGACGGGCACTTGTTAAAATGCTGCTTACTATGGAACAGGATACCACATTCAGAGAAAGCGAAACTCAAAAAAGTGTGGGATTCCCTCTAAAGCGTATACATCCGCCCGTCCATATGCGCTTCCCATTCCTGTGCCAGGTGCTCATGACAGGTAAAAAAGACCTGCTGCAGAGGATACTGTGACAGCTCCTTCCAAAGAGCGTCCCTTCTCCTCCGGTCCATATTTACCATCGCTTCATCCAGTAGAAGTGGAAAAGGCCTTGAGTAGCCGGCTGCAGCCATCCGAAACGCTGTGTAGAGCAGCTCTTTTGTTCCCCGGCTAAGGCTGCCGGCAGTAAACACCGCTCCATCTTCCCGTTCTGCCGTAATGGCGCTGCTTCCGGGTTCCAGCAGGAGACGCTGATAGACTCCATCGGTCATGCGCCTGAACCTCTCTGAAGCATCTTCCAGCACTTTCGGCTGCCGATCCTGCTCATACGTCAGGCGGATCCTTGCAGTCATTTCCTGCTCCGCGCGCAGAACGGCCCATCGGCGCATTCTGCTTTTCAGCTCTTCCTGCAGATGCGTGTATTTCCTTGAGAGCTCTTCATAGGTGCCGTCACGCTCCAGCCCCTCCAGTCTGCGCAGCAGACCCGCTTTTTCTTCCAGAAGCTTGTCCCGCTTTGCAAAAAGTGCATCTCTCGTTTCGGTTTCTTCTGTCTTCTCCTCATTTCCATCTGCGAGAACAGCGCGGAGCTGCTCCCGTTCTTCTTTATCCGGAACGACAGCTGCCATCTGCTGTTCCAGCAGGACGGCTTCCTCCCAGCGCTCTCTATCCTGCCGGCTGGCTGCCGCTTTTTCCCAGAAGGATGCCCAGTTGGAAACACCTGCTTTTCGGAACCAGTTCTCTCTCTCTTCCGTCAACTGCTCCAGTTTTTGCTTCACCTGTGCTGTACGGCTTTCCACCCACTGCTTCTCCTCCCACTGCCGAAGCTCGGCGTGAAGACGCTTCTGTTCTTTCTGAAGCAGGCGCACCCAGCCGGAAGCGGTAGTGTGTGATTGTTCTGGAAGAAGAGATTCTGCCCGCGCGTAAAAAGCAGACAATGTTCTCTCCAGCTTATTTGCTTTCTCTTGTACCCGCTGCAGCTCTTCTTCTATTTCCTGCAGACGGCTGCTCTGATACAGGATATCCCTGTAGGAAGCAGTCGTTTTCCCCGGTGGAAGCCCCATGTCAGCGGCCCACTCATCAAGATCCGCCCGCCACCTGACCCAGTCCGGACGCTGTACACCCGCTTCGATTCCAGAAGAAAACAAGCGTCTTCGGAAAGGAATCATCGCAAGGCCTGTGATAAGAAGAAAGAAAAAAGCTGTCAGCTGCTGTTGATACAGAAGAACAGCAGAAAGTAAAAATGGGAGAAAAAAGACAGCCATACCGGTTCTTGAGAGTTTCGGTACGGAAGCCGGCTGTTCTCTTTCGTTAAAGTAATTTGACTCCTCCTGCTCCAGAAGCCGTTCCCATTTTTCCTTCTGAGCCGGAGTCAGCTCCATACTGACTGGAACGTCTTCAGGAATTGTTTCCCGGACACGTTCTTTTTCCATCTGCAGGGCATTCCGCTTTTCTTCGAAATAATCGAGTTCCTGCTCCTTTGTCACTGCTTCGCTTCCTTCTTCAAGCACCGCATCCACTGCCTGAAGATTTGAACTGGGATCTTCTGTCACCGGCGGCTCAGCAGCTTGAATCTTTTTCAGCTCTTCTTCCAGATCCTGCAGCTGCTTTTCCAGGTGCTGGACCTTTTCTTCTGTCTGAGGCGGAAGCGATGGTTCGCGAAGACCCATTTCCTTTAATGCTTCCAGGCGCAGCACCGGTTCTTTCAGTTTACTCAGCTTTTCTTCCTGCTTTTCCGACTTTTCCACTTCACGGACTTCATGCTGAAGCTGGTCGATGTCATTTTCCGCCTCTTCCAGACGATCTCGTACATGCCGGTAATCGTCGAGTTCCCGCTCTTTCGTGCGCCTCTGTTTTTCCAGCTGCTGGATCTGTTCGAGAAGCTGGTGAACTTCTGTTTTCCTGCCGCGTGGATTGTACAGTGCCTGAGCCTGCTGGGATGCTCTCCGATCTTCTTCCAGCAGCGGAGCTGCCGCCGTAAAACTGGTATCTATCAATAAATGATTCAATTCATCTTCAGGAATATCTTCCATATTCTGCAGCTGATCCAGATCCATCCGGTACAGCCTGCGGAACCCTGTTTTTGTCAATCCATCGAGCAGTTCTTCTCTGTCGGAAGGTCTTCCGTTTTTAGTTACCCGCAGCTCGCCGGATTTTGTGCGCCCCTGACGACGCTCAATGTACCACTGGACACCATCTTTGCGAATGAGAAGAGACCCGCCGGAGCGGGTGGAAGGGTCTGTCTGGAAACCGAACAGGACACTCTCAATAAAAGAGAGAATCGTTGATTTCCCCGCTTCGTTTTCGCCGTAGAACAGCGTACTCCCACGTCCGAGTTCCCACGTCTGGTGTTTCCAGCGGCCGAAGGATTCAATCTGTATTCGTTCAACGATCATATTCTGCCGCCTTTCGTTTCAGCGACTGCGCCGCCTCTTCTGTAATATGTTCCCATTCCTCTTCGGAAAATCCGGAAAAGTGCTTTCGCAGCATGCTGGACTGCTGCACTTCTTCTTCCAGGACTTGAACCCCTCCGGTTAAAAACCAACCGGCTGCTTCTTCAATATCGCTTTCCACTTCCGGGTCCACGCTTCCTGCCGGCGGCGGTGCTTCCAGCCGGACCGAATCCAGCCAGTGGCCGTCCTGCTCCAGAGAAGGTTTTATCCATTCTCTAAGACGTTCTTCCGTCACTTCACCGGACAAAGGGCCACTGCCGGAAATCGTCACCGACAGAATACAGCGGCGCTGCTGCTCAAGCATTTTTTCAATGGATGTACTTAACTGATTCCACGTATGAATTCCATCGAGAGAAAGGGCTGCATGCACCCGTTCTACATCTGCGAGCGGGACAAATTCCCACTCTGCCGGCTCCGAAGGGGTCAGCGTGACGTAATAAGCACCACGCGGCCCCGTTTCCGAACGGACAGCTCCTGTCAGACTTCCGCTGTAGATAATGGGCGGATCTTCAGAGAGGACCAGCGGCTTATGAATGTGGCCGAGCGCCCAGTAGTCCATCCCCGTCTGTTTAAGCACGGAAGTGGAAAACGGCGCATATGGATCATGACCGGACTGCCCTTTCTCCTGACCGTGAAGCATCGCGATATGAAATCCATCTTCTCCGCTTTTTTCGTAAAAGGAATACGGCTCTTCAACATAGGCTTTTTCCGGGTAACTGAAGCCGTATAGGTGAACGTTCTGTCCACGCACGTTCAACTGGTACATACCGCCCTCTGAAGAAAAAACGGAAACATTCCCCGGAAGCTCCATCCGCTGTGCTCCTGTTTCCGGATCATGGTTCCCGTGAATAACATAGACAGGAATATTCACTTTTTCCAGCTCCAGACAGGCTTGGTGAAACTGCCACTGGGCATGCAGCGAGCGTTTCTCATAGTGATACAGATCACCGCTGACGAGAACAAAATCAACTTCCCGCGCTGCTGCCTCCCGGACGAGTGCGTGAAGTGCCCGTTCAGCTGTCTGCTGAATATATTCCTCCTCTGCCGGGGTAAGCCCCGCAGGAAGGGATTGAGGCCGGTCCAGGTGCAGATCAGCCGCATGCAAAAAAGTAATCACTTCTATCCCTCCGTAATGAATGTTCATTCATTTTATGCTATACTATTATTTAATACTTTCACCAAAGTACTTTTTGTCAAACTGTTAGTTCTGAAAGGAGAATGGTCCATGCCCATGTATTATGTAACTGCTTACAGCAAGGCTGGAGAAACACTGTTAAACGAAACACTGGAAGCCGCAGACGATCAGGAAGCAGCACAGAAAGGCGAACAGCGTTTAAAAGACGAGGGACTGGAGAACCTCCCCAGCCGGGTCGTCCGCTCTTCGGCAGGAATGGTGCATTTTCATCCCTGAGCATCCGGGAGCGTATAAAATGTACCGGTGATTTTCGTCAGAAGCTTTCCTTCTTCATCTTTAATATCACACTCGGCATACTGCACGCTGCGTCCTTTTTTCAAAAAAGATGCTCTGGCGTGTAGTGTGCCTTTTTTAGCTGTTCGGAGGAATTGACTATTTAATTCAAGCGATACGGAAGGCGCTTCATTGAAAGCAGCACATAAATGTCCCATAGCCGTATCAGCTATATACAGCATGACACCTCCGTGAATAAAACCGACGGGATTGTACATCAGTTCGTTAATTGGTATCTGCATCCGCACTTCTTCATTTTCTGCATCATAATCAAATGCAAAATCAAACAACGAATATAGAAACACATCCGGTGAGCCATCCTTATGGGCTCTGGCTGCTTCTTCCACTTTTCTTATTAACTGCTTATCTTCCATCTGCTACCGCCTCCTCTTCTTCTCTCAGTTTAGCAGAACATACGTCCGGAATGCGTTTCTTCAGAAAAAAACCTGTTAATAAAAAAGAAGCCGGCCCGCGGTTTCTACAGCTCCCGGTACGAGATCAGCTCCGACCGGTCATCATTCACTTCTTTGCGCACCAGCTTCTGCACGCAGCCCTCATCGCTAAGCTTCGCCTCATCCATTTCCGGTTCCAGCTGTTTTGTTTCTCCGTCAAGTTTGTACTGCACAGCTGCAAGCATGTGCACCCCTCACGTTCGTCTTTTTCTCCTATCTCCTGTGCATGGATTTTTTACCCAGCGGGGACCGGCTTTCTTTTTTTGACAGCTTCCAGCAGTTCCATTGCGGTCTTCGCCCAGCGTGTGGCGGTGTTTATGCCTATCGTTGCGATCTTTGTTTTCAGTGTGGCGGTCTTCTGCTCCCACATGGCGGTCCACACTTTGTATGGCGATCTTTATGCAACCCGTGGCGGTCTCACATGCCGGTGTGGCGATCTTGGACACCGCCGTTGCGATCTTTGATCTCCGCTGTATTTCTCCGAAACGGAGATAGCGGTAATACCGATAGATGAAAACCGGGTGAACTTCCACATCCCTTAGTACACCTCCTGGGAGGAAGCTTCGAATTTTAAACTCCCTCCTTATCCTTTCTTAAACTGCAAAAAAAGCCGCCCCGGGAATCCGGGGCCACTGAAAAAGTCCTTGATGAAGACTAGAAACGTCCTTGTGGACGTTTCTAGTCTTCTTTGTCTTTTTTTCTCCCTTTTTCCCGGATGATCGTCTATACTTAGTTTACTACTTGGAAAGC
>NZ_PVNS01000001.1 GCF_002993335.1 Alkalicoccus urumqiensis | reverse complement strand
GTGTGTTTGCGTCCGGCTTCCTTCAGATTCCGGGTCACCCCGGACACCCTTGCCATTCGCTAACGGTTCCCATTACCAAGCCCGTAGTGGACTTTCACCACCTAGCTGTCAGACATGCCAGGCACACAAAAAAAGAGAAAGCCCGGGTGCAGGCTTTCTCTTCCTGGATTACTGAGCAAGCTCGTAAATCCGTTTCACGTCTTCTTTTTCCAGCTTTACAAACTGGCCGACAGGGCCGTTTTCCACTGCTTTGGCGGCCATTTTCTCAAAGTGGGTGTCGTCAATATCGACGTCGCTTAAGCGCGTCGGCATGCCGATGGAGTCGAAAAAGTTCTCCACCTGTTCAATGCCGGCAAGCGCGGTGCCTTCCAGGTCGTTCAGGTCGATTTCAATGTCCCATACCCGGTTGGCGAACTGGGCGAACCGCTCCACATCGTGCTTGTACACGTACTTCATCCAGGCCGGAAAAATAATCGCAAGTCCGGCGCCGTGGGCGATGTCGTAAATGCCGCTGACTTCATGCTCGATGTCGTGGCTGCCCCAGTCACCGATCCTTCCTACACCGAGGGTATCGTTGTGGGCGATGGTGCCGGCGTACAGAATTTCCGCCCGTGCATCGTAGTTTTCCGGCTCGTCAAGCACGGTGTGCGCGTGACGGATGATGGAGCGGAGCGTGCCTTCACAGAGGCGGTCCGTCACATCGACGTGCGTGGAATTCGTAAAATAGCGCTCGAAAATGTGCGCCGACATATCCGTAATACCGCAGGCCGTCTGATAGGACGGGAGGGTGTACGTCAGCTCCGGGTTGAGTATGGCGAACTTCGGACGGAGCGATTCATGACCGAATGCCCGCTTGTATTCCCCCTCTTCATTCGTCACAACACTTCCGGCACTCGTTTCGCTGCCGGCTGCCGGTATGGTCAGCACAACGCCGATCGGCAGTGTTTTTGTCACCTCGGCTTTTCCTGTGAAGAAATCCCAGGCATCGCCGTCATGGTACACCCCTGCGGCAATCGCTTTAGCCGAATCGATGACACTCCCGCCGCCGACAGCCAGGATGACGTCGACGTTTTCCGTCCGGCAGAGCTCGATGCCTTCCCGTACGAGGCTGATCAGCGGATTCGGCTTCACACCGCCCAGCTCCACAACCTCCACACCGGCTTCCTCAAGCGACGCTTTGACACGGTCGTAGAGACCGGTTGTTTTAATCGAGCCGCCGCCGTAATGAAGCAGCGCTTTTTTCCCGAGCGCCGCCGTTTCTGAGCCGGTATCTTTCTCCTGGCCGGAGCCGAAAAGAAGCTTCGTTGCATTTTGAAAAACAAAATTTTCCATGGTTTCTCCTCCTTTGATGGTACCTTTCCCGCCGCCTGATTATAGCACAAGTCGTGAAAGCGTCTGCAAAAAACGAATTTCTGCTATACTGTCAGGGAGACCCGATACAAAGGAGGAAACGCCATGGACCGCAAAGCAGAGCACCAGGCACGGCTTGAAAGCCTGCCGGCCGAAACACAGCGCAGGTACGATGAACTGACAGAGGAAATTGAGCTGGAAGAAAAAAAGCTGAGTGTCGATGTGCCGATGGAACCGGAGGACCGGCTCGCCGTCGAGCACAAAGTGGAACTCCTGAAAGAAGAACGGGAACGGCTGCTGGGGTGGTAAATCCACCTCAGTTTTTTTGTGTTCCATATTTCCAACTTCCGCCCTGCACGGTCTATGATACACTGAGAAAAGATACATAGAAGGAGGGGTAGGAATTGGGTTGGAAACGCATTCTTGGCTATCTGATTTATACGATTGTGCTGCTGCTCGTTTATTTTCTCATCGTGGATACCGGAACACTGCTTCAGGAAGAAACCGGCGCGGACGGCGGTCCGGGGCTGTATGTGCCGCTGTTATATGTGATCATCGGGATACTGCTCGGCCTGCCGATTCTCGTGCGGCAGTTCCGCTCGGACGGCAATTGGACGATCAGCGGCGCGATGATCGTATTCATGGGCCTCCCCATGCTCTATTTTGCCTGCTACCCGCTTCTCGCCGTGCACGGTCCCGGCTTTTTAACGCTTGCCTCCGGTTCGCTTAACGAGCTGTTGATGAGCGGGCGGATGCAGCTGCCGGGCATTGCCGTCGGGTTTATTCTGATGACATGCGTGTATAAAGAAAAGACCTCCGGATTCGGCGGAAGGTGGTAAAGGAAAAGGCTGCAGCGGTGGGTGACATCTACCGGCTGCAGCCTTTTCGCCTGGCAGAGCCCGGAACCTTTCGGACTGCTGCCGGTTCCCGGTGCCGCTGAAACCATCCGTATGGGAACAGGAAACTAATTCCGCCGGGCGATGCGTGAAATCGGGAACATTCGGGTATGGAAAACGTAGAAGATAGAGAGAATGAGAAAAAGGGAGGAACTACGAGTGAAATTATCTGCGTTTTCGAAGTTTGCGTCCGGCGGTTTTGAAGCACTGCTGGCGATTCCATTTATTGGAGGGAGCATTGTCGTGTTCAGCGGCTATTCTGCACTGAGCATTGCCCTTGTTCTGCATATTATTACCCTGCTGATTGCGTTTACGTACCGTACAGCGAAGCTGCCGAGTGTCAGTGGTCTGGTGGCCGTTTTTCTCGGCTGGATTCCTGTAGTCGGCTGGATCCTGCATACGATCGCTGCCGTCTGGATTCTGGCCAGTGCGTTCCGGGATGCAGCAAGGTAAATACGAAACAAAAGACCGTCCGGCTACCGGACGGTCTTTTGCTCATTAATTGTTTTTGTTTTTGGCATCGCCGGCCTGATCCTGAAAATCGCCTTTTACCTTGTCTTTCTTGCCTTCTTTCTGCATCTTCGGATCGTCTGCTGCGTTGCCGACCTGATCTTTCGTTTCACCTTTCACTTTGCTTACAGCGCCTTTGACTTTTTCGCTCCAGCCTTTTTTATCTGCCATGAAAACCGCCTCCTCTTAAAATTTGTCTTACAAGGGCTATTCACGCTGCACCGGTAATTAAAACCTGTGTCTGTCCGGTTTCACATTTTCCCAAAAAAGGAATAATAAATAGTAGACGAACAGATGGAGGGATGAATATGAGACTGCCTTTTCGAAAAAACAAAGAATACGAAAGCCGGCTGCAGGAAATCGATGAAGAAAAAGAGATTTCCCGGGGAAAGGAGCATTACAGCGAATCGAAGTTCTGGGAGAAGCTCCGGAGTGCCGCAAAGAAAATGGGATCAAAGCTTGTATACTACAGTTTGACCCTGTTTTATGCGATGCAGGATGATGCGGTGCCGAAAAAAGCGAAAATGACGATCGTCGGTGCACTCGGGTACCTGATCCTGCCGGTGGATGTGATCCCAGACTTTATTCCAGTGATCGGTTTCACTGATGACCTGACGATTATTATCTACGCGCTGTATCAAGTTATTTCCCATGTCAGCGATGAGACAAAGCAGCGGGCGTATGAAAAAACGACCGCCTGGTTTAACGAAGAGCCGGAAGGGCTGAAGGATGACTTCAGGCCGGAGGGAAAATAATAAGAGCTGCCGGAGAACCATTTCCGGCAGCTCTTTTCTTCGTCATTTCCCGGGAAATAATTACCCGGAAGCAAGCAGACCTTTTGCTTCCATAACGTCTGCGAGACGCCGGCAGCTGGCATAATAAGCCGCTGTACGGTAAGGGACGTTTACTTCCTGCTTGATGTCGTGCACCCGCTCAAACGCGTCGATCATCGCGGATTTCAGCTCTTTCTGCACACGGGATTTCTCCCATGTTTCCTTCCGCTCATTCATCCGCCATTCATAATAGGAAACGACGACACCGCCGGCATTGCTTAAAATATCCGGAAGCACATCGATGTCTCTTTCCTGAAGTTTTTTATCTCCATCTTCAGAGGTCGGGCCGTTGGCACCTTCAACAACGAGTGATGCCTGGAGTCTGCCGGCCGTCTTTTCTGTCAGCTGGTTTTCCATCGCTGCCGGAATGAAAATGTCGCAGTCGGCATCAAAGATCGTGTCCGGCTCTTTCCCGCCGGTCTTCTGCAGCCGGCCGGTTTCTTCTTTATGGGTGAGGATTTTTTCCACGTCCAGGCCACTGCTGTCATGAAGCGCCTGGGAAGAGTCGGAAATTCCGGTAATAAGGGCGCCTTTTTCCGACAGAATCCTCGCGCAGATGCCGCCGACGTTACCGGCTCCCTGAATGGCGATTTTTTGCTTATGGACTGCTTTGTTGTTCGCTTCCAGCCAGCATTCGATCGTCTGTACAACACCGGCAGCCGTGGCTTCCACACGTCCGGGGGCACCGCCGATAATTTCCTCTTTGCCGGTGAAGGTCGCATGATACGGATCGGCGTGGTGCTTCTCGTACTGATCCATCATCCAGCCGATTTCCTGCTGTCCGATGTTGACATCGGGAGCAGGAATATCGGTATCTCTGCCGATGAATGGATGCAGCTTATCAATATAAGAGCGGATGACATTTTCCTTTTCCCGGCTGGACAGATCCTCCGGATCCGCGGCGATGCCGCCTTTGGCACCGCCGAACGGCAGGTGGAGCAGGGCCGTTTTCATTGTCATCCACCAGGCGAGAAGCTGGACTTCTTCGGAGTCGGTGTCTGGATGAAGCCGGATCCCGCCTTTACCGGGGCCGAGCAGTGTCGAGTGAATTGTCCGGTAACCGGGCACCGTGTGCATCGAGCCGTCGTCGCGGCGGTAGGGGATGGAGATGGCAATCTGCTGTTCGGGAATACGGAGCAGCCCGGCAAAAGAGTGGTCTACGCCGAGATAGTCTCCTGCTTCTTCAAGTAATGTATTCATCTGATCAAGATTCATGGATGCCTCCTTCAAAACGATATGAGTCTCTTTACCCTTTTCTAGGATGAACGAAGCAGCATGAAATAAGATTCAGGAAAGCAGGTACTCCGCTCAGGGAAGCCACTGAAAATCTCTCGATTTTAATTGAACGAAAGTAAACTCACAGAAAAAAGACGACCAATTTCCAATTTTTTTGGATCTGGTCGTCTTTTTTTCATGGAACTTTTTTGACCATTTTCATGCTTTTTATCCCAGGCTCAATCAGACGAAACAAAAGACGGGGACGCCCGCGGGAAAAGCATGAGGTGAAGACCCCACAGAACATCCAAAGGATGTTCGAGGAGGCTGAGGCCATGCCCGCGGCAAGCTTCCGTCTGTAGTGCAGTCTGATTTCCCTAATTGAAAAGGTTAAAGTTTCTTTAATAGAGACTTTTTCAGTGCCTCACCGCTCAGGGAAGCCTGTTTTTTGCTCCGCACTGGAGGTTTTATAAGCATGATCGGTAAAATATCGGTAAAATAATTATGTTTACTGATAAAAAATTTATATTTTACTGATGTTTTACCGAAAAAACGATATTGAAAGCGAATACATAATGCTAAGATACAGTCAATTCAGCAAAAAAGAAGTTAACAAAAGGAGGTGTTTACCCTGGCTACGATTCGTGAAGTTGCGGAAGCCGCCAATGTGTCGATTGCCACCGTTTCGAGAATTCTAAATGACGATCAGTCCATCGTCGTTCTGGATGAAACGAGGCAGCGGGTGGTGGAAGTAGCAAGAAAGATGGAGTACCAGCCGATGAAGCGGCGCTCGAAAAAGGCATACGTCAAAAAGACGGTCCGTGCCTGGAAAATCGGTATTCTCACGTGGAACAACACAGAAGATGACCAGGAGGATCCCTATTTCCGCGAAATTATTGAAGGCATTCAGGCCAAAGCGGAGGAGCTCGAAATGCACGTGGAAGTCACGCTGCGGCTCCGCCGGCTTCAGGGAGAGGGTGCGCTGGAGCAGCTGGATGGCATTATCGTTATCGGTAAATCCACGGCGGAGGATATCGAAGCGCTGTATCCGCACCCGAACATTGTTTTTGTTGATCAGTCACCGGATAAATCCCGGTTCGACTCCGTGCTCGCCGATCTGGATCAGGCATCCGAAAATGTGCTGCAGCACCTGATGCAGCTTGGACATAAAAAAGTCGGTTTCCTCGGCGGCCGGGAAATGACACAGTATCTGCACCAGCGGAACAAAGAAGCAGTGGACCCCCGCCTGACGTACTTCATCCGCTTCATGAAAGAGCGGAATCTTTACGAGGAAGCGCTCGTTTTCCTCGGAGACGATACGATCGGCGACTGGTCGTCGCACGCCGGCTACCACATGATGAAGCAGGCGCTCGCCCAGGGAGAGCTTCCAAGTGCCTTTTTTGCAGCGAGCGACCCGATTGCCCTAGGCGCGATCCGGGCGTTGAATGAAGCCGGGTACTCGGTGCCGCATGATACGGCCATCGTCAGTGTCGATGACGTGGAGTTTGCCAAGTACGTCACCCCGCCGCTGACGACAACCAAGCTATACGGCGGACAGATGGGGCGAACCGCCTGCAGCCTGCTGCTGGAGCGGATGGAAGGCCGGGACGTACCGCTGCAGGTGATTGTACCGACAACGATGATCGTACGGGAGTCCTGCGGAGCCAAAGCAGCACACTCAGACTAAATAAAGGGGAGAATCACATGAAAAAATCAATTTGTATCAGCGTTGTTCTTGGAATGACAGCGTTTCTGGCGGCCTGTGGAAACGGCGGAGGAGAAGGTAGTGCAGAAGGGGAAACGGTGGAACTGGAATTCTTTCAATTTAAAGCAGAGGCCGTGGATGAATTTGATGAATTGATCGCCAAGTTTGAAGAAGAGAATCCTGGTATCCAGGTGGAGCAGAATAACGTACCGGATGCAGATACGGTGCTTCTTTCCCGCCTGACACAAAACGACATACCTGACGTCCTGACGATTAACGGTGGCGCAACATTCGGAGATATTGGCGATTCCGGCGTCTTTCAAGATATGTCCGACAGTGATGTGTTATCTGAAGTTGATGATAATTACGAAGACATGCTGAAGCGTCTTACAGGCACGGACGAACTTTATGCGCTGCCGCACACGGTGAACGCGAACGGGGTTATCTACAATAAAGACTTATTTGAAGAGCTGGAGCTGGAAATTCCCGAAACC
Organism: Alkalicoccus urumqiensis; assembly: GCF_002993335.1. Classification (GTDB taxonomy): domain Bacteria; phylum Bacillota; class Bacilli; order Bacillales; family Salisediminibacteriaceae; genus Alkalicoccus; species Alkalicoccus urumqiensis. The sequence continues at coordinate 382,662 of NZ_PVNS01000001.1, read as the reverse complement.
TGGGACGAGTTCACAGCGCTGGCAGAAGAAATTGAAGAAAAAGGAGAAGTGCCGTTCTACTCTACTTACGGGGAATCGTGGACCATTCTGCCGCCGCTAAACGCCCTGGCATCTAATATTCATGGAGAAGAATTCTTCGATGCTTTAGAGGCAGGGGAAACTTCCTTCAGTGAAGAATACGGAGAAGTTGCTGAAAAACTCGAAACACTGCTGCAGTATACAGATAATGATGTATTCGGCCAGGATTACAACATGGGCAATACTTCTTTTTCCAACGGAGAATCAGTGATGTACATGCAGGGCATATGGGCAATTGGAGAAATTTTGAATGCCAATCCGGATATGAATCTGGGTGTCTTTCCGCTTCCGGCAACGAATGAAGCCGGCGAAAACGACATTGTATCCGGTGTCGATGTCGCTTTGATGATCGGCGAAGATACAGAGCATCCGGAAGAAGCGCAGCAGTTTGTTGAATTCCTGCTCGACCCCGAAAATATTGAGTTGTACCTTGAGAGTCAGCGCATGTTCTCTCCGGTAGAGGGGGCAGAACAGGAAGACGAATCGCTTGCTGAGCTGCAGCAGTATTTTGATGATGGCCGGATTGCGTCCTTTGCCGATCATTACTATCCGCAGGGCTTTGAGATCGATGTAATGTTCCAGGATTACCTGCTGGACGGAACAAAAGAAGACCTGCTAAAGGAGCTGGATGACGAATATGAGCGACTCTCTAACGAATAATGCACAGCGACAGGAGCGGGACAACGCCCGCTCCGGCCCCCGCCGGGCAGGATGGCTGAAGAAAAAACCTTCTCCGTATGCATTGATGGTGCTGCCGGCACTGATTTTGTTTTTTAGTTTTCATACACTTCCTGTTCTTCAGGGTGTTTTCTTCAGCTTTACTAACTACCGCGGTTTTGGAGAATGGGATTTTGTCGGCTTTCAGAACTATATTAATATTTTTCAGGACGGCCGGGTGTATAACGCTTATGGTTTTACCTTTCAGTTTGCTATCGTTTCGACCGTTCTCGTCAATATTATCAGCCTTATTATTGCGCTCGGACTGAATGCGAAAATCAAATTTCATAAGACGCTCCGTGCCGTCTATTTCATGCCGAATATTTTAAGTATTTTGATCGTCGGCTTTATTTTCAACTTCATTTTCGCCGTTTTTATCCCTGGAATTGCGGAAACAATCGGTTTGACCTCGCTGACAACCAGCATCCTCGGCAGCCGCGATCTCGCCTGGGTGGCAGTCGTGATCATGGCCGTCTGGCAGGCGGCTGCATTCAATACCATTTTATATCTGGCCGGCCTTGCAACGATTGACCGTGATTTATATGAAGCCTCGAGTCTGGACGGAGCGAATAAGTGGCAGGAATTTTGGAAAATTACGTTTCCGCTTATTGCGCCATTCTTCACTATTAACATGGTACTTGCGATGAAAAATTTCCTGATGGTCTTTGATCATGTCGTAGCAATGACCGGAGGCGGACCGGGCAGAGCGACGCAGTCCATCTCCTTATTAATTTATGAGGATGGCTTTGCCGGCGGTCAGTTTGCGCTGCAGTCAGCGAACGCGGTCATCTACTTTATTATTATCGTCGTCATCTCGGTATTTCAGATTCGAATTCTTCAGAAGAGGGAGGTGCAGATGTAATGGGACGCACCCGCTACAACTGGCCGGTTACGATCCTGCTTATTCTCGGCAGCGTGTTTATCCTTTTTCCACTCTACATCACCGTGGTCAATGCGTTTAAAACACCGGCAGAAACCGCCGACTCCATTCTGGCACTTCCCGCTTCGTTTACATTTGAAAACTTTATCCGCGCAATCGAAATGACGAACTTCTTTAATGCGCTTGGAAACAGTTTCTATGTTACGATCTTTACAGTGATCTTTACGGTGCTTTCCAACTCACTTGTCGCCTATGCGATCGCGCGGAATATGCATCGGAAGCGCTACAAATTCCTGTTTTACTATTTTGTAAGCGCTATGTTTGTGCCGTTTCCGATCATCATGCTCCCAATTGTGAACCAAATGAGCACAATCGGTCTGATGAACCTAAACGGTCTTGTCCTGCTCTATATCGTTTACGGTCTTGCCTTTAACGTATTTCTTTACACCGGCTACATCAAGACCATTCCAAAAGAATTGGAAGAGGCAGCAATCGTGGACGGCTGCTCCCGGTGGGGTGTTTTCTGGAGAATTATCTTCCCGATCCTGTCTCCGATCAACGCCACAGTAGCTATATTGACAGCACTGTGGGCATGGAATGACTTTCTGCTGCCGCTCGTTATACTCGGCGACCGCCAGGACCATACTCTCCCGCTCGTGCAGTACGTATTTCAATCTCAGTTTGGCACCAACTACAATCTCGCGTTCGCCTCTTATTTGATGGCGCTGCTTCCAATGATACTTCTCTATCTATTCCTGCAGCGCTGGATTATCAGCGGCGTAACCCAAGGAGCGATCAAATAAATGACGATGACTCAATCAGCAGCGATCCACGTGGAAGAGAAGACCGGGGTGTTTCACCTTCAGGGGCCCGGCATGAGTTATGTGATGAAAGTACAGGAAGGCGGCTACCTCACGCATCTGTACTGGGGCAGACGACTGTCCCGCTACCGCGGCAGCGCCGATGTCCGCTATGAGGACCGTGGTTTCTCCGGAAACCCGAATAAAGAGGACCGGACGTTTTCGCTGGATACGACGCCGTTGGAATATCCGGCCTACGGCAATACCGATTACCGCGATCCGGCGTTTGAAATCGAGTGGGCGGACGGTTCGAGAGTGTCGGACTTCCGCTATAAAAGCTATACCGTGCAGAAGGGAAAGCCTGCGCTCGATGGGCTGCCGGCTTCCTATGCCGGAGAGGCCGAAGCGGAAACCTTGATCATCGAGCTCCGGGATGAACTGCAGCAGGTGTCGATTTTCCTTCGGTATACCGTGTTCCACGCGTCGGATGCACTCGCGCGGTCGGCGTCGATCGTGCATGAGGGGGGCGAGCCGTTCGTCATTCAGAAAGCCTCCTCTGCCAACGTCGATTTCCGCAGCCGGGCGTTTGAATATATTCATCTACCGGGAGCGCACAACCGGGAGCGGGATATGGTGCGGACGCCGCTCGGGCAGAGCCGGGCAGTGGTGGAGAGCAGGAGAGGCTCAAGCAGCCACCAGCAGAATCCGTTTTTCGCTCTCGTGCGTCCGGATGCGACAGAGACTTCCGGAGAAGTATTTGCGTGGAACCTCGTGTACAGCGGCAGCTTTCTCGCGAGTGCCGAGGTGGATCAGTTTGACGGAACGCGCGTGAACGTCGGCATCCAGCCGTTCGGCTTCTCCTGGGAGCTGTCGCCGGGGGAGACGTTTACGACGCCGGAAGCGGTGCTCGTCTATTCCTCGGAGGGGCTCGGTCAGATGTCGCGCACGTTTCATCATTTGTACGGGGAGCACCTGGTGCGCGGTTCGTGGAAACACCGCACGCGGCCGGTTCTGATCAACAATTGGGAAGCGACGTATTTCGATTTCGATGAAAAAAAGATTCTGGAGATAGCGTCGCGGGCAGCGGAAGCGGAAATCGAATTGTTCGTTCTCGATGACGGCTGGTTCGGCCGCCGGGATGATGACCGCTCCTCGCTTGGGGATTGGACGGTCGATGAGCGGAAGCTGCCGGACGGCGTGCAGGGGCTTGCGGAAAAAGTGAAGGAGGCCGGCATGGATTTCGGGATCTGGGTGGAGCCGGAGATGATTTCGGTCGACAGTGATCTGTACCGCGCTCATCCGGACTGGTGTCTGCACGTGCCGGGAAGAAGGCGGTCGGAGTCGCGCAATCAGCTGGTGCTGGATTTTGCCAATCCTGAGGTGCGGGCACACATTCTGGAGCAGCTGCGTACGCTTCTGGCAGGGGCGCCGATTTCCTATGTGAAGTGGGACATGAACCGGAATATGACAGAAATCGGCAGTCCGGTGCTTCCGGCGCACCGCCAGCAGGAAACGGCTCACCGGTATATGCTCGGGCTGTATGACGTGATGGAGAAACTGACGCAGGAGTTTCCGGAAGTGCTGTTTGAAAGCTGTTCGGGAGGGGGCGGCCGGTTTGATCCGGGCATGCTCTATTACATGCCGCAGACGTGGACGAGTGACAACACCGATGCGGTCAGCCGGACGCGGATTCAGTACGGAACGAGCCTTGCGTATCCGTCGGCGGCGATGGGGGCGCATGTTTCCGATGTACCGAACCATCAGGTCGGACGTACGACGCCGCTTGCCGCGAGAGGACACGTCGCGATGGAGGCGAACCTCGGCTACGAGCTGGATGTGACGAAGCTGAGTGATGCGGAAATGGTCGAAATCCGGGATCAGGTGCGCCGCTACAAAGAGGTCCGCCACTTGTCCCAGTATGGTACGCTCTACCGGCTGGCCGATCCGTTTCAAACGGAAAGCTATGCGACAATCCGTGTGTCTTCAGACCGCTCCGAAGCGCTTTTTGTCTACATGCACCGTCTGGCCGAAGCGAATGCGCCGTTTGTGCGTGTGAAGCTCGATGGATTAAAGCCGGATGCCGTCTACAGCGTGGATGGACTGGACCGCGCCTTCGGCGGTGATGAACTCATGTATGCCGGTATCGACATTCCGGTCATCGAGCACGATTTCCAGAGCCATTTGTGGCACTTGAAGGAAGTGAAAGCATAAAAAACAGCATCCGCCGAGGGCGGATGCTGGATGCACCGGCTTTTTCTCTTTGTCAAAGGGAGGAAGCCGGTCTCTTTTTGTGCTTTAGAAAGCGGCTTATTCCTTCGGTGTCAGCCGGAGCACGGCAGCGAGAAGCACGAAGGAAAAAGCGATGAGCACCGCAACCCAGCCGGCGGCCGTGACGGTGTTTCCTGTCTGGACGGCGTTGTAGATGGCCGTCGGCATCGTCTCCGTCCGTCCGGGAATACTCCCGGCGATCATGATCGTTGCGCCGAATTCACCGAGCCCGCGGGCCGTCCCGAGCATGAAGCCGGTTAGGATGGAGCGCCACGCCAGCGGCAAAAGAATCCACCGGAGAAGCTCCCAGTTTCCTGCACCGAGCTGGCGGCCGGCTGCGATCAGGTCCGCATCGACGGTTTCAAATCCGGAGCGGAACGTCTGATACATCAGCGGAAAAGCGACGACAGCAGCCGCGAGCACGGCAGCGGCGTATGTAAACACGATCGGCTGGGAAAAGAGGAGTTCATACAGCTGTCCGGCCCAGCTGTTCCGTCCGAAAAGGACGAGCAGAGCGAAGCCGATCACCGTCGGCGGCAGCACGAGCGGAAGCATCAGAAACGTTTCTAAGAGCAGCCGCCCGCGGAACCGGCGTCCGCGCATCAGCCAGGCGGCGAGGATGGCGCCGGTAAAAGCAATCAGGCTTGCCAGGACGATGACCTGAAAGGAGAGGAGGACGGGATTCCAGAAACTCATGGGATTTGAAACCCGTGCTCCCGGAAGATCTGCAGCGCCTCTTCCTCCTGAAGAAACGCATAAAAAGCACCGGCTTCCTCCTGCTCCCGATCTTCCATCAGCGCAGCCGGATACACGATCGGCTCCGGCGTGTCGATGATCAGATCACTCCGCACCGAGCCGGAGGCGAGCGCGTCGGTTTCATACACAAATGCGGCATCGGTATTGTCCGTCTCGACGTACTGCATAGCCGTACGGACGTCGCCGGAGAAAACAAATTTGTCCTCCAGCATGTCATACAGCCCGGCTTCTTCGAGAGCGGCTCTGGCATGCGCGCCGGCAGGGACAAGATCCGGATTGCCTATCGCGATCGTTTCCATCTCGTGCATGGAAGGGAGGTCCGTCAGCTCGTCGATGACCCAGTCCCGCTCGGTCGGGGAGACAAGCACCAGCCGGTTGCCGAGAAGGTCGACCCGGTCTTCGAGCATATGTGCTTCCTCAAGTTCATCGACCCAGCGCGGGTCAGCCGAAACGAAAATGTCCGCCCGGCTCCCCTGTAAAATCTGATCCTTCAGTGTACCGGAAGCCGAATACGTCGGCACGATTTCATATTCCGGGTTTTCCCGTTCAAAAGCGTCTGTCACCGGCACCATCACTTCGGTCAGACTGGAGGCAGCGGCGATATGTATTTCTGTTTTTTCATCGCCGCAGCCCACGAGAAAGAGAGTGGGGAGCAGCCATAGAATAAGTCGTTTCACGGTCATTCAGCTCCTGTTCAGGGAAAAAGGGCAGCCGGACTGCCCTTTTCTTCCAATCTGACGCTATTATAGCACGTCACCCCTCGGTTCGTGGAGCCATACGGCGGCGCCGGAACCACCAGAAGGACACAGCCGCCAGAAGCAGCAGTGGAATGAGGACCGGAGAGGCCCCGACAACGAACACAAACAGCGAAGCACCTGCCTGCAGAATACTGTTTACCGTCGACATAAACATGCTCTCCGCCCGCTCCCACGTGTTTAAGGAAGCCTGGTCCTGGAGCGGCTCCACGTGCACCCGCTCTTCCCGGATGGCGATTGTGATCGTCGAATAGGCAATCTGGTCATCCAGGTAATTCATCCTTCCCTGCACCCGTTCGATTTCGTTTCGGACGTCTGAGAGGTCACTGGATATCTGCAGCAGCGAATCCGTGGAATCCGCATCCTCCATGAAGGAAAGCAGCCGCTCTTCGACGATTTCCTGCGAACGCAGCCGTGCCTCCAGATCCACATACTCCTCCGATACATCGTTGCCGCGTGTCGAAAGCGACTCCACTTCCACAGCACCGGCCTCCGCCGCCGTCAGCATGTCTTCAAACGACTCCCGCGGCACACGCACTGTCATTGAGCCCGACTGCCGTTCTTCTTCTCCTTCCTGCTGCATCGTAGAATCAACAACGTAGCCCTGCCGGGAAGCCACTTCGTCGCGGAGGTTCTGTTCCACCTGATCGTAATCCTCCACGATGATCGACATCTCGGCCGTGTAAATGACCTGCTGGCCGAACGATTCCGTTTCCGTCACCGGCGGCTGTGATCCACTATCTTCAGCAGCAGCCGGGGCTTCGGATTCTTCCTCTGCCCAGCCTCCCGCTTCCGTGTCCTCCTGCTCCGCTTCATTAACCGCGGCATCATCCGCTGCATTCATATCCGCTGTGTTATTTTCCGCCGTATTGCTCTGATCCATACACGCCCCGAGCAGGAGCACAGCCAGGACCAGACTGATAAAGAATAACCCCTTTCGTCTCATGTAAAACGCCTCCTTTTTTTCTCTTACCTGTTGGTCGACGGGAAAATAAGGAAGTTACAAAAAGATGACAGAGCACGGAATTCTTCCGAAAGTGACGCCTTTCTCACAAAAATCCCCTTTCCAAAGCAGGAACACAATGAATGGAAAAGTCCTCCTTTTTCTGAAGAAGTATTGTGATATAATATGCCTGTGAACTTCGAATGGGTACAAAAGGAAGGGGTAAGGGACATGTACATATCCAAACGGGAAGTGGTGGAATATGAAGGCCTCTCTGTCGTCATTCGTCATGTGCTGGAAGTCGTGCGGACGATCACGAGCGTAGACACTATCTTCATTTCCTACATGAACGACCGGTCCTTCTGGGTCATCGATGCCCTGGACAACAGCGGGACCGCCCCGGTCAAAGACCTCGAGCTGCCCCTCGAGCAGTCCTACTGACAGCACCTTTACCACGGCGGCCGTGAGCCGCTGCAGCTGCACAACACCAACGAACACGAATGGTCCCGAAAGCTCGACGTCACCCACTCGCTTCACATCGGCGCCTACCTCGGCGTCCCGATTGTCCTCCCGAACGGACGCGTTTTCGGCTCCCTCTGCCTGCTCCACCCGACGGCCTACACCTTCTCCGAAGCAGAGCGGTCCCACCTGGAGAAAATGGCGTCTCTTTTAGGGAAGGCGGTGGAACTGGAATACCGTCACTACCACGATGAACTGACAGAAGCATACAATGAGCGTTTTTTACAAAGACATACGACAGGGGAAGCGGTTCTTTCATTAAACCTCGACAACTTCCGTTCGTTAAATGACACGCTCGGCAAACAGGCGGGGGATACGATTCTGCGTCAGTTCTGCATCCGCATGCAGCTTCTGCTGCAGGAAGACGATCTGCTGTTCCGCATGAACGGCGATGAATTTCTTCTGGTGCTGGAAAAAGCGGACCACCTCCGGCTGGAGCGGCTGACGCATCAGCTGCCGCTGCAGATGGAGACACCGTTCTGGATCGGCACCGAGCCGGCCTATATTTCCGTCAGCGGCGGCATCAGTGCCCGGCGGACGAAAGAAACATCGCTTGATGCAGCGGTCCGCCGGGCCGGATCGGCGATGAAAAGCGCGAAGCAGAGCGGCAAAGATCAGGTTCTTGTCTACGAAACGATGCCCCCGGATCAGCACGGAACGTTTACCGGCCGGCTCGCGCACGATCTCCAGCCGTCGCTGTACAACAACGAATTTTACCTGCAGTACCAGCCGAAAGTAGATGCAGAGAGCGGCCGCATGGTCGGAGCAGAAGCGCTGCTCCGGTGGGCCCATCCTGCATTCGGCGCCGTACGTCCGGATGTTTTCCTGCAGACAGCGGAAAAAACCGGCCGGATGTACTTAATCGACCGCTGGGTCATCAACGAAGCGTGCAGCCAGCTGTCGGAACTGCCGGAAGAAGCGCGTTTTCCGGTAGCGGTGAATGTATCGTCGTTTCATCAGCACGCCGATGACCTGTTGTTTACGATTGAAAAAGCGCTCGAGCGGACGAAGCTGGAGCCGGCGCTTCTGGAAATTGAGCTGACCGAGTTTACGTACCAGGACTCTTTCTCCAAGCTGCAGGAATTTCTATATGCGCTTCGGAACCTCGGCGTGTCGGTGGCACTTGATGATTTCGGCACCGGGCACGCGTCACTGACCTACGTGCAGGAACTTCCGCTGACCACGCTGAAGCTCGACCGGTCCTTCATATGGAAAATGGATGAAGATGAAACCCACCGGCGCATGGTGGATCACATTCTGTCCATCGCTTCGCTGTTTTCACTGCAGGTAGTGGCAGAGGGAGTCGAAACGAAAGAACAGTGGACGATGCTTCAGGAGCGGGGCTGCGGGGTTCTGCAGGGATTTTACTTTTCCCGTCCCGTGTCCTTCCCGCAGCTGCTCGACTACAAAAACGAACCACCCCGTCATGTGTATCTGCCGCAGTGAGCGGAAAAGGGGCATAGTATACGATACACGGCTGCGGCCGGTCTTCCCACAGACCGCCGCAGTCTTTTTTGAAGTACAAGAAAGGATAAAAGTCGTAGCCTCTTTCGAGCAGGGATGACAAGGGTTATAGCATTTCGACGTTCTGTTCCATGTACCGTTTGTTTCTGTTGATAGAGCTTCTCCGCTACCCGGCAGAAGCTTGCCGTGGGCTTGTCTTCTAGCCGGGCGGTATTTGCGCGGCTGGAGAGCATGAGCGGAGCCGGCCTATGGTTTGAGCCGCAGGGCAGCGATCTTCTGCCATGCGGCGCGGCCGCGCGGAGCCGTGCTTCTTGTAATAAAAGCGTTGGACGGCTGCAGGTGCAGGCAGGAAGCGGGAACCTCTTCAATAGATCTCTCTTTTCTTTTAAGACCAGGTGGTTTCTGTCTGGTTTATTTTATGTAGAGAGCTGAAATGCGGACCACGATAGACTGCTTTCGGACCAAAAAACGGGCCCGGTGGACCAGCACTGCTGGAAAGCGGAACGCGGCCGGCTTCTGCCGGACCAGGCCGCCGGAATCGGACCAAAATGAGCCCGCAGCGGACCACCATTTCCAGAGTATCGGACCAGAAATCGCAGGTATCGGACCAGAGCTTTGCCCCGTTCCGAAAAAATACTCCGCCAGCAACAGAAAAACTTCACTTCCCTCCAACCCCTCATCCATCAACAGCGCCCCGCCTGCGGTTATTCCCTGCCGTACAGGTACCCAGCAGAAACCGGGCGCCGCATAACAAAAGCCGGCACTTTCCACACACTTCTTCTCCTTCCCGAAAAATCCTCTGTCAGGAAACCTCCAATAGAAACCAAGTTTCGGCTGTCTGTCGAAAAATCCGCGGATAAAAAGGCCTCTATATGTCGTATTATGTCGATAAAGCGCTTTTATTTTCATCTGTTTTGGTTAAACAGACAAAAAAGAGCCGTTCATCCTGTCGATATAGACAAAGACAGGGAAAAGTCAAAATTGTAAGATTAGTTGTATAACTGATGGGGACGGCCCCGGAGTTATGGATAGTTAAATTTGAAGGGGGAATATCAAGTGAAATCGATCAAATGGGCAGGGCTGTCGACAGCTGTGCTGCTGACACTGGCAGCCTGCGGAGGAAACTCAGAGGAGAACACGGATGCAGCGGATACAGGAAACAACAGCGGATCGGAAAATGCGGATACATCCAATGAGAACAACGGCGGAAACGCGGAAGCCGGCGGCGATTATCCGGAGCTTGAAATAACCTTCAGCCATAACCAGCCGGAGGACAGCCCGGAGCATGCCGGGGCACTTGCATTCCAGGAGTATATTGAAGGAGAGTCCGGCGGATCTGTCACGGTCGACTTGTACCCGGACTCCCAGATGGGAAGCCTCCGGGAGCAGGTGGAGAGTACACAGATCGGTGAAATCGACATTACGATGCAGCCATCGGCGGTTGTTTCTCCGTTTGTCGAAAACGTGAAACTGGTGGATTTCCCATACCTCTGGCCGGAAGACATCGACCAGAAATATGAAGTACAGGATTCGGAAGTCGGGGAAGAACTGCTCACCGAGCTTGAGGACGGCGGTTTCTCCGGACTCGGCTACTGGCCGGGCGGATTTAAGCTCTTTACGACCAACGGCCAGGAAATCCATGAACCGTCTGACTTTGAAGGGCTGACGATGCGTACGATGGAAGCACCGACATTGATCAACCAGTATGAATACTGGGGAGGAAATGCGGAGCCGGTCGCGTATGCAGAAGTATTTAACGCGCTCCAGCAGGGCGTTGTTGACGGGCAGGAAAATCCGCTTCAGACGATTTATTTAAATGATTACCACACCGTCCAGGATTACGTCATTGAAAGTTACCACGGCACAATGACCTACCTGCTCATGGCCAACCAGGGCTGGTTTGAAGGGCTTGATGAAAACGTACAGCAGCTCATCAGCGATGCCGAGGCAGAAGGCGTGGAGGCGGCCCGGACCAACCTGGCAGAAACCGAAGATGAGTACCGGACAGCGATCGATGAATCGGATGCAGAGTACTACGAGCTGACCGATGAAGAGCTGGATACGTTCCGCGAAATGTCGCGCGAGTTTCATCAGGAGGAAGTATCCAACGACCGCCAGCAGGAACTGCTCGACATGCTTTATGAAGAAATCGAATCAGTGACCGGCGGAGAGTAACACTTGGTCCGTCCGGCTGAACGCAGCTGAAAAGGAAAACGGAGGAGAGAGTCCTGCAGGGGGCAGCACCGCTCTCCTCCTTTCTTTCCTGACGAGGTACGAAATGATCAGGCAGGCCGGAAAGTCAGTGGAAGCGGGACGGGAGGGATCACGGACGGCTTCTTTTGATTTCCCGGCAGGGCCTGTAGAGAAGGAGTGGGGAAGTATGCCCGCAGTAGAAAAAGGACTGCGCGTGTTAAAGCGTGCAGAGGAAGGATTTATCGGTATTCTGATCATCGCCGCGACGATTATTCTGTTCGCCAACGTCGTCCTCCGGTACGGATTTTCCGCCAATGTCAGCTGGGCCAATGAACTCGTCCGGTATTTGATGATCTGGATTGCATTTTTAGGCATGGGGGTCTGCTACCGCAAGGGTATTCATGTCGGCATCGATGTACTGCTGGATTACGTTCCGAAGAAAGCGGCTAAAGCGATCCAGCTGTTTGTTAACGTGCTGTCGATTCTCTTTCTCGCATTTCTCGGCTGGTACGGAGCGCAGATGGTCCAGTTTTCCATGGACTCCAATCAGATTACACCGTCGCTGCAGATCGGCATTTACTGGGTGTATCTGGTCATTCCGATCGGCTGTCTCATTTCCATCATTCATATCATCGGCCTGTCGATCCGGATGTGGAAACAGGATGAAACACAGGAAATGAACCATATGAGCGAAGAGCCACAGAACTAGCACTTCCCGGGAAGGAAAATGACCGCAGGTACCGGTGCGTGCCGGTCCTGCTTCGATCTGGAGGAATAAGCGGATGACTACGGTGTTATTTATTTTACTCATGTTCTTTTTGTTAATCAGCACGCCGATCTTCGTCGCGCTCGGCCTGGCGTCGTTTTTAAGCGTCGTGTTTGTCAGTGACATCAACCCGATGATTCTCGTCCAGCGCATGTTCAGCGGACTGGATCAGTTTGCACTCATGGCGCTGCCGTTTTTCATCTATGCAGCCAATATTATGGAAGGTGGAGGGCTGTCTGACAGAATCCTCCGATGGGCAAGAGCCCTCGTCGGCCATCTGGCGGGCGGCGTGGCAATGACGACGCAGGTATCGAGCATGTTTTTCGGTGCGCTGTCCGGGTCGAGCCCGGCGACAGTTATTGCGATCGGAAAAATCATGTACCCGGAGCTTATCCGGAAAAAATACGATCCGTCCTTTTCAGCGGGACTGCTTGCTTCAGCCGGAGCGGTGTCCCTGATTATTCCGCCGAGTATCACGCTCATCGTTCTCGCAGCGGTTATTACGACCGTGTCTGTCGGGGACTTATTTACAGCAGGAATCGGTGCCGGGCTGATTATCGGGCTTGTCACGATTGCTTACATTTACTGGTATTCCAAGCGCCACAACATGCCACGTGATAAGAAAGCGACCAAAACAGAGCTGTTCACGGCTACTAAGAAAGCATTCTGGGCGCTGTTAATTCCGGTCATCATTCTCGGCGGGATTTACGGCGGTATATTCACCCCGACTGAAGCTGCCGGCATTGCAGCTGTATACGCACTGATTATCAGTGCCTTCGTCTACAAAGAGATGAGTCTGAAAAAGTTTTATCAAGTATCGGTGGATTCCGCGATTACTTCGGCGCAGGTGCTCGTGCTCGTCGCAGCGGCCCAGATTCTCGGCTGGCTGCTGACGCGCGGAGGACTGCCGCAGCAGATTGCCGGGTTCATTACAGAGAACATTTCATCGATCTTCCTGTTCCTGCTGCTGTTAAACATCGCCCTTCTCATCATGGGGATGTTCATGGAAGGGATCGCCGCGATTATCATCGTTGCGCCGCTTATTTTCCCGGCGGGTATGCAGCTCGGCATCGATCCGGTGCACCTTGGAATTATCATGATCTGCAACCTGGCGATCGGTATGTACACACCGCCGTTCGGCATCAACATTTTCGTCACCCAGACGATATCGAAACTCAACATGATGGAGATGTTCCCCGGACTGAGGAAGTTTCTCGCGGTACAGCTCGTCGCCCTTGCGATCATTACGTACATTCCCGCATCGGCACTGTTCCTTCTCTACCTGTTTGATTAACCCGGCATAACCCGGAAAGGGAGAGGAAAATGACGATCACATTAAAAGAAGCGATGCAGATCGGCGGCTTAAAAGAGTGCCGTGTGGCTGCGGGGCGCGCCGGTCTGGAAAAAGAAATTACGTATGTAACGATTATGGAAGTGCCGGATATCGTCCGCTGGCTCAAAGGAAACGAGCTCCTGTTGACGAGCATGTATCCGATCAAGGATGACCTCCGCGCGCAGGAACGCCTCATCGCGGAGCTTCATGAGCGCGGGACAGCAGCACTCGCCATTAAACCGAACCGGTTTATTCAGGATATACCGCCGGTGCTTCTGGAAGAAGCGGACCGGCTCGGATTTCCGGTACTGGAAATCCCCGAGCATATCAGCTACCTGGATATTTTATCCCCGGTCATGAACCGTATCTTTGACCGCAAAGCGGTGCTTCAAGAGGACATCGAGGCAGCGTATCACCTGCTCAATGAAATTTCATTAAGCCGCTCCGGCGTGCGCCACTTTATGGACGTTCTCCGGAGCCTGACAAAGCATGAGATTGCCATTGAAAGTCTCGTTCCATTTCTCGACGACGTGCTCGACCCGTCGCCGTTTCAGCCGCTTACACAGCGGCAGATAAAAGAAATCGAACACCTGCAGCGGCCGGTGCGTCTGACACGCTACTCCGCCGATGGGGTGGAGGTGAGCTGTATTACCGCGCCGGTGCTGATCGACGGCATGCTCTACGGCGTCATTTCCAGCTGGGATCAGGAATTCGATCATCTGGAAACCGACCTTGCCGTCTTTGAACGGGCCGCGGCGATTTTATCGCTTGAGTTCATGCGGCGCAAAGTGAAGTACGAAGTGGAATTTCAATACAAGCGGGAGTTTCTCCGGAAGCTTCTGGAAGGCAGTGAAACCGATCCTGTGGAACTCCGGGAGCAGGCGGCTGTCTACAATATACGCCCGGAACGGGGCTACGTCTGCTGCGCCATCCATTTTGGGCGGCCGGGGGAGGAGAGCGGCTACAGCGGCTACATGGCCCAGTTTGAAAACGTTCTCCGGAGCGTCGAACCCGAAGCCGTGCTCGGAACGATGCACCAGACGCTCTACCTGCTGTATCCTGCCGCCGGCAGAAAAAGGGACCGGATGAAAACCGACCTGCAGATGCTCATCCGTGAATTCGGCCGTCTCGTGCAGGCAGAGCCTTACGCAGGAGTGAGCCGGGAAGCGGATACGGACATCACCGCACTGAAGGGCGTCTGTGAAGAAGCGCGTCTCGCGCTGTCGATCAGCCGGAGCCTCGAACTTTCCGGGGAAAACTACGTTCACTATGACGAGCTCGGCATTTTCCGGCTCCTCGTCAACGTCGTTCCGGCAGAGGAGCTGAACGCCTTTTACCAGGAGACGATCGGCATTCTTGCCGCATACGATGAACAGCATCAGCTCGATCTCGTCCGGAGCCTGGAGGCGTATTTTGAACAGAATGAATCGATGTCCGCTGCAGCGGAATCGCTCTATATCCACGTCAACACGCTGAAATACCGGCTGCAGCGGGTCAGTTCCTTAACCGGCCAGTCTATTCAGACGTCGGAAGGAAAGCTGAACCTGCAGGTTGGATTAAAAATCGGCTATTTCATGCACCAGGCTCATCGAAATCGATAAAAATCGGTTCTGGATTCTGTCGCCTGCGCTGAAGAATGAAAGAAAAGCCGGTGCTATACTTCGAATACACTAGATAACTGCACACGGCAGCAGGGAGGCGGCTATGAGTATCAGACGATTGGAAGAACGACTGAAGAAAATCAACAGCATTGGACGACGGGAGGAACCCGGCTTGTTCCGGCTTGCGTATTCAAAGGAAGAATCGGAAGCGGCCGCCCTTTTCCGCACGTGGTGTGAAGAAGAGGGCATGACCTGCCGGGAGGATGCGGCCGGCAACCTGATCTGCCGCCGGGCGGGGGAAGAAGAAGGACCTGCGGCGGCAGTCGGTTCCCACTTGGACACTGTCTACGCCGGCGGTGGGTATGACGGCACACTCGGCGTGCTCGCAGGGCTGGAAGTGATTTCCCGGCTGAACGAGACGAATACCGTTACCCGCTATCCGGTGGAGGTCATCGTGTTCCGCGCCGAAGAATCGTCCCGGTTCGGTATGGCGACGATCGGGAGCAAGCTGATGAGCGGAAACGTGGCGGAAAAGACACTCGCGGGACTCATGGACCGGGACGGAACGTCGTTTTTTGACGCAGTTAAAGAAGCAGGGTATGATCCGGAAGATTTGTGCCGCGCGTTCCGTGCCGAAGATGACATCCGTGCCTTTTTTGAGCTTCATATCGAACAGGGGATGATTCTGAAGTCCACGGAAAGTGCGGTCGGTATCGTGGACGGCATTGCTGCACCGTATCGCATGCGGGTGGAAGTGGAAGGAAAAGCGTCCCACTCCGGTACGACGCCGATGTCCATGCGGCAGGACGCGCTGACCGCTGCGTCCGAGCTGATTCTCCACCTGGAGAAAGCAGCGATCGATGAGCGGGCATTCCGCACCGTGGCGACCGTCGGACGGATTGAAGCGTACCCGGGAGGCATGAATATCGTGCCCGGCCGCTGTCAGTTTGATGTGGATATCCGGAGCACCGACCGCTTTTCGCGGAAGCGGATTGCCGATTCGTTTCAGGATCTGGCGAAATCGCTGGAAGCAGAGCGGGAGGTCCAGATCCGCCCGGAAGTGATTTCCGAAGAAGATCCCGTTCATCTGGATACGGAGCTCCGGAGCCGCCTGCTCCACAGTGCGGAGTCACTTGGCATTGAATCGGAAGTAATGATGAGCGGTGCCGGACACGATGTCATGAATATGGCGCTGCGCTGGCCGGGGGCACTGATTTTTGTTCCATCGGAAGAAGGACTGAGCCATCATCCGGACGAGTATACGAAAATGGAAGATATTCTGCCGGGTGTCGATGTGCTGGAAGAAAGCATCCGGAAAACCGCTGAGGAAATTACACGGGAGGTATCATCATGAAACAACATCTGCTCCCTGTTTTGAAAAACATACAAGTATCCCAAAGGTACTGGCTGATGGTCGTCGACCGCACGTCGATGCCTGAAAACGTCGATCCGGGCCAGTTTTTCCACCTCCGGACGACCGAAGCACTGTCGCCGTTTCTACGGAGACCACTGAGCGTCTACCGGATTACGGAGACGACGCTCGAGTTTTTATATCTCGTCAAAGGAGCCGGCACAGTGGAAATGACGAAAAAAGAGACGGGGGATACACTTGATGTACTCGGGCCGCTCGGACAGGGATTCCAGCTCGGCTCCCAGAAAGAAATTCTGCTTACCGCACGCGGCGTCGGCATCGCCACGCTTGCTGCCCTCGCACAGAAAGCAGTGGAGAACGGCACCGGCTGTACGGCCATTTTAAGTGCAAGAACGAAAGACGATCTTCTTTCCGGCGAAATGCTGGAGGAAATGGGCGTGCAGGTGTACCGCGTCACCGAGGAGCAGGGAAACAGCGACGTGAAAGCAGTCGAAGCCCAGATGCGGGAGATTATTGAACAAAAAGACATCGATTCCCTTTATACGTGCGGCTCCCGGAGACTGTCTTTGTTAAATCAGCGGCTTCTCCACGAATACGGACTCCAGGGGGAAATTGCCCTGGAAGAACAGATGGGCTGTGCGATGGGCGCCTGTTTCTCCTGCGTCTCCCCGATTCAAAAAGACGGAAAAGAACATTCCGTCCGGGTCTGTTATGAAGGGCCCGTTTTCCCAATGGAACAGGTGGTGATTTCATGACGCTCGATCTGAACGTCCAAATTGGTACGCTGACACTGCCGAACCCGGTGATGCCGGCCTCCGGCGCATTCGGACCGGAGATGACCGAAGCCGTCGATTTCAACCGGCTCGGCGCGCTCGTGCCAAAAAGCATTACGAATCTTCCGCAGCCCGGAAATGCAACGCCGAGGGTGTGTGAAACCCACGGCGGCATGATCAATTCGATCGGCATTCAGTCGAAAGGGCTGGAGAAATACCTGGAAGAGACCATTCCGGAGTATGCCGCCTACGATGCTCCGCTCATTCCGAGTATTTCCGCGGAGGATATCGATGAATTTACCGAAATGACGAAAACACTGAGCAGCCACCCCGACGTGGACGCGCTCGAATTAAATATATCGTGCCCCAACTTAAAGGCAGACGGACTGGCATTCGGTATGGATAAAGACGTCACCTATGAGCTGCTCTCACGGGCGAAAGAAGTCAGTCGGGTTCCGCTGATCGCCAAGCTGACGCCGAACGTGACGAGCATTCAGGAAATTGCTGCCGCGGCAGAAAAAGGCGGCGCCGATGCGCTTACGGTTGCCAACACGTTTTTGGCGATGGCGATCGATGTGGAGACCCGCGAGCCGCTTATCGGCAACAACATGGGCGGCTTGTCCGGACCGGCAGTGAAGCCGATCATCGTCCGCATGATTTATCAGGCGGCACAGGCGGTATCTATTCCGATTATCGGCTGCGGCGGCGTCATGAACGGCCGGGACGCGCTGGAAATGATGCTCGCCGGCGCCTCAGCGGTGCAGGTCGGAACAGCAAGCTTTATCAATCCGACCGCCTTAACCGATACACTCGACGACATTGAAGCATACATGATCCGCCATGAGCTGACATCGATTCAGGACATCATCGGCGGCGTGAAGATGAAGCCTTCAGAAGGAGGAGTACTATGGCATGGCAGAAGCGGATAAAAAATGGAACGATTGTAACAGGAGATGCCACGCGGAAAGCGGATATTTATATTCAGGACGGGCGCATCGCAGCCATTACAGCGAAGACACTGGAAGGAGACATTGAGGAAGATATCGATGCCTCCGGTCAGTACGTATTTCCGGGATTTATTGATACCCACATTCATTCAAGAGATCCGGGAGCCTCCCACAAAGAGGACTTCGCCCATTCGACGCGCGCCGCTGCAGCGGGCGGCGTAACCACCGTCATTGAAATGCCGAATACGAATCCACCTGTCAACAATACGGAAAATATGGAGAAGCAGAAGGCCCATTTAGGCCGTCAGGCAGCGGTTGATTTCGCGCTTTGGGGGATCTGCCTCGGGCATTTGAACGAGAAGGACATTCCACCGCTTGATGACGCGGGAGTGGCGGCCTTTAAGTTCTTCTGGGGCTATGCCGTGCATGCGGAGACGTATCAGCTTATGTATAACTACAAGCCGGGGATGGAGAGTGTCATTCCGCCGTTTCATGACGGCGAAGTGTACAGCATGATGAAAAACGTGGCGTCGACCGGTCGTATTTTTGCCGTACACGCAGAAAACAACGACCTCATTCAGACACTCACCGGAGGCGTGGAAGCAGAAGGAGGCCGCACGTACGAAGACCTTCTCCGCGGGCGTCCGGCACTGGCAGAAGTGATGACCGTCCAGGCCGGCATCGACATGGCGAGAGAAACCGGAGTCCGGCTTCACATTCTGCACGTGAGCGCCGGTGAGTCTGTCCGCCGTATCCGCAGAGCCCAGCAGGAAGGCCTGCCGATTACGGTCGAAACCTGCCCGCACTACTTATTTTTATCCGCGGAAGACTACGACACAGTAGGACCGCAGATGAAAGTGTATCCACCGGTCAAGCACCGCTCCGATCAGGAGGAAATCTGGCGCGGCATTGCCGACGGGACGATTTCCCACGTCTGTTCGGACCATGCCCCGCACACACCGGAGGAAAAGGATGGCAGTCTCTGGGATATTCCCGCCGGCATGTGCGGCGTGGAAACACTAGTCCCGCTCATGCTGCAGGCTGTGACAGACGGGAAAATCACCCTGAACGACTGTGCCCGCCTGCTTTCGGAAAATCCGGCCCGCCTCTTCGGTCTCGATCCGAAAAAAGGCACACTCACCGCGGGCGCCGACGCGGATATTACGATTGTGGATATGAACAAAACTGGAACGATCGACCGGGAAAAACTCCACAGCAAAGGGAAAGTAACGGCGTACGACGGAAGAAACATCACCGGCTGGCCGCAGATGACGATCGTCCGTGGACGTACGATTATGAAAGACGGCCGGGTGGAGAGCGGTACGGAAGGATACGGAGAATGGTTTGCTCCTCCGGGACGGGGAGGGAGCGTGTATGGGCGTTGATCCGCTGTTAATGGATCTGCTGCATCAGCACCGCTCGATCCGGTCATTCACGAATGAACCGGTGCCGGAAGCGGTTCTGGAGGAGATTCTGGAAGCTGCCCGCCGCGCTCCGACGTCACACCACATCCAGGCATACAGCATCATCCGCATCACGGATCCGGAGAAACGAAAACGCCTTGCCCACTTATGCGGCAATCAGCGCTACGTGGAGGAGGCACCGGAATTTCTCGTGTTTACCGCTGACTTTTACCGGCACTCTCTCATCAGCGAAGCCAGACAGCAGCCGTTTGAAATTCACGAAACCGAAAATGTCCTCGTCGGCGCCGTCGATGCAGCGCTTGCGGCAGAAAACGCCTATATCGCAGCCAAAGCAGCCGGGCTCGGCGGGGTGATGATCGGCGGCATCCGCAATGAGCCGGACGGGGTCCGGGAATGCCTGGATCTCCCGCCGTACACGTTTCCGGTGATGGGCATGTGCCTCGGCTATGCCGGGGAAATCCCTGAGCAGAAGCCGCGCCTGCCAAAAGAAGCGGTCGTCTTCGAGAACACGTACCGCACGGACGGCCTGCAGCGTGCGCTCAACCGGTTCGATGAAGCGATCCATGCATACTACACCGCCCGTTCCACCAATCAGCGCGATACCGACTGGAGCACAGAGATGAGCCGGTATTTTGCTAAAAAACGGCGCCGGGACCTCACCCCGTTTTTAATAAATCAGGGATTTTCGATGCAGTAGGAGGGAACTACCGATGACACAGGAACCGATACGCTTTGCCGCGGTGGGCGACTGCTTTATTACGAGGCGTCTCCCGGAAAACGACGTCCGCGCAGCAGAACTCCGTTCCCTTCTCAGGGAGGCGGATGTCCGTTTTGCGAACCTGGAAACGACGGTCCATCAGAAAGAAGGAACCCCTTCTGCATTCAGCGGAGGAACGTGGGCCATGGCAGACCCGGGCGTGCTTACGGATTTGAAGTATTACGGGTTTAATCTGTTCAATGCCGCAACGAACCACAGCCTGGATTATTTATACGACGGCCTGGAAGCAACCGAGCGTTATTTAAAGCAGGAAGAGATGACGTACGCAGGTATCGGTCCGACACTGGCAGATGCAGCAGCCCCTGCCTACGTGGAGACGACGAAAGGAAGGGCGGCGCTCATTGCCGCAACGTCCACGTTTCACCCTTCCTGGGCGGCAGGCTACGCAAGCCGCACCATGAAAGGCCGCCCCGGCGTCAATCCGCTTCACCTTGACACACTGCACCATATCGAACCGGAGGAAGCCGGTGTCCTGCAGACGATTCTTTCACGCACCGACATTAACGCCGATCATCATCTGGCCGTGAAGGAGGGCTTTGAAACAGCCGACGCGGAAGATTCGCTGACGTTCGGTCCGCTCCGTTTCCGCGTCGGCGGCAGAGGGACCGTGCGCAGCGTGCGGGAAGCCGACCGTCTCCGCATGAAAGAGCAGATCAAAGCAGCCCGCGGCTCGTCCGATGTCGTCCTCGTCAGCATCCATTCCCACGAGATGGACGGCGAGGATAAAGCAGCCCCTGCCGATTTTCACCAGGAGGCCGCGCGCGAGTGGATCGATGCAGGCGCCGATGCCGTGATCGGCCACGGACCGCATATTCTCCGGGGAATCGAAGTGTATCAGGGGAAGCCGATTTTTTACAGTCTCGGCAACTTCATTTTTCAAAACGAGACGGTATCGGATCTTCCGTATGATTTCTTTGCCAAATACGGCATGAGCGACAGTGCTTCGCCGGCAGAAGCGTTCGATACACGAAGCCACGGCGGCAAAGGACTTGCGTTTCACCCGGGTGTCTGGGAATCTGTCGTGCCGTTCTGGGAAATGCAGCATGGAAAGCTGACCCGCCTTGAACTCCACCCAATTGACCTCGGCGGGGGCCAGCCTCGGAGTCAGCGCGGCTGGCCCGGACGGACCCGGCGCACGCGGCCGGTGGAAACAATGCAGGAGCTCTCCCGGCCGTTCGGCACCGTGATCGATATCCAGGAAGACGGCACCGGAATCGTCCGTCTTTCTTAGGGAAGTCTCCCGCCCTGCGGGAACCGGATCCGGGGAATCCCGGGTACGGTTCCGGCACGGGCGTGCCGCTGCCTGCACCTTTTTTACGTACGTACCCCCTTTAGCACGTGCTCATGATCCCGGGCAGGCAGAGTGCAGTAGAGCAGTTCCGGCAGCTGGTGCCGGAGCTGTTCTTTTTTTATAGCAGAAAATTCGAAGCCTCTTCCAGCCGGGCGCTGTTTGCACGGCTGTATAGCATCAGCGGAGCAGGCCTTTGGTTTAAGGCGCAGGGCAGCGAACTTCTGCCATGCGGCGCGGCCGCGCGGAGCCGTGCCGAAGCGAAGAACGAATCCCACCGGCGTCCCTGCCGGACGCTCCGAAGCGCAGTAAATTAGAGGTGAAATACGAAGGATTCATAGCAGAAGCTTGCTGTAGGCTTTCCGGAGAAAAGCCGGGCTGCTCTATAGCTGGTCCGCTCTTTTCAGCCGCCTGGCGTGGCATGGAGAAGTTGGACTCTGACGGTGCGTTGTTGGAATTTGCACGGGAGAAGCTGGACTTTCGGAGCTGGAAGTTAGACTTTAAGGCCGGTGTGAGAATGGACCATCGAGTTGTCGGAGCGGCAGACGGAGTTGTTAGACTCCAGGCCGCCGTTGTCGGACTGAATCCCTCCGAAGTGAGACTATGCCGAAAAGCCCCAGCCCGAATAACCGCTGCGGCCACTCCCGCCGCAGCCATCCGCATTAAACCGTTATCAATAATGCTGCAGCAGCAAAAAGACCAGGCAGTGTCTGCCTGGTCTTAAGCAAGGTGTGGAAGATTCGATAGGGCTCCGAATGCTTCCGCTTCCCGGTTCGTTCTTATTTGCGTACGTTGTTTTCCCAGGCACGGTCCTGACGGAGCATGATGATGATCGCTGCAATGGTGCAGAACTGGAGCAGGATAATCGGGAGTCCCAGCAGCCCGGAGACGACTTCGAGCGGCGGCAGTCCGCCGATCCGCATCAGAACGAGAGCAACCGCGGCAATGATAGCCGCTACGATAATGCGGAGTTTCCGGGACGGCTCGTTCTCGGCCATGTTCCGCGTACTCGTGTAGGCGGCGATTGTGTACGTCGTGGAATCGAGTGTCGTCGTTAAAAAGATCATGGCGACAATCATGAAGACGACGAGTGCGATCTCACCGAACGGAAGGGTCGACAGTATTTCGGGGATCGCTGCGACCGGTTCGCCGTTTTCCGTCAAAGCCAGTACGTCGAGAGAACCGGTGACGTGACGGTGGACAGCGAGTCCGCCGAGAACGCCTGTTGCAAGCCAGGAAAGCATCGTCGGCGCGAGCAGATACGTCATGATCATTTCCTTGATTGTCCGGCCTTCCGAGATTTTAGCAGCAAAAATGCTGTGGAGCATCGCCCACGTGGCACTGTAGGCGAACCAGAAAACGGTGTTCGTCTGCATGTATGTCGCGTCGCCGAGTGCGAGCGAATCGGTATAAAGCGAGATGTCGACGTAGTTCGTCACAAGCGTCCGCAGCGAGTCGGTGAAATAATCCAGAATGAAAACACCCGGACCGAAGAGCATGACGAATACAGCGAATCCGGCAGCAAGGTACATATTGAATGTACTGAGCCGCTTAATCCCGCGTTCAATGCCGAGGTAGGCACTGAGCGAGAAGAGAATGACCCATAAAAGCGTCACGCCGAGCGTGAGGGTGAAGGTCATCTGCAGATCAAACAGGCGCGCCAGGTTGTGCGTCACGATCGGGGTGCCAAGGCCGAGTGTGACGGCAGCTCCGGATAAAATACTGACGAGAAAAATAATGTCGAGCACTTTGCCGCCGAACCCATCGGTAAAGCGGTCGCCGAAAAGAACCCGGCATGCTTCGGAAATACGCATGAGCGGCCGTTTCCGGACGTGCAGAATGTAGGCCATCGCCGGCGCGGCCATGACGAAAATGGCGAACACCTGAAAGCTCCACATGAACATGCTGTACGCGTTCCCCATGAGGAGGGCTTCGGTGGATCCGGCTTCCATACCGAACGGCGGGTCGTTGGCCACACCTGTCCAGGCAACCATACCTGTACGCATGATCGTCGAGCCGACGCCCATTGCGATTAAAATCGACGCATATTCAAACAGCGAAAAACGCGGCTTCTGCGCAGGATCGCCGAGCACCACGTTTCCGTATTTGGAAAAAGATAAATAAAGTCCGAAACCGAGCAGAATAATGGCATACCATATGTAGCCCCAGCTGAACGCACGGACGATTTCGTCGAAGATGCGGTTTAACACATCAAGCGACGCAGATTCATATAGGGAGAGGGGCAGACTGATCAGGATTACAATCAGCAGCGCAGGGAGAAAAATGCGGTAATCAATCAGCCTGCCGCGTTCGTCCTTGTCCATAAAGATACCTCCTAAAAACTTGTTTCAGTGGGGTGTACCCGCTTAAGTTAAAAATAAACATTAATGAAGGAAAAAGAATAGTCTGAAAGGTGATGGGTATCTATTGGAAATGGGCAGTCCAAAGCACAAAAAACCCGCCCGGGCAGACCGGGCGGGTTACGTTTCATCGGCAGAAGCAAGGAGCTCTTTTACAAGACGTGCAGTCAGGGCGGGGTGCTCATGATGGATCCAGTGTGTCGCGTCATCAACGAAAATCAAACGGCCGTTTTCCGTGCAGGAGAGGCTCTTTTTAGCGGTTTCCTTGTCGAGAAACGGATCCTGAAGCCCCCACAGCATCCGCACAGGCACCTGAATGCGGTGAGAAGGAAAGCGGATGTACCGGAGCGCCCGGTACCAGTGGATCATCGTCCTCCGCGTGTCTTCCTCCTGCCACCCTTCCCGGTATGCCTGCAGCTCCTCTTCTGAAAACGTCCCCGGGTTGGCTGTCTTTACAAGGGACGCTTCAAGCACAGAAGGCGTCAGCAGCTTTTCCGGAAGACGCGGCAGCTGAAAGAAAGCAACGTACTGACTCCGGAGCGTCTGCCTGGAAAGGCGCAGAATTTCTTTCTGCATCGCAGCCGGGTGGGGCATGTTGATGGGAAGAAGCGCCCGCACCGATTCCGGAGAAACGGCCGCCGTATACCAGGCGACAGCACCTCCCCAGTCGTGGCCGATCAGGACCGCATCCCGTCGGCCGAATGCCTGGATCAAACCGAGCACGTCCCGGCGGAGCTCCTCCAGATGATATGATGCGGGATTTTCCGGCCGGCTGCTGCCGTCATAGCCCCGCTGCACCGGCGCTGCTGTAAACCATCCGTCTGCGGCAAGTGCTTCCTGCAGATGCGTCCACGTCCGGGCCGAGTCCGGAAATCCGTGCAGCAGAACAATAAGCGGCCCGGCTTCCGGCCCCGCTGTCCGTGTAAGCAGATTTACATTGTTTACCGTGATGACCCGTGCCTCCATAAAAAAACCTCCCGCTGGCCAGAATAGACATCTATTCCCGGCGGGAGGACGCAGAAAACGTCTCAGCTTTTCTGCAGGCGGATTTCATACAGCCGCTGTTCCAGCTGGATGATGCGGCTTTCCAGCACAGCCGCTTCATCTGCTGCGCGCCGGATCATATAGCTGCTTCGTCGTTTTCCCATCATTTTCCGTTTATGAAAAAGGTCCGCCTGGGCCTTTTCCAGTCTGGAAGAAAGGGTGGTTTCAGTACTCATCGTCGGACACCTGCCGATTCCCGGTTCTCCGCATGCTGAAAATCCAGGGCACGGAGCGCTGTTTTTAAATGGCTGTACGTCGGATAACAGCGGAAAATATGTTTATAATCTACCATCCCGGCCGCTGCTTCCGGCTGCACACCGGAAATTTTTACGTCGAGACCGAGAAGTGAAAGCATCTGCAGAAGACGTGTCAGCATGTTTACATATGTATCTTCCAGATCTTTAATGGCCGATAAATCAACGATAAGCATAGAGAGCTGCTCTTCCGTGCACTGTTTCATCGCATGGTGGATCGTCCGCTCCCCCTGGTCCTCCGTCAAAAATGGATACAATGGCAGAATGCCGATGTCATCGTGCAGCAGAATCACTTTTGAGCTTAAATCATCCACGGCCTTCATGAGCCGCTCCTGCTCCTGGACATGATCGGTGAGGTCGGTTACTTTCGCAATAAAAAACGTCCCATCCTCCGTTTTTCCGACTTCCGTCTCCGCCTGCAGAACATAATTCCGGCCGTTCCATGGAAAAGTGAATTCCGGAGCTTTCTGGCCGGAAGCCTGACGTTTCGTACGCTCGAGCATTTTTTCTCTTTCCGGAATATCCGGGAAAATCTCATAAACAGGGGCGCCGGAAACTTCTTCGCGGTTAAGCGAAAATAATCGTTCAAATGCTTTGTTAATAAACTGCACGCGCAGTTCTTCATCCGTAATCAGGATGCCTTCGTCGATAAAATCGAATGCTGTCTTCAGCATGGACCGTCCCTCCAAAAGGTACCTATAGTCATACATCATTAGATGATTTTTCCCGATTTTTTGCAGAGTTAAACATGTTTTCGACACTTTCTTTTAAAAAACAGGGAAAAAGAGAATATGACAGAAGATGACAGCATTCAGGAGAAGAGCGAAAGCTGGTCGATCCGCTGCATCGCTTCGGCGATCGCTTCTTCAGAAACGACCAGGCCAAGGCGGACCCAGCCTTCTCCGTGGGCACCGAATCCGTGACCCGGAGCAGCCATGACGCCGGCTTTCTCCAGCAGAAGGTCGGTGAACGAAGCAGATGTAAAGCCTTCCGGCACCGGAGCCCAGACGAAAAAGGAACCTTTCGGCGGTGGGATCTCCCATCCGATCCGGGCCGCCTCTGCCAGGAGAACGTCCCGCCGCCGTTCGTACAAAGCGGTCAGTGACCTGGTGCAGTCCTGACTGCCGTTCAGTGCCGCCGCTCCGGCTTCCTGAATGGCTCCGGGAAGGCTTACAAACAAGTGGTCCTGAATGAGGTTCAGCTGTTCAATAACCGAAGCATTTCCGGCGGCAAATGCAATCCGCCACCCGGCCATGTTGTACGCTTTGGAGAGTGTGAAAATTTCAATGCCGGTTTCCTTTGCTCCGGGCGTTTCGAGAAAACTCGGCGGCTTCGTTCCGTCAAATCCGATCGTGCCATAGGCAAAATCGTGGCAGACGCAGATATGATGCCGGCGGGCAAGTGTCACCGTTTCCGCGAAGAAGGACGGGTCGGCACATCCGCCGGTCGGGTTGTTCGGATAGTTCAGGAACATCAGTCTGGCGCGGTCGAGATTGTCTTTGGAAAGACCCCCGTAATCCGGCAGAAACCGGTTTTTCTGCTGAAGCGGCATCATGACAGTCCGGGCACCGGCAAGCGACGTGCCGGACAGGTAGTCGGGATAGCCGGGGTCCGGAAGAAGCACCGTGTCCCCCGGATCCGCGAGACACAGGCTCAGCTCCACCAGGCCGGTTTTGGCTCCGGGAAGCACCGCAATTTCGGTATCCGGGTCGAGTGTCACGCCATATTCTCTTTCGTAGAAATCCGCCGCCGCTTTCCGGAGAAACCGGCGTCCGCGGAACGGAGAATATTTATGATGCTCCGGTTTCGCTGAAGCTTGCTGCACGGCTTCTATGATATGTACAGGCGTCGGCTGATCGGGGTTGCCCTGTCCGAGATTAATAAGGTCCTCTTTCGACGCTGCCCGTTTGACGAGATCGGCAAAAAACTGCTCCGGCAGCTGCTTAAGCCGGCTGGATGAGGGAAAAGAATGCATGCGGGCACCTCCTGGAAAGAAATCGATTTCCCTTTATTGTACGAAAGCAGACTCAGGATGACAAATGGAAGAACGAGCACATTGTTTCGGGTTCCGCAGGAAATTCGGTATAATCGTATAGGTGGGAAAACGGAATGGAGAGCGGTATTTATGGTGGATTCCATACGAAAAGGGCCGCTGGTCGCAGTGCTTCTTGCTGGAGCGTTCGTCGCTATTTTAAACCAGACGCTTTTAGTGACGGCCATTCCGCCGATCATGGCGGATCTAGGTATTGATGCGAACCTGGCCCAGTGGATCAACACAATTTTTATGCTGGTAAACGGGATTATGATCCCGATTACGGCTTTTTTAATTGGAAAGTTTACGACGAGAGGATTATTCATGTCGGCGATGAGCCTGTTTGCAGTGGGAACACTGATCGCAGCCGTGTCGCCGAACTTTGAAGTGCTTATTGCCGGACGGATCGTGCAGGCGAGCGGTGCAGGGATTATGCTTCCCCTTATGCAGACGGTTTTGTTCATGATTTTTCCGGTGGAAAAGCGTGGGCAGGCGATGGGGCTCGTCGGGCTTGTCATCGCGTTTGCACCGGCGATCGGCCCGACCCTTTCCGGATGGGTCGTTGATCAGTATCCGTGGCGGGCGCTGTTTTACATCGTCCTGCCGATTGCGCTTCTCGACCTCGTCATTGCCTATTTCGTCCTGAAAAATGTGACAAAACAGACGTTCCCGACGATCGATATTACGTCGATTATGCTGTCGACAATGGGCTTCGGCGGACTGCTGTTTGCCTTCAGCAGCGCCGGAACCGCCGGCTGGGGAAGCTGGGAAGTGCTTCTTTCCGCTTCAGTCGGCGCCGTGACACTGACGTGGTTCATTCTCCGTCAGCTGAAATTGTCAGAGCCGATTCTCGAGTTCCGGGTGTTCCGGTACGGCATTTTTGCGCTGACGAATGTCATCGGTATCGTCGTCTTCATGTCGATGATCGGAGCGGCGACGATTCTACCGATTTACATGCAGGACATGCACGGCTATACGGCATTTGAGTCCGGTCTGATGCTTCTTCCCGGTGCAGTGCTGATGGGAGTGATGAATCCGGTCACCGGACGGATTTTCGATAAAGTCGGCGTGCGCTGGCTCGCGATTTCCGGGATGGCGCTCTTGACCGTCATGACCTTTTTATTCACCCGGCTCACAGAAGATACGCCGTTTGCCTATCTGGCGATCGTACACGCCTTCCGGATGCTGAGTCTCGCAATGGTGATGATGCCGATTACGACGGCGGGCCTGAACCAGCTGCCGGAGCGGCTCATTCCGCACGGCACGGCGATGAATAACACACTGCGCCAGGTCGGCGGCTCGCTCGGCACCGCGTTTCTCGTCACGGTCATGTCCGTCGGGGCTGCGGCTGCCCCGTCCAGTCTGGAAATGAATCAGGCGATGATTTACGGGGTGAATATCTCCTTCTGGATCGCCACGATCCTTGCCTTTATCGGCTTTATCATTGCACTGTTTATTAAGAGCCCCGCAAAGCAGGCGGAGCAGGATGAAGCACGGTCGTCCGGAGAAAAAGAGCCATCGGAAGCGTAAATCTCCGACATCCCGGGTAAGGGAAGGATAGGGAGGCGATACGATGCGTATTAAAGTCGATTATAAAGCGTCCAAAGGGATAGACGGACAGGTAACAGAGGAAAAAGTACCTGGGGTCATCGTGTTTGAGGTGCCGGATGAGAAGTTCGAAGACCGGTCTTACATCGCGGAAAAACTCCGGGAGGAAACAGAAAAAGAGGATGCGGAAATCGTATCCTACGAACAGAAGTAAAACGTCCGGGCCGCCTGCATGGCGGTCCGGACGTTTCTTTTTCATTCACTTCCAGGGCCGATCTGGAATTCGAGCTCCCGGATATAGGCGTCCTTGTCCGAATTGGAAAAAAGGACAAAGCGGACGAAGGTGACGTGTTCGAGGGAGCGGAGTGCTTCGAGCACAGTCGGCACGGCGGCATGAATGGCTTCTTCCAGCGGATAGCCGAAAGCGCCGGTCGACAGGGCAGGAAAGGCAATGCTCGTGTATCCTTCTTTGTCTGCGAGACGCAGCGCGCCGCTGTAGCAGCTGGCGAGGAGGACATCCGACGGCTCATCACGGCCGTAGACCGGCCCGAGGCAGTGGACGACAGCCTTGTTCGGCAGAGAAAATGCGTCTGTCATTACCGCCTCTCCGGGCTGAACCGGTGCGTAGGACCGGCCAGCTTCCGCAAGCTCCGGTCCCGCTGCGCGGTGGAGCGCCCCAGCGACACCGCCGCCGGTTTCAAGCTGTGCGTTTGCGGCATTGACGACGACATCGATATCCGGCTGAGCCGCAATGTCCCCCTGAATCACTTCCAGTACTGCGGTTCCCTGTTTCCACTGCATAAGCTTCCCTCCTCTGCTTCTGTATAGGTGATACCCATCCGCTGCTTAGTGGAAACTCAGGCGGAAGGTGTTTTTTTCTTTCTCGTCCGGTACAGCAGAATGGCATACAGTGAAAAACCGAAGCTGATGACGTAAAGCACATATAACAGGACGGTGTGGACCATGGAGCCTAATAAAGCCGGTGAAAGATAAACGACAATTAAGAAAAAATGCACGACGCTCAATACGAGCGACAGGTTCCGCTTTCCGCTCCAGATAAGCAGAATCGGTGCGATGATGACCTGAAAAAATAAAAGCAGTGCAAGCAGAATGTTCAACAAGATGCCCCCTTTGTAAAATAACCCGTTTCACGGGGCAGTTCCCCGCGGCAGGCGCTTTTCTATATCATATCATACGGAAGGGCTGTCTTCTTCTGCGACAGAGGCGTAGATGTCGTGATCGACAAAATGATCATACAGCCATTCAGCCTGGCGGATACGGCCTTCGTGTGTCATGCCGAGACGTTCCGGCACGGCACGGCTGCGCTCGTTTTCCACGGCACAGCGGATTTCGATGCGGTTGATGCGGAACTCCCGGCGCATGTAGTCGATGAGCGCCCGGCAGGATTCAGTGATCAGCCCGTTTCCTTCAAATCCGTCCCCGAGCCAGTAGCCGATGGACGTGGAGCGGTTCGCGTGGTTGATATAATGCAGCCCGATAACGCCGGCAAGCGCTCCCTGGTGCCAGATACCCAGCTGAAAGCCGTTATTCTGCTGAAGCTGATTCAATCCGGCCTGTATAAAGGACGCGGAATGCTCCGGGGACTGCACGGCATCCACCCACGGGAGAAAACGGCGCAGGTGCGACCGGGAGCGGTCAGTTAAAGCAAACAGCGCATCAGCATCTTTCGGAAGCAGCAGCGACAGGTCGATGTCCTGCGTAATAGAATGAGAGAACATAAGTCTTCCTCCTAAAGTAACGGATTCACTGGTTGTACAGCTCGTTTCCCAGCTTTTTCTATTGTATACTGGATGCATACTACATATGAAGGAGAAATTTGATGAAGAAGTGGATAACAGTGGCTGCCGGGATCCTCGTTATGGTGTTTGCGGCGGCGTTTTATTTTCTGGATCGTCCGATGGAGCATTCGGTGATTCAGGCGGAAGCGGATGACCTGCAGTATGCGGCCCGGATTCAGGGGGACGCCCTGGAGGTTTACATGGAAGAGGAATGGCAGGCGCAGGAAGTTAAGGGTGTAAATATGGGTATGGCGAAACCGGGAACGTTTCCGGGGGATGCGGGCATATCCCGGGAGGAGTACCGGCGCTGGTTTGAGCAGATTGCGGAGATGAATGCGAATACGATTCGTGTGTATACGATTCATCCGCCGGCGTTTTATGAGGAGCTGCTCCGGTTCAATGAGAGCCATGAGGAAACGCTGTATATTATGCACGGTGTCTGGATCGACGAGGAGCCGCTCGAGGAAACGCTCGATGCGTTCACTTCGGAGATTGTGGAGACGTTTCAGGCGGAAATGCAGGATGCGGTGGATGTGATCCACGGAAATGCGGAGCTTCCTGAACGGCCGGGGCATGCGTCGGGAAGCTACGAGGCGGACATTTCTCCGTATGTGACGAGCTGGGTGATCGGCATTGAGTGGTACCCGTTTATGGTGGAGCATATGCTGGAGGAATACCCGGAGCTCGGGGACTATGACGGCACCTACACACATACGGAAAACGCCGACCCGATTGAATACTGGCTGGCGGAGCAGCTGGACGTTTTGTTTGCTTATGAGGCAGATACGTATGCATCGATGCGTCCGTTCAGCTTTACGAACTGGGTGACGACAGACGTGCTGGACCAGCCTGCGGAACCTTCGGAGCAGGAGGATATGGCTTCGGTGAATGCCGATGCTATTCATGTGCGCGGTGCAGCGGAAGAAACGGGACAGTTTGCGTCGTATCACGTGTATCCATATTACCCGGATTTTTTGAATCTGGAGGAGGACTACGTGAATTACGAAGGATATGACGGGGAGCCGAGCAACTACGCAGGGTACTTAAATGATCTCAAGGAAGCGCATGACATGCCGGTTTTGATCGCCGAGTTCGGTGTGCCGGCTTCGCGTGGAAACACGCACTCCAATCCGTACGGGTGGGATCAGGGAAACCATTCGGAAGTGGATCAGGGGGAGATCAACGCGCATCTGTTCCGGGAAATCAGGGATCAGGAGTTTCTCGGCGGTCTCATTTTCACGTGGCAGGATGAGTGGTTCAAGCGGACGTGGAACACGATGGACTATGACAATCCGGACCGCCGCCCGTTCTGGTCCAACGCCCAGACGAATGAGCAGCAGTTCGGTCTTTTAAGCTTTGATACCCACGCCGTGCGGATCGATGGAAGCGGAGAGTGGGAGGACGAAACGATCCTCTCGGAAGTAGACGGAGAGCAGCTGGCGGCCTTTCACGATGAGCGTTATCTGTACTTTCGCTATGAAGCGGAAGGCGAGCTTCCGGAGGAGGTCGTTTTATACGTCGAAGTCCGTCCGGATACAGACGATGATTTCCGCATCACGCTCCGCCCGGGAGAAGGGGTGATGGAAGTGATCGGCGATTATGATACGTTCTACTACCATTACAATGAGGAGCTTGAGGAAACGGAGGATCCGGATGCTTTTCATCCAATCCGGCTTGCGCTGAACCGGGAACAGATCCGCCCGGATACCGGAGAAGTGCTTCCGTTTGAATACGAAGAGACAGGGACTCTCCAGGAAGGCATCGGCGATCCGGACGACGAAGCATACGACGCCCTGACCGACTTCGCCTGGTCGGAGGAGAACGGCCTCGTGGAACTGCGTATTCCGTGGATGATGCTGAATGCGAAAGATCCGAGCCAGCGGGAATTTATGGGAGAGCTGGAGCCGGCGATGGACCAATCCATTTTCATTGAGGATATCGGCCTGCGCGTGGAGCAGGGAAGCAGTCTCTCCGGAAGGTACGCCTGGGAAACGTGGGGGGAGCCGCCGTCCGAAGAGCGGCTGAAGCAGTCGTACGGTATTATCCAGGAATTGTTTTCGGAGTAACGAACTGGTGAAACATCTGCCGCGCTGAACCGTAACCCAGTCAGCAAAGAGAGGAGAACCCTTTATGAAAACATGGATGACAGCTCTACTGACGTTACTGATCGCACTCAGCGTTCTGCCGGGACCGGCGCAGGCATTTGAACTGACGATCCCTGAAGCGGAAATCGACGCCTACCTTCAGGAGGACGGCACGGTGCTGGTGGAAGAGCAGTTCACGTACGCGTTTGAAGGGGATTTTAACGGCGTCGTCCGCACGCTGAATCATCCGGAGGACACATCGATCCGCGGGCTCGAAGCACGTGAAGACGGAGAAGTGGTACCGATTGAAACGGTGGAAGAGATCGAACACCGGATCCAGCGGCCCGGCGAAGATGAGACGTTTACGGTCGCATTGACGTATGCGATTCACGACGCGATGGAAAAGGGACCGGAAGCAGCTGAATTTTACTGGGCGTTTTTTGACAGCTCCAACGAAACGGCCTATGAGTCGATGACGATCCGGGTGCATGCACCGGACATGTCGGAGGATACCGCGGCTCTCGGGTACGGCGCGATGGCGGACGAATCCGGGATGGAAGAGAATGCGGCGGCCGTGTTCGGCCCGGCCCGGGTCCCGGACGGGGAAATTGGTGACGTCCGTGCAGCGTTTGATGCGGCGCTGTTCCCGGAGATGGATGAAACCACGGAAGAAAACGCCTTTACGGCGATTGCAGCAGAAGAGGAGCGCCGGGAAGAAGCCGCGGCAGCATTTGCCGACCGGCAGGAGCTGCTCGCCGGTGCAGCGCCGTTTCTGATCGGCGGAGCGCTCCTTCTGCTGCTGGTGCCGCTTTTTATCGACTGGCAGCGGTACCGTCCGTACAAAAAAGACGCCGTCTCCAGAACGTATGAGAAAGGGGTACCGGAGCAGCAGGTGAGTCTGCCGGCGCATATCTGGTATCTCCGCCCGCAGGCCGGATCCGAGCAGCTGACGGCAGCCCTTCTGGATCTCGTCCGTCAGGGATATGCCGAGCAGCTCGGACCGGATGAATACAAACTTGTCCGGACAGAAGGAATGAACGAAGCCGAGCGGATTCTTTCCTCGCTGCTGTTTGTGGAGCTCGGCCGGGACGAAACGTTTACGATGAGCCGGATGGAAGAAAAGCTGAAGGATGCAGAGACGTACAACACCTTTACTTCCGAAAAACAGAAGTGGGCGTCAGCCGTTCATAACGAAGTAAAGCAGGCCGGACTGCACGTGCCGAAAAAAGGACTGCGCCTGTTCCTCGTGCTGCTCGGCTCTATTCTGACTGCCGCAGCTGTATCCTACGGAGTGCATTACTTGTTTATCGAAATGAGTGTGCTGATCCCGCTTGCCATCGGCTCCTTTGCTGCGGCGCTTCTCTATCACCCGCGCACAGAGCGGGGCTACCGCGTGAAAGAAGAGTGGAAAGACTACAAAGAAGAAGTGGAAGCCTACACCCCGTCAGACTGGCGGGCTCTGGATGCCGATGCGCAGCAGACGGCGTTTACGTTCGGCCTCGGGCTGCACCTCGCCTCTGTCACGAAACTGAGTCAAACGATGCCGAAAATGGATACTTCCGCACCGATGGGGCAGCAGCTTCAGCCGGAAGGGATCCCGCTGTTTATCTTCGCCGGTCTGCTGACGAGTTCCCACTTTCATCACCGTGAAGCCTCGGCTGCAGAAACTCACGGCGCGTCCTCCGGCGGCGGGGCATCGATCGGCGGCGGAACCGGTGTCGGCGGAGGTGGAGGCGGGTCCGGTGGATTTTAAGGCGGTCCAGGGACAGGTGAAACCCCTTCTCTGTTGAAAGGAACCTTGGAGGTGCGTATGAGTAATGTAGAACAATGGCGGCTGGAACTGAGCCTACGCGGGAAAAACGGGATCGCATTTCTCTCGGCGGGCGCTGTGATCTGGACAGTCATCACCGTGCTTCATTTTTTACCGCTTTCGCTGTTTCAGCAGAATACCGGGGTTCTTTTTACGACAGGTATCATGTTTCCGCTGTCTCTCGTTTTTTCTGCGTTGTACCAGGCCGACTGGAAGCTGGAGGGGCATCCGCTTGCCGCACTTGGACTGTATTTGAACCTGGCGCAGCTGATGTACTTTCCGCTCCTATTCTGGGCGTTCTCCGAAGCGCCGGAGCAGGTGGTGCTGTTTCTAGCCGTCATTACCTCCGCCCATTTCTATCCCTACGGCTGGTTTTACAACTCCCGCGCCTATTATGTAATGGCCCCGGCTGGTGCTGTTGGAGTGATGCTGGTGTACGCAGCTTCGGGAGGGGCCGACTGGACGATACCCGCTGTGATGGTTGTGCTGCTGATGGTGCTGCTTCTTTGGAATCGGCAGCTCTATCAACGCCGGAGAAAAAGCGTTTCACGTGAAACAACTGGATGAAAAAGGAAAAGAAGCCGGCAGAGTGTAGATACTGCTTCTTCATAAAAAACCAGCAAGCGGGAAGGGGGGCCCGCTTGCTGGTTTTCTTTATGCTTTTCCAGCCGCGTGCTTCATCTGCTGGCGGAAATGATAAATATCGGTGTGAGAATCAATCGTGACGAGTTCGATGTCGAATGCATCGGCAAGGTCGGCGATCTGCTGCTTGTCTGCTGCAAATGTCAGCACCGTATGGTGGGCGCCGCCTGCATAAATCCACGCTTCCGCAGCCGTCTTAAAGTCGGGCTTCGGTTCCCACAGTACTTTTGCTACCGGCAGATTCGGCGTATTTTCGGACACTTCGACCGCCGTAACCTCGTTCAAGATAAAGCGGAAGCGTCCGCCCATATCCACGAGACTGACGTTTACTGCCTCGCCGCTGATCCCGTCGAAAATGAGGCGTGCCGGATCCGTTTTGCCGCCGATGCCGAGAGGGTGGACAGCGACCTCCGGCTTTCCGGAAGCGACCGTCGGGCAGATCTCCAGCATGTGGGAGCCGAGAACCTGAGCGCCGTCCGGAGTGAAGTGATACGTATAATCCTCCATAAACGTGGTGCGGTCATTGCCTGTCATCGTCTTCATCATGCGGAGAAGAGCGGCTGTTTTCCAGTCGCCTTCACCGGCGAAACCGAAGCCTTTTTCCATAAGGCGCTGTGCGGCAAGGCCGGGGAGCTGCTCCATGCCGTGAAGGTCTTCAAATGTCGTTGTGAACGCATGGTAGCCGTTCTCTGTCAGAAAAGCTTCGATGCCGAGTTCAATGCGCGCCTGGCCGAGGACGGATTGACGGAAGTCTTCCTCCTGCCATTTTTCCTCCGGAATATGGTAGCTCTGCTTGTATTCCTCGGCGCGGGCAGCAACCTCATCTTCTGAAAAACGGGCTGCCACTTCGTTGATGTCGCCGATACCGTAGCCGTCGACGGTCCAGCCGAACTCTTTCTGCGCCTGGACTTTATCGCCCTCTGTCACAGCAACGCCGCGCATGTTGTCGCCGATTCTGGCGACTTTCAGCCGGCGGCTTTCCTGAACCGCAGCCATCGTACGCATCCAGCCGGCGATTTCCTGCTGGATCGTTTCATGCTTCCAGTGTCCCGCGATGACGCGGCGGTTCTTCCCGAGCCGTGTCACGAGAAAACCGAACTCGCGGTCCCCGTGGGCGGACTGATTTAAGTTCATGAAATCCATATCGATTTCGTTCCACGGAATCTGTTCATGGTGCTGCGTGTGCAGGTGAAGCATCGGTTTCTGCAGCTCCATCAGTCCCTGCACCCAGCGCTTGGCCGGGGAAAAGGTGTGCATCCATAGAATGACACCGGCACAGTCTGCTGCCGCATTGGCTTCCCGCAGGACACGTGTAATTTCTTCTTCGGTGGTTACCACGGATTTTGTTTCTACGGGGAAGGGGAGCGCTTCGTTCAACGTTCCCGTAATATCCCGGGTCTGCTCCATTACCTGATCGAGCGTTTCCGGGCCGTATAAATGCTGGCTTCCGGTAATAAACCAGAAGGATGTTTTGTTATCTGTCATCATTTCCACTCCCTGCTGCCTGCGTCATTTCTTCTGCGGTGCGTCCGCGCAGAAGTCGTTTCATTACGTCGTTGCCTCCACGGCCGAAATAATCGTGAAGCTCTTTGTATTCCTGGAAAAGCGTGTCGTACTTACGTACATTCTCCGGATCCGGCTGGTAGGCTTTCTCCTGCACGCGTCCCATGACAGCGGAAGCGTCCGTAATGGAATCAAAGCCTCCGCGGGCGCTCCCGGCAGCGACAGCGCCGAACATAGCGGCGCCGACAGCCGGCGTCTGGACCGAATCCGCTACATAAATCGTCCGGTTCGTGACGTCCGCATAAATCTGCATCAGAAGCGGATTTTTCTGAGGGAGGCCGCCGCAGGCGTAAAGCTCATGGACCGGCACGCCGTTTTCATGGAAACTGTCGACGATCTGGCGCGTACCAAACGCCGTAGCTTCAAGCAGCGCGCGGTACATCTCTTCCGGTTTCGTCTGCAGTGTCATTCCGAGAAACATGCCGGACAGCTGGGTGTCGACAAGGACGGAGCGGTTGCCGTTCCACCAGTCCAGCGCGATAACGCCGCTTTCGCCGGGCGAAAGGGTGTCTGCCTTCTCCATTAAAAGCTGATGAACATTAGTTCCTTTAGATTCCGCTTCTTTGTAAATGTAGTGGGGGACGGCTTCGTTGACGTACCAGGCGAAAATATCCCCGACAGCGGACTGGCCGGCTTCGTAGCCGTAGTAGCCCGGGATAATACCGTCTTCGACCACGCCGCACATGCCTTCGACTGTCACTTCTTCGGTGCCGAGAAGCATATGGCAGATGGACGTACCCATCGCCATGACCATTTTTCCTTCGTCGACGACGCCGGCTGCGGGAACGGAGGCGTGGGCGTCGACATTTCCAACAGCCACAGGAAGTCCTTCCGGCAGGCCGGTTTTGTCGGCCATCGACGATGTGAGTCCGCCTGCTTTCGTGCCGAGTGGAGCAATTTCTCCTTTCAGCTTGTCGGAAACGAGGTTTTCCAGGCGCGGGTGCAGTTCTTTGAAGAAGGATTCGTCCGGAAAGCCGGTTTCTTTATGCCAGGCGGCTTTGTAGCCGGCAGTACAGCTGTTCCGTTTGAAAGTGCCGCTGAGCTGGCTGATCACCCAGTCAGTCGCTTCCACGAACCGGTCGGACGCATCGTAGACTTCCGGAGCTTCTTCGGCAATCTGATACGCTTTCGCAAGCATCCATTCCGAGGACAGCTTTCCGCCGTAGCGGGCAAGAAAGGCTTCACCCTGCTTTTCTGCAAGCGCGTTGATTTCATTGGCATGCTTCTGTGCTGCGTGGTGCTTCCAGAGCTTGATCCAGCTGTGCGGGTTTTCTTTCCATTCATCGTAAAAGCAGAGCGGCGTGTCGGTTTCATCGACGGGAAGCATCGTACAGGCGGTAAAGTCGATGCCGAGTCCGGCAACGTCTTCCGGGTTTACACCCGACGTTTTCATGACTTCCGGGACCGACCGGTGGATGACGTCGAGGTAGTCCTGCGGATGCTGCAGTGCCCATTCGTGGCCGAGCGGTGTACCGTCTGGAAGCGTCTGATCCATGACGCTGTGCGGGTAGGGGGTGACGTGGTCGGCAATTTCCGATCCGTCCGCAAGAGAGACGAGGACGGCGCGGCCGGATTCGGTTCCATAATCAATTCCAATCGCATATTTGGTCATTGTGAGTCCTCCTTGGCAGTCTGTCCGTAATAGGCGTTCTTTCCGTGCTTACGGAGGTAGTGTTTATCCAGCAGGTGAGAGCTGATGGAAGGCGGGGAAGGGCGGAGCATGTGTGTCTGGGCTGCCATTTTCGCTGTTTCTTCCAGTACGACAGCGTGATACAGTGCTTTTTCCGGTGAACTTCCCCACGTAAATGGGGCGTGGCTGTGCACGAGCACGCCGGGTACGGCGGCAGGGGAGAGCTTCCGCTGATGGAACGTTTCCCCGATGACTCTGCCGGTTTCCCATTCATACTCCTGTTCGATTTCTGTCTGCGTCATCTCTCTCGTGCACGGCACGTCTCCGTAGAAATAGTCGGCATGGGTTGTCCCGAGTGCCGGCAGGTCCATCCCGGCCTGAGACCAGCTGGTCGCCCAGGAGGAATGAGTGTGTACGACACCGCCGATGTCCGGAAACGTCTGATATAAGTACAGATGGGTCGGCGTGTCGGAAGAGGGCTTCAGCTTCCCCTCCACCACGTCGCCGCTTCCGTTGACAACCACCATATCGTCGGCCGTCAGATCCGGATAATCTACGCCGCTCGGCTTGATCACCATAAGCTCCTGCTCCCGGTCATAGCCGCTTACATTGCCCCAGGTGAATGTAACAAGTCCGTATTCCGGAAGGGCCTGGTTTGCTTTTAAGACTTCTAGTTTCAGTGACTCGAGCATGTGCGGGCCTCCTTCTTAAGAGTTTCCTTTATTTTTATTCACGACATCAAATGCTACTGCTCCAAGTAATACAAGGCCTTTGATAGCTTGCTGCCAATCGGTGCCGATTCCCATCAAAGACATTCCATTGTTTAATACGCCCATTACTAAAGCTCCTATAACGGCTCCGAAAATCGTACCTACACCACCGGTGAAAGAAGCACCGCCGATAACAGCAGCGGCGATAGCATCGAGCTCAAACAGTTGACCTGCCTGTGGGGTGGCGGCATTTAGCCGAGCGGAGAATACGATACCTGCAATTGCTGAAAGAATACCCATGTTCACGAATGCAAGGAATTTCATCTTCTTGGTTTTTACACCCGACAGCTGAGCAGCTTTCATGTTTCCTCCTACCGCATAAATATGGCGGCCAAGAATCGTTTTGTTCATTACAAAGGTATATCCGATGATCAATGCAATTAAGATCAATAGGATGACTGGAACACCCTGATATTGAGCTAATACAAACATAAAGGAGTTAATCACCAAAATAATCACGGCAATTTTTAATGCAAAAAATCCAAAGGAAGGAACTTTAAAGCTGTAAAAACTAGCAACTTTTCTCTGGCGAATTTCATAAGTTACATAAAGCAGTGATGCAGCAATTCCGATGATTATAGTAAGTAATCTGAGTTCTCCTCCAGCAAAAACATCCGGTAAAAATGCGGAACTGATACCACGGTAACTATCTGGAAATGGAGCAAGTGTCTGACCACCGAGTACTACAAGAGTTAACCCTCGGAATAAAAGCATTCCTGCTAAGGTAACGACAAACGAAGGAATACCAACGAAGGCTACCCAAAAACCCTGCCATACACCAATAAGTACACCAACCAGAAGGCAGGCAATGACACCAATAAATACAGGAACGTCGGCTGAAGCCATTAAGATACCTGCAATTGCACCTATAAAAGCACATACAGAACCTACAGATAAATCAATTTCTCCAGTTATAATAATAATCATCATGCCGATCGCCAATATAATAATGTAACCATTCTGCATAATGATGTTCGTAACATTCAGCGGGGTTAATAATGTACCGCCAGTTAAAATTTGAAATAAGATAATAATTCCAACCAGCGCAATGATCATACCGAATTTTTGCATATTGGAAGTTATCAGCGATTTTATGTTTTCCATTAGACAGAAGCCTCCCTGCTGTGCGTCATCATTGTCATAAGTTTTTCCTGGTCTGTTTCGTCTGCATTTGCTTCTCCGGTAATTTCACCGTCGTTAATTGTATAAATTCGATCACTTATTCCGAGGAGTTCGGGCAGTTCAGAAGAAATGACAATGATACTTTTTCCACTTTCAGCAAGTTCATTAATAATTTTATAAATTTCATACTTAGCTCCGACGTCTATACCACGAGTAGGTTCATCTAAAATTAATACGTCAGGGTCCGTGTTAATCCATTTACCAAGCACTACTTTTTGCTGATTTCCTCCGCTGAGGTTACCTGTAGTCTGTTCAATGGT
The DNA here is from genome assembly GCF_002993335.1 of Alkalicoccus urumqiensis. Lineage (GTDB taxonomy): Bacteria > Bacillota > Bacilli > Bacillales > Salisediminibacteriaceae > Alkalicoccus > Alkalicoccus urumqiensis. Next base: position 342,029 of record NZ_PVNS01000001.1, on the reverse strand, counting down.
GGGCGTCTTTATATTCATACGTTTCTGAAGAGACTCTGCCAGAGTGACTTCTTCGTTTAAATTTAAAATATTACGGTGGGACAAGCCTTTTAAATTGGCGATACTTAAGTTCTTTCTGACAGAGTCCATTAAGATCAGTCCGTATTCTTTACGGTCTTCGGATACATAAGCCAATCGGTTTTCTATCGCTTTGTTTACTGTACCTACATCAATTTTCTGCCCATCCTTCCATGCCTCGCCTTGAATGTTTTTACCGAAAGATTTTCCAAATATACTCATTGCAAGTTCTGTACGTCCGGCGCCCATTAAACCGGCAAAGCCGACAACTTCTCCGCTGCGCACATTGAAATTGATATCTTTTAGCATTTTTTTATCTGGTTGAAGCGGATGATCAACCTGCCAATCTCGGATTTCAAATTTAATATCTCCAATAGAAGCATGGCGTTCCGGATATAAGTTGGATAAGTCTCTGCCTACCATATGTTTAATAATTTTATCTTGTGTCACTTCCTCTTCTTCTGGGTGCAAATCAGCGACGGTTTGACCATCACGTAAAATAGTGAAGTCTGTGGAAATACTAAGTAACTCTTTTAATTTGTGGGAAATTAAAATGGAAGTCATACCCTGAGTTTGAAACTCCCGAAGCAGTTCTAATAGATTAGCGCTGTCTTCTTCATTCAAAGAGGCGGTTGGCTCATCTAATATGAGAAGATCAACGTTCTTAGAAAGCGCTTTGGCAATTTCCACAAGCTGTTGCTTACCGACTCCGATATTTTTAACTTTTTCAAGAGGGTCTACATCCAGGCGGACTTTTTTCAACAGGTCTATGGTATGCCTGATTGTTTCATTCCAATTTAATATTCCTCTGGAAGCTTGCTCGTTTCCCAAAAATATATTTTCTGCAATGGAGAGCTCGGGAATTAATGCCAGCTCTTGATGAATAATAACTATTCCCTGGCTTTCGCTTTCATTAATGGATTTAAAATGACATTCTTTTCCTTTGAATAAAATGTCTCCTTCATAGGTGCCATAAGGATGAACTCCACTCAATACTTTCATAAGCGTTGATTTTCCAGCACCGTTTTCTCCTATTAAAGCGTGAATAGCACCAGTTTTTACCTTTATGTTGACGTCGTCTAATGCTTTAACACCTGGGAAGGTTTTTGTAATATGTCTCATTTCCAATAAGTATTGATCCATTAATGTCACCCCCAATTTTAAATGAAGCGCTCCCCTTTATTTGTTAGAGGGAAGCGCTTCTTCGATCATCTACTGAAGATCTTCTTCAGAATAGTAACCACTGTCGATCAGCACTTCTTCATAATTTTCTTTATCTACTACTTCAGGTTCAAGCAGGTAAGAAGGAACAACTTTTACGCCATTATCGTATGTTTCAGTATCATTAACTTCCGGCTCTTCTCCTTCTAGAAGTGCTTCACCCATATTTACTGCTTGTTCAGCTAAAGCGCGGGTATCTTTAAAAATAGTCATTGTCTGATTGTCGTTGATAATCGAACGAACAGAGGCTTCTTCAGCATCTTGTCCTGTAATAACAGGCATAGGTAAATCATCAGAACCATAGCCAATATTCTCAAGAGAAGAAATAACACCTCGACTGATTCCGTCAAACGGCGAATAAATAACATCAACAGTTTCACCATCAGAATATTCCGAGCTTAAAATGTTATCCATGCGCTCTTGGGCCAAAGCACCATCCCATCTTAAAGTAGAGGCTTGTTCAAAGTCAGTTTGCTCACTTTGGACAACAAGCTGTCCTTCTTCGATATATGGTTCTAATACGGACATGGCACCATCCCAGAAGAAATATGCATTATTATCATCTGGAGATCCGGCGAAAAGCTCAATGTTGTACGGACCTTCTCCGTCTCCAAGGCTTAAAGCCTCTTCAATATATTCACCCTGCTGTACACCTACTTGAAAATTATCAAAAGTGGCATAGTAACTTACATGATCACTGTTCATAATGAGACGGTCATATGAAACAACAGGAATATCCGAAGCTTCTGCCATTTCGAGGGCAGAAGTTAGAGCTTCACCATCGATAGAGGCGATGACTAAGAGGTCAACTTCCTGAGTGATCATATTTTCTATTTGAGATACTTGTGTTTCCACATCATCTTCACCATACTGCATTTCCACATCATATCCGCGGTCTTCGAAAAGCTGCTGCATGTTCTCTCCATCACGCACCCAGCGCTCGGAAGATTGAGTCGGCATCGCTAAACCGACAGTCTGGTCATTTCCATCACCATTTCCTGAAGAATTATCAGCTCCTTCTGCATTTTCCGCGTTTCCTCCTCCACAGGCAGCCAGTAAACCAAGTCCGGCAATCGATAAAACACCTAACGCTTTTTTCATAAAAATTAACCCCCTTTAAAATAATGAGTAACCGCTTACACAAAACTGATAAAAATAAATCTTTTCGCCAGTTAGTTATTGCAAAGCAATTTCTAACTTGTACGTATAAGATGTAGTTATTATTATTTAACATTTGAACGTATAATGCAACCCTAAAAGTGAAAAAAATTAGAATTTTCTCTAATGTGTATACAAATAAACTACAAATGCCTGGTTTTTCTAAGGTTCTTTTTGATATTTGCTAATTGAATTTAATTAAACAACTGGACAACTGGTTCGTATGAGTTTCAGGTTATATAGATTCTTAGTTCCGCAGTGTTTCCTGGTATACAAAATTGAGGGGGGCCTGCTGGTATTTTTGTGTGGAATGGATTTTTTGGAGGGAGATTTCAGGAAAAAAAGAAGCCCCTGGAAAGGGGGCTTCTTTAGTAGTGATGATTCGAATGTTTGTTGAGCGATTGATTTACTATTTATTCCTGCATGCGTGGACGTACAGCTTCTTCCGCCTGATCCAAGGCTTCCTGAGGTGTCTGTGTCTCCTCGCGGATGACATTGAACATTACGTTCGTGTCAATTTCATCGAGCACATCTGGTGTGTGTGGTGTAATGTTTACGCCTTCTACTTCGTCACGGATATCGAGAAGAAGATCGAAGATATCGTCATTGAAGTACTCATAAAATTCACTGTCTGCCTGAATTTCTTCTGTTTCCCATACATCCCAGCGCGGCGGGTCAAAGCCGAGCTGCGTCCAGAGGTTGATGTTTCCTTCCTCTGAAAGCTTGGCAAAGTAGAGGAATTCTTTCGCCAGGTCTACATTTTCGGATTGGCTTGTAACGGCTGTACCGGTACCACCCATGCCTACTGTGCGGCCATCCGATTCGTTAAACACCGGCATAGGACGAATTTCCATTTTGCCTGCAAGGTCCGGCATTTCTGCCAGGAAGTTGGACATGAAGAATAATGGCATAACTGTTGAAGCAGCGCCACCGCCGTTCATAAAGCCGTAGTATTCTTCGGAGTGATTCTGCTCACCCGGCGTAATCTCGGCAATCTCATGTTCATTAACCATATCGGAAACAAATTGAAGTGTTTCAACATTTGTTTCGTTGGCGAGTGTTAACTCACCATCGTCATCAAAGAAATCAGATCCCTGCTGAGCGACAAACGGCCATAGACCGTACCAGTTGGTCGAAATCGTCGTCATTGGAACGCCGGTCTCTTCCACAACTGTCTGGCCCGCCTCTACATAATCATCCCATGTTTCGATGGAGTCGATATCGATGCCTGCTTCATCGGTGATCTCTGTATTATAGTAAACAACCGTAGCACCGAGGTGCGTAGGAGCGCCGTAATAGTCTCCGTCTTTCGAGTAAATATCGAAGCGTTCTGTAATGAAGTTGTCAATTTCATCTTCCACAAGATCATTCAGTGGTTCGAGCTGAATATCACCTTCTAAAAAGTTCGGAAAGCGGGCGATTTCAAGATCGACAAGATCAGGTGCGTCCGATCCGGACTGTAGAGCCAGGAGAACGTTGTTGTGCATTTGGTCAAAAGGATATACTTCGGCAGTTAATTGAATAGGATCATCCGGGTTCTCTTCATTCCAGCGCTCCGCTGCATCTTCAAAGAATTCAGCATGTGTTTCCGCGAATGTCCAGAAATCGAGTTCAGTTGCCCCTTCAATGTCATCACCCACAACGACACTTTCTGTAGCGCCTTCTCCGCCAGCCTCTCCGCCGCTGTTTCCTTCAGCTTCTGCGTTTCCGCCGCCTTCTTCATTGCCGCCACCGCCACCGCATGCTGCGAGTGCGACACTTGATGCGAGCAGTGTGCTTAAAAAATAACTTTTCTTCATAAAAAAATCCCCTCCCCATTTTTGTTAGCGGTTTCAAATTTCGAAACAACTTAGTGGAATGGAGCTGCCTCCAATCTAAAAAGTAGGCTGCAAATTCCTGTCCTGCTTGTGTCTCAATAAAATTCTAAATAAGTTTATTGAGTGAATAAAGAACATAATCACATATTATTTTATTCATACGTATAAGTCAATAAAAAAATAAGCGAAATAATCTGAAAAAAATAAATTGACCCTTAGTATTAAAAAATAGATAGGTTTAATTATTAATAAAAAGCTTTCATATCAGTGTTTAATAAGGGTGGTTCGCAAAAATTGCGAAGAGGTGACAATATATAAATTCAAAGGGAAATACCGATAATACAGAGAATTACCTTGCGTGTAATTCGTAATTAAACTATAATTCGAATTAATTCATACGTACGAATAACGATAAATGTAAGCGATTTAATTTTATTTTGTACATACAAGTTTGGGGGTTAAATCGTGGAAATGACCTAGAAATGCAATATGAATAAACAAAGTAAAATGAAATCAACTACTATCTATTAGGGGGTTGAAGCTTTGGAGAAAACGTGGGAAGAAACGCGATCTGTTCAGAAGAGGTCTTTTTTATCGAAGCTGATGTATTCGAAAAAGCTCGCACCGTATGTATTTGTTTCGCCGTTTATTTTGTCTTTTTTAGTACTTACCCTTTATCCATTTATCAGCGCGATTAACATGAGTTTCCAGCGGGTGCTGCCGGGGCAGACAGAGTATATTGGTCTTGCCAACTATGACCGCGTGTTCAATCCGGTCTTTTTCACCGCTCTGCAGAACACCACGGTTTACGTGATCTGGACGGTCGTCATCCTGACACTCGTTCCGATGGTTTTTGCCGTTTTCCTGAATCACCGGCTGATCCGGTTTACGAATTTCTTCCGCGCATCGATCTTTATTCCGGCGCTGACGTCCGTCATTGTAGCCGGTACGATCTTCCGGATGATCTTTGGGGAATCCGATGCGGCTTTTGCCAACCAGGTTCTGCAGGTGTTCGGTATGGAACCGATCGAATGGCGTTACAGCGCTGGAACAGCGATGTTTCTTATGGTTGCACTCGCCTGCTGGCGCTGGATGGGTGTCAACGTCCTGTACTATCTTGCAGCACTTCAGAACGTAAGCCACGACTTATATGAAGCAGCGGATATTGATGGGGCGAATGCCTGGCAGAAATTCCGCCATGTGACGTTTCCGGCGATTAAGCCGATTTTCATTTTCCTGTCCACGATTACGACGATCAACGGATTCCGGATGTTTGAGGAAAGCTTCGTGTTCTTCGAAACGACATCGCCTGGTAATATCGGTCTGACAATCGTCGGCTACATTTATACAGAAGGGATCCAGCGGAACGACATGGGCTTCGGTGCCGCGATTGGTATCGTACTGCTTCTGATTATTCTTGTCGTCAGTGTTATCCAGCTTTACTTAACAGGCGCATTTAAGAAGGGGGAAGAATAGTGGGCGAACCAGCTAGAAACACCAAAGAAAAACTTATCAGTGTCGGATTGATTGTCTTATTCAGTCTCGTCTCCCTGACGGCGTTGTTTCCGGTTATTTCTCTTGTCGTTGCCTCATTCAGTCCTTCCACCGACTTAATGAGATTCGGCCTGACCGCGGAGCTGTTTTTCTCCGGCTTCGTTATGGAAAACTTCCAGGCACTCTTTAGTGCAGAATCAGGAGCGTACTGGAGATGGTATATGAACAGTTTGATCATCTCGGGAATATTGATTGTACTGTCCTTGTTTTTCTCCTCCATGGTCGGCTATGCGCTGGCATTATATGAATTTAAAGGGAAGCGCTTCATCTTTCTTCTCGTGCTTCTCATTCTGATGATTCCATTTGAAATTCTGATGCTGCCGCTTTATACGCTGATGATTAACCTGCGGCTGGTGGATTCCTATTTCGGGGTGATGCTGCCGCTGATCGTTGCTCCGATCGCCGTTTTCTTTTTCCGGCAGTACTGCCTTGGTCTTCCGAAAGAACTTATGGAATCCGGGCGCGTAGACGGATGTACGGAGTTTGGTATCTTCACGCGGATCATGGCGCCGCTCATGCTGCCGTCGTTTGCGGCGATGGCGATTCTGCAGGGGCTGCAGAGCTGGAACAACTTCCTGTGGCCGCTTCTCGTGCTCCGGTCCAACGATATGTTTACGCTGCCTGTCGGTCTGGCGACGCTTTTAACGCCGTACGGAAATAACTACGAGATTCTGTTTTCCGGTTCGGTGATGGCGATTATCCCGATTATCGTGCTGTTCCTGTTTTTCCAGCGGTTCTTTATTGCTGGTCTGACTTCCGGCGGGGTAAAGGGATAAACGAGCGGTATATAGAATGGAGGAAATACGATGATTGTTTCACGACTGGAAGAAGTGTTCCGTTTTGTCAGCCGGTTCGCGGCGCTGAATATTTTATGGATCGCCTTTTCTGTGGCAGGCCTCGGGGTGCTTGGTGTGTTCCCGGCGACCTTTGCTCTGTTTGCTTCGGTGCAGCACTGGATGAGAGTGGAGGAGCCAAAGCCTGTGCACCGCGTCTTTACTGCTTCGTTCAAGGAGTATTTTTTCAAGGCGAATGCCTACGGCTACCTGTTTGCCGGGGCAGGGGTGCTTCTGTATTTCAACTATTTCATTATGCAGAATAACGGACTGTCGATTCCGCTGCCGGTGACGCTTGCTTTTCTGTCGCTCGTCCTCGTGTACTTCCTGATGCTGATCGTGTTTATTCCAGTGTCGGTCTACTATAACCGCGGCCTGATGGCATCGATGAAACTGACCATTCAATTCATTTTCGGAAAACTCCACGTCGCTGTCCTGCTCGGCGTGATTATCTGGGGCGGCGCGTATCTGTCGCTTGCCTTTCCGGCACTTCTCGTGTTCTTTTCCGGAAGTGTGCTCGCCTATATGCTGATGTGGTTTTTCAATCAGACGATAGAAAAAATCGAAATGAATCACCTGCAGACAAAAAATTGACGAGGGGTAGATAAAGATGCACAAAGCAACGATGATGATCGATAAAGATATAGTCATTTCCCCGATTGATGAACGGCTCTACGGCTCGTTTATCGAACATATGGGACGCGCCGTGTACGGCGGTATTTTTGAAGAAGGACATCCAGAGGCGGATGAGCAGGGATTCCGCAGCGATGTGCTGAACCTGGTCAGACAGCTGAACGTGCCGATTATCCGGTACCCGGGCGGCAACATGGTGTCCGCCTACAACTGGGAGGACGGCGTCGGGCCGAAGGAAAACCGGCACCGGAAGCTGGATCTCGCCTGGCGGACGATCGAAACGAATCAGTTCGGCACGAATGAATTCATCGACTGGACGAGAAAAGCCGGTTCCGACGTCATGATGGCGGTAAACCTCGGTACGAGAGGAATCGAAGAAGCGCGCAACTTTATTGAATACTGCAACCACCCGGGCGGCTCCTACTGGAGTGACCTCCGCCGGCAGCACGGGTATGAAAAGCCGCACGACATTAAAACGTGGTGCCTCGGCAATGAAATGGACGGTCCGTGGCAGGTAGGGCAGAAAACGCCTGAGGAATATGGAAGACTCGCAAAGGAAACGGCGAAAGCGTTAAAGCTGGTTGATCCAACCATTGAACTCGTCTCCTGCGGCAGCTCAGGGTCCGGTATGCCGACGTTCCCGGAATGGGAAGCGGTCACGCTGGATCATACATATGAGGAAGTGGACTACGTGTCGCTTCATCAATATTTCGGCAACCAGGACAACGATTCGCAGAACTACCTGGCCGGCACGATGGAGCTGGAGCATTTTATCCACACGGTAACGTCTGTCTGTGACTACCTGAAAGCGAAGAAGCGGAGCAAGAAAACGATGATGCTCAGCTTCGATGAGTGGAACGTCTGGTACCATTCCGCCGATCAGGATAAAGAGATGGAGCCGTGGCAGACGGCGCCGCCGATTCTGGAGGATGTGTACAATTTTGAAGATGCGCTTCTCGTCGGTGGTATTCTAATTACGTTCCTCCGCCACGCCGACCGGATTAAAATGGCCTGCATGGCACAGCTCGTCAATGTCATTGCGCCGATCATGACGGAAACCGGTGGCGCAGCATGGAAGCAGACGATTTTCTACCCTTACATGCAGGCGTCCGTCTACGGAAGAGGCGTATCCCTGCAGGCCGTCATCTCCTCCCCGAAGTTTGATACGAAGGACTTCACCGATGTCGCAGCCGTCGACAGCGCGGTCGTCTACAATGAAGATGCAGGAGAAGTCGTCATTTTCGCCTTGAACCGGGATTTGAAGAATGATGTTGTGGCGGAAGCCTATCTGCATCATTTTGCCAATCCGCGGGTAATAGAACATTCGGTGCTGGAAAACGACGATCTCAAAGCGGTGAACACCGCCTTCCAGGAAAGCGTAAAGCCGCATGCCAACGGGGAAAACAGCTGGGAACAGGACCACCTGCAGCTGAAGCTGAAAGCGGCCTCCTGGAACATGATCCGTGTAAAGGTGGATGGAGAGAAGTAAAATTGACCATCTGATCGTAAAAAGCATTAAAGGAGCGTATGCAGCTATGTCCATGATTACGAACCCGATCCTGCCCGGCTTCCACGCCGATCCGTCCATTCTCCGCGTGGGCGAGGATTTCTACATCGCGACGTCCACGTTTGAATGGTTCCCGGGCGTGCGGATCCACCACTCCCGCGACCTGAAAAACTGGTCGTTTGCGGGCAGTCCGCTCACCCGCACGTCCCAGCTCGACATGAAAGGCAACATGAACTCCGGCGGCGTCTGGGCGCCGGACCTGAGCTGGCACGACGGCACGTTCTACCTCATCTACACCGACGTCAAGCAGTGGCACGGCGCCTACAAGGACGCCCACAACTACCTCGTCACCGCGCCGGCCGTCACCGGCCCGTGGTCCGAGCCGGTCTACTTAAACAGCAGCGGCTTTGACCCGTCGCTCTTCCACGATGACGACGGCCGCAAGTACCTCGTCAACATGATCTGGGACTACCGCAGCGGCAATCATCCGTTTGCCGGCATCGTCCTCCAGGAGTTCGACGAGGAGGCGGGTGCGCTCACCGGTCCGATCCAGACGATCTACGAAGGCACCGACATTAAGCTCACCGAAGGGCCGCACCTGTACAAAAAAGACGGCTGGTACTACCTGCTCGTCGCCGAAGGCGGCACCGAGTACGAGCACGCGGAAACCGTCGCCCGCGCGAAAACGATCGACGGCCCGTATGAAACCGATCCGCACTACCCGCTCCTTACGTCGCGCGGCAACCCGGATCTCACGATTCAAAAGGCGGGGCACGCAAGCCTCGTCGACACGCCGAACGGCGAATGGTACCTCGCGCACCTCGGCGGCCGTCCGTTGAACGGCAAATACTGCACGCTCGGGCGCGAGACGTCGATTCAGAAAGTCGTCTGGACCGACGACGGCTGGCTCCGCCTCGCCCACGGCGGGCACTTCCCGCAGGCGGAAACCGAAGCGCCGGACCTGCCGGAAGTGAAGGTGGACAAAGAGCCGGTCCGCGACGACTTCAACACGGATGTGCTGGGAGGCGCGTGGAATTCGCTCCGCATTCCGGCGGATCCGTCGTGGTGCAGCCTCGACGACCGTCCAGGCCATCTGCGCCTGTACGGCCGGGAATCGCTCTCGTCGGTGCACCACCAATCGCTGATTGCGCGGCGCCAGACGCACTTTGCCTGCCGCGTGCAGACGAGCGTCGATGCTGTGCCGGAGGACTTCCAGCAGAAGGCCGGTCTCGTCGTCTACTACGACACCGAGGACCACGCCTACCTGCACGTGACGCACCACGAAGAGAAGGGCCGCGTGCTGCAGATTCTGCGCACCGTCGGCGGCGACTACGAAGAGGTGCTTCTGCCGCCGCAGCGCGTCGCGCAGGAAGGTCCGGTCGAACTCGCCTGCGACATCCACTACGACACGATGCAGTTTTTCTACCGCGACGCGGAGACAACCGACTGGCAGCCGCTCGGAAAACGGCTCGATACAACGCACATGTCTGATGACTCTGCCGCCCACGTGCGCTTTACCGGCACGTTCGTCGGCATGGCGTGCCAGGATTACAGCGGACGCCGCATGGCTGCCGACTTTGATTACTTTGATTACGAACCGGTGGAATAAGGAGAAAGGCTGCTGCGGTCTGTTACAGGACCGGCAGCAGCCTTTCAGTATGTGATGGAAGTGGAAAATAAAAATGACGGGGCCGGCTGAAGCGGCTTTTCTCGGAGTACAAGGAAGTATAAAATTCGAAGCCTCTTCCGAACAGGGATGCCAAGGGTTATCGCATTTCAACGTTCTGTTCCAGGTACCGTTTGTTTCTGTTGACGGAGCTTCTCTGCTTTTCGGCAGAAGCTTGCCGTGGGCTTGTCTTCCAGCCGGGCGTTATCTGCACGGCTGCAGAGCGCGAGCGGAGCAGGCCTATGGTTTAAGGCGCAGGGCAGCGAACTTCTGCCATGCGGCGCGGCCGCGCGGAGCCATGCTTCTTCAAGCAAAGAACGAATCCCACCGGCGTCTCTGCCGAACGCTCCGAAGCGCAGTAAAATAGAGGTGAAATACGAAGGATTCATAGCAGAGACATTCTTTATAAGGTAATGATGGTCTCTTCCAATTCGATTGAATGACAGCATTTTCTGCGCAAAAGGGATCGCTTCTAACAAGTGTTTTTTTCTACCTGCCGAAACCGGAGGCCGTCGACTCCGGGAGGATCCGAACGAGGCGAAAATCCACGCCGCGTCAAGCGGCTGAAGGCGCGAGCGGAGCAGGCCTATGGTTTAAGGCGCAGGGCAGCGAACTTCTGCCATGCGGCGCGGCCGCGCGGAGCCATGCTTCTTCAAGCAAAGAACGAATCCCACCGGCGTCTCTGCCGAACGCTCCGAAGCGCAGTAAAATAGAGGTGAAATACGAAGGATTCATAGCAGAGACATTCTTTATAAGGTAATGATGGTCTCTTCCAATTCGATTGAATGACAGCATTTTCTGCGCAAAAGGGATCGCTTCTAACAAGTGTTTTTTTCTACCTGCCGAAACCGGAGGCCGTCGACTCCGGGAGGATCCGAACGAGGCGAAAATCCACGCCGCGTCAAGCGGCTGAAGGCGCGAGCGGAGCAGGCCTATGGTTTAAGGCGCAGGGCAGCGAACTTCTGCCATGCGGTGCGGCCGCGCGGAGCCGTGCTACTTGTAATAAAAGCGTTGTACGGCTGCAGGTGCAGGCAGAAAGCGGGAACCTCTTCAATAGACCTCTCTTTTTTAAACCAGGCGGTTTCTGCCTGGTTTATTTCGTAGAAACGCCGGTTTTCTGTACAGGTTTTGTATTACCATGTACGCATACAGGGTAATAGAAGAAAGTATGCGGTTTCAAATTGATACGAAGGTGGAGGGACATAACAGATGGTAAAAACAATTGCAGTAACCGGAGGCAGCGGCCATTTAGGGAAGTGGGTCGTGAGTGAGCTGAAGGATAAAGGGATCGGGGTCGTAAACCTGGATCAGAAGAAAAACCCGGAGTGCCGGACGGTGATCACCGATCTGACCGATCTCGGGCAGGTGTACGGCGCGCTCGAAGGGGTGGACGCTGTCATTCATTTAGGTGCGATTCCGGTCGCGTATTCCCATCCGGATGACGTAACGTTTCAGAACAACGTCATGTCGACGTACAATGTACTTCAGGCGTGCGCGGGGCTCGGCATTAAAAAGACGGTTATTGCGTCGAGTGAGTCCTCCTACGGCATCGTATTCGCGAAAAAGCGGCTGCTGCCGGACTACGTGCCGGTGGATGAAGCGCATCCGCAGCGGCCGGAGGATGCCTACGGCCTGTCGAAAGTCGTGAATGAGGAAACAGCGGACATGTTTTACCGGAGAGCCGGCGTCCAGACCGTATCGCTGCGTCTCGGCAATGTTATTGCGCCGGATCAGTACAAAAACTTCCCGTCCTTTATTCATGATGCGAAAGAGCGGGAGCGTATTCTCTGGAGCTATATTGATGTGAGAGATATTGCGGATGCCTGTCTGAAGGCGGTGGAGAAAGACGGTCTCGGCCACACCGTGCTCAATCTGGCAGCCGATGACAGCAGCATGGATATTCCGAGCCGGGAATTAATGAAAGAACGGTTCCCGGAAGTAGCGGATAACGACATTCATGTGGATGATTATGAAACGATGCTTTCCAATAAAAAAGCGAAAGAAGTGCTCGGCTGGAAGCCGGTGCACCAGTGGCGTCAGTACGTATCGATAGACTGAGCCTGTACACGAAAGCCCCTGCCGGAAGCAATGGCAGAGGCTCAGACTGTAGAAAAGGTAATAGCTGGAGAATACGTATACTTCTGCCTGAACCTGCAGCCGAACGCGTTCCGGAGTGAAGTCAAACTGCTATAGCTTGCTTCCTTTTATTTATAAGAAGCACGGCTTCGCGCGGCCTCCGGTTTGGGCAGAGAGATTATCGTAAATAACTGGAGGACTAATTGTCCCTGGCAGAAAGTCGTTTTTGCGGGCGTTCTCTGCTGACTAGATCAGCCGGCTTATGCTAACGTTATTATCGGTTACCGTGCCTTCTTTTTCATAAACGAAAACACTTCGAAGTGTCCGGCAGAGACGCCAGTGGGGGTTCGTTTTTCGCTTTAAGAAGCATGGCTCCGCGCGGCCACGCCGCATGGCAGAAGATCGCTGCCCTGCGGCTCAAACCAAAGGCCGGCTTCACTCATGCTCTGCAGCCGTGCAAATAGCGCCCGGCTAGAAGGCAAGCCCCGCGGCAAGCTTCTGCCGGATAGCGTAGAAGTGTCCTATTACAAAAACGTACTAACTATGCATCAAAATCGAATTTGTGTACAGTCTGAGCCCCTGCCAATTGCTTTTGGCAGGGGCTTTATTCCGCTTAATCCGATTCGAGGTTAAACTGCCAGCTGATGCCGAAGCGGTCTGTCACAGTGCCGTACAGGGGGCTCCAGAACGTTTCCTGAAGCTCCATGCCGACCGTGCCGTTTTCGGCAAGCGCGTGGAACCACTGCTTTACGTTCTCCCGGCTGTCCGTTAAAACGGCTAGCGTGACGTTAGTGCCGACGGTATGTTCCATCCCGGGAAAGGTGTCGGAAAACATAACCGTCGTGCCGGCAATCGTCAGGCGCGTATGGAGAATACGGTCTGCCGCCTCTTCCGGCAGCGGATATTCCGGGTCGGCCGGCATATCCGAAAAGCGCATGGTTTCCGGTGCTTCGGTGGAAAAGACGCTCTGATAAAACCGGACGGCCTCTTCACACGTACCTGGAAAATTCAAATAGGGCTGCACTGGCATCGTACTTCACTCCTTTTTGTTCTTACTCATTCTCATCCATACGGCGGACAGATCGGACGATGCGCCAGCTCATGACGACCGGTGCAGCTGCAGTCAGCGCAATCAGAAGCCAGAAATCCCAGCTCAGTCCGTTCTGGTGGCCGAGTGCGGTCTGGATCATCATGAGAAGCAGGTAGGCAAACATCAGGCTGAGCAGCAGATTGAGCACAGAAAGAAGCCCGGTGCTCTGCTGCTGCACGTGGGCAGCCTGCTCCTCGGAAAGCGAGTCCCGTTTTAAGCCGGGAAGCTGGATGAACTGGACCGCCTGGTGCGGATCCTTCTGCCGCCGGATGAGAAAGTGATTTAACAAGGTTAACAGCAGTACCGTCCCGGCGTAGAGCAGGACGAGAGAAACGAGCATTTCTTTTCCAGAAAACGCCGTCGGTTCACCCGCTGCATTAAAGTGACGCGGAATAGTATCTGGAAGGGAGCTGTATGTAAAAGCCGTATAAACAGCCGCAGCCAGAAAGATGATCCAGGCGGCGATGTCGAGTTTCATGAACGATTCCTCCTTTGGTTCCGGGGAGATGCCCCTGTCTCATTGTACTACGGAACAGCATGCGGGAGGAGGGAAGATTTAAAAATGTGAACAATTGTGAAATGTTGAGCAAAGATATTGCGCCGGAAGCACAGCCGTTGTATACTTCCATTATCAGCAGAAACAAAGCGTCCTTTTCTGCAGATTGTTGTGAAAGACTGAACAAGCAGGATGCCTTCTTTTTTCTTCTTATATGTGATGTATTTCACAAAAGAAGACTTCTTTTTCCTTTTTTATGTGAATGTTTGAGCAAGTATTCGATAAAACCATTTATCCAAGGAGGATATTATTTATGAAAATTGCTGTTATTGGTGCAACCCACGCAGGTACGGCCGCTGTGAAAAACATGGCGGAGCTTTATCCGGAAGCAGACATTACCGTGTATGAGCGTAACGACAACGTATCGTTCCTTTCCTGCGGTCTGGCGCTGTATGTGGGTGGTGTCGTCGAAGATCCACAGGGACTGTTTTATTCGTCGCCGGAAGAGCTCACCGCGATGGGCGTCCGGATGCGGATGCAGCACGACGTCATCGACATTGACACGAACCGCCGCCGTCTCCGCGCAAAAGACCTTGTAACCGGAGAGGAGCACACCGACACGTATGACAAGCTGGTCATGACGACCGGATCGGCACCGATCGTACCACCGATTAAGGGCATTGATCTCGATAACATTCTGCTTGCGAAAAATTTCCGCCAGGCGAATACAATTATTGAGCGGGCGGAAAAAGCAGAGCACGTCACCGTCGTCGGCGCAGGCTATATCGGCGTCGAGCTGGTGGAAGCATTTAAGCAGGCGGGGAAGCGGGTGACACTGATTGATGGTGTGGACCGCATATTAAATAAATATCTGGATAAGGAGTTCACCGATGTCGTCGAAAACGACTTCACCGAGCGGGACATTGAGATGCGTCTCGGAGAATCGGTCACTTCCTTTGAAGGAACAGAGAGAATAGAAGCGGTGGTGACGGATCAGGGAAAAATCGACACAGATATGGTCATTCTCTGCGTCGGTTTCCGGCCGAACACCGGGCTTCTGAAAGGGAAAGTGGACATGCTTGAGAACGGGGCCATTAAAGTGGACCGCTATATGCGTACGAGCAATCCGGACATCCTCGCAGCGGGCGACTGCTGTGCGGTACCGTATAACCCGACCGGAGGCCACGCGTATATTCCACTGGCCACAAACGCGGTCCGCATGGGGACACTCGCCGCCCGCAACCTCGAAGAACCAGTCATGCCGCACGTCGGCACGCAGGGAACGTCCGGCCTGCACATTTTCGGCCTGAACATGGCTTCAACCGGTCTGACAGAAACATCCGCTTCTGCGATGGAGCATACGGTGGAATCGGTGCTCGTTACAGAAAAGCACCGTCCGGAATTTATGCCGACATCGGAGGATGTACAGCTGAAAGTGACGTTCGAACCGGAAAGCCGCCGGATCGTCGGCGCCCAGGTAATTTCCAAAGCGGATATGACCCAGGCGATTAACACGATCAGCGCAGCGATTCAGGGGAACATGACGATTGATGAACTGGCTTATACCGACTTCTTCTTCCAGCCGCACTTCAACCAGCCATGGAACTTCCTGAACAAAGCAGGATTGGCTGCGCAGAAAACACTCGTCCGCCGCGGAAAGCAGGCAGTTTCCTAAATACGAAAAGAAGACCCGCGCCCTGATCCGGCGCGGGTCTTCTTCAGGCTGTAGACAAAGTGATAGAGAGTGAACAAATATACTTCTGCCTGTACCTGTAGCTGTACGATGTCCGATGTCCGGAGGGAGTTTGAAAAGCGGAAGCGCCCTGGTCACGAGCGAGCCGTCCTGGAGGCCCTGCCGACGAAAGCTGCTCTTTGCTTTCTTCGGCAGGGGTGAAGGAACCAGAGCGGGTGCTGTAGCTGGACAATACTTCAATTATAAGAAGCACGGCTTCGCGCGGCCGCGCCGCATGACAGAAAACCACTGCCCTGCGGCTCAAACCATAGACTGGCTCCGCACGCGCTCTCAGCCGCTGACCGCGGCATCGATTTTCGCCTCATTCGGATCCTCCCGGAGTCGACGGTCTCCGGTTTGGTTAGAGAGAGCATCGTAAAATAGCTGGGAACTACCTGTCTCTATCAGAAAGCCGTTTTTGTGGGCGTCCACTGCTGACTAAATCAGCCGGCTTATGCTGCTTTTATTCTCGGTCACCGTGCCTCCCTTCCCATAAATGAAAACACTTCGAAGTGTCCGGCAGGGACGCCGGTGGGATTTAAGCGCAGTTTGAAGATCCTTTCTCCGGGCTTTCGCCCGGAGAAATAGCTGAAGACAAGCCCCACGGCAAGCTTCTGCCGGGTAGCGTAGAAGTGCTCTATTACAAAAATGTACTAACTATGCATAAAGAGCGAATTTGTCTACAGTCTGAGAAGACCCGCGCCCTGATTTGGCACGGGTCTTCTTCAGGATTTTTTCGATTTTGGCACGTGCCAACTTCCGATGGACCGCTGCGCTGCAGCCATCTGCCTGCTCCGGAACAGGCGAAGGGCCGGCCGTGGATAGGGTTGGGGCTGACGCTCGTGGCACAAAAGGATTCTGTTTTGGCACGAACGGCCGGTGTCCCGGCACACGGCCTGCTGCTTTTGGCACGAAACTATCTACATGGCACGATCCGCTCCGTTCCTGGCACAAACCGCTTCGTCCGTGGCACGAAATCCACGCGGCATGGCACGTTCCGGACAAAAAGAACCGCTGCAGTGCAGCGGTCCAGGGTACGTGACCCGACATCGATCAGCTCGGTGGTGCCATTTCCAGATCTTCCACCGGTTTCTCCAGGTAGTTCCGGTCTTTTCTCGCATTGTAGCGGTCGGCTTTTTCGATCCGGACGGCGATGTTGTAGTCCGGGATGCCGGCAAACTTCTCGTAGCGGCCTTTCGGCAGCAGGAAGTTGCCTTCCGGGAAGTGAACACCGAGATTGGAGCGGGCGATCGAGGCAAAGCGGGCCTGCCCCTGGAAAACGCCGAAATCGTTGTAGACAACGACTTTTTCGCCTTCGTGGATCGACTGCTCCCGGGCGTCGTCCGGATGAATCAATACGTCCCAGCGCTCCGCCTGGTTAAACGGATCGGTTTCGCTGTAGACCATGGAATTAAACTGCTTGCCGCGGCGCGTCGTCACATAGAAATCGCCCGGTTTCTTGTTTAAATCCGGAATATCGACCGGGATCAGCGAGCCGCGTCCGTCCGGTGTCGGGCAGATGCCGTCTTCACACAGCCACGCGCCGCCCCACTGGAAGACATCGCCCTGATTTTTCAAGTGCTGCACGCCTTCGTAGTTCGGATTCGCCTGCGCGATCTCCTCCCGGATGGCCTGCCCGTTTTTAAAGTCCACCAGGTGGGCCGTGTCCGGCTTCACACGCTTGGCGAGATCAATGTAAATTTTCCACTCCGCCCGTGCTTCGGCAATCTTATTTTTGTTCCCCGGAATCTCCGGAGAATAGTAAACCATGCGCTCAGTGGATGTCGACGTGCCGCCGCCCTCCTGCTCATAGCGCGTTTTCGCCGGCAGTACGATCACGGCCTCTTTCGCATCTACAAGCGTCGACGTATTCAGAATAATATCCTGATGCACCCGGATATCGAGGGACGCGAGCGCCTGCTCGACGAAGTCCGGATCCGGCATCGTCTCGAGGAAATTTCCGCCGGACATATAGTACATCCGCAGCTTCCGCTCGTGATCCTCCGGCAGCATGCAGTTTTCGAGGCTCACCCCGACGATATCCCCCTGCCAGTCCGGCAGTGTAAAGCCCCACAGCTTTTCGATACGCTCTTTGTTCGCCGCATTGTAGTCGCCGCCCGGAAGCACAAATGGATCGGCCCCCATCTCGCCGCTTCCCTGCACTGAAGAATGGCCTCTAAACGGCATGAGACCGGCATGCTTTCTGCCGAGAAAACCGCGGAGCAGCGCCAGATTCGCCACCTGGGAAATGTTATCGGTCGCAAACGTATGCATCGTCAGACCGAGCGCCCAGGCGAAAACGGCGTTCTTACTCTGTGCCAGCAGTTCCGCAAGCTCGATGATTCGTTCTCTGGAAATGCCGGAGGATTCCACGATCTCCTCCCAGGACTGGGAAATAACCGTCGCTTTCAGCTCCTCGTAGCCGTTCACGTGCTCTTCGACAAAAGCGTGGTTCACAGCAGAGCCGTGTTCGTTCTCTTCCATATCAAACCAGTGTTTCATAATGCCGTGCATAAAGGCGATGTCGCCGCCGATGTTCACCTGATAAAAATCATCCGCTACTTTCGTGCCGAAAAGCGCTGATTCCGGTACCGAAGGCACCCAGTATTCATCCATCGACGGCTCTTTGTACGGGTTCACGACGATAATTTTCGTGCCGCGTTTTTTTGCTTCCAGCATGTACTTCGTGGAAACCGGCGACGAATTCGAGGCCACGCTTCCCCAGAACAGCAGGACATCGGTGCCGATCCAGTCCTGATAGTTGGCCGTCGAGGCGCCGACGCCGATCGAGCGCTTCATCGCTGTTTTACTCGGCGAGTGGCAGATACGGGAAGCGTTATCGACGTTGTTTGTCTCCAGAAAACGGGCGACTTTTCCTCCGACGTAATACGATTCGTTCGTAATGCCCCGGGACGTCATATAAAATGCATACTGCTGCGGATCGAGCTCCTTCATTTTCCCGGCAATCTGATCCATCGCTTCATCCCAGGAGAGACGGGAAAATTTCCGTTCGCCGGGGCGGCGGATGAGCGGGTAGGGGATACGGCCGAGCCCGCGCAGCTCGGTACTCGAGTACTTACGCAGTTCATCGATATCCTGATGCAGCACGTCTTCATCGATGGCGGGCATGGTGTTCAGACGCAGGACATTAAACCTGGTCGTGCACACGTGCGGTCCGGTGAGCGTCTGGTCATACAGACCGGATACACCGAGCGCGCAGCCGTCACAGACGCCCTTTGTAATAATGTTTTTCGCGTAGTTTAAGTTATCCCGGTTCTCCCACATCGTCTTAAACGAGTCGCGGATATGTTTCGGTTTGACTTTGCCGAGCCCGAACGGCACCGGGCTCACCCAGTGTTCCGGTGCAGGCTTCTTATCTTTTTTCATCGGTCCCGGATGCTGTGTCTTTCCCATGATGATTCCTCCTTTAAAAATAGAAAAAGCCACCGCCATGAATCCGTACTGCCGCGTGGCAGCCGGGTCAAAGCGGTGGCTGAGCCTCCAGCAGGATCGCTGCTGAGCACCTAGCCGGGTGCTTGTTATGTGCGGAATTTTTCTTCCAGGTTTTCATCAAAGATAAAAATCGACATGCCCTTGTCCTGTTCAATATCGATATCCACAAACAGATCGACAAACGAGGCGCCGAGAAAGGCTTCCATCTCCTCCGGCCGGTGCTGGTGGTACATCTGCTTCACCATTTCGGTACGGGCGGCGCGGAGCATCTGGCGGCCGTCTTCATTGTTGGCAATGAATTTTTCCACCGGCGAAAGGTTGCCTTCCATCTCACAGATTGCCCAGTTTTTACAGAACGTCGTCTGGATCCGGCTCGGGCCTTTCCCCATATGCTTTTTTCGAAATGCCCGGACGAGATTGCTGAACTCTGCTTCATACTTATTCATGGAAAACATCCTTTATCCTGCAGAAATATCATTGTACGTAAATCCTATGCCGGAACGGCCGGATTGTCAACTTAACTGGCAGCCGCTTCGGATGGCTGCTCCGCTTTCAGACGTTTAATGTCCGAACGGATAAGGATCGAGACGACGAGCGCGGCAATAAACATACCGCCGAAAATATACAATGTTGCCGTATAGCTTTCGGTCGCCTCCCGGACAGCGGACGCAAGAATTGGTCCGACAAGTCCGGCAGCCGCCCAGGCCGTGAGAATGTAGCCGTGGATCGCCCCGAGCTGCTTCGTGCCGAACAGGTCCCCAATGTATGCGGGAATCGACGCGAATCCGCCGCCGTAGCACGTAATGATGAGGAAAACGACGATCTGGAACAAAATCGCGTGGGTAATCGTCGGCAGCGCGAAGAAAGACACGATCTGAATAGCGAAAAACGCGGTATACACGTTCGGCCGTCCGATGTAATCCGAGATCGTCGCCCAGGCAAGACGGCCGACGCCGTTGAAAAAGCCCATGATCCCGACCATCGTTGCAGCAGCCGCTGCCGAAAGTCCGGCGATTTCCTGCGCCATCGGAGAAGCGACGGCAAGAATCGCAATTCCGCACGTGACGTTGATGAACAGCATGATCCAGAGAAACCAGAAACGGCGCGTGCGGACCGCTTCGTTCGCGGTCAGCTGCGACAGATCCGCGCGGGCTTTTTTCGAGCCCCCGTCCTGGTATTCGGGCATGTAGCCTTCCGGCGGGCGCTCGAGATACAGCGCGGACAGGCTCATGACGACGAGGTAGACGACACCGAGCGTGTAGAACGTGCCGGCTATGCCGACGCTGTTAATGAGCGACGCCATCACTGGGCTTGCGATCATCGCCGCAAAACCGAATCCCATAATCGCGAGTCCGGTAGCAAGCCCGCGTCGGTCCGGGAACCATTTCACGAGCGTTGATACCGGTGTAATGTACCCGATGCCGAGGCCGATGCCTCCCAGGGCGCCGTACGTCAGGTACAGTCCCCAGATGGAACCGAGGTCGACAGCCAGGCCGGAGCCGATCATGCCGGCTCCGAAAAAGCCGGCGGCCACAAGTCCGGAGATGCGCGGACCGTATTTCTCCACGAAATGCCCCATAAAGGCGGCAGCCAGGCCGAGAAACACAATCGCGATACTGAAGACGGCCGAGATCGCGCTCAGACTCCAGCTGAACTGCTCGGCGAGCGGATTGGTGAACACGCTCCAGGCGTAGACGGAGCCGATGGAGATGTGAATGCCGACAGCGGCGAGTGCAATAAGCCAGCGGTTTTTCGTTTTCCCATTCATATGTACTTCCTCCTCGTAGTGGCAGCTTCCTGACACAAAAAAACCGCTGCAGCGGTCTCCGTCTTCTGCCAAATCGGGCAGGTCAGAGGCCGTGCAACGGTTAGCTTCCAACAGGTTCGCTGCTGAATGACCAACGTATGCAGACAATGGAACGCGGGGGGCGGCTGAACCGGCGGCAGGGTCGCTGCTCCGTGTTTAGACGGCACCTCGTTCAACTTTTCCTTTTTTATCTTACCTGCATATGTAAGCATTTACAATAGCTTTCCGAAAAAAAGTTCAAGATTTAGACACAACTGCCCGCAGGAGGAAGAAATACTTGATTGTCAGGAAAAGGGAAGCTTATACTGGGCACATCAAAGGAAGTGGGGGAACGATGTATGGATGAACTGCGGATGAGCCGGCCTCGCACCATCGTACGATTTACCGAAGGCCGTTTTGAGGAAGTGGAGGATGAGATTGTTCTGGAAGAGCCGCTGACGGTCATGCTGAACGGAGAGGAGTTTGCGACGCTCGTCTGTACGCCGGCTGACCAGCGGGAGCTTGTCCTCGGATTTCTGGCGTCGGAAGGGGTGATCCGCCTCCCGAAGGAAATCCGGAAACTGACTCTCGATGAATCGAAGGGCTTCGCCTACGTGGAGCTTTTTAAGGAGATCGAGCTGAATCAGCAGGACTACACGAAGCGTGTCATCGGCTCGTGCTGCGGCAAGGGCAGGCAGTTTTATTTTCAAAACGACGCCCGTACGGCGAAAACGTCGATGACGCGGCAGACGCTTTCGCCGGAGCAGTGCATCGGACGGATGCGTGAGATGCAGGCAGGGAGCCACGTGTTTAAAGGGACCGGCGGCGTCCACAATGCCGCGCTTGCCACTCCGGATGAACTGATAGTCAGCCGGACCGATATCGGCAGGCACAATGCGCTCGACAAGCTGTACGGCTACTGCCTGGAAAACGGCATTTCCGTCCGCGACAAAGTGCTCGTTTTCAGCGGACGGCTCTCGTCGGAGGTACTTACCAAAGCAGCCAAAATCGGCGTCGGCATCGTACTATCCAAGTCCGCACCGACCGACCTCGCCATCCGTATGGCAGAGGAGCTGCAGATTACAGCCGTCGGCTTCATCCGCGGCGGATCATTCAACGTCTATTCCCATGCCCACCGCATTCAAATAAAGGAGGAACGACCCATGAGCAGCTGTCCGATTGACCACACACCCGAAGATACGAAAGCAAAGCTCGATTCCCAGAAGGAGCACCTGCCCGCAATTGTGTATGCGGAGGCCGAATCGATTCTGCAGGGAACCCCGGATCAGGAGCAGTTAAACGAGCTGTTCCACCTTTTGAAAAAATACGACCTCGCCGAACCGGACGAACAGAAGCAGCGCGAACAAGGAATCACCGCACTCGCTGGAAAAGTAAACGCATAATCATGAAGTTCAGACCGGCCGCTGCCTCAAGCGGCCGGTTTTTTACTAATAGGGTAAGAATGTATAAAATCTAAAGGCTCTTTCGAGCAGCTATGCCAAGGGCTGCAGCATTTCAGTGTTCTGTTCCATGTAACGTTTTCTTTCTATCTGCCGAACCCGGAGGCCGTCGACTCCGGGAGGATCGGAACGAGGCGAAAATCCATGCCGCGGTCAGCGGCTGAGAGCGCGGGCGGAGCCATGCTTCTTCAAGCAAAAAACGAATCCCACTGGCGTCCCTGCCGCACGCTTCGAAGTGCCGGAACTAATTTAGAAGAGAAAATACAGTGCTTGATAAAAACAGCACCTTAAGCAGCATGTCTTTTCTTCTCGTATTTATTGATTTTGATGGTGGGGGAATAAATGGAGGTGAAGTGTACCGGTGAATGAAATTAAATGGTATAATTTTGGTAATTAGTTTTTGAACAGAATGGAGAGGTGAAATGTTTTTTCTAACATTGATCTGGATTTGTTTAGGGATGCTTTTTTTTCTTTTTAAAAGACGTTTTCCAAAACCTTTATCTTCTTTTTTTGTGGCATTTCTCGTACTGTTAGGTTTTTATATTGCAGGATTTCTTTTAGATGTTTTAAAAATTATTGTATAAAAACAGCGGCCTTACAATTAAGTGAGGCCGCTCAGACTGTAGACAAATTCGCTTCTTATGCATAGTCAGTACATTCTTGTCATAGGGCACTTCTATGCTGCCTGGCAGAAGCTTGTCTTCCAGCCGGGCGCTGTTTGCATGGCTGCAGGTGCAGGCAGGAAACGGTACACCATTCAATAAACTTCACTATTCTTTTAAGACCAGGCGGGTTTTGCCTGGTTTTTTTCTGCTGCATTCAGTGGCCGCACCCGGTCCGTACGGAACGACGGCGCGGTTCCGGCAGCGGCCTCTCCCGCCGCAGCCATCCGCTTGCGAACGGGGCACGGTCCGGAAGTAGAGGGGCCGCCTGGGTGTGGCGGCCGGTTTTTTCTTCCAGCGCATTCCGCGAAAGTACCCGGCCTCGTGCGGAACGGCGGAGTGGTTCCGGCAGCGGGGCAGCGCGGGGAGCTGCCGGTGGATGAGGGGTTGGGTTTTGAGGAAGTGGACATTTTTCGGGAGCAGCGGACCTTTTTTCCTGGTTACGGATGTTTTGGATGGAGAAGTGGTACGTTTTTAACGAAGTGCACGTCCGGACCCGAGTTACGAACGTCGGCCCCTGCGTTGTGGACGTCGGACCGGGTGTTACGATACATTCCCCTCACTGAAGTGAACGTATAGTCGAAAATCCCGCTGAACAACTGCTGCAGCTGAAAACCGCTGCAGCCATCTGCTCAACACAGAGGCTCACTCCGGATCCGGTCGCAGGCTTGTGCACCAATTCACTTACAAAAAATAAGTGAAATCCGTTGACGGTTGATAAATAATATAATATTATTAATTAAAGTCAGAAAATTCTCTCTTAGGAGGCGGTTATCGTGCTCGACGTGTTCAAGCTCGGTTATGTCGATTTTCACGTGCAGGATATGGAAAAGATGAAGCAGTACTATGCAGAGATCGTCGGTTTTACGGAAACAGAGACGGACAAAAATGGAAGCGTTTACTTTTCGAGTTCGACCGACCATCATAACATTATTCTTACGCCGTCCGATCAGTCCGGCATCCGCCGTTTCGGCTTTCAGTACGTGTCGGAGCATTCGTTAAGCGAGATTATCGATCATCTGAAAACACTGGATATCGATGCTTCGGTCCGCGAAGGCGGCGACCCGGCAGCGCCGGATATTCTCACGTTCACCGATCCGGAAGGCTACGCCGTTGATTTATATCCATCGATGGAGATGCGGGAAAACCGCGGCTTTAACAAAGAAGGCATTCTCCCGAACAAAGTCGGCCATCTGTCGATCCGCGTATCCGACGCGAAAAAGGAAGTCGAATTTTATAAAAAACTCGGTTTCCACAATACGGACTGGATTGAAGACTACTTCGGTTTCATGACGTGCAATACCGACCATCACGTACTGAACTTTTTCACATCGGAAACGAAAGGCATGCATCACCTGGCGATGGAGATGCGCAACTATCAGCACCTTATCTCCACGCTCGATTTCCTCCGGTTGAACGGGGTGAACCTGGAGTGGGGGCCGTCGCGCCACGGGGCAGGCCACAACATCGCCTGCTACCACTATGATCCGGAAGGCAATCTGATTGAGCTGTTCACCGATGCGGACAAGTACATTAAAGAGCTCGGCATTTTCGACCCGCGCCCGTGGCACAAAGAATTCCCGCAGAAGCCGAAAGTGTGGAGCACCGATGAATGCCTCTCTCTCTGGGGCGTGGACTTTGAAAAAGCGCTTGTCTGACAAGGGCCGGGCTGCCTGGAGACGCTCCGCGTGATATGCTGAAACAGGAAAAACGTGGAGAATGGAGGAGTGCTGACATGGCTATGCGGAATTTAAGCGACCAGCTGCTTCATGAGCTGGGAAGAGAAATCGTGTGCGGAGAGAGGGAGCCTGGGAGCACACTGCCGAAAGTGGAAACATTAAGTGAAATGCGCGGCGTGAGCCGGACCGTCGTCCGGGAGGCGATCAAAGGCCTTCACGCAAGGCGCCTCGTCGAATCCTCCACCCGGACCGGCACCGCCGTGCGTGAGCCGGAAAGCTGGCTCTGGTGGGACCCCGACGTCATCGGCTGGGCGGCCGGCGCCGACGACAACCGGACTGTGCTTCTGCAGCTGTCGGAAGTACGGATGGCAATGGAGCCTGCGGCCGTGAAGCTCGCCGCACGGAACGCAACGCCGGAAGACGTGGAGGCGATCCGGCACGCATTCGACAAACTGACCTATGCTTTAGACGACGAAACGGTCTGGGCCGAAGCGGACGGCCATTTTCACGAAGCCATTCTGGACGCCTCGCACAACATGCTGATGGCAAGCCTCGTGCGCACGCTCCAGTACGGACTCGTCCAGAGCCGCTATAAAACGATGAAAGCCCTCCGGCGGCAGCAGGAACGCGACAGCCCCGGCCGCACCGCCCAGGCGCTCGAAATGCACCGCGCCGTCATGGAAGCGGTGTGCAGCGGACAGGAAGATACCGCCCACCACGCCATGACACACCTGCTCGAAACCGTCGTCCAGCTGCTCGAAGAAGAGGAAAGCAGGTGATTCTATGACTGATGCATCCATCCCCCTTTTATGCCTGCACGGCGCAGGCGGAACCTCCAATGTGTGGAGGAAAACGACGCCGTATATCGGTGCACCGCACGCGCTTGTCGATCTGCCCGGCCGTTCCGGTATTCCGCCGGAGCCCGATATTGAGTCACACGCAGCGTGGCTTGCCGGAAGGCTTCCGGAGCAGGGGGCGGTACTCGCCGGGCATTCGATGGGCGGACTGATTGCGCTGGAAACAGCGGCCCGTTCAGACCGCGTACTCGGGGTTCTGCTCGCTGCAAGCCACACGGAACTTCCGGTGCACGAAAAAGTGCTCGACAAACTCCGGGGCGGCACATATCCGGACGGATTGTTCTACGCTTCGTACAGCGATAAGCTCGATCCGGACGTGCTGGCAGAGGAAAAAGAGGCGCTGACGCTCGTCGACACTCCGCAGCAGTACGCCGATTTCGCCGCCTGCAGTGAATACCGGGGAGGCAGGGAAGCACTGGAGAAGCTCCGGGTCCCGGTCCGCGCGGTTTACGGAGAGGAAGACCGGCTCCTTCCGCCGGGAGCACAGGAGGCACTCGGCGTACCATCGACGACCATCCCGGGCTGCGGCCACTTCATTATGGTGGAGAAGCCGGAAGCTCTTGCAGAAGAAATAAATCAGTTTTATACCAAAATCACAGGAGGAAAAACATCATGAAAATCGCAGCGCTCGTCGGCAGTAAACGTGAGGATTCCTACAACCACCGGATCGCCCTGTTCATGCAGGAGCGCTACCGGGATCAGCTGGATATTGACATCAAAGACATTGCGTCGCTGCCTCATTTTGATCAGGACGACGAAGAGAACCCGCCGGAAGTGGTGCAGCAGTTTAAAAAAGAGATCCGTGAAGCGGACGGTATTCTCATCGTCACGCCGGAGTACAACCATTCCGTGCCGGGCATGCTGAAAAACGCACTCGACTGGTGTTCGCGCGTCGACAAAGTCATGACCGGCAAGCCGGTGCTCATTGCAGGGGCAAGCCCGGGATTTCTCGGCACGGTGCGCTGTCAGGTGCATCTGCGCCAGATTCTCGCAGCACCCGGTATGGCAGCGAAAGTGCTCCCGGGAAATGAAGTCTTCATCGGCGCCGTGCATCAGAAAATGGACGATGAAGGATCGATCACCGACACCGGCACCGTGGAATTTCTCGATATGGTCGTCGGCAATTACGTAAACTTTGCGGAACTGGAACGTAAAAAAGAGGAACTGGCCGGCAACGGCAATCGATAAAGGAGGCAGGAGCATGGGTATTGGCATTGTTCGCTATGAAAAAGAAGGAATCCACTGGGGAGTACTGGACGGAGGGCAGATTTACCCCGTACAGGCTTCGGAAGAAACGCTCGCCGCCTTTTTAGCGGCAGACGGAAAACAGCGTGCTGAAGAAGCGCGGGAACATGCACAGCCGTTTTCACAGCTGGAGGTAACGCTTCTCAGTCCGGTGACGCTGCCGGGACAGATTGTCTGTCAGGGGGCGAACTATTCGGCGCACCGGGAAGAAGGCGGTCTGGATGCGAAGCGGCCGCCGTTCAATATGATTTTCACGAAGGCGCCGAGCTCGGTCACCGGGCCGGAGCATGACATTGAGAGTCCGAAGTCGATCGAGCTTCTCGATTATGAAATCGAGCTCGGGCTGGTGTTTCACAAGGCACTGACCGGGCCGGTGGCGGACGGAGAGGCAGCGCTGAAGCATTATGTGGCCGGCTTTGTTATCGGCAATGACGTGTCGTCGCGGGACCTGCAGTTTACGGAAAACCAGTGGTTCAAAGGAAAGAGCCTCCGCACGTTCTGTCCGGTCGGACCGGTATTGTACCTGATTGATCCGGAGGAGGCGCCGCTCGTGCATGATCTGGAGCTGACGCTGAAGGTGAACGGGGAAGTGCGCCAGCAGGCAAATACGTCGCAGCTTTTGTACAAGCCGGAGGAGACGCTCGTGGAACTGTCCGGCATGATGGACTTTCAGCCGGGGGACCTTCTATTAACCGGCACGCCGGGCGGGGTCGCGCTGAAGCTTCAGGCCGATGAAATGAACGCCCTGCTGAATCCGTTTGAAAAGCTCGATAAAAAGGTGAAAATGTTAAATGAAAGCCAGAAGGACAATCCGAACTACTTGAAGGAAGGCGACGTGATCACCTGTGAGATCCGGACCGCGGACGGGAAGATCGATCTCGGCCGTCAGGAAAACACCGTCCGGTTCGTTTAAGCGCAGGTATCCGCAAAGGAGGTTCCTATGAAGCCAATACTGCAGTCGCCGGAGGAGGCGGTGTCCCGTATTCAATCAGGCTCTGTCCTCATGGCCGGCGGGTTCGGTCTCGTCGGTATTCCGGAGAACATTATTCACGCACTGGCAGAATCCGGCGTCACGGATTTAACGGTCATTTCCAATAACTGCGGGGTCGATGACTGGGGGCTGGGACGGCTCCTGCACCGCAGACAGATTAAAAAAATGATCGGCTCGTATGTCGGCGGAAACAAAGAATTCGAACGGCAGATGATTTCGGGGGAGCTGGATGTGGAGCTGGTGCCGCAGGGATCGCTTGCTGAAAAAATCCGCGCAGGAGGCGCCGGTATTCCGGCGTTTTATACTCAGGCCGGAACAGGCACGCCGATTGCGGAAGGGAAAGAGACGCGCTGGTTCGGGGACACGGAATACGTTCTGGAAGAAGCGTTT
Organism: Alkalicoccus urumqiensis; assembly: GCF_002993335.1. Classification (GTDB taxonomy): domain Bacteria; phylum Bacillota; class Bacilli; order Bacillales; family Salisediminibacteriaceae; genus Alkalicoccus; species Alkalicoccus urumqiensis. The sequence goes on along the minus strand of NZ_PVNS01000001.1, from coordinate 313,666 downwards.
ACCGCCGACGTCAGCATCATTAAAGCGTGGAAGGCGGATACGATGGGCAACCTCGTCTACCGCCGCACGGCACGCAACTTCAACCCGGGCATGGCAGCGGCCGGCACTTATACGATCGCTGAAGTGGAGGAGATCGTCGACGCCGGACAGCTGGATCCGGACGAGATCCATACGCCCGGCATCTATGTCCAGGCGCTTCTTCCGGGCACATTTGAAAAACGAATCGAGCGGCGGACGACCGCGGCTGGACGCTGAGGAGGCGGAGCAGATGGACGTACGAAACCGGATTGCCGCCCGGGCCAGACAGGAGATTGAAGACGGCTTTTATGTCAACCTGGGCATCGGCATGCCGACGCTTGTCGCGAATTACCTTGAAGCAGATACACCGGTCGTGCTGCAGTCGGAAAATGGACTGCTCGGCATCGGCCCGTACCCGGAGGAAGACGAGCTGGATCCGGATCTTATCAACGCCGGCAAAGAAACGATTACGATGTCCCGGGGCGCGGCTCTGTTCGACAGCGCCGAGTCGTTTGCAATGATCCGCGGCGGCCATATTGACCTCGCGATTCTCGGAGCGATGGAAGTATCGGAAACCGGCGATCTGGCCAACTGGATGATTCCCGGAAAAGCGGTGAAAGGAATGGGCGGCGCCATGGATTTAGTCAACGGCGCGCAGAAAGTACTCATTATCATGGAGCACGTAAGCCGGAACGGCACTCCGAAAATCCGGAAAAGCTGCACGCTGCCGCTCACCGGACGCGGCGTCGTGAACCGGATTCTTACCGACATGGGTGTCATCGATGTCACCACGGACGGTCTTGTCCTCGTGGAAACCGCCGAAGGCGTGACGCCGGAAGCAGTGCAGGAAGCAACGGAAGCCCCGCTTGCCATCGCCCCGGATTTGAAAACCGGCGGCTACTGAGTGTGGAGACATAGAAAGGAGGAGCTGCTGTGCGTATTATGATCCGGCGTGTGCCGGACGGAAAAATCACCCTGCAGGAAGGGGCGAAAATTGCCGTCGTCACGATCAACCGCCCCGAAGCGAGAAATGCGCTGACGCGGGAGATGTGGCAGGAGCTCGGCAATGTCGCCCGGGCAGTGAAAAAGCGCGGCAAAAGCCGTGTCCTCATCGTCCGCGGCGTCCCCGGAAACTTTACCGCAGGGTCTGACATCAAGGAATTCTGCTCGATGACAAATGACGAAGCAAACGACGCGTTTCAAGTGATGGAAGAGACGATCGCTCTGTATGAGGAAATGCCGATTCCGGTCATCGGCGCGATCGACGGGCCGGTATACGGCGCCGGCTTTATCTTCTCTCTGGCCTTCGATCTCCGCATCGGCACGGAGCATACGAAAATGGGTATTCCGGTCGCACGGCTCGGTATCCGTCTCGGCCCCGCATTTACCGATCGGATCCTGTACCATCTCGGCCCCGCCCGGCTGAAAGAGCTCGTGCTGATGAGTACGATCTACGGCCACGAAACCGCCCACCAGCTCGGACTTCTTCACCAGGTGACGAGCCGGGCAGAGCTCGACAGCACCGTGCTTGCCGCAGCCGACCGGATCGTTCATTTATCGGCCGGCTCGGTTCAGGCAGTCAAGCAGGCCGTGCCGTCGTTCCGCCAGCCGGAAGAAGCCGGAGCGTGGGCCTATGCCGATCCGCAGGACTTTCACGAAGGGTGTACGGCATTCCGCGACAAGCGGGCGCCTGCTTTCCAGGAGAGGGGGCTTTCGTGAAACTTTACGGGCTGTATGGAAAAAGCGGAACCGGAAAGAGTCACACCGCCTCGGAAGTGATGCGCCGCTATAATATTGAAGCGCTGATCGACGACGGCCTCCTTATCCATGAGAAAAAGCGGGCCGCCGGCCGCACGGCAAAAAATGAAACCGCTGTCATTTCAGCGACGAAGCGCGCCACGTTCTTTTCCGACAGCCACCGCCGGGAAGTTCAGGCGTGGCTGACAGAACACCAGCCCGGATCGCTGCTCATTCTCGGAACATCCCGCAGAATGATCCGGCTCATCCAGGAGCGCCTCGGCCTCCCGGAGGACATCGAGTGGCTCGCCATCGAATCATTTCAGACACCAAAAGAAATCGATAAAGCAAAAATACAGCGCGCCCGAAACCTGCACGTCATTCCCGTTTTCCCCGACACTGCCGGAGGCGCCTTCGCCGGAAGCTGGTTCCGGAGGCTCGTCATCCGTCTCGGTGTCGGACGCGCCGAAGTTCTCATGGTCAAACCCGTCTACACCGCCGGCGACCGCATCACCGTCTCCAGCAGCTGCGTGCGCGACATGATTCAGATTCTCGCTGTCCCGCACATTCGTCTCGACAAAATGAAGCTGGATTACGAGAGAGTTCAGCTCTCTGTCACCACCGGTGCCGGAGTCGGGATAGAGGAACTCGCGGATTGGCGTCAGCGGGTGCTCGGCGAGATCCAAGAGCAGCTCGGCCTGTCCTACACGATCGACCTGTACTGGAAAAGTATTTCCCGGGAGGCGCTCCCGGGAGCGGAAGAGAACTGAGTTCCACTACATTACAGAAGGAGTGATTGTCATGACAAAGATGCTGTTCAAAGGAGCCGTCGTCATTACGATGGATGCAGAAATTGGAGACATGAAGCGCGGGGATGTGCTGATTGAAGGAGATAAAATTGTGGAAGTGGCCCCGTCGATTGAGGCGGGCGACGCGGAAGTGATCGACGCCTCCGAGCGCATTCTGATGCCTGGATTTGTCGACAGCCACCGGCATACGTGGGAATCGGTCATCCGTAACACCGGCGCCGACTGGTCGCTGCAGAAGTATCTCGGCAGCATTTACTACGGCAACATCGGCTCCATGCGCCGGCCGCAGGACGACTATATCGGCAACCTGCTCGGCGCACTCGAAGCGCTCGACGCCGGCGTGACGACGCTGTATGACTGGTCGATGACGATGTCCCGCGAACACTCCGAAGAAATGATCCGCGGTCTGCAGGAATCCGGGATCCGCGCCGTTTTCGGCCACGGATGTCCCGGCGACGGCGATTTCTGGAACCGGGAAAGCGAGCTGAATACGACAGAGGATGCACGCTACATTGCACAGAAGTATTTTTCCTCCAAAGATCAGCTTCTGACGCTCGGTCTCTCGATCCGAGGACCGGAGTTCTGCTCCTGGGACACGTCGATGGACGAAATTCGTCTCGCACGCGAACTGGATGCGGTCTGCAGCATGCACCTCGGCTTCGGCACGTGGGGAAGCGTCGACCGTTCTATTGAAAAGCTGCATAACGCCGGCATGCTCGGCCGGGACCTGAACTTCGTCCACGCAAATGCTGTCAGCCCGGAGGAAGTGAAACTCCTGGCAGAATTCGGCGGGTCGATTTCTGTGACACCGGAAGTGGAAATGATGATGGGACACGGCTACCCGGCGACCGGTCTGGCTCTGGAAAACGGCGTTACTCCGGCACTCGGCGTAGACGTCGTCACCTCCACCGGCGGCGACATGTTCGCGCAGATGAAGTTCGCGCTGCAGGCAGAGCGTTCCCGCGTGAATGAACAGCTCCTCGCGAAAGGCGAAATGCCGGGGCCACCGCTGCACATTTCCGCAAGGGAAATTCTGGAGATGGCAACGATCGAGAGCGCGCGGGCGCTGAAGCTCGAAGATAAAGTCGGCAGCCTGACGCCGGGCAAGCAGGCGGATCTTCTGCTGCTGCGGACGAGCGACTTTAACATGTTCCCGCTGAACGATCCGATCGGCACGATCGTTCAGTGCGCGCATACCGGCAACGTCGACAGCGTCTACGTCAACGGCGTGGCCCGGAAGAAAGACGGACGCCTCGTCGATGTCGATACCGCACGCATCCGCCGCCAGGCAGACGAAGCACGTAATGCCATCTTTGAGAAGTACGGCAACCCCGATGAGCTCTGGCTCGTGTAACAGTATATAAAGAAGGAAAGCCCGGCTGCTATCGGTATAGGATAGCAGCTGGATTTTTTTATAGTTGAAGAAATTTAAAAATTCGAGGCTTCATCCAAGCAGGTGTGTCAGGGGATGCGGCAGTTCACCCATGGTTCCATCTACTACCGGTTTTTTCCGCTCTGTCCGTACGTCTCCGCCCACTTTTCCCTCTCCCTCTACCGGCAGCGCTCTTCTTCTTCTAAAAACCGTTTTCATCATAATATACCTGAACCTTTCGACTTACATACTGCGATGAGCAGACATGATAATAATTTACTATTCCGAAAACGCATTAATTCGACATTTTCATAACAAAATGCGCTACACTGAAGGAAAATAGAATGGAATTATTATACTTTCCTTTAGTCCAAAGGATTTATACAGAAAGGTAGTGTTCGCATGTTGATGGGATGGCTCAAGACGAAACCAGCACCAGGAAACGAGGAGACAGGAACCGGTTACATACATACGCTGATCGACAGCACCGGGAGTCTTGTTATTGAAACGAACCGCTCCGCGCAGGACGTGCATAAAATTATGGAGGAAGCTTCCTTGAGAACAGCGGAACAGGCAGCCTCGGTCGGTGAACTGAACGAGAGCATGCAGTCGTTTACACAGGATGCAGAATCCGCCGCCGACCGCACAGCTGGCGTTGCAGAGGAAATGAAGTCGGCAGCCGACCGGAGCGGCAGGGTGCAGGCAGAGGTGAAGCAGCTGACGGAGATGGCCGGAGAAGGAAAAACATCGATGGAAACGACCGCTGCCCAGGTGCAGCAGGTGATGACGGCCGTTGACAGGCTTTCGGACACCGTCGGCCGTGCGGGAGAATCGACAGCAGAGATTCAAACGATGATCCAGTCGATTAATGATATCGCTGAGCAGACGAACCTTCTGGCGCTGAATGCATCGATCGAAGCGGCGCGCGCCGGTGAACATGGACGCGGATTTGCGGTCGTCGCCGACGAGATCCGCAAGCTCTCTGAAAATGTGACCGGTGCGACCCGGCAGATTACGACACTGATCGGAAACGTGGACAGCGTTGTCGGTCAGGCCGTTGACGAAACGAAAATGAGCCGGAGCGACATGCAGCAGGTGGCAGCCTCTGTCGGGAAAACGGAAACGACGTTTTCCGGGATGATTGATCTCGTCCATGACGTGGAGGACGGCATCGATGCGGTGACAGACAATGTCCAGAAAGCAAGCAGCTACGCATCGGAGATCACAGATACGACGCAGAATCAGCTGGCTGCAGCAGAGGAAATGGCTGCGGCGGCGGAAACGATTCATACGATGACCGCGCAGAACGAAGCGTCCAACCAGGAAGTACTTGCCCAGATGAGTGAACTGACGGCGCAGGTAAATCAGTCCGGCCGGAAAATGGTGCTGGAAACCGGGGAAAACCCGGAAGTGACGGAGTATTTTTCGTACCGTCACGATGATCAGGGCGTTTTTGAATACGTCACTGATTCCATCCGCGACGTTCTCGGCTATGAGCCGGACGAATTCATGAAGAGCTACGAGGCGTTTTTAACCGACTGGAAGAAAAATGCCGAGGCGGAAGCTTATACCGAAGCGTCGCTTTCCGGCGTGCAGCAGCCTGCCTATGAAGCGGAGTTTTATCATAAAGACGGCCGCAGAATCCGCCTGCTCGTGACCGAACTCCCGGCACGGGGCCGGAGCGGGAATGTAGAGGCCGTTGAAGGATTGATGAAAAAAATTGGAGAGGAGCCTGCCCGATGAGCTATTCTTTACGCGCCGCCCCGGCATTCGGTCTGCCGGCAGAAGGCATCAGCCGGAGTGAACGGGAAGCGGTATATGAACAGATGCTTTCGGAGATGCAGGAACGGAGCAGCCACTTTCTCGGCTATCAGGTGAATCAGAAGCTGGAAGCCTCGCCGGAGCTGTTCTCGTTTCTGCAGATGCACTTAAACAATGCGGGGGACCCGTTTACGCGCGGCAGCATGACGATGAACACGAAGAAAATGGAGGAAGCAGTCCTCGACTACTTCGCAGAACTGTGGCATGCGAAAACGCCGCACGATCCAACGGACGGCGAGTCCTACTGGGGATACACGCTCTCTATGGGGAGTACAGAGGGAAATGTGTACGGTATCTGGAACGCACGCGACTACCTCGCAGGGAAAACGCTCCTTTCCGATACCCACGCAGAAAGCCGTGCGGAAGCAGCCAGCCGGGAAGGGCGTCCGGCGCGCGTGGAGGACGGCATGAACTACGAGCAGGCGGAGGCAGCGCCGCAGTCGCCGCATGCGTATCAGCCGGTCGCATTTTTCTCCCAGGATACGCACTATTCGATCGTCAAAGCGATGCGGGTGCTTGCCTTCGACACGTTTTCCGAAGTCGGAAGCAGGAACTATCCGTGTCCGCTCCGCTTTCCGGAGGATTATCCGGCAGGCTACTCCAGCCAGTACATCGATGAAAGCGGCTGGCCGAAAGAGGTGCCGTCCGAGGAGGATGGAAGTGTCCACCTGCCGTCGCTCGTCAAGCTCGTCCGCTTTTTCGTGGAAAAGGGTTATCCGATTTTTGTCTGCTTCAATTACGGCACCACGTTTAAAGGTGCGTATGACCGCGTCGAGGAAGCTGTCGAGGAGCTGGTACCGGTACTGAAGGAAAACGGCATGTATGAGCGGGATGTAGAGTACGAACGGGACGGCCGGCTGTACTCCACCCGCCGGAACGGATTCTGGTTTCACGTCGACGGCGCGCTCGGCGCGGCGTACATGCCGTTTGTCGAACAGGCGATGGAACGGGGAGAGATGGAAGGACAGCCGTTTCCCCGCTTCGATTTCCGCATTCCGGACGTGCATTCGATCGTCATGAGCGGCCATAAATGGCTCGGATCGCCTTTTCCAGGCGGCGTATTTATGACGAAGACGAAATTCCAGCTTCTGCCGCCGGATGACCCGATGTATATCGGGTCGCCGGATACGACGTTCGCCGGCTCCCGCAACAGCTTCAGCGCCATGTATCTGTGGGATCACCTCGCCCAGACACCGCACCACGAGCAGCGGAAGAAAGCCGTCCGCGCCGAAGCCGTCGCCTCGTTTGCCGAAAACGCGCTCCGGGAAGTAGCAGCCGAACTGGAGCTGGACCTCTGGGTGGAGCGGACGCCGCTTTCCTTAACGATCCGCTTCCGCCGGCCGAGTGCAGAAGTAGTAGAAAAATACTCGCTCTCCTGTGAATCGCTCTACGTAAACGGGGAGCGCCGGGACTACGTCCACCTTTTTGCCATGGAGCACGTGACGGAAGAAACGCTTTACGCACTGGCTGCCGATCTGCTGGCAGAAGGCGCGTATGCCGAAGCCGCAGAGACCGGAAATAAGCCGGGAGAGTAAAAAGACGATAAAAAAGACTGCGTGGTATGGAAGAACATACTGCCGCAGTCTTTTTGTTTCTGTTGGCAGTGCTTCTCCTCCGCTCGTGCTTTCAACCGCCTGCCGCGGCATGGAGAAGTTGGACTCTGCCGGTGCACTGCGGGAATATTGGGCGGCGAAGTTGGAATATGGACGGGGGAAGTTAGACAATAACAGGGAAGTGGGAATGGAACGCCTCGTTGTTAGACTGGAAGGGGCAGTTGCTGGACTGGCAGCGTCCGTTGTGAGACAAACCGGCTCTGAAGTAAGACTCCGCCGCTGGCTGTGCTTTCACACTTCGGCTTCCGCCGGAACACGTGCGGCTGCAGGAACAGGCAGGAAGCGGGTCCATGTACAGCAGCTCCTTTTCTTTTAAGATCAGACGGACCTTTAATACTTTCATCCAGCAGTCTTCTTCTGGACGAAATTCAATCGGTTATCGGCACTTTCTGCCGTTTCTCCTGCTTCTCCCGATCCGGGCGCATGCATTCGGTGCTTGCCGCCGCTCTTTTTTTCTGATAAGCTGAAATCGAACAAATGTTCTTATCAGCTGGAGGGGGCGGTGCGGATGCATCCCATTTTAACCGAGGAAGAGCTGACGCTCGTATCCACGTTCGTCACGGCTTTGTGGACGAAAAAAGTACTGGAGCGCGATAAGCAGCGGATTTCGCGTGCGGGTTTTAAATACAGTCACGTCTATGAGGAGTGGTTCGACTTTCTGGAGCTGCAGAACGGCGGAGTGCTGCAGCGCGTCCGGTTTGAAATGAAGGAACAGGGCATGGAAGTGTGGCCGCTGGATGCCTACGAGCTGAAATCGACGCCGCACATCATCGGCTACGGCTGCCAGTCCCGCGGCTACCGCACGGAGTACCGGCTGGCACCGGAAGTGCTGAAACGGAAAGTCGAACGCCACCTGCGCCGCCTCCTGCTGGAACAGAAAAAAGATCACCGCCCGCTGCGCTCGGAGCCGGAAGAAAATGAATTTTCTTCAGAAGAGCACGGCCGGATCCAGTAAACGTTCAAATTTGGTCACAAAATTCATTTATTTCCTTCTAGTCAAATGTGAAAAACATCGTATAATAGCAGACAGGAGGGATTATACATGAAGCAGTTTCTTTTACTGATCTCTGCAGCTGCGGCGCTCGTGCTTACCGGATGTTCCGGAAACACCACGGAGGAAAACAGTGCCGGCTCAGCAGACGACATAAAGCAGCTCGTGGAAGCGTTCAGCCTGCAGACAGCGGAAGCGGAGACCGCGAGCATTTCTTCGGAAACACTGACCGTTCAGGACAGCAGCGGCACCACGGAGCACGAACTGCCGGAGGATGAATTTTTCGTATCCATTGCCCCATTTGTCAACGAAACCCATCCATGACAAGATCATAACCTGACAGGTTGTCAGGGTGAGCTGGTGGAAGAGGAATTTGATGTACTCGTAAAAGACGCTGACGGAGACGTTGTTATTGAAGAAACGATGACGTCCTATGCCAACGGGTTTATCGATCTGTGGCTCCCGCGCGGAGAAACGTTTGACGTCACGATTGAACACGATGGAAAACAAGCAGAAGCTGCCCTGCCGACGAATGAAGGGGACAGCACCTGTATTACCGATATGCAGCTCCAGTAAGGCTGGGCGAAGCCTCAAATAAAAACCGGACGTTCGTTGAAACGCTTAAGTGCGGTTCCAGCGATCGTCCGGTTTTTTTATGCTGTTTTCAGAAGACCCCGCCTTGACGGAAAAGGTGTGATATAGTATACCAGATGAAAGCGTAAACACGGAGGGAGGAAGCAGGATGAAGCGGCGGAACGTGCCGATCAAGTGGAAAATTACATCGATGACGCTCGGCGTCGTGCTCGTGTCCATTGTGATCGGCATGACGGTCTTCCTCGGTCTGCTTCTTTCCAATCAGCGGGATGATATCGGACAGCGGACGATGCTTACCGCCCAGATGACGGCCCAGATGGAACTTGTTCAGGAGCTGGATGAGCCGTCGGCGCAGGAGGAGCTGCAGCAGCTGACCGAGCGGATCCGGGCGACGCAGGAAGACGACTATATCGTTCTTCTCGATATGGAAGGCACGCGTCTCACTCATCCGGTGCCGGAGCGCATCGGAACAGCGTTTTCCGGCGGGGATGAGGAGCCGGCCTTCTACGAGCACGTCTACTTATCCGAAGCGCGTGCAGACAGCGGCACGACGGTGCGTGCGTTCGTGCCGGTCGTGGATGAAAACCGCAGTCAGATCGGGGTCGTGGTCGTCGGCAACCAGTATCCGCCGTGGTACAGCATGCTCGGAGAGATGGTCCACCCGCTGCTCATTTTTCTCGGTTTTGCGCTGGCCTTTGGCATCTGGGGCTCGTGGCAGCTCGCCAACCATATTAAAAGCCAGACGTTTCAGATGGAACCGGATGAACTGGCACGAACATTGAAGGAGCGCACGGCCACCTTCCATGCGATTCATGAAGGAGTTATTGCGATCGACCAGAACCAGACGATTACGATTATGAACGATGCCGCACGCCGCATGCTGAACATCCAGGGAGCGGCAGTGGGAGAGCGGATTCAGGACGTGATCCCGGATACAAGACTTCCGGAAGTGCTCGACGTGGACGCTCCGATTATGGAACAGGAATTTTACGTCCAGGGCCGCGCCATCTTCAGCAACCGGATTCCGATCTCCCAGGACGGGCGGACGATCGGGGCGGTGGCCATTTTCCAGGACCGCACGGATATGACACGGCTCGCCCGGCAGCTGACGGGGGTGCAGAATTACGTCGACGCCCTCCGCGTTCAGAACCACGAATCCTCCAATAAGCTCCACACAATCGCCGGGCTTATCCAGCTTGGGCGGGGGGAGTCAGCGCTTGATTATATCTTTCAGGTCACGCGGGAAAACGACCACCGCTTCTCCAGAATCACGTCACGGATTCAGGATGAGAGCATCGCCGGTCTTTTGATCGGGAAAATGCAGCGCGCCCGTGAACTGGATATGAAGCTGCATATGGATGACGACATGGCGTTCCGCACGTATCCGGAAGGGGTTGATGAGCATGACCTCGTCGTCATCATCGGCAATCTGCTCACGAACAGCATGGAGGCCTTTCCCTCAGAGCAGACCGACTGCAGCATTCATTTCACGATGTACGAGGAAAACGACAGCCTGCTGATTCAGATCAGCGATAACGGCGCAGGCATGAGCGAGGCGGACAAACAGCATCTGTTCGACAAAGGATGGTCGACGAAATCAACCGAAGGACGCGGGCTCGGCATGTATTTAATCCATACGATTCTGCACCGGATCAATGGGGAAATCGACGTCTACTCTGCACCGGACGAAGGGACCGAAATGGTGCTGACCATACCAATGACGAGGGAGGGATCCTATGACAGCGCAGTCTCATCCTGATACGGTACGGGTGCTTCTGATCGAAGATGATCCGATGGTGCAGGAGGTAAACAAACTGTTTATTGAAAAAGTGCCGGGCTTTACGGTAACAGGCGTTGCCGCCAATGGAACCGAAGGCCGGCGGATGATCCGGGACATGGATCCGGATCTCGTTCTTCTCGACATTTTCATGCCGCAGGAAAACGGGCTGGAGACGCTGACGCGGCTTCGTGAAGAAGAGGAGGATGTGGATATTATTGCGATTACGGCAGCGAATGACGGGGAGACGATTAAAAAGCTGCTCCGGCTCGGTGCGGTTGATTATATATTAAAGCCGTTCACGTTTGAGCGGCTGCAGCAGGCGCTGACAAAATACCGGCAGCTGGCGGATACGCTCCGGGGAGCGGCGTCGTTTTCGCAGGAGGACATTGATCAGGCGGCCTTTGCAGAGTCACCGCCGGTGGAAAAGCAGCTTCCGAAAGGGCTCCACCGGAAGACACTGGATCATGTCGTGGCGGTGCTCAAGCAGCATGAGGAACCGCGGACGACAGAGGAGATTGCAGAGGACGTGGGCATGGCGCGGGTGACGGTGCGCCGCTATCTCCAATTTCTTGAGGAAACCGGCTCCGCTGCGATGACGATGAACTACGGGACGATCGGCCGGCCGGTGCAGCAGTACCGCTGGCAGGGAGGCGCATAGCATGAAGTTATTCGTGTCGTTTTTCGGGATGGTCTGTCTCGGTCTTGCGGCTGCGTTTTATGTCGGCTTCGGTTTTTTGTTTTCCGGGCAGCCCGCCGCCCAGGATGAGGAACTGGTGGAGGAGGAGCGGCCGTACGTGCTTCACTTTTCCCACGTCGTTGCGGAAAATACACCGAAAGGCCTTGCAGCGGAGCGGTTTGCCGAAGCCGTGCAGGAAAAAACGGATGGCTGGGTCGACGTGCGGATTTACCCGAACGGTGTCCGTTACAATGCTCAGGAGGAATTTGATGCGCTGAAGGAAAACGAGGTGCAGATGATTGCACCGGCGTTTTCAGAAATCACCCGTCATGATCCGAACTGGTACATCTGGGATCTGCCATATCTATTTTCAGACGAGGCGGAAGTTCAGGAGGCATTTGAGGGAGAACTCGGCGGGGAGCTGTTTCACAGCATCGAGCAGCGCGGATTCAAAGGGATGGTGTTCTGGGATAACGGGTTTAAGCAGATTACGCTGGATCGAAGCTTCGTGATTTATCCGGAGGACGCAGTAGATTCCCGCTTCCGCGTCATGCCGAGCGATGTGCTTCACGAAACGTTTGAGCGGATCGGCGGCACAACGGAAACGTATCCGTTCAACGAAGTATATCAGCGGCTCGGGAGCGGAGAGATCGATGGAACGGAGAATACGCTCTCCAACATTTATTCCAAAGGATTTTACCGGCATCAGGATTTCCTTACGCTGACGGACCACAACTACCTCGGGTATGCGGTGCTTATGAATCCGAGCTTCTGGAAGGACCTCCCGCCGGCACACCAGGAGGCGGTAAACGAAGCGCTCGAAGAGGCAACAGCCTGGCTCCGTGAGGAATCGGCCGCATTGAACGAGCAGGCGTTATACCAGCTCCGCTACCAGGAGCACATGCATATTTACGACCAGAACGAGCTGGAAAAAGCGCAGTGGCGCCGCGCCCTGCAGCCGCTTTACGAAAAATACAGCGGCATTATCCATGAAGATGTGATGGAAGCGCTTCCCGCTGCGGAAAGTCCCTATGCAGAGCAAGGACCGCACGAAGGAAGCTGACAGGTAGACCGCAGAAGCCGGAAAAAGGCGCTGCGGTCTTTTTTTTGGCCGGATTAGAACGTATAAAAGTCGAATACTCTTCCAGACTGCGTACGGCCAGGGCTGCAGGATTCCAACCTGCTGTTACATTCACCGTCTTTTCTGTTAATAGCGCTTCTTCGCTGCCGTTAGAAGCCTGGCGTGGGGGTTTCTTTCGGCCGGGAGTACACTATACAGATTCTCGTATTCCTTTTCCTGGAGGTTTTCGTAGATGACGGTGCCTGGAAGCGTCGGTTTGATGGCATTCGAAAAACACTGGACCAGAAACAGCCGCCCGCGGACCAGCATGGCTCGTTATCGGACCACCGCAGCTCTGTACCGGACCAGGAGTGGTCTTCTCCCGGACCAAGCGCATTCTATTGGACCATCTTCTGACCAAATCGGAACACGTGCCGTACCGAACCGGACCAACTTCCCAGCCCATCGGACCACCGGCCGCCGAATTTCCGGCGCCCACCTCTGCTTCACGCCGCGGCTGGCGGCTGAAAGCGCGCGCGAGGCCGTGCCGGAAAGAAACCCTCTGTGACCAAAAAGAACAAAAAGACCAATAAAAACAAATGCTTCTTTTGAAAGCGCTTTTACACTACGATAAGACACATGTTCTTACAGATTTTATCGAGGGAGGAAGATGACATGAAGAAGAAAATGGGTCTTTTCACAGCTGCACTTACGGTGCCGATGGTGCTTGCCGCCTGCGGCGACGGGGGAAATGAAGCTGCCGGCGGGGAAAACGGCGGCGGAGAAGGGAACAATGCGGGAGACAACGCCGGAAACAACGGCGGAGGCTCAGGTGCGCCGGACAGTGTCACGATCGGAACGGCGTCCCAGGGTGGTACCTACTATATCTACGGCGGCGGCCTGGCATCCCTTCTGGAGCAGGAAATGGATATTACATCCAACGTGGAAGTGACCGGCGGTCCGGTGCATAACATGCAGCTGGTCAGCGGCGGCGAGCTGGATATCGGGATGGTGACAACCGGCCCGGCATACGAAGGCTATACGGGAAGCGGTGAGTGGACCGAAGGCAATGAAATCGATGATGTGCGCGTCGTTTTCCCAATGTATGATACACCGTTTCACTGGTGGTCGCTGGAAGGCAGCGGCGTTGAATCCATCGAGGATATGGCCGGCGAACGCGTTGGTGTCGGTCCAGCAGGTGGTACGTCCGGCACGTATCTGCCGATGATTCACGATCTGCTTGAACTGGATACAGAAAACGTACAGGCCGGCGCGAGTGACATGACGAGCCAGCAGATGGACGGCCAGCTGGATACGATCGGCTTTGCGGCCGGTATCCCGATTTCTGCGGTTTCTGAAGTAGAAACACAGGAAGATATCACGTTCTTCGGTATTGACGGTGACATGCGTGACCAGGTGCTCGAGGAGTATCCATTCTTTGACGAGTACACCATTCCGGCAGATACGTACACAACGATGGACGAGGACCTCGAAACGATTGCCCAGTTCAACTTTGGAATCGTCCACGAGGACATGGATGAAGACTTCGTGTATGAATTCGTAAAAGCGTACCACGAAAACAACGAGATGCTGCAGAACACCCACTCCGCAGCAGAAGAAGCTGTACCGGATGCGATTTTGAATAATACGGATGTGCCGGTTCACCCGGGCGCGGTCCGCTATTATGAAGAAGAAGGCATCGACATTCCAGAGGATCTGCAGGGATAAAACATCATCAGCGGGGATGGACCGGCACAGCCGGTCCACGCCCGTCATATTCATTGAGCGAAGGAGGGAACCGCATGGCGGAGTATACAGAAAAGCAGAATGAAAAAGAGCAGGAGGCAGCCGAAGAAGCGGTGGGAAATGCCCGTGAACTGCGCGGCGTTACTTACTATGCTTTCATCATTATTGCGGTGGCTGGTGCGCTTTTTCATTTATTCGTCCTGAATTTTTATCCGCTGGAACCATGGATTTTCCGCAGTATTCACCTGGCGATTGGTGCCACACTGGGACTGATGCTGTTTAAAGGGAGCAAAAAGAGCGGAGACCGCGTCAGTATTGTGGACTGGGTGCTGATTGCAGCCATCATCGGCGTGACGATTTACATTGCGGTCAATCTGTCATCGCTTCTCTTCCGCGCCGGTGTCATGCCGGAGCGCTGGGATGTCATTATGGCGACGGCCGGCATGATCGTCGTCCTGGAAATCACCCGGCGGACAAGCGGATGGACGCTTCCGATTCTTGCCGGTATCTTTGTTCTTTACGCCTTTGCGGGCCCGTACCTTCCCGGGCTTCTGTATCATAACGGTTACGGTTTTGAGCGTTTCATTACGTATATTTTTGGTGTGGACGGCGTGTTTGGCGTGACGCTCGACGTCTCTTCCAAATACATCCTGCTGTTCATTCTGTTCGGCGCCTTTCTACAGATGTCGGGTGTCGGCAAATATTTTATTGACTTCTCCTTCTCGCTTGCCGGCGGAATGCGCGGCGGACCGGCCAAAGTGTCGGTCATTTCCAGCGGTCTGATGGGGATGATGAACGGTACATCTGCCGGAAATGCGGTGGCAACCGGGTCTCTGACGATTCCACTGATGCGACGCGTCGGTTATCCGGCCCGGTTTGCTGCGGCTACCGAAGCGACGGCGTCTGCCGGCGGACAGATTATGATTCCAATAATGGGTGCCGGCGCGTTCATTATGGCGGAAATTACCGGCATTGCTTATGCAGATATCATCATTGCAGCGACGATTCCGGCGCTTCTCTACTTCTTGTCCGTCTATTTCATGGTCGATTTCCAGGCGCTCAAAAAAGGTATGCGCGGCCTGCCGCGTAAAGAGCTGCCGCCGCTGAACAATGTATTTAAGAAGGCTTACTTGTTCATTCCGATCGTGCTGCTGATTACGTCTCTTCTGATGGGCTTCTCCGTTATCCGCTCCGGAACGGTGGCGATTCTCGCATGTCTCGTCGTCAGCTGGATGCACCCGGGACACCAGATGGGGCTGAAGCGGACCGTTGATGCCATTGTACTCGGAATGCGGAATACCATTCAGCTGCTCGCGGTCTGTGCGACAGCCGGAATCATCGTCGGGGTAATTGCCCTGACCGGTGTCGGCATGCGGTTCAGCTCCATGCTTCTTGGCATTGCGGATGCGAACCAGTTTCTTGCGCTGTTGTTCGCAATGTTTATCGCCATTCTTCTCGGAATGGGTATGCCGACCACGGCAGCCTACGCGGTTGCGGCAAGTGTCGTGGCGCCCGGGCTGATTAACATCGGCATTGAGCCGCTGCTTGCCCACATGTTCGTGTTCTACTTTGCGGTCATGTCAGCCATTACGCCGCCGGTCGCGCTGGCTGCGTATGCAGCGGCCGGGGTGGCGGGCACCGATCCGTTTAAAACCGGATTTACCGCCTTCCGGCTCGGGATCGCCGCCTATATTGTTCCGTTCATGTTCATGTACAGTCCCCAGCTTCTCATGATGGGGGACGGCCTCGGCATTGCTGCCGCTGCTGCTACCGCATCTGTCGGTATCTACCTGCTTGCAGCTGCGGTGCAGGGATGGTTCTTTAAGCGTCCTGCCGGTCCGGTGATCCGCATTCTACTGCTTAGTGCTGCGGTCATGCTCATTAACGCAAACATACTCATCGATGCGGGGGCGCTCGTGTTTATCGGTGCAGCCGTCCTGCTGCAGCGTCAGCAGCCGGCCCAGACGATGGAAGACCGGGCTGCTGCTTCCGAACCGGGGAGTCTGTAAAAATCATAAAGAAAAGGACTGCCCCATGCCGGGGGCAGTCCTTTTTGTCAGGCACGAAGCTCTGCACCGCGTGCTTTCTGCAGAAAAGCTGCTTCGATCCGGTCGTAGTCGTCGATTTCGCCGGTCACTTCGGCCAGATGCTGCATTGCTTTCAGCAGAAACGTGCGGTCCAGTTTATAAATATCTTCCGCCTCTAAGTGGACGAAGATATCTGCACAGAAATCCCAGAGCATGGAATGCTTGCTCTCATGAAGGGATTCGGCGATTTTACTGATCGTCTTAATCAGCTCCGTCATAAGAAGGTGGTCCTTCCTTGCATAATAGCGGATAAAACCGAAGCCTTTGTAGAGATACGACTCGAACGTTTCTGAGAAGAGGATGATCCGCACCTGCTTGCTTTTATCATTTAAATAAGGAGTAAACGTGATGTAGTCGGTGACGCTGATCATCAGCTCCCCCATCTGGTGGACGGTGTTGATCGCCGTTTTCGGATCGTTATTGCCGATCGCTTTCACCGCAAGTTCTGCCAGTTTATGCATCCCGAGCTGAATATCCTGCAGCTCCATCTCTTTATGACCGATTTTAATCATCTTCCGGTACTTTTCCAGGTCCACATCAGCAGAACCAGGCCCCCATACACTCAGGAGGCGGTTGCCCTTCAGAACGAAGTTTCCCATCTGTGCGTGGAAGCGGACGATCACATCATCCCGGCGCGCTTCCTCAATCATCGCGCGGTAGTCGACCAGCTGCAGGTATCCATTGGAACTGGTCGTGAGAAAACGGCGATCCCGCTGATGCTCTTTCATTAAATCGCCCGGCTCTTCTGTTCGGTAAATTTCCAGCTCTTTTCCCAGCGTGTTTTTAACTAAATGCCGGGAATTCTCTTTCATCGTATCCGTAATGTTGTGCACCTGCATCCAGGTTGTAGCGTGGTTGATAAAGTACACAAACGTCATCGCCGAAGAAAAGGCGAGTCCGATTGTAAACAGAGGGACAAATACGAACTGTTCGTGCTGTGTACTGCCGATAAAGAGAAAGACGAAAAGGACGTATACAAAGTTGCCGTTAAAGACACCGAGTGCGTGCTGTGTCCGCCGGTCGGAGACGAAATTCAACAGCATCCGCGGCGAAAACTGCGCACTGAATGTCGTCAGAACGACGAGAAGCGAGTTCAGCGTGAAAGCGCTCAGTGTGAGAATACCGCCGATGAGCGTGCTGACGAGCATCTGTGTCGCATTGGCGCTGATGCTGATGACATCTGGTACATACAGCGACGGATCGTAATACAAATCGAGAAAAAGGGTTGTCCCTGCCATAAACGACGACAATAGAATGTAGAACAGCGGCATATACCAGAGCGTTGACTGCATTTCATACTTACGCTCCCGCCGCGTCATGAGAAAATATTTCTTCACGGACGGCGGGAGTAGGTTCAATAAAATAAGCGCACCTCCTCAAGGTGAAAAAGATTTGGGAAGCAGAAGCGGAAGAAGAGCAGCCGCTCTCCTTCCGGAAACTTATACAGTATAGGGAATACTTGTTTCTTCCCGGTGGAGTTCACATTTAAACGCAGTATCTCGACAAATGCTGGCTGAAACGGATATCTACTATGCAAAATAGTGGTTTTCGTATGGGGAAATCTCGCTTTTTATGCCGGGGAGTGGCCGATTCAATTATACTGAAGAAAGAGAATGCCGCGTTTTTTTCACCGCCGGGGGACAATCGGCTTTCAGGCCGGAAGGAGCAGAGCGATGGGATCGTCCAAATCGTGGATTACCGTAATGCTTGCCATTCTGCTGCTTGCTGCTTCGATGGGAACTGCCGCTGCCGGATCGTTTGGAAGTGACGTGAACAAAATGCTTGCGGAAACAAAAGCAGCCACTGCCAAATACCATCAGATTGAACGGGCGCTGGATGATGGCTATGAGCTGGGCTCCCCGTGTGTAGAGAACATGGGGTACCACTATATCAACATGGAGTATGCCATGACGCCGGGACACGATCATACGAAGCCGGAAGTGCTCTTCTATGAAGAAATGAAGAACGGAAAACTGAACCTTGTCGCCGTTGAATTTGTCGCTTTCGGTGGAGACCGTCCGGACCAACAGCTGGCGATTCAAAAAAATAGAAATTAAATAGATAGTAAGACATATACCAAAGCAATATTTCCAGGGTATACTAAAAGTAGTAAGAGAAACGTAGGACTTCTGAAAAAGGCAAACTTCACCGAAAGGGAAGGACGCAAAGCTCTGAGCCTGTTCACTGCATGACGCAGTGTATGGTCGTCAAGCCGCCGGAACGACAGCCGCTTTCTACCGGCTTCGACTGGCAGAGAGGGGTGTTTTTATGTATAAAAAAGCAGGTATTATGCTGATGGCTCTCGTTGTTTTATTTGCCGGGACCGGTGCAGCAGGGGCGGTGGAGGAACCGATGACACACGACCGGGCAACATGGTTCTGGGATACATGGCAGATCCATACGGAAAAGGAGGCAGTTCTTGACTTTCTGGAATCCCGGGATGTCACGAAGATCCATCTTCAGGTAAACCGGGATGTGCCGGCTTCTTCCTACGCTTCGTTTATTCAAGAAGCAGGAGAGCGCGGAATGGACGTGTACGCACTGGACGGAGCACCCGAATGGGCAGCGCCAAAAGGAGAGAGGCACCTTCAGGTGATGCTCACGTGGCTGACGCAGTATCAGCAGAATCATGAGGGAGCAGCCCGTTTTGCCGGTATCCACCTGGATGTAGAGCCCTATTTATACGAAGGCTGGAGAACCAATCAGGCGAAAACGGTTCTTGCCTATCAGCAGATGACGCTTGCCGCCCTGACCGGCGCAGAGGCTCTTTCACTCCCGCTGGAAATGGACCTTCCTTTCTGGTTTGACGAAATTACGTATAAAAACAAACTGGGGCGCGGCGTGCTGGCAGAGTGGGTCATTTCAAAGGCTGATGGCGTAACGCTCATGTCCTACCGTGACAGCGCAGACGTCATCACCGAGCTGATCCGGCAGGAGCTTATATACGGAGAAAAGCACGGCACGCCGATTACTGCAGGTGTGGAAACAATGGCCTCTGCAGAAGGAGCGTACCTCACGTTTTATGAAGAAGGTGAGGCGTACATGAATCAGGAGCTTGAAAAGCTCCATGGACAGAACGGATCAAGCGCTGCGTTTGCAGGCCATGCTGTGCACCATGTCGGCAGCTGGCGCACGATGAAACCATAAGCAGACAAGGCTTGGACAGATCCGCCCTCAACACATAAAAACGCGTTCGATGACCCGGTTGGGATCGTCGAACGCGTTTTGTTTGTACATGACGAGGGCAGATTTTTGTTCCGGCGGTCTCATGCAATGATATATAAGATACCCAGCACGAGAAACAAAGAACCGAAAAATTTATACCCTATTTTTACCGCCTTCCGTTCGGTTTCGTCAATAAAGGATAAAGCTAGAAAGGCGCTGCCGATTAACAAATAATGATAGTAAAACGGAAAGTGAAATACGAAAACGATGATGACGCCCACTAAAAATGGAATGAGAATCCACAACCTCTGTTTCAATATATCCCTACAATGGCGCTTCCTTTTATTGGATAATTATACCATGTTTCCATTCGGTCATCAAAAGCAGAAAAGCTCTGCTTTCGCTGCCGGGAGGAGAGATCAAGCGTACTTTACACATCGCTGCAGCAGCATTCACTTCGTTACCAAGGCTTTCTGATGGTTATTTC
Organism: Alkalicoccus urumqiensis; assembly: GCF_002993335.1. Lineage (GTDB taxonomy): Bacteria > Bacillota > Bacilli > Bacillales > Salisediminibacteriaceae > Alkalicoccus > Alkalicoccus urumqiensis. The sequence continues at coordinate 293,710 of NZ_PVNS01000001.1, read as the reverse complement.
CCGGGAAATACTATGCATTTGCCCGGCGGAAGCTGAATGTGGCAAGAAGCACGAGAAGGGCGGCAAACCCGGCGATGAACAAAATTTCTTCGATCATCGTCACCGGCCGGCCGAACACATCAAGGTTCAGTCCCATAGCATTCTGTACCTGCGGCGAAAGACTGTCGACATCAATCATGATTTTTTTCATGACATCCACGCCGTACGTCACCGGATTTAGCTTGACGATGATATCCATCCAGGCAGGCATATTGTTGATCGGAAACAGCGCGCCGGAAAGAAAAATCATCGGCATGACAAGTACCTGGACAATCATCTGAAAGCCCTGCGTGGAGCGGATCAGACTGGCGATGAGCAGGCCGAGACCTGATAGAGCGGCGGCGAATAAAAACATAAACGGAAGCACCTGCAGCAGCGAAACGATGCTGTAGGAAAGCCCGAGAAGCGGGATGAGCAGAAAGAGGATAATCCCCTGAATCGTCGCAACCGTTGCCGCACCGAGCATTTTGCCGACGGCGATACTCACCCTGGAGATCGGGGAGACGAGAATTTCTTTCATATAACCGAAATCTTTATCCTCAATTATCGACAGGGAGGAGAAGATCGATGTCATGAGAAGCGTCATCGCGACAATTCCGGGAAACACAAATTCGACGTAGTTAAAGCCTTCTCCGGCACCGGCCATGCTGCCCATCATGCTTTCCATCGTCCCGCTTAATCCGCCGCCGAAAATGAGGAGAAACAAGATCGGCATCGTAAAGGAACCAAAAAGCCGGGCTTTATCCCGAAAAAACTTGAGCAGATCGCGCTGCCAGATTGCATAAATACCTTCCATTGTGGCTTCTCCTTTCTTAGTCCTCTGCAGCTTCGCTGATTTTTCTGCCGGTAAAGGCAAGGAACACGTCATTCAGTGTCGGACGCCGGATATTCAGGGAGGTGACGGGAGTGTCCAATGACTTTAGAATGGTGGAGACGAACTTGTCGCTGTCGGCAACTTTAATGCGGAGTATGCCGTCATCCACGGTGATTTCCGCTTCCGGCACAGCTGCTTCGACTTCCCGGCGGGCAGCCTCGTTATCGGTGGAGGAAAGTTCAATGATGTCTCCGCCGAGCTGTCTTTTCAGCGCATCCGGCGTATCGATGGCAATGATTTCCCCCTGATCCATGATCGCGACACGGTCGCTTATCTCCGCTTCGTCCAGGTAGTGTGTCGTTAAAAACATCGTAATGTTTTCTTTCTTTTTTAAACGGAGAATGTATTCCCACAGGTGGGCCCGCGTCTGCGGGTCAAGTCCGACAGTCGGCTCATCGAGGAAAAGGACCTTCGGATAGTGGAGCAGGCCGCGTGCGATTTCGAGTCTGCGCTTCATGCCGCCGGAAAAGGTATCGACACGCTGATTTTCTTTATCTGTTAAATCAACGATCTCCAGGACTTCCCGAATCCGCGCTGCCCGCCGGGATTTTGGTACGCGGTAAAAGCGGCAGTGAAGCATAAGGTTCTCTCGTGCAGTCAGTTTTTCATCGAGCGTATTTTCCTGAAAGATAAGCCCAATGCTTTCCCGGACTTTTCCGCGCTGCTTTGCAGCATTCCATCCATTAATGGTAATCGAGCCGGAGGTCGGGGCGAGCATCGTACAGATCATATTGATCGTCGTACTTTTTCCGGCACCGTTTGGCCCGAGAAACCCGAAAATTTCCCCCTGGTCCACATCGAAATCAATGTTGTTCACGGCGGTCGTCTGCTTGTACGTTTTTGTCAGTCCCCGGACGGAAATAATCGGCTCCATGTCGCTCTCCCCTTCGTAGATAGTTCTGATATAATAACTATATGTATTATGTGTGGAAATAGGAAAGAAAGTCAACTGAAAGGAGGAAGAGAATGAGCGGTACCAAGAACGAGCGTCTTGTAGAAGAGCTCTTGTCCGTCCTGCCGCTGTTTTCCAAAAAGATCTTCGGAAGTATGCGTGTCATCGAACACGATTCTCTTCATGCGATGCATCTTCACATACTTCACGTCATTGCAGATGCTGGAGAACTTCCGACGACAGAGGCAGCGGCGAAGCTGGGACTTCGAAAATCAAATTTCACCCCGCTTATTCAGAAGCTGGAGCAGGAGGGAATGATCGTCCGCCGCCGGGATGAGAAAGATCAGCGGATAATGCTGGCAGCACTGCTTCCGGAAGGGGAAAAGCTGCTGGAAGCACAGAAAAAAAGAATGGAGGGCGTAGTGGAAGAGCGGCTGGACCGTCTTCCGGAAGAAGAGAAAGAAAAGCTGCACCGGGCCGTTCACGATCTGCATCACGTACTGAGCCGTCTCGATGAAGCCTGAACGATGGGGGTTTCCCGATTTCTCCTCATTTAAACAAATATTACGGTGAAATAATCCGATTGTTATGTTCCTGTAACACAAAGCGTTATTGTGTCTGGTACAGTAGCAATTGTGGAAAAAACGACACGGATAGACAAAGGTCGCCGTAATTTTTAGATGGGGGTATGTACAGTTTATGAAGTGGTGGGGAGTATTAACAGCAGCTTGTGTATTTGCATTTGCACCGATCGCAGCCGAAGACGTGGAAGCAGCAGGAACCGTGGATGAAATTATTTCTTCTGGAGAAAGTCAGCTTGGGACACCGTATCAGTGGGGAGGGACCTCCACGAGCGGATTTGACTGCTCCGGATTTACAGGATACGCATTCTCAAAAGCGGGTGTTGACCTTCCGCGTACTGCACAGCAGCAGTACGGTGTAGGCGATTACGTTTCCCGCTCCAACCTGCAGCCGGGAGACCTTGTATTCTTCAGCGAATCCCGTTCAACATCCAGCATTACGCATAACGGTATTTACATCGGGAACAATCAGATGATTCATTCATCCTCTTCCCAGGGTGTATCGATTGCGAGTCTGAGCAACTCTTACTGGTCTCCACGCTATGTCGGCGCCAAGCGCGTTGTACAGGAGCAGAATCCGGAAGTGGCAGCAGCATCCACCCCGGCCTATGAAGCAGTAGATGTGTACATTAATGGTTCGGACCTGGATGAAGAAGCGGTAAAAACGGACGGACGCACACTTGTACCAATGCGCGCGATCTTTGAAGAGCTCGGTGCGACAGTACAGTGGGACAACAGCACGAAGACAGCAACCGGAAACCTTGACGGGAGCGAAGTAGCACTTTCTATCGGCGAAGAGACCGCGTACGCAGACGGATCTGCAGTGACGCTTGATCAGCCGGCGGATATTGTGGACGGACGTACAATGGTACCGCTCCGCTTTGTCGGTGAATCTCTCGGTGCGGTCGTTCATTGGGATAACAGCACACAGACCGTACAGATTTCCCAGTAAAATAAGATATGACTCGGATTACCCTGCAGACTGCCCTCGTCTGCAGGGTGTTTTTTTGTTTATTCTGCCGGTTCCACCCAGATCAGGTGATCAAACGGAATACGTCTGCCGGCAAAGCGGAGTTCTTTTGTCAGTTCGTTAATCCCTTCCACTGTGCCCTTCTCTTTGTAATGAAACCCATCTTCCCAGAAAGTGACATACACGTCTTTTTCATAATGCAGCGCATGGAGTGCCTCCTGTCCCATCATGCCGAGCGCATCCTGATCCGGACGCGGCGGTGGCACCTTCTCCTCCGAAGCCCAGTGCGCCTCCAGCGCATCCACATGCTCGTGCAGCATCATCCGCGACCCTTCCCATAAAAGGTTGCCGCGCTGAAGATATTTTTCCATTGGGAACACCTCCTGAAGTGCTTTTCTTTTACTATACAAACATTTGTTCGTATTTGCAAGAGGGAAGGTTGTGAAACTTTTCCTTTTGATGCGCGTAAACAAAACAGCATATAGAAAAGAAAGAGGAGGGGGAATATGGCACTTACACCATGTCCGGAATGCCGTGAGAGCGTGTCTACGCGGGCAAAAACGTGTCCGCACTGCGGCTACCCTTTACAGCCGGACCGCCCGATTATCGAGGAACGTCCAAGAAAAGAAGAGCCGGATCATACGGTTACTTTCTGGGGCGTCGTTGGAGCGGTGATTCTCGGTATCCTTATTATGTCCTTTCTCTAATCCCCGGCGGTCTCTTTCTCTGGGCAGTCAATCTGCTGATCCTTCAGCCGGCGGACATCCACGTGTTTTTCAGCAGCTGGATGAATGATGTTCTGGCAGGATTTCTGCTTTCGGGAGGAACGGGCCTGATGGGCTGGGTGTTTCTCGGCAGGAAGTGGTTCACGCGGCTTAGAAGCATTGTTCTTTTGACGTTTTCTGCAGGAGTGTTCTGGGAGGGGATTACCCCGCTGTACCTCACCCACAGCGTCCGTGACCCCTGGGATCTTGCAGCGTATATTTCAGGCGGAATATTGTATTGGTCGTTATTTTTTCTGTTGTTCGTCTATAATGAGCACAAAGACTTACGATTCAGCGAAGATCGTCTCTCCTGATTCCTTCTTTGGTGTGATAAAGTGAGGGTAATGGTAAAGCAGTGGAAACGCTGCGGCACAAAGCTACAGGGGCTGTGGGGACACCTATGCCAGCCAGCTGCCATTACCACTCAAAGGAGGAATCAGGTAATGAAAAAATTCTCACTCAGTCAGCGTGTTTTAGCATCCGCCATGGCAACGGCTCTCGTCGTCGGAATTGGTGGGGCGGCACTTGCAGATGATCTGCGTCCGGGCCTTCCGGAACAGGCACAGGCTCAGGATGACGATAACAACGATGACAATGATAATGACGACAACGATGACGATAACAACAATGACAACAATGACAATGATGATGACAACAACGACGATGATAACAACAATGATAATGATGATGATAACAACAACGATGATAATGATGATGATGACAACAACAACGATAACAACAATGATGATGATGATGACAACAATGACGATGATAACAACAACGACGATGACAACAACGATAATGACGACGGTGAAAGAGGCGAAAACCGAAGCGAGCGGGCTAAGCTTCAGCAGGAGCGCCGTGAAGAAATGCAGGCAGCAAAAGAAGTTTCCATGGCAGAATTCCACCGCGTGCGCCTGGAATGGAAAGACCGCCTGAACAGCGAAAGAGAAGAGCGGGAAACGATGGGAGATGTGGACGGTGCGTATGAGGTTCAGGAAGAGCTCGTACAGACAGATCTCCGTGATAAAGAAAGCTACAAAAAGCTGGCGGAACTGTATGATAAGAAGCAGGGGAGCGCTCAGACCAAAGTATTCGTCAACGGAAGCCATCCAGTGTTCGACGTGCCTCCTGTTGTGAGAGAGGGCCGCACACTGCTGCCGCTCCGGGCTGTTTCAGAGGCGCTGCGCGCAGACGTGGACTGGGATCAACAGACAAAAGCCGTGACGGTGGAGCGGGGAGATACAGAGATCCGTCTGGTTCTTGGCGATACGACCGTCACCGTAAATGGACAGGTGGTAACGCTGGACGTCCCAGCGCTTCTGGAAAGCAACCGTACGATGGTACCGCTCCGTTTTGTGAGTGAAGCATTGAATGCAGAGGTCGATTGGGACAATGAAACGAAAAGTGTCGTTGTGATTGACGAAGAGGAAGACAACTCCTGATACAAAAGAAATGAGGCGGTCCAGTGAGGTTAACCGTAAAAGGAACGGCCATCCTGCTTCTGCTTTTCAGCCTGCTTCTTCCCGCAGGCGGAGCGGCAGCCGAGCAGATCGTTGTAGATAATGGAAAGATTGAGAACGGGCGTACCCTGCTGCCGCTCCGGGCCGTAGCGGAGGCCGGCGGCAGTGATGTTACATGGAATCAGTCTGCCCGGGAAGTGACGATCGTCCGGGGGAGCACAACCGTCGTGCTTCCGGTAACAGGCGGGGATGTGCGCATTAACGGCCAGGCAGTGCCGGTAAACGTCGGAGCCCGCGTGGAAAACGGCGTGACGTTTATTCCGCTCCGCACGTTCAGCGCGGCGTTCCGTCTGCCGCTGTCCTGGGATCAGGCTTCCCGCACCGCTTCGGTAGTATACGATGGAACAACGGTCATCGTGCTTACACGATAGAAACAAAGCACAGTACGGAAGCATTCCTTCCGGCTGTGCTTTGTTTCATTTTCTAAGAAAATGTCCATTTCTTCGGATCCTTTGTGGATGGTTTTCGTCTAATTAGGAGGAAGGCCAATCGATAAGGGAGGAAAAGATAATGAAATACTGGCTCGCTGTACTTATCGTCCTTTTCTGCGGGGTGGCTGGATGGACTACATCCGCTGAGGCAGAAGAGGACCGCGTCATTATTGAGAATGGAAAAATCGAGGAGGGGCGGGTGCTGATGCCGCTTCGCGCTGTTGTGGAAGGCGGCGGTGGGGAGATCACCTGGGACCAGGGGACGCGCACGGTGACCATCGAGTACCGGGACACGACGATTGAATTGCCTATCAACAGCCGGACAGCACGCGTGAACGGAGAAAGCGTGTCACTCGATGTACCGGCCCGCGTGGAGCGGGGTACGACATTTATTCCGCTGCGGTTTTTCGGGGAAACACTGAATCGTCCATTCCTCTGGCGGCAGCAGACGAAAACAGCTTGGATTTTCTTTGGAGAGACCCGGGTGGAAGTGCATCAGGGAACATTTGCACCGGACCGGCTGAGCACAGAGCAAAAGGAGAGCTATGCCCGGCTGATCGGCGATGTGAACCGCCTGGACGACTTTTCCCAGATCCGCTCCCATTTCCGGCCGTATTTCAGCCACGAGCTGATCAACCAGATCATCCGCCAGGACGGCTACGTGTTCGAGAACGTGTACCCGACTGAAGAATTGGACATTACGTACGAGACAACGACCCAGGCCCGCTTTTCCGTAAGGGCGGAACTTCGGGATCAGGACTACTTCACAGCCAGTTTCAGGGGCTCCATGCGCTATGAAAACGGCCGCTGGGTGATCGTGGAACTCCAGGATAACGTCTCGCTGTACCCGTAAAAATCATTTCAAGAAAAGCTTTCGCTCTCACATGGCGGGAGCTTTTTGTTTATATCCCGGCGACGTAGGAAGAAACACACAGTACGGAGAGATTATTTGACAATCAAATTGAATTGAACGGGAGATTATGCTACAGTTTATTCACGGTCGTTATTTTTGTAAAATTCGTAATCATTCGAATCGAGGGGGATGTACATATTATGAAGAAAAAAGCTGCAGGACTGAGTACTGGAATTGCCGCTGCTGCACTGCTCGCAGCATGCGGAGGGGGAGACGAAGGAGATACGCCGACCTATACGGTGGCCACCGACTCCAGCTATGTACCATTTGAATACTTAAACGAGGAAACAGGGGAAATGGAAGGGTTCGATATTGACCTCATCAATGAAATCGCTGACCGTGTCGGTTTCGAAATTGAGCTGGAAGTAGTAGAGTTTGACGGCATTGTTTCCGGAATGGGTACCGGGCGCTATGATATCGGCATTGCCGGTATGACTATTACAGCGGAGCGCGCTGAAAACTTCCAGTTTTCCCGTCCATACTACCTTGCCGGGCTTCAGCTTGCTGTCGCAGAAGATAACGATGAGATCCAATCGATCGACGATGTAGACGACTTTAACATTGCTACGCGTGCAGCGACAACGAGTGAATCGTACCTTCAGGATAACACCGATGCTGAAATCACGACGTTCCCGGATATCGTCAGTGCGTATCAGGATGTCGGCGCGGGACGTGTGGACGGTGTGCTCTACGACGTACCGAACGTCCTGTACTACATTGATACAGAGGGCGTCGGCGAACTCAAAGCCGTCGGTGACGTACTGCAGGGTGAAGAATACGGTATTGCCTTCCCGGAGGACTCTGAACTTGTCGAGGACGTCAACGATGCTCTGAACGAAATGATGGAAGACGGCGGCTATGCCGAAATCTATAATGAATGGTTCGGGGACGATCCAAACGTTGACGAGCTGTCGGAAACGGCAGAGGAAGTCATTGAGAGCCAGGGAGAATAATGTGTGACCAGGCACAGTCCAGTGCAGGCGTAACTGCTGCACTGGACGTGTTTTTCCGAGGAGGCAGAGTACATGTGGGATAAATTAAACGAACTCGTTTCAAGTCCGCACTACGTCAACTCCATCCCGTTTATCTGGCAGGGGATGCAGCTGACGATGATCGTCACCTTCACCGGCTTCTTTTTCGGTTTCATTATCGGAAGCCTCGTCGGCCTGATGCGGATTTCGAAAAATAAAATTATCTATGGAATTGCGACCGTTTACATTGAGCTGGTCCGCGGAACGCCGATTCTCGTGCAGGCGTTGTTTTTATACTTTGCGGTATCGGACTTTTTCGGGATTAACTTTGATGCGTTAACCGCCGGGATCATCGCCATTGCGATCAACGCCGGCGCCTACATCGCCGAGATCGTGCGCGGCGGCGTGGAATCCGTGGACAAAGGGCAGATGGAAGCCGGCCGTTCTGTCGGTATGACGTCCACGCAGACGATGCGCTACATCATCTGGCCGCAGGCGTTCCGCCGCATGATCCCACCGCTTGGCAACCAGTTTATTATCAGCTTGAAAGATACGTCCATATTCGCCGTCATATCACTTGGGGAAATGACGTACATTATGCGTCAGTATGTAAGTACCACGGGGGAGCCGTTTGTACCGTATATCATGCTTTGTCTCGGCTACTTGATTATTACCGTGCCGTCTATGGTTATACTCCGCCGTGTGGAACGGAGGTTGGATGTATAAATGATTAAAGTCATGGATCTTCATAAAAGCTTCGGCTCGACCGAAGTGTTAAAAGGCATTGATGCCTTTGTTGAGGAGAAGGAGGTCGTCTGTGTCATCGGCCCGTCCGGATCCGGAAAAAGTACATTTCTCCGCTGTCTGAATATGCTCGAAGAGATCACGGACGGCGACGTGGAAATCGACGGCGTCCGTCTCATGGACCCGAAAACTGACATCAATAAGCTTCGCGCGCAGGTCGGCATGGTGTTTCAGCACTTCAACCTGTTCCCGCACAAAACGGTCATGGAAAACATTACGATCGGGCCGGTGAAAGTGAGCGGCATCTCTCAGGAGGACGCGAACGCCCGGGCGAAAGGACTTCTTGAAAAAGTCGGCCTTGGAGATAAGGCGGATGTCTACCCCGGAAGTCTTTCCGGCGGTCAGAAGCAGCGTGTCGCAATTGCCCGCGCCCTCGCCATGAATCCGAAAGTGATGCTCTTTGATGAGCCGACGTCAGCGCTGGATCCCGAACTCGTCGGGGACGTGCTGGAAGTTATGAAGGATCTCGCCCGCGAAGGGATGACGATGGTCGTTGTCACCCACGAGATGGGCTTTGCCCGTGAAATGGGAGACCGTGTCCTGTTCATGGACCAGGGAATTATTATGGAAGAAGGTAAACCGGTCGACCTCTTCGATAATCCGCAGAACGAGCGGACGCAGGAGTTTCTCAGTAAAATTTTATAGCTTCGTAACAGGCTTCCAGGACCGCATAACGGTTCTGGAAGCCTGTTCGTTTGTATGACAAACAGGCTCCGTATTCGTTTTCGATGGACGTAGGAAAAAAGGTATAATTTATGTCGTTTTTGTTTAATTCATCCTGAATCTGTAAATAGAAGGACACAGCCTACTTATTTTAGAAAGGATGAGACGATGAGAGCGGTAACGTATCAGGGGAAAGACACGATGCAGGTGAAAGATGTAAAGGCGCCGTCCATTCAGGAAGATACAGATATGATTGTGAGAATTACAGCGACCGGTATCTGCGGGTCCGACCTTCATTTATACAAAGGCGGCGTGCCGGCGCCCGAGGATTACATTATTGGCCACGAGCCGATGGGGATAGTCGAGGAAGTCGGCAAGGGAGTCAAAGAACTGAAAAAAGGCGACCGCGTCGTCATTCCGTTTAACATCGGCTGCGGCGACTGCCATTTCTGCAGGAATCAGATGGAAAGCCAGTGCGACAACTCGAACCCGCACACCGAAATGGGCGGACTGTTCGGATTCTCGGAAGACTTCGGCATGCATCCCGGCGGTCAGGCAGAGTACCTGCGCGTGCCGTATGCAGACTTCACGTCGTTTAAAGTACCGGAAAACAGCGAGCTCGATGATGAAAGTGTCCTTTTCTTATCCGACGTCATTCCAACAGCGTTCTGGAGCGTGGAGAACAGCGGTGTCACCTACGGCGATACAGTCGTGATATTAGGGTGCGGCCCGATCGGTCTGATGGCGCAGAAGTTCGCCTGGATGAAAGGCGCGGAGCGGGTCATTGCAGTGGACCATTATGAATATAGGCTCGAGCATGCCCGCCGCACGAACAATGTGGAAACGTTCAACTTCGATAAGAATCCGGAGATCGGCAAGCTTCTCCATGAGAAAACAAAGGGCGGCGCACGCGTCGTTATCGATTGTGTCGGCATGGACGGCACCGTTCCGCCGAATGAAGAATTCGGCTCGGAGGGAGACAACCAGTTCGGTACGATCAGCCCGATTATCACGGCTTCCCAGGCTGTGCGTAAGTTCGGAATTGTCCAGATTACCGGCGTCTACGGCACCGAAGCAAACAACTTCCCGATCGGCGATTTCTTCACGCGCAACGTGGCGCTTACGATGGGGCAGGCTCCGGTGATTCATATGATGCCGGCGCTGTATAAGATGGTCGAAAACAAGCAGATTGACCCGACCGACATCATTACCCATCCGATGAAACTCGACGATGCAGCAGAGGCGTACCGCATGTTCGATAAAAAAGAAGATGAGAGTATCAAGTTCGTACTAAAGCCGTAACGGCGCATACAAGCGGGCCGGGAGCAGTCGCTCCCGGCCCGTTTTATGCAGTATTCTTTACCCTTCTTCCGGCTTATTTACATAGCCGGCGAACAAAAGCACGCCGGTTTCCTCGTCCTGAACCGTAAAGAGAAACGGACGGTCGACGATCATGTCGAAATCATAACCGGGTGCGGATTCTTCCATCGCAACAGACGTTGCTGCCGCCGCTTCGGTGCCGGTTTCATCGACGTCAATGAAGGTGTTGTGCAGCACTTCGCTGATAAAGATACCGCCGCCTTCCACCATGCGTGAGAAGTCCGCTTCCGCGCTGTTGAACGCCTTCGGCATGCCGAGTTCGATGAGCGGCTCGTTCAGCGTCGTTTCCTCCTCCATCTGGAAGCGGGGGAGCCGGAAGTTCCCGACCTTTTCGGAGAAGGTAAGCGGATCTTCGTTACGGAAGGCGTCGACGGTTTTCTGCAGCGAGCCCTCCTCTTCATGTGGAAGAATAACGTTCATTGACCATCGCTCTTCTTCGCCGTAGGGAAGGGAGACTGCCTGGAACGCGTCGTTTTCACTGTGCAGGAAGACGGGTTCTTTTTCCGCCCGGCGCATCATCATCGCGTCGACCTCTTTGCCGGTGGACGTGGTGAACGTGCCTTCGGTTGTCAGGCTTTCCTCAAAAGGCTCGGCCCAGTCCCCTTGAAAATAAACCGCGTTGATCAGGTACATGACCGTCTGAGGCCGCACCTCGGAAATCATATCCTCAATCAGGCCGTTTGTCTGCCCGCTGATCCAGTCGTTGATCGGTTCCTCGTCTGTCAGCGGTTCCACCTGGGCCTGATATTCCTCCTCCATCTTTTCGATAAAGGTGTCGTCAAACCCATAGTCTTCGCGTTTCCAGATGGAGTTGGCAATGGCAAGCTCCACGTCAGAACCGGTGTCTTCCAGCAGGGTTATCAGCGCCTGGAAGGAAGCGTCGATTTCCTCGTCCTCCAGTCCGTGCAGGGAAAGCACTTCCGTCATTTCCTGCTTCGTCTCCCCATCCGCGCCCGCCATCGTCATCGCCAGTGCCGTGCTGATGCTTGCGGGGGAGAGGAGCTGGTTTTCCTCCTCCTGGAGAAGGTGATCGAACAAATTCCAGCCGAACGTCTGGGTGGAGCCGGGCACGTCTTCGTTTACATCTTCCATGGAAACGTCGTCCGGCTCTTCTTCCGCCGGCACCGCATCCGCTGTATTTTCGGCATCAGGTGAGTTTTCGCCGCAGGCCGTAAGCAGGAGGGTGGCTGACAGAAAACCGCTCCAGGCTGCAGTTGTTTTAAGATGGCTCATGCAAAACGCCTCCTTTTTTCAATGGTCGATACGACCTTTCTTACTTGTACAGACGAAAAAGGAGAAACTGGAGTTACAGATATTTCTATCCGGAAGACAGAGAAAACCGGCCGTGCGGAAATATTTATCTCCGTACGGCCGGTCATTATAAGGGAATCAGTCATCCCCGCTCATCGGTTTATACAGTTTTCCAAGTGGGAAGACTTTCGTGAACTCGCCCTCCGGCGCGCCGTCCAGCCCGCGTTCGGCCATGTTGACCCGGGAGTCGATCATGTCGATCAGATGGATAATGTGCGCCTCGAGTGTTTTCGGCTCGACCGGCGATCCCCACTCCATCCGGCCGTGGTGCGAGAGGATGCAGTGCTGCAGCTGGTAAACGGCTTCCTGCTCCAGCTTGGTCAGCTTCGCATTTTCCCCGCGTCCGGCGAGAATACGCTGGACTTCCCGGTCGACGAGCATCGACGACATCGAAATGTGGCCGATAAATTCGCCGGGCACGCTGTAGGCCGGAGCGATATGGCTCGTATATTCCATCACTTTGGACGCATCGTGCAGCGTAATGCCGCCGATAATGAAATCTTTATTCACCGCCGGGTAGCGTGTGGACACATCCATGCCGAGACGGAGCATGCATACCGTATGATAAAGCAGTCCGCCGACGAAGGAATGATGGTTGTTCGTTGCTGCCGGATATGTAGAAAACGGCTTTTTGTATTTCGCATAAATCGACGTCACGATCTCAGCGAGCAGCGGGTCGGTGATCTGCTGTAAATACCCTTCCAACTCTTCCTGGAGTGCTTCAATCGGTTCCGGCGGTGTCTCCAGAAATTCAGCAATATCATATTCGTCTTCTTCTGCCGCGCGGAATGCCCGCGCCGTCATCTGCAGCTGGTCCTGATACGTCGACGTATCCCCCTCGAGGAAAATGACTTTTCCTTCCTGGAGCATCTGCTTCACTTCGTCTTCCCGGCCGTGAATATGGTCACTCCACACTTTCACCGGAATCTCTGTTTTTCCTCTGGCGATCGTCAGGTTATAAAACGGGTCGCCTTTTTTCGTCTGGGCCAGCCGTGCACTCCGCACGAGGCCGTACCCGCGGAACTGCTGGTTCGCTTCTGTGAGCTGCGCCAAATCATCCATACAGTAAATCCCTCCCTGCGTACATTTGTTCTATCGTATCACAGGGGGCAGGCACTGTCACGAACGGCCCGCGCCGCGTCGTCAAAAGAAAACGACTGGCAGAAAAACGAGCAGAAGCGCCGTCATCACGAGAATCGACGACACGTTTTTCGAAAGCGGCTTTCTCTCTGCGCCTTCATACCAGCCGGAAAACTGCAGCTTGTTCCGGTACAGCACGAAAAAGCCGATCAGCACGCCCACGCTGACAGACAGGCCGGCGAGAGGATCGGCCTCCGTCGGAATAAATAACGATAACATGGCCCAGGCCACCCCGCCGCTCAGGACGAGGAGCAGCAGGATCCGGAGCATTTCCAGCAGCAAACGCACAGCGGATTCCTCCTTACTTTTTTCGAGTCAGCCTCCAGATAACGAGAAGCAGCAGAATTACTCCCACGATCATCACATAGCCGAAAATTCCAATAGTAGTCATAGAGCCCAACTCCTTTTATATATCTTTACGTAAAAAACTCCCCCTGGACTCAGGGGGAGCATACCATACATCGATATTATTAAAAACCTTTTTTTTCCAAATAGGCCAACCGGGAACAGAAAGATATCCGTTACCGCCATGGAAAAGGACTTTTTTCACGGGGCGCTGGATGATTTAATCCGGCCGGCTACGGCTCGAGAATCAGCTTCCCGCTCGTCTTCCGGTCTACCATGTCCCGATGCACACTGGCTGCATCCTTCAACGGATAGACACCGCCGATATGCAACTGGAGTCTGTCCTCTGCTGCCAAGGTGACGAGCTCTCTCAGGCTGTATTCAAATAACTGGGGCTTTGCCATCATCTGCGGCAGGAAAAAGCCGATAACGGACTGGTTCTTTTCCAGCAGGTGAAACGTGTTCAGCTCCGGCAGTTCGCCGCTTGCTGCTCCGTAAGTGACGAGACGTCCGAACGGGGCGAGGCAGTCGAGCGTCTGCTGAAAGAGTTTTCCGCCGGCCATTTCCATCGCAACGTCCGCGCCGCGGCCGTCGGTTGCTTCCAGCACCTTCTCCGGCCAGTCCTCCTGTGTGTAATCGATCGTGACATCGGCACCGAGCTTCTCTGCAAGAGCACGCTTTTCTTCTGTGCTTGCTGCAGCGATGATTTTTCCGGCGCCGAAGTAGCGCGCCAGCTGAACGGCAAGTGTGCCGACACCGCCGGCTGCTGCGTGGATGAGAACCGATTCGCCTTCCTGCAGCCGTCCCATCGTTTTTAAAATGTGATAGGCGCTTAATCCCTGCAGAGGAAGGGCAGCCGCCTGCTGATAGGAGAGCGGGTCGGGAATCGGAATCAGCGAACGCTCATGGACGGCAGCGTATTCTGCATAGCCGCTGTCGCCGATCAGCGCCGTGACCCGGCGTCCTTTGGAGAAAGCTGGATCGACGAGACGTCCTGCTTCCACAATTTCACCGGCAATTTCCGACCCTGGAATAAATGGCAGCGGCGTATCGAGCACATAGTTGTTCTGCCGGCGCATCGTGTCGGCATAATTAATGCCGGCTGCGTGCACCTTTACGAGCACTTCTTTTTCGCCGGGTTCCGGGGTGTTCACGTCTTCATACGAGAGCACTTCCGGGCCACCGAAAGAATGAATCTGTACTGCTTTCATCGTACCACCTCCATCCCCCGTATTCCCCGGTCCTGCTTCATTTAGTCTGGAAAATAATGCAGATGCGCTTATTTGTTCAAAAAGTGGTGGATAAACATACGCAGAATTCCGAGGAAAATGGCTGTACGCCGCCGTTAAAACGAACATATTTGATACAATTGGCAGAAGAGCTGCAATAAGCCGCTCCGGCGGTCCATGTAGCAGCTGATAATCGTCAGCCGGTGTTTTCTCAGGCCGTGACGCTTTCACAGGATGGAGGGATAGGTTTATCCCCGCCGGAAAGGCTTCGTATACATAAAGGGTACAGGAAAGGAAGGTACACAATGCAGGAGTTTATTAAGCAGGTGGCCCGCGGCAAAAAGCGGGCGCAGGATTTGAGCTATGAGGATGCCCGCCGAGCAGCAGAGATGATCTGCAGCGGGGAGGCGGATGATGCGCAGACGGCAGCGCTTCTGGTGGCAGAGAGGCTGAAAGAGGAGTCGCCGGACGAGGCGGTGGCGTTTGCGGAGGTCCTTCGGGAGCACACGACGCATATCCCGGTGATAGAGGAGGTACAGGCGCGGATGATCGATTTCGGCGGACCGTATACCGGCCGGAACATGTTCGCGCAGACGATTCCATCGGCGCTGCTTCTTGCAGCGGAAGGCATTCCGGTCTATCTTCATTCCGGAGAGGCGCTGCCGCCGAAGTATGCGGTGCCGCTCAAGCATATCGTATCGGATATCGGTATTGATACCGGTGCCCCGCCGGAGCAGATCGGCCGCTCCCTGGAAGAAGCGGGCATCGGCTTTGGCGATACGGAGAAACTCTGTCCGCCGCTTCAACGGATCCGCCGGGTGCGTGAGCTGATCGGTGTGCGGACATTCCTGAATACGATTGAAAAAATGCTCAGTCCGGCAGGTGCCCGCTCCATTATGGTCGGTATTTTTCACCGGACCGTCGTGGATACGAACTCGGAGCTGCTGCGGCGTCTTGGTTTTGATCATATGTATATGGTGCAGGGGGCAGAGGGGTCCGAAGATCTGCCGGCGCACCGGAAAAGCTTTTTGTATCATGTGACGCAGGAGGAGACG
The DNA here is from genome assembly GCF_002993335.1 of Alkalicoccus urumqiensis. Taxonomy (GTDB): domain Bacteria; phylum Bacillota; class Bacilli; order Bacillales; family Salisediminibacteriaceae; genus Alkalicoccus; species Alkalicoccus urumqiensis. The sequence continues at coordinate 277,825 of NZ_PVNS01000001.1, read as the reverse complement.
ATCAGCTTTGATCTGAACCCGGACGACACCGGCATCGGTATCCGGAGAAACAAAGAACTCGAAACGCTCACCCTGCCGGAGCAGACAGAATTGATTGAAGGCGTACTACGGGGAAATGGACACCCCGATGCGCATGCGCTGACGGTATACAATACAGGCGTCCGCTATTTTCTTTTCGGTCACCGGCCGACGGTAGACGAAGGCATTCAGCTTGCAGAATCGCAGCTGTCCGCCGGCGCAGGGTGGGATCAGCTCGAGAAATGGAGAAAAATACAGTAAATCATATGTCTGTTCCGGCCCCCGCTCTTCCGGCTGAAGAAAGCAGAAAGGACAATTCACAGAAAAGGAGAAAGCAGCTTCTAAGCATGCTTTCTCCTTTGTTATAGGGAAAATAGAGTGTCAGCGGTAGTCCCAGAAGAAGTACGGTTTCATGGAGGCATCCAGCGGATCCATCCTGTATCCGGCTTTCTCCCACGTCGTGAGAAGCCGTGGCAGGGACTGTACGGTAATAGAGTTGTCATGCATCAGAACAACTGGCTTCTCTCCGCGGGCCTCGGCTTTCTTTAATGCTGAAGCGGTCCGTGTCCATACTTCCTGAGGAGACTTTGATGCCCAGTCACGCGTGTCCACGTTCCAATCCCAGATCCGGTAGCCTGCGCCGTGGAGAGCCTGGGAGAAACGCGGCGTTAAATACGGTTTACTGCCGTATGGCGAACGTACGAGCACCGGCTTTTCACCGGTAATACTCTTTACGGCTGCTGCACACGTATTCATTTCCTGGAGCGCCATTTTCGGTGACGCATAAAAGACTTTTAACTGGTGTGTCACTCCGTGGCAGGCAACTTCATGCCCTTCTTTCTGCATCCGCCGGATCAGATCCGGATACCGTTTGGCATTTCCGGAAAGAACGAAAAACGTCGCTTTGGCATCTTCTTTTTTCAGCTGATTTAAAATGGAGGCGGTGTATTTATTCGGTCCGTCATCAAAGGTAACGTAAAGAGGTTTTTTGGAGCTGCGTTTCTGCTTTTCCAGCCAGGCATCGCGTTCTTTACGGAAGGCATCAAATGTTGATTTGTGGGCAGCGAGAAAAGCCGATGAAGACAGTTCTGCTTCACTGGAATAAACACGGGCTGCGGGACCTTCCGGATAATACTGTACTGCGTACCCGAAGCTTTCCGTAATGAGCCGGTACGGGAGGAGTGTCCTTCCATTCTGCAGCGGAATCTGCTGTTTTTTGACTGTCCCATCTGTCATCACAACACGACCTCCGGCGGCTTCAATCACCATCGTCTTCCCGTCTTTTTTCAGCGTGACTTTTTTCGCCGCATTGTCCCATCCGACCGAAATACCCATGGCATCCGAAAAGAAACGTACAGGTACAAAGGTCTGCCCCTTTTCTACAAACGGCTTCTCATCCGGAAACGACACAATGTCATCCTCCACAGCAACCAAAATCGGTGTTCTTGCCGGAGCAGCAGCCTCTGCAGCCGGAGCGAATACTCCTGCCAGCAGTACAAAACAAACGACCCACCACAACCATGTTCCCGGTTTCATCTTTTCTCCACTCCTTCCATAGTCTTGTTTTGTTACTATTCTGCAATGTAGTGAAATATACCTGCAATAAAATATGTAAAATACCTGTTTTATGTGAAAAAAATAGGCGGAGCCTGCCTGGCCTTAAAAGAAAAGAGCAATATACGAAATGATTTACCGTTTTCTGCCTGCATCTGCAGCCTTATGTGTTCCAGTGGAAGCCGAAGCACGGCTGCGGCGGAGTCTTACTTCTGAGCTGATTTGTCTCACAACTGCCGCTCCGACAACTGGCCCTTCCAGTCTCACAACTCGGCGGCCTATTCTCACTTCCCTGGCCTATTCTCACTTCCCTGGTATAGTCTAACTTCCCCCGGCTATATTCCAACTTCTCCGCCTAAAAATCCCGCAGCTCACCGGAAAAGTCCAACTTCTTCATGCCGCGTTAAGCGGCTGAAGGCACGAGCGGAGCCAGCCTTAGATCATAGACCGGCTCCGCTCATGCACAGCAGCTGTGCAGCGAGCGCCCGGCTGGAAGAGGCTTCGAATTTTATGCTTTCTTAAACGAAAAAAGCTGCGGCGGCCCATCGGGGGACCGCCGCAGCAGAGTAATAGAGCTTTCCCCTTCTGCAGCCGCTGTTAAAATTAAAACAGCGACGGCAGCCAGAGGACGGTGAACGGGAAGAACGAAATAATAAGAATGACGACAATCCCGGCTGCCAGGTATGGCATGACATCCTTTACCGTCTGCTCAATTTTGATTTTGGCAATGAAACAGGAAATAAACAGTGTCGCACCGACCGGCGGTGTGAACATACCGAGTGCAAGCGTGACGAGCATGACGAGCGCAAAGTGCATCGGGTCCATGCCGATCACGTCTGTCGCAATCGGGAAAAAGATCGGAATGAACAAGAAGAGATTCGGCACCAGTTCCATAATCATGCCGGCAAGCAGCATAATCAGAATCATGACGAGAAGCAGTCCCCATGAAGGGAGACCAAGTCCCTGCAGAAAATCGGAAATCATGCGCGGAACCCCTTCAGAAATCAGCACCCACGTAAAAATCATGGACGCACAGATCGTCACCATGACGATGCTTGTGCCGTGGACGGATTCGCGGAGCGATTTGACGATATTCGTCCAGTTCAGCGTCCGGTAGATAAGAAGACCGAGCAGCAGGGCATAGACAACCGCGAGTGCCGCAGCTTCGGTGGCTGTTGCAACACCGAATACAATCGCACCGATCAGAAGGACCGGAAGGCCGAGAGCGAGAAAGGCACGCTGCAGGCTTTTTAAAAATTCGATGAACGTCGGTTTCGATTCACGCGGGTAGCCGCGCTTCAGGGCAATCAGGACGGTGGTGATCAAATAAGCAATACCGATCAGAAGGCCCGGGATGATACCGGCGACGAACAAAGCTCCGACGGACAGTTCCGGCCCGACGAGCCAGGCGATGATGATCATCGTGGAGCTCGGTGGGATAATAATGCCGACGACCGAGCTGGATGCATTGATCGCAGCGGCGAAGCGGGCGCTGTATCCTTTTCGTTTCATTTCCGGAATAAGGACCGAGCCGGTGGAGGCAGCGTCAGCGACAGAGGAGCCGGACACGCCGGCCATGCCCATACTTGTGACGACCGACACACAGCCGAGACCGCCGGGAAGCTGGCGGACCATCGTATCGGCCACACCGATAATGCGCTGGGCAATCTGTCCGTGTATCATCAGATTTCCGGCGAGAATGAAGAAGGGAATCGCAAGAAACGTAAACGACTGCGTATTGGAAAAGAACTGCTGCGTAAGCATTTCCACCGGAATACCGGCAAAAACAATGTACAGCAGGGCCGAAGCTCCCATCGAAAAGGCGATCGGAACACCGAGAAGAATTAAGGCGAAAAAACTAACGATCATGATCCACAGCATCGACCTGGTCCTCCTCTCTCGGCACCGGCATTTTGTTCTGGGCGATCATAACGATCTGATAAATTAAGATGATACTGACGAGCAGAAAGCTGAGTGTCACTGAGGCGGAAAGCCAGCCGCGGGAGATCCGCATGACCGGCATGACCTGGGAGGACACATTGCCGATATAGAGCCAGCTGGAATAGACGAGAGCCAGTGAAAAAATCAGCATTACTGCTTTAGAAAATAAGTACAGCCCTTTCTGAGCGGCGTATGGCATTCTGTCCCGGAAATAGCTGACCGATAAATGAGCATCGTCCCGGGTAACCGCGATGGCGGCGACATAGATCATCCACGGGAATAACAGCTGGGTCAATTCGTTGGACATCGCGATCGGCTGGTTCAGCAGGTAGCGTCCGGCGACTTCTGCCGTAACGACTGTTGTAAGAGCTGCGAGAAGAACCGCTGCTGCGATTTCTGTCCAGTTGACGAACCGGTGAATGCCGCCTTTACGTTCACGCATCGCTTCTTCCTCCTTTAACGTATGTAGAAACACAGCCGGGGAGCAGCTGAAGCCGCCCCCGGCTGTAGACGTTCATTGATTACTGGCTGCGGTACTCTTCGAGGAACGTCTGCATCCGCTCGATGATTTCAGCACCCATCACATCTTCCACTTCCGTGTAGACCGGCTGGACTGCTTCCTGGAACGGAGCGAGATCCGGATTTGTTACTTCCTCAAACTCATCTTCGGCGCGTTCCAGTGCCTCTTCTTCAGAGGAGGCGATGAATTCCCGTGCCGCTTCTTTCGCGCGCTCGGAGCCTTCATCGACGATGCCCTGCAGCTCTTCATCCAGGCTGTTGTAAAGCTCGTCGTCCATGATCAGGTAGGAGTAGTAGTACGTATGATTGGTCACGGCCAGGTAATCCTGGACTTCGTGCATATTCTGGTCGTAGATGCTTAGCAGCGGGTTGAACTGTCCGTCGATAACTCCCTGGGACAGCGCACTGTAGATTTCGGTATAGTCGAGTGTGGAAACCGACGCTCCAAGCTCCTCGAACGTGGCGATCAGGCTCACATCGTTCGGAGAACGGATCGCCATGCCTTCAATATCCTCCGGTGATTCAATCGGGCGGACGTTGTTCGTGATCTGGGCAAAGCCGATTTCCACATCGTTTAAGGTAATAAAGCCGTTCTCTTCACCCATTGCTTCCAGATCGTCGCCGATTTCGCCGTCGAGAACGGCGTGCGCCTCCTCAAATCCTTCGGTCAGGAAAGGGAGCGAGAGTGCAGCGTATTCCGGCACGATGTTCGCAAGTTCGTTGGCCCCCGGCATCGCCATATCGAGCGCGCCGACCTGCACCGCGTCGATCATTTCCGGAGAGCTTGCGTACGTTTCATTCGGGAAAAATTCAATAGCGATCCGTCCATCGGATTCCGATTCTACATATTCTGCGAATGCTTTTGCCGCTTCGCCTTTGGAATCGTCATCGAGTCCGGAGTTCCAGCCGAGCTGCAGCTCGTATTCGGCATCTGCCGCTTCTTCATTTTCTTCTCCGGCGTTATCTGAGCTCTCGTTTTCTGCGGCGTTATCTGCTTCATTCTCAGAAGCGGTATTGTTTTCCGCTTCTGCGTTGTTTTCCGCAGCGTCGCCGCCGTTATTTCCGCTTTCGACACCGCAGGCGGCCAGGAATAAGGCTGCTGCTGTCACCGTGGATACTTTTACTGCCTGCTTTTTCATGATTCATCTCTCCCCTTTAAATGATTTATGCTTCTGTACGGATCCCGCACAGGTCTTCGAGCAGTTCTTTTAATACGTGGACGGTTTCGACACAGTCGTTTAACGTCGACCACTCGGCAGGATTGTGGCTGATGCCGTCCTGACTACGCGTGAACAGCATGGCTACGTCGGTTTTGCGGCCGACCATCATGGCGTCGTGTCCGGCGCCGCTCGGTAGAAAATAGGTGCGGCGTCCAATCGCTTTTTCCAGTGCGCGTGCGGCGCGGTCCTGCATGTCCTGCTTTACTTTCACTGGTGCGACATACATGACCTGCTCAATCTCGACGTCGATTCCCCGGTCCTCGGCTACTTCTTCTGCGAGAAGCCAGATCGCATCCCGCAGCTTGTCGCGCGAGTCCTCTTCAATGTCACGGATATCGACGGTCAGATTTACTTCGCCGGGAATGACGTTGACGCCGTTCGGCTTCACTTCGAGTTTTCCTACCGTCGCAACTGACGTCCCGCTTACTTTCGGTGGAAGTACTTCCACGGCACTCACAAACCGCCCTGCGGCAATCAGCGCATCGCGGCGGTCATTCATCGGTGTGTTGCCCGCGTGTCCGGCTGCTCCCTGAAAGGAAACGTTGAGCCAGGAAGGACCGGCGATCCCCTGAACGATACCGACTGGAAGGTCTTCTTTTTCCAGCCGTTTGCCCTGCTCAATGTGGACTTCAACGAATGCGTCGATCGTGGAGAAGTCCCGCTCCGCTTCCCGGAACGATTGAAAGCTTAAGTCGTTTTCCGACAAAACGGATTCAAATGACTTTCCGGAAGTGTCGGAGAGGGCCGCTTTTGCCGCCTGCTCCCACTGACCGGTCATTGCCTGACTCCCTGTCAGTCCGCTCTGGAACCGGGCGCCTTCCTCATCTGTGAAGATGATCACTTCATACGTTTTGACCGGCTGGATACCCTGTGTTTTCCAGGCTTCCGCTACTTCGAGTGCGGCAAGGACACCGAGCGGACCGTCAAAATGGCCGCCGTCTGGCACGCTGTCGACGTGGGAGCCGGAAAGAACCGATCGTTCCGGAGAAGTACCGTGCAGGACACCGATCACATTGCCGGCACCGTCCTGTGTTACCTGCAGGCCGGCTTCTTCCATCCAGCCCATGACGAGTTCTTTTGCCTGCTGCTCTTCTGGTGAGAACGCAATGCGCCGGCAGCCGCCGGCTTCGGTCTTTCCGATCTCGCTGAGAGCTGTCAGACGTTCGGCAAGGCGCCTGCCGTCGACGCCATTTCTCGTTAACTGTTCATTATAGTCTTTCAATAATTGATCCAGCATAAAGTTCCTCCTGTACGAATATCATTGGAATGTAACAAATTATATGACAATTCAATGAATTCGCACATATATATAACAGACAAAATAAATAGGTTATATTTGTCTGTTTCAGCTAAGTGGAATGTTTACTTCATGCTCAAATAATCATAAATATGCAGTCCCAGCTGCAGTTCAAACGCGGTCCGGCCGCTTATTTCCTCCAGCTGCAGCAGATTTTCTATCACCTGAAGGCGGTATTTCACGGTGTTGACGTGGACGAACAATTTTCGTGCGGTGCGGCTGCGGTTCGCGTTTTCCTCCAGATACATTTCGAGCGTCCGGCAGAGCGATGTATCATGCGCGCGGTCATAGGCAAGGAGCGGCCCGATCGTATCGCTCACATAGTCTTCGAGCTCCTGCAGCTCGGTGTTTAAAAACAGCCGCTGCAGGCCGAGGTTCTGAAACAGCATGATGGAGGGGGAGGAGCCGGGTGCCTGCATGGCATCGATGCATTTTTTGGCTTCCCGGTAGGAAGTGCGGATATCTTCGAGCGTGTCAACGGACCGTCCGAGTCCTGCGAGCACCGGCATGCCGTAGCGGCTTTCCGCTTCGCTGCGGATCCGTTCAAACAACCGTATCAGTTCATCGTACACCGACCGTCCGAGTTCTTTTGGTGCAGCAAATAAAAACGTCGTCTCCTGCTTCTGGTCGAGCACAAACGCCTGAAACGGATGCTGCGACACTTCCCGGTAGATGAGGCGGAGAAGCTGATTTTTGTGCGTCCCGGCCCGCTCGTGCAGCAGGAGCGGCTCATTTAACAGCATCTGGCATACGACGTACTGGGACTCCTCCCGGAAAGCAGGAAGCTGGGAGAGCTGCTTCATCGACATTTCATTCCACTCACTGAACAAAAGCTGGTCCAGCACATAGCCGGAGTGGGTCATATCATCCATCGCTGTGCGCTCGCGCCGCGTCATCTCCAGCGCGAAGATTAAACTTGCCTGTTCGATAGCAAAGCGGTCGAGCGGATCGAGGTTTTCCTCATGCTTTAAAATAATCGTTAAATAGCCGATCGTGAACGCTTCCGAGCGGATTGGGAAAAAGACGCCCTGGATCGGCGGCTCCTCCTCCAGCGTCAGCGTCGTCACTTCCGTTTCCGACACACTCGCCGCCTCACGCCCCATCGAAGAAAGCACGACCTGCGCATCCTCCTTCGTTGCCGCAGACGACGTTTCCAAAATATCGAAAAACTCATTGTATACAACGACCCCGTGATGAATCAGCCCGGCGAGCGTTTTCGTAATTTCCCGGATGCCGCCCTGAGAAATCGCCGCCCGTGACAGCGCTTCGTGGATCATCGTCGTCCGTTCGTTCCGGGAAAACAGCGTGGCGTTTTCAATCGCAATCGTCGCCTGCGCAGCAAATGTCTCCAGAAGATGCAGATTCTGCTCGTCAAATACCGCATCCTTCTCATAGATATCCACCGTCAGCACCCCGATGCACGTCCCCTTGGAGAGAAGCGGCACCGAAATCGCACTCGTCGGCAGTTTATAATCCCCGAGCGACCGGGAATAAAAATATTTTGTCTCCTCACTGATATTATCCATATGGCCGCCCGTTTCCTCTTGAGAGAGAAACATCTGGCCCTTCCCGGCGGAAAACGTCGTTCCGCTCATACCTTCCCCCGGCGCTAAACGTGCATGGCGGAGGTAATTCATATCGAAGCCTACCGCCGCTTTAGCATACAGCTTGTCGATGTTCTCGTCGTAGAGAAACAGCACACTGGCATTGGCACCGTCGATTACATTCAGTACTTCCACGATCAGCTCGTGCAGCACCTCATCCAGATCCAGTGTCGACGTGAGCACCCTGGCAGACTGAATCAGACTCATCAGCTTCTTCTCCGTGTTCATCCGAAGCAGACCTCCTTTCTTTTCCTAGTCATTGGTTCCTATTATAGCCCATCGGCTGTCCGGAAAGGGAGAGACTTTTCCACAGTATACACAGCTGTGCTGAAGTGGTCTATTGGTATAGACTTCTATCTATGTGGTGTGCTACACTGAGCAAAAGGAAAACGAAGCCCATTCTTTCCGGGATTGGTGAAACGTACCGGCTTCTGCAGGCGTAAAAAAGGAAATGAAAGGGAAAGAGAAAACCAATTGATGATAAAGGAGCGCTGTCCGTGATCGATAAACATTCTTCGATACCGATTTACTACCAGCTGGCAGAACAAATTAAAGGCCGTATCCACCGCGGTGAACTGGCGCCGGGGGATGTGCTCCCCTCAGAGCGCGATTTTGCGGAACAGTACGATATCAGCCGCATGACGGTCCGCCAGGCGATCACGTCGCTCGTGAACGAAGGACTGCTTTACCGCAGGAAAGGAACCGGCACGTTCGTGTCGGAGCCGAAAATTGAGCAGGCAGTCGGCGGTTTGACGAGCTTCACGGAAGATATGCGTTCCCGGGGACTGGAGCCCGCGAGCCGGATGCTTCACTTCGGCGAGGTTCCTGCACCGGGGGACGTTGCGCTCATTCTCGGCATTGCCGAAGGTGACAACGTCATAGAGATGAGGCGGATCCGCCTGGCGGACAACGTGCCGATGGCGCTGGAAACAACGTGGCTTCATCCATCGGTCGTGCACGGACTGACCGAGAAAGAGGCAGAGTCCTCGCTGTATTCCTACCTGGAGGAAACGCTCGGACTCATTATCGGCCGTGCCGAGCAGGCATTGGAAGCGTCGCTCGTCATGCCGGAGGAAGCGGACATTCTCGGTGTGGAAAAAGGAGCGCCGGTGCTCTCGATTGAACGGAGGACGTACCTGGCCGATGACCGGCCGCTTGAAGTCGTCCGTTCCAAGTACCGTGCTGACCGCTACCGGTTTATGATGGACCTGCAGCGGGCAAAATAAACCAGGCAGAAACCGCCTGGTCTTAAAAGAAAAGAGGAGTTTGTTGAACTGGTCCCCGCTTTCTGCCTGCACCTGCAGCCGTACGCGTTCCGGAGGGAACGGGCTCAACTAATTCCTTCTTCCTTCCGTCAGAAGGAATGGATTTTCGCCTCGTTCGGATCCTCCCGGAGTCGACGGCCTCCGGTTTCGGCAGGTAGAAAGAGAACGCTTGTTAGAAGTGATCCCTTTTGCGCAGAAAATGCTGCCATTCAATCGAATTGGAAGAGACCATCATTACCTTATAAAAATCGTTCCTACTACAGAGCCTCTGTTTTTCATCTCTATTTTACTGCGCTTTGAAGCGTTCGGCAGAGACGCCGGTGGGATCAAGCGCAGTCGCCCGAAAAGCGGAAGCGCCCTGGTTACGAGCGACCAGTCCTGGAGGCCCTGCCGACGAAAGCTGCTCTTTGCTTTCTTCGGCAGGGGTGAAGGAACCTCGAGCGAGTGGGCGCTGGAGCTGGACAATGCTTCGATTGAAGAAGCATGGCTCCGCACGGCCGCGCCGCAGGCCAGAAGATCGCTGCCCTGCGCCTCAAACCAAAGGCCGGCTCCGCTCATGCGCTGCAGCCGTGCAAACAGCGCCCGGCTGGAAGACAAGCCCACGGCAAGCTTCTGCCGGGTAGCGGAGAAGCTCCATCAACAGAAAGTAACGATGAATATGACAACAGCTTGAAATGCTGCAGCCTTTGGTATCCCTGCTTGGAAGAGGCTTCAAATTTTATGATTTCTTGTACTTGAAGCAAATAAGCAGAGGTGTTCAGAAGGTTTGTTGTGAACACCCTTCTGCTTTCTATATCTGGTATAGACAACTAAACATTAGGAGCGGTATCATGCTCGAAACCTACCATACACACGTGCAGCGGCTGCTGCAGACAATAACTGAAAAAGAAGCCGGAGCGCTGAAGGAAGCGGGACGGCTCGCTGCGGAAGCCATAGAGAACGGCGGCATTCTGCACTGTTTCGGTGCGGGGCATTCGCATATGATCGGCGAGGAGCTGTTTTACCGGGCCGGGGGACTGGCTCCCGTCAAGCCGCACTGGGTTCAGGAGCTGCTGCTGGAATCCGGCGGCGCCCGTGCTTCGGAATGGGAGCGCGATGAAGGCTTTGCAGTGAAAACGGCACAGAACCTCGACCTGGAAAAACACGACGTTCTTCTTGTCGCTTCCACGTCTGGAAGAAACCCGGCTCCGGTAGAAGCGGCGCTTGCCGCACGGGAGAAAAACATCCCGGTCATCGCATTGACGTCTTCGCTCTACGAAGGCGCTTCCCGCCATTCGAGCGGAAAGAAGCTGAAGGATGTCGGCACCGTCGTCATCGATACTCATGTCCCGTCCGGAGATGCAGCACTTACAGACGACAACGTCCCCGTGCCGTTTGCGGCGGTTTCCAGTATGGCTGCCTTGTTTGCCGCGCAGGCGGTCTCCGCTGAAGCGACTGCCCGTCTCGGCAGGATGAAGGGCGGGGCACCGGTTTTTCTCAGCGGCAACATCGACGGCTCCGATGCGTGGAACCGGAAGCTGATCGACCGGTATAAAAAACGGATTCCTGCACTGGCAGGAGAGGAGGAGATACGATGACGTCATTTTCCTATACGGGCTGCCGCATGCTGACAGCGGACGGCTGGGTGGAGAGCCCGGAGATTACCGTGGAATCAGGCAGGATCACCCGGATCACCAGCGGCGGACACGGCCGGAGCAGCAGATGCATTGTACCGGGATTTATCGATACGCACATTCACGGAGCCGCGGGAAGCGATGTGATGGACCCATCCGATGATGCGCTTCACTCGATTGCCGGCGCACTTCCGCAGGAAGGAACGACGTCGTTTCTCGCCACCACGATCACCTCTCCGGAAAAAGAGATCCTCGACGCTCTCCGCCGGGTGAAGGCGTATAAACCGGGGCAGGGGGCAGCGATGCTAGGTGTCCACCTGGAAGGGCCGTTTATTCACCCTGCGAGAAAGGGCGCTCAGCCGGAGGCGCATATTCAAACGCCCGATCCGGAAGTGTTTCAACAGATGCAGGAAGCATCCGGCGGAAGGATCCGGATGATGACGATGGCACCGGAACTGGACGAAGCCGGACTGGTGGAAAAAGCGTCTGCCGAAGGTGTCGTCGTTTCCATGGGACACACCGATGCCACCGCTGAAGCGTCCCGCGAAGGATTCCGCCGCGGTGTCCGCCAGGCAACGCACTTTTTTAACGGTATGCGCGGACTGCATCACCGGGAAATCGGCGTCGTCGGTGCGGTCTTCCGCGATCCGGACGTACAGGTGGAGCTGATCGCAGACGGCATTCACGTGTCGCCGGAAGCGTGCGCCCTGACGTACGAACTGCTCGGAGCAGACCGGATCACGCTGATCACCGATGCGATGCGCGCCAAAGGTCTGAAAGACGGCACGTACACGCTCGGCGGCCAGGAAGTAACGGTTACCGGCCGGACGGCCGTCCTTGCCGACGGTACGCTTGCCGGAAGCGTTCTTCCGATGGCGGAGGCTGTATCCAATATACAGGCGTTTACCGGCTGCAGCCTGGAAGAAGCGGTGCAGATGGCCAGTACGAATCCAGCGCGGATTCTCGGCATCGACAGCCAAAAAGGCACGCTTGGGCCGGGGATGGACGCCGACTGGACGATACTGGATGAAAGCGGCGCAGTCGTAGAGACCGTGTCGTGTGGAAACGTCGTTTTTTCACGGGGAGGGGAAGAGAGATGAAGCTGATACAGGTGGCAGACTATGAGGAAATGAGCCGCAGTGCCGCGGAGCTGGTGTACACAGAGTTAGAGAATATCCGGACGCTCGGACTGGCGACCGGGGGCACGCCGCTCGGATTTTACGAGGCGCTCAGGGAGCGGGTCCGGCAGGAGGGACGTTCGCTTCAGCATCTGCATACGGTGAATTTGGATGAATATCTCGGTCTCGCCGCGGATCATCCGCAGAGCTATCACTATTATATGAACGAGGTGCTGTTTCAGCATACGGACATTCCTTCTCCGCAGACCCATCTGCCGGCCGGGGATGCTGAGGATCCGTACGCGGAAGCGGCGCGCTATGATGAGCTGGTGACACGTCTGGGCGTTGATCTGCAGCTTCTCGGCGTTGGTGCTAATGGACATATCGGCTTTAATGAGCCGGGGAGTTCCTTTCATGGAAGGACGGATGTCGTCCGTCTGGCAGAGGGCACGATCCGGGCGAATGCCCGCTTTTTCGGAGAAGGAGAGCGTGTGCCGGAGCAGGCGGTGACGATGGGAATCGGTACGATTTTAGAGAGCCGCCGCATTCTGCTGCTTGCAAGCGGAGCGAGGAAGGCGGAGGCTGTACGTGCGCTTCTGCACGGCGCCATGTCGGAGGAGATGCCTGTCACGGCGCTTCAGACACATCCGGATGTGACGGTCATCGCTGATGAAGCGGCGCTGTCTCTGAGCAGATAAATTCCCATCCGCGTGATTTCCTCTTACACTGTTGTATGTGTCGAACAACAACCATCAGAGGAGGAACATCACGATGAAACGATTTCTCGAACCGTTTACGTTTGAAAATGGCGCGGAGCTCCGCAACCGGATTATGCTTGCGCCGATGACGAATTTCTCTTCCGCAGATACCGGGGAAACGACCCCCGAAGAACGCGAATACTACCGCGTGCGCTCCCGCGGCGCCGGAGCGGTCATCACGGCATGTGCCAATGTAACGCCGGGCGGCAAAGGGTTCCCGGGTGAAATCGGCGCAGACCGCGACGATCTTGTACCGAGCCTCGGGGAGCTTGCCTCCGTCATTAAAAAAGAAGGTGCGAAGGCGATTCTGCAGATTTACCACGGTGGGCGCATGGCTCCGCCGAACCTGCTTCCGGACGAGCAGCCGGTCAGTGCCAGTGCCGTTCCTGCCGCGCGCGAGAACGCACCGGTGCCACGTAAGCTTGAGGCAGCGGAAATCGACGAAATTATCCGTGCGTACGGCGAAGGAACGCGCCGCGCGATCGAAGCAGGCTATGACGGTGTCGAAATCCACGGCGCCAATACGTACCTGATTCAGCAGTTTTTCTCCCCGCACTCCAACCGCCGTACCGATGAATGGGGCGGCACACTGGAAAAGCGGATGCGTTTTCCGCTGGCAGTGTTAAATGAAGTGAAGAAGGCAGCGGAGGCAGCGGACAGCCAGTTTCTCGTCGGCTATCGTATTTCTCCGGAGGAAATGGAAGAGCCGGGCATTACGATGGAAGATACGCTCGCGCTCGTCAACACGCTGACAGAGGAAGGGCTCGATTACCTGCACGTTTCCGTTCAGGATTTCCATGCCGGCTCGATGCGTGATAAAGAGGATACGCGCAGCCGCGTGCAGCTGATTCAGGACGAAGTGGGGAGCCGTGTGCCGGTTGTCGGCGTCGGATCGCTTCATACGCCTGATGACGTGGAAAAAGCAATGGAAGGCGGCGTACCGCTGATGGCCCTCGGCCGCGAACTGATCGTGGAGCCGGAATGGGTTGAAAAAGCTGCGGAAGGCCGGGAAAGTGAGATCCGGACCGAACTCTCCGTCGACGACCGTGAAACGCTCGTCGTTCCGGAACCGCTCTGGAACGCGATCGTCAACACTCCGGGCTGGTTCCCGGTAAAAGAACACGCAGAGAAGTAAATAAAGGACGGGACCACCGGAAGCAGCCGAAGCTTCCGGTGGTTTTTTGACAATTGGAGCTTCTTTAACGAGAAATGGTGTGCGGCCTGCAGGGGGAGTTCAGTGTGAAGTTCGTTTAGAACAGCTGCTGTTAAGCAGATTTATTCAAGGGTGAAACGTTCATTGTTTTCTTCCCATTGAATGGAAAAATCAATGGTGTCCTCTTGTTGAAGGACTGAGCAGTTTTGACACCCGCTTCCTGCATGTTCTACGTAACGATTGTCTTCCAACGTTTCATTTGTCACCGTCGTCTCCCCAATCTGATAGTCCACTGCTTCTGAAACGTCCCCTTCGCCAATATAGCGGATGACATAGTCAATCGTTTGATCCGTCTCATTGGTCACATTTGCTGTGTACTCTACTTCCCAATTTTCTCCTTCTCCTTGAAAATGCAGCGTTTCCTGATTAGAACAGGCTGTTAATGCGAAAAGGGAAAGTCCCAGTGCTGCCAATAACGGCAGCCCATTTTTCTTCCTCATGGAGTCCTCCTTTATTATAGAAAAAATAGTCATTTTAAGCGTATTATGTGTTTCTATATTTGGGACTGAATTTCCTTTTTCTATCTGAAGAAAGGTGGAGAAGAGGCGGGGCAGGAGGTGCTGATGGATAGAGAAGGAGGACTAAACCGGTGCGCTGTTGGAATACTGGGTGGAGACGTCAGCTGGCCATTCCTTCTCCTATAGAAGCTGTGCTTTCAGCCGCTTGGTGCGGCAAAGACTGTGCGGTCTGCTTAAGAATGGAATCTGCCGTTAGGAGACTCCGCCGCCCGGGCCGCCGTAGTCCTTCATCCAAAACCGAACACGATAAAAGTGTCAGCGCTTTCTTTTTGTCGCGCTCTCTGTTATGATGACAAAAAAGTTGTCACTACAGCGGAGGTAGTTGGAATGGATGCCATTTATCAGAAGCTGCTCAAGGAGCTGGATGCAGGGGTGCATGCGGTGGACGGGAGCGGGCGGACGGTGATCTACAATAGAAAAATCTCGGAAATCGAAAACATGGACCCGGAAGAAGTTCTCGGACAGGCGCTGGAGGATGTGTTTCAGTTTACGGCCGGCGGGAGCACGCTGCAGGCGGCGCTGTATGAAGGGAAAGAGTTCCGGAATATCACCCAGACATATCGGAACAACAAAGGCGTGGAAATCACGACGGTCAATCAGACGTTTCCAGTGGACGACGGAAATGGAAAGCGGATCGGTGCCGTGGAAATCACGAAAGATATTACGCGGCTCGAGCGCCTCGTAGAGGAGAACCGCCGCCACAGCAGCCGCCGGTTTCATTTCGGCGACATTATCGGCAGCAGCCCGCAGCTTCAGGAAGTGATTGAGCTGGCAAAGCGGGCGGTCCGGACGAGTTCGTCGGTGCTCATCGTCGGAGAGACCGGCACCGGAAAAGAGTTGTTCGCCCAGAGTATCCATTCCGGCAGCAGCCGCTCCGCGGGCCCGTTCGTCAGCCAGAACTGTGCGGCGCTTCCGGAAAGTTTGATTGAAGGGATCCTGTTCGGAACGAAAAAGGGGGCGTTCACCGGAGCGGAAGACCGGCCGGGGCTGTTTGAGCAGGCGGAGGGCGGTACGCTTCTGCTCGATGAAATGAATTCCCTCAGTCCGGATCTGCAGTCCAAACTGCTGCGGACGATTCAGGACCGGCGCATCCGGCGCGTCGGCGATGTTACAGAGCGGCCGGTCGATGTACGCCTGATCGCGACGATGAACGAGGATCCGATTGATGCCGTCACGGCCGGCCGCCTGCGGAAGGATCTGTACTACCGGCTCAGCGTCGTGTCGCTGTTCATCCCGCCGCTCCGGGAACGAAAGGACGATCTGCGGGATCTGTGCCCTTACTTTTTAAAGCGGTACAGCCGGTTGTTCCAGCTCGACATTGAGGATATGAGCCCGGATGTGTGGCGGGCGTTTGATCAGTACCACTGGCCCGGAAACATCCGCGAAGTGGAGCACGTGATTGAAGGGGCGCTGAACTTTATCACAGAGGAAAACCGGCTTGAGCTCCATCATCTTCCGAGCTACATTAAGCGGCAGTCGGCCCCGGAGCCCGGGCCGCAGGCGGGGGCGGACGAGGAAGAAGAAGCAGAGGCCGTCACACTGAAGGCCTTTCTCGAGCAGAAGGAGCGTCGTTTTCTCCAGGCAGCACTCAGGCGGAATGGCTACCGGATTCAGGATACGGCGGCGGAGGTCGGCCTGACGAGGCAGAGTTTGACATACCATCTGAAGAAGGTGGGAATAGAGACCGTCCGTAGGTAAATAAAATTGTCTTATGACAAAATAATTGTCGCCATCTCTTTGCAGGGGTGCGGGAATCCGCTTTCAGCAGAGGGATAAAAGTTGGCATGGCGTTTGCATAATATAGAAAGTGGGAAAGGGTGATGCAGAATGACGACAGCGACAAATACGGAAGCTGTAATTGCACAGACGGAAAAGCACGGTGCGCGGAATTATCATCCGCTGCCCGTCGTCATCTCCAAGGCGGAGGGCGTCTGGGTGGAAGATCCGGAGGGCCGGCGCTATATGGATATGCTGAGTGCCTATTCGGCGCTCAATCAGGGCCACAGACACCCGAAAATTATACAGGCCTTAAAAGACCAGGCGGACCACGTGACGCTGACATCGCGGGCGTTTCATAACGATCAGCTGGGGCGTTTTTACGAAAAAGTAAGCGCTGTCACCAAGAAAGAGCTCGTTCTGCCGATGAACACCGGCGCGGAAGCCGTGGAGACGGCGGTCAAGGCAGCTCGGCGCTGGGCGTACCGGCGAAAAGGCGTGACGCATGACCAGGCGGAAATCATCGCCTGCCACGGAAACTTCCACGGGCGGACGATGACGGCAGTTTCGCTTGCTGCGGCGGAAGCGGACGGCACAGATTTCGGACCGATGCTTCCGGGTATCCGCTCGGTCGCGTACGGCGATCTGAATGCGCTGAAACAGGCCATTACCCCGAATACAGCGGCATTTCTCGTCGAGCCGATTCAGGGAGAGGGCGGCGTTGTCATGCCGCCGGAAGGCTTTTTGAAGCAGGCACGGGAACTGTGCCGGGAAAACAACGTTCTTTTCATCGCCGATGAAATCCAGACGGGTCTCTGCCGGACCGGCCGCACGTTTGCCTGTGACTGGGAGGACGTCGTACCGGATATGTACATTTTAGGAAAAGCGCTCGGCGGCGGGGTGTTCCCGATCTCCTGCGTTGCAGCGGATGAAGAGGTGCTCGGTGTATTTGAACCGGGATCCCACGGTTCGACGTTCGGCGGAAATCCGCTTGGTGCGGCGGTCGCCTGTGCGTCGCTTGATGTACTGGAGGAAGAAGGGCTTGCGGAGCGTTCCGACAGACTCGGCACGTATTTCCGGGAGCGTCTCGGCCGGATCGACAACCCGAAAATTAAAGAGATCCGCGGGCGCGGACTGTTTATCGGAGTGGAACTGACGGTACCTGCCAGAGAGAGCTGTGAAAAACTGAAAGACGAAGGACTCCTCTGCAAAGAAACGCGGGAGAATGTGATCCGTTTTGCGCCGCCGCTCGTCATTGACGAAGCCGATCTCGACTGGGCGCTGGAAAAAATCGAAAGCGTGCTTCAGGCACTTTAATTTTTCAAAGGAGGAATGTTTTATGTATACACAGTATAAGCACGAGCCGTTCACGGACTTTTCCAAGGAAGAGAATCAAAAGGATTTCCTCGCAGCACTGGAAGTCGTTAAGGCGGACATCGGCAAGGATTACCCGCTTATCATCGACGGAAAGGAAGTTATGAGCGGCGAGTGGCTCCCGTCGATCAACCCGGCGAAAACGTCGGAGACGATCGGACGCGTGGCTAAAGCAGGCACAGCGGAAATCGATGCAGCCTTTGCGGCAGCGAAAAAAGCGTTCCCTGCCTGGAGTAAAACGAGTCCGACAGCGCGGGCGGAGCTTCTATTCCGCGCGGCAGCGATCATGCGCCGCCGCAAGCACGAGCTTTCCGCAACGGTCGTAAAAGAAGCCGGTAAGCCATGGGTGGAAGCGGATATTGAAGTGGCAGAAGGGATCGACTTCCTCGAGTATTACGGCCGCCAGATGATTGAGCTGAAGGACGGCAAAAAGATCGAAAGCCGCGACGGAGAAAGCAACCAGTACATTTACACGTCCGCGGGTGTGGCTGTCACGATTCCACCGTGGAACTTCTCGGCAGCGATCATGGCCGGGACGACCGTGGCACCGCTCGTTGCAGGAAACACCGTTCTTCTGAAGCCTGCAGAGCCGACTCCGATCATCGCAGCAAAATTTGTGGACATTCTCCGCGAAGCGGGCGTTCCGGACGGCGTGATCAACTTTGTTCCGGGCGAGCCGCATGAAATCGGCGACTACCTCGTCGACCATAAGGACACTGCGCTGATTACGTTTACCGGCTCCAAAGCGACAGGTCTCCGTATTCTGGAGCGCGCGGCGAAAGTACAGGAAGGCCAGCACCACTTAAAGCGCGTACTTGCGGAAATGGGTGGAAAAGATACGGTCGTTGTCGCAGAAGATGCGGATATTGATATCGCGGTGAATGCGATCGTCACGGCAGCATTTAACTTCTCCGGCCAGAAATGTTCCGCCGGCTCCCGCGCGGTCATTCACGAGTCGATTTACGACGAAGTCGCAAAGCGTGTCGTAGAGGAGACGAAAAAGCTGACACTCGGGGACCCGGAGAAGTACGAAAACTATCTCGGCCCGGTGATCAACCAGAAAGCGTACGACAAAGTGACCGGCTACATTGAAGTCGGCAAAGACGAAGCCGAGCTTCTAACCGGAGACAACTCCAGCAGCGAGACCGGCTACTTCATCGAGCCGACGATCTTCGGCAATGCGGCGCATGACGCACGTATTATGAAAGAAGAAATCTTCGGTCCGGTGCTGGCGCTCTCGAAAGCAGCGAGCTACGAAGAAGCCATCGACGTGGCCAACAACACGGAGTACGGCTTAACCGGCGCGGTGATTTCCCGGAACGTCGATTACCTGGAGTATGCGAAGCAGAACTTCCATGTCGGTAACCTGTACTTCAACCGGAACTGCACCGGCGCGATCGTCGGCTACCATCCATTCGGCGGGTTCAAACTCTCCGGTACGGATTCGAAAGCCGGCGGACCGGACTACCTGCTGCAGTACCTGCTGCCAAAGTCCATCAGCCAGATGCTGTAATAAACTAAAAAAACGGAAGGTGCTCAGAAAACAGCCCCCTCCATTATTGGAAAAGCTGCCACGGCCGGAAACAAGGCTGTGGCAGCTTTTTTCGTTCATGGAGATGTAAATATGTAGTAACTGCGAACTGTTTACGGCAGAAAAAGCGAGTGTGCTTTCATCAAACTTTCACAAAACTGGTTTATCGTATGGAAGGAAAGGAGGGAGCAGATGAATGGTGTCCTATCCATAGGTCCTTTTACGATTACACAAACGATGCTTGCGGTGGCGGCATCGCTTGCAGGAGCCTACCTATACGTCCGATACGGGACGCAGCTTCAGGAGGAAAAATATACGGCGGTCCGGGAAGCGGGGATAAACGTTCTGACAATGGGACTGATTACATTTATGTTCGGCACAGCTGTTATACGCTTTCCGCTGCTTTTATCCGATCCGCTCGCTGTTCTGAGCTATCCGGGAGGGGCGGATGAACTGCTCCTGTCGGGAGTAGTGATGGCAGTGTACAGCGTGTGGCAGAGGAAGAAACTCTCTCTTTCCGGTAACGCGCTGGCCGTGCAGGTGTTCACTATACTTATAGCGGCTGAAATCGGCTTCCACTTTCTACAGCCCTCCACAGGCAGCGGGACAGCTGTACTTCCCGTGGAAAACCACCCAATTTCGGCTTACATCATTACAGCAGGAGCTGTGTTTTTATACTGGTTGCATCACAGGACGAAACGTATGGAATTACAGATTACTGCGGTTTTAGGAATGTGGGCTCTCAGCAGGTGGATGATCGGATTTTTCGATGCGGGCCATACGTTCTTTATGGTGCCGGTGCCCGGTATGTATTTCTGGGTTCCGGCAGCAGGCGCAGCTGTGGCTGTGGTCTTTCAACGAATGAATACAAAGCAGGTGAAAACATGGAAGAACTGAGTCAATTAACCTTATGGGCGGCGTTTGCTGCAGGTGTCATTTCGTTTATTTCCCCGTGCACCCTGCCGCTCTTCCCCGCCTATTTATCTTATATCACTGGAATTAGTGTGAAGGAACTGGAAAACTCCCGTACAACACAGGTGAGGAAAAAACTGATGTTTCATACGTTTTTCTTTCTTCTTGGTGTCTCCACGATTTTTATGGCTCTCGGTGCCGGTGCCACGTTCATGGGGGGAGGGCTGCAGCAGCTTATCGTAGGATCTTCGGGGGATCTGATTCAGCGGCTGGCCGGCATTTTTATTATCTTCATGGGCTTGTTTGTCGCCGGCGTGTTTCAAATGAAAAGCCTGATGCAGAATAAACGGTTTACGATAACGAAAAAGCCCGCAGGTGTCGTCGGCACAACGTTTGTCGGGATGGGCTTTGCTGCGGGGTGGACGCCGTGTATCGGTCCCATTTTTGCTTCGATACTTGTCCTTTCTGCCAGTGATCCGCAGCAGGGATTCTGGTATACACTTCTGTACATCATTGGATTTGCACTTCCGTTTTTCCTCCTGACCTTTTTTATCGGCTCCACCCGCTGGATCGTCCGCTACAGCGGCGTGATTATGAAAGCCGGCGGAGGTGTGATGATTCTTATGGGCGTCCTTCTGTTTACAGGACAAATGACGGATATTTCTGCATTTATTCTACGGCTGATTGAAGGAACATGGTTTGAAAACCTCGGATGAGAAAAGAAAGGATGGGTAACGTGAAAAAGTGGATACTGCTTGCTGTGTTTGCCGGAATGATCGGCTGGACATTGTACGATACCATCGAGTGGCAGACAGAAGAAGCTGCCGTCGAGACGGCGGAGGAACAGGATCTGCCCCCTGTACCGGAAGAGGAGATTGGTCTGGGAGAAGGAGAGTACGCGCCGGATTTTACCCTGGAAACGCTGGAAGGAGAGGAGATTTCGCTCTCTGATTTCCGCGGCGAGAAAAAAGTGATGCTCAATTTCTGGGCAACGTGGTGCCCTCCCTGCCGGGCAGAAATGCCGGACATGCAGAACGTGTATGAAGAGTATGAGGACGTCGAAATTATCGCGGTGAATTTGACGGAAACCGAACCGGGGACGGACCAGGTAGCACAATTCCGCGACGATTTCGGACTGACATTCCCGATACTGCTGGATCATGATGTCTCTGTTGCCGGACAGTTTGATATTCAGCCGGTTCCGACTTCCTATTTGATCAACACGGAAGGGCGGATCGAAAACATTGCGCTCGGGCCGATGAATGAAGACATGATGATTCAAATTTTCGAGCAGATGGACTAAACTGCAGGTACAGAGACTAAGAAAATTAAAGGATGATAGACATGCAGCAGCTCGTACTTGTCGTTGAAGACGATGAAATGATCCGGAACCTGATCAAAACTTATCTGCAGAAAGAAAACTATGAAGTCATCACAGCAGTGGATGGAGAGGAAGGGAAAGAACTGTTCCGGTCCCACGCTCCCTGCCTTGTGCTGCTGGATTTAATGCTTCCTAAACTGAGCGGAGAAGAACTGTGCAGCTGGATACGGGAACAGGAACAGAATGAAACATCGATCATTATGATCACGGCCAAAACGAGCAGTGAACAAAAAATCGCAGGGCTTCGTATGGGGGCGGATGATTATATCACAAAGCCCTTCAGTCCCAATGAACTGATGGCACGGGTGGAAGCGGTGCTCCGGCGCGGCAGCATGCTCTGCCAGAGGGTGGCCCATAACGGACTTGTGATTAAACCCCGCAGAGGGGAAGTGCTGCTTCACGACAGGCAGGTTCCGATGACAAAATATGAATTCAGTCTGCTGTATTATTTTATGCAGCACCCGGATATCGTTCTCTCGCGGGAGCAGCTGATGGAGCAGATTCACCCAAACGACGAAACGGTCGTGATGGACCGGACCATTGATGCGCATATCAAGAAGCTCCGGGAAAAAATTGAGAAAACGCCGTCTGCTCCCGAGCGGATTCAGACGGTGCGCGGAATGGGGTATCGTTTTGTTCCATAAACGAAGTTCCAGCCTCATCTTTCAATTGACGGCTGTGCACACCCTCATTATTGCGGTGCTTCTATCCATCAGCAGTTATTTTATCTATGCCACTGCCTGCAGCCTGGTGGACCAGCTGCCTGCAGAGGGAGAACAGAGCGGAGCTGTTTTCCGGGAACAGCTTGCAGGAGTTCTCTGGTTTGTCGTGCCTGCTGTCATCGTGGCCGGGGCTTATTTTCATTATTTCTTCACGAAAAAAATGACGCGTCCGCTCAAGCAGCTGGGTGCTTCGCTGAATGAATTAAAAGCAGGCCGGTATGACCAGCTGGAAGCAACGGCCGCTTTCTATGAAATCGAGCAGCTCAGCAGCCACATCAATGAGCTGCGGGACCGCCTGAGGGAAAATGAGGAAACCCGGGCCCGGATGATGAATGATATGGCGCACGAACTGCGGACCCCGCTCTCGAATGTGAGCGGGTATCTGGAAGCGATGCGGGACGGAGTCATCTCCGGAGAACCTAAATTGTATCATTCGCTGCATGAGGAATCCCAGCGGCTGATTGACATGGTGGAGCAGATGCAGGAAATGAGCCGGTGGAATGAACAGACCGCGGCCCTTCTTGAGGAAAAAGAGCAGCTGGATCCGGGGAAGCTTCTCGAAGAAACAGCGGAGCTGTACCGGCTGAAATTTGAGAAGAGAGGGATTCACTTTCACGCAGCAGCAGCCCCGGGAACGTCTTTTGTGCATAAAAAAGGGATGCAGCAGGCATTTATGAATCTTCTCGAAAATGCCTATCAGCATTATGAAGGAGCGGGTGCGGTAGAGGTGGAAGGAGAGTCGGTTTCAAACGGGTATGAAATTCGGGTTACCTCCCCCGGACCGGAACTGACAGAAGAGGACAGAAAGTGGATGTTTGAACGGTTTTACCGGGCGGATGCGTCACGAAACAGGACGACCGGCGGCAGCGGGCTGGGGCTTGCGATTGTGAAAAACATCATCGAAAAGCAGCATGCCGGAAACGTCGACGTTCTTTCCGACGGGACCAGGCATTCCTTCCGCCTGTTTCTTCCGGATTCGACAGATCAGCGCTGAACCGTTATGTAGAAGGCATCTGCAGCACCTTCTATGACAAGCTGCCACGGCCGTTAACACGGCTGTGGCAGCTTTTTTTAACATTCAGTACTGCGCGGCTGCAGGTGCAGGAAGAAAACGGTGAACCATTAAAAACCTCCTTTTCTGTTCGTGCGGATGGTGGTCCGGGAGGCTCGCTTTTTGGTCCGCGAGGGGGTCAAACCTGTTCCGATTTCCTGCAGAGGTGGTCCGATAAATCAAGGTTGGTCCGGCAGGAGGCGTTTTTGTTCCGATACGAGCCCGTCGTGGTCCGCGGAAGGGTCATTCTGGTCCGTGGGCACCCCGGGATGGTCCGAACTTTTTCCCTCCGCTCCTTATAACCGGATAAAAACGTGGAATGACCGCGGGCCGGATCCGCCCGCCCTCTGCCAGCACCGCAGACAGTCTGAAAGCAGATGGGCCGCCGGGCTTTCCGGCGGCCGGTTCATCAATGGGTTCATGAAAGCCGCAGCGCCGGCGGCGTAAGGAAAAGAAGCTTCCGGAGATCGAAAACCGATCTCCGGAAGCTTCTTTATGATGCCCATGTTTACCGCAGGGTGGCGGTGGCGCGGCGGACGGTGTCACGGGCCCGCTGGTATTCGTCTTCGCGGGCTTCTTCGACACGGATTTTTCGTTCCACGGACTGCTGGTAGGCTTCAAAGCTCATGCCGTGTGTCAGGTGCATGCCTTTAATCAAATGTTCGGGAATTTCCACGATGTTCCTCCTTTCCTTCCATGACAGAAGGTATTTCTGTCATATTACCTCACAAAGGAAAGGAGAAAACATAGTTGGAGATAATTGGTATATTCGACTCACTTTGGACTCGTCGTCCTGTTACTCTCCACCTGGATTCAGCTTTTTACGAGGTGCTGGCGGACCCAGGCGAGAAGCGCGGCGTCCTGATGCCTTGGGCCGATAACAGACAGGCTGAGCCACCCGTGTCTGGTCTCCACGGGGACGACGGCCTGCGGCAGCCCGGCAAGGCCCGCGATGGAGCAGAGCTGAAGTGTGCGCTGGCGGATGCGGTCGACTTCTTCGTCCGGAAGGTCCCGGAGCGGCGCCGGCCCCGGCACGGTCGGCAGAAGCAGCAGGCCGTCTCCGCCTAAACGCTTTTCTACAGCGGCGGTAAAGGCTGTGCGTTTTTCATCCGCCAGCTGCTTTTCTTCCAGTGTGACGCTGCCGGCTGCGGCGAACCGTTCACGGATGCCCGGGCCGAAGGCCGGCTTCGTTTCGGCGATCCATCCGCCGTGGTTTTCGTGAATTTCAAAGGACTGAATGACGCGGAAAACGGCAGCCCAGTCCTCGGGTCCGGTCTCGGCAAGCGGCACAGAATCCGCTGCCGGAAGCAGCGGCAGGAGCGTTTCTTTTATCTCTTCATCGATCAGCGCCCACGCCTGATCCGGGAGCATCGGCTGAAAGCTGCCGGCCCGGGCGGGCAGCGTTTCCTGAAGCAGCGCTTCCCCGGCGCGGAAAAAAGGATCCTCCGAGCGGCTCATCCAGCCGACCGTATCAAAGGATGGAGCGAGTGGAATGACGCCGTCGATCGGCACGGCTCCGTGTGTCGGCCGGAAGCCGTACAAGCCGCAGTAGGCCGACGGCACGCGGACCGATCCGCCGGTGTCCGTCCCGACAGCGAAATCGACATCGCCGGAGGCGGCGGCAGCCGCAGACCCGCTGGAGGAGCCGCCGGGAATGCGCGCTGGATCCCGCGGATTTTCCGGCGTGCCGTAGTGATAATTTTCCCCGTGGAGGCTGAACATCAGCTCATCGGTGAGTGTCATGCCGGCAAGAGAAGCGCCGTTTTCCAGAAGCAGTGCCGCGCTCGGGGCATCTTCCGCCGCCGGTCCGTGCGTCCGGTACCAGTCCGGATTTCCTGCTGTATTCCGCACCCCGCGGATGGAAAAGACATCTTTTAACGCAAAGCTCATTCCCCGGAGCGGTCCGCTCTCTCCGGCCCGGAACACTCCCGGCTGTGTATACGTGACATTGTTCATCCCGCGCCACTTCCTTCCTATTCTCTATTTTCTACAGCGTATCGAAAACGTCTTCCGCTGTCTTTGGTTAAAGTGTACAACGAACTGGAGGAATATCGTACCCGGATTTCATCACGTACACCGAGATGGAAGCCGTTATCCCCTGAGCCGCAGTACTTCCAGCGTCTGAAAGATAACCTGACGCGGTAAAATAGTGCGGTATATTTCCTGACGAATTTTCTGTCAATTTACATGTATGCCTGTACAGTAGGATTTACTACGTTTTATACAACAGATTTCAAGGAGGAGGCAGTACTATGGTACAGACGAAACAGGTGTGGAAACCCGACGGACTGCAGGAAGCCTGGGAAACCGCGTCACAGCTGAAGCAAGATTTCTGTTTCGTCGCCGGAGGGACCTGGCTGCGGACCCAGTGGGAAAACGGGGAGCACCAGCCGGCGAATCTGATTGCACTCGATGACGTGCCGGAAATGCACGCATCGATTCAGGAAGATAGCCGTCATCTTGTGATCGGTTCCCTCACACTGCTCTCGGATCTTATAGAAAGTCCGCTCGTTCTGGAGCGGGTCCCGCTTCTTCAGGAAGCCTGCTCACGCATCGCAGCGCCATCGATCCGCCATCAGGCAACGATCGGCGGAAATATTATGAGCGCGGTCGGAGACACACTGCCGGTGCTGCTCGTTTATGAAGCGGTGTTCCGCTGGTATGACGGAACACAGATCATCGAACAGCCGGTGGAGGAGTGGGTGCAGGAAGAAAAGGCGCCGATGAGACTGCTGCTGGAAATCGCCATTCCGATCAGGGAGCGGCCGGAAGGGACACTCTCTTTCTTTGTCAAAACGGGAAGAAGAGAAACGTTTATCCCATCCCAGGTGACAGTGGCAGGAATGATTCTGACAGATGCTTCCGGCAGTGTGTACGATGCCAAACTGGCAGCGGGCGGCGGGAGCGCTGTACCGGCAAGGCTTCATGGTGCCGAGGCGCTGTTTCTGCGCTCCTCTTCCCGGAAGCTTTTCCCCGCGCTGATGCACGATCAGATCAAACGGGAATTTCAGCCGCCGGGTGATGTGTTTGCGTCTTCCGAATACAAAAAACGGGTGGCGGCGAACCTCATTGTCGGTGAATGGTACAGAAAGGAGCGTGGATTCGTTGAAGCTCAATGACACAGCGGCTTCGTGGCGGAAACGCCCCGACGGCAGTGCCAAGATCGACGGCTCGTTTCAATATTTAACGGACAAAGAAGTGCCGGGGTGTCTTCATGCACGGGTAAAACGGAGCGGCATCCCCCACGCCAGGCTCCGGCGGGTTTACACAGCAGAGGCAGAAGCGATGCCCGGCGTCCGGGCAGTGCTTACGGCAGACGACGTGCCGGGTCTGAACGGGTTCGGCATTGCCGACCCGAACCAGCCGGTGTTCGTCCGGGACCACATCCGGTTTGAAGCGGATGCGGTCGCTGCAGTGGCAGCCGATACGCCGGAAATTGCCCAGGCGGCGCTCGACGTCATTACGATCGACGTGGAGCCGCTCCCGGTGCTTGATACCCCGGAGAAAGCGCTCCATCCCGAGGCCGTTAAACTTCATCCGGACGGAAACATTCTTCATGAAACGTTTCATGAACGCGGCGATATCCAGGCCGGATTTGCAGAAGCGGCGGTCGTCGTGGAGGAAACGTATGAAACGCCGAGGCAGATGCATGTGTTTATGGAAATGGAGGGCGGCTTATTCGTTCCCGAAACGGATGGAACGCTGACGGTGTATGCGCCGACGCAGCACGGATACAAAGACCGGATGCAGCTGAGCCGGATTCTCGGCTGGGAGGAGGAGCAGATCCGTATCGTCTCCAGTCCGATCGGCGGCTCCTTCGGCGGGAAGGATGAGCTGAATGTCCAGCCGTTCGGGGCGCTTCTCGCGCTTGCCACCGGACAGCCGGTCAAGATTCATTACAGCCGGAAAGAGTCCGTCCGCGCCGGCTTAAAGCGCCATCCAATGAAAATCACGATGCGGACCGGCGTGGATAAAGACGGGCTTATTACCGCGCACGAGGCGCTGCTTGTTTCCGACACGGGCGCCTACGCGACACTTGGCGGCCCGGTGCTCCAGTTTGCGACGGAGCATACGATCAGCGGCTACATTATGCCGAACGTGCGCATCGAAGGATTGGCGGTCTACACCAACAACGGCATCTCCGGAGAATTCCGGGGGTTCGGCGGCAATCAGGCGCTGTTTGCGCTCGAAGGCCAGATGGACCGGCTCGCGGAAAAGCTCGGCGTCGATCCGTGGGAAATGCGGCGGCGGAACCTCCGTCAGGAAAACGACCCCGGACCGCTCGGCCAGCGAGTGGCGCCGAATGACGGGCCGCGCGGGGTATGGGAAGCGGTGCAGCAGTCCCCGCTCTGGAAGCGTCCGTCGTTTTCGCGGGATAAACAGGAGCCGTGGATCGTCCGCGGCACCGGCGCATCGATTGCGATGCACGGTTCGGGTCTCGGCTACGGCATTCCGGATCCGGCGGGCGGCGAACTCCGCCTGACGCCGGAAGGAAAGATCGAAGCGGCATTCGGCCACGAGGAGTTCGGCCAGGGGCTTGTCGGCACGCTTGAGATCATGCTGCTGCGTCATTTCCACTGCGCAGAAAACGACCTTCTGATGACGATAGGCGATACGAGTACCGTTCCGAAAAGCGGTTCATCCACAGCGTCCCGATCGACAAATATGATTTGGCAGGCGCTCGAGTACCTCGTCCCGCCATTTAAAAATACTCTTTTTAAACGGGCGTCGGCACTTACCGGCGCAGCCGTGGAAAACATGGAAACCGGAGCAGAAGGCATCCGCCACAAAAAAAGCGGAGCGCTTCTCGTTTCCTACCGCCGCCTGGCAGCCGAAGGATCACTGAAAGAAAGCACGGAGTTTCACTTTCCGCTGACACCGGATCCAGTTATGGGAGGTCATTTTCTCTACGGGTCGACGGCAGTGATCGCGGAGGTAGAGGTGAATCAGCTGACCGGTACGGTGAGAGTGACGGGAGCGGATCATGCGGTGGCTGCAGGAAGTGTCGTCAATCCGCTCGGCTACCTCGGTCAGATCGAGGGCGGGAGTATTATGGCGCTCGGGTTTACGCTGACGGAGGATGCGGTGATGAATGACGGGGTGTACCAGACGGGAAATCTGGATGCGTACTTGATCCCGACGATTCAGGACGTGCCGAAGCACCAGGCCGTCGAGGCGGTGGAGAGGCTGCCGGAGGGGGATACCTACGGGCCCCGCGGTGTCGGGGAAATCGGGTCGGTGGCGCTTGCACCGGCGATATGTGAAGCGATTTACCAGGCGGCAGGTGTACGGGTGACGAAGCTTCCGGTGGAGCGGGAGAAGCTCATCCGGGAGGAAGCGCTGCTGGAAGCCTGGATGGATGCAGAAGGGGCGGAGACAGGATGACAGAGAAAACGGCGGAATATACGCTTTCGATCAATGGAAGTGATGTGGTTGTGCCGGCGGATGGCTCCCGGCGCCTCATCGATATTTTAAGGGAGGATCTTCAGCTGAAGGGCACGAAAATTTCCTGCGAAATCGGCCGCTGCGGTGCCTGTATGGTGCTTGTCGACGGCCGCGCAATGAATGCGTGCCTGCTGATGGCGTATCAGTGCAGCGGCAGGGAGATCGAGACGATTGAGGGAATCCGGGACACGGACATTACCGAGGCGTTTTTAGAAGAAGGAGCGATGCAGTGCGGCTACTGTACGCCGGGGATGGTCGTCAGTCTGACCGGTATGCTCCGGCAGGACCGGGAGAGGACGAGAGAAGAGCTGGAAGAAGGGCTTACCGGCAACTTGTGCCGCTGCACCGGATACGGCGGAATGCACCGCGTTCTGGAGCGGCTGAGTGTGAAAGAATCTCATGAAAGGAGTGCGGTCCGATGAGTGATATGCACCGGCTGTTGAAAACGATGCAGCAGGAAGGAAGCGGTGTCCTGGCAGCAGTAATTGAGGTGGAGGGCTCGGCCTACCGGAAAGCGGGAGCGAAAATGTTTTTTGCGAAAGACGGCACGTGGTCCGGGCTGATAAGCGGAGGCTGTGTGGAAGAGGACTTATCGTATGCCGCAGAAGCGGTTCTGCACAGCGGCAGTCCGCAGGTGGTGACGTACGATCTCCGCTCCGAGGATGACCTCGGCTGGGGACAGGGTGCCGGCTGCAACGGCAGCATCCGCGTGCTTTTGGAACCCGTCCACATGCATCCCTCCTCTATCTGGCAGCGCATGCTCACGGAACTGGAGAACAACCGGCCGGTAGTCCAGCTGAAAAGGACAGGAAGCGGCGAGGCAACAGTTCTCTACACGCCGGAAGGAAAACGGATCGGCGGAAACGGCGCCATTACGCTGTCGGAAGTAGAGCGGGAAAAGCTCGTGTCGCTGCAGACCGACAAAGAAACCGCCGCCGTTATCACTGAAGGCGGCAGCATGCTCATCTACGAATGCATTATGCCGAAGCCGAAACTGTACGTATTCGGCGCTGGCAGAGACGCCGAACCGGTCGTCTCTCAGGCGGTGCGCACCGGCTGGGGGGTTACCGTTGTCGATCCTTCGCCCAACCGGCTGGAAGCAGGCGGGTTTACGGAGGCAGATGAGCGGATCTGCCGTCATCCGGAAGGGTGGCTTCAGGAACATTCTCTCCCGGAAGGAGCGTCCGTCCTCGTCATGAGCCACCGGTTTGAGCAGGATCAGCGTGTCCTGCAGCTGCTTGCCGGACAGAACACCTCCTACTGCGGTGTGCTCGGCCCGCGGCGCAGAACGAGACGCCTGCTCGGTACTGACACGATTCCAGGCTGGATCACCTCGCCTGCAGGACTGGATATTCAGGCGGAGGGAGAAGAGGAGATTGCCATCAGCATGATGGCCGAACTGATTCAGGTGCGCCGCGCAGTGAAACAGGTGCCGGCCGTGCTGGAGGTCGTCTAAATGACGCATGCTCTCGTGCTCGCAGCCGGGCGCAGCTCCCGGATGGGGAGGCTGAAGCAGGTGATGGAAATCGACGGAGTGCCGATGGTGGAGCGGGCAGTCCGTGCGGCGGGCACGTCCGACGTGCTCGTCGTCACCGGATACCGGGCGGAGGAGGTTATGAAAGCCGTCACCTCCCCGGCAGCATGTCATTACCACGCCGGCTGGAGAGAAGGGCAGGGCTCGTCTCTGGCGGCCGGCATCCGGGCCCTTCCTAAAGAAACGAAAAGTATACTCGTGTTTCTCGCAGATCAGCCGTTTCTGCCGGAAGCTCTCGTCCGCCTAATCCGGAGCGAAGGCGAAAAGCGGCTCCGGGAAACGGAGGAACCGTTCATGGTACGGCCGCGCTTCCGCGGCATTCCCGGCCACCCGGTTTTTATCGGTCATGTGGATCAGCTTCCGCCGCCAAAGCCGGGCGACCGCAGCGGAAAGACGTGGCTGCCGGACGAGCGCATCTGCTTCGTAGAGACAAACGAAGCAGGCGCCGCCGCAGACCTCGATACCCCGGAGGACGCAGCGCAGGCACTGTCGAAGCTTCATCACGTGTAAAGCGAACCAAATACAAAGCTCCGATTCGTATAATCCCCGCAGGATGGGCGGGGAGTCTCTAGCAGGTACCGACATTTCCTGACTACGAAACAGCGCGGCTGAAAAAAGGCAGCGCTGTGCCAAAAACGAATCCAGGAGGAAGAAACGATGGAAACAACATGGATACGAAACGCAGAGATTATTACGATGAACGAAAACGACGATCAGTTTACCGGCGACATTTTCATTGAGGGGGATACGATCAGCGAAATCGGTCCGCAGCTGTTCCATCCGGAAGCCGACCGGGTAATCGATGCCACAGACCGTGTCGTCATTCCCGGGCTGATCCAGACACATATTCATTTATGCCAGACGATTTTCCGCGGCAAAGGCGACGACCTGGAGCTGATGGACTGGCTCAAAAAACGCATCTGGCCGCTCGAGGCAGCCCACGACGAGGATTCGATTTATTATTCAGCGATGCTCGGCCTCGGCGAAATGATCCGGAGCGGCACGACAGCGATCGTTGATATGGAAACCGTGCATCACACCGACGCCGCGTTCCGGGCGATTGAACAGTCCGGCATGCGCGCACTCTCCGGAAAAGTGATGATGGATAAAGGAGACGAAGTGCCGGAAAAGCTCCAGGAAACAACGGCCGCCTCCCTGAAAGAAAGTCAGGCGCTGATGGAGCGGTGGCACGGAAAAGACAACGGGCGCATTCAATATGCCTACTCGCCCCGGTTCGTCATATCCTGCACCGAAGAACTGCTCCGGGAGGTCGCTGCTTTATCCACGGCGTATGGAACCTACGTCCACACCCACGCCTCGGAAAACCGGGGCGAAATCGCGATCGTTGAACAGGAAACCGGCATGAGAAACGTCGAATACCTCGACCACTTAGGCCTCGCCAATGAGCGGCTCATCCTCGCGCACTGCGTCTGGCTCAACGACAACGAGCGCCGCATCCTGCGCGACCGCCGCGTCAACGTCACGCACTGCCCGGGCTCCAACATGAAACTCGCCTCCGGCACCGCCGACGTTCCGGCGATGCTCGACGCCCACGTCTGCGTAAGTCTCGGCGCGGACGGCGCGCCTTGCAACAACAACCTAGACATGATGAATGAAATGCGCCTCGCCGCGCTGATCCACAAGCCGGAGCACGGCCCGACGAGCATGGACGCACGCACCGTCTTCCGCATGGCAACGATCGGCGGCGCGAAAGCCATGGGTATGGAAGAAGAGATCGGAAGCCTCGAAGCAGGCAAAAAAGCCGATCTGGCCATCCTGAACCTTAACGACTTTCACATGTATCCAAAACACGACGTCGACACCATCTCCCGCATCGTCTACTCCGCGACGCGCGCCGACGTCGAAAGCACGATGATCCACGGCCGGCTCGTCATGGACAACCACCAGCTCAAAACCATCGAAAAAGACGTCGTCCTGCGCGGAGCCGACGATGCCATCCGCCGGTTGATCGGCCGCATCCCCGGACTCTCCGCCGAACGGGCCGGCAGAATGGAGGACAAATTTCATGTATAACCTCACCGACATCAACCAGATGACACGCACCGCCTTCATCGAAAACATCGGCTGGACCGCCGAGCACTCCCCCTGGGTAGCTGAGGCAGCCTGGGAAAAACGGCCATTCCAGAGCAGGGAGGATCTGTTCGCCGCCCTCGCCCGGGAAATCTACCGGGCTCCGGAAGAAAAGCAGCTTTCCCTGCTGCGTGCCCATCCCGATCTCGGCACCCGTCTCGACGTGACAGACGCCTCCCGTTCGGAGCAGGCAGGAGCCGGTCTGCATGAGCTGAGCGAAGCGGAATACGAGACATTTTCCGCGTTAAATCAGACGTATACGAGCCGCTTCACCTTTCCGTTCATTCTGGCGGTTAAAGGAAAAACGAAAGCAGACATTCTGCAGAGCCTGCAGGAGCGACAGTTTCATGACTGGGAAACGGAAAAAGAAACAGCCATCGCAGAAGTGACAAAAATTATCCATTTCCGCCTCCACGACCTGGTGGACGGAAGTGCACAGATTGAAAGGATGAAGTCATGATGAAAACAGCAGCCAGAACCGCACGGACGATGCACTACGGAAAAGGAGATGTTTTCGTCTATCGGACGTATGCGCCCAAGCTTACTGTCCCGCCGATTCCGGAGTCGTCCTTTACCGGCAGAACCAACACGATTTTTGCCATTGATGCTAACGTGGCGCTCGAAGGAGAAGCATTTCTGCCGTCGTTTACCGATGGGGATAACAGTATGGTGGTGGCGACCGACTCCATGAAAAATTTCATGCTGCATCAGGCCGGAGAGTGTGAGAAGGCAACGATGGAAGGCTATTTTCTTCATACCGGCCGCGCGTTTTTATCGGCCTACAGCCACATTGAAGGAGTTACTCTCGGAGGCCGGCAGAAGCTGTTCCGCGAAGTCGAGGCAGGCGGAGAGCCGAGTGACGTGGTGTTTGAAGAGGGGCTTCTCGGACGTCCGTACGCAGAAGTAAAGCTTGGCCGGGATGCAGAGGGCGGAGCGGTCATCGAGGATTTCTGCGGCGGCATTACCGATCTCCATCTCATCAAAGTCAAAGGAAGCTCCTTTGCCGGATTTATCAGGGATGAGTATACGACGCTCCCGGAAACGAGCGACCGGCCGCTGTATATTTACCTCGATATTTTCTGGCGCTACGAGAACCCGGAGGACGCGGAAAAAGCCTACGTACCGGCAGAACAGGTCCAGGGCATCGCCCAGACCGTGTTTCATGAGAAACACTCCCCGTCGATTCAGAAGCTGATCTACGACATCGGCTGCCGCACGCTTGAGCGGTTTCCACAGCTGAAGGAAGTGTCGTTTACATCGAACAACCGCACGTGGGAAACGATCCGGGAATCGGTGGCGGACGCTGGAGAAGGGCAGGTCTTCACCGAACCGCGGCCGCCGTACGGCTATCAGGGCTTTACGGTGCTCCGGGAAGACGTGGAGGCATCCCGCCATGAGCGGTAAACTGACGACCCACGTGCTCGATACGAGCATCGGCCGTCCTGCCGAGGGCCTGCTCGTGGAGCTGTGGCGCTACGAACCGTCGTACGGCGAGTTTCAGAAAATGTGCGAAGGCGAACTGAACGAGGACGGCCGCTTTGACAAGCCGCTTCTGGAGGGAGAAACGTTTAAAAAAGGGCGCTATGAGCTGCTGTTTCACGTGCATACGTATTTTGAAAAACAGGGGCTCGACCAGTCCGAGCCGCCGTTTTACAACGTCGTGCCCGTAAGCTTCGGCATCGCCCATCAAAACGAGCATTACCACGTCCCGCTCCTTATCGCGCCCGGCGGCTACAGCACGTACCGCGGGAGCTGAATAAAATAAACCAGGCAGAAACCGCCCGGTCTTTAAAAAAAGGGGAGGTTTATTGAACAGGTTCCCGCTTTCTGCCTTCACCTGCAGCCGTATGCGTTCCGGAGGGAGTGTGAAAAGCGGAAGCGCCCTGGAAGCCCTGCCGGAGAAAGCTGCTCTTCGCTTTCTCCGGCAGGGGTGAAGGAACCAGAGCGGGTGCTTTCAGCCGCTGGCTGCGGCTTGGAGCAGAGGGGGCGCCGGAAGTTCCGGCGGCCGGTGGTCCGGTGGCCTGGAAAGGTGGTCCGATTGGGCACGGCACGTGTTCCGATTTGGGCGGAAGATGGTCCGATAGAATGCGCTTGGTCCGGAGAAGGCCGCTCCTGGTCCGACAGGGGAGCTGCGGTGTTCCGATAACAGGCCGGGCTGGTCCGCGGGCGGCTGTTTCTGGTCCGGTGTTTTTCGAATGACAGCACACTGCCGCTTCGAAGCGTTCGGCAGA
Organism: Alkalicoccus urumqiensis; assembly: GCF_002993335.1. GTDB lineage: Bacteria > Bacillota > Bacilli > Bacillales > Salisediminibacteriaceae > Alkalicoccus > Alkalicoccus urumqiensis. The sequence continues at coordinate 243,199 of NZ_PVNS01000001.1, read as the reverse complement.
GGCGTCAGTGGGATTCGTTCTCCGCTTCAAGAAGCACGGCCCCGCGCGGCCACGCCGCATGACAGAAGGCCGCTGCCCTGCGCCTTAAAACATGGGCCGGCTCCGCTCATGCGCTGCAGCCCTTGGCATACCTGCTTGGAAGAGGCTGCGAATTTTATACTCCCTCTTTCTACTTTTTAAAAAGCCATGCTTCCGGTGATCCTGTGCGGATCGTCCGGAAGCATGGCTTTTGTCTGGTTGGAGACGGACGGCATCTCTTTCCTGAAGCCGGTCAGCTGACAACCGGGCTCCGCTCATAGACCTTCATTGCCTGCTGGACGGCTTCGCCGCGGACGACGGAAGCTCCCTGGCTGACGAGGGCGGCCTCCAGCGCAAACAGGACGTGGTAGACGTTTTCGCGGCGGGCGCTGTAGCCCATCGAGCCGATCCGCCAGATGACCCCCTGAAGCGGACCGAAGGAGGAGGCGATTTCCACGCCGAACTGCGTCAGCATCGTTTCCCGGACAGCTGCATCATCCACACCTTCCGGAATACGGATGCAGTGGACGACCGGAAGCTTGGCGTCATGGTCGTTGTACAGCTCGAGCCCCATTGCGCGGATGCCTTCGCAGAGCGCTTTCTCATGAAGCCGGTGCCGCTCCCAGCGGAACTCCACCGTCTCCTCCTGAATCACCCGGAGTGCCTCGTACAGTGCGTAAAGCATCGACGTCGCCTCCGTATGGTGATTCAGACGGCGCGGGCTCCAGTAATCCTGCAGCTGCGTCAGATCGAAGTAGTTGCTGCGTATCCGCCGCGTGACGTCTCCTTCCGCATCCGCGTCTGTCCGAATCCCCTTCTCCACCTGCTTCCGCCCCTGCATCGCCGCTTCGGCACGGTCGTTGTAAGAGATCGGCGCCGTGCCGGACGGGCCGGACACACACTTCTGCGTGCCGCCGACGACCGCATCCACACACCAATCATCCATCCGGAATTCCACACCGCCGATCGTTGCCACCGCATCGACGACGAAGAGCATGCCGTGCTCTCTCGCAAAACGACCAATCGTATCGAGCGGCTGGAGACAGCCGGTGGACGTTTCGCCGTGGACGCAGGCGATGAGCTTCGGCTGGATTTCCGCCGCTTTCTCCGTGACTTCCGCTGCATCAAACACCGTGCCCCACGGTTTCTCGATCGTGTGAACTTCCGCACCGCACCGCTCGGAAATTTCCGTGAGCAGGTAGCCGAAGCGGCCGAATACCGGGATCAGCACGCGGTCCCCGGGTTCAATCAGGCTGACGAGCACCGCCTCCATGCCGGAGCGGGACGTCCCGTCAATCGGATAGGCCCAGTGGTTGTCGGTTTGAAATAAGTAACGGATCCGCTCCATCGTATCGTTCATCAGCGTTGTAAACACCGGATCGAACTGACCGACGATCGGACTGCTCATCGCCTGCAGCACGCGCGGGTCGGCTTCGACCGGGCCGGGTGTCATAATCGTCCGGCGCGGGGGAATAAATCGGCTCATGTAAGTACCTCCTTCGTAGTGTACGCCCAGGAAATGAGCGCATTCGTCATCAGTGTCAGTCCTGCTTCCAGCGCTTCGGGCTCGGTATATTCCTCGGGGGAATGGCTGATGCCTTCCCAGCTTGGAACAAATAGAAGCGCGGTGGCCGTTATACGGCCGAGTACCTGTGCGTCGTGCCCGGCACCGCTGTGCATCCTGCGGCAGGAAAGCTGCTCGTTTTGGCAGAACGATTCGAGTTCACCGGTCATCACGTGATCCATCGGTGTTGGCGCCTCCTTCATGAAAACATCAAAGGAGATCGAAGCGCCGTAGTGGGCGGCTGTGTCTGAAAACGTCTGCTCCACCCATTCCTGAAACGACGCCAGCGCCTCCTCTTCCGGGTGGCGGAAATCAAGGGAGAACCGTACGTGACCTGGGATGACGTTTACGGTATTCGGCGAGACCTGCATCTCGCCGACCGTTGCGGTGAGCGGTGCGCCGCGTCTTCTTGCTTCGGCGGCCATCCGGCTCATCATGGAGGCGGATGCTTCCATGGCGTCACTCCGGAGGTCCATCGGTGTCGTGCCGGCGTGGTTGGCCGTGCCGGTGACGTCAATGTACATCCGCCGCTGCCCGACGATGCTTTCCACGAGACCGACCGCGCAGCCCTCATGCTCAAGGATGCCGCCCTGCTCAATATGAAGCTCCATGAACCGGCGGATATCCGTTCGTGCATTCTGTTCTATGTGACCGGTAATGCCGGCGGTTTTCCGCGCTTTCTCCATGGATATACCGTCTGCGTCAACCGTTTTTTCGAGAACGTCCGGGCCGACGTTTCCGGCGACGTAGTGCGAGCCGAGGCACGCATACGGGAAGCGGCTTCCTTCTTCCTCACAGAAAACGACGACTTCAAGCGTGTAGTCGGGAGTGCCGTTTTCCGCCGCCCGGGCGACGCTTAAAATAGAGGCAATGACGCCGGCAGCGCCGTCAAAACGGCCGCCGTGTGCAACGCTGTCCAGGTGGGATCCAGTCAGGATGACTTCGGGGGAGCGGCCTTCGACCCGGCCGAACACATTGCCGACCGCATCTTCATAAACGTGCATGCCGAGCGCGGTCATCCAGTCCATCAGTGCGGACCGTGCCTCGCACCAGGAGCGGCTGTACAACAAGCGGGTCACCCCCGGTGTGTCATCAGTATACGTACTGAGCCAGTCAATCTGCGTCTGCATCATAAAAAACGTCCTTTCTCTCTCTTTTCTGCTATGCTACCAGAACCAGGACGTAAATCATTGGCTGTTATACACAAAATCATGTATCTTGTTGTATAAGTAAACTAAAAGAGGGGGTCCTTTTATGAACGTCGAAGAGCTTTATGAAAAAAGCCGGCTTCAGGAGGCGGTCCCGGCAGCCGGGAAACAGGCGATGCACCGGGAAGTCCGGGCGGTGACAATGATGGATGCGCCCGACATTGACAGCTATCTGGAGGAAGGACTGTTTCTCGTAACGACCGGCTACTCGATGCGGGAGACGCCCGGTCAGCTCGTCCGGCTCGTCGACCGGATGGCGTCAGCGTCGTGTGCGGGGATTGGCATAAAATCTGCCCGGTTTTTAAAAGGTCTTCCGCCGGAACTGAAGGAGGCAGCGGAGGAACGGGGACTGCCGCTGTTTGATATTCCAGAGGATCTCTCTCTAGGAACGCTTGTCAACGACATGCTGGCGCTCGTACTTAAGAGCAGAGAAGCAGAGCTTGAAGATTCCCGCCGGTTTCATGAGCGGCTCAGCCGGCTCCTTCATCAGCAGGATGGACTGACGCTCGTTATGCGGGAAGTGGAGAAAAAACTTCGAAGAAACATACAGCTGCGTGATGCAGCCGGAACGCTTCTCTACGCCAGAAGTGGTGGGGAAGCTGTCTCTCTGAAGCTCGCCGATCATCAGGAGGGCATCCGGCAGGAGACGGCAGCGGATGGAAAGGCGTGGAGCACGTACCCGGTGGAAACCGGCTCCTCCAAGCGGGGGATGCTTGTCGTGGAGGGGGAGGCCCTGCCTTCCATGAGTCTCCTTTTATCCCAGGCGGCCAATGTCGTGTCGTTTGAACTGATGAAACAGAGCGCTCTCCGCCAGCACGAGCGTTTAATGAAAAACGCATTTTTTAACGATGTGCTGGAGGGGCGGTTTACGACGAATGCGGAAATTTATTCCCGCGGACGGTTTTACGGGCTGGAGGAAGATACGCTCTACATTACTGCAGCGGCCCAGGCTGCACCGTTTGAAGCGGATATCCGCGGAGAGCGGGCGATGTACGAAGAGCGCAGCGAACTGTATGAATGGCTCGAGCAGCACGTCGCGGACGTGTTTCCGCACTTCGTTCTCTGCTCCAAAGGGGAAGTGCTCGTGCTGTTCGTCGGCCTGCACTATTTTCAGGAGGAAGTGGAGCGGCAGTTTGCCGATGGGCTGGCCGATCTGCAGACGATGTGCAGAGACCAGCTGGATATCGGTCTCTCCTTCGGGATCGGCAGTGCCGCCGGGGAGCTGACGGAGCTGTCTGATTCCTGGACGAAAGCCGTTGAGGCGCTGCAGGCCGGCATGCAGCTCTACTCGCAGCCGTTTATTCAATCGAGCCGTACGCGCGGCATGCGGGAGCTGCTTCACCTGCTGCCGAAAGAAAACCGCCGCAGTTTTCTCCGCTACCGGCTGCGGCCGCTTAGGGAGCTGGAAGCGAAAGAAGAACGCACGCTGACGGAAACCCTCCGCGTCTACCTCGACCATCAGAGCCATATCGGCAGAACGGCGGAGATTCTCGGGGTGCACCGCAATACAGTCCTATTCCGCTTAAAGAAGCTGGAGGAGCTGTTCGGCGAGGAGCTGAAATCGCCGGAAGGGACCCTCGAGCTCCGGCTCGCGCTGTTTCTGGAAGCGTACGATTAACGAAATGCGGTGTCAGATTTCTGCACACCGCCCGGGGGCAGGAGGGAATGCTCCGAACTTATGGACTGTTTATTCTGCACAACGGCAGGCAGCTCCCGGGGCAGAACGGCCAATGAACGAAGCGTCCGGACAAGCTACACTGGAAAGAAACGCAGACGGGGGTGCCTCATGACAGCAGATATACAGCTTACTAACGTGCTCGTCTACCGGAACGGTTCGTTTCAGCCCGGGACGGTGACGGTCGAAAACGGCCTCATTACCTCGGTGACCGAAGCGAACGGCGCATCACCTAAAAAACTGCTCGTGCCGGGCGGAATCGATATCCATGTTCATTTTAATGAACCGGGGCGGACGGACTGGGAAGGAATTGCGAACGGATCAAAGGCGCTTGCTGCCGGCGGTATGACCGCTTTTGCCGACATGCCGCTCAACAGCTCCCCGCCGACGGCGACAGCGGAACGCGTGCTGGAAAAAAAGCGGTTGTTTAAGGAAAAATCCCGGATTCATGGCTCCTGCTGGGGTGCGCTCCTTCCCGGGCATGTTGACGATCTGGAAGCCATGAAAGCAGCGGGAATCATTGGAGTTAAAGCGTTTATGTCTCCATCCGGCCTCGATGAATTTGCGTCTGCGGGAGAAGAGCTGCTGCTTGAAGGAATGACGCGGATGGCGGAGCTCGATTTGATTCTCGCCGTGCACGCGGAGTCGCCGGCAGTGCTTCAGCGGTATCAGAATGAGTGCGGCAGTTACCGCGAGTTTGCAGCATCCCGGCCGCCGGAAGCGGAGCGGGAGGCCGTAAGCAGCCTCCTGTCCTATGCAGCAAAAACCGGCTGTGCCGTGCATATCTGCCACGTCACGTGCGCGGAGGCACTGGAGGAAATCCGCCGGGCGAAACGGCACGGTGTCCATGTGACAGCCGAAACGTGCCCGCATTATTTGTTTTTTACCGGAACGGAAGCGGAAACGAAAGGAACGCTTGCCAAATGTGCGCCGCCGATCCGCGGAAAGAGGCATCAGGATGCGCTGTGGGAGGCGCTCCTTGACGGGACGCTCGACCTTGTCTCAAGCGATCATTCCCCGGCCCCGCCGGCGATGAAAGACGTGCCTTTCCGTGACGCCTGGGGCGGCATCGCCGGCGGCCAGCATACGTGGCACGTGCTGCTGACCGAAGGGAAGCGGCGGGGTATTGCTGTAGAGACGATGGTTCCGTGGGTTACGCGGGCGCCTGCAGAACGGTTCCGGCTTGAGAACCCGGTGGAGATTGCGCCCGGAAATCCCGCCGATATGGCGCTTCTTGATCCGGACGTGGAATGGACGATGACACGGGAAGACGCACGCCACCGTCATCCGGAGTCTATCTACACCGGTGCCCGGTTTACCGGCAGAGTCGAGAAAACGTGGGTGCACGGCGAAGAAATCGCCGGTGCCGGGGTGCCTTCGGTATAAACCTCCTTTCTATACATTTTTTTACAAAATATTCCGCAGGTTTTCCATCGCTTTTCCCTGAAATCCGGGCTATACTCAGAGTAATCATTAAAGGGGAGTAGCCATTCCGCGTGAGCCGTCAGTACAGGGAGTCTCTTCCTCGGTTCACCGGGCAGTCATCACTGCCGGCAAGACCTTTACCGCTGCGGTAAAGGTCTTTTTGCTTTTCCGCCGCGCTCATTATGGAAGGGAGATAACAATATGACGGCGCTCTTGGTGGAATACGGCTGGACACTGCTCGTACTGATCGGACTGGAAGGACTGCTCGCGGCGGACAACGCCCTGGTGCTTGCAATGATGGTGAGGCACCTGCCGGAAAAGCAGCGGAAAAAAGCGCTCTTCTACGGACTGGCCGGCGCGTTTGTCTTCCGGTTTGCCTCTCTGTTCATGATCTCGTTTCTCATCGACGTCTGGCAGGTGCAGGCTATTGGTGCGCTGTATCTTCTTTTTCTGGCGGTGAACCATTTCCTGCGGCGCCACGCCGTGAAAAAAGTACGTGGAACAGGATCCGGATTCTGGAGCACCGTCTTTAAAGTAGAGCTTGCGGATGTCGCGTTTGCGGTGGATTCGATTCTCGCTGCCGTAGCACTTGCGGTCGTTCTTCCGGAAACGGGCCTTCCGCCCGTGGGCGGGATGGACGGCGGACAGTTTGCTGTTATTCTGACTGCGGGTCTGACAGGCATCGTCCTCATGCGTTTTGCGGCCCACTTGTTTATCGGTCTTCTGGAAAAACGTCCCCAGCTGGAGCATGTTTCCTACATTATCGTCGGCTGGGTCGGGGTTAAGCTGCTCGTGTACACGCTGGCGCACCCGGATATTCACGTGCTCGATCATCACTTCCCGCATTCTGTCCTCTGGAAAAGCGTGTTCTGGGCCGTGCTGCTTTCGGTCTTCACCGCAGGCCTCTTCTGGCACCGGATGCCCTGGTACCGTCGTGCGGAAGACGGGAAGGTGCCGGATGCCCGCAGTGAGGAGGGCGGCAGGCTGTAATGGAGAGGGTGTTTTCACAGGATAGTCACTTTTCATTCGGGGGTTCCGGGAGTAAGATAGTGGTAGAGAAAGGGATGATAGGATGAAGAAGGGTTTGGTGATGGCGCCGGTGCTTCTGCTGGCGGCGTGTGGAACGTCGGACGAGGAGAGTACGGGTGCGGTGAGTATTGAGGATGTGAACATGGAGCCGCTGGAGACGGTGATTGAGGCGCCGGATTCGGTGGAGCCGGGGGATGACGTTGTTCTTGCTGCTGTGGTGACGCAGGGGGAGGAGCAGGTGGAAGACGCCGGTGAAGTGGAGTTTGAGATCTGGGTGGACGGTGCGAAATCGGAGAGTGATTCGGTGGAGGCGGTGCACACAGAAAACGGCGTGTATGAAGCGGAGTATGCGTTTGAGGATGAAGCTGTGTATCAGGTACAGGCGCATACGACGGCCCGCGGCTCCCACGTGATGCCGGTGCAGGAGGTAACGTCCGGGGACCCGGACGCGGAGCCTCATGAAGGTCACCACGGTGAGCATGCGGAAGTGATGGATGGGTTCCACGTCGACTGGGAAACCGATGAAGCGGCCGTAGAGGAAGAAGTGACGCTGTCCTTCCGCATTTCCCTGGACGGGGAGAACTGGAGCGGGGACACCCGCCTGGAGATGGGCCCTGCTGACGCCGAAGAGCGTGTCTGGATCGGTGCGGTGGAAATTTCGGACGGGCAGTACGAGGTGCAGCATGCGTTCTCGGAAGCGGGGACGTATGATGTGGTGGTTCACGCCGAAGATGAGGACATTCATGAGCATGTGCATGTGGAAGTGGAAGTAACGGAATAGGATTATCGTGAAAAAATCTCCTTATGACCCGGGAAGATCGATGTTTACTTTTGGAATCTGGGAGGAATAAGGGATATATCACGATAAAGGAGGCGCTGATCTATGCTTCGCACTATTCTTATGGTTATTGGACTTCTCGTTGTTATCAGCTTCATCATCAGCCTGCTCTAATACATCTTTTTAGATATACACAGCATGAGCAGAACGCAGGCGCCTCAGCGAACAATGCGCGTCAGAGAAACCACCGCCCTGAAGATTCCGCGGTGGTTTTTTGTGCGTGAAAGGGTCCCTGATTGAATAGGAATGCCGATGGATGCGCCGGTGGAAAAGGTGTGCTATCATACAACGAGACAGGGATTTGAGAAACAAAGGAGGAAGCCGTTGTGGCGGAAGAAAAGAAATCCGGTTCCTGGCTGGTTCCGATTATTGTTGCTGTTGCCGTGGCCTTCGTCGTACGGTCGTTTTTTATCGCACCGTATGTAGTTGAAGGGGCATCGATGGAACCGTCGCTTCATGACCGGGACCGCATTCTCGTGAACAAAACGGCCAGCTGGATCGGCGAATACGAGCGCGGGGATATTGTTATTATCGAAGGAGAAAATGACCGTCACTATATTAAGCGCGTCATCGGCCTGCCCGGCGAATCGCTGGAAATGCAGGACGGAAGTCTTCAGGTGGATGGTACGGAGATCGATGAACCGTATATTCTGGAAATGATGGAGTACACGGAGTCACTGGAGCCGGTTACTCTTGAGGAAGATGAATTTTTCGTCATGGGGGACAACCGCAATAATAGTCTCGACAGCCGAAACGGCCTCGGCATGATTGACGAAGAGCATATCGTCGGCCGTTCCGCGGTGGTGTTCTTTCCATTTACCGATGTCCGTTTTACGAATTAGATAGATAGAAGAAGCAGCCTGGAGAATGTTCCGGCTGCTTTTTTGTATTTGTATATGGAGTAGAGAGCGTTACCTCTATGGGGCAGCGGCGCGGCAGAAAGCTTCGTGGCGCGGTGGTTTACACAGGTTTCATTGCGGTCTCCTTGGGTCGTGTGGCGGTCTGCCGGGAAATCATTGCGATCTTTGGCGCCGGCATGGCGGTCTCAACCACTGACATGGCGATCTTTCCTGAATCCATTGGACAGCCGGGCGTTTTTGTCGGCTGCCCCGCTCCTGTAATCACTCCGTTTCTTTCCAGTGCAGAAAGCTGTTTTCACCGCCGGGGCTTCCTGGACCTGCCGCTCGTAACGAGAGTGCTTCCACTTTTCCATGTTCCGACGGAAAAAAAAGAAATAAGATGCCTATTTCTTTCATCGATTCAGGCAGGGTGATTCGTGACAGTGGCAAAATGTGTTATAATTTCTAGTGGTGTAATCGAATTCAGTCGATAAAGGACGGTGTCACAATGATTACGGAAGAGAAAGTGCGCGAAGTGCTTGCGGAGATTAACGATCCGCATCTCCATACATCTTTGACTGAGCTTGGAGCAGTGAAGGAAATTAAAATAAAAGAAAAGCTTCTCAGCCTGAAGCTTGCCATTGCACAGCCGGGAACGGCCGAGCAGATGCAGCTGCAGCAGGAAGTGGTGACAGCACTGAAGGAAGCCGGTGCAGATTCGGTCGGGCTCCGCTTTGAGCAGCTGCCGGACAGCGTCGTCTCCGAGTACGGAACGCCGGAGGCCGAAGAAGAGAAGACGCTTCTCGACCGGGCGGATCAGACGACGTTCATTTCCATTACAAGTGGAAAGGGCGGCGTCGGCAAGTCGACCGTTTCAGTCAACCTGGCTATTTCCCTGGCGCGGGAAGGAAAGAAAGTCGGCATCATTGATGCGGATATCTACGGCTTCAGCGTGCCGGATATGATGGGTATTGAAGAGCGGCCGCGCGTAGAAAACGAAAAGATCTATCCGGTGGAGCGCTTCGGCGTCCAGGTGATTTCCATGGGCTTCTTCGTCGAAGACAACTCCCCGATCATCTGGAGAGGCCCGATGCTCGGGAAGATGCTCAACAACTTCTTCAATGAAGTCGTCTGGGACGATCTCGACTACCTCATTCTCGACCTTCCGCCGGGAACAGGCGATGTGGCACTGGATATTCATTCCATGCTTCCGCAGACGAAGGAAATCATTGTGACGACCCCGCACGCGACCGCGGCTTTCGTCGCAGCGCGCGCCGGTGCGATGGCGATGAAAACCGAGCACGAAATTCTCGGTATCATTGAAAACATGGCTTACTTTGAGAGCCAGGTGACCGGTGAAAAGGAATACGTCTTCGGAAAAGGCGGCGGTCAGAAGCTGGCGGAAGAACTCCGCTCCGATGTGCTTGCCCAGATTCCGCTCGGACAGCCCGAGGAACGGGAGGACATTTTCGCACCGTCCGTGTACGATAATGATCATCCGATCGGCCGTATTTACAGCGACATTGCAAAAGACGTCATCACTCGCACAGCAAAAGAATAGCATCGTCCGGTCCGGGTCCTTTCAGCCCGGGCCGTTTTTTTGTTGTGACAGGCCGGTGAAAACGCTGGCAGTGGCAGGACAGTGTCTGCTACAATGGGAGACGCATAGATCTGTGTAAGGGGGATACACCTAGTGAACAGTCGAAAAGTGGTATTTTTATTTAACTCGACGCTGCTCATCGGAACGACGTTCGGTTTTCTGATGGGTTTTATTATGGATTTTCAAACGCACATCAACGATATAGCGAATCTCCGCTTCGGCGGTATTCTCATGATCGCCATTACCGCCGGAATCTGGACCGTCATCGCCCAGATGGGATTCTTTGCCTACCTCACCATCCACCGGTTCGGGCTTGGCATCTTTAAGTCCGTTTCCCTCTGGAACAAAGTGCAGATCGTTCTCATTGTCTTCGCCTTGTTTGATCTCATGTTTTTCCGTCATCTGCTGTTTGCCGCAGAAGGCGAATCCATGCTCGGCTATATCTGGATGCCGGCGCTTCTGCTCGCCTACGGGTGGGTGGTTGCCGTCATTAAGTCACGGGATACGAACTACTCCGCTTTTGTTCCGACGCTGTTTTTCATGGTCGTTGTGACGACGATCGAATGGGTGCCGGCACTGAGCGAAAACGACTTGACGTTTATTATCAACGCCATCGTCCCGCTCCTCGTAGCGAACACGTGGCAGATACTCGTTCTGCACCGTCTTCACGCTCAGCCGAACGGAAAGCAGCCGACCGTCGCAGAAGATCAGAAGCGCGATCAGGTTTCCGGGACGAAAAAGAAAAAGGCAAAATAGAAACAGCAGCGCAGGCTTCCGGAGTGCATTCCGGGAGCCTGTGTTTTTTGTATAGTGGAAGAAAATAGTCAGAGCTGCAGCAGCGCTGCGGGATAAATCGGCGAATTTGCAGGAAGGATCGAAGGATTGGTAACCGCTGCGGCCCAGCCCGCCGCAGCCATGCGCCCCAAACAGAAGGCGGTCTGAGCAGAAGGGCAGCGGGGTTCGCTGCCGGTGGATGGGGAAGTTAGACTTTGCCGTTGCGTTGTAGGAATATTAGATGGGGAAGCTGGAATAATTGCGGTCGACGTTGGACAATTCGAACGAAGTTGGAATCGAACCTCTATTTGTGAGACTGGCAGGGAGGGTTGGGCGAGTGAAAGCCGACGTTATAAGACAAGCCTGCTCCGTAGCGAGACTCCCACCGCCGGCTGCCGCCGGGGAAAAGCGAGGCCCCATCGAGTGTGTCTGAATATAATGGTTGTTCCTGGATAAGCACTTCCTTTTTAATGGAAGATTCTATATACTGGAAAAGTATTCAGCAGAAGGAGGGCTTCGTATGACAGCACTTGCTATCGGAATTGGTCTCGGCCTCGCAGCAGCAGGCTATTTTGTTGGGGAAGGACTGCGGAATTTTGGCAAAGGAAGCGAAACGATGAGTTTCTTTTCGGCGCTGGATGATGCGCCGCCGCTCATGGAGGAAAACGAGCTGGCAGAATTTCTCGGTGTGAATAGAAAAGATATTCATGCGCTGGTGCAGAACCGCAGCGATCTGCCCCGGATGGACGTGAACGGAACGGTGTATTTTCCACGTGCGCAGGTGCGCGAATGGGCGGAGCACGGCGGGAACCTGGACGATTAAATGAAGGAAAAAGAAGAAGAAAAACTTTTTTGCAGTATCTCTTGCAAAAAGCCATCGAAATATAGTATTATACAAAATGTCCGACTCGGACAACGACCCAGTGGCTACAGCGGAGAGGTCACACCCGTTCCCATGCCGAACACGGAAGTTAAGCTCTCCAGCGCCGATGATAGTTGGGGGCTCTCCCCCTGCAAAAGTAGGACGCCGCTGGGTTCTTTCTTTTTTACTTAGAAGGCACATAACCCATTTTTCCACGTTTCAGCTGACGCGGAAAAGTACTTCTGAAAAAAGCATGTATCCCGGATTTCACCAGAGATGCAGGCAGGTCAAGAAAGCAGGCGAAGGACCGTCCGGAGCGTATGAGGATACGTGAGGAACGGGACAGAGCGAAGCTGCCGCAGAGATGCGCCGCAGGTCGCGCCCTGAAGAATCGGGGAGATGCAAGCAGGTCAAGAAAGCAGGCGAAGGACCGTCCGGAGCGTATGAGGATACGTGAGGAACGGGACAGAGCGAAGCTGCCGCAGAGATGCGCCGCAGGTCGCCGATTCTGATTGATCCACAGTAGCTCAGTGGTAGAGCAATCGGCTGTTAACCGATCGGTCGTAGGTTCGAATCCTACCTGTGGAGCCATTATGCTTCCTTAGCTCAGTTGGTAGAGCGCATCCATGGTAAGGATGAGGTCAGCGGTTCGAGCCCGCTAGGAAGCTCCATTTTCCGGCCCGTTGGTCAAGTGGTTAAGACACCGCCCTTTCACGGCGGTAACACGGGTTCGAATCCCGTACGGGTCACCAGTGCTGGCCTAGCTCAATTGGTAGAGCAACTGACTTGTAATCAGTAGGTTGGGGGTTCAAGTCCTCTGGCCAGCACCACAACGTATAGGGCTATAGCCAAGCGGTAAGGCATCGGATTTTGATTCCGTGACTCGCAGGTTCGAATCCTGCTAGCCCTGCCATTTTCTTTTTTGAAAAAAGAATGCACGTTTCACCTGTCTGTAAAGACAGCATGTGAGCCATTAGCTCAGTTGGTAGAGCATCTGACTTTTAATCAGAGGGTCGGAGGTTCGAATCCTCCATGGCTCACCATTTTTTTTTTGGGGCCTTAGCTCAGCTGGGAGAGCGCCTGCTTTGCACGCAGGAGGTCAGCGGTTCGATCCCGCTAGGCTCCACCATACATACACAAGCACCTGGGACGAGAGAATTCCGTTCCGGGTGTTTTTTTGTTCCCTGAAGCAGGGAGGAAGTGCACCTTTTTCGGAAGAAAAGGACCTTCTGCTGGAGCTGTGAACGTTTCAAGCGGAGTTGTGATGCCTTTTAACGAAGGGCACGTCGATGTCCTGGTTACGGACGCTGCTCCGTGCTTTACGAACGTCCGGCGGAGAGTTGTGATACAAATTCCTGCCAGAAGTGGACGTTTTTCAGACGGCCGCTTCAGCCCCATCTCTGCCGCAGCCATTACCTTCCGGACGGTCAGTGGCTGCGGGGTTTCATCAATCATCGTTTGTACTATTTCAAAATGCTAAAATTAGGAAAAATAGATATCCTGGAACTGCTGTAATTTTACAGGGGGAATGATAAAATTAATTGGTGATTTATGAAACCTGCGGATAGGGACGGACGTAAACAGAAACACCGCAGCGAAGCGGGGGGTAGAGAATGGATATCGTCGTCAAAAAAATAGTGCGCGAAGTGAAGGGCGGTAACCAGGAGGCCTTCGCAGAGCTGGTGGAATTGTATAAGGACCGGGTGTACCATGTCGCCTACCGGATACTTGGAAATGTGCACGAAGCACAGGATGTATCCCAGGAGGCGTTTCTTCGTGCGTATACGAATCTGGACTCGTATGATGAAAACCGGAAATTCTCCACGTGGATCTACCGGATTGCAACCAACCTGGCTATTGATCGTATACGTAAGAAGAAGCCTGATTTCAACCTGGAGGACCGCGTCGGCGGTACCGAAAATCTGGACTATCATTCCCAGTTTGCCGATGAAACGCCTCTTCCGGAGGAACAGATCGTGAAGCTGGAGATGCAGGAATGGGTGCAGGACGAAATTATGCAGCTCCCGCCGAAATACCGGACGGCGGTCATATTGAAATATATCGAAGACTTATCGTTGAAAGAAATTGCCGAGGTGATGAATCTCCCGGTAGCAACGGTAAAGACCCGGATTCACCGTGGACGGGAAGCGCTCCGGAAGCGGCTCGGATAATCCAGGGGGGGAAAGGAGTCGGAGGCAGATGGCTTGCTCCAGAGAACAGCGTACGCTGATCGATACGTATTTAGATGAAGAAATGACGACGCGGGAAGCGGAACAGCTGGAGAGGCACCTTCAGGAATGCCCGGAGTGCCGGAGCTACGTAGATGAGTGCAGCACGGCTGTTGCCCGGCTTCGAAGTATGGCGCGTTTAGAGGCGCCGGCAGGATTTACCGATCAGGTGATGAAGAGCCTGCCGAAGCAGCCGAAGCGCCGTCAATGGAAAACATGGATCCGCCGTCATCCAATGGTGATTACAGCAGCTACGTTTTTCCTTGTCTTCCTGATCAGTCTCTCCTCTGTCATGGGCGGAGAGGAAACGGTCAGCGTGGAAGGAAGCGGGCAGTACTTGATAGATGAGTCGCAGAATATGGTGGTCGTGCCGGAAGATGCCGTCGTCGAAGGTGATCTCGTCGTCCGTAACGGCAGCGTGGAAGTGAACGGAGAAGTGACCGGAGATGTTGTCATTATCAACGGTCAGCACCTGCAGGCTTCTACAGCCCGGATCAGCGGAGAGATTGAAGAAATTGACGAATCGATGGAGTGGCTCTGGTACGAAATCAAAGATTTTATGAAAGATGCATTTTCTTTTTCTGGAAACGGCACGGAGAATGAGGACAGCCGGTAACATATACGGCGCCTGACCTTCCGTCCGTTTCTTTTTTTGTTTTCTCCAAAAGGCACCGAACAGCAGAGCAGAAGAAAACCCGTTTTCTGTCACGAAAATATGCGGATTTCCGTCCGTTCCGCTGCTGCACGTATGATATAATAAACACCGTGTGCCAAGCAAAATGACAGGGTGGAGGAAACGCCATGTGGGAAGACCTTACATTACTGCGTGCCCTGGCGATCATCGTGGATGTGTCGCTGGTCGCGTTTGTTATCTATAAATTAATTATGATTATCCGCGGCACCCGCGCGGTTCAGCTCGTTAAAGGAATTACCGTCATACTCGTCGTGTGGTTTCTGAGCGGCTTTTTCGGCCTGAATACACTGCAGTTTATTATGCAGCAGGCGGTTACATACGGACTGCTGGCCATTATTATCATCTTTCAGCCGGAGCTCCGGAGGGCGCTGGAACAGCTCGGCCGCGGCCGCTTTTTCCAGTCCAGTTCCACCGCGGATGAAGAAGAGGTGCGGCAGCAGATCGAGCATATTATCAACGCCTGCAACTATATGGGTAAACGGCGGATCGGGGCCCTGATTGCCCTGGAGCGTGAGACCGGCATGAACGATTACATTGAAACCGGCATCCCGATGCATGCCCGGCTGACGTCGGAACTTCTCATCAATATCTTTATCCCGAACACGCCGCTTCATGACGGCGCAGTGATTATGAAGCAGAACGAAATTATGGCAGCCGGCTGTTACCTGCCGCTGTCGGAAAATCCGTTCATCTCCAAGGAGCTCGGCACCCGGCACCGCGCAGCACTCGGTCTGAGTGAAGTAACCGATGCCGTGACGATCGCTGTCTCAGAGGAAACCGGCGGCATATCTGTGACGAAAAACGGCGAACTTCACCGGAACCTGGAGGAAGATGGACTGCGGACATTTCTGGAAAACGAACTTCTGAAACGGGAAGGGAACAGCTCCTCTTCCCGCTGGCAGTGGGGAGGCCGCAAAAATGGATAAACTTTTCAATAAAAGCTGGTTCATTAAGCTGGCTTCCATTGTTATTGCAGTTCTTCTGTTTCTGATGGTCAATATCGAAAATCAGCAGATGAATCAGGCCGGCGGTATTCCGGGAGTGACCGAAGGCGAACGCGTGCTGGAGGAAGTCCCGCTCAACATTTATTATGACGAAGAACGGTTCGTTCTGACGGATGCACCGGAGACGGTGCAGGTTTTTCTCCGGGGGCCGCAGAACGTGCTGACGTATTCGCAGGTCACCCAGACGCAGCAGGAAGTGTTTATCGACCTCCGCGGAAGAGAGGCCGGAGTCCACTATGAGCGGATTCAGCACAGCGGGTTTCCAAACGATGTCCGTGTGTCGATTGTTCCATTGACGGTGGATGTCACGCTGCAGGAGCGGATGACTTCTTCCGTACCGGTGGAAGTGAATCTGGAAAATGAAGAGGATCTCGCTGAAGGGTACATGACCGGCGAACCGGAAACGGAGCCTTCCACCGTTGATATTACGGCAGCGGAAGGGGTGCTGGATCAGATCGCCGGCGCGAGCGTGAATGTGGATGTATCCGGAAGGGAAGAGACATTTACGGAATCGGTGGAAGTCGTTGTCTATGACAGCAGCGGCAACGCACTGGAGGCGGAAACGAACCCGCCGGCTGTCGATGTGACGGTGCCGATTACGAGTCCGAATAAGGAAGTGCCGCTCCGGATCGGCCGCACCGGCGATCCGCCGGAAGGCACAGCGATCAGCTCGATCACACTTGAGCCGCCGGCTGTGCAGGTATTTGGACCGGTCACGGAGCTCAATGAGCTTTCCGTCATCGATCTCGAAGACGTTGATTTATCCGAGCTGGATGGAGATACAAGCTATGAAACCACGGTGCCGGTTCCTGAAGGCATGGAGCAGGTGGAACCCGAGGAAGTAACCGTGAATGTCGATACAACCGGCGAGGAAGAGCGCGAATACAGTGGCTTTCCGGTAACGGTAACCGGTGTGGCCAGCGGTCTGGACGTGGAATTCCCTGCGCTTGTAAACGGGGAAATCGACCTGCAGATCCAGGCAGGTCAGAGCGTTCTGGACCGTGTCAGCCGCAGTGATTTTGAAGCCGTACTGGATTTGACAGACTACGGTGCCGGGGCGTACAATGTGCCGCTGGAGATCCGGGGACCGCAGGATGTCCGTTTTCCGCAGCAGGGCATGGAAGTGAGCGTCGTCCTGCTGAACGGAGAAGCGCTCAACGAGCCGGAAACAGAAGATACCGGTGACAATGATGTTCAGACCAACGATACCAACGATACCAATGAAACCAATGAAGCATCTTCGGAAAATATAGACGAAGAACCGGCAGAAGAGAGCCAGGAAAACGAAGACTCTGAAGAAGAGTAAAGTGAAGGAGCGATTCATGCTATGGGAAGGTTTTTTGGAACGGACGGTGTACGCGGAAAGGCGAATACGGAGTTAACTCCGGAGCTTGCTTTTAAGCTGGGCCGTTTTGGCGGCTATGTGTTAACGAAGGCGAAGGAAACGGATAAGCCGAAGATTCTGATCGGCCGCGACACCCGCATTTCCGGACCGATGCTGGAGAATGCCCTCGTGGCAGGACTTCTGTCCATCGGTGCGGAAGTAATGCGTCTGGGTGTGATCACCACGCCGGGTGTGGCGTTTCTGACGAAAGCGCTGAGTGCCGATGCAGGAGTAATGATTTCCGCATCGCACAATCCGGTGGAGGATAACGGCATTAAGTTTTTCGGATCCGACGGGTTTAAGCTGCTCGATGTGCAGGAGGATGAAATTGAAAAGCTGCTGCATCAGGAGGATGACATGGAAGACGACCTTCCGCGTCCGACCGGCGGGGACATCGGTATCGTCAATGACTATTTTGAAGGCGGACAGAAGTACCTGCATTACCTGAAGCAGACGGTAGAAACGGATTTCTCCGGACTGAGCATTGCGATTGACTGTGCCCACGGTGCCGCTTCGCCGCTCGCAAATCACCTGTTTGCCGATCTGGAAGCCGACCATATTCACTGCATCGGCTCCAAGCCGAACGGTGTAAACATTAATGATGGTGTCGGATCGACGCATCCGGAGCCGCTCATGGACCTCGTGAAGGAGAAAAACGCCGATATCGGACTTGCGTTTGACGGCGATGCCGACCGCCTGATTGCGGTGGATGAAAACGGTGATCTCGTTGACGGTGATAAAATATTGTATATCTGCGCGAAGTACCTGTCCGGAAAAGGACGCCTGAAGGACAACACGCTTGTCACAACCGTGATGAGTAACCTTGGTCTGTATAAAGCGCTGGAGCGCGAAGGTATTGAAACAAAACAGACCGCTGTCGGCGACCGCTACGTGATGGAGGAAATGCGCAGCGGCGGGTACAGCCTCGGCGGCGAACAGTCCGGGCATATCATCTTCCTGGATCATACAACGACCGGAGACGGCCTGCTTTCTGCACTGCAGCTCGTGCAGATCGTCAAAGCAAGCGGCATGAAGCTGTCTGAACTGGCCGCAGAAGTGCCGAAGTATCCGCAGAAGCTTGTAAACGTGCGCGTGCAGGACAAGCATGAGCTGTACAACAGCACCGTCATTGCTGATGAAATCCGCGCCGTCGAACAGGAAATGCAGGGCGAAGGCCGTATTCTCGTCCGCCCTTCCGGCACCGAGCCGCTCGTCCGTGTCATGGCCGAAGCACCGAGTGAAGAAGTGTGCGACACGTACGTGGATAAAGTCGTAACGATCGTTAAGCAGGAGCTCGGCTCCCTCGAATAGAATGTGCATCCCGCAGCAGCCGGTCCACCGGCACTGCGGGATTTCTGCGTTGAAGTGCGGGGGGGTTGATTTAGGGAACGAGGGAGAAATAAGGCAGGGAAAAGAACGAGGAGGAAGAACTAATTTTCGACAAGTATTGACAAACTTGTGAACAGCATCGTAGTATTTTATATAGTTGAAATTTTCTGAATTCATCATTGAACATAATTTCATCTGCCTGAAGTGGAAACGATCGTTTGTTCCTTTATGAAAGTAAAATATAGAGGAAAGGCAGAAAATGGACCTTCGCTTTTCTGCTGCCATTTTACAGAAAGGGAGTGTTACGATGAGAGGATCTGGATGGAAGAAGTCAGCGGCTGCGTTTCTGGCAGCGGTCCTGCTCGTGCCGGTTATCCCCGGAGAGCAGGCAGAAGCGGCCGCGCCGGTCGTCATTAATGAAATCGCATGGATGGGGACAACAGAGAGCTACACCAACGAATGGATGGAACTGTACAACCCCGGATCAGAAGCAGTATCGCTGGACGGCTGGACGCTGGAAGCGCAGGACGGAACACCGGCTGTGGAGTTGGAAGGAAGCATTGAAGCAGGCGGATATTACCTGCTGGAGCGGACCGATGACAGCAGTGTACCGGATGCACAGGCAGACTTGATTTACACCGGCAACCTGGGCAATACAGGAGAGTACATAGAACTCCGCCGAGACGACGGCGGCCTGGAAGATGAAGTGGATGACTGGCACGCCGGTGACAATGCCACGAAAGCGGCGATGGCAAGGGTGGATGCTTCCGCTCCGGGAACCGACTCCGAAAACTGGACCGATGCAGAAACAGATTATTCTGCCGGTTTAGGCACACCGGGCGGAGAAAACACAGCAGCCTCCTCTGAAGACGCGGCGCAGGTAAACTGTACAAATACGACGGAAACATTGAATCAGGTATCTGAAGACCTGGGCGCGATAAACGTTTACTTTAACAAGTGCGCGGACACGTCCTTTTCCTCGGAGGGAAATGAAGCGAATTATAACGTGAACTTAGAGGATCGTCTGATTAAACGGCTGAACGAAGCAGAAACGTCGATTGATCTTCAGACATATGAAATCAATCTCCCGGGGATTATCGATACGCTGACGGAGCGTGCGGCAGACGGCATTGATGTGCGGGTGATCGCAGATGCGAAGGATGCGGATGATCCTCATTACGAAGAGCGGTATGAAACGATGCGCCTTCTATTAGAACAGCTTGTCCGCGGCGCGGATGGCGAAATCGGCACGACTGATGACGTCGAGGTGTTTTCCGAGTCCCCGATGTTTGCCGTGGAGGACAGTACGAAACGGGCGGAATATGATCTGCCGGCGGTAACGGATATCGACGAAGTGACGGTGGGAGTCGGCAATGGGGAAGAAACCGGCCGTCTGTTTGTGGAAGGAGAAGAAAAAGGTGAGGATTCCTACTACAGTGTCGGCACGCAGATGCATAACAAATTTGCCGTAATTGATGAGGAATGGGTCTTTACCGGCAGCTGGAATTTTACCGTGACCGGGTTGTACGGGACAGAAGAGAATATGGAGAACGGGGTTCTGGGTGGCAACCAACAGCACGTGGTAGAAATCAACTGGCCGGAGCTTGCTGGTATTTATACAACAGAATTTAATGAAATGTGGGGAAGTGAGGGAATGCAGCCGGACCCGGCAGTTTCCAACTTTAACACGAGAAAAGAAGACAACACGGTTCACCAGATCGATGTCGACGGTGTCCCGGTGCAGAGTTATTTTTCCCCGTCGGATAACGCTGTCGGAACGATGACAGAGTACGTGAAAGAAGAAGCGGACTACAGCGCTCTGTTCACTATCTTTGCATGGAGCGATCAGGCGCTCGTGGATGAACTGAAGTATAAATGGGAAAATTCGTATGAAGATAATGTCGGCGAGCGGACTGGGTTTGATGTGAAGGGCGTCTACGACTCAAGCTTCTGGAATCAGTGGTGGTCGGCCAGTATCGAAATGCGCGGGGAGGAAGCCGCTCAGGAAAGTGAGAACAATCCGAACATCCGCTGGGCCAACGAGGCGCCGGTGTATAAAGATAATGAAAGCCGGAAGCTCCACAGCAAAACGATGGTGATCGATGCCGATACTGACAGCGATCCGACGGTCATCATGGGAGCGACGAACTGGAGCAACAACGGCAATAACGTGAATGATGAGAACATGCTGTTTATTCACGATGAAGCAATCACGAATCAATTCGTTCAGGAAATGAACGCCAGGTACCTCGATGCCGGGGGAAGCATTCAGTAAATCAAGGGAGACCAGCACGCCTTTCTGCCCGGACGTCCGGGCGGGAAGGCGTTTTTCTGTTTGATAGAAAGGAGGGAGGTGCGTTTCGGACGTTCCCGTTGCGGTCTTCGCCGGCCGCGTGGCGGTGTTGCGATTGATCGTTGCGATCTCAAAGGCTGATATGGCGGTCTTCCCGGCTATGATGGCGGTCTGATCTGCAGCACCCCCATCATATAACCGCCCGCCAAAACTCATGGCGGGCCATCTGCTTTCCCGGCCCAAACGAAAAAACAGCGGCAGATCTACGTAAATAGACCGCCGCTGTTTTTGTGTTAAGTACAAGAAAGTATAAAATTCGAAGCCTCTTCCGAGCAGGGATGCCAAGGGTTATAGCATTTCAACGTTCTGATCTATGTGCCGTTTGTTTTTGTTGATAGAGCTTCTCCGCTACCCGGCAGAAGCTTGCCGTGGGCTTGTCTTCAGCTATTTCTCATGGCCTGCGCCCTGAGAAAGGATCTTCAGACTGCGCTTGATCCCACCGGCGTCTCTGCCGAACGCTCCGAAGCGCAGTAAAATAGAGATGAAATACAAAGGATTCATAGCAGGAACGATGTTTATAAGGTAATGATGGTCTATTCCAATTCGATTGAATGACAGCATTTTCTGCGAAGAAGGGACCGCTTCTAACAAGCGTTTTCTTTCTACCTGCCGAAACCGGAGGCCGTCGACTCCGGGAGGATCCGAACGAGGCGAAAATCCATGCCGCGGTCAGCGGCTGAGAGCGCGAGCGGAGCCGGCCTTTGGTTTGAGCTGCCGGGCAGTGATCTTCTGCCCTGCGGCGCGGCCGCGCGGAGCCGTGCTTCTTGAAACGAAGCATTGTCCAGCTCCAGCACCCGCTCTGGTTCCTTCAGCCCTGCCGAAGAAAGCAAAGAGCAGCGTTCTTCGGCAGGGGTTCCAGGACTGGTCACTCGTGACCAGGGCGCTTCCGCTTTTCGAACTCCCTCCGGAACGCGTACGGCTGCAGGTGCAGGCAAAAAGCGGGAAACTATTCAACAGACCTCTCTTTTCTTTTAAGACCAGACGGTTTCTGCCTGGTTTATTTTAGTTTATTGACGTACCGATGGCAGCGCCTCTTCCACGGCCTTAAAAAGCGGGTGGCCGCTTTCCAGGCCGGTCCAGTTCTGCAGCATGCCGATGCGGCCTTCTGCTTCAATCCGTTGCTGCATCTCCACGGCTTCCTCGTCCTCCGCGTGGTCGTAGAACGTGGCCGCGGCAATGACGCGGGCGAGCGCGGGAACCTGTTCTCCGCGGGACAGAAGCTGTACGGCCGGGCTGACGAGCCGCTCACCGGCGCCGAGTTTTTTCAGCGGCTGGCGGGCGACGCGGGTGATGCCGTCGGTAAGCTCGGGATTTTTAAACCGCTCGACGGTTGTGTCGATGTACGTTTCATGATCTCCGGCATCAAATCCGTATTTCTCCCGCAGAAGGCGGCCGGTTTCTGCAAGCACCTGGCGGACCGCTGTTTCCACATCGCCATCCTGCATCGCCTGCTGCACCGTTTCATAGCCTCGCCGCGCGCCGATATAGGAAGCGGCGGCGTGGCCGGTGTTCACGGTAAACAGCTTCCGCTCGATGTAGGCATCGAGGTTCTCCACGTAATGAATGCCCTCCACTGCCGGAGGATCGACCGAAAAGGCGGAGGCATCAACGGTCCATTCGTAAAACGGCTCGACGAGAACATCGAGCGGCTCCTCCAGTTTCTGTACCGGAACGATTCGGTCCACGGCGGCGTTGGCAAACACGGCCCGGGACTGAATGTCCTCCCATTCGGCATCGGTGACGAGTTCTTTGATGTGGGAGGCGAGCAGGTCTGTTCCGCCGACGGCATTTTCGCAGGCAATGACGGCGGCAGGTGGTGCATCCGCCGGGCGGGCAAGGAGGCCTTTGGCAACAGCCGGGGCAAGGTGCTTCAGCACGGTGGCACCGACGGCCGTCGTAATCAAGTCACTCCCGCGGAGCGCCTCTGTCAGCGCCTCCGCATCATGCACCGAGTGGAGTGCGGAAAAGGGGCTGACTGTAAACTGCCGGTGCTCCGGCTCCGCGTAATGAACGGTGTACGCATCCGCCTGTTTCATCTGTTCAATGAGCGTATCGTTTACGTCCGCAAACGTCAGCTCACAGCGGGCATCCACCAGAAGCTGGCCGATAAAACCGCGGCCTATATTTCCGGCACCGAAGTGGACGGCTTTCATGATTCCACCTCGGAGAACATGTCGAGCAGCTCCGCTTTCGTCGATGCCTGGAGCATTTTTTCGATGTTTGCTTCCTCCGAGCAGAGGATCGCTATTTTAGAGAGGATCTCCAGGTGTTCGCCGTCTTTTCCGGCGATACCGAAGATCAGCTTTGCTGTATTGCCATCGCCGTAAGGAACCCCGTCCGGCACTTGAAGCACCGAAAGTCCGGAAGCGTGGACGCTTGATTTGGCGTCATCGGTTCCGTGCGGAATAGCGACGTAGTTGCCCATGAAGGTCGACGTAATCTCTTCGCGCTCAAACATTTTCGCAATATACGCTTCATCTACGTATCCGCCTTCCTGCAGGATTTCTCCCGCAGCGCGGATCGCCTCCTCCTGAGAGGAAAAGTGTGCGTTCAAACGGATGTTTTCTTCTGGCAGAATGGCTTTCGTCATGATGTATCTCTCCTTTTATTCGTATGGGTGACTGCGGAGCAGCGATAGAAACTGACTGCTCATAAACGTCTTGATGTCTTTTTCTGTACCCGTTTCAAACAGGGTTGTACTCTCGGAATTCTGTACGAGCATGCCGCTGATCGTGCTCATCATCGCTGCCTGCTGCTCGGAAAGTTCCTCGGGGGCAAGCATAATGCCGATGCGCCGGGCCTCGATTGTCGAGCCGTCCATCGCTTTTACCGGCTCGGGTTCCTGCCGCTCCAAAAGGAGAAACACCGGTTCCTTCACTGCAGCGTGACGCGCATGATGAAGGGCAAGCGCCGTACCGGGAAGCCCGATGCCGGAAAGCGACTCCCGTTTCTGCAGCGCATCGGTGACAGCTTCCGGATCGCTTACAAGCGATTTGGATGCAAGAAGTTCCATCGTGTTGTACATACTCGTCCAGAGGGGAAGCGTGTTCGTGTCTTCAATCACCGCTGTGTGGTGGAGCAGGCGCATCGTACTGTTCAGCTGCTCCTGCATGGATTGAAGCGCGCCGGCCGGGTCTTCCTCCACCTCGTTTTTCTCCCGGTATGCCGGGGCGGCTTTCCGGCTCAAATAGCGCGCCACCCGCTGCACTTCTTCATCGGTCAGAAATGGATTTACCTGAATGTAATCAATATGCTCTGCATCGATCGGAATGGTGGAAATCACTGCATCCTCCGGGCCCAGATTCCGGCTGCCGAGGTCAAACAGCGACATCTGAATGAGCTTCCGGATTTCCGGGAACTCGCGGTGAAGGCGGCTTGCCATCAATTTGGAGGAGCCGATGCCGCTCGAACAGATGACATACACATGGTCAACGTTCTGGCGGCTTCCTGTTTCCAGGGCGGAGCCGAAATGAAGCACAAGATAGCCGATTTCATCGGGCGGCACGTCGTAGGGAAACACGTGATCCGCTGCTTCCTTCACCTGACTGTACAGCTCGGTGTAATTGCTCTGAATCGTCTCCAAAAGCGGGTTGTGGATCGTCATTTCCTGCTCCATCCGGTAGAGTGCCGGGCCGAGGTGGGCAGCGAGCCCCTCCTCAAGCGACGTATCCCTGGTGAAATCGACGCCGCTTGCCAGGCTCGCATGTTTCATGAGCCGCCTCGTCAGCAGCAGGTTGTCCGAAAAGGTGTCCCCCGAGGAACCGGACTGCAGTTTTGCACCCCGCAGGTGCATCGTAATGTAGCCGACTTCCGCTTTCGGAATGACTTCTTCAAAAATGCGGCCGAGTTCTTCCGCGAGCGCTTCGGCGTACGGGTATTCCGCTGTCTCTTCCAGCTGATCAAGAAGCTCCGGCTTCATGTCGACTTTTTCCCCTTGGCTGATCCGCTCCATCGCGAGAGCCAGGTGCACAACGAGTGCAATGTAGGAAGAGTCTGCAATCGGCGTATCAAGCCGCTGGTTTAACGCATCGACCGCCGCTTCAATCTGCGACAGCCTGTCGGTACGGACGAAGCCGAGAAGCTGATCCGAGATCGACTGGCTCCGTTCTCCCGGTTCTGCCGTGTGATGGCGCCGGATGAAGCGGAGGAGCTCGGTGTCGCTTAATTGGTCGCTCAAAAGGCCGCGTATCGCACGCCGCTTTGCCGCTTCACTGCCGGTCACCTGCACCCCGAATCCGCGCCGCCGGAGAAGCGTTAAGTGATACTGCTCCAGATTTTCAGCAACCGCGTCCAGGTCATGGCTGACTGTCGCACCTGCGACGTGGAGGTCGGAGGCCAGGGCGGTCAGCTTCACCGGCTCAAGTGCGGTCAACAGTTTATACGTTAAGAGGAGCTGGCGCTGTTCGGGCATGAAATCAAACGGGGCGGAATCGAATACATCCTCCTGGAACTGTTCCAGCTGTTCACTGGAGCCGGCCAGCCGGATGCCCCGGCCGGCCTTTTTCTCCAGCGTCAATTCATACGGCCGCAGCAGACTGTCAAAGGAAGCAAGATCACGGTGAATCGTACGCTCGCTCACATCGAGCCGGTCCGCAATCGTTTTAATCGTCACCCCGTCCGGATGAGTGCTAAGCTCTTCCAGAATGCGGCGGTCTCTTGCCGAGACGTACATGCCGGATCCCTCCTTTCCTAAAAGTGACTTCGTCTTACTTCAGGCGCTCAACAAGCTTTTCGTATTCCGGGCTGTTCAGGAAGTTGTCGACCGAAATGTGTTCTGCCGAAGCAAGCTTTTCTTTGGCACGCGGTGTCAGGTCCTTGTGGGTAATGACGATATCGGCATCCTCCGGCAGGTTGCTGATCGATGTGTTCGTCACCGCAATGTCGAGACCTGCTTTCTTAATTTTATCACGTAAAATCGAAGCGCCCATGGCACTGGATCCCATACCTGCATCGCAGGCAAAGATAATCTTATCCGGGTTGGTCACATGAATGTTCTCTGCTGAATCCTCCGTACCGGTCGCGGCCATCGTGGAGGCACTTTCCGAGCTGAACGAAGCGGCAACGCTGCTCTTCTTTCCTTTCATCTCTTCCATCTTCGCCGCTGCCTGGGACACGTCCTCCTCTTCCGACGCTTTCGTCGTTTTCAGAATGAGGGAGCCGACAGCAAAGGAAACGAGTGTGGCCATGAATATGCCGGCAAGCACGCCGAGGTGGTCTCCGGATGGCGTCATTGCCATGTAGGCGACGATACTTCCCGGTGCCGGTGTGGCGACGAGTCCGACGTTAAACAGCTGGAACGTGAAGACGCCTGTCATACCGCCGGCAATGGCGGCAAGAATGAGGATCGGGCGCATCAGAATATACGGGAAGTAAATTTCGTGAATGCCTCCGAAAAAGTGAATGATCGCTGCACCCGGTGCGGTCCGCTTGGCAGAACCTTTACCGAAGAGCATCACAGCGAGCAGGACACCAAGGCCTGGTCCCGGATTTGTTTCAAGCATGAACAGAATCGATTTGCCGGCATCCGCTGCCTGATCGAGGCCGATCGGGCTTAAAATACCGTGGTTGATCGCATTGTTTAAGAAAAGCACTTTCGCCGGTTCAATGAGGATACTGGCAAACGGAAGCAGTCCGGCGGAGATAATGACTTCGACTCCGGCTGCAAGCGCGCCGCTGACTCCGGCGACGGTCGGGCCGATGGCGACGGTGGCAAGCAGGGCGAGAATCATCGCCAGAATACCGGCCGTGAAGTTGTTGACGAGCATTTCAAAACCGGAGCGGATTTTTCCTTCGAGAGCCTGGTCAATTTTCTTAATTAAATACCCCCCGAGAGGTCCCATGATCATCGCGCCGATAAACATTGGAATCTCGGCTCCGACAATGACACCCATCGTGGCGGTCGCACCGACGACACCGCCTCGGGTATCGTGGACGATTTTACCGCCCGTGTAACCGATCAGAAGCGGCAGAAGAAAGTTGATCATCGGTCCGACAAGTTCGGCGAATGTTTCATTAGGAATCCATCCGTCGGGAATGAACAGGGCGGTGATCAGCCCCCAGGCAATAAATGCGCCGATATTCGGCATGATCATTCCGCTCAGAAAACTACCGAAGCGCTGAATCTTCGTACGAAACGTTGATTTTTGTTCTGACATCACGTCAGCCCCCTTTAAAATGTAGTAATGACTTACTTTCATCATAAAGCGCTCCCAACGCTGTTACAACACAATCTAAAGCCAATTTCGTCACACCCGTTCCTGACATTATTGAAAAAGTAAGCGTTATCACTGTAATGAAGGGAACCGGCAGAAGGATGGACCCAGATGGAACTGGTCTGACACATGACCGCTGTTTTCGCGTATTCTTCACTCGTTTACGCAGCCGTCCGGATTTCTGCGGATAGACTGCGGTGAGATCGCCATGACAGCTTTCAACACCGCCACGGTGGCAGAAAACATCGCCATGCGGGCAGGGGAAACAGCCACACCGGCAGCAGACCGCCACAAAGACAGAGAAAATCGCCACGCGGAAGCGGAAGATCGTCATACGCCGGGAAGAGACCGCCACGATAAGCTGAAACACCGCCATAGAAACGTCCGGGGCAGCGGAATCGTCCGTTTACGAGCGTCGTTTTTGAGGAAAATACATTTCCAGGCTCCAAAATCCCGGGGATTTGTAGAGAAAGTGTCGAGGCCTCCATGGTACATTTCTCGTAAGCCGGCAGGCACATCTGTTATCAAGTTCAGGGGCCGCTGATTTTTTAGCAGAAAACCTGTAACAAATCCGGGACACGCAGCGTCAAACATAGTGCTGCGGAGATGGCGGGGAGACGTGTCATAAAAAAGACATGGATAGATTCCAGAAACGGGAAAAAAGCAATTGACCGTGTCTGCCGTGCTGTAGTATGATGTGTTCATTCATGTGTAAGAGAGGAGGATCGTGAGGAAGCCCTTTTTATAAAGCGCCTGAACTGCCCGATGCGGCAGTTGACGAGGAGGAGGTTATCGATTGTTTTCGGCGGATGCCTCCCGGTTGCCGGCCACAACCGTAATGATAGACCAAACCAGTGAGGCGACTCACTGAACAAACGTTTATCAGCTGGCTTGAACCTACAAAAAAAACGACTACGATAAAGAGTGGGGCGGATGCCCCGCATCCGCCCTGCTCCCAGGGAGGATATTTATTATGTGTGGAATTGTTGGATATATCGGAACAGCAGATGCAAAAGAGATTCTATTAAAGGGACTGGAAAAGCTTGAATACCGCGGGTATGACTCTGCTGGTATTGCGGTCGCAAACAATGAGGGCGTGCACGTCTTTAAAGAAAAAGGACGGATCGCTGCACTCCGCGATGTGGTCGACGGCTCCACGGAGACCTCGACAGGTATCGGACACACCCGCTGGGCGACCCACGGGGTGCCGAGCCAGCAGAATGCGCACCCGCACCAGAGCTCGGCCGGACGCTTTACGATCGTACACAACGGCGTTATCGAAAACTACGAGCAGCTCCGCCGCGAACTGCTTCCCCACGTGTCCATGATTTCCGAGACAGATACGGAAATCATCGTACAGCTGGTGGAGCTGTTTGCCAAGGAAGGGCTCACGACAGAGCAGGCGTTCCGGAAAACGCTGAGCCGTCTCGAAGGGTCCTACGCGATTGCCCTTCTCGATAACGACGACAAGGAAACGATTTACGTCGGGAAAAACAAAAGCCCGCTTCTCATCGGCCTTGCCGACGGTGTCAACGTCGTTGCAAGCGACGCGATGGCGATGCTTCAGGTGACAAATGAATTTGTCGAAATTGAAGATCAGGAAGTCGTTATCGTTTCCCGTGACAACGTACAGATCAAAAAGCTGAACGGGGATGAAGTATCCCGGGATTCCTATATTGCAGAGATCGATGCAACCGATATTGAAAAGGGTACCTACCCGCACTATATGCTGAAAGAAATCGACGAGCAGCCGTTTGTCATCCGTAACATTATCTCCAAATACAAGGATGAGAACGAAAACATCAAGCTCGATGAAGATGTGCGCACAGCTGTTACGCAGGCGGACCGCATCTATATCATCGCAGCCGGCACGAGCTATCACGCCGGCCTCGTCGGAAAAGAAATGATCGAAAAGATTGCCGGCATTCCGGTAGAAACCCACATCGCCAGTGAGTTTCTATACAACATGCCGCTCTTAAGCGAGAAACCACTCTTTATCTTTATTTCTCAGAGCGGAGAGACAGCCGACCTCCGCGGCGTTCTGGTCAACGTCAAAAAACTCGGTCATCCGACACTGACGGTTACGAACGTGCCGGGCTCCACGCTTTCGCGTGAAGCGGAATACACGCTCCACACGCACGCCGGTCCGGAAATTGCGGTGGCTTCCACGAAAGCGTACACAGCGCAGATGGCCGTTTTCGCCATTCTCGCTGTTGATGCGGCACAGAAGCGCGGCGTGACAATGGAATTCAACCCGCTTCAGGAGCTTGCGATCGTCGCCAACGCTATGGAAATCTTCACTGAGCGCAAAGAAGAGCTCGAGCAGGTGGCGCGTGATTTCCTCAGCACGACCCGCAACTGCTTCTTCATCGGCCGGGCGCTGGATTACCACGTCTGCCAGGAAGGTGCGCTGAAGCTGAAGGAAATTTCCTACATTCAGGCGGAAGGCTTCGCCGGCGGCGAGCTGAAGCACGGCACCATTGCACTGATTGAAGACGGCACACCGGTTATCGGTCTGGCGACACAGCCGGCCGTGAACCTGAACATCCGCGGTAACATGAAAGAAGTCGTTGCCCGCGGCGCCAACCCTTGCATGATCAGCATGGAGGGCTGCGAGGATGAAGGCGATACGCTCGTCATTCCGCGCGTGCACGAATACCTGACGCCGCTCGTCAGCGTCCTGCCGATGCAGCTCATTTCCTACTATGCTGCGCTGCACCGCGACTGCGATGTCGACAAGCCGCGTAACCTGGCAAAAAGTGTTACTGTAGAATAAAGAAAAACAAGAGGCAGTCCACCGCGGGCTGCCTCTTTTGATATAGTTAAGAGCAGAGGTGATACATATGGGAAACTATGTCAACGACATGCGGGAGCACATCGGGAGCCGGCCGCTCATTCTCCCGGGTGCTACCATTATTGTACAGGCGGAAAACAAAGATATTCTCATGCAGCGGCGCTCAGACACCAACGAATGGGGGCTCCCGGGAGGGGCACTGGAGCCGGGTAGAAAGTCTGGAAGAGACAGCAGCACGGGAGCTGTTTGAAGAAACATCGCTCACCGCTGAAAATTTCCGGTTCGTGGACATGCTTTCCGGACAGGCGCTGTACTATCAGTATCCAAACGGTGATGAAGTGTACAATATTATCGCTGTGTACGCAGCAGAAGGAGCCTCCGTAACAGCGGAAGAGCATGACGAGGAGAGTCTGGAAACGGCATACTTTCCTCTCGACCGTCTTCCGGAGAAAATCGATCCGCGGGCGGTTCTGGTGCTGGACTGCTTTACCGGGAAGCACGGATGAAAAAGAACGGAGGGCTGCGGGTGAAGGCAGTGTTATTTGACCTCGATGGAACGCTTCTGGACCGGGACACGTCGGTGCGCGCATTCATCGATCATCAGTACGACCGGTTTTGGAACGGAGCGGGTGTAAAAACGGCTTACATCCGCCGCTTTCTGGAGCTCGATGCCGGCGGGTATGTCTGGAAGGACCGCGTTTATCAGCAGCTGGCGGTGGAATTTCCGCAGCTGAAGCTTTCCTGGAAAGTACTGCTGGATGATTACGTGGATCGGTTTCAAGAAGAGGCACAGGGCTTCTCCGGGCTGCATGCCATGCTGCGGTCATTACGGGAGAGCGGCCTTCTGCTCGGTATCATTACCAACGGCCGCGGGCATTTTCAGCAGCGAAACATCGACGCGCTCGATATCGGAGCCTATATGGACATCGTGCTTATTTCAGAGTGGGAAAAAGTGAAAAAACCGGATCCGGCGATTTTTATGCAGGCGCTGAAACGGCTGAACGTGGCGCCCGCAGCCAGTGTGTTCATCGGTGACCACCCCATAAATGACATCGAAGCAGCGAAGGGCGTGGGAATGAGGACGATCTGGAAAAGAGGACCCGGAGTGGAGCCGGCAGCCGCAGATGCAGTGGTCGACCGGCTGTTGGACGTTCCGGAAGTGATGGAAAGGTGGAACCAGTGATGCAGTGTGAATGCGGGGACGGAACGAACGAGCAGCTGAAGGTGGAAGGAGATTTCTCCGCCGACCCGGTCTGGTGTGCTGTATGCGGAGCGAACCTGGAACTTGAGGAACTGCCGGTAACGGCGGAGCTGAAGGAGGAGCTGTGGCAGTGGATGCTTCGATATGGAACATGGATCGACTGGGAAAACGACGCCGCACTGCCTGATGCAGCGGAAAAAGCATCGCAGCACGATGCTGAAGGAAAAGAACTGACCCGGCGGCTGCAGCAGGAGCTTGGAGCTGCATATACCGTTCAGTTTTCTCCTTCCGCAGCGTGGAACGAGTAGGAGCGGGGGAGTTATTTCCCGCGGAATAGATCTTTAGGTACGACGAAGCCGTCGACTTCGACAAAATGCTTCATCGGGTTCCGCTGAGCAGAAGACCGGATGGATTCGTTCCTCCTCGTTAAAATGGAAGGTCGTCTTCTTTTGGCTGCTGCTTCCCGCCATTCATTTGTTTTACGAATCCAAATTTGTCTTCGTATAATTCATGTATCCATTGCTTCACCGGAAGCTTCCACGGTTCCTGCCTGGAGGGGATATTTTTCAGCAGGCTTTTCGGTGACATGCCGAGTTCTTTAGCCATTTGAATGTCCGCCTGATTCAAGCGGCATTTCTTTTTCGCTTCGGCCCAGCTGTTTCGAGGTGCAGCCATAAAAACATCTCTCCTTTCTTCCCTCATTATATGAAAAACTCTCCCTGCAGAAAAGGGCACGAATTGTCGGATGACCGCAGAAATATCCTGTTACAGTACATAGTGAAGGAGGAGAGGAAATGGATCAGATACAGGCGTGGAATGAGGCTGTCCGCTATATCGAAGCTCATCTGACAGAAGAAATCGACCTGAAGGAAGCTGCGCGCCGCGCGGGAAGCTCGGAGTTTCATTTTAAGCGGATGTTTTCCTTTCTCGCCGGGGTGCCGGTCTCGGAATACATCCGGCGCCGCCGGATGTCACGTGCTGCAGAAGAGCTGATGGGCGGGAAGCTCCGCGTGCTGGACGCTGCTGTGAAATATCAGTACCAGTCTCCGGATGCTTTCACGCGGGCTTTCCGCCAGGTGCACGGCATGACGCCGTCGGAAGCGGCGGCCGGAGAAAAAAGCCTGCAGCTGTATCCGCCCGTCTCCGTCCGTATTCACATGACAGGAGGGACAAGTATGAACTATCGTATTGTTGATAAAGAAGCGTTCGCGCTTGCCGGAATCAAAAAAAGAGTGCCGATTCAATTTGAAGGAGAAAACCCGCACATTACCGATATGTGGGCGTCGCTTTCCAAGGATGATCTGCGTGCGTTGAAGGAGCTGTCCAACACCGAACCAGGCGGCATCGTACAGGCATCGACCAATTTCTCGGAAGGCCGGATGGAGGAAAAAGGGAAGCTGGATCATTATATCGGTGCAGCCGTCGAAGGAGAAGTGCCGGATCGATGGGAGACACTTTCTGTGCCGGCATCCACGTGGGCCGTGTTTACCGCGGAGGGAGATTTCCCCGACGAGCTTCAGAAAACGTGGGGGAATATTTACGCGGAATGGTTCCCTGCCGTCCGCTATGAGCAGCGGGAAGGCCCGGAAATTCTCTGGATGGACTGGAGAGAAGGAGAGAAAGCGCCGGCATCCTGCGAGATCTGGATTCCGGTACTGGCGAAAGAAGGCGGAACTTCTAAGTAACGTGGACGACGGCGGGCTGCGGAAGCAGTCCGCCGTTTGTCTGGAGCAGATGGGCCGCCGCGGGCTCCGGCGGCAGGTGGATTCAAAGATCGCCACGTCTCCTTCCAAGACCGCCACGCCGGCGGATGAGACCGCCATGAAACCGCCCGGTTCAATAAACCGCGCCGGTGCAGCCCGCCGTTCCTGGTCCGGCTGGAGCAAATCCTGGTCCAGTAGGCTTGAAAGTTGGTCCGATCGCTGTTTTTTCTGGTCCGATACAGGCGGCCTGGTCCGGTACGGAGGAATTCTGTTGCGATGAGCGCAGTTTTTGGTCCGTCGAAAGCCGATCCTGGTCCGAAAACGCCCGGACGTGGTCCGCGTTTTTCCAAGCAGCTGCACAGCTTCGAAGAAAACCGGCTCCGCTTCTTTTCCTTTTTTCTCCCAATGTGTAAAATAGGAAGCAGCAGGGAGGCGGTAGAATGATGAAGTGGTTGTTGATTGGAGCGGTGCTCCTAGCCGGCTGTACAGGCGGTGAAGAGCGGGAGTATCAGCTGGAGGAAGAAACCGAGCACTGGAAGATCGAGCTGTCGATCGAGGAAGGTTCAGCCGGCGGCGACGCTGCGGAAGAAGTCGTGGTTGCTGCAACGTACCTCGGGGAAGAGCATCCCGCTGAGCGCGTTATCATTACGTCGTTATCGTCCGAGCGGAATCAGGTGGAAATGGCCACCTCTGCCTTTCCGAGTGTTGAATCCGGTGAAACGGTGGAGCAGGTACGTTCCAGCGGAGAGCTGAATCCCGCGTTTCTCGAAGCGGTCTCCAACGATCAGGCCATGCCCATTACCGTACAGTGGCATCACAACGGCACACTCGTGAGCGAAACCGCCGAATTTGAGGTGGAGGAAAACGGCTGACCGCCTAGCTCAGCCGCGCAGCCGGAGTAAAAGCTGCGTCACCGCAGCGAGCACCGGAATTTCCAGCAGCGGGCCGATGAGGAGCGTCAGTGCGATGAGCGGTTCGCCGGGAAATGCCGCCAGAGCGATCGCGAGGGCGGCCGGCGAATTGCGTGCGAGTGTTGTCATCGTCAGGCTGACGCGCCCGGCGCCGTCCAGTCCGATAAAGCCCCCGCCGAACCAGCTGATGCCGAAATTGACCGTAAAGAACAGCAGAATGGGCATGAGAAGCAGCAGGAGAAGTTCCATGTTGGCAGGAAGCAGTGTCCCCTGTGACGCGAACATCGCCGCGACGGCGAGGCATAAAAAGAGAACGGGAAGCGGAGCGGTGACTGCATCGATCCGCTTTTTCCAGTTCCTGCGCGCTGATGCAGCAAAGCGGAGTGCAGCAGCTGCCAGAAACGGGATGCCGAGAATAAACACGATGGTCTCGATCAACACGCCCGGCGCGATCGTGCCCGAGGCGCCGGTAAATAACAGCAGATACGCCGGCAGCAGCAGAACCTGCAGCACCAGATTCAGCGGCAGCAGCGCCGCAGCGAGCGCCATGTTCCCGCGGGCAAGCTTCGTGAAAACAATGTACCAGTCCGTGCACGGCGTCACCATGAGCATGACGAAGCCGATCCAGAGCGCCGGGTGGTCCCCGAGAAACAGCCCCGCCAGCACCCAGGCGAACAGAGGCGTCCAGACAAAGTTGATCAAAAGCGCTGCGCCCGCAAAACGACGGCTGGAACATGCCGCACGCAGTCCCTGAAAGGAAATCGGATAAAATGCCGCGGTGAGCATGATCATTAAAAACGGCGTGATCACAGCCTGTGCCGCGGGGGGAACGGCATCCACCGTGCCGAGAGCCAGACCGGCTGCAGCCGCAGTCAGGATAAAAACGGGATACAGCTTTTCCAGCCGGTTCATAACACCCCTCCTCTTCGTCTGTAGAAAAGAATACCAGGTGTGCTAAGATAAGAAAAGAACCTGCCGCAGACGAGAATGGAACAGGCTGTGGAAAAAGGAGAGGAAATCATGGGCAAGGAAGCGTCGTTTTATCCGGATGAAGTGGTAATCCGGCCGGAGCGTCCGGCGGAATATATTGAGGTGGAGGCGCTGGTGGAGGCGGCGTTCCGGCTGGAGGAGATGAGTGATCAGTCGGAGCACCGGCTTGTGCGGCGTCTCCGGGAGTCGGAGGCGTTTGTGCCGGAGCTGTCGCTGGTGGCGGAGACGGATGAGCTGTGCGGGCATATTCTGCTGACGCGGGTGACGGTCGGGGCGTCGGGGAAGGTGCTGGCGCTTGCGCCGATGAGTGTGCATCCGTTCAAGCAGCGTTCGGGGATCGGCAGTGCGCTGATCGAGGAGGCGCTGCTGCGTGCCGAGGAGCTTGGATTTGAGCTTGTCGTGCTGCTCGGGCATCCGGAGTATTATCCGCGGTTCGGGTTTGAGCCTGCGGGGCGTCACGGGATTACGGCGCCGTTTGATGTGCCGGCGGAGGCGTGGATGGTAAAAGAGCTTGTGCCCGGCGCGCTGTCATGGACGGAGGGTACGGTGCAGTACCCGGATGCGTTTTTTACGAAGGAGGGGTAGTGTGGAGGATTTTACGGTGTACCCGGCGAATTTTGCGGGAAAGACGGTCGAAGAGATGGCGGTCGCAGAAAAGGCGGTCGTCGTAAAATTTACGGACGGAACGTATCTGGATGTGTATGTGAATGCGGCCGGCGAGCTGAAAACGTCGACGAATACACTCGATGACACCGGAGAGGGGCAGTCATGAAAACAGAGAAGGAAAAAATGCTCGCAGGAGAGATGTATGACCCGGCGGATCCGGTACTGTATGCGGAGCGGACCGCGGCGCGCCGGCGCGTGCGCGAGTACAACAGCACGCTGGAAACGGAAGAAGCGGAGCGCACGAATATGCTGAAGGAGCTGCTCGGTTCGACGGGGGAGCAGATTGTCATGGAGCCGAACATCCGCTTTGACTACGGGTACAATACACACGTCGGAGAAAACTTCTTTGCGAATTTTGACTGCACGATTCTCGATGTGTGCGAGGTGCGGTTCGGTGACAACTGCATGCTGGCGCCGAGTGTGGAGGTTTATACAGCCACGCACCCGATTGACCCGGAAGAGCGGAATTCGGGCCGGGAGTATGCACAGCCGATTACGTTCGGAGACAACGTCTGGATCGGCGGCGCGGCAGTGATTAATCCGGGTGTGACCGTAGGAGATAACGTCGTGATCGCCTCCGGCGCGGTCGTGACGAAGGACATTCCGGAAAACGTTGTCGTCGGCGGCAATCCCGCCCGCGTCATCCGGGCCATATTTTAGAGAACACTGGAGGAGCCTGGTATAGGCTTCTTTTTTTGAAGTACAAGAAAGTATAAAGTTCGAAGCCTCTTTCGAACAGGGATGCCAAGCGTTACAGCATTGCAGTGTTCTGTTCCATGTACCGTTTGTTTCTGTTGATGGAGCTTCTCCGCTACTCGGCAGAAGCTTGCCGTGGGCTTGTCTTCAGCTATTTCTCATGGCCTGCGCCCTGAGAAAGGATCTTCAGACTGCGCTTGATCCCACTGGCGTCTCTGCCGAACGCTTCGAAGCTTAGTAAAATAGAGATGAAATACAGAGGCTCCGTACCCGTACCAGGAACGAAATGTATAAGGCAATAATTATACTTTCTACGCAACTGGATGACAGCAATTTCTATACAGAAAGGGCCGCTCCTATCAAGCGTTTCTTTTCTAGCTGCCGAAACCGGAGGCCGTCGACTCCGGGAGGATCCGAACGAGGCGAAAATCCATTCCTTCAGACGCAAGGAAGAAGGAATTAGTTGAGGCCGTTCCCTCCGGAACGCGTACGGCTGCAGGTGCAGGCAGAAAGCTGGAACCTATTCAACAAATCTCTCTTTTCTTTTAAGACCAGGCGGTTTCTGCCTGGTTTATTTTATTTGAGTGCGAATGCGACCGCGACGCGTGCTGGAAAGCGCCCGCCCTCTGCTCTGGTGCCGTATTCGGTTCAGGGTAGAGAGGCAGCGGCCGCGTGACGGGGCATAGAGTTTCTATGCCGGAACTGAGAACCTTCTGCCGTTGCGGGAGCAGAAGCCGGAGTTACCGGACTCCGGGCCGCCGCTGCAGGAGTCATCCTCTCCGTTGTAAGACTTTGCTGAAACCCCGCCCCAAAATCCAAAAGCGGCCGGCGTCTCATCAGACAGTTCTGTCCGGTTCCCCTGCTCCTGGAAGGGAAGCTGCTTTACGGTAGGCGCCCGGTGTCATGCCGGTATACTGCTTGAACGTTTTCGTGAAATGGCTCTGATCGTGAAAATGAAGCCAGCTGCAGATGTCGCCGGCGGTATAGGAAGAGTGGGTGAGCAGCCGTTTGGCTTCGTTGATTTTCTGCTCCTGGATATAACCGTGCAGGCTGACCCCGGTCTCTTCTTTAAAAATGGTGGAGAGGTAGCCGGGGTGGACGCCGAGGGAGCGTGCCAGCTCTGCTGCGGTCATTTCGCTGCTGAAAATATCTTTAGCTGTCTGCTGTATGCAGGCGGTAACAAGCGGGGAATAGAGCGTTTTTCTCCGCTGGGCGACCCGGTCGGTAAAATCGAGCACTGCTTCAAGAATAAGCTGGTCCACTTCGCGGGCGTTCGTTTTCTTTTCCAGTTCCTGAATATACAAATCGCTCAACGTAAACGCCTCTTCATCCGGAAGTCCGCCCCGGATGGCATACCTTGTGCCGAGCGTGACGGCCGAAATGCCAAGGTTCTTTTTATGTCTTACATAGCTGTCTTTGGCTAAAAGAGCCGAGTTGGACGTTCCCTCAAGCATTCCCCAGTTCTCCAGAATGCCTTCTTTGTTTCCCTCACGGATGTGACGGAAGACGTCTTCTTCCTGTTCCAGCTTATGATGTTCCTTATATTGTATACGGTTTTCAGCTGTCTGCAGCTCCATCGTCTCCGAAGGAATCGACATCATACTCCGCTTCTGCATCACCTCACTCCAGTCCAGCTCTTTCTGGTAAAGAAGATAATAAAGGAGCGCCCCGGCCTGCATGCTCTGCTTCACACCAGCGTGAGGCACTGATTTGTAATAGGCGCTGAGCTCTTCATAAAGCTCTTCTGCCTGCATATCGTGGATGAGTCCGGAGAGCATCTCCTCGGTCAGCGGCGTATTCAAAAACGGCCCGATGAAAATGGTGCCGCTAAACGTGCCGTGGCGGCGGACCCGTATGGAAAGAATACTTTCCAAAAAGTTGGTGGAGCGGAGTACCGGGAAATCGAACGGATCTTTCTCAAAATGCATTCCGGCAAACAGGGAGTGGTCTTCTTTATAGAGCGGGTTTTCGGGAAATCCTTCCGGAAAAACGGCCGCCTGGTTCTCATCTGCGTCGAACAGCTGAACCGGCAGAAGAACCGCTCCTTGAAAAATAGAAGCGATACGCCGAATTTCGCTGTTGTTCTTCATCAATACAACCATATCGACCCATCCTTTCTTATGAAAACGGTTAAATTTATCTTGAATTATACAAAATAGATGAAGTATATACAAACATAGAAAGTACCTTCTCCCATAAACTAGAGTCACTATCAGCAGGGAGGGGTTTATATGACGGTTGTATCAGCGGAAAACCTGGTAAAGCAGATGACATTGGAAGAAAAAGCTGGACTCTGTTCCGGAGCGTCGTTTTGGGAGACGAAAGCAGTGGAGCGGCTCGATATTCCATCGGTCATTTTAACGGATGGTCCGCACGGCCTCCGAAAGCAGCAGAATGAGGGGGATAATCTTGGGCTGCTCGACAGTGTGCCGGCGACGTGTTTTCCTTCGGCTGCGGGGCTTGCGGCTACGTGGAACCGGGATTTGTTAAGGGATGTCGGGGCTGCGATCGGCAGAGAAGCTGCGAAGGAGAATGTGGCGGTCGTGCTCGGTCCGGGAACAAATATGAAGCGTTCTCCGTTGTGCGGCCGGAATTTTGAGTATTTTTCCGAAGATCCGTATTTATCATCGGAAATGTCGATTGCTCATATTACCGGCGTGCAGGAGCAGGGTGTCGGCACGTCACTGAAACATTTTGCGGTGAACAATCAGGAGCACCGGCGCATGACGACAGATGCCGTGGTGGATGAGCGGACGCTGCGGGAAATTTACCTTGCGAGCTTTGAAGAGACAGTGAAGCAGGCACAGCCGTGGACGGTGATGAGTGCGTATAACAAGGTAAACGGCACCTATGCTTCGGAAAGCAGCCGGCTGCTTACGGACATTTTGAAAAAAGAGTGGGGATTCAAAGGCATCGTCGTCTCGGACTGGGGTGCGGTGAATGAGCGTGTGCAGGCTCTGCAGGCAGGGCTGGAGCTGGAGATGCCGTCAAGCCAGGGGGAAGGGGATAAAAAGATTATTTCCGCCGTTCAGTCCGGAGCGCTTTCCGAAACGGTCCTGGATGAAGCATGTGTCCGCTTACTGGATCTCATTTTCCGGTCACAGCAGACGGAAGCTCAGGACGTAGATTTCGACAGTCATCATCAGCTGGCACGGCAGGCAGCGGCAGAGTCGATGGTGCTGCTGAAAAATGAAAATGACGTGCTGCCGCTTGATCCATCCGGCCCGGCTGCCGTTATCGGCCGGCTTGCGGCGTATCCACGCTATCAAGGAGGAGGAAGTTCTCATATTAACCCGGTCAAGCTGGATGATCCGCTGGAGGAGCTGCGGAAATACAATCCGGACATCGCGTATGCGCCGGGATATGAGCTTGAGTCGGACAGGATGAATGACACGCTTCTGGAAGAAGCCTGCGCGGCAGCGGAGAAGGCAGGGAAAGCGGTCGTATTTGCCGGGCTGCCTGACCGATTTGAATCGGAAGGGTATGACAGAAGCCACCTGCGGCTTCCGGACAACCAGGTAAAACTGCTGGAGCGTCTCAAGGAGCTGCAGGTCCCGGTAATCGTTGTGCTGAGCAATGGGGCGCCGGTGGAAATGCCGTGGCTGTCCGGCGTGGACGCAGTCGTGGAAGGCTATCTCGGCGGACAAGCATTTGGCGGCGCAGCCGCGGATGTGCTCTACGGAAGGGCCAATCCATCCGGAAGGCTGGCTGAGACATTCCCGGAACGGCTTGAGCACAATCCGTCCTACGGATTTTTCCCGGGAGAAGGAGACCAGGTCGAGTACAGGGAAGGCATTTTTATCGGCTACCGTTATTATAACACGAAGAAAATCAAGCCGCTGTTTCCGTTCGGTTACGGCTTGAGCTACACGACTTTTTCCTACGATTCCATGAATGTAGAGCAGGTGGACGGAGACGTGTATGTGGATGTCACGGTAACGAACACAGGAGACCGGACCGGCGCGGAAGTCGTCCAGATCTACCTTTCCCATCCGGAAAGCAGTGTTGTCAGGCCGGAGAAGGAATTGAAAGGCTTTGAGAAAATAACGCTCGAAGCCGGAGAGACCGGAACCGTCCGCATCGCCCTGCCGGAAAAAGCGTTTGCCTATTACGAGCCGGAAAAACCGGGCTGGCACGTGGAAGGCGGCAGCGTTCTTATCCACGCTGCGCGGTCGGTCAGCGATATCGAACAGACGGAGAAAGTAAAGCTGTCAAAAGACGTTTTCACGAAGGCACCGGCTGTACACAGAAATGCGACAATCGGAGATTTAATGAAAGATCCGGCATTGAAAGAAGTACTGGGAGAAGAACTGCAGCGGCTGATGGCAGGATCCGTTTTCCAGCCGTCTGAAGACGAGCCGTCGGATATGATCGAAGCCATGATGGCCTACATGCCGCTTCGTGCCCTCGTCTCCTTCCAGCCGAGTTTCACCGAGGACCGGCTGGAAGAGCTGCTCGACAAACTAAACGGCGTGTCACGCAGATAAATGGTGAAAAAATGGTGCTGCTGCGCGGAACGTGGCAGCACCAGCCAAAAATGTATTTTGAAAGCGCTTAATAAAAGGAGGAAATGAGATGGCTGTAAACGAGCGGGATTTACATGTGCAAAAAGAAAATCTAGTGCAGAAGCAGGTGCAGGGAATTGGATTCGGGGAGAAGGCAGGATACGGAGCAGGGGATCTGGCCAGCAATTTGATTTTTTCTGCCATTTCCATGTTTCTGTTGTTCTATTATACTGACGTCGTCGGCGTTTCCGCCGCGATTATCGGCACCATTATTCTCGTCTCCCGGCTGCTTGATGGGCTGACGGATATCGGCATGGGCATCGTCGTGGATAAAACGAAATCACGCTTCGGTAAAGCGCGTCCGTGGCTGTTATGGATGGCGCTTCCTTACGCCCTGTTATCTGTCG
Source organism: Alkalicoccus urumqiensis (assembly GCF_002993335.1). Classification (GTDB taxonomy): domain Bacteria; phylum Bacillota; class Bacilli; order Bacillales; family Salisediminibacteriaceae; genus Alkalicoccus; species Alkalicoccus urumqiensis. Next base: position 202,290 of record NZ_PVNS01000001.1, on the reverse strand, counting down.
CTCTGTTTACCGTGCCGCCTATGGGGCAGGCCGCGACGCTGATTTATATTGTGCTGACGTATAACCTGATTCATATTGTCTACACAGCCATCAACATCCCCTATGGCGTCTTGAATTCCCTGATGACGCAGGATCAGTACGAGCGCTCGCAGCTGAATATTTTCCGTATGTTTATGGCGCTTGGCGGTGCATCGATCGTGATGTTCGGAACACTTCCGCTCGTCGGCATGTTCGGCGGAGGTCAGACAGGCTGGACCATTACGTTTGCGATATTCGGTGCCATAGCCGGCCTTTTGTTTCTTCTTACCTTTTTTAAAACGAAGGAGCGTGTCGCAGCGGCTGACGGCGGAGAGCCGGGAGAGAAAACCGTTCCGCTGAAAACAGGGCTGAAGGCTCTGTTCCGCAATAAATACTGGGGGCTTCTCGTTGCTTTTTCCATCGTTACCTACACGGGAATGGGTCTCAGCAGCGGTGTGAATGTCTACTATGCGGAGTATATCCTCTTCCGCCCGGATCTCGTCGGTATTCTTGGTCTTGCCGGTATTTTCCCGGTTATGGTCGGCCTCTTATTTATGGCACCTGTCATTAAGCGCTTTGGAAAACGCAACGCCATGCTGATCGGGCTTGCTGTCAGTCTGCTTGGAACCGTGCTGCTCGTTATCGATCCGGCGAGCACCACGCTGGTACTGGCAGGAGCATTTATCCGCGGCATCGGCATGGCACCGATTCTCGGTTCGTTCTTTGCCATGCTGGCCGATACGATCGAGTACGGCGAGTGGAAAACGGGCGTACGGACAGAAGGCCTCGTTTACAGTGCAGGCAGTTTTGGAACGAAAGTCGGCATGGGACTCGGTGCCGCGGCTCTCGGCTGGGGACTGACACTCGGCGGCTATGCCGGAGGTGCCACCGAGCAGTCGGCTTCCGCTGTCACAGCCATCATTGTACTGTTCATCTGGCTCCCGGCTGTGATCGCTGTCCTGCAGATGATAATCTTATTCTTTTACCGGCTTGATCAGCTGTATCCGACGATTTTGAGTGATTTGAAAAAGCGGAAAACAGCAGATTCTTAACGAATGCAGAAGACTCATTGATGACCGAGGAGAAAGCCGCTTCCTGAGGGAGGCGGCTTATTCATTTTTGGCATTGGAGGGGCAGCGGCCGGTGGAGGGAGCGGACGTTTTTGGGGAGAAGCGGATGTTTTGCATTAGGTAACGAACGTTTCGGCAGGAGAAGTGATACATTTTTCACGAAGTGGACGCCGCACCTGCTGTTACGGACGTCCGGATGCCGGCAGCGAACGTTCCCTGGAGAGTTATGATACATTCCTCCGTCAGAAGCGGACGTTTTCCAGGGCGGTGTGGAGGCCGGAAGTACCGGACTCCGGGCTGCCGCTGCTGGACTCCTCTTTTTCGCTGGTAGACTCCGCTGAAAAGCAGCTGCCAATCTGCTCCTCAAACTACAAATCCCCCGGCTGGAAGTCTGCGCTTCCGGCCGGGGGTGCGGGGCTAGGCCCGTTCCTGCTTCTTTTCTTCCAGCAGGTCGAGGATTTCGTTTTTGTACAGGTCCGACTTGCCGCCGAAGACGGCCTGGATGTTTTTCTGGTATTTCATGACGCCGGCGGCGCCGAGGGCTTTCAGCTGCGGCTCATCGATCTGTTCGGGATCCTGGACGGAAACCCGGAGCCGCGTGAAGCAGGCGTCGACGTGTTCGATGTTTTCTTCGCCGCCGAGGGCGTCGAGAATATCGGCAGCGATAATCTGGTACTCTTTTTTATCAGCACCTGCTGCTGCGCCGTCTTCTCCTGCTTTTTTCTCGTTGAAGTCCTTCCGCGTGTAAAGCTTCGCCTCCTGGCCGCCGCGTCCCGGCGTGGCCAGATCCCAGCGCTTGATCGCGAACGAGAACAGGAAGTAGTAGATGACAAAGAACGCGGCGCCGAGGACGAAGTTCATCCACCAGTTGTTCGTGCCCGGAATGGCATTGACGAGAATGAAGTCAATGAACCCGGAGCCGCCGGCCCAGCCGAGATGCACGTCGAGCATGAAGGCGACGGCGAAACTGACGCCGGCAAGCAGGGCGTGGATCACGAACAGCACCGGAGCAACAAACAGAAACGTAAATTCAATCGGTTCGGTGATCCCTGTTAAAAACGCGGTTCCGGCTGCGGCGACGAGAAGCCCTTTGACGACCGGACGGTTTTTCTCATCCGCCGCACGGTACATCGCAAGCGCCGCCCCGAGAAGACCGAACATAATGACCGGGAATTTTCCTGCCATGAAGCGGCCGGCGGTGACTTCCGCACCTTCCGCGATCTGGGCGAGGAAAATGTACTGATCGCCGGTCACAGTCTGGCCCGCCACTTCGGCACTGCCGCCGAGACCCGTCCATAAAAACGGTGCGTACCAAATATGGTGCAGGCCTGTTGGAATAAGCACACGCTCTAAAAATCCGTAGAGACCGATGTAGAGCGGGTTCGTCGTGTCTGAAGCAATCACGTTTGCCGTGGCATCAATCGCCGTCTGAATCGGCGGCCAGATAAACATCACCGCAAACGCGAGAACGATCGACGCAAACACCATCACAATCCCGACCGAGCGGTCCCCCGCGAAAAAGCCGAGCACTTCCGGCGGCTGGAACCGTTTAAACCGGCCGTACACCCACACCGCAAGCAGTCCGACGACAATCCCGCCGAGAACACCCGTCTCCAGCGTCGGTATGCCGAGCGCCTCTGTATAAGCACCCTCCGACTCCGCCATTTCCGGCGTGATGCCGAGCGCAATCGAAATCGTCGTATTCATCATAATGTAGCCGAGCAGCGCAGCGAGCCCGGCAATTCCGGCTCCCCCGGAAAGCCCGATCGCGACACCGATCGCAAAGATAATCGGCAGGTTCTCAAATATCGTCAGCCCGAGCTGATTCATCCCTGCACTGACTGCCTCGATCGTATCATTCTGCAGAAACGTCAGCGTATCCGCCAGCGGCCCCGTGAGCGCCGCCCCGATCCCGAGAAGAATCCCGGCCGCCGGAAGCAGCGCGACAGGAACCATCAGCGACTTTCCAAACTTTTGTAACGCGGCAAAATTCATGCTGTCTCCTCCTGTTCATCCATTATCCGTAAGCGCTTTTACATCACCGTGAAAGGAAGGGGAGAGAAACCCCCTCCCGAAAAACGACGCTCGATCAGCTGGTAACCGCTTCCTGCCTGGAGCGGTAAAGCTCCGGCCAGAAGTCTTTGTTTGCCTCGATCAGGTCATCTAAAATGGCTTTCGCTGCCGGCGCATCGACGACGGTCCGATTCAGCGTCAGTGCCTGCATCAGCTTATCGTAGCTCTGTTCATACCAGGCATCGACGACGAGTTTTTCAAACGCAAGCTGTCCTTCCATGAGTCCTTTGTAGAACGTTTTGATTTCGCCGACAGCAAACGGCTTCGGTCCGCGGCTTGTCAGGGCAGCCGGCACTTCCACCATCGCATCGGACGGCATGTTCGAGATGATGCCGTTGTTTTCCACGATGACGATGTACGTCTCGCCGCGGTTGTAGGCAAGGGAGGCAGCGACGCGGATCATGTAGCAGCCGTGGATGTCGACTTCCAGCTCGACGTTTTCCGTGGAGTTGTCTTCGATGATCTGTTCACTGAGCGTGTGCACCCGCTTCTCGCGGCCGTTGATCACCTGGCGGGCACGGGTGTTGTCGATTTCTTCCTTTTCCACCATGTCGGATGGGTACAGGTAATACTGCAGGTACGTGTTCGGCAGGTATTCCGGGAAGTGGCTGAGCATCGTTTCCACCTGCTTGAACGTTTTAATCCAGGATGGGTCGTTGACGATCTCCGAGTCTTCCGGGATGAAGCCGTCCTCGGTGATGGCCCGCTTAATGTCGTCCGTGAGTCGGTTGCCCTCTTTGTCGTAAATGTCCGTAAACCAGCCGAAGTGGTTCAGGCCGAAGTATTCCGGCACGAGATCCCAGATTTCCCTGCCGAGGATTTTCGCGTAGCTGACCATGATCGCTGCCGGCATATCGCAGATGTTCAGAATTTTGTTGTCCTCCGGGAACTCGCGGCGCAGTGCTTCGGCAACGATGGCCGCTGGATTCGTGTAGTTTAAAATCCACGCTTCCGGTGCGTAGTGCCGGATGTCGTTAACGACGTCGATCATGTCGCCGATCGAACGGAAGCCGTACGCCATGCCGCCGGGGCCGCACGTTTCCTGGCCGACGCGGCCGTGGCGGAGCGGAATCTGCTCATCCTGCTCGCGCATCTTCAGGCCGCCGGTGCGGATCTGGACGAAAACGAAATCGGCGCCTTCATACGCTTCTTTCTTATCCGTTGTCCAGCTCACCGTTTCAAGCTCCGGGTATTTTTCTTTCAGGATGATTTCACTGGCCCGGGCGATTTTTTCCTGGCGTCCGGCATCGGTATCGTAGAAGGTAATGGAACGGAGCGGGAACGTTTTCTTTTCTTCGATCAGGCTCATAATCATGCCGATCGTGTACGTGCTGCCGCCGCCGGTAATCGTCAAGTTCTGCTTTTTCATGAGGAAACCCTCCAATTGGTATTAAAAACATTTTATCTAATATGTGATACAAATATAATACAATAACGTGAAAGCGTCAACAGAAAACGATTTATTTTCTGCAGATAAACCTTTCTGCTCAGCTGAAACCGGCGGGGAACGGGTAAAAACCGACTATGTATGCAGGAAAAGAGAGAATGTGTGGGAACGTCGTTTTAGCTGGAAATGTGTTATATTGGTAGCAGACAATTCAGCGAGAGGAGGCCGCCTGTGAGTGAGTTTGCGCCGAGGTACCAGCAGATAGCGAGGGAGATGAAGCAGCGGATTGAGGATGGTTCGTGGCCGGAGGGGACGGCGGTTCCGACGGAGGCGAAGCTGTCGGAGCAGTACGGAGCGAGCCGTGTGACGGTGCGTCAGGCGGTGAAGCTGCTTGTGGAGGAAGGGCTTCTCCGCCGGGTGCAGGGAAGCGGGACGTATGTGCAGGAGTCGAAGTATGAGCATAATATTTATGAGCTGGTCGGGTTTACGGAGGAGATGCAGAAGCGGAACAAGACGACGTCGAATAAGGTGCTCCGGTTTGAGGTGGTGGAGCCGGATCCGTTCGTTGCGCAGCGTCTCGGCCTGGACGAGGGGGAGAAGGTATATGCGATTCTCCGGCAGCGCTCTGCCGATGATGTGCCGCTCATTGTAGAGGAGACGTACCTGCCGCTCCGCCTGTTTCCGGATCTGACGTATCAGGTGGCGGAGGATTCGAAGTATGCATATATTGAAGGGAAGTTGTCGCTTGCGATTAAGGAGAGCTTTCAGGAAGTGATTCCGATTCTACCCCCGGAGGAGATCCGGGAGCTGCTTGGACTGGAGGACGCCGCGCAGCCGATTTTAAAAGTGGAGCTGTCCTCGAAGCTTGCAGATGATACAGTGTTTGAGTACACGAACCTGTATTTTAAAAGCGATGAATACAAATTTACGATCACCGCGACACGCGCCCGGTGATCGCGCGGCCGTTTCCTGAAGGAGGCGGCTTTTTTAATGCATAAAACCTCTTGCTTCCCTCCCACGGGCTGAGAATTAAGAAATCCGCTGATATGAATAATTAACTAATTTTCCCTTTTAATGTTTAATACTGGTTTGGAGGTGAAACAAAAAAACGACTACAAATAACAAAAGGTCGGATAAATTATAAACAAGTAATAAAGTTGTGTACTTAACTAGGATATATGGGAATAATCTTCTTTCACTTAAATAATATTCTCTTACCTTGAAAGCCCGGTCCCACGTTTTATAGGGCATTTTAAATTGATTTCAGGAATTCATTGTAAGTGTTTTGCCAAAGTAAAGAGCTACAGCCTCATGCAGGTCCGGTAAAGTCAGATCTGATGTCTGCTAAAAAATTCAGGAATTTCGTGGGATTTCGGGTGACGTTTTAATTCCAGCACTGTCCTGCGTAATGCTGGAAGGCACGTATCATTTTTGAAATAAACATGAAAAGGGTATAGAAAAGAAACAAAGGACTTTGGGCAACTAAAAGAGAAGAACCGGACATATTAGTAGAAAGACAGCTGAGAGACAGGTCGGTTATTTTGCTAAGGAGGATTATACGTCATGGCATACACGCATGAGGAGCTCACAGCTAGATTAAAAAACCAAGTATCGCATTCAAAAAAAGGAAGATTGAATATCATTAATAAGGAAATCCCTTTCCAGGAAGGGAAGGGCGGTCTAGATCCAAGAGTCAAAAACTTTCTGGAAAATGAAGTCGACCCGAATGGAAGACGTCCGCTCGAAATTGACGACCTTGAAATTATTCGAAGCAGAGTGGAGATAAATAACAAAGATTTAAGCAGAGGTATCTCCTCACACAGAGAGAATATAGTTTTAAAGGATCGTAAAATTCCACTGAGTGTTTATAACAAGACTAGAGAAAAAAAGCCAGTTCTTGTTTATCTACACGGAGGAGGTTTCTTCGAGCGGGATATGGAAGTGATGAAAAATGTGTGTAAGTACTTAGCGCAGGCAGCAGAGGCCGTAGTCGTGGGTGTGGAATATCGTCTTGCACCGGAGCACCCTTATAGGGACGGCTTGAATGACTGTTTTGAAGCCGTACGTTATATTTACGAAAATGCCGAAAAGTTTAATGTAGAGGCGGATGAAATGGGTTTAGTAGGAGACAGTGTTGGAGGAAATCTTGCCCTCGGGGTCCATTATTTAAGCATAGGAAAACCATGGAAAATCCGCTATATCGGCATGCTTTGTCCTCTGGTGGATTTGTCTGACGTATCAAGAAACACTTGGAACATAAAACACTACGATATGGCCAAAGATGAGGAGTTGATTTATCAGGAGCTTGTAACCATGAAAGAATCTCTCCTATTTATTCAGACACTCTACCTTACTAATTTGGAGGAGGTGCTCCTGCCACTCGTTTCTCCATTACTGCGCAAAGATAAAACCCCCCTGCCGCCTTCCACGCTTGTAACGGCAGAATTTGATTTTCTTCGTATTCAAGGAGAAGAGTTTTCTGCTCAGATGAAAGATGCTGGAGTTCCGGTACGTCATTTTCAATATAAAGGAATGGATCATGCCTTTGTTAGAAAGCTTGGATACTATCCTCAAGCCGTTGATGCGGTAAACGAAATTTCCAACCATTTTTTACAGGAGCTGCGAAAGGAAAGGACCCTTTAGTGTGTTTCAGCTGAGACCATGGGTTGCACTCATTAAAGCCAGGCAGTAAAATTCAAACCTTCCGCCCTGGTGGAACGTAGGTATTCGAAAAAACGGAGGCTTTTAACAGAGAAGCGTACAATGAAGCTTTTATAATAAACCTGGAAAAGCCCGCCTGGTCTAAAAAGAAAAGGGAGATATATTGAATGGGGTACCGCTTTCTGCCTGCACCTGCAGCCGTGCGCGTTCAAGAGGGAGTTTGAAAAGCGGAAGCGCCCAGGTCACGAACGAGCCGTCCTGGAAGCCCTGCCGACGAAAGCCGATCTTTGCTTTCGGCGACAGGGGTGAAGGAAACAGAGCGGGTCCTGAAGCTGGACAATATCTCTTTTAGGAGAAGCATGGCTCCGCGCAGCCGCGCCGCATGGCAGAAGATCGCTGCCCTGCGTCTTAAACCATAGGCCGGCTCCGCTCATGCGCTGCAGCCGGGGAGTACTCCCGGCTATAAGACAAGCCCGCGGCAAGTTTCTGCCAGGCAGCGTAGAAGTGTTTTAGTATTTAATCGTAATAATTATACATAATGATTAAATTTGTCTGCAGTCTGAGCCGCTTCCTGAGGGAGGCGGCTTTTCAGCGCATCAAGAAGGAGACCTTTTACGACGTGCTGCAACAGCGGTGCCGTGGAGCGGTATTTTGGGCTTCTATCTAAAGGATGGTCTCTCTCTTTCCCTGAGCTTCAACGGTGCCCCCGGTACCTGCCGGGAGTCGTGTGCATCATCCGGTGGAAGTTTCGGTGGAACGAGCGCATTGTCGTATAGCCGCAGTCAGCGGCGATCTCTCCTACCGGCTTCTGTGTGGTTTTCAGCAGGTAGCAGGCTTGAGCGGTCCGGTAGTGATTGACGTACCACGTGAAGGTCATGTTGGTCATCTGTAAAAACAGCTTGGAGAGATACGCATAGTCATACTGCAGTTCCTCTGCCACTGCCTGAAGCGTGCACGTTTCATGAAAATGGACATCGATGAAATGGAGCATACGGTGAATGATTTTCGTTTTAGGGGAGTATTTCACGTCGGTGAACCCCGATTGACGGACGAGCGTGTCGCATAAGTCGTACAGAAAGGCTTTCTGGGCATAAACGGCGTCCTCTTCTCCTTGGTCCGGCAGCCGGCGGAAGGGAATGACGTTATTCGTCGGGATCCGGCCTTTGAGATTCACAAAAAAATGTCCAATCACCTCGGGGGAAAACAGCAGAACCGTTACGTGCGCACCGCCGGAGGTAGTGATGGCGTGGAGCTGATGAGGGAAGACGAACACCGCTTCGCCGGAGGAGACGTCGTATTCCTGCTGGTCGACAAACACCGAAGCTGTGCCCTGTTCCACAAAGATAAGTTCAAAAGCCCGGTGGAAATGAAGCGGGAAATGCTCGAACCTCAAGGGGAAAACCCGAAAATACTCATCTTCTTCCATGCCATGGTGTTCGAAAAAAATCATCCGATCCCCTCCCGTCAAAATCACGAATATTGTCTCTTATTGTACTAGAATGTCAATCGCCGTGTCGCGTGGTCTATCCTAAAATAAAGAAGGAAGCACCCGCAGAAGCGGGGAAGGACGACGACAAGGAGGACGAGGCAATGGGAATCGAGTACCATGTAGCGAAACACGGAACGGACGCAGGCCAGGGAACAAGCGGGGACCCATTTCTGACGATCAACCGCGCAGCCGAGGCGGCCGAAGCAGGGGACACCGTCACGGTGCATGAAGGGGTGTACCGGGAATGGGTCAAGCCGAAACATCCCGGAAGAAGCCACTGGAGAAGGATCACGTATCAGGCCGCAGAAGGAGAAAAAGTCGTGATCAAAGGGTCCGAAGAGGTTACCGGCTGGGAGAAGGTGGACGGAACGGTATGGAAGGTCACCGTTTCCCATGATCTGTTTCCCGAGGGCAACCCCTTTGCTGAAGAGCTGTTCGGCGACTGGCTTTTGTACAGCCCCGGCAGGCATCTTGGGGAAGTATACATGAACGGCCGGGCGTTTTATGAGGCAGAGAGCTATGACCAGGTCAAAGCGCCGGTGGTGGAAACAGAAGTACTGGACCGCTGGACGGAAACGATCGTTCCTGCGCACGATCCAGAGCAGCAGCGGTATACCTGGTATGCGGAGGTTCACGACGAGCAGACGACGATTTATGCAAATTTCCAGAGCGCCGATCCGAACAAGGAATTGACCGAAATCAACGCCAGGAAATGCTGCTTCTTTCCGGACGTCACAGGGATGGACTATATCACGGTCCGCGGCTTTGAAATGGCCCAGGCAGCAACTCCGTGGACGCCGCCGACAGCGGATCAGCCGGGGCTGCTAGGACCGCACTGGAGCAAAGGCTGGATTATTGAGGATAACATCATCCACGACGCGAAGTGCAGCGGCATCAGTCTCGGTAAAGAGATCTCCACGGGAGACAACTATGCGTCGAAACGGCGGGATAAGCCGGGCTATCATTATCAGCTGGAAACCGTCTTTGCTGCAGCGCAGATCGGCTGGAGCAGGGAAAGGGTCGGCTCGCACGTGGTCCGCCGCAATACGATTTATGACTGCGGACAGAACGGTATCGTCGGCCACCTCGGCTGTATTTTCAGTGAAATCACAGACAATCATATTTACAATATTGCTGTAAAGCGGGAATTCTACGGCCATGAAATTGCCGGCATCAAGCTGCATGCCCCGATCGATACACAGATCGTGCATAACCGGATCCATGACTGTTCCCTCAGCATCTGGCTGGACTGGCAGCTGCAGGGAACCCGCGTCAGCCGTAACATCAGCTACCGCAGCAACCGGGATTTGTTTGTCGAAGTGAGCAGCGGTCCGTACCTTATCGACCATAATATTTTCACCGCAGATTATGCCATCGATAACCGGGCGCAGGGCGGAGCGTACGTAAACAACCTGATCCGGGGGGAAGTAAAGCTTCAGAAGCTGCTCGATCGATCCACGCCGTATCATCAGCCTCATAGTACAGAGGTGAAAGGAACGGCACCTGTCTATGGGGGAGATGACCGCTGGGTGAACAACCTGTTTATTGGAGATGACGGTATTCAAAACGCGGGCACCTCGCCGTATAACGGCTTCTCAGCGTCACTTGACGACTATATCGAAGCCGTGCAGGAGATCCGTGAGCGGACAGGCGGAGACCACGAAGCGTTTGCGATGGTAGAGGAGCCGGTGTATATTCACAGCAATGCGTACCTGCATGGTGCTGCGCCTTATGAGGAGGAGAGCGGATACGTGCAGGTCGACAGGGACCCTTCCTTCCGCATCGTAGAAGAAGGAGACGCGGTCCTTCTGGAAATCGATCTGCCGGAGGAGGCGGCAGCCCGCTTCTGTTCCATCCAGTCGACCCACACGCTTCCCCGTGTCCGGATCGTGGATGCAGAGTTCGAAAAGCCGGACGGGAGTGCTGTTTTCCTCGAAGAAGATCTTGCCGGACGTACGAGAAACGAAACAACGATACCCGGACCGCTCTCGGAACTGGTCGAAGGAAAAAACCGCATCACAATCTGGGGATAAAACATGCTGCCAGCCAGGGGCAGAAAACCAGCTGAGGAGAGATTCCCTCAGCTGGTTTTCTGTTTCGGAGGCGGAGGGATCTTCCCCGTTGTGATGGATGGCCGTACCTTGTTAAAAAACTGTAGACAAGCGCCTATTCAAGGGGCTTGTCTACAGTCCAGGACGAAACATGTTCATGTATAAACTCAATTCGTCTTTCTTTGTAAGTTTTCCTTATTCATCGTCATCGTCGTCGTCATCATCGTCGTCATCGTCATCGTCATCGTCATCGTCATCGTCATCATCGTCGTCATCATCATCGTCGCTCTCATCATCATTTCCCAACTCTATTTCAATCTTTGTTCCATCAGAAAATTTAATTTCAATTTCTAGTTTTTCAAGTGCATCTTCTTCTATTTCCAGGGCGTGCAACATTCTTTCAACGATCATATCAGTAGATAACGCAGGCGTTAATGCTAACTGATCAAGTAATGCCTTCACTTGCTGCATCGCTGCTTCGCCTTTAATTTCTTTCTCCACACCAGAAGATTCCGTTTCAATTTCTGCTTCTAGTTCACCTTTTATATTCTTGTATTCAATCTCCATCTCTTTATCTTCCTGCTCTAATTCTATCTCTAGTTCTACAATGTTCGAGTGTGTGTTTACTGAATCTTCATCGAGGAGGTAGGCTTCTACAACTGCACCATCATTAACAACGGCAGTCACAATATCCTCTGTTCTAAGCTGATCTGCCTGGATAAATCTCGAATGATATTGAACGAATATTTCAGGCGAGATCGAGTATGTTGCTACTTCTCCGTTAAAAGTTTGGATGGATATCGTTCCATTTGTCTGTGCGGAGCTATTCGTTGTCTCTTCGTCAGAGAACGAAATATCTGTTATCTCACCTTGGACGGTCACAGCTCCTCCTTGTTCTAATAAACCATCATTTGTCCGGTCTAATAAAGCAGTCATTTCAGCTCGTGTTACATTATTATTTGCCCGGAATGTATTATCTTGATAACCAGTGATGAGGTCGTTTTCAATTGCAGCATTTACATATCCGACTGATCCAGCCGGGATTTGATCAGAATCTGTGAAATCAGGTATTTTAGTCATTTGTTCCAGAGCTTCAGATTCTAAGTCCAGAGCTTTGATTAGTAAATTTACGATCCACACTCTTGAAGCTGGTTCATGCGCTTGGATTTCCTCCTCTGTTGCATCAAAGAGTCCATTCTCCAAAGCGACAATCACATGGCCTCTTCCCCAGGAAGGAATCTGCTGGTCATCTCTGAAATGAAGCTGTGTATCCAGAGATTTCTCAAGTGCTTCTTCTTCCATGTCCATTAAACGAACAGCCATAATGATGGCTTCGATTCGTTTGACAGGCGCATTAGGTCTGAATGTTCCATCCACGTACCCTTTAACAACATCTTTGGACAGCATTTTTCCTATATACCCTTGAGCCCATGGTGCTTCTTCAGCATCCTCAAAATCAAGCTCAATTTCCATTCGGTCATCAGCATTCTCAGTCTCATTTGCAAAAACTGAAACGCTGAAACTAGTAACCAACAAAAATATAAGCAGCAGACTAAAAATCAATTTTCCTTTACCCATCTTTTCACACTCCTCTAAACAGATTTTAAAAACAAAAAAACACAACAATGTACTTGTTATGCCAGACTACCTTCTATGTTACAGGCAGCTGGCTGACATAGATCTCGAAAGATCTTTAGTCCCTATAGCTTTGCGTCCTTATTTTTCAATAAGTTTGCCATTAACTATAATATGTCTATTAATACTATTGTATCATTCATTACAATGAACAAGAAGGAATATTCCCCCTATTTACTGGTGTATTCTGATTGATATTATAAGTCTTTTTATCTAATGTTCCTAGTTTGTATTAATTTTCTATCAGGTAAAGTACAAAAATGGGCGGAATTCCAAAAAAGCCAAAGCAGTTATGAAGCTGCATGAAAGCTGGTGTTTATTGAGAAAGGAGTCTACTGCCTGGAGAAAGCCATGATAACTCCGGTAAGAGAACAAGATCGCAATCAGCTTGAAATCATGGTGGATGTCTCCGGAGCTTTATGATACATTCCCCCGACGTTTTCCTGAAGACCTCCTGCGGACCGCAGCCAGTCTGAAAACCGCGCCCGCCGGCCCGGCAGGCAGGAAGCCTTCCTGCTTCTGTCGAATAAAAGAAATACATAAACAAAACGTCTTACGGCCTGGGGAGGCGAGGGGAAATGGATACGGCTGCATTCAAGCGGAATAAAGAAGCGTACCGTCCGCGTGTAGAGCTCACCGCGGCGCTCCTGAGCGGTGCGCTGATTCTGGCGGCGCTTGCTGCGGGCGGTCTGCTTCAGGTCGTACTGTTCGTCTCCGCCTTCGTCATCGGCGGAGCAGCCAAGGCCGTCGAAGGCGTTTCGGATACGTGGAACAACCGCCGGCTGAATGTGGAAATTCTCATGATTGTCGCCGCGCTCGGTGCGGCTTCGATCGGTTACTGGGTGGAAGGGGCCATCCTCATTTTTATTTTTTCCTTGAGCGGCGCGCTCGAATCCTACTCCATGCTGAAAAGCCGCAGTGACATCACAGCGCTGATGAACCTGCAGCCGGAGGAAGCCGTGCGTATCCGGGGCGGCGAAGAAAAAACGGTCCCGGTCAAAACGCTCCAGTTAAACGACACGATCCGCATTATCCCAGGCGAGCGAATACCGGCTGACGGCACCATCGCACAAGGAGACACGAGTGTCGATGAAGCCGCGGTGACCGGCGAGTCGCTGCCCGCAGCAAAAGGTCCCGGCGACAACGTGTTCGCAGGCACTGTCAACCTGCGCGGCGTGCTGCTCGTCACCATCACGACCCCGGTTGAAGAAACGCTCGTACAGAAAATGATCGAACTCGTGCAGCAGGCGGAGACCGAAAAAGCCCCGTCCCAGCAGTTCATTGAACGGATCGAAGGCCCCTACGTCCGGACGGTTCTTGTCACAGCCGCCTTTATGATGGTGCTGCCGCCCTACCTGTTCGACTGGAGCTGGAACGAAACATTCTACCGCGCCATGGTCCTTCTCGTCGTGGCCTCCCCGTGCGCACTCGTCGCCTCCGTCACCCCGGCCGCCCTGTCCGCCATCTCCAACGGCGCCCGCCACGGCATCCTGTTCAAAGGCGGCGCCCACTTAGAGCAGCTTGCCCGCATCCGCGCCGTCGCCTTCGACAAAACCGGCACCCTCACCAAAGGCCACCCCGAAGTCACCGACTGCGTCACCCGTGCCGATATCGACAAAACGACGTTTCTACAGGCGGCGGCCGGTCTGGAGCAGTTTTCCTCCCATCCGCTCGCCGAAGCGGTCATGCGCTATGCGGCGCTCCACGGCATCACACCGGCCGAAGTCACAGACGTGCAGGACACAGCCGGGTTCGGCATCGAGGCAGTCGTTTTAAACGAAACGTGGCGGATTGGAAAAGCAGCATTTGTCGGGCGGGAGGCGGCTGCTGTTTTTCAAGACGGTGCTTCGGCTGCCCTCGCCTCCGAAGGGAAAACGATTTTGTATGTACAGGATGAAAAGGGAATCGCCGGCATTCTTGCCTGCCGCGATGTCGTACGGAAAGAGGCGCAGGAAACGGTTCGGGCATTGAAAGCAGCCGGCATTCATACCGTGATGCTCACAGGAGACACGGAAGAAACGGCGGCCGCGATCGCTGCCGAACTCGGCCTCGACAATTACCGTGCCGGCTGCCTGCCGGAAACGAAGGTAGCGGAACTGAAGCAGCTCGAGCGTGATTACGGACCGACCGCCATGATCGGAGACGGCATTAATGATGCACCGGCGCTTGCTACGGCATCGATCGGTATTGCTATGGGCGGCGGGACGGATGCTGCACTTGCGACGTCCGACGTCGCGCTCATGAAAAACGAACTCTCCCGGATCGTCGAAGCGTACCGGCTTTCGCGCCGTATGAAACGCGTCGTTTTCCAGAACGTCGTTTTCTCGGCGGGGGTGATTCTCGTGCTGCTGCTTTCGAACTTCCTGCAGGTGCTGGCGCTGCCGGTCGGCGTGCTCGGGCATGAGGGGAGCACGATTCTCGTTATTTTGAATGGGCTGCGGCTGCTGCGGGCGTGACTTCCCGCCGTCTCCACCATTCCCAGCCGAGCAGGACGAGCAGCGTGACATCGACGAGATCGCCGCTGTAATACATCATCTGCGCGGCGGAAGCGGCTTCGGCGGCTGAGACGCCTGCCGGAGGGTTCGCATACAGGTATTTGGAGAGGATCCCGTGTCCTGCGATCATTGCGGTCAGTACAGCGCCTCTATGGAGGAGGGAGCGTTTCACAGGCAGCGGCTCGGTCTGCACAATGACCGCGGTAAACAGCCAGCCGGCTGCGAGGAAATGGATGTGAACGAGCCAGTGAAGTGCCTGGGAATCCATCATCATTGGGTAAAGCGGGGTGAGGTAAAGAACGGCCATGCCGCCGAGATTCAGCGTAAGTGCGGCTGCAGGAAACGTAAAACCACGCAGAAGCGGCAGGTGCAGAAAACGGACAGCTGCTTTCGCCGCACGGGTGGGGAGCAGCGAAAGAAAAAAGGAGAGTCCGCGCCCGAGGACGAAAAACAGCGGTGCAAGCATGCCGATCAGAAAGTGCACCCACATATGAGCGTAAAAGGAATGATGGGCCAAAGCAGCAAGCGGGCCGGAAATGCTGATCAGTACGAGCGCTGCACCAGTTTGAAGGAAGAGCAGACGCTGATAAAAGCGGCGGTCTTTCCGCTGGATGGAGAAAGTGGAAATCAAGGCGAGCAGCAGTCCGGAGACGAAAAAACAGAGAAGCAGGTACGTCATCATGGGCGGACGGCCTTCCGGATGAGGAGAACACCGATGGCGGCGATCACCACAGCCGACCCATTCCAGGCGAGGTCATACGGAAGCAGATCGACGCCGTAGCGGATCTGGTGCAGGCCGAGCAGTTTATGCTGGACGAGCCCGTCATAAAGCTGGAATAAACCAACGCTTACAAGGAAATAGCCAAGCCACCGTGTCCGCTGCCAGACGCCTTTTTTCCAGAGGTTGGCAAGCAGAAACAGGCCGGCGACGGTGGCGCTCCAGCTGAACGCGTGAAACAGGCCATCGGAAACGAGGCCGGCGGACGTCGTCGATAAATCGTAAAAATGGTGCCAGTGGAGCAGCTGATGAAACACGACTTCATCGAAGAACGCAATGGTGCCGAGTCCACAGAAGATCGCAGATAAGCTGTTTTGGCGGGAATCCGTCATAGGAAATCTCCTTTCAGATAAGAGAGAACGTGCATCATTGTTGAAATAGTTTTTCCACCGTTTTTCCATTCATAAACCAGGAGCGACGGCAGTCCTGTATCAATAACTGCAAATTAAAACTAAAGAACTGAACCGAAAGAATCAAAGGAGAAAATACCCCTCTGCTATGTCGAATTCTGTCCTTTCCAGCCTGACTTTTGTGCTATGATAGAGAACAGAAACGGGTGAGAAGGAGGCAGCGGGATGACTGCGCATGTAGACACAGAATCATTGTTCCGAAGGGTGTTTTCAACACTTGGGGAACGGCTGTTGATTATGGAAAAGACATCTTCAGGTATCATGTGCAGTGCAGCAAACAACGCCGCGGAGGCATTTTTCTCCGGCCGCATTTTAACGGGCCGCACGATGGCAGATATTTTTGGAAGCGGAGCGGAAGCGGTGGAAGTCTGTCTTGCGGACAAGGCCTGTACAGCGGATGTGGTTTTTGAAGGGCAGCGTCTGTCTGTCAAAACAGTTCCGGTAGGGGAAGCAGAATGGATGCTGACATTGAAGCCGGTCACGCCGGCGGATTCTTTTTCTGTCCTGCCGGATGCGGCAGCTGTACTGGACAGCTCCGGGGCGATCCAGCGTATCAACTCTGTATTTACAAAGACGTTCGGCTGGAGTGCAGAAGAGAGTGCGGGTCAGGCGGAAAACGCACTTCTCGGCACCGGCATGGACGGATTTCACACCGGTGTGCTGCCGATGAACCAGAGCACCGGACGGCTGGCTTCGTGCACTGCAAAGGACGGCAGCATCCGGCGCGTTTTCTTATCCTATGCCCCTTATCAGGAAGAGACCGGGCTTCTTCTTGCGTTATATAAAGACGTTACCCCGCTGTACAATCATTACCGGGAGCTTCAACAGAATGAAGAAACGTTCCGCCTCATTGCGGACTACACCCAGGACGTCATCCGTATTACCGGTGCTGATGGGAAAATTAATTATGCATCGCCGGCCCACGAAAGGCTGACCGGTATGGAAGCGTCGTTTTTCCAGGGAAAGTCGTACTTAACCTTTATTGATAAGGAAGATATGGCTGCGGTGGAGGAACGTGCTGCGTATGCACTGGAGCAGGGGGTCTCGGTACAGGTGGAGCACCGGCTGTTTCATAAAGGCGGTGCGTCGAACTGGGTCAGCACAACGATTACGCCGGTCTGTGAAGAAGCGGAGACACCGAAGCTCATTTTTATCAGCCGGGATATTTCGATGATGAAGGAAACCGAGGAAAACCTCCGCTCGCTTGCGATGCATGATGAATTGACGGGTCTTGCCAACCGGCGCCGGTTCCGCCGCCTGATGGAAAAAGAGATGGCGAGAAGCAGCCGGACGGTGCAGGAATTTTCGCTTCTTATGCTCGACTGCGATAACTTTAAAACGATCAATGACACGTACGGACACGCGGCCGGTGATGAAGTGATCCGCATCATGGCAAAGCGTATTACGAGAAGTGTCCGGGACAGCGATACGGTGGCGCGCATGGGCGGCGATGAGTTTCATGTGCTCGTGCCGGGGGCCGGGAGCACGGAAGGCAAAGCCGTATGCCGGCGCATTCTGGCTGCGATGGAGGAGCCGATTGTGCTTGATCAGGTGCAGGTGTACGTGACTGTAAGCATCGGTGCTTCCGTCTACGCGCCGGGGAAAACAGAGGACACGCTCTATCAGGAATCGGATGAGGCGCTCTATGAAGCAAAAATGCTCGGCAAGCAGACGTTCCATATCTACGGCGAAGAAGCCGCGGCATCCTCGCGCTGGGAAAAGCTGCGCCGCATTCTTCCCATCCCGCGTTTTCGAAATTGACGATAGTACGATCTGCCGGACAGGTTTCCTGTCCGGTTTTTCTATAACTTTTCATTCAAACAGGCTCTAAAATATATGTTGGGGTAGAAAAACAATTCAACGAAAAAGCACGCAGACCCCTCTATCCTTTATACTTGAGTTGTCGAGAAACAAGTAAAGGAGAGATCTGCGTGCTCACTGCTCAGTTTAGCATGGATTTACCAGGGTTAGAAGAAGCGATCTGTACCAAATCGGAAATGGTGGAAGGGGCGCTGCACCTGCATGTGGAGCTGCGGCGGAAACCGCACCGCTGTCCGGAGTGTTTCAGCCGCACGAATCGAGTTCACGATTACCGCTATCAGAAAATCCAGCATCTTAAAATGTGGGAACGGCCGACCGTCTTGTTTTACCGCCGTCGGCGGTATGTCTGTTCCTGTGGGAAACGGTTCGCCGAATCCAATACCTTTGTGAACCGATACCAGCGGCACAGCCGGGAATGGAATCAGGCGCTTGGCCTGCGGATCATTCAAGGGAAAAACTTCACCGACAGCGCCGGGCAGTTCCACACGTCCCCGACGACGGCGATGAGACGGTTCGATACGCTCTCCGCATCGATGCTTCAGGAGGTCGAGGAACTTCCGCCGGTCCTTTCGATCGATGAATACAAGGGCGATACGAACAAGGGGAAATACCAGGTCATCCTGGCGGATGGAGTGACGGGCGAGCCGCTCGATATCCTGCCGGACCGGACCTCCCGCACGGTTCGCCACTACCTTCAGCAGAAGGGTCAGGCGGTACAGGTAGTGGTCATGGACATGAGCTCCTCGTTCAAGTCCGCGGTTCAGCAGGCCATAGGAAATCCCGTCATCGTGGCGGACCGGTTTCATTTCTGCCGTTCGATTTACTGGGCGCTGGACCGGGTCCGGCGGCGGGTACAGCAGGAATTTCATGACTATGACCGGAAGAAGTGCAAGCGGATGAGGCATGTGTTTCATCTCCCGTTTGAACAGCTGTCGGAAAAGCAGCGCTGGTACCTGGACCGGTACCTGTCCCTGTCTGAAGAACTCAGGCAGGCGCATCAACTGAAAGAAGCGTTTCACGCCTGGTTTCAGCGTGCGAAGGAGATCGGCAGCGAAGACGGACGCAGCGTCAAGGAAGAGCTATGGAGCTTCTATGCCCAGGTAGAAGCATCGGAGATGCCGGACTTTCAGGACGCCCTGACGACGTTCCGGAACTGGGAGAGCGAAATTCTGAACAGCTTCACCTTCGGCTACACGAATGGACCAATTGAAGGGTTGAATAACCAGACGAAAGTGATCAAGCGAAATGCCTTTGGCTTTCAGCGGTACGATCGTTTCCGGTTACGTATTTTACTGCACCACCAATATAAACATACGCACTTTCAAGTAGGATAAGGGCATCGGTGCTTCACCGATACCCCAACAATTGACTTAGAACCTTCAAACAATCGTTTGAATAACATCTCCCTGCATGCTACAATACAATCAAACAATCATTTGAATGAACCATCCATAGAGGGGGAAGCACCATGCCGAAAGAGATCGAAACGTGCGACGTGTACTGCTACAACGAGGAGCATGTGAACGGAGCGAAAGAGCTCCTCGCCGAAGAGAATCTATCCGCACCGGTGCGGCTGTTTAAAGCGCTCGCCGACGAGAAGCGGGCCTCCATTGCTTATGCGCTCGCCCATTACGAGGAGCTGTGCGTCTGCGACCTCGCCAACATTCTACACGCGAGCACCGCGACGACGTCCCACCACCTGCGCACGCTCTACAAGCAGGACATCGTCACGTACCGGAAGGAAGGCAAGCTCGCCTTCTACTCCCTCGACGACGATCACATCCGGCAGCTCATCCTCACCGCACTCGCCCATACGAAAGAAGGTGTCCCGCATGACTGATCAGCCCGTCACCACCTACCGCGTGCAGGGCTTCACCTGAATGGACTGCGCGAAGACGTTCGAACAGAACGTCCGGCACCTGGAAGGTGTCACCGACGCATCCATCAACTTCGGCGCCGCCAAAATCACCGTCCACGGCACGGCCTCCATGGAACAGGTCGAGAAGGAAGGCGCCTTCGACGGACTCACCCTCCGGCGGGAAAACGACGCTCCCCAGCCGGTCTCGTTCTGGAAACAGAAAGGAAGCTGGCGTCTGTATACAGCGGTTGTCCTGTTTATCGCGGCTCTCTTTCTCGATCACGGTATACAGCTCCCTTACGTGGAAGTTCTCTACGGCGCTGTCATGCTCACAGGAGGCTGGACGCTGCTGCGGAAAGGCCTCCGCAATCTGCGGAAGCTGACCTTCGATATGAACACGTTAATGACGATTGCCGTGACCGGCGCGGTGCTGATCGGGGAATGGACCGAAGGCGCGGTCGTCGTTCTCTTATTTGCACTGAGTGAACTGCTCGAGCAGTTCTCGATGGACAAAGCACGCCGGTCGATTGCTTCGCTGCTCGATATCGCACCGAAAACCGCACGCCGGCTGCGAGACGGAAACGAGGAGATCGTCCCGGCAGAGGACGTGGAGCCCGGGGATCTTCTGCTCGTGCGCCCGGGAGAGAAGCTCGCGGTGGACGGCGTCGTTTTCCACGGCCGCTCGACGCTCAATCAGGCGGCAGTGACCGGGGAAAGTATGCCGGTGCTGAAGGAGAAGGGCGATGATGTGTTTGCCGGGACGCTGAATGAAGAGGGCGTGCTGGAGGTGACGGTGACGCGGCGCGTCGAGGATACGACGCTTGCGGGCATCATTCACCTCGTCGAAGAGGCGCAGGCGGAACGGGCGCCGTCGCAGCAGTTTATCGACCGGTTTGCGGCGTGGTATACGCCGGCGATTATCGTGCTGGCCGCCCTCGTTATGACGGTGCCGCCGCTTGCAGCAGGTGCGTCGTGGGAAGAGTGGATTTATCTTGGACTTGCGACCCTCGTCGTCGGCTGTCCGTGTGCGCTCGTCGTCTCGACGCCGGTAGCGGTCGTCACGGCGATTGGAAGCGCGGCGAAAAACGGCGTGCTGATCAAGGGCGGCGCGTACCTCGAAGCGGCCGGACGTCTGCGGACACTCGCCTTTGATAAAACGGGAACGCTCACGCACGGGACGCCGGAAGTGACGGATGTTGTCGCGGTGAACGGCAGCCGGGAGGAGATGCTTTCGTACCTTGCCGCGGTGGAGAGCAGCTCGCAGCACCCGCTGGCAGCGGCCATTGTACGCCGTGCCAAGGAAGAAGGCGCCGCGTTTTCCAGAGAAGCTGTGGAATCGTTCCAGTCCGTCACCGGCCGCGGCGTGGAAGCCGTGCTGGACGGGAAGCGAATACAGGCAGGAAGTCCGGCCTGGCTGCTCGGGGAAACCGATCCGCTCCGGGAAGAGATCGAAGAACGGGAGCGCAATGGGGAAACGGTGATGCTGCTGGCTGTGGACGGCGTCGTGACGGCTTACGCCGCGCTTGCGGACACGGTCCGCACGTCATCGAAACAGGTGCTTCGGGAGCTGACTGGTCTCGGCATCACGTCGATGATGCTCACCGGCGACAATGAGCGGACCGCGGCGGCCGTCGGAATGCGGCTCGGCGTCACAAAAACCGCCGCCGGCCTGCTGCCGGAGGAGAAGCTTACCGCCGTGCGCCGGCAGCCGCACACCGGCATGGTCGGCGACGGTATGAACGATGCCCCGGCACTCGCCGCCTCGGATCTCGGCATCGCCATGGGCGGCGCCGGAACCGATACAGCGATTGAAACGGCAGACATTGCGCTCATGGCCGATGACCTGGACAAGCTTCCCTACCTGATCCGTCTCAGCCGCAAAGCCGGCTGGATCATCAAACAGAACATCATCTTCTCCCTCGGCTTAAAAGCCGTGGCGCTCCTCCTGATCGTGCCGGGATGGCTCACCCTCTGGATCGCCATCATCGCCGACATGGGCGCCACACTCCTCGTCACCGCCAACAGCCTGCGGCTGATGGAAAAAGAGAAGAAAGAAACAGCGGCCGCCGTGGAGCGGAGAGAAGAACCCGCGTGAAAGATATATAGATCGAAGCAGTCTCCTTTTTAAGAAGGGAGGCTGTTTCTTTTTATGGACGGAGGTGGAGTAAATGGGAATGCTGTTCTGTGCAGCTGTGGCTGGAATTGGATAGTTCAATCGTTTATGAAATACCGTGGTGTTTTTCTGCTGCTGGTGCTTCTCCGTTCCAGGGCAGCGATCTTCTGTCATGCGGCGCGGCCGCGCGGAGCCTTGCTTCTTGAAGCGGAGAACAAACACACCGCCGTCCCTGCCGAACACTTCGAAGCAAGTATTACATAAAGTAAAGAAACTGAATATCGGGACTTGTTTCATAACTGTATAGGCAAAAAAACACAAAAAAGTAAATAAATCTCCTTTAAAGAAGGATTTTTTTCATGAGCATCGAATATAGTACTACAACCGATTTTACATAGGAGGAAAATATGGACTATATTGCACACGTCCGGGAAGCAGATGAAGCAGAACAGTTGGTGTCTGATCATTTGAAAGAGTGCTGTCAGCTGGCGGAAGGATACCTGTCCAATATGGCTCTATCGAAAACAGCCGGACTGGCTGCACTGGTACACGACATGGGAAAGTATACCACTGCTTTTCAAACGTATTTAAGAGAAGCGATTGCGAATCCGGACCGGCCTCCAAAGCGCGGAAGTGTGGATCACGCGACGTACGGTGGGCGGTTGATCATGGATGTGCTGCATGCAGAGCAGAATGGAATTCCTCTTGTTACTGCGGAACTCACAGCAAATGCCGTTATTTCCCACCATGGCTATCTTCATGATTATGTGTCTCCGGATATAGACAGTCCTTTTTGGAAGAGAGTGAGGGAAAAAGAGCTTCCGGAATATGAAGCCTGCAAAGAACGTTTCTTTGGAGAAGTGATGCCGGAGGATGCATTTGTTCGCTACTGCATCGAAGCAGTGGAAGAGATACAGGAGCTGATGACCGCTGCCGGACCTGAAAAAAGAGGAGAATGGCTGTCGCTTGCCGCTCGCATGATTTTCAGCGCAGTGATTGATGCCGACCGGACGAATACGAGAGATTTTGAAGAGGCAGAAACGACAGATCCCTCCTATACACTTCCGGTGGAGCGGTTTCTGAACAATCTGGAGTCGCGCTA
This sequence comes from Alkalicoccus urumqiensis, assembly GCF_002993335.1. Classification (GTDB taxonomy): domain Bacteria; phylum Bacillota; class Bacilli; order Bacillales; family Salisediminibacteriaceae; genus Alkalicoccus; species Alkalicoccus urumqiensis. Next base: position 179,329 of record NZ_PVNS01000001.1, on the reverse strand, counting down.
TGACTCTTTTGCAGGCGGTGAGTACTCGTCGGTGAATCAGGCCCGTTCAGACATGGCAGAAGCGTGCCGGAAGTATGCTGAAAAACCGTCTGGTATTTACACATTGTCTATTCCTACCGGCGGTGGAAAAACACTTGCCAGTCTGCGTTACGCGCTTCATCATGCAAAAAAGTATAAGAAAGACCGAATTATTTATGTCGTTCCCTTTACAACGATTATTGAGCAGAATGCAGCGGAAATCCGGCATGTTCTGCAGGCGGAGGGCGAACTGCTGGAGCATCATTCGAATGTCGCGCAGGGGGAGGAAGAATCGGAAGCCGATGACTGGGGAGCATTCCACCGGCGTCAGAAAATGAACCTGGCAAAAGATAATTGGGACATTCCGGTTGTTTTTACAACGATGGTGCAGTATTTAAATGCCTTTTACAGCTATGGTTCCAAAAATGCGAGACGGGCTCACAACCTCAGTAATGCGGTCGTTATTTTTGATGAAGTGCAGAAAATACCTCTCTCCTGCACTACCTTATTTAATCAGAGCGTTCAGTTTCTCAGGGACCGGGCCAAGACTTCTATTCTGCTCTGTACGGCAACACAACCGGCACTTGACCGGCTGACAGAAAAAATCCGGTTGACGATCGACGGGGAAATGATCGACCGCTCTCCAGAAAAGCTGCTTCCTTTTAAGCGCGTGGAACTAATCGATGAAGCAACAGACAAGCAAATGAATACAGAAGACCTCGCCGGGATGGTAAACAGCCTTCAGTCCGAACACAAAAGTATTCTGGTGATTTTAAATACGAAAAGTGTCGTGCGCCGTCTTGTCGATAGGCTGAAAGAAGAGGGTGAAGAAGTTTTTCATTTAAGTACTGCGATGTGTCCGGCGCACCGGAAAGAAAAACTGGGGACAATACGCAGCAGGCTGGAAGCAGATGAACCGGTTATCTGTGTCAGCACCCAGTTGATTGAAGCAGGAGTGGATGTCGATTTCTCCTGTGTCATCCGCTCTCTAGCCGGGATGGATTCCATTGCGCAGGCGGCGGGGCGGTGCAACCGTCACGGGAAATCAGAGGTAAAACCGACGTATATGATCCATCATGAAGAAGAAAACCTCCAGCGCCTTCCGGAAATGAAGGCAGGAGCGGAAATAACGAGAAAGATGCTGATTGATTTCAAAAAGCAGCCTGGCTATTTCCAGCATGACCTGCTCTCCGAGAAAGCCATGACGACCTTTTTCATGAACTATTACCAGCAGCACGAAAGCCAGCTGAATTACCGCATGCCGAACGAGACAAAAAATATGACGGAGATATTATTCACGATTCTCAACCATCACCCATACTATGTGAGCTGGAAGGAGCGTCATAAAGAAGAGCCGCCGTTTGTATTATCTTATTCGATGAAAACGGCAGCCAAAGCATTTGAAGTAATCGAAAGCAATACGAAAAGTGTTATCGTGCCACACGGAAAAGGAGAAACGATCATTGCTGAGCTTGCTGCCGGCACATCGTTACGGGAAATGGAAAAACTCCTGAGAGAACTACAGCATTATGCAGTCAATGTATTTCACGGGGAATGGAAGCGACTGGTGGAACTGGAGGCGGTAGAAGCGGCAGCGGATGGAGATTATTATGTATTAAAAGAAGGCTTTTATGCTGAAGAAACCGGGCTGACTATGGACGGCGCCGGCGAACTCGATTTTATTGGATATTAATCTGCAGGGAGGGGTACGATGCGCAATGCGGTTGAATTTACAGTGTACGGCGATTATGCCTTATTCACGGATCCATTAACAAAGCTGGGGGGAGAAAAACTTACCTATCAGGTACCGACGTATCAGGCACTGAAGGGGATGGTGGAATCGATCTACTGGAAACCGACGATCATGATCGTGGTGGATAAAGTACGGATCATGAAACCGATCCGGATGGAGTCAAAAGGAATCCGGCCGATCGAATATCACGGCGGCAATACCCTTGCCAACTACACATACTTAAAAGACGTGGAATATCAAGTGCAGGCCCACTTTGTCTTTAATCCGCACCGGAAAGATCTGGCGCACGACCGGAACGAGCACAAGCATCACAATATGATGACCCGGGCCGTGAAGGCAGGAGGGCGCCGGGATGTGTTTCTCGGTGCGCGGGAATGTCAGGCGTATGTAGAGCCATGCACGTTTGGAAGCGGTGACGGGGCGTATGATCATAATGAAGAACTTCACTTTGGAACGATGGTGCACGGCCTGAGCTATCCGGATGAAACAGGGAAAGACCAGCTGGATGTCCGTCTCTGGCGCCCGGTAATGAAACAGGGAGTTATTGACTTTATCCATCCTGAGGAATGCACGATTGTCAGGAAAGTAAAAGAGATGGAGCCGAAGCGATTCGACGAATCCAACGTCCGTCTGGTGGAAGACGAGTGAAGGGGGTGAAGATATGAGCTGGATGGAGCAGCTGTATGAAACATACGAAAAGCATCTGAGTGATATCGGCGACGTGAACGTCCGCCGGAATGGGCAGGAATATACACTTCTGCCGGTTGCACATACGACACAGAACGCACACATTGAGCTGGCAGTCACGCCGGAGGGGGATTTTCATTCCGCTGTCGTTATTGATTCCGAACAGGCGAACACTACGATTCCGACAACAGAAGCCTCCGCGAGCCGTTCAGGAAAGCTGGTAGCGCCGTATCCGATACATGATAAGCTGAGTTACTGTGCTGGAGATTATACGCTGTATGGAGAGGCTTCCAAAGCCGAGCAGTTTGAGAAGTACTATGAGCAGCTTCAGGAGTGGAGCTCCTGGGATCAGAAAAACGAAAAGCTTCAGGCTGTAACCGCCTATATTTCCAAACGACAGCTGATTCAGGATTTATTCAAGGAAAAGATCCTCCATCAGGATGAAGAAGGAAAGCTTCTGGAGAAATGGAAGGGAGAGGCGAAAGAGAAACCGGATATTTTCAAAGTATCGCCAGGGGGGCAGAGTGCTGCATTTGTGCGGTTTGACGTCCATTACCCGGAAAACAAAAAGCAGTTATGGAAAGACAAAGAAATGTTCGATTCGTTTGCGGATTATTACGAGACGAAATTGATGGCAGAAGATATCTGCTTTGTCACCGGGGAAACTCTTCCTAAGACAGAGCGTCATGCCAACAAAATCCGGAATGCGGCAGATAAAGCAAAATTAATTTCGACCAATGATACGTCTGGTTTTACGTTCAGAGGCCGCTTTTCAGAAGCTGGTGAAGCAGCGGGGATCAGCTTTGATGCCTCTCAAAAGATGCATAACGCACTGAAATGGCTCATCCGCCGCCAGGGAAAAACCTATGATGGCCGTTCGTTTATTGTTTGGGTTCCCGGACGGCAGGAGCCGCCGAATCCGCTGTCCTCAGCAAGAGATCTTTTCCCAGAAGAAGCGGATGCACCAGGAACTCCATTTACGAAAGAAGATTATGCCGAAAAGTTTGTGAAGGCAATGAACGGATGGAAAAACGATCTGGATGCAGCAGAGCGGGTAAATATTCTCGTACTGGATGCGGCCACTCCCGGCCGGCTTGCTGTTCTTTATTATCAAGTAATGGAAGTGGGAGCGCTTGTAGACCGCATTGCCGAATGGCATGGGGCATGCGCCTGGATGCATTCGTATAAAAATGAACAGGAACAGCGGCAGTATTATTGGGGTGCGCCCTCCCATTATGATATTGCCAAAGCAGTGTACGGAAGGCATGCAGATGACAAAGTGATTAAAGAAATGATTAACCGGCTCCTTCCCTGTGTGACAGAAAAAGCTCCTGTACCAAAAGACATCGTTTCAAACTTGTTCCACCGGGCTTCAAGTCCTGTTTCCATGGAAAAGTGGGAGTGGGAGAAAGTACTTTCTACGGCATGTGCATTTATTAATATAAAGGAGGGACAAGATGTGAGTGTAGATACAGAAAATACATCAAGGGATTATTTATTTGGAAGACTGCTGGCTGTTGCAGATGTGCTGGAGAAGCGGGCGCTCAGCAGAGACGAAAACCGCGCAACCAATGCGGTCCGGTATATGAATTCATTTTCCAAGCACCCGGAGCGTACATGGAAAACCATTCAGGAAAGTATTCAGCCCTACCAGGCAAAACTGGGTCGGAAAGCTGGTGACCTGCAGCGCCTGATGGATGAAATCGGCTCAAAAATGACGCCGGAGGATTTCACCAACAAACCGCTTTCTGGGAAATATCTGCTGGGCTTTTACAGCCAGCGGCATGAACTGTATAACAAAAATACAAACGACCAAACAGAAGAAAAAGGAGAGGATGCATAATGACAGCACTGGACCGAAAAATTGATTTCAAGGTAGTTTTTTCTGTGTACAAAGCCAATCCAAATGGGGACCCGTTAAATGGAAACCGTCCGCGTCAGAACTACGATGGCTTTGGAGAAGTATCCGATGTCGCAATCAAGCGGAAAATCCGCAACCGCCTGCTGGATATGGGAGAATCTATTTTTGTGCAGTCGAATGACCGCAGAACGGATGATTTTGACAGCCTGAAAGCCAGAGCAGAAGCACACCCGGAACTGAATGATATTTTGAAATCCAAAAGCCGTTCCAGCGATGAATTTGCCGATATCGCCTGTCAGGAATGGTACGACGTGAGAGCCTTCGGTCAGGTTTTTGCTTATAAAGGAAAAGGAAAAGGCGATGGTGTTTCCGTCGGTGTCCGCGGCCCTGTATCTGTTCATCCTGCTGTTTCAGTCCATCCTGTGGACATCGTCAGCACGCAGATTACCAAAAGCGTCAATTCAGAATCCGGCAAGGAGCGGGGATCGGACACGATGGGGATGAAACACCGCGTCGATTTCGGAACCTATGTATTCCAGGGAAGCATCAACGTGCAGCTTGCAGAGAAAACCGGCTTTACGTATGAAGATGCCCAGCAGTTAAAAGAAGCACTCCGGACCTTATTTGAAAATGACAGTTCTTCAGCGAGACCGGAGGGCAGTATGGAAGTGGACCGCGTCTTCTGGTGGGAGCATGAGTCCAAAATGGGCCAGTACTCCGCAGCTAAAGTGCATAAATCAGTTGATCTGGACAGCAGTACCGAGGAACCGAAATCATTTGAAGATTACACCTTAGAGGCAGATGAACTGGACGGATTAACCCCAGAGATTCTTCATGGAATATAACGAAGAAGATTACTTGATGATTTCCGGCCTGCAGCATTATTTCTTCTGCAGGAGGCAGTGGGCACTCATACACATTGAACAACTCTGGACAGAAAACGTGCTGACGGTCCAGGGAAAGCACCTTCATGAACGTGCGGATGATCCATTCATCCGTGAAAAGCGCTCTTCCCTTTATACCGTCAGAGCGCTGCCTGTTAAATCTCATGAATTTCAGATCACCGGTGTCTGTGACATTGTCGAATTTTCAGAAGACAAAGAAGGGGTTTATATTCCGAAGCTGGAAGGGACGTTCCGCATAAGGCCAGTCGAATACAAGCGGGGAAAGCCGAAGCGGGAAGCGGTGGATGAAGTCCAGCTGGCAGCGCAGGTCTTATGTCTCGAGGAAATGTTCGCTGCTGATATTGAGGAAGCCAGTTTTTATTACGCAGAGCCTAAGCGCCGGGAACATATCCAGATCGATCAGGCTTTACGAAGTCAGGTAAAGACAGTGATCGATGAAATGCATGCTATGTTCAAACGGCGTCATACACCGACAGTGAGAACAGGACCGCACTGCAGGGCATGTTCTCTGCGGAATGAGTGTCTGCCGAAACTAATGAAGACAGAAACGGCCGAATCATATATAGAAAGGAATCTTTCTTGATGAAGCGCCTATTGAATACACTTTATGTCAATCAGCCGGATGTCTATCTGATGCTGGAAGGAGAAACGGTCGTTTTAAAGAAAGAAGGAGAGAAACTCGGGAAACTGCCTCTTCATAATCTGGAATCAATTGTGGCATTCGGCTATACAGGAGCCAGTCCCGCGCTCATGGGCTACTGCGCAGAACGTAATATTTCGATCGTTTTCATGACGATGACGGGAAGGTTTCTAGCCAGGGTCACAGGAAAAAGCAGAGGGAACGTCGTTCTGAGAAAGCAGCAGTACGCCATATCCGAGCAGGAAGAAGAATCAATGAAAATCAGCCGGAATATGCTGACAGCAAAAATTCAGAACAGTAAATGGGTAATCGAGCGGACGCTTCGTGACCATCGGTTGCGGGTTGATGAAAAGGCGCTGGAGTCGGCTTCAGAAAAAATGACGATGTATGCAAAAGAAATTTACGCATCAGCCAATATGGAATCGATGCGTGGAATCGAAGGCCAGGCAGCAAGAGACTACCTGCATGCTTTCGACCACCTCATTCTTCAGCAGAAAGAGTCCTTCTTTTATAAGCGACGGTCCCGCAGACCGCCGGAAGACAATATGAATGCCCTGCTTTCCTTCTGTTACACGCTGCTCGCAAACGACACAGCTGCAGCTTTGGAAGGGGTGGGACTGGATGCGTACGTTGGTTTTTTCCATCAGGACCGTCCCGGAAGAATATCCTTAGCACTGGACGTCATGGAAGAGCTGCGTTCCTGTTTTGCAGACCGCTTCGTTCTATCTCTTGTAAACCGAAAGATGGTGACAAGTGCAGACTTTAAAGAGAAAGAGAATCATGCGGTACTGCTCACGGAAGATGGACGGAAAAAAGTGCTGAAAGCCTGGCAGGAAAAGAAACAGGAACAGATTACCCACCCATTTTTAAAAGAAAAAATCAGCTGGGGCCTGGTACCACATGCACAGTCGCTTCTGCTTGCGAGGTATATACGGGGCGATCTGGATGCGTATCCGCCATTTTTCTGGAAGTAGGTGAAGGCATGTTAGTATTGATCACATACGATGTAGTAACCTCCGACCTTGGCGGGCAGAAAAGATTAAGAAAAGTAGCAAAGCACTGCGAAAAATATGGACAGCGCGTCCAGCACTCGGTGTTTGAATGCTATATCGATCAGGCACAGTACACGGCATTAAAGCATGAATTGACTGCACTTATCTCCGAAGAGAAAGACAGCCTGCGCTTTTACCGCCTCGGGAACAACTACAAAACAAAAGTAGAACACGTAGGAGTCACAAAAGGTCTGGATATGCAGGATCCTTTATTATTTTGATGCTGTGCGAACCCCAAGTGATCATGAAAGCTCCAAGGTATTCGCACATAGAAAAATACCGATTAATGAGTTGAAATAACTATATTCAGGCTCGGGACAATTGTTCATATTAGTTCCGAAGTGGTGAAAAGATTCTCGATTGGTTTATAAAAATAAAACCAACGACCTTCTTTTCGCCGTCGCACCCCATGCGGGTGCGTGGATTGAAATCTCCTTTATGCTTTGTGATCTGTCACTCCACTGGGTCGCACCCCATGCGGGTGCGTGGATTGAAATCGTCAGACCCGATTATTAAGGAAATACAGGATAGTCGCACCCCATGCGGGTGCGTGGATTGAAATTGTTGATAATGACATTTTGAAGCAATCGTTTCGCGTCGCACCCCATGCGGGTGCGTGGATTGAAATTTCGTTGACGATAATTGGATCATAATTTTTGTTGGTCGCACCCCATGCGGGTGCGTGGATTGAAATGATTGGGTTAAGGAAAGCCCGCACCTGCAGCGCAGTCGCACCCCATGCGGGTGCGTGGATTGAAATATATATACTGCGCTCTATTCGTCCCTATCGGCGCGTCGCACCCCATGCGGGTGCGTGGATTGAAATGACTTGCCTACGTATAAACACTCGCCCGAATGGCGTCGCACCCCATGCGGGTGCGTGGATTGAAATGCCATGCCTTGCCCAATACTCATAGATTCGCGCGTCGCACCCCATGCGGGTGCGTGGATTGAAATTGCAATCGCGCTTACTTGATCTGATGCCTCATAGTCGCACCCCATGCGGGTGCGTGGATTGAAATACCAAAAGAGCATCATTGACGACATGACTGTTCCTGGTCGCACCCCATGCGGGTGCGTGGATTGAAATATCATTACCCTCTCCTTTTTTGGTTTGTCTATCTGTCGCACCCCATGCGGGTGCGTGGATTGAAATTTCCTTGAACCCAGCCCACCTCTTTTAGCCCTCTGTCGCACCCCATGCGGGTGCGTGGATTGAAATTACAACCCAAGTGGTATCACCAGAAGTCCGAGAGTCGCACCCCATGCGGGTGCGTGGATTGAAATTGGCTGCCTTTGGTGTCTAAAAATTGCACGCTGTGTCGCACCCCATGCGGGTGCGTGGATTGAAATCTTTTTAATCCCATTTTGTGTGTGAACGAGTAAATGAGTCGCACCCCATGCGGGTGCGTGGATTGAAATTTCTTTGATGCCTTTATCCAGCGCCCCCATATTGTCGCACCCCATGCGGGTGCGTGGATTGAAATATTTCCCCAAACACTAAAAATTGAACTAACATACGTCGCACCCCATGCGGGTGCGTGGATTGAAATATTCGCCGCAGCTGGTTAAACACGCTCTGCCTGGTCGCACCCCATGCGGGTGCGTGGATTGAAATATGTGCATTGAAACGAAAATGTCCGCCCCTAGAGTCGCACCCCATGCGGGTGCGTGGATTGAAATAGAATGAAGTGGCCCGAGCAAGTCGTAAGGCTCAAGGTCGCACCCCATGCGGGTGCGTGGATTGAAATATTAGGAGGCTGCTGATGATCGACTACAGCGTCGCACCCCATGCGGGTGCGTGGATTGAAATTATTCTTCCGCAGCAACCAGGCGCGCCAAACTCGTCGCACCCCATGCGGGTGCGTGGATTGAAATCGTGTTACTTTGATAACATGGAAGGCTGGCACGGGTCGCACCCCATGCGGGTGCGTGGATTGAAATTTCGCAACGTTGTACGTACACCAGGTCGCCAACTTGTCGCACCCCATGCGGGTGCGTGGATTGAAATAAGAGTTCTTTAATTTTGTCTGTTTCAGGAGAATGTCGCACCCCATGCGGGTGCGTGGATTGAAATACACTGAGAAACAATAAAGCAATTAAAATTAGTAGTCGCACCCCATGCGGGTGCGTGGATTGAAATATTGTCACCTGTGCTGGTTAGGTTTTCGGTGTTTGTCGCACCCCATGCGGGTGCGTGGATTGAAATCCCCTGCGTCTCTTAGAAGAGCGTAAGGCGCTGAAGTCGCACCCCATGCGGGTGCGTGGATTGAAATAGGAGTCGATAGAGGAGGCCATCATCGCTTACCGTCGCACCCCATGCGGGTGCGTGGATTGAAATCCGTCAGGATTGGCGTTAAAAAACTTAGATTCCGTCGCACCCCATGCGGGTGCGTGGATTGAAATATAAATGAAGTCATTCCGTGTCAATGCCGGTGGCGTCGCACCCCATGCGGGTGCGTGGATTGAAATGCACATCGGCCGGCTTGACGTTATCCAGCTCACGTCGCACCCCATGCGGGTGCGTGGATTGAAATCGAATGGCTGAGCAGTATATCCCCTCTGTCATTAGTCGCACCCCATGCGGGTGCGTGGATTGAAATACATTCCGCATCCTCCCTTGCAGCAAGTGGAGGGGTCGCACCCCATGCGGGTGCGTGGATTGAAATTAAGGGGGTGACACTTTGTCCACAATCGGAAATTGTCGCACCCCATGCGGGTGCGTGGATTGAAATCGTCATCCGTTCCGGGCAGCAATGCGTCAAGTGTCGCACCCCATGCGGGTGCGTGGATTGAAATGTTTAGCAGGGCCGCCGCTGACGTTGTTTTGCCGGTCGCACCCCATGCGGGTGCGTGGATTGAAATTAATACACAGCACCTTGTAACCTCTGCCGTTAAACGTCGCACCCCATGCGGGTGCGTGGATTGAAATATCTGCTGATAGCCGTCGATGTCTCGCTCTTTGGGTCGCACCCCATGCGGGTGCGTGGATTGAAATTATTCTTCCGCCGCAACCAGGTGCGCCAAACTCGTCGCACCCCATGCGGGTGCGTGGATTGAAATATCGCCAATATGCGCGCCCATGCTTCGTCCATTGGTCGCACCCATGCGGGTGCGTGGATTGAAATAACGTTTTATAGTAATCGTACCACTCACTCTCCGTCGCACCCCATGCGGGTGCGTGGATTGAAATGGATCCGGCTATCAATCGCCGTGTATCGTGTTAGGGTCGCACCCCATGCGGGTGCGTGGATTGAAATCGTTTTTGCGTTGCTTTTCGCTACTTTTCGCGAGTCGCACCCCATGCGGGTGCGTGGATTGAAATAGTGATATAGTCACCGTCTGTTATAGAGTCAATGTCGCACCCCATGCGGGTGCGTGGATTGAAATCATTAATGATCTGGTTGATAGTGTGGAAGTTATGTCGCACCCCATGCGGGTGCGTGGATTGAAATGCGTGGTGTTAGCGCGGCGGCCATAATCAGCACGCGTCGCACCCCATGCGGGTGCGTGGATTGAAATAGATCAGATTCCATATGATCTAAGGTTGATTCTGCTTATTTAGGTACATTGCTCGGTACGTTTTCTAAGCAGTCGAAGAAGAAGTCGTTTAATATAAATGAAGCAGAACATAGTTTTTTTCTAATCACTGCAGAATAAATAGCAATCTTTATTCACAAAAAGAACCGCCCTCTAGGACGGTCCGCTTTCGTTCGTATAAAAGCTGCTTTCTGCTTTCATGCGCTGTTTCTCCGCATACATTGCGTGATCGGCGCGGTGCAGCCAGTCCCCGGGGGAGTGGTCGCGGTTCGGGTCCAGTGCGGCCGAGCCGGACGCGAGCCGGAGTGCGTAAGGAAGTGTCCGGCTTTTTTCTTTCAGCGCTGCGTCCAGCTGGGCGTTGATCTGTTCATACCGTGTCTCGCTCTCGTCGGGGAGAAGGCAGGCAAATTCATCGCCGCCGATGCGGTAGCACGTGCCGTACCGGCCGAACGTGAGCTGCAGCTGCTCAAATACCTGAAGCAGCGCTTTGTCCCCTTCTCTATGACCAAAGGTGTCATTGATCGGCTTTAAGTTGTTGAGGTCGAAGTAGGCAAGGCGGCGGTAGGGCGGCGCTTCCTTCGTAAAGCACGTATCCAGCGCCTGGTCAAAAGCAAGCCGGTTCGGCCCGCCGGTAAGCGGATCGCGGTAGGCAAGCTGGTGGGAAATTTCCAGCTCCTGTGTCCGCCGGACCCGCTGCAGAATCTGGCGGATCGAATGAACGGTCAGCGTCAGGACAAAAAGGAAAAATCCGATCCGGATAAAGTCCGCCATCAGCACCGGATCCGCAGTAAAGAAACGGATGATTTCCAGAATAGCTGTCAGGAAAAGAGCGCTGAAGGAAAGAAGAAACAGCTTCGCTTCTTTGTTGTTCCGGAGCACCATTTCCCGGACAACAAGTGATACTGTCCAGACAAAACCGGTCACCAGCATGACCAGTGACACCTGCACGGAGATGAAGAAATCCATCACGCCGGTAAACTGCAGAGTGGTCACGAGCAGGAACTGAGCAAAGAACGTATAGGCAAACACCGTCATGACCGGCTTCTTCTGCTGAAAAACGACGTCCCGGACATACAGAAAAATGGGGATCGGAATGAGCGGAATCATCATATAGGCAAGACCGCCGAGAAGCCACTGGCTGCCGGTGAAAAACTGCAGCATTCTCGTTTCGGCAAACAGCCAGAAGGCGATGGCGATGGAAAAAAGACCGATATATAACAGTTCGTACGGCTGCATCCGGTAAAAAAGCATGTAGACGGCGGTCAGAATGATGCCGAGAAGCAGAATGCCGAATGCAGAAATCAGCTCGTACAAGTGTGCGTCCACCAGATGAAGCAGCAGGCCGCCGCTGGATCCGTAGTACATCTCATTAACGACGCCGCTCATTCCCTCGTAAGGCGAGGTGAGCTGGATCGTCAGCGTTTTCCCGTTGGATTCCGGCGGCAGGTGCACGAGCCCCCAGTGACTTGCCACCGGCAGCCGGGCCGGGCCGGAAGTCTCCTCCAGGCCCTGAAGGATCAATTCATCATTGAGGTAGACGTGTGACTGCTGCAGCGAGGCGCGGAACATAATCGAACGCGGTCCTGCAAATGCCTCCGGAAGCTCCCGTTCAAGTACAACCGGAGTACCCGGCGGCGCATCGAGTGTCTGCGGCAGAGAAGAGAGCGTGCCGCTGGCTGAATCCGTTGTGTAGCTCCATTCTTCTTCCAAAGGGTGAATGGGAGGAGCCGTCAACAGCAGAGACGCTCCAGGAAAAAACACCGCCAGAGAACCGAGGAGAAGCAGAGCCAGGACGGCCAGGCCGATGGTTCTTGTTAAACGTGTTCTCATCATGGTGGCTCCTCTCCCGCTGCGGCTGTAAGTATTCTTATCGTAGCATAGAACCAGGACAAACAGGGTGCAAATCATAACAGAAAATAAGCTGTCAACCAGATACCCAGGTTTTGAACGTTCCACCCAAGGAAAAAGTGAGGATGACAAGTTTTTAAGTAAAGGATGATTGCTGTGAAACTGTACCTGAGCCGGCCTTTCACAGGCGTCTCTAAAAAATCCATCCGTGTGTGGGACGATACAGAAACCATCGGTTCCATAATAAGAACGCTGGCGTCCCCCGGTTCTCTCCCCGGCAGAAGCCCCCGCTTTGACGTCCGTCTCACTCTTAAAACGCCATCCGGAACCGTTTGGGCGCTGGACCAGGAGCCGTTCAATCAGAGAGAAGGGCATCAATGGACGCTTTCCTGTGACGGCCGGCCGTGTGGCAGTGCGCACAGTTCTTACGCGGAAAAAGGCCGTTATTCTGTAACAGGGCAGCTGCAGCATCACGAGCCTTTCGTCATTGAAGCAGGGTGGAACAAGAGCACGATCTATCTCGGTGAGCATCCTGCCGGCGAAACCGTCCCCCGGGGGTTTCTCTGGAAAACATATACGGAGATGACATTGCAGGATGCCTTTCCGAAAGAGGTGGCTGCGCTGTTTGTACAAGCCTTCTGGTTTTCCCACCACCGGAGGTAATAGAATTAGGTAAAAAGGTTCACAAAAAATACATGATTATCGTGTATGGACTTATTGCTCACGCTATTTTCCATGATATACTTATTATAATCCCAAGTACCCAGTATGAAGCATGTTGAAACGGGTACTTTTTATATAATGATACTTTGTGAAATTGTGAGCATTTAAACATGGAGAGGAAGAGCGGTATGGGGATGAAAGGCAGATTAATTGGGTCGTATTTGCTGCTGGCAGTGGTTGTCGTAGGACTTGGTGGTTTGGCTTTGTGGGGAATGGCACGGATGAATGACAATACGGAAGCAATGTACGAGGACCGGGTGGCAGCACTCTCCTACATCGTACATATCAGCGAGCTGCTGGAAAACACGCGGCTCCAGATGGTCTCAGGGGTGCTGGAGGAGGATCCGTCTCATGCGGAAGCGGCGCTTGAAAACATTGCATCGTTAAATGAATACGCTGCGCAGTACGAAGCGACGCGTCTGACGACAGAGGAAGCGGCGATTTTCGGCCGGCTTCAGGAAAACTGGACGTCGTTTTCCGGCGTGGTGACGGAGAATACCGGAACGCTCGCTGCCGGTGCATTTGCTGAAACGCAGGCAGGCCTTGCCAACGGAGCGGAGCCGTATCAGGCAGCGAGGGAGGCGGCGCAGGAACTGACGGTTCTGAATGAAGAGATCAGTGCGGAATTATATACAGAGAACCAGCAGGTATTCGGTGTTCTACGCGTGCTCGTATTTACCTTTGGTGCGCTCGCTGCAGTCGGTGCGGTCGTCATGGGCTGGTGGATGGGCCGGTCGATGGGGCAGCCGATTCTGGCGCTCAATAAGCGGCTGAAGGAAGTGGCAGCCGGCGATCTGCGCGGAGAGCCGCTCACGTCCCGGCGGACGGATGAAATCGGTGATCTCGTCACATCAGCGAATGCAATGCAGGGACAGATGCAGGAAATTATCGCCGGCGTTGCCGGAGCAACCGAGCAGGTCGGCAGCTCCAGCACGCAGCTGTCGCGTTCCGCAGGGGAGGTGCAGCAGGGCACTTCCCAGATTGCTGCGACGATGCAGGAACTTTCCAGTGGAGCGGAGTCGCAGGCGAACCACGCGAGCAGCCTCGCGGACCGGATGATTACGTTCACCGAGCACGTGGAGGAAGGCGCTGCAAGAAGCGAAGAAGCGGACAAAGCAGCAGAGCGCGCGCTGTCGCTGAGTGAAACCGGCCGCGGACAGATGACAAAAGCGGTGGAACAGATGGCGCAGATCGATACGGTCATTAAAGAAGCGGCATCGAATGTCGGCGGGCTCGATCAGGAGTCGCGGAAAGTCAGTTCGCTCGTTTCCGTTATTGAAGATATCGCCGAGCAGACGAACCTTCTCGCATTAAATGCGGCGATTGAAGCGGCGCGGGCAGGAGAGCACGGGCGCGGATTCTCCGTGGTGGCAGAAGAAGTGCGCCGCCTGGCAGAGCAGGTTTCCTCCTCCGTGTCGGAAATTACGAAAATCGTGGAAGGCATTCAGCGTGTGAGCGGAAGCGTCGTCACATCGCTTGAACAGGGGTATGAAGAAGTGGAAGCCGGCAGCCGGGAAATGGCACAGACGGAAGCAACATTTGCGGACATTTCCGAAAGTGTCAACGACATGGCCGGCCAGGTGCGCGCCGTGCACGACCGGCTGCGTCAGATGGCAGTGGATACGGAAGAAATGAGCAGCTCCGTACAGGAGATTGCGTCCGTGTCGGAAGAATCTGCGGCCGGGGTGGAGCAGACGACGGCATCCGCCCAGCAGTCAGCAGGTACGATGCAGGAAGTCTCCTCCAGCTCGGATGAACTCGCCCAGCTCGCAGACAGTCTGCGGACCATGGTGCAGCGCTTCCGGCTGCAGGCATAATAAAGAAGACGAGCCGCCCAGGGGCAGCTCGTCTTCTTTGGATGGTGCTGACTTTTACTCTTCAGCCGTTCTGCGGCGGATCAGAAGAAGAGACCCTGCCATCGCAGCAAGCATACCGAAGAGCATCATGCCCGGATAGGATGTTGCTGTATCCGACATCGCATTGCCTTCGTGGTTGTTGTCGTCATTCCACGCACCGTTCTCATTGTTATCGTAGTCATTGTTATTGTTGTCGTCGTTATGGTTATTGTCATCATCGTCGTTGTTCATGTTTCCATCGGAAGCACCTGGATTCGGCACGCCGTCCGTCAACGATTCACATGGCTGGCCGTCACTGTCCGCATCAAAGCCTTCCGGATCATTGTCCGCACTGTATCCGTGGGCGTTCCAATGTTCCCAGACTTCTTCACCTGAGCTGAACGCATCACAGTTTAACGTTTCCCCGTGATCGGCACTCACAGCTCCTGCACCACCAAAAGTAAGCAGCATCGCACTTCCTACGCCAACAAGCCATTTCCGCATGCACATTCACTCCTTTTGAGTCGTTAAGTATAGGTACAATCTTTATTTTTACATACATTCCCTCCCAGTACAACCTAATTTTCATTTAATTTTAAATTTACTGAAAATAAAATAAATAAAGGATGCTGCGGCAGATCCTTTCCCGGACCGCCGCAGCTGTTTTCCGACCTTGATTTTTTGGTTTTTTGCCCGGAACTTCCTCTGCTTTATCCCCCGAAGAAAAAGTCGAGAACATTCGACGTGCTGTCGGCATCTTTGCTGTACAGCTCGCTGTAGCCGCAGTTCTTGCACGAAACGACAGTAAATCGGTTATGCTGCACGTCGAACATTTTGGACAGGCCGCTTCCAGTAGTTGAAATCTCTTTCGTATCGGCTTCTTTGTTTCCGCATTTCACGCATCCTTTTTCCTGCATGGGAAATCCCTCCAATAATAAGTGTCTTATGCATACGGAGAGGAGGCGGAAGTGGTTTCAGAAAAAGGGAATTTCTGTGGGGCAGCCGGAACAGGAGCGGAAGGGTACAGATGCATCGTCCACACGTTTTCGTGGCGGTGTTACGAGGTACCGTTGCGATCTTCTGTACCTTCGTGGCGGTCTGCTTCTCGTGTGGCGGTTTCCTGCGCCTGCATGGCGGTCTTTTCCACCCGCGTGGCGATCTTCACCAGGCTTATGGCGATCTTCCCGGCAGCTCGACCCCTCCGGAATACCGGCCGCTGCACACCCGCAGCGGCCCCTCTGCTTTCAAGCCGCCCCGGGCAGCCGGCGGCTGGTACCGGTCTGCGGTCAATAGCAGCAGAGCCCACCGCCGCTTACCGGCAGTGGGCTCTATTACGAAAACGTGCGGATCACGCCGCCTGAAACGTCACGCTGGCACGTTGACGCATGAAGTCAGGTTGCCTGAATGTTTTGCAGCATACCCCGGATCGCCGCTGCGACGCCGAAGTCATGGTTGGAGAGAGTGACCTCATCCGCTGCCTCCTTCACCTGCGGGGCGGCGTTGCTCATCGCAATGCCGCGGCCGGCGAGGTGGATCATCGACAGGTCGTTCAGGCTGTCGCCGATTGCGGCCGTTTCCGTCGTGGAAATGCCGAGGTGTCCGGCGAGGCGCTGCACGGCGGCTCCTTTGGAGGCATCGGCGTGCTGCAGTTCAAAGTTGATGCTTGCAGAGGCAACCAGATTGAAATCCGGATGCTCCTCGTAGCGCTCCCAGCCTGTCTGCAGCTTCTCTGGCAGAAAAGAGAGCGCCAGAATGTTATAAATTGTCTCTTCTGACGCCGCCTGCAGTGGATCTTTTTCCGGAATCCGGCTGCTCTGGGAGAACTGTCCGGAGAAAATCTTCTCAAAAAAGACGCCTTCCGCTGAAGCGGGATCCACCGCATGCCGCTCCGCTTCCAGACGATCGAGACCGTCGTGCGGGGCGATGAGCCGCTCTGCGGTCGTCACCTCATAGTAATAGCCGTTTTCATGCAGCCATTCGAGAACAGGACGGGCTTTGTCCTGGTGGATCGGCTGGTCATAGAAGAGCGTGCCGTCCGGCTGATGGATGCTTGCGCCGTTCATGTTAATAATCCATGGCCGGAAATTGGTCGGTTCGATCAGCCGCTGCACGTCAAAAACGGCCCGCCCGGTGGCGATTACTACTTCCACACCGGCATCCTGCGCTTCTTTGATCGCTTCCAGGTTTTCCTCCGGAATCACTTTTTCATCATTTAACAACGTTCCATCGAGATCGATTGCAATCAGTTTCATGACGTCGCTCCTTTATCTGCATCCGCGGTCTGAACACTCACGTGATGCTGTGCTAAAATAGATTGAAACGCAGGGGAAGGCGGCCGGTCGGTGATCAGAACATCGACGTCCTCCAGTGCTGCATACGTGAAAAAATCGGCTTTGCCGAGCTTCGTATGGTCCGCAAGCACGATTACTTCCGCCGCCTGCTTAACCATCTGGCGCTTCACCCAGCCGTCCTCTTCATGGGCCAGTGTCAGGCCGTTTTCCGACACGCCGAGAACGCCGAGAAACACTTTATCCACCTGATACGTCTTCAGGCGCTCGATGACACTCGTCCCGTAGAGAAAGCGGTGCTCCTTGTCCAGGTGGCCGCCGAGAAGGTGTATGTCGACTTCGGTGCGGGTGGAAAGTATATCCGCCTGGTTGATGGAGTTTGTGACGACGGTGCACGCAATATCCGGCATCGCTTCGGTGCAGGCCTGAACGGTTGTGGAGGCGTCGAGGATGATGCGCTCCCCGGGGTGGATCATCGCAGCCGCCATGCTCCCGATCCGTTTTTTCTCTTCGGAAACGAGCTGGAGCCTTCCGGCGTAGTCGGTGACGGGGTGGCGTTTTTCCGCCAGCAGCGCGCCGCCGTGGGTGCGGACCGCTTCGCCGCGTGCTTCCAGCTTGGATAAATCGCGCCGCGCGGTGTCTCTTGAAACGTCAAACCAGCGGCAGATGTCGTCGACAGCGATCCGTTCGTGTGTATGCAGATGTTCCGTAATGGTGTGGAGCCGTTCTTCCTGATACATTCCGCTTCCTCCATGCGTGTTTTTTGCTTTATTATCTTTCTTTGTGCGTGTTTATGCGGTTATTGTACCGCAGCACGCACAAAAACGCAAGCAGCTGAAAGGAGAGAGATCGATGCAGTCAACCAAACAAGAGGCGCTGGCACGCATGGAGCGGGCCAGCGCCTGGGCTGAAGAACTGAAACAAATAGAGGAAAAGCAGTTAACGATGCCGATGCGGGCGGGGAAATGGTCCATCCGCCAGACCGCCGGCCACTTGTATTACTGGGACCGCTTTATTCTGGAGTCGATTCTTCCGGCAGCCAGAGAAGGAAAGCGGGTCCCGCCGTTTCCACAGGCGGATATTTACAACCGTGCCGCACTGGCTGCACTGGAAGGACGCCGCACCGAAAGGATCCTGAACGAATGGCAGTCCGTCAGAAACACGCTGATCGAAGAGCTCCGGGAGCTTCCGGAAACGACGCGCTTCCTGGTGCCGGACCGCGGTGAATGGGGTGCCGTTGATATCGCCGTCCTGCTCGCTGATCACGATGCGCACCACGAAGCCCAGATCCGACGCTTCCTCGCCCATGGATTCGAGCGGTAGCAGGTTCTTTTACTGCAGTTCGTAGACGATCGTAATGTTCTGCGTGACGGTAATCTCTCCGGCATTCACTTCCGTTCCGGCGGCATCCGCCGACTCTTCCTGAGCCATATCCTCCTGCACCGGCAGCGATACCTGCGCCTGGCTGTCGGAAATCTGCAGAATCTCCCCGCGGCCTCTGCCGGCAGCTTCTGCCATGGCATCCGCGCGGACCGAGGCGTTTTGAATCGCCTGATCAAGGGCTTCCTTTTCCGCCTCTTCGTCATTTTCCAGCCCGAACTGGGTATGGGTGATGTGATTCGCACCGGCCTCCGATACTGCATCAATCAGCTCGCCGACGCGGTCAAGATCCCGGTAGTCCACCGTCAGCTGGTGCGATGCCTGATACTCTTCTGCTCCGGACTGATGATTCGTGATCGGCATGACGTTGACGTTCTGCGTCTGAATGTCTTCTTCCGGAATGTCGTAGTCGTCCAGTGCACTCCGGACTGCTTCCATCCGCTCATTGACGTCTGCCTGCGCTTCATCCGCCGTCTCCGCGGTGATGCGCGCTCCGAGGTGAACCGTGGCAACGTCCGGGGTGACGCTGATCTCTCCGGTCTCTTCCACCACGAGTGTGCCTGCCTGAATCTCTTCCGCTGCACCTGCATTCGTCTCCGGTGACTCTCCGCCGGGCAGAACTGCCTGCAGCAGAAAAAGGACAGCCGCAGCAACAGCCGCTGCTCCTCCTAACATGCCGAGTCGTTTCATCATTACCCGCTCCTTTCAAAAAGTGGATTCACTTGTACAGTCGGTGAACAGATTCAAATGTTACATATTTTTAACAAAAGAGGTGGATTTCGTTGGGTTTCTTGTATGTCCTTCTTCTCATCTGGGCCGTCGGTTTCCTCACCGCCAGACTGCTCCGCGGCATCGGATCCGGACGCTTTTTCGGCACGATGGACTGGGAAAACGACCTTGCCATTACTGGCGCGCAGGCACTGCTGATTTCCATGGCGCTGACTTTCCTGATCGGATAAGAATGCTTTTGACAAACAGCCTCCGGCAGGGTATGCTGAGACAAACTTCATAAAAGTTTACTGGTCAGGTGAAGCAGAATGATTCTGTTTCTTAAAAGGGAATCCGGTGCAATTCCGGAACGGTCCCGCCACTGTAAGAGGCTAGCAGCTGCATACGTCCACTGGAGCAGTCCGGGAAGGCGCCGCTGTGTTCATCCTCGAGTCAGGAGACCTGCCTGTCCGGGCAAGCCATTAACCTACGGGTCATAGGGAGGTGGAATATCAGAGCCACACGTGTGTCCTTTTTGAAAACAGACACGCTGCTGTCGTTGTGCGCAGAAGGTATTTCTCTATGAGGAGGAATGCCTTTTTTTGTTGCTGTAAAACGGAGAGATCGATGTTTAACCAAACAATCAGGGAGTGTGAACAGATGAAGACGAGTGTACAGGGATACCCGAGAATCGGCAGAAACCGTGAATGGAAACGGCTCCTGGAGAGCTATTGGAGCGGAGAGCTTTCCGAAGCTTCGTTTGAGCAGGAGATGAAAAAGGTCCGGATCAACCGGCTGAAGGACCTTCAGGAGAGCGGGCTGGATTTGATTCCGGTCGGCGATTTCAGCCTGTACGACCATATGCTGGATACCGCCGTCATGTTCGGTATGGTGCCTGAACGGTACAAAGGGCCAGCAAAAAACAGTCTGGAAACGTACTTTGCCATGGCGCGGGGAAGCCAGTCGGCCCCGGCATGTGAAATGACGAAATGGTTCAATACGAACTACCACTACATCGTTCCGGAGGTTGAATCCGGCTGGGTGCCGGAAATTGTTGAAAACAAGCCGCTCACCGCCTTCAAGGAAGCGGAGGAAGCGCTCGGTATTAAAGGGAAGCCGGTTTTGACCGGACCCTATACATTCATAAAACTTGCGAAAGGACTGGAGGAAGAGGAACTGGAAGGTTTTGTAATGGTTCTGGTTTCTTTGTACGCCAAAATTATTGCAGAGCTCCATGAAGCAGGGGCACCGCTCATTCAGATGGATGAACCGGCACTCGTCCTGACGATGACGGAAGCGGAAATGACGATCGTTGAAAAAACGTATGCACGCCTTGCAGAGCTTGTGCCGGATGCGCCGCTTCTGCTGCAGACGTACTTCGACAGTGTTTCCTTTCCGGAACGCGTTTTTTCCCTCCCGGTGGATGGGATCGGACTGGACCTGGTGCATGACAATGGCCGGAACCGGCAGGCGCTCCAGGAAAACAGAGGCAGGAAAAAACGGCTCGCCCTCGGCGTTATCGACGGCAGAAACATTTGGAAGAGTGATCTGGAAGCGGTCCGGCGCCGTTTTCCGGAGATGCTAGAGCTTGCAGCAGACGTGATCCTGCAGCCGTCGTGCAGCCTGCTTCATGTGCCGGTCAGTCTGGCATCAGAAACAGACATGGAAGCGTCTCGGAAAAAAGGGCTCGCGTTTGCGGAAGAGAAACTCGGGGAACTGGCGCTTCTCCAGCAGGGGCCGGATGCGCCGGACTGGAACGAGCATCAGCAGGAGCTTGCGGAATTCTACGAAGCGCACCGCCAGGCAGATGAAGAACGATCCGTGCCGCACGCCGGGCGTGCCGTACCTTATGCAGAGAGAAAGCAGCTGCATCAGGAGAAGTGGCAGCTTCCGCTTCTGCCGACGACAACGATCGGCAGTTTTCCGCAGAGTGCAGATGTCCGCCGCACGCGCAGCGCATACCGCCGGGGGGAAGTAAGTGAAGCGGCCTACAGCTCCTTTATCCGCGAAAAAATCGAGCACTGGATTCAGCTGCAGGAAGACATCGGCCTTGATGTATTCGTCCACGGGGAATTTGAGCGGAACGATATGGTGGAATTTTTCGGAGAACGCCTCGACGGATTTCTTGCGACACAGAATGGGTGGGTGCAGTCCTATGGCTCCCGCTGCGTGAAACCGCCTGTCATTTTTGAAGAGATCCGGTGGGAAAAGCCGATGACAGTGGAGGAGACGACATACGCCCAGTCCCTGACGGACAAACCTCTGAAGGGGATGCTCACCGGTCCGGTAACGATCATCAACTGGTCGTTTATCCGCGATGATCTGCCGAAGGAGACGATGGCAGCCCAGACTGCGAGGGCGCTGCAGAAAGAGATCCGGGCACTGGAGGAAGGCGGCATTGATATGATCCAGGTGGATGAACCAGCGCTCCGGGAAGGACTGCCGCTGAAGGAAGAGGATCAGGCGGCCTACCTGGACTGGGCGGTCAATGCATTCCGTCTGACAGCGGAGGAGGCGGATGCGAAAACGCAGATTCATACGCATATGTGCTACAGCAGTTTTGAGGACATGATCGACGCCATTGACGCGATGGATGCCGATGTCATTTCCATTGAAACGTCCCGCAGCCACGGGGAGCTGATTCACGCGTTTGAAACGAACACGTACGGAAAGGGCATCGGGCTCGGTGTCTACGATATTCACAGTCCACGGATTCCGGAAGCTTCCGACATGGCAGACATGATCCGCCGGGCGCTGCGCGTACTTTCCCCGGAGCAGTTTTGGATTAATCCGGACTGCGGCCTGAAAACGCGGACGGAGCAGGAGACGGTGGACGCGCTGAAAAATATGAAAAAAGCGGCAGAAGAAGTCCGGAGCGGACAGTAAGGCTTTTTCTCAAAGAATGTGGGAAGCGCTTTGTCCCCGCGGGCCATGTGCTATACTGAAAGCTCGAATCACAGGACGAAGGAGCAGCGATAGCCATGAAGGACAAAAGCAGACAAGCCAGAAGCCGCTACCTCCGGCCGGCCCTTCCGGAGGAAGCGGGACCGCTCAGCCGGCTCGCTTACCGGGCGAAGGCAGGATGGGGATATGAACCCGCGTTTATGGAAGCGTGCCGGGACGTGCTCCGCTTTACGGAAGAGGACACCGCCTCAATCGTCGTAGAGGAAGAGAAGGGGGTTCTCCTTGGGTTCGGCTTATACAATAAACAAGAGCAGGAGCTCACGCATCTGTTCGTCGACCCTGCGTTCCAGGGAAGCGGCACCGGAAAGCGGCTGTTTGAAACGATCGTTTCATCGCTTGCTGCCGGCACGGTCTTCCAGATCAAAAGCGATCCGGGAGCATGCGGTTTTTATGAACGTCTCGGCGCCGTCCGCACGGGAAGCGTTTTTTCCGAGATCGATCCCGACAGGCAGCTGCCGCTTCTGGAGTACCGTCGATGAGAAAGCGGTGGTGGTTTCTTCTCTCGCTCGTTTTACTTACTGCCGGCGGTATTCTCGCGCTTCCTTCCTGGCTCGAGTGGCAGAATAACGGACTCATGCACACACGGCACACGATTGCATCCGACGCCCTTCCGGAGGCGTTTGAGGGCTACCGGATCGTCCATTTGTCGGACCTGCATAACCATACGTTCGGTGAAAATCAGGAAGACCTGGTTTCCCGCACCGCCTCGGAAGATCCGGACATTATCGTCTTTACCGGCGATCTGGAGGACGAAGACTACGGCGGCAGTGATCAGGGACTCGTCCTTATGGAACGGCTGACAGCTATTGCGCCGGTCTATATGATCAGCGGCAACCACGAATGGCGGTTCGGCGGATGGGATGATCTGGAACAGAAAATCAACGAACGCGGGGTGACGACACTGCGTAATGACACGGTGGAACTCACACAGGCGGGAGAAACGATCCGGATGAGCGGGATTGAAGACCCGCTCTCTTCGATCCCGGCAGATGAAGCGGTGCGCTCTTCCATCAGCGACCCCCCGTTTCACCTGCTGCTCGCCCACCGGCCGGAGGATATCGCTTCCTATGCCGAATGGGGCGCGGACGTCGTTTTCACCGGCCACGCCCACGGCGGACAGATCCGCATTCCGTTTATCGGCGGGCTGAACGCACCGGGGCAGGGCTGGATGCCGGAGTATACATCCGGCATTCATACCGAAGGGGTCACGCAAATGGTGATCAGCCGCGGCCTCGGCAACAGCACCTTCCCGCAGCGGATCTTCAACCGCCCGGAAATCATTACCGTGACGCTGCAGTCGGAATAAGCGACATACGAACACAACAGTCAGGCTGCGGCCGGTACATCTATGTGCCGGCCGCAGTTTTATTAGATTATAGGGATGTCGAATCTTCTTCCAGCCGGGAGGCCATGGGTTATAGCATGTCAACGTTCTGTTTCATGTACCGTTTGTTTCTGGTGATGGAGCTTCTCCGCTACCCGGCAGAAGCCTTCGTGGGCTTGTCTTCCAGCCGGGTGCTGTCTGCACGGCTGCAGAGCATGAGCGGAGCCCGCCTCTGCTTTCAGCCGCCTCCCGCAGGATGGAGAAGCTGGACTTTACTGGTACGCTGCTGGAATATTAGGAGGAGAAGTTGGAATATAGACGGTAGAAGTTAGACTATGGCAGTAGAGTTGGAATGGGCCGCCGAGTTGTGAGACTGGAAGGGGCAGTTGTTGGAGCGGAAGCCTCCGTTATAAGACAAATCTGTTCTGAAGTAAGACTACGCCGCACCCGCTGCGCTTCCACGCTTCGGCTTTTGCCGGAACGTATACGACTTCAGCTGCAGGCAGGGAGCGGCAATCTATTCAACAAACCTCCCATTTCATTTAAGGTCAGGCGAAGCTGCCTGGTTTTTTGCGCGGCGAATTGTAGTAGACGGGACCGCGGTCCGAAACGGTGAAAGAGGCAATTTCGTGCCATGAACGAGAGGATTCGTGCCAAAAGCAGCCCGCCTCGTGCCAAAACGAAACCCGTTCGTGCCAATTAGGTATTCTTTCGTGCCAAAAGCGGAAAAACCACCATTTTTCGTCATCTGTCATTGCCTCCATGTGTCGAAAACGCAGGAGAAGGGAAAAAGATTCCTATTATTCCAGCTGAAGTGAAACTTTTCTGCCGTTCAATCGGTAATAAATGACAGATGGAAGGAACGGAGGCAGATGGCATGTTTTTCTCGTTTGATTTATTTATTTTCTTTACAGCGGTACTCACTTTTTTAATTCTCGGCGTGCTGCTCAGCATCCGCTGGCGCTACCGGACCGCGCTGCTTGCTTCCGGTGTGGTCTGTCTGGCAGGATATCTGCTGCTCTCCTACGAAAACCCTTATACGACATTCGGCCAGTGGTCCGGAAGCGCCATCGCCGAAGAAGAGCTGCACCGCATGAGCATCACCTACGAGCGTGAAAGCACCAGCGGAGATCCGGAGTTTATCCGTGTTCGGATTGAAGATAAACAACTTCTCGAAAACACCTACGCCGAGCTGAAACCGATGCGTCTCAGGCGCACCGAACCCCGGTCTGTATCCGAACGGCTCTACAGCGTCCGGATCGTCAGCGACAATGTCTTTGCTTTTCACCTGTACGAAAATCAAATGGACGACTACTACGTCATGGAAGAAGAAAAAGACCCGGTGCAGGTCATCGAATCCCTTCTGGAGGAGACCGAGGCCGAACCGGAACAGATGAACTGGTAGCTTAGAATAAAGCCTGCCACACCCACCGCAGGAACGAAATGAAAAGCCGTGGAAAATACAGCAGTACTTCGATAATTACGCTGATATACTCCCATCTTGAATTTTTTCCTGGATATCTTGTCCGCCGCGTCCGCTTCACAATATCAGCTTCCTTTCTCTGCTTTTTCTTCTCTACGGAAAGGGTGGAAAATGGTTCCATACGCTCCCCGGACCTTCTTCAGGCATGCTACACTAAAGAGGGGAGGGATCGATGTGGCAGAACAAGTAACAGCACGTGCAGACAAGGCCCCTCCGGCCGGTCTGCTTCTTTTTATATCGATAATTGCGATTTCCTTTGCGGCCATTTTCGTTAAATGGTCCGACGCCCCGGCCTCCATCAGCAGCATGTACCGGATGTACCTGGCGGCGCTTTTTCTGCTTCCGATTGTCTGGTGGAAGCGGGAGGACCTCCGCCGGCTGAAGGCGCGGGACTTTTACATACTGGCGGGATCGGGCATTTTTCTTGCGCTGCATTTTGCGCTCTGGTTCGGCTCGCTGAAATTGACGAGTGTCGCGAGTTCCACGGTGATTCTCGCGATGCAGCCGATGATCGCCATGGCGGGCGCGTACCTCGTCTACCGGGAGAAAAGCGACTGGAAGAGCATCAGCACTGCGCTCATTGCGCTTACAGGAATCGGCATTATCGGGCTCGGTGACCTCGGTATCAGCCGCGACTATCTGATCGGCGACCTGCTCTCATTTCTGAGCGTTCTGGCCATCGTGGCGTATCTGCTGATCGGGCAGTCGACCGTGCGGCGGATTTCCCACTGGCTCTACAGCTTTTTTGTTTTTCTTGCGGCAGGCGTGGCGTTAAATATCTACAACCTGCTTGCCGGCGTGCCGATGACAGGCTATGATGCCGGCGAATGGCAGGTATTCTTTCTGCTTGCGCTGTTCCCTACAATCGCACACGTCATCTATAATCTGCTGCTGAATTACATCAGTACTTCAGCGGTTTCCATGAGCATTCTCGGTGAACCGGTCGGCGCTACGATTCTCGCCGTGATTCTCCTTGGGGAGAGCGTGACGCCGCTTCAGATGACCGGCGGACTGCTCGTGCTCGGCAGTGTGTATTGGTTTCTCCGGCGCACGTAGCGGGAAACGATTCAGCAGAGGAGGGAGAGCTGTGAAGATACCTGAATGGCTTGCAGAAGAAGGAATGAAACGGGCGGAAGGGTTCGCCCTTGAAGGATTTGTTTATGGGAGCGGCCCGGAGAAACCGGCGCTCATGCTTGTAGGAGAAGCCCCCGGCGAAACGGAAATACATAACGGCATTCCGTTCAGCGGAAGATCCGGCAAAGAACTGATGGGATTTCTGGAACGGGCGGGTCTGACCAGGGAGGACGTCTATATTACGAGTGCGGTGCGGAGCCGCCCGTACCGCTGGGGAACGAAAAAGAACCGAGACGGAACGACGACAGAGCGGAAGTATAACCGGGCGCCGACACAGAAAGAAATTAGAGCGCATGCACCGCTTCTGGACTACGAACTGGCTCATGTGAAGGCCCCGCTTCTCGTCACGCTCGGCAATGTCGGCCTCCGCCGGCTCGTGGGCCCCGGCTATAAAATTACCGACGTTCACGGAAAAGTAATCCGGCATCCAGTGCAGATACTGGAAAACGAGCAGTTCGGCTGGACAGAAACGGTATACGATATTTTCCCGACGTACCACCCGGCGTCGTTTTTTTATAACCGGCGCGTGCTGGAAGATATTCATGCCGACATGGATCAGCTCGCACGCATCATGAAAGAAAAAGGAATAGCGGGGCTGAGCAGGTAGCTGTGCTGTACGTCAGCTGGTTTCTGCTTGGTCTTGCTCTCGCTGCGCCGGTCGGACCGGTCACGATCGTCCAGATCAGCCGCGGTCTGCAGGGAGGATTCCGGGCCGCCTGGCTCGTCGGTGTCGGCGGCATGGGGGCGGACCTGCTCATGATGCTCCTCGTCGCAGCCGGATTTTCCCGGCTCCCTGACATCTGGTGGATCGAGCCGATTCTCTGGGCGGCAGGCGGCATCGTGCTTTTCTATCTGGGAATCGACAGCATCCGCACCGGCCGGAGACAGCTGCCGGAGCTGTCAGGAGCAGAAACGGCACGTGCCGGCTCTTCCCTCCGGACCGGCTTTCTGCTCGCTGCAGCGAACCCGATGAACCTCGTTTTCTGGGCCGGTATTTACGGATCGGTCCTCGTCTCGATCGAAGACCGCGGGAGCGCGGCTGCCGCAGCGGCCACCGCCTGTATCTTTCTCGGCATCATCGTCTGGGACCTCGCCAGTGCCGCCGTCATTGCGTACAGCCGGCGCTTTATAACCCCTCGGCGGATGCAGTATATTTCCATCAGCGCCGGTCTCATTCTACTCGGTTTTGCGCTGGCCTTTTTCTGGGCAATTTTTCAAGGATTCTATTAAATAGGTAGAAATCGTTT
Organism: Alkalicoccus urumqiensis; assembly: GCF_002993335.1. Classification (GTDB taxonomy): domain Bacteria; phylum Bacillota; class Bacilli; order Bacillales; family Salisediminibacteriaceae; genus Alkalicoccus; species Alkalicoccus urumqiensis. The sequence continues at coordinate 151,939 of NZ_PVNS01000001.1, read as the reverse complement.
GCAAAAACATCATTTTTCCGGTATGTTTAGTTGCAAACGCTGAATCTGCGTTCAGAATACGAAAGCTGGAATCAACGACCACCGCAGAACCACATCAGGACATACTTTTACCGATAAGGGAGCGATTGATATGGTGACATTACGTGCAGTACGTAAGGAAGAACGGGCGGAGTGGATTCCGTTTCTACTCATGGCAGATGAAGCAGAAGAGATTATCCGGCAGTACCTGTACGACGGGGAGCTTCTTGCCGTAACCGATGGCAGCAAATCCGTCGGCATCATGCTCTGCACCTTTCCGGAGGAGGACACGGTTCAGATTAAAAACATGGCCGTCGTCCAGGCCCACCGAGGAAAAGGCTACGGCCGGGAAGCCGTTGAGGAAGTCGAGCGGATGTACGGAGAACAAGGATATAAGCGGTTGATCGTCGGCACCGCCAACTCCAGCCTGACCAACTTCGCCTTTTATCAGAAAACCGGATTCCGCTTTCTCGAGATCCGCAGAAACTTCTTTGACGATTACCCGCGCGTCATCGAAGAAAACGGCATCCGCGCCGTCGATATGGTTGTCCTCGAAAAGCCGATCGAACAGAATTGAACCCATTTCAGGAACTCCAGACCGGCGACAGCGTCCAGCGCCAGATATGCCGGGAGCTGACGGAATCCGGCATCCTGAAACAGGCAGCCCGCTTTTCCCCGGTCATCTGCGGCACCTTTCCACTGGGCATCTACACCCCCGGCTCCGACGTCGACCTCCTCATGGAAGCAGACGACCTGGATGAATGGGAGGGCGTCATGACCCGGATTGGAGCCGCCGATTTCAAAACGAGAAGCTGGCAGGACGTCCCGGTCAGAAAAACGACGCTTCTATTCCGCAGGCTCCGGATCGAATGCATCGCACAGCCGCTCCCGGTCCGCCGGCAGCGGGCATACCAGCATATGCAGATTGAGTACCGGCTGCTTCAGGAGGATACCGAACTCCGTTCAGCTGTCATGAAGCTGAGACGCCGTGGATGGAAAACCGAAACGGCCTTCTGCCGCCTGCTGTCACTCGATGAAACCGATCCGTACGAGAGCCTGCTTCATTATGGGCGCAAGAAGCAGTTTCTCTTTTAAAAAAGCCTCTACCCGGCCGCCGAAGCGGACCAGGTGGAGGCTTTTCCATTGTCAGTTTAAGCAAGGATAAAATTCGAAGGTTCATCCAAGCAGGTGTGCCAAGGGAAACGGCAGCTCACCCATTGTTCTATCTATTGCTTTCTCCGCTTTTCGGCAGAAGATTGTCGTGGGCTTGTCTTCTAGCCGGGCGCTATTTGCACGGCTGCAGAGCATGAGTGGAGCCGGCCTTTGGTTTGAGCCGCAGGGCAGCGATCTTCTGCCATGCTTCTTCAAGCAAAGAACGAATACCACTGGCGTCCCTGCCGAACGCTCCGAAGGGTAGTTTAAGTAGGGATGGAAAACAGAGAATCTGTAGCAGGATCGATGTCTATGAGACAATGATGATCTCTAAAACTTGATTGGATTGCAGCATGTTCCGTGCAGAAGGGGCCGCTTCTACCAAGCGATACTTTCTACCTGCCGAAACCGGAGGCCGTCGACTCCGGGAGGATCCGAACGAGGCGAAAATCCATTCCTTCAGACGAGAGGAAGAAGGAATTAGTTGAGCCCGTTCCCTCCGGAACGCGTACGGCCAGAGGTGCAGGCAGGAAGCGGTAACCCATTTAATATCTTTTACTTTTTTATTTTCTATGCCGCTGGATCGACGCGTTCGTCGACGTCGATCGTGTTCTGTTTCCGTTCAAATGCCAGTTTCCGGGCGAAGAGGATCGTGGCAATTACCGTTCCAACAGCAGCCCCGGCGTAGGAGAGCGGCAGACTTAAACCGAATCCGATCGGTGCATTCAGAATATACGTGAATGTCACCATTGTCATAAAGATCGCAGGCAGTGTCGCGATCCAGTGATTTTTGTACTGCAGGCCGAGGTACATCGCTCCGACCCAGAGTGCGATCATCGCAGTCGACTGGTTCGCCCAGGAGAAGTACCTCCAGAGAAGGGTAAAGTCAATCTGCGTGAGCAGGACAGAAATAAAGAACAGCGGCGACGCGATAAGAAGCCGGCTTTTCACTTTGACCTGCTTCATGCCGATGTAGTCGGCGATGATCATACGCGCACTGCGGAAGGCCGTATCGCCGGAAGTGATCGGCAGAATGATAACACCGAGTACAGCAAGCGTTCCGCCGATCGCACCGAGCATCGTGATTGATACTTCACTGACAACCGCTGCCGGTCCGCCATCTGCGATCAGCGCATTTAAATCCGTGCCGTAGAAAAGACTCATAGCAGCCGCAGCCCAGATCATCGCGATGATCGCTTCGGTGATCATCATGCCGTAAAAGATTTTGCGGCCGTCTTTTTCACGCTGGGTCGTCCGGGAAATGATCGGCGACTGCGTCGCATGGAATCCGGAGAGCGCCCCGCAGGAAATCGTCAGAAACAGAAGCGGGAAGATCATCAGGCCTTCCGGATGCATGTTGGCAAGCGTCATTTCTGGAATCGGCGCACCGGTAATGACGAGGCTGCCGCCGATACCGACAGCGCTGATGAGCAGAAGCGCACCGAAAATCGGGTAAACCCGTCCGATGATTTTATCAATCGGCAGCATCGTTGCGATTGTGTAGTAAACGAAAATCAGCGCGATGATCACGCCGAGCGTCGTCCAGCCGCCGGCCATGTCATGGATGAGTGCTGCCGGTGCTGTGACAAACACCGTTCCGACGAGGAGAAGCAGCAGAACGGAAAAGCCGTTCACGACATGCTTCATCACCTTGCCGAGAAACTTACCGGCAAGCTCCGGAAGATGGGCACCGCGGTTCCGGATTGAGATCATTCCGGTTAAGTAGTCATGCACCGCACCGGCAAAAATAGCGCCGAGAACGATCCAGAGAAAAGCGACCGGCCCGTAAAGGGCTCCCATAATCGGGCCGAAGATCGGACCGACGCCGGCGATGTTCAACAGCTGAATCAGCTGATTTCGTCCGCGCCCCATCGGTACGTAATCGACGCCGTCCCCGTGGGAAACCGCCGGTGTCAGGCGCTCTTCCTGAACGCCGAATATCCGCTCCACTACTTTCCCGTACGTAAAGTAGCCGATAATCAAGATGATAATGGAAATAAAAAACGTAATCATGCAGACACCCTCCCTGAGTGAAATGGATAGCTTCAGTGTAGCGGAAAGAAAGCGTTTACAAACTGTTTTCATCCAACATGTTGAAATCAGAGGATGAAATGCAGAAATAAAGCGCTCACATGCAGGGGGAGGTGGGAGAAAGGGAAGCGTAGAGCAGATCGGACTGGCTGGCTGGAACATAAAAAAGCTGCGGCGGGCTATAATAGACCGCCACAGCGCTTAAGATCCCGGCTACGCCTCCAGCGTCAGGCGGAGCTCCTTAACATAGTTCCGGCTGACCGGCACCACCTCATGCATGCCGTTCACCTTCAACTGATACGCCCCGTTAAACCACGGAACGAGTTCGGCGACGTGATGCAGATTCACGAGGTATCCTTTGTGCACACGGAAAAAGGAGTGGCCGCTGAGCTTTTCCTCCATTTCCTTCAATGTCTGGCGGGTGGAGAAAACCTCATTCGTCGTCACCACATTCGTCTGGCTGCCTTCCCGGTAAATGACCGCAATGTCTTCGGGACGGAGGTACTGAATGGAATCCTCCAGCTGCAGCGGAATCTTCCGCCGCGGTGCCGGCACTGCCGCCTCGGCTTCCATCTCCCTGTCCAGCCGGCGTACCACTCTGTTAATGCTTTCTTCCTCAAACGGCTTCAGTACATAATCAAGCGCCTCCACCCGGAAGGCATCGACAGCATAATCCGGGTAGGCCGTCGCAAACACAATAAGCGGCGGATGATCCATCTGCCGGATCGATGAAGCGACATCAATTCCGGTGCGGCCGCCCATATCAATGTCGAGGAAAACGACGTCCGGTTTATGGACGAGAATCAGTTCCAGCGCTTCATAGGCGGATTTTGCTTCTGCTGCGATGTCGACATGGCTGTGCATAGATAATAAATGACGGAGCTCTTCTCTGCTGAAGCGCTCATCATCAACCAATAGAGCGCGTATCGGTTTCATGATCTGACTCTCCTTCCCATTCTGAAAGTGTTATCCGGACTTCGGTTCCCATGTCCGGACCGCTGGTGATCGCAAGCGCGCCTGTCTTCGGAAATAAATCCTGCACCCGCTGCTGAAGGTTGTACAGGCCGATGCCGGTGCCGTTTTCAGAGTGGACCGGCTTCTGCAGAAGCTCCGCCTGCCGCTCCTCGGTGATGCCCCGCCCGTTATCCCGGACGGTAAGCTGGACGAGGCCATTCTCTAAGGCAGCTCCAATATGGATATAGAACGGTGTTTCACCGGCGGTACGGCCGTGGTGAAAGGCATTCTCCACAAGCGGCTGCAGCGAGAAAATCGGCACGCGCTGGCCGAGCAGTGCCGGATCAACGGCCAGATCAATTTCAAGTGCTTCATCAAACCGTGCCGATTGAATATCCAGATAGGAGCGCACGTGGCGGAGCTCCTCTTCGAGCGTAATCTGCTCACGATGCACGCCGGCGAGATTCTGGCGGAAAAACGCAGACAGCGACAGAAGCAGTTTTCGTGCGCGTTCCGGATTTGTGCGGATCATCGACACGATAATGTTGAGAGCGTTAAACAGAAAGTGTGGACTGACCTGCGCCTGCAGTGCTTTCACTTCGGTTTCGTGTGCCAGTTTTTCGAGTGCTTCTGCGCGCGCAGCTTCGAGCTGGCCGCTTAAGAGTTTTGCAAGACCGCGGATCAGCTCCAGCTCCACCGGAGAAGCATCCCGGGGGTTCCGGTAGTAGAACTTCAGCGTTCCTACGACACGATCGCGCTGTTTTAACGGGGCGATGACCGCCATGCGCGGGTGGTCGGTGAAGCCGGCGTCGTCCTCTTCCAGCACACCGGTATAAAGATTTCCGTTCTGAATGACCTGTTTTGTTGCTTCTGTCTGAATCGGAAGACCCGGACGGCACCGGTCCTCGCCGTCTCCCCGGTAGCTGAGCACGTGGGTGCCGTTCGTCATGGACACGGCGGAAGCGCCTGCTTCCCGCAGAAGAATCCGGCACGTGTCCGCCGCACTTTCCGGCGTGAGGCCGTGCCGCATGTAGCGTGTCGTTTCCTCGGCAATGCGGAGGGCGCGGCCGGACTGCATCGCAGACTGCTTCTCTTCTTCTTTGATAACGTTCCGGATAATGAGGACAAACACCATGGCGCCGACACCGTTGGCAAGAATCATCGGCATGCCGATCATGCCGACGAGTGCCTGGGCCTGCTCAAATGGACGGGAAATGCCGAGGATGAGCGCCATCTGCATGGCTTCTGCGGTCATGCCGACCGCAAGCGTGACCGGGAGAGATAAATTGGAGCCGCGTTTCATGTAGCGGCTGGCAAGTCCGGCGAGGACACCGGAAAGGACCGCAGACAGGCCGCAGGCAATACCGGTGAATCCGCCGAGAAGCGCGCGGTGGCCGCCTGCGATGATGCCGGCGCCGAGACCGATTTTCCAGCCTCCGAGAAGCCCGGCAGCGACAATACCGATGACCCGGGCGTTGACGATCGCCTCATCTTCTGCGAGCGGCGAAAACCACATCGTATAGCCGGCTTCGCCGGTCGTGATCACGACACCGGTGTACGTGCCGATAATGCCGAAAAAACCGAACAGAAGCATGGCGCCGATCTGCTGCTTCCGGGTGACGGCATGCTGGTCGATCATTTTACGTATAAACGGAATTCGCGTCATGACAAAGGCCACCATGACAATAATTCCAAGGCGCTCAAACATGACGATGAGCAGTTCCGTACTCATACACGCTCTCCCTTTCTGTAACCGTTTCCTCTAACGTAATAGGAAAGAGGCGGAATGTCTACTGGGAATTATATCCACATAAAATAACGAAGTATGTAAAAATGAAGGGAGAAAAGGAAAGGTGCATAAAACCGGCGCAGGAGGGAAAGGGAAAAGAAGGTGAAGGAGGGATAACATGACAGAAGACCAGACAAAATACGAAGATCCGCAGTACGGATGGCTTTTGGCATTTGCAGCTGCGTCTGTCTTTGTTCTCTGGATGAGCTATACGACTTCCGGCTGGCAGTTCGTTGTCCTGTTTGTGCTGGGCTTTCTTATCGGCTTTACGCTGTTTCATACGAGATACGGCTTCTCGTCCGTCTATACACAGATTTTAGAAGATGGAAATACACAGATGCTCCGGGGGCATATGCAGAAGCTGATCATCGCGGTCACGCTGTTTGCGCTCATTTTATCCACCCAGACCGGACTGTTCGGCGTCCGGCCGGAAGGAGCCGTCTCTCCGGTTTCGTTCGGTGTCGTCATCGGAGCTTTTCTATTCGGTTTCGGTATGAATATCGGCAGCAACATGGGGCCGGCAGCGATGAAAACGAAAGAAGGCGGCAGAACGGCGCTGTTGTTTACGGTAACAGGATTTTTGACCGGGGCGACGATCGGCGGTGCCCACTATGCACTCTGGAACGTCTCGCTGCCCCACATGAGTCCAATTTCTCTGGCAGAGGATACGCCTCTCGGCTACATAGGGGCCTGGCTGCTTCAGACAGGCATTTTTGCAGCGGTTATTCTTGGGAGCTACTTGTATAAAAAGAAACGGCGTCCGCCGGCACTGCCTCCGATGCCGCGTGGGACCGGGTTCCGGGAAGTTCTGTTCCACTGGTGGCCGATCTGGGTCGGGGCGACCGTCTTTGCGGTTCTGAACGCGGCGGTTCTGCTCGTCCAGGGCTCTCCCTGGAAACTGACGGCTGCTTTTACATTGTGGGGCTCAAAGATATCCGATGCGGTAGGGTTTGATCCGGCGTCGTGGCGGTACTGGGGGGATCAGGCTGCCGTAACCGATCTCACGAACTCGATTTTCACGAGCAGTCTCAGCGTCTTAAACTTCGGCGTCGTTGCCGGCACGCTTGTCACGATGGCACTCGCCGGACTGATGCGTTTTTCCGGCATCACGCTTTTGAATGCAGTGATGACGCTCGCCGGCGGACTGCTGATGGGGTACGGTGCAGCCATTTCCTTCGGCGCGAACGTCGGTGCCTACTTCAGTGGCCTCGCCTCGATGAGTCTCCATGCCTGGGTATGGACCCTTTTCGCTGTGCTTGGCGTCTACACCGCCTATTATGCCGGAAACAAACTTCCATACCTCCGCCAATAACATTAAAGGAGAACAAACAGCCTGTCCGCTGCCGTTTCGGCATTCCGGTCAGGCTGTTTTTCTTGCAGGACAAGAATATAATTAAATGGAAAACAGAGAATCTGTAGCAGGATCGATGTCTATGAGACAATGATGATCTCTAAAAACTTGATTGGATTGCAGCATGTTCCGTGCAGAAGGGGCCGCTTCTACCAAGCGTTACTTTCTACCTGCCGGAATCGGAGGCCGTTCCCTCCGGAACGCGTACGGCCAGAGGTACAGGTAGGAAGCGGGAACCCATTTAATATCTTTTTCTTTCTTTTAAGACCAAGTGAGTTCTGCCTGTTTTTTTTTACAGTTTAAGAATGTATATAATTCGAAGGCTTTTCCCGCTGATAAGCCAGGTGTTAAGGCAGTTCAGCCCGTTGTTCTGTAGATGGAGCTTTTCTGCTTTGATGTGAGATAAAGCGTGACGCTTTCGTTATGATTTACGGGTCTATCGTCACTTCTTCCGGAGGGGGGATAGCCGAAGCGCTTACAGAAGCGTAAAATAGGGAGAAAATGGATGGAGGCGGAGCCTGTGAACATGCGGAAAAAAATAATGTATGCCGCCGGGGCAGCAGCGGTTCTTCTGGCAGTGCCGCCTGCAGTCATGGCGCTTGTGCATACGCAGAAAAGTGTACCGGCAGGGTTGTCAGTAACCGGTGACTTTCATGTATCGGATGTGGAACTGCTTCAAGATATTACATACGAAAAAGACGGGGAGACAGTACACGAGCAGGAAATTATGGATTCGGTCCTGAAGGTGATCGAGAAAGCGGAGGATCACATCGTGGCAGATATGTTTTTGTTTAACGGCGAGTATAATCCTGCCTACGACTTCCCGGACCTCAGCGGCGAACTTGCCGGCGCGCTTGCCGCGAAAAAGCGGGAAAATCCGGAGATGGAGATCGTCGTTCTGACCGACCCGATCAACACCGGCTATGATACATATGAAGCAGAGGCACTCGCTTCGATGGACGAAGCGGGGGTGGACGTTATTTACACCGATCTTTCGGAGCTGCGCGACTCCAATCCGCTGTATTCCGGCTGGTGGCGCTCCTACCTGCAGTGGTGGGAGCCGGGAGAAAACGGCATCCTTCCCAACCCATTTTCACCGGAAGCTCCGGATTTTACCGTCCCTTCCTACGCATCGCTCTTGAATTTCAAGGCGAACCACCGGAAAGTGGTGCTCTCAGAAAAGGAAGCGGTCGTCTCCACCGGTAATCCGCATGATGCAAGCGCATGGCATTCCAATACCGCGATCCATATCGAGGGACCCGTCGTCGATGATCTGCTCGCTTCCGAGAAAGCGGCTGCGTCGTTTTCCGGAGAGGCGATTGAAGCAGAGGCAGAACCGGCGGAATCCCGGACGTCCGGGCCGGAGGTGCGTCTTATCACCGAAGGCGGCATCCGGGAGGCGCTTCTGGAGGAGATCAATGAAGCGGAAAACGGCGACGTCGTCTGGATGGGCATGTTTTATTTATCTGACCGCGGTGTTATCGGCGCCTTAAAAGAGGCCGAAGCGGGCGGGGCGGACGTCCGGCTCATTCTGGATCCGAACAAAGACGCCTTCGGCAGAGAGAAAGCAGGCATTCCGAACCGTCAGACAGCCGCCGAGCTGATGGAGGCCGGCGTCGAGGTGCGCTGGTACAACACACAGGGCGAGCAGTATCATACGAAAACGACGTTCATTCAGCGGGGAGAGACGTCCTCGACGATTACCGGCTCTTCCAATTTAACGCGGCGGAACCTGCAGGACTATAATCTGGAGACGAACCTTCACGTGAAAACGGAGGAAGGTGCCGGCTTTTCCGAAGAAATGGAATCGTACTTTACTCGGTTGTGGGAAAATGAAGGCGGTCTCTATACAGTAGACAGCAGCGTCTACGAAGACGACAGCCTGTGGAAATACTGGCTGTACCGCTTTCAGGAGGCTTCCGGCTTGTCGACGTTCTAACAAGGAAGGATGAGAAACGTGAAGAAGTTATCAAATGAGCAGAGGCAGCGTGTACTGGAAGCACTCCAGCAGACCATTTTCGACGTGCGCGGCGAGGACATCGGTCTGCTGCAGGCGGAACAGCTGCTCCAGTGTTTTGAAGAAGCGGCGGCACCGCTCTATTACAACCGTGGGGTGGAGGATGCCGGACGGATGGTGCTGGAGCGCATGGAAGGACTGGATGAAGATATCGCTTCATTGAAGCAGAGCGGGAGGGGACGCCGATGATCCGACGTGCAGGACCGGAAGATGCGAAGACGGTCAAAGAACTGGTCGACCACGTGGAGACACATGCAGCCTACATGCTTGCCGGACCGGGGGAGCGCGACCATACGGAGGAAGACGTCCGGCACATGCTTGGAGGACCGCATACAAACTGGTTTTTAGCCGAAGAAATGGGGACGGCTGCCGGGTACGCGGTGATGTTTACAAACGGAATGAAACGGAAAAAGCATGTAGCATCAATTGTAATGGGCGTAGCGCCTGCCTACCAGCGGAGAGGCTGGGGACGTGCACTTTTACGGGAAGTGGAGTGTGCGGCCCGAACCATGGGACTCGGCAAGCTGGAACTGACGGTGGCGGTGCCGAATAAAGGCGCATATGCACTGTACGAGCAGGCAGGCTACAGAATAGAAGGAACGAAAGCCGCGAGCCTTCTGATCGACGGCTCGCCGGTGGATGAGTACATGATGTCGAGAAAGCTCGAGGAAACAGGAGCGGAAGCAGTGATGAAGCAGCAGGCAGTTTCAGAGAACACAGCACTGAATACGGTGGACTCCATCGTCCGCGGTCTGGAAGAGCTTGGTGTCCGGCAAGGGGATGCGCTTCTTGTACACAGCTCGCTGTCTGCGTTCGGCTGGGTGAACGGCGGAGCGGCGGCCGTGATCGATGCGCTTCAGGAAGCGGTCGGTCCCTCGGGAACCATTGTCATGCCTGCGCAGAGCGGTGACTGGAGCGACCCGAAAAACTGGGGTGCTCCGGCCGTTCCGTCTGCCTGGTGGGAGGAAATCCGCCGGACGATGCCGCTGTATGATCCGGAAAAAACACCGACGCGCGGTATGGGGACGATTGCAGAGCTGTTCCGCACGTATCCGGGTGTCCACCGGAGTCTGCATCCGGCCGATTCGTTTGCAGCCTGGGGGAAAGAAGCATCCTGGGTGCTGGAAACGCACCAGCCTGGAGACAGTTTCGGGGAAACGTCCCCCCTCGGCCGGCTGGAGCAGCTCGATGCGGACATCCTTTTCCTTGGAACCGGCTACGATACAGCGACCGGATTCCACCTGGCAGAAGCGAGGCTCTCTGAAGTTGAAACAGAAACACGCGGGGCGCCGATGATGAAAGACGGTGTCCGCACGTGGGTGGAATATGAAGACAAAGCGTACGACAGCAGTCCATTCGCAGCCTGCGGACAGGCATATGAAGAAGCCCACCAGGTCAGGAAAGTGACGATCGGCGATGCAGCGTGCCGCCGGTTTCCGCTGAAATCGAGCGTCGTTTTCGCCGGGGAGTGGCTGAGAAAGCATCTGGAATGAATCAGGAGGTAAAATCATGGAGATCGAGCGTGTACAGACGGAAAGAGACGTGCAGGAAGCAGTGACGCTGGCATCGGAGTTATGGCCGGAGTCTGTCCGGGAAAAGCTGGAACGGGAGATGCAGGACTCGGCGGTAAGCCGGTCGGCCTCGGTCTGGCTTGCCCGGATGGACGGAAGAGCCGTGTCGTTTCTGCATGCAACGATCCGGCGCGAGTATGTCGAGGGTGCAGAGCCGCCGACGGGATATATCGAAGGCGTGTATACGCGTCAGGAAGCGCGCAGAAAGGGAATTGCCGGGACGCTGATTCAGGAAGCGGAGCGGTGGGCCCGGGAGCGCGGCTGCCGGTGGGTGGCTTCGGACAGTGAGCTGGATAATGCTGCGGGACAGCAGTTCCACCGTGCGTCGGGGTTCTCTGAAGCGGCACGGGTCGTCTGCTTTTCGAAGCGGATCTCTGCAGGCAGGTAAGAACATGCACCCAAAATGACTATGGAGAAAGTGACAGACTATTGGTACAATGAGGGAAATTGGTCGATAGGAAAAGGGGTGCAGCCATGAAAGAGTCCCTGCTGCGGGCAGATCCGGATTACTTGTTTGAATTCTTTCAAAAGCTGTATAAAATGGTCTTTCTGATGAGAGTGGAAGACGACGATTTTACGTACGTGCGTGTCAGTGAGGATGCGCGCCGGCTCGCTTCGCTTCCGGAAGACTTCGCCGGACGGACGATCGGGGAAATGTATACAAAAGAGGTGGCGGAGCCGCTTACGGCACAGTACCGGCGCGCAGAAGAGGCGGGGGAACCGGTCTTTTTTTCCGACAAGATGAACAAGGAAACGAACGTGGCAGCTTACGCCTCCTCCATTTTAATGCCGGTGCATACGGTGGAGGGGAAAGCTGCCTTTATTATAGGAATCACGTCTGATTTATCCGACCAGGCGCTCTCGGAAGTATTCACATCGATCGAGGATTTTGACTATCTGACGAAACTTCCGAATGTGATGCGCCTCCGTTCGGAAATGAACGCCTATATTTCCCGTGAAAAAAAGCCCGTACAGGTTCTCTGCATCAACCTGGACCGGTTTGACATTATTAATGAAGTGCTTGGACGGGAGAGCGGAAACCAGCTGCTGCAGCGGCTCGCAGCAGAAATTGTACAGGTACTCCCTGAAGGAACCGTGCTCGGCCGTGTCGATGCGGATGAGTTTGCTGCAGTGCTTCCCGGTTTTACGCCGGAAGCAGCGGAGACGGCCGCCCACCGCGTGCTTGACTGCATTAACCGCTTCCGCTACACGCTGCGGGATATGACGTTTACGCTGTCTGCATGCATCGGCATCAGCGGCGGACAGGAGAATGCCCATGTGCTTCTGACAAATGCGTCACAGGCAATGACGGAAGCGAAAATGTTCGGAAAAAACACCGTGCGGCTTTATCAGGAAAACGCCCAGACCGTCCAGCGGAAAGAAGAGCTGATGCTGGAGCTGGAGCTGATGCGTGCGCTTCAGGAGGAAGAGCTGTCGGTCGCGTACCAGCCGAAACTTGATACGAAAAACCAGCGTGTGAATCTCGAAGTGCTTGCACGGTGGCACTCGCCTCATCTCGGCACGATTCCGCCGGGACGGTTCATTCCGATAGCAGAACGTTCGTCGCTCATTGAGAAGGTCACCGAATTCGTTTTCACCCGGGTGTGCGAGGACCAGCTGCTTCGTCCGGAAGCTTTTGGGGATTCTGTCACTGCAGTAAATGTTTCTGCCAACCTGTTCCGGAAAGACCTTCTGAAGCGCCTGTTTGTCGATACGGCCAGCTCCTGCAAGATTCCGACTTCCCGGTTCGAGCTGGAGATTACCGAAGGGATGCTGATGGAAGATCCGGAGGAAGGGCGCAGGCTCGTGGAATACCTCCGGGACGAAGGATTCCGTGTCGTCATCGATGATTTCGGTGTCAGCTATTCCTCCCTCAATTATCTGGCCGCATTCCCGCTCGATGGGATCAAAATCGACCAGTCGTTTATCCGGAAAATCGACCGGAACCTGAATAAAAAGGAGTACGAAATCGTCTCCTTTATCATGCAGCTCGCCAAGCGGCTGAACTTATCTGTGACAGCCGAAGGTGTCGAAACGGAGGATCAGATGCAGACGCTTCTGGATCTTCAATGTGAAGAACTGCAGGGATACTTCCTGAGCAGACCTGTGCCGATCCGTCAGTTGAAAAAAGCTGTGGCCCAGGTGCATGCTCATTTAAAAGAAGCGGAAAGCCGGCTGAACGGACAGCTTTTCACCTCCCGGAAAGGGAAGGAAGAAGAGCAGCGCCGGCTTGCTGCTCTGCGTTCGTTTGATATTTTATATACCGATTTTGAGGAGCGCTACAACCGGATAACGGAAGCTGTCCGTGCCGCGTTTCAGGCGCCGATCAGCTACATTTCATTTATTACTGAAGAAACGCAGTGGCTGAAAGCGAAAAGCGGCTTTCCGGTATCATGGGGCGTTTTCCGTGAGGTGCCCCGGGAAAATACGATCTGCAACCAGGTGGTGCTGGCGAAACAGCCGCTCGTCATCGAGGATCTTGCAGGAGATGAGATATACAAGGAAAGTGATGTCCATAAGGAGTTCGGCATCCGCTTCTATGCGGGCATGCCGCTTGAAACCGATACGGGCGAGGCGATCGGCACGCTGTGCCTGCTCGATTTCGAGCCGCGCCGTTTTACAGAGAAGGACCGGGAGCTTCTCGCCGCCTACCGCCACTGGGTGATGGCAGAACTGTATTTAGGAAGCCCCGGAACGGGTAAATAACCTATCAGGAGGAACGATATGCTTAATCGACTGGATCATGATGATGTAGACAAAGGCGTGATCGTGCTGGCGATCCTCTTTTCGATGATGGCACTGATGGCGCCGTTTGTGATGGTGGTTGTGTTTCAGGAGCTGTTTTTTTACGGAAGCGGACAGTGGCTTTTGACGCGTCCGGCGCTTTCCTACATCGTCGTGATCGGCAGCTTTTTGACCGTACCGGCCGCAGCCATCATCTATGCCTTTGCCGGCCGGTGGCGGAGAAAACGGCACCCTGCTGCGGGAGCTGCGCTGTTTCTTATTCTGAGCCTGGCAGCCATTCCGGCAGCGGCCTCCGGACTGCTCCATTACTATACAATGGATGAAGACGGAATCACGTGGAACCCACTGCTCTCGTTTGAAGCAGAGACGTACGCATGGTCGGAAGTGGAAGTCATCGAAATGCAGCGGGAGGAAACCGACGGCACAGCAGGATATGCCGGCATGAACCTGGAGCTTGAAGACGGAACACGGCTCGAACTGGATATGAATATGGAGCTGGTCCAGCAGCGGCGGACAGTAATGAATGCAGTGGAGGAAGCAGGCGGCGAGGTCCGTAACTAAACAGGGAGGAATAAGCCATGTACGTCGTATCACGCGAAGAAATGAGGGCGATGGATGCCCACACAATCGAATCGGTCGGTATCCCGAGCATGGTGCTGATGGAAAATGCCGGCAGAGAAGCGGCAGAGCTTGCAGCACTGGAAGCCGAAGAGGCGGGGCCTTCCTGGGCGGTTCTGGTCGGAAAGGGAAACAACGGCGGTGATGGCATCGTTGCCGCCCGCCATCTGGCTGCCCTCGGCCTGGAGCCGGTCGTCATTTTTGCAGAGGATCCGGGTGCGTGCGTCGGTGAAGCAGCAAGGCAGCGTGATATTATGCAGGAATTCGCCGTCGAGCGTACGGTATATGAGCCGGGAAAGATTGCCTGGGAGCGGTTTGACGGCGTTATGGATGCTCTTCTCGGTACAGGAACGGCCGGAGCCCCGCGGGAGCCTTACGCAGGACTCATCCGTGAAGCCAACGCCGCAGGCCTGCCGGTTGTTGCCATCGATATCCCGAGTGGTCTCGATGCAGATACCGGCAAAGTGTATGACCCGTGTATTGCTGCGGTAAAAACGGCAGCACTCGCCTACACGAAGCGCGGACTAGAGCAGTATCCGGGACGTTCGCAGGCCGGAGAAATCACTGTCTGTGATATCGGCATCCCGCCGAAAACGGCGGAGGATTTCGGTATTCAGACCGTCACGGCCGACGCCCTCTCTATCGCAGACCGGTTCGGTATCGATGTTGTCGAGCCGTACCGCGGGGCCGACACCCATAAAGGCACGTACGGCCACGCCCGGATTCTTGCGGGAACCCGCCGGATGCTCGGAGCGGGGCTGTTGAGCAGCACCGCAGCGCTCCGGAGCGGTGCCGGGCTCGTTACGTGGGGACTGCCGGACACTGTACTCGCCTCCGCTGCCGGCCACCAGCCGGAAATTATGCTGGAGGCGCTTGCGGACGGCGGTACCGGTACGTGGGAGAACGTTTCAGCAGATGAAGCCGCCGCATTCTTGAATGAGGGAACGGCGGGTGCCATCGGACCGGGAATGGGAAGGTGGTCCGGAGATACAGCATGGCTTCAGCATATCTGGGAAAACACGACCGCCCCGATCGTTGTGGATGCAGACGCATTGAATATTCTTGCCGATGCCGACTGGCAGAACTGGAAGCCGCGGGAAGGCGAAGTCATCCTCACGCCCCATCCGGGGGAAATGGCCCGCCTTTCTGGAAAAAAGACGAAAGACGTACAGACAGACCGGATCGAAACCGCCCGCCGCTTCGCTGTCGACCATGGGGTGACCGTGGTGTTAAAAGGAGCGAGAACCGTGACGGCTTCAGCAGACGGATTCGTTTCCATTAATACGACCGGCAATCCGTTCATGGCCTCCGGTGGTGCAGGAGATGTTCTCACCGGTATGACCGCCGCTTTTCTGGCACGCGGCATGACCGGAGAGGAGGCTGCTGTCTGTGCGGTTTATCTGCACGGAAGAGCAGGAGATCAGGCGGCAGAACAGCGGCCGGGTTCGCAGAATGTAACTGCAGGAGATATTATCAGCGCGCTGTAGCGCCGGGAGGGAAATCCGATGTGCGGTCGATTTACGTTAATACCGGGAGCTGAAGAGATCGCAGCCTACTATGGTGCCGAACCGGCTGCACTGCAGGTTCCGCGCTTCAACGCAGCACCGACGCAGGAGATCGCAGCGGCCGTGCATGACGGAGAGAACATCCGGCTCGGCCTGCTCCGCTGGGGCCTCATCCCCTCTTTTGCGAAAGACAGCAGCGGCGGTGCGAAAATGATCAACGCCCGGGCGGAAACGATCGACACGAAACCGAGCTTCAGGCAGCTTCTGACGCGCAGGCGCTGCCTGATTCCAGCAGACAGTTTCTATGAGTGGAAACGTGCGTCGGACGGGACGAAGCAGCCGATGCGCATTCAGTTAAAGAACCGGACGCTGTTTTCCTTTGCCGGTTTGTGGGACCGCTGGGAGCACGACGGTGCCGTGATTCAGTCGTGCACGATTATTACAACAGAGGCCAATGACGTCATGGCGCCGGTTCATCACCGTATGCCTGTGATTATGCCGAAAGAGCAGGAAGCAGTCTGGCTGGACCGGAGCCTGCAGGATCCATCTACGCTGAAAAAGCTCCTCGTTCCTTACACTTCGGAGGACATGGAGATGTATCCGGTCAGCCGCTACGTAAATAAGCCGGTGCATGACGATAAACGCTGCATTGCCCGGATGGAGGAATAAAAGAACAAAAAAGCTTCTGATCAACCCATATGTGGGAGGACCGGAAGCTTTTTCGCGCTGGCAGAAGAGATATCGGCTCTTTACCGCTTCGGATACGCTCGGCGTTCGGCGTAGGGGACACAGGTGCGGCAGACGTAAATTTTTCGGCGGGCCGTATCGTAGTATTTCTGCATGCCGCGCTCTTTTTTTCTGCAGAAATGACAGGTTCGTTTTTGAAATGGGATCGGCATGAAACGTCTTCCTTTCGTATGCGTATAAGGGAAAAGAGGTGATGCTGGTGAATATGATTCCATTCCTTCTACTGCTTATTGCGCTGGCTTCCGGCGGGGCCCTTCTGCGGCGCTGGTGTGCGCGTCGGCTCGGCGTAAGCCGCGTCCAGGAGGACCCGCTGGAACATGCAGGAGGTGTCCTGCACGCAGCGGGGCGGTATATACCGGGCGCGGCCGTGCTCTTTTTTCTTGTTGTTTACCTTCTGAACGCCCGTGGCACCGCGTTTCCTATGGAAACAGGACAGGCAGCGGCCGTGCTGGCCGCCGCCCTTCTGCTGCAGTATCTTCTGCGGGTCTGGGTGGAATGGCGGGCCGGCGGACCCGACCGGGCCGTTCTGCGTCTGATTACGGGTGTTTATTTCCTTGGATCTGTTTTCTTTGTTATCTATCTGCTTGATTAGGCCATTTTACGTCCCACAGTACGTACGGAATGGGAAGGCGGACGCAGGCGCCGGACGGCAGAAGCGACTGTCCGGGTCGATATCGGCGTATGGGTTCGAGAGTACTTGAAGCAGCTCATGAAATGGCCCCATGTCGCCTTGGTCGACGGCCGCTGCCAGCGCTTCTTCGACCAGGTGATTTCTCGGAATGACGGCCGGGTTCACCTGTCTCATCCGCTGCGAAGCGGCCGCAGGCGTTGTGCCTTCGGACTGCAGGCGCTCCTCCCACCGGAGATGCCAGTCGGAAAAGGTGCCGCCGAGCAGCTCGTCTTCTTCCGGATCGAGTGCGAGCGCGCGGAACGTGTTCGTGAAATCGGCTTTTTCCGCTTCCATCACGGCGAGGAGGTCTTCAAACAGCTTGTCGTCGCCCGGGTGGCTGGAGGCGAGACCGAGTTTCGCGCTCATGCCGTCCCGCCAGTACTGCTGATAGAGCGGAGTAAACGCCGTAATTTCCTTCTGTGCCTGGTTCAGCGCCGCTTCTTCATCGTCGTCAAGAAGCGGGAGAATGGCTTCTGCCAGCCGGGACAGATTCCAGGCTGCGATGTACGGCTGGTTTTTGTAGGCGTACCGTCCGCCGGTGTCGATCGAGCTGAATACCGTTTCCGGGTCGTACGTGTCCATAAACGCGCACGGCCCGTAGTCGATCGTTTCCCCGCTGATCGTCATGTTGTCGGTATTCATGACGCCGTGGATAAATCCAGTCAGCTGCCAGGATGCCGTCAAGGCTGCCTGCCGCTGGATCACGCCGCGGAGAAATGCAAGGTACGGGTTGGGCGCCTCTCCTGCCTCGGGATCGTGCCGCTTAATAGCATAATCCGCCAGCTGCTCGACGTCTTCGATAGAGCCGGCTGCGCGGGCGTACTGAAACGTGCCGACGCGGAGGTGGCTCGATGCGGTGCGGGTGAGCACGGCGCCCTCGAGCGGCTTTTCCCGGTAAACGGGCTCTCCTGTTTTTGCGACGGCGAGACTCCGGCTCGTCGGAATGCCGAGCGCGTGCATCGCTTCACTGATCACGTATTCGCGGAGCATCGGACCGAGTCCGGCGCGCCCGTCCCCGCTCCGGGAATAGGCAGTTCTGCCGGAGCCTTTCAGCTGAATGTCCACAAGCTGTCCCTCCGGCGTCTGCTGCTCTCCGAGAAGGACGGCGCGCCCGTCGCCGAGCATCGTGAAGTTTCCGAACTGATGGCCGGCATACGCCTGGGAAATCGGCACGGCACCTGAAGGAAACGCCGCACCTGCAAACAGGGCAGGCTCGTGGAAAAGGGCGTTCTCATCCAGTCCGAGTTCTCTCGCAAGCGAGCGGTTCCAGAGCACCATTTCCGGTGCCGGCACTTCCTGCGGCGCGGCTTCCGTGTAGAAAAACGACCGCAGCTGTGTATAGGTGGATGCAAGGTTCCATCCGTGATTGGTTTTTGTCATATATAACACTCCTCTGACTCCATTCTACGTTTTCCGGCGGCGGATTGAAAACCGAAAGGCATGTCCCGCAGAAGGAAAACTTGCTGAAGGCAGGAAGAAAAAGGTATTCTTAAAACAGAAAAGCGGAAGCGGATACAATGTGGTTGGTTTCCGGGAAGAGGGGGCTTGGGTGTATGTATGGGACGGTGATGACGTCGATGCGGAGAAAGCGCTGGTATGAGCGGCGCTGGTGGAAGGTTGTGAGCTGGACGGCGGTCGTGCTGGTGTGGATCGCGGCGGTTCTGCTTGCGGCGGTGTGGTTTTACGTGCGTTCGGGGCTTCCGCAGACGGACGGGGTGATCGAGGCGCCGGTCGGTTCGGAGGTGCGTGTGGACCGGGATGAACGCGGTGTGGCGCAGATCAGCGGGGAGTCGGCGGAGGATGTGTTTTTTGCGCAGGGGTATGTGATGGCGCAGGACCGGATGTTCCAGATGGATATGACGAGGCGGCAGGCTGGCGGGCGTCTTGCGGAGGTGATTGGTCCGCAGGCGGTTGAGAGCGATGAGTATTTTCGTACATATGGGATGCACCGCGGGACGGAGGCGCTGACGGCGGAGTTTAATGAGGAGACGGAAGCGATGGTGACGGCGTTCGCGGACGGCGTGACGGCGTATATCGAGGAGGCGTCTTCCGCCGGGGAGCTGCCGCTGGAGTTTCAGGTGCTCGGCTATGAGCCGGAGGCGTGGACGCCGGAGGATACGGCGATTGCGGTGAAGTATATGGGCTATACGCTGAACGGGAATTTTTCGGAAGAGCTTCGTAACTATGAGCTGCTCCGGCGGTTCGGGGAGGAGGCGTCTTTTTACTTCCCAGATTATGAAGAGGCTGGAGAGTATCCTGCGATTCTTGATGGAGTGGAAACGGCCGGCACAGATCTTCCTGCTCTGGCAGCTGGACCGGAGCTTGGCATGGCACCGGAGTGGACGCCGGATCCGTGGAATGGAAGCAACAATTGGGCGGTGAGCGGAGAGCATACGGACACCGGCCTGCCGATGCTTGCCAATGATCCTCATTTAGGGCTTGCCATTCCGGCGGTGTGGTATCAGACGCAGCTGGAGATTGAAGGGGACTTTTCGTCAATGGGTGTGACGGTGCCGGGAATACCTGGCGTTGTGCTCGGTCATAATGGCTCGGTGAGCTGGGGTGTGACGTCGTTGAGTGCAGACTATGAAGACGTCTATCTGGAGCGGCAGGATCCAGAGCGGCCCTCCTTTTATTTGTATGACGGAGAGTATGAAGCGGCAGAAGTAATCGAAGAGGAGATTTTTGTCGACGGCGAGGAAGAGCCGCGGATACACCGTGTGGAAGTGACGCGGAACGGACCGGTAATGAACCATGTCGAAGAGGAAGGACCGGTGTCAGCGTATTCTCTCCGCTGGACGGGGATGGAACCGGGGGAGGAACTGAACGGGATTCTCCGGGTGAATCGTGCAGAAACCGTGGATGAATTTTCTGAAGGGCTTGAAGGGTTTGTCACACCGGGGCTCAGCTGGATGTTTGCGGATACGGAAGGTGGCATTGGTTTCCGCGGTCAGGCACTGCTGCCGGTGCGTCCGTCCTCCACCGGTCAGCTTCCGGTTCCGGGATGGGATCCGGCCTACCAGTGGGACGGATTCATTCCAGGGGAAGAGCTGCCGCAGGAGCTGAATCCGGAATCGGGTTATCTGATGACAGCGAATCATCAGCCGGTGCCGGCGGATGCCTACCCATATGAAATCGGACGGAACTTTCTTCCGTTCCGGGCCGTAAGATTGGAAGAGCTTCTTCAGGAACGAATCGGGGCAGAGGATCCGGTGGTACTGGAGGATATGAAACAGATGCAGCAGGACATCACAAACACCCAGGCGCGGGAACTTGTGCCGCTTTTGACAGAAGCCGCGGCTTCCTGGACCGAAGCGGACGGCGGAACGGATATGGAAGGAGAGGCGCTCGGCAGCTGGAGTGCCACAGAGGAAGAGGCGCTGGCTCTTCTTTCAGACTGGGATTTCCGGGAAGAGACAGACAGTGCGGCTGCGCTTGTGTATCAGCTCTGGTATGAAGGGCTGCCGGAAACGCTGTTTGAAAGGCACCTGGATATAACGCTCCCGGATCATTTGACGCGTCAGCGTGTGCTCACGGAAGGAGCCGCCTCGGGGACGGTGTTTTCCGGACTGGAAGGAGTGGAGGAGCGCTCCATCGAACGCGTCATCCGGGAAACGTTCCATGATGCCGTCACGCGGGCGGTGGAACTGCAGGGAGATGAGGCTTCCGGCTGGGCGTGGGGAGACTACCACCAGCTGGAAATCAATCATCCCTTAGGTGGCGTATTTCCGTTCAACTACGTATTGAATCTCGGCGGGGACGCCCTTCCGGGAAGCGGCATGACGCCGGGGGCGGTCAGTTATAACATAGAGACCGGCGGAGCAGACCACAGTGCCGGCTGGCGCTTTGTCAGTGATCTGCAGGATCCGGAAGACGTGCTGCTGCCGGGCCAGTCCGGTCAGTGGCTCTCCCCGCACTACGACGATCAGCTGGATACGTGGGTAGAGGGGGCGTACGGAACGATGCGGTTTACCGAACCGGAGGAATCACTGGAGTTCCGGCCGGAACAGGAAGGGGATACAGCAGATGAATGAAACACCAACGCCGGCTGAAGGAAGAATCATCAGCCTGGATATTATCCGCGGGATTGCTCTTTTCGGCATTCTGCTTGCGAATATGGCTTCGTTTAAATCGCCGGTGTTTCAGGAAGGGGCGATGCAGGCGCGCACGATTTTATCGGACAGTGCCCTGAATATCTTCGCCGTCATCAGTGTCGACGGACTCGTGACAGGAAAGTTTTACCCGATGTTTTCGCTTCTGTTTGGCCTTGGATTTTATTTGTTTTACCAGCGGCTTCAGAATCAGACGAAGCGCCGCTACTACCGCAGGATGAGTTTTCTTCTCGTCCTCGGGCTCGTGCACCTCGTGTTTATCTGGTCGGGGGACATTTTGTTTACGTATGCTGTGGGAGGATTTTTCCTTTTATTGTTTGTGAAAAAGTCAGCGGGATCGCTGGTGAAATGGGGGATCGGCCTGGTTACGTTTTCCGCTGTCCTCATGACGCTCCTGCTTCTTCTCGGCAACGCCGCTTCGATGATGAAGGGCGGAATGATGACCGGTGCGTCCCGTGCCATGGACATTATGCCTTCCGGGAACTATGCGGAAATTCTTGGTTTCCGGCTGTCGTCGGAAGTATTTCTTATTTTGTTCAACACCCCGTTTGCCGTCATCAATGTCTTCGGCATTTTCCTGATCGGCATTGCGCTTGGGAAAGCCGGCTGGTTTCATGATCCGAAGACGTACGAAAAGCAGTGGAAAACACTCCGGCTGCATGCTGGATGGAGCGGTATTCTCGGAGCAGTGCTCGTTGTGATGCTGAAGCTTGATCAGCTGCCGGTGCCATATTGGGCAGCCGACGCTCTCGGCCAGGGGCTCAACATTCTGGCCGGGCCGCTTCTTATGCTGTTTTACGTATCCGTGCTCGTGCTGCTCGTTTCAGGCGGAGCTCCGCTCGCCTGGCTGGCACCGGTCGGCCGGATGGCGCTGACGAATTACCTGCTGCAGTCGGTTATCGGCGTACTGTTGTTTCACGGCTACGGCTTCGGTCTGTACGGCAGTGTCGGGGCTTTTACGGGAATGCTGATTGCCTTGGGCGTTTTTGCGGCCCAGGTCGTCCTGAGCCAGCTCTGGCTGAAACGATTCCGCCAGGGGCCGATGGAAGCACTGTGGCGGAAATGGACGTATGCCTGAGAAAGCGGTGCTGTGCGGAAGAGTGCTGTTTTGATTTCAGGAAGCTGTCCCGGTCCTTTAATGGGCCGGGGCAGTTTTTTTCGTGATGACGGAAGGGTTAAAGGAGTGGAAGACTTCGGGCTGGGAGGTGCCCGCCTCTGCCGGGGATGATGGGGGGGGGGCAGGTTTTGAGGCAGCGGACGTTTTTCGGGAGGAACGGACCTTTCCCGCTGGTTATGAACGTTTTAGGTGGTGAAGTGGTACCTTTTTAGAGAAGTGAACGTCTGTGCCTGAGTTACGGACGTCGAACCACTGCTTACGAACGTTCAGCGGCGGGTTACGATACATTCCCCTGCTCGTAGTGGACGTTTTTTCAAGACGTCCCCTGGAGGAAGGCTGCATCCGAAAGAAAGACATAGAAAAAAAGGGCACTCCATTTCTGGAATGCCCGTTTTCGTGGGTCGTTTATTTTCTGCGTGCAAGCTGATCGCGGCCCGGCTTGATCGGTTCCACGTTTTCCCGATTCGCGAGAAACTCAGGGCGCGGATCCATGCCGGAGAATGGCTGCTGCAGCTTGTTTTTAAACGAGTTGTAGACAAAGAATACGTTGCTTCGCGCATAAGGGGAGATGTTCCCTGCGGAGCCGTGCATCGTATTGCAGTCGAAGAAAAGGACGGAACCTGCAGGACCGGTGGCACGGTCGATATCACCGTCTGCCTCGTCCACGAGCCAGCGCATGCTGTCGTTGTCCGGCACGCCGCTCTCCTGCTTTTTCAGTGACTCCTTATAGTTGCCTTCCGGTGTTTTACCCGGGCAGGAAACGTACCAGTTCTGGGACCCCGGAATAAGCATGAGCGGTCCGTTGAACTCATAGTTATCTGTCAGCACGATGGAACAGCTGACTGCACGCATGTCCGGCATGCCGTCCTCTACGTGCCACGTTTCAAAGTCGGAGTGCCAGTAGAACTCCTTCCCTTTGAAGCCGGGCTTAAAGTTAATCCGGGACTGCGTAATATATACCTGGTCTGCCAGAAGCTGCTCGGCAATTTTTACGATACGTTCGTTTTTCGAAAGCGCCTGGAAGAATCCGCCGTCTTTATGAATTTCAAATATGGATCGGATTTCATTGCTGCCTGGTTCTTTTATGACATCATCTGCATCGCGGGATTCGTTCGCTTTCATGATCTGGTCGAGTTCTTTCCGGAGTATGGTCACTTCCTCTTCGTTGAACAGCTGCTTTTTCAGCAGATAGCCGTTTTTCTGGAAGGACTTCATTTCATCTGTGGAAAGCGGGCCGCTGCTCTGTTCGGGTTCCTGGTGAACAACCGGATCTTTACGATCCATAATTTCAGCTTCAGAACCTGTCCGGGAAGGATATTTGTCTGTAACTGTCTGTCTCATAATGCAAGTCTCCTTTTTCATATTGGTTCTGCGTGTTCCGGGCCGCGGTTCCCGGAACGGCGCTTCGCAAAATCTGGGGAAGACGGATAAGTACTCATTGCCGTACGTATTGATGGGTGTACCCGGGACTATCGGTGATAAAACATTATTTTCTATTATTGGATAATAATGTTTCACCTTTTGCCCTAGTTTCGCCCGTACAACGACTAGTACCCGCTTAAAAAAGAGACAAACATTTCTGACGAATCTTTTCGAATTGTAACGTTGTTGTAATATGGGTGGGAGAAATATAATAAAATCAAATAGTTCATATGGTACCAAAAAGCCCCTGCCGCCGGATTACCCAACGGGAGGGGCTGCTGCTACATCTGCTGCTTCATCTTATCTGCGACGAATTCAACGTCGGTGCCGACAACGACCTGGATATCTGTGCGGTTTAACCGCATGACACCTCGTGCGCCGGCGCTTTTTAATTTGCTCTCATCGACCTGATCCATATCGTGGACCTTCATCCGGAGCCGGGTGACGCAATTATCGAGTGAAGCGATATTCTCCTGACCACCGAGTCCCTCGATGTACTGGGCAGCAAGCGCTTCATACTTGTCGCCGCCGGATTCTGTCGAAACAGCGGCAGGAGCATCCGGATCTTCATCCTCCCGGCCGGGTGTTTTAATGTCCAGCTTTATGATAAGGAAGTAGAAAATGACGAAGTACAGGGCGGAATATCCAAGCCCGACGACAGCGAGCATAATTGGATTCGTTGCGATACCAAAGTTTAAGAAATAGTCGATCGCCCCCGCAGAGAAGCCGAACCCGTGCTGCAGTCCGAGCAGGTTCGTGATCACCATGGAGCTTGCTGTTAAGAATGCGTGAACCACATAAAGAAGCGGTGACAGGAACATGAAAGTAAATTCAATCGGTTCTGTAATGCCTGTTAAGAATGAGGTAAATGCAATACCGATCATAAGACCGGCGATGGCTTTGCGGTTCTCTTTTTTCGCCGCAAAAATCATTGCAATACAGGCTGCAGGAAGGGCAAACATCATGATTGGGAAGAAACCGACCATGAACGTTCCGGCCGTCGGATCACCGGCGAAGAAGCGGTTCAGATCCCCTGTAGCTCCGTTGTATTCCCCAAATTCAAACCAGACGAGGGAGTTCAATACGTGATGCAGGCCGATCGGAATGAGGAGGCGGTTTAAGAAACCGTACACGCCGACACCGACCGCACCGGAAGCAATAATCCACTGACCGAGCGCATCAATACCGGCCTGGATCGGCGGCCAGATAAAGCCGAATAAAAAGGCAAAGACGACCATCGCTGCGGCGGTGACTATCGGCACAAACCGCCTTCCACCGAAGAAGCCGAGCCACTGCGGGAGCTGGATGTTATGGAACCGGTTATACAGCAGGCCGGCGACGACGCCGCTGAAGATTCCGCCGAGAAACGCCATGTTAATGTTTTCGTTAATGGCCTGTGTTCCTTCTGTTAATACGAGAAAACCGATGGCTCCGGCAAGTCCGGCGGCACCGTTGCCGTCTTTCGATAAACCGACCGCCACTCCGATGGCGAAAAGCAGCGGAAGATTGTCAAAAAGTGCGGCCCCGGCCGACTCCATAAATGGAATGTTAAAAATGTCCTCTGCACCAAGACGGAGCAGCAGGGCTGCTGCAGGAAGCGCCGCGATCGGAAGCATCAGAGCTTTACCGATACGTTGAAGAAAGCTGAGCATGAATAGATCCCCCTTTGAACTGTATGTAAACGTTATTATAACCTCTAGTGAATAAGATGTCTATACCAGTGTTTGATTTTCTGTCACAGAAATTCTGCACACTGACGGAGAAGTGCAGGAGCCGTGAATGTTAAAGAAGCCGGTGGGGATCCTCCCGCCAAAGCCCTCCGCTTTAAACCGCAGGTGGTCCAGGGAGAGGGGCAGAAAATAAAGTGCGGAAGTTGGAAAATCGCCTGCCAAAGCTGGACAATAAGGTACGGGTGGGAGCCGCCGCTTTGAGATAATTTCTCTCCGCAGCTCTACCCAATTCCAGACTCACAGCTGCAGTAACAAAACGAAGAGAGCACCTCCATAAGGAAGTGCTCTCCAGATTAGTACTCCAGCGGGGATCAGCTGAATAAATCAGCGAGCAGCCCGATCAATATACCGATGACGCCGAAATCGGAATCGCCGAACGTCGTATTTTCAAACCCGAGGTTTCCAAGCACCGGCAGAAGAAGTGCCGGGATAAAGCTGATCAGCACACCATTGGTAAACCCGCCGACAGCGGCTCCCCTCCGGCCGCCGACAGCATTTCCAAAGACACCGGCTCCGGCACCTGTGAAGAAGTGCGGAACGAGCCCTGGAATGATGAGTGCCAGAGAGAAGATCCCGAGGAAAAACATGCTGATCACACCGCCGATGAAGCTGGAAAGAAAGCCGATGATAACGGCGGTCGGTGCGTAGTTGAAAATGATCGGTACATCGAGTGCCGGCTTCGCACCGGGTACCATTTTTTCTGCTATCCCTTTAAAAGCAGGGACGATTTCTGTGAGGATCATCCGTACACCAGCCATGATGATGCTGAAACCGGCAGCAAACGTGACACCCTGCATGATTCCGAACATGATATAGTTCTGGTCTCCTGCGTACTGGCTCACAATTTCCGGACCTGCAACGAGGACGAGAAAGAGGAACATGACGACCATCGTCAATGCCGTGGAAATCAAGGAATCCCGAAGAAAAGAAAGACGCTCTGGAATTTTAATATCTTCAGAGGACTTATTCACATCACCGACAGCTTTGCCGACAAGCCCCGCGGAAATATAACCGACAGTGCCGAAGTGTCCGATGGCGATATCGTCGCCGCCGGTCACCTGACGCATAAATGGCTGGGCGAGTGCGGGCATGATGACCATAACCGCTCCGAGAATGACAGAACCGGTGACAATGAGGGGAACACCGGTCATTCCGGATGTTCCAAGCACCGCAGAGAGCAGGGCAGCCATGAAGAACGTATGGTGTCCGGTCAGAAAGATGTACTTCAGCGGAGTGAAGCGTGCAAACAATATGTTAGCAATGAAACCAAAGCCCATAATCAGCGCTGTTTCGGTACCCAGCGTCTGCTGTGCAAGGGCAACGATGGCTTCATTATTCGGGATGACCCCCTGAATCTGGAAGCGGTCCTGAATGATGCCGCCGAGAGAATCCAGCGAGCCGATGACCACCCCGGCTCCGGCGCCGAGAATGACGAAACCGATGATACTTTTGGCTGTGCCGGAGAAAATCTTCTCAAATTTGGCCCGCTGCAGGATGAGACCGGTCATAACGATCAGACCGACCAGCACCTCCGGCAGACTTAAAATGTCATTCATTAGAAAATCGAGAAAACCCATAACATTAACCCCCTATTACCTTTTCGTTCCTCGTGTCAGGTGTCGTTAGTTGGACTCCAGAAACTCCGTCACGGCCTGCTCTACTTCTGCTTCACTGGCCATATTTTTAATGGCCTTTACTACTGCTGATCCTCCGGCAAGCTGGGAGGCAAACTCGCTGTTCGTTAAAATAAGATCTGCTTTCACGCTCTCTGCTGTTCCGATGTCAACGGCTTCCACGTCTGCGGTGACACCCTTTTTCTGAATCACTTTTTCCGCTGTCATTTTCAGCATCAGGCTGGAGCCGAATCCCATTCCGCATACACATAAAATTTTCATTTTTCGTCATCTCCTTTTTGTTTTTGAACGTCGAAAAGAATTGTTCTTACTTCGTCGGCTGAACCGGCCCGGCGGAGCTTCTCAATCACTTGGCTGTCTTCGATCCAGGTCGAGATCGTTCTCAGCAGGTGGAGGTGGGACTCCGAATCAACGGCTGCGAGGCAGATAAAGATCTGGGCCTCGTTATCTCCCGTGTGCCCTGCCTCCGGGAAAGCGGCGCCCTGCTGAAGAACAGCGACGGAGACGCCGGCTTCATTTACACCTGCTTCGGGCCGTGCGTGCGGCAGTGCCACGTGCGGGGCGATTAAAATATACGGTCCGAGATCATGGATGTTTTGAATCATCGCCTCGATGTAGGAAGGCTCAACTTTTCCTGCATCGAGAAGCGGTCCGGCACTGAAAGCAATCGCCTCCTGCCATGTCATTGGCTTATCTGACCATTGAATTTCTTCTGAATAAAGAGTAATTTCGCTCATCATGTCACCTCTTCGAAAGTCTTTTCCAGTCTAAAATTGCATTCATGCACGCTTCGTTTGTAAGCAGCTGGTATAAATACTGCAGCTGCGGCAGATGTGCCTGTTTGTCCGGGGTAGCCATAAACAGAATGGCCGTACTGTGGATCCGCTCTCCGCGCTGGAAGGGTTCCGGCAGCTGTACGAGGCTGAATCCGGCCCTGTACACGTGATCGGAGTGCGTATGAATGAAGAGCAGGCCCGGCACGATTTCATACAGATAGTCTTTTTCCAGTACCGTTCGTTCGATATCCTCCAGAAATCCAGGAGCTGTAATCCCTGCCTGCTCCAGCATGGAAACACCGGCCCGCAGTACAGGTCCAAGGCCTTCTCCTTCTACAGGTGCATAAATCATGATACGCTCCGGCGGAATAAGGGCATGGACGGCGCTGCGGCTGTCTCCGGCGAGAAGGGAGTCGTTCCGGTGTCCGCTTTCCTCAATAAAGTGTGCTATCTTTTTTATCTCCTCCTCGGTCATGACGGGCTTTACAGTCACATAAGGACAGGGACTTGCCGGCAGGGAAACGGAGGAGACGATAAAGTCTGGTTTTTCCCATCCGGTTTCTTCTTCCAGTTCGGAGATAGAAATGGTCCGTTTCACGTCGATCTGCGGAAAATGCTTCATCAGCGTCACGGTCAGAAGCCGGCTTGCGGCAAGTCCGCGCGGACAGACGACCCAGACTTTATACCGTTCATTTTCAAAGGAAGCCTTTTCGTAGATGACTGCCATACAGATAACGAGTGGAATGATCATGTCCACGGTCAGCCGGGCCGGCTGCTCCGTATCTTCCTGCAGCGTCTCCCATAGATGAAAGAGAATAAACGGGTACTGATCCTCGATTTTCTGCCGGAGCGGGTGGACCGTCTGAATACGGTGTGCCTGTCCGTACTGAAGTGCCTGCCATTCGTGGTACAGTTCATTCCGCTGTTTTTCAGAGGTGCCGGTCAGTCCCATGCGGACCTCGATCTTTTCCAGAAAGCTGAAAAAGGCGGTGTCCTGAACGGAGAGACGGGTTTCGCTGAAGATACTTGAAGTCGCTTTCAAATAATGAAAGGCAAAAGCCATCTCATCCGAGGAAACAGTGGTACCGGTCTGCCGGCAGAGATCTTCCCATAAGCGGGTGAACCATTCCGGAAGGTTCTCCGGCGAGCGCTCACCCTGGATAGGACAGGAGGCTCTCGTACGCTCCAGATGAAGGGCCCAAACGTAATAAAACGTGGATGGAATTCCTTTGTCCGGAAGGGCCTCATAGATGAGAGCTTCACTTTCCTCCAGTTCACGAAGTTTTAAATGGAACCAGTTGATGTAAGGGAGCGGGTTCATTGAATCCCACAGCTCTTCCAGCTGGCCGATGATACTTAAAATGGCCATCCGTTTATTCCGTTCTGATCCGGTAAGGCGGAACCCCTGCCGCGTCCGCTCCAGCTGAAGGTGAAACGAGGCGGTCCAGGATTCAGCGTGATCCATCTGCTGGACAACGGTAGCTTTGCTTACTTCCAGCTCTTCGGCCAGCTCCCGGAGCGTCAGCCAGTCTTCGGCCAGCAGAAGCTCGTGGAGAATGAAGAAAAGACGCTCTTTGGTGGAGACGCTCCGGCCCTGTCTGTTCAGCTCTTCATGGATCTGTTCCAGCTGTACAGGGTCCGGATCGCCGGCTAATTCCCATACGCCCTGTCCGGACAGATGCTCCAGCGTCACCCCTTTTGTGTGCAGCCAGTCTGCGACGGTATCGAGATCGTAGCGGAGTGTCCGTTCACCGACACCGAACACTTCCTCTGCCTCTTTTAACTTAAAGCGCGTATGTCCGTTTAAAATCATTTGTATTAATTGACGGCGCCTGGCGTTCATGATGTGCACCTCCTTTCTGTAAACAAAGTATATGACGAAACGCCAGAAAAATGAATGCGCTTACATTATGAATGCGTTCACTATTTGGTGAATGATTTTAAACGTCCACTTGAATATGGAAAAGAAGGAGAAAGTTAGCGCGGCGTTTTATTTTGAGCATATGGGGAATGAGACAAGGGTTCTACAATTATCAAACAAAGGTGGTTATACCATGGGAGACTGGTCCGGAAAAACCGTAGTAATAACAGGTGCGAGCAGTGGGATCGGGGAAGCAACAGCGGCCCGTTTTGCGAAAGAAGGTGCTGACGTTGTCGTAGCGGCCCGCCGCGAGGAGCGTCTTCAGGAATTAAAAGACCGTTTATCCGATCTGCCGGGTAAAGTGGAGTATAAAGCAACAGATGTAACAAATCAGCAGCAGGTCGAGGATCTGATTCAGTTTACCGTCGATACATTCGGCCAGGTGGACGTTCTCTTTAACAACGCCGGCCTGATGCCGCTCAGCTTTATGAAAAACAAAAAAGTAGATGAGTGGGAGAAAATGGTCGACGTGAATATCAAAGGGGTGCTCTACGGCGTCGGAGCCGTGCTCCCGCATATGCTGGAGAGAAACAGCGGCCATATTATTACGACATCCTCCATTGCCGGACACGAAGTGATGCCGGCCGGAGCCGTTTACTGTGGTACGAAATTTGCCGCGCGTGTCATTATGGAAGGACTCGGCAAAGAAATTGCCAAGAGCGATGTACGCACGACGTCCATTTCGCCGGGAGTTGTCGATACAGAGCTTACCGACACCATTACGGATGAAGAAGCGCTCGATATGCTGAAAAAAGGCATCGGCTTAAATGAAATGACGCCGCTTCAGAGTGAAGATATCGCCGAAGCCGTCTTTTATGCCTGCAGCCAGCCGAAGCACGTAGACGTAAACGAAATCATCGTCCGTCCGAATCAGCAGGGATAATAATCATGAAAAAACAGGACCGTCCCATCGCGGGGCGGTCCTGTCTGCGTAGAAGAGCGTTCTATTTAATCGTCTTCGTTCCGTACGCTGGCGATATAAGGCAGATTGCGGAACTGCTGGGCGTAGTCAATGCCGTAGCCGACGATAAACTCATCCGGGATCTGAAAGCCGATGTAATCAATTGGAAGCTCCACCCGGCGGCGGTCCGGTTTATCGAGCAGCGTGCACACCTTCAACGCCTTCGGTTTATGCATGCGGAGGTGATCGAGCAGGAAGTGGAGCGTCAGCCCGCTGTCCACAATGTCCTCCACGACGATGACATTTTCTCCGGTAATATTGCTGTCGAGATCTTTCAGCAGGCGCACTTTTCCGGTCGTCTCGGTCTGGTTGCCGTAGCTGGAAACCGAAATAAAGTCCACCTGAACATTTCCTCCGACCGCTCTCATTAAATCCGCTGCGAAAACGAAGGATCCTTTCAGGACAGCGATCAATGTCACCGGTTCCCCTTGAAAGTCTGCTTCAATTTGTTTTCCCATTTCTTTTACCCGCTTTTGAATCGCCTCTTCTGAAAGCATCGTATCGTGAATGGTAAATGACATGTTCATTCTCCTTCCGTGAATACAGTCCGTCATTATCATACGTGGAGGAAGTACATTTGTAAATCGTCGTTTTCAAATTATGAAAAAATGTCAAAAATACGAGAATAAACGGTAAAAAAAGGATATTTTTGTGGGAAAACGGGCATACTAGGTTAGTAGAGAGGAGTGTGTGCAATGGAATGGATTTCGATGCTGCTCCCGGTTATGGCACTGGCAGCAGCGGCAGGACTAATTCTTCTCGTTTGGGGAGTTATTGAGCAGAACCGGCGCCGCACCGCGGGGGAACGTCCGTCAGAAGAAGCTGTCCAGCCGGAACCGGTAAGGCACCACCAGCCGCTGAAGTAAAGGAGGAAATCCGATGCAGATCCGCCAGCTGACGGAAAAAGATGCAGAAGATTATTTTGTGCTGCGCATTCGTGCTCTGCGTGAGCACCCGGAAGCGTTCGCAAAGAGTCCCGAGGAAGTAGAGGAGCTTGGTATCTCCCGGCTTGCCGAACAGTTTAAAGAAGGGCGCACCGTAACATTCGGGTCGTTTTCCGGAAGTACGCTGACAGGGATGGCGACGCTGATTCCTGACTACCGGCCGAAGACGAAGCATAAAGGCTGGCTGACCGGCATGTACGTTATTCCGGAATGCCGCAATGAGGGAATCGGCACCCAGCTTGTGGAGCGTGTGCTGGAGGAGGCGGCGGTCCGCGGAATGAAATACGTTCACTTGACGAGTGCGGAGAAAAACCACGCAGCTGAATCGCTCTATTCCCAGATGGGATTCCGGCGCTGGGGAAAAGAACCGGCGTCTCTCTGGGTGAACGGAAACTGGGTGGATGAGGTGCACTATGTGCGGGAAATTGAATGAGAAGACTGCCGGGCTTAAGCGTATCGTCGAAAAAACGGCGGAGGAATGTGCAAAAATCCGGGCAGCCTGGCTGAACGGCTCTCTCGTGAATCCGGAAGTCACGCCGGATCCGTGGCAGGACGTGGACGCTGTGTTTGCGGTAAACGACATGGAGCCGTTTTTATCGGACGTTTCCTGGCTGTCCCGTTTCGGGGAGGCAGCGATCATACAGACGCCGGATGATGGAGTCCTTTCCCCTGGAAGGAAAGACCGGTACGCGTTTCTCATGCAGTTTACCGACGGCACGCGGCTCGATCTGACGTTCTGTCTGGTAAAGGATGCGCCGCGCATTTACAGAGAAGACTCTCTTGTAGAACTGCTCTTGGATAAGGAGGAGCTGCTGGAGCCGGCAGAGCCGGATGCTTCTTCGTGGTACATACAGCTTCCATCAAATGAAGAAGCGGCGGCATGCTGGAATGAATTCTGGTGGCTGGCTCCGTACACCGCCCGTGGCCTGCTGCGCGGCGAAATGCTGTATGCGCTCGACCACCTGGAGACAGCCCGCCGCATGCTGCGGCGGATGCTGGTCTGGAGAGCGGTATACGAGCGGGGAAAGCCATTTAACCCGGGGAAAAGCGATAAGTGGCTGCTCCGCTGTTTGAGTGAAGAAGAGGAGCAGCAGCTGAAGCATACTTATCCGCAGGCAGAGGCAGAGGCCGTCTGGGACGCCTGGCGGGAAGCGGCGGAATTGATGGAGAAATCGGCAGCCGCCCTGCCGTATGCATGGAACTGGCAGGAGGCGGAACAGGTAAAACAGCTGATTGCTGACTGGAAAGCAGCAGAATAAAGAGATTGATGCTGACAGAGGTGTGGATCCTCGTCAGCTTTTTTTATGTCTACGTAAAATTTTACACCGGGCCCGCTCAATGAAAGTGCACGAAATCACCTGGGCATATAGTTCATTCATTAAATTAAATACCACGATGGTTATGTAAAAATGCCGGTATTTTTAGAATGAACCGTCCATTATTGCTCTTATTTTCTAATTAATTCCATATTTAATGACATATGACGCAATTTTACCAATATTAAGTAAAGTTATTGATTAAACAAAGTAGAGGGATTATGATAGTAAATGATAACGCTTACAGAGCGTATCGATTTCATCATTATCTGGGGAGGTAAGGGAATGAAACGTAGACACAAGTACTTACTAAGCGGAACCGCAGCGATCATGGCTGCATCCGTTCCGGCCGGCGTATCCGCAGCCGGTGAAGCAGCAGTTGATGCTGATTCCATGAAGGAGCGGTATGAAGACTCCTTTGACATCGGTGCAGCAGTGGAGCTTTACCAGCTGGAAGGTGTGCACGGAGAGATTTTGAAACGCCACTACAACAGCCTCGTGGCGGAAAACGTCATGAAGCCGCTCTACATTCAGCCGGAGGAAGGCGTATTCTACTGGGATGACGCTGATCAAATCGCTGACTTCGCAAGAGAAAATGACATGACCCTCCGCTACCACACGCTGATCTGGCACAACCAGGTGCCGGACTGGTTCTTCGAAGATGAGAACGGGGAGCCGATGGTCGATGAAACAGACCCGGACAAGCGTGCGGAGAACAAAGAAGTTCTTCTCGAGCGCATTGAAACGCACGTAAAAACAGTCGTCGACCGGTACAAAGATGTCGTTGATGCCTGGGATGTTGTAAACGAAGTCATCGATGACGGTGAACCGAACGACGAAGGTCTCCGCGAATCACCGCTGTATCAGATCGCAGGGAAAGACTACATCCGCACCGCTTTTGAAGCAGCACGTGAAGCCGGCGGGGAAGATGCCAAGCTGTTTATTAACGACTACAACACAGAAATTAACCCTAAGCGTGACAACCTTTATAGTCTGGTAGAGGACCTTCTCGATGAAGGCGTGCCGATTGACGGGTTCGGCCATCAGGCACATATTCAACTTGACTGGCCGACACTGAATGAGATCGAAGAATCGATCGAAATGTTCGCCGGTCTCGGCCTGGACACGCACATCACTGAGCTTGACGTCAGCCTGTACGGCTGGCCGCCGGAGCCTGCCTACGAAAGCTATGACGCCATCCCAGATGAGGAATTTGAGCGTCAGGCAGACCGCTACAATGCATTGTTTAACCTGTATGAGCGTCACGACGATGACATCTCCAACGTCACGTTCTGGGGCATTGCAGATGATCACACATGGCTCGATGACCGCGCCGAAGAGTACAACGACGGCGTTGGTAAAGACGCTCCATTCGTCTTTGACACGGACTTCAATACGAAACCGGCGTTTGATGCGATCATGGATGCGTATGAAGAAGAAGACGATGACAACGACAACGACAATGGCAATGACGGACCGGAAGCCCCTCCGGAGCCCGAACTTCCGGATGCGTTCACCGATTTCGATGAATCTGATCCCGGTTATGCCGCGGTCCGCGCGATGCAGGCTGCCGGTCTGATCCAAGGGTACGAAAACGGCACGTTCCGTCCAGATAACAGCATTTCGCGCGCCGAAGCGGCTGTGCTTCTGACACGGGCACTGGAACTCAGCCCTTCCGGTACAGCAGATTATCCTGATGTATCCGGTGATGCCTACTATGCAGGAGCTGTCGCAGCTGCGACAGAAGCCGGATTGTTTGCCGGCGGAACAGATGGGAACTTTGCTCCGCAGCGGGAAATTTCCCGCGGGGAAATGGCGGCAGTTCTGTCACGGGCATTCTCGCTCGGCGGCGGAACAGAAACGCCATTCACGGACCTTGACGGTTCCATCTACGCTTCGGCTGTCGGACAGCTTTACGGAAGCGGCTACACGGCAGGTGTCTCCGCGAATGCCTACGGCGTACACCAGGACATGACGCGCCGTGATTTCTCCGTCCTGCTCTACCGGATCATGAACGACCAGTAAAACAAACAAGAGAAAAAAGTGGTGGGGACGTTTTACTCCGCGGCGGCTGAAAAGCCGATCCGCGGAGTTTTTTTACTTGAATGAATATTCACTTTTGGAAGAAGGTGGTTTTCTTTGGTTGTCTGAGAAGACTGCCTGTGAAAAAGCATTTAACATACTCTCTAACAGGATATATGAGAATGATAATCACTAATATGATGAAAAAAAGATGAAGAAATGAAAATATATATAAAGGCTGTATTGACGTTTTATTTTTTGTGCAGTAAAGTAAACAATGTACCACAGTTGATAATCATTCTCACTAAAATAAAAAAGCAATTCCCCCTCACTTATCAAACAATATAGTGGGAATGATTATCAACATCCAATATCATCGTATTTTATTAATAGTGAAATGGCTGAATATAATTGCAAATGGAGGAACGCTCATGACTACACGAACTGTACAGACACCGATAGCAAAAGTGATCCGGGAACGGCGCTCGATCAAAACCGGCTATCTGGAGGAGGACGTACCGAAGGAGCTTGTCATGGAACTTCTGGAAGACGCCGTCTGGGCGCCGAACCACGGGCTGCGGGAACCGTGGCGCTTCGTCTTTGTTTCCGGGGAAGAGAAAGACGCGTTTGCTGAAGAGATGGCATCGACCTTCCCACTGGATATGCGGGAAAACCGCAGAAACTATTTTTCCGATCCCAAGGCGTTTTTAATCGTTCTTATGAAAGAGGATCCGCGGCAGAAGCAGTGGGAGGAAAACTTCGGCGCAGTCAGCTGCCTCATTCATAACTTCCAGCTTCTCGCCTGGGAAAAGCGCCTCGGCGTCGTCTGGAAAACGAACCCGCATATTTACGACCCGAAAGTACGGGAGAAAATCGGTGCGGCACCGGATGAGAAGATTGCCGGATTTCTTCACCTCGGTTTTTTTGATCCAGCCGAGCCGCCGAAACGCAGGCAGCCGACACCTGTATCCGAGTTAGTAACGGATTACCAATCCAAGTAAGGAGGGAACAGCGATGCTGACAAAGCAGGAAGAGCAGGTGATGACAGCGATGGTAGAGAAAGTCATGCTCGAGCGGATGGTGCTCCGCTGTATAACGACCGAAGACGTGCCGCTTTCTGTCATTCAGACGCTCTGGGAGGAGGCGTCTGCTGAACTGCAGCCTGCCGTCAGATCCGGTGTCCGCCTTCTCGTATTCCGTGGAGAGAGCCGCACATATTTAACCGAGCCGCTTCTTTCTTCTATGTACGAGCATGTACCGGAAGCGATCCGCACAATGTATGACCGGATTCCGCTCCACGCTGTTGTTGTCAGTCGTTCCGACGAGCAGGTGCCTGTGCTTCGGGCCCTTCAGTCGATGCAGGAAGCAGCCGACAGCTGCGGCCTGGCAGCGGTGATCAAACAGAACGAATACCGCTTTCCGGCAGAATGGTATACGGAAGCCGGTATCGACAGCAGCGAACAGCTTCTCGCCGTCGTGCACACCGGCTGGTATCCGGCAGCCACACAGGAGGAGAAAGCACTTTTCTTCAATAAAGATCGTAAGGAGGACTCACGATGACACATCCGGCAGGCAATGGAGGAAGACAGCCGCTGTTTACGAATCAATGTTTATCGTCGCGGAGAATGTGGCTGGAATCGATCTGCGGACAGGGGCCGGGGCAGGCACTCGTCACCAGTGCGGGCGGCGGTGAAAACGTCTTTCTGCTGGAATCGCTTCAGTGGGATGTCATCGGCGTGACGCCGACGCTTCAACAAACGCAGTATGCCGAAGAGGCGGCAGGTGTCCACGGAAGCAGAGCCAGATTCGTCTGTGGTTCTCCGGAGCAGCTGCCTTTTCGGGAGGAATCATTTCATTTACTTGTGCACAGCGGCGCAGAAGGGGACGGAGATTTTTCCGAAAAGGCATTCCGCGTCATGAAACCCCGCGGAAAATTCCGCTGGTTCCTGCCGCAGCAGACGCCTTCCGGACCGATTCTTGACTCCTTGAAACGTGCAGGATTTCAAAACGGCCGGCTTATCTATATGATGCAGCAGCACACCTATACCGCGGTTGAGATGACTGCCCATCTTCTCAACCGCGGTCAGACAGCGGCAGCGGCGTACCAGGAGTCGCTTCACGGACAGCCGGCAGCGGAAATCAATCGAATTTTTCGTGAATCCGGGTTATACTGTTGGCAGGCAGTGGAAACAGAAGAAGGACTCCGCTATCATCAGCGGGTTCCGGGAGCTGTAGCTGCTGCTGAAAAAGAATGGAGAAAGGGATGATTGCATGCTGAGTCAGAAGTTGACAGATGCATTGAACGAGCAGATGAACTACGAATTTTATTCCGCCCACGTCTATTTAGCAACCGCTGCCTACTGTTCCGCAGAGAGCCTGGACGGTTTTGCAAATTTCTTTCTCGTGCAGGCGGAGGAAGAGCGCTTCCACGCCATGAAGTTTTATGACTTTATCAATGACATGGGAGAACGTGCCGTCATTAAGGGTATGCCGGAGCCTTCGAATACATTTTCCGGCATTCAGCAGACGTTTGAAGATTCGCTGCACCATGAAAAAGAAGTGACAAAGCGGATCTACCAGCTTGCAGACATTGCGCTGGACGAGCGCGAGCACGCAACAATGACATTTTTAAACTGGTTTATTGATGAGCAGGTGGAAGAGGAAGCCTCGTTTGACACGCTGATCCAGCGCGTGAAGCGGATGGAGTCCGACAGCCACGCGCTTGAAATGCTCGACCGGGAGCTTGCCGGCCGGTCATTTAAACCGGGGGAATAATCTAGCGCAGCCGGGAGAATCTTTCTCCCGGCTTTTTTGAAGTACAAGAAAGTATAAAATTCGAAGCCTCTTCCGAGCAGGAATGGCAAGGGTTATAGCATGTCAACGTTCTGTTCTATGTGCCGCTTGTTTTTGTTAATGGAGCTTCTCCGCTTTTCGGCAGAAGCTTGCCGTGGGCTTGTCTTCAAACAAAGAGCAAATCCCACCGGCGTCTCTGCCGAACGCTCCGAAGCACAGTATTACGTTTAGAAAGACGGAAGCTTCGATCTGGAGAATAGATGGATAAACTGGATAGCGGATAGTAAATATGCAAACGAAAAAATGCTTTTACGGTAGAAGAAACAACCTGCTAGTCAAAGCACTTCTTTCCTCTGCCGAAACCGGAGGCCGTCGACTCCGGGAGGATCCGAACGAGGCGAAAATCCATTCCTTCAGACGGAAGGAGGAAGGAATTAGTTGAGCCCGTTCCCTCCGGAACGCGTACGGCTGCAGGTGCAGGCAGAAAGCGGGAACCTCTTCAATAGACCTCTCTTTTCTTTTAAGACCAGGCGGTTTCTGCCTGGTTTATTTTGTGCTGGTAATGCCGGAAAGAGAGATTTTCACTGCCGGCCTGCACGCCGGAAACTCTTGGCAGGCAGCGGGGAACTGTTTTCAGCGGAGCCGCAGTCAGACAACTATTTCTCCGACGAACGGCTTGATTTTACATGAGTGCTTGTATTGAGAATATTCTCATTGTATACTAGTGATTGATAATGATTTTCAGTTCGAAGGAAAAGAGGAGTGTCTTCATGAGTCATCTGCAGGCAGAGCATCTAAACGTAGGGTATGACAATCACAATATTATTGAAGACTTATCCGTTTCAATACCGGAAGGGCAGATCACCTCAATCATCGGCCCGAACGGCTGCGGGAAATCAACGCTGTTAAAAACGATCTCCAGAATTATGCGTCCGGCACAGGGGACCGCGTATTTAAACGGGAAAGATATACACCAGATGAAGTCGAAAGATGTGGCGAAAGAGATGGCGCTGCTGTCCCAGTCGCCGGATCTTCCCGGAGCGATGACGGTAAAAGAGCTCGTCGCCTACGGCCGCTATCCGCACCAGCGCCGGTTTATGGGCCGCCGCAAAGAGGACGATGAAGCGATTGAACGGGCCCTGTTTGACACGCAGCTGACGGAGCTTGCCGACCGTCCGGTGGATGCCCTCTCCGGCGGCCAGCGCCAGCGTGCCTGGATTGCGATGGCCCTTGCGCAGGAGACCGACCTTCTCCTGCTCGATGAGCCGACGACGTATCTGGATATGGCTCATCAGATGGAGGTGCTGGAGCTTCTGGAGCGGCTGAACCGCGAGCACGGCAGGACGATCGTCATGGTGCTGCACGATTTAAATCATGCGTCCCGTTTTTCGGACTATATCATTGCCATGCGGCAGGGCTCGATCTGCTACCAGGACTGCCCGGAATGTGTCATCTCCCAGGAGGCGCTCCGTGAAGTGTTCCAGATTGAAGCACTTGTAACGGAGGATCCATGGACCGGAAAGCCTGTCTGTATGACCTACAATGTCATGAAAAATCCGGACAAGGAAGAGAAAGTAACGCCTTTGACCAAAGCGGAGACCGCTTCAAACCTGCGGACCAAAACAGCGCCGCAGCGTCTTTCCACTTCCTGATACCCCTCTGCCTGCCAACTTCTTCTTAAAAAATCTGCCGGATATTCCGGCAGATTTTTTTATAATTACAGAAGCGCCGGGATCGGAGAAGTACTGCAGAGGATCCAGGATCGCAGCGGCAGTGTTCAAGATCGCCACACGAGCGTGTCAGACCGCCACGGGAAGGAAAAAGACCGCCATACCACGAAGAGACCGCCATGCGGGAGCAAAAGATCGCCACACTGGCGTCAAAGACCGCAACGGTGCACCGAAACACTGCCACGTCTTGAACGAACACCGCTACGAAACCGGCTGAAGCTATGAGACGACCGGCTCAGGCGGTAACCTATCTAATGAACCTCTGACCGAGAAGAACCAATCAAAGAAGAACTTGTCTATTCGACACCGTTCTACATCATCTGCGCTTTTCCTGTGCTAGGATAATATCAATAATGGTCCTATAAATCAGGGAGGAGGAGAAAGGCATATGGATGATAAGGATGTTGCTTCACTGCTGCAGGCTGCGAAAGAGCACGCAGAGCAGTCCGATGATGTAAGTGTCCAGGACATGATCCAGCTGATGACAACGTGGATGGAAGAAAACAATCAAAAATGATGATTACATATCCCGCAGAAGCCGATCAGGCTTCTGCCTCTTTTTTTCGGAGAAAAAGCTGCAGCACTTAGTGCAGTGAAAAAACTACTCCAGTTCCTCCAGATAGGAGAGAAATTCCTCTTTGTCATGTGTCTCAAAGAGGAGCGTTTCGGTATCAAATACATAATAGGACGGCAGGTGAGAGACATTCAATCCCCCGTATTTAATGTCCTCCACATCATTTTCTTGAGAGGTGATTGAAGTCTCAACTAAAGGGTTTTGAAAAGCTTCTTTCATATCTCTTACTTCTTGCTCGGTTTTTACGACCGCATACGTGGAATAATGGCCCTC
This sequence comes from Alkalicoccus urumqiensis, assembly GCF_002993335.1. GTDB lineage: Bacteria > Bacillota > Bacilli > Bacillales > Salisediminibacteriaceae > Alkalicoccus > Alkalicoccus urumqiensis. The sequence continues at coordinate 111,446 of NZ_PVNS01000001.1, read as the reverse complement.
CGTTTCGGCGAGCAGGGGCTGATACGTAAATTCCTCGTCACTTTCTGCCATCATGTCATTGTATGTCGACAGGCCGCTGTGACTGCAGGCGGCTGAAAAGAAGAATAGAATCGTTACATACATCGACGTCATTTTCTTCATATATACCTCCTGAAGGTTTTTGCAGTGCTGGAATTAAACATGTGTCCATAAAGAAAACATATTATTGCTAACGGGATTACTCCTCAAATTGCTTCTATATCAATGCAGGAAAAAGTATCTTACTTACAAAAGTAAAGAAAAAAGTCCCGTGCAAAATGTGACGGCTGTCACAGAAACAAAAGTTGAGAATCGGTACAGTAAACATATATTTAGAATCATCGTTTATTTCCATTACTGTATGCATCCGTCAGGTGCCAGTCTCTCGGCAGTGTGGAGGCAGCTGCGGTCATCTGCTCCAACGCAGGCATATCGGTAATGAGAATTGTACGCCCCTGCAGCTGAATCATGGCTTCTTTCTGCATATCCTGAAGACAGCGGGCCATGGATTCCCTGGATGCACCGATCATATCCGCTGCATGCTGCTGGGTGATTTTCCAGTCGATCTGGACACCTTTTTTCACGGCCCGCCCTTTATTGGCGGCAAGGTCCAGCAGAAGGTTTGCTGCACGGACTTTGACATCAAGAAAGGCGAGATACTCCAGTTTCCTGTCGGCCTGTGTGAGGCGTTCGCTCAATATGTAGATGGTTTTGTACAAAAGATCGGGATAGAGGGAGGCGAGCCGCTGCATAACAGGCCGGTCGATGCTCCAGAGTACAGCCTCTTCGAGAACGGCAACTCCGGCGGTCCGGCGTTTTTCATAATGAAACATTTCCAGCTCGCCGATGGCCTGGCCGGGGAACTGGTGGCCGAGAACAATCTGCTGGCCGTGATGTTCCCGGAAAATCTTCAGCACGCCCTGCTGCACGATGTACATCCGGTCACCGGGGTCCCCTTCAAAGTAAAGGGCCTGTCCTTTTAAGTACGTTCGTTTCCGGGCGAGCCCTTCCAGCCTGTCCCGCTCTTTTTCGGGGAGGGAGCCCTGGAAAAATGGGGTATCAATGAGTTCTTCGTACATGCCTGCACCTCCTGCGCCATCTGAATGGTAAAAATAGTATAGCAGGTAAAGGGGATAAATGGAATAAATCACGATTATTATACCTACTGATTGAAAGGAGAATGTGACATGAATGACGTTGTCTGGATGCATGGACATACGACAAGGCACCCGGAAAAAGGGTATGTAGAGCTCGATCTGGAGTGGAGGGAAGCTGGAAAAGAGGAGGATCATTACCTCGGCCGGGCAACGGTTTTTTTATTTAATACACGGCGCCATACATGGGAAGAAGTACAGGAAGCGGCCAAAGATCTGTCACTTGATGTGGAGAATACGATCGGCACACTCGAGCACACTTACGCAGACAGCCATACACACGGGCTGGTCGCTGTCATGCAGCACTTTGAGATCTGTTTGGAACATCAGGGGAAAGGGTACGGCACCCGCTTTCTGGAGGAAATCCTCGATTCCCTCGACTATATGGAAATATGCTGTGTCGGCGTCATGCCGAAATACGTGACGCCGAAGCCGAATCACGATGAACGGATCCGGAAAATGTTTCAGAAAAAAGGATTTGCGGAGGTGGAAAGGGAAGAAAGAGAAGTAATGGCACGAACACTTTAAAACCGGCAGGTGCTGTCGGCACGGGAGGCTGGTCATGACCCCTTTTTCTTCCCTTCACCTGGCGACACTCGCCGTTTCGTTTCTGGGACTTGCTCTGTTTATGCTCGCTCTCCCGTCCCGTGGACATTCGTATGTCCGTTACACACTTGCAGCTGTGCTCCTTGGAAGTGAAGGAGTCTATCAGATGCTTGCAGTAATAGAAGGCAGGTGGAGCTTTTCGTCGCATCTGCCACTCGAGCTGTGCTCTCTTACCTCACTCGGAGCTGCGTTTCTTTTATTGTTTCCAGCAGCAGCGCCCGGTCGGCTGCTTCCTTTTTTCGTATTTTTTCCTGTGCTTCTGGCCTTTGTGACGCCGGTTCCGGATCAGGCATTCCCGCACCCGGATTACTTCCGTTTTTTCGTGCAGCATACGGCGATTTACGCCGCTCTTTATTATGTACTCCGTGTTTTCCGGTGGTATCCGGATAAAAAAGATGCACTGTATGCGTTTCTGCTGCTTCAGGCTGCGGCGCTTCTGGCAGCCGGAGCGAATTGGCTGTTTCAAAGCAACTATATGTTTTTACAGACACCGCCGCCGGAGGCATCGCTGTACTTGGTTGCTGCAGCGCACCCGTGGTACTTCTGGAACCTGGAGCTGCTGGCTGCAGCAGCGTTCGCTGTCACCTGGCTGCTTTTCCGCAGAAAACAGCCGTCTTCCGCTTCATAGAAAAACGCTTCCGGGACACTGTCCACGGAAGCGTTTTTTTGTCCTGGCCGTCTACCAGCGGACGACTTTATTCAGCCGCTCACCGATTCCGGTAAAAAAGTGGGTTCCCCGTGCCAGATAGCCGTATTCGGCCGGGCAGAAGGAGAAATAGTCCGCCGATTTGAGGAAGTAGATTAACCGCCCGGCAGCGAACATGAATGTCAGCGTGGCGCCTGCGGCAAAGCTGACACCGTACCACTGCATGCCCATCGGAAGCAGGAAGAGCGTCAGCGACAGGTTGGCGGTGAAAAACAGTGCTGCCGTCCAGACAGCGCCCTTCTGATCCTCGAAGTACAGAAGCAGCAGGGTGATGACGAGCACCATCACGTTGGAGAATGCCCCGATCGCGGTGAGGCGGAAAATCGATTCAATCGGTCCGCTGATGCCCATCCAGGCGATGATGAGCGGGGAGAAAAGAATAAACAGGAACGTGATAAGCCCCTGACTCCGCATCAGACGCTCCATTTCCTCCCGGAGCACCTTCGTCATGCGCTGCATAGCAGAAGCGATCTGCGACAACGTTCCCCCGTAATTAATGAAGCCGTAAAATACCCGGTACCGCTCATAAAACCGCGTTTCGACAGAAACAACGAACAGTATCAGCGCTGGAATAATCGTCAGGTACGCCCAGAAAACGGACGTATCATAGACGGAGTTATACATAAACGACGACCCGATTATTTCCCGGCCTTCGCCGAACCAGATGACCCAGTTGCACACCCAGATGCCGGTATTATATAGAATACCGATCCAGAAGAGCGCCGGGTACCGGTCAAAGTAGCTGAAGTAGCTGAACTGGCCGGTTGTTTTTTTCGATGGGAACGTTGCAAACAGGGCGAAAAGCAGTCCGAACAGCGTGACTAGAATTCCGAACGTAAACCCGGACAGAAGCCAGAAGCTGTGTGTGAAGCCGACGGTAAGAAGCGTGTCGGCAAACCGTCCGACGAGAAACACGCTGCCGACCGCGAGAAGCCCGCCGCCGAGAAAGCTGTACGCCACCGCCTGGTAAAACTTCGCGGCACTGAGAAACAGGAAGAGCACCCAGATAATATTAATCGCCGCAAACAGAAGGAAGAGGACGACGCTGTACAAAAAGTTGAGCGGTGTGGCAATCGTGAAGACAAGCCAGAGCGCAAAGGCAGCGGCGAGTGTCACTTTCGTCATGCCTAGAAACGCTGGGAAAATATCATCGAATTCTTTCCCGTAAAACTTATCCGCAAGGTACCTCGTTACGACGAGCTGCTGCAGCCCGAGGACCACCTGGGAAAAAATAAACGCATACGAGACAGACAGGTTGAACAGCGTCCGCTCTTCAAATGGGGCATTCAGCACATTCATCGACAGCCACCGGATAATGGCAACGGTTAAAATGACGATCAGCCACGGGCCGGCGGTGACGAGGCCGGCATACAAGTAGGCTTTCAGTCTGGAGGAGAAATAGTCTTCCTGAAACAGTTTCTGCAGTCTAAACCCGACTCCGGCCAATGGAAACCCCTCCTTTTTGTTTGTACATATGTTCGTACGCGCCGGTTACCTGCGGCAGCTGATAATAGGCTTCGATCCGGCGCTGGCCGTTGCCGGCAAAACGGAGGCGTTCGACCGGATTATCCATCAGCCACTCGATCCGGTCTGCCATTGCTTCCGGGTCCACCGGCGGAACGACGAATCCTGCGGGGCCGAAGTGGTCCTCTCCGATGCCGTTAATGAGCTCGCTGCAGCTTCCGACGTTGGTCGTCACAAACGGGAGGCCGGCAGCCATCCCCTCCAGTACGGCGAGCGGCTGTCCTTCGGAGATACTCGATAGGACGCCGACATCGATTTCCGGAAGGTATTCTTTAATATTCACATTCCCGGTGAAAACGACGTTTTCCTCCAGGTTGTTCTGCTGAACGAGGGCGATGCAGTCTTCGGCATAGGCCGGATCCTCTTCGAGCGGCCCCATAATCATCCAGCGGAAGGAACGTCCGCGTTCGCGCAGGACGAGTGCTGCGTGGATCATCGTTTTGATGTCTTTGATTGGTACCATCCGGATGACGGCGCCGATCGTAAACGGCTCTTCCCCTGGTGCTTTGCGGGGCAGGGAGCTGAGCGTTTCGTAGTCGACGCCGTTTGGAATCACGAGTGCTGCGTGTTCCGGAGCGCCGGCCATAATCTGGTGCTGGCGGCTCTGCTCAAAGAGCGTAATAATAGAATCGGCCGCCTGGTAGGTCTGTCTGGAGAGGTGATAGTAAAAGTCGACCCACCGCTTTTTGTATGCCGGTGCAATCCAGTTTGCCTGCAGAATTTCCTCTTCTCGTTCACGCGGATAAATGCCGTGCTCGGTCAGAATGAAGGGGAGACCCCGGGATTCCGCCATGTAGGATGCGGCGAGTCCGGCGTATCCGGTGGAGACCGCGTGCACCAGATCCACGTCGGGAAAGTCCTGCTGCAGGAGCTGAATCACAGGCTCTGTCATGCTCCGGAACATCCAGAGGAAGCTGTTGAAGGAACCCGAGCCTCCGTCATCCTGATAGCAGGTGCGGACGATATCATAAAACGCTCTGCTCTGGAAAAAGCGGCGCGGGTCCTGCAGTCGTTCTCCGATAAGTGTCAATGCTTCCGGATTTGTTTCTTTGAATGTGATCCAGCGTTTTAAAGCGGCCTGTTCATCTTCCCGGAGCGGCTTGACCCGGCGCCGGCGCTGTCTTTCCGGCAGAAGACCGAACGTGCGGATTTCCGTCAGGTTGGCCGGGAGCTCATATACGTAATCTGCCTCCGTCTGTGATGTGTCCGGCATAATGGAGATCAGCACAAATTCCTGATCGGGCATGCTGTTGATCAGCGTATGAATCCAGCTGGAGACACCGCCGCGGACGTAGGGGTAGCTGCCTTCAGCAATAATACCAATTCTCACTGGGATCCCTCCTCTTCGTAAGGAATAGTCACGTCGGGAGCACTTACCGTAATGTGATACAGGCCGGCTGTGCCGGGCACTTCATTAACAAAGGCGTTTGTCAGGCTGCCTTCTGAAGCTCCCGGTCCTTCATTGATGCGCAGGTAGCCGGTGGAAGGCATGACCGCCTCGGTGCCGGAGAGCTGTACGCCGTTTTCTCCGGGAGAGGCGTAAATGGCGGACTGTTCATACAGTTTCCACTTATTCAGCGCGTCCTGCTGGGTGTAGCCTTTAAGGTGCGGGTACGTGTTATTTACCATTTCGAGCCTGGCTTCGAGGGAGTCGTGCATCTCCTGCCAGGAGCGGTCTTTGGCACGGTCCGGGTCGAGCACGTCATCCGGGTGGATAAAGTGTGCCATCATGCCGGTGTGTGCGATGCCGTCCACAAGCCGGAATACTTCTTCCGTATTTCCGAAGTAGCCGCTCGTCAGCCGCGGGAAATGATACAGCTGTTCAAACCGGTCATCGGTTCCAAATTCCTGAATCAGGCTGCCTTTTTCCTCCCCGTCGTAAATAGAGGAGATAACGTTGACATCCGGCAGTCCCTCCGCAATCGCTTCAATACCGGTCTCGTTTAAAATGTTGGACGGCGGAACGTAGCTTCTCATCTGGTGTTCCGGAAAAAAGTAGTCAAACAGCTCATCTGCTTCTTCGAGAGAATCCACCATGGCATCCATGCTGCGCCACGGCACATAGCCGAGCTCTGGATCGATCGGTTCATCTTCCGTTACAAGCGACTGGTGGTTGTAGCCGTGAAGGCCGATTTCGCCGCCTTCATCCATGAGAGAGCGTCCGAAGAGAAGCATAAAGTAATCGTCATCTTCGATAATATCCTCCGCCTGCATGCGGAACTGGTCTTCATACGTCGCAATGTAGTATCCGGTCATCGGCAGTTCGTACGTGTCTTTCAGCTTTTTCATATCCTCCCACCAGACCGATGTGTAAAATTCCTTCACCGACATGCGGTAGGAATCATCCACGCCTTCCGGGAGCGAACCGAGCGGAATCGGTGCCGGGAAATCGTCGATATGAAAAATCTGCATACCTGACTGATTGATCCACATGGCCGGCGGAAGAAGGGACAGGCTGTTTAAGAGAAGGCCGCGGGACGTTTTTTCACTGGTGACGGTCGTGTTCCAGTACACGACTTTTCCCAGGCCGTATTCGTATTCCCATAGAAGCGGGTGGCCTTCGACAGAAGCGATCAGCTCAGCTCCGGGCTCGATTTCAAGATCGAGTATACTGTGTGTCAGCATCGTCGACTCCGGCGGCAGGTCCGGATAGCCTGGAAAGATGTCCTGTTCAAACGTGATTCCTTTCTGGTCATCGATGTAGTCATTGAAATCGTGCACACCCATGACATCCATCCACTCGACGCTCGGGAAACGGTTTGCTGCAAGCACTCTTCCGCCTTCCAGTACAAAGGAATCGACGGCATCGTGATCCCAGGTTTCTATAAGCTCACCTGACAGCACGAGAATGTGCCAGGGAGAAGGGGGGATCCCTGCCACCTCCTCCGGCTGAATCAGCTCGTAGTCGAGCTGCGCGTAATCGAGCGTATATTTTACATTCTCGAGTGTGTCCTGTCCGAGCGTGTCGCCTGCTTCAGGCTCCTGCAGGTAAATGGTGAGGTCGTTTTCTGCAGCTTCCGCGCTCGACATGACCTGAAACTCTTCGGCTTCCGTTTCGTTTGTCGGGAAGACGACGTGGAGGGAGTTCATCCGCCCCCACTGAAGAACGGAAATGCCGAGGATCAGGATGACTGCAGCAATGATGAATGGAAATTTAAGGTTGGCTGCCATTCGGAACTCTCCCCTTCCAGCATGTCGAACAAAAATTTCTGATCTTCTGTCAGCGTGCTGCGGTCCAGATAGACGGACGCTTTCTGCATGACCGGTACGGCTTCTTCCGGCACGTGCTGTTTCCAGTACAGACGGAGGAGACGCTCATATCCTTCCGCCTCCTGTGGGAAACGGCTGATGGCATCTTCATACAGGCGCGCGGCTTTTTCCGGCTGTCCGTCCAGTTCCAGCACCTGCCCCCAGCCCGTCAGTATCCAGGATGCATCGGGATGGCGGGTGTGGGCTTCTTCTAAAAAGGAAAGCCATTCCTTTCGCTTATGACGGGCCTGCAGTGGTGATAAAAGGTCACTCTCAATCAGTTTCTGGTAACTTTGATGCAGCTGCAGCACCTGTGACTCCATATCCGGGTCGTGGGCGGCTTTCTGCTGCTCGACCGCTTTTTCAAACCGTCCGCTTAAGCTGTTCATGGTAGCCGCGGCGTAATGGATTGTTTCGGAATCAGCGCCGTCCATGCCCATCCGCAGGTAGCGGCCCTGGCCGCGGATATCCTGCGTGATATGGCTCATGATTGCGTGGCGCCGGTTTTCCGCCTGCTGGTCGGTGACCATATCGACAAGCGGGACAAGCTCCTCACTCCATTCCGCTTCTGTGCGGAGCGCTTCGAGATTTGTTACTTCGTAGGAGATATATTTTTCATATTCCTCCAGCAGGGATTCTGCCGGAAAGCGGGAGGCGGCTGCAATGACAAGCAGTCCCGCGATCGTACCGATGACAGGAAAGACGATAGCCATCAGCACCGCTGCTGAAATGTGGCCTCGGTCCTCCTCTTCTTTTTTCTTCATCCAGATTCTACCGAGCAGGTAGACGATCACACCGTGGATCAACCAGAAGACAATCAGCCAGATTGGCATTACATCAGCTGGACTCATGGAGAACCCCCTTCCTGCCGAGCGTATCCCAGATGCGCTGCTCGACGAGAACGGCATTTTCAGAAGAGGTTCCCGGAAGAAGAATACTCAGTCTGCCGCTCGTGCTGTCATAGCCGATCCGGTCCACTTCACGAACGAGCGGAGCGAGCACCAGATCCAGTTCCACAACGGAAAAGTCGGCTCCCGTCGGCACATTCAGTGTAACGACACTGTAAGGGTGCAGGCCGTCCGCGTTTTTCTCTTCTTCCTGCTGCACGATCTCTTCGAAGTACAGCATTTGATACATGGACGTGCCTGTGTGGCGCTTCGGCTGTTCTTCGCGCTCCATGTACTTTCCTGCTTTGGAAAGCCGAGTTCCCATCCAGGCAAGCACAAGACCGAGAATGTGCAGATCATGCGGACGGATGGTTTCAATATCCGGGTCGTCGACTGCAAGAATCTCCACCACATTTCCATCGACAACGACCGGTGCTGTAAGGCCCGGCGAATTCGGCGGGTCATAGACAGTACGGATCGTAATTTCTCCGGACTGTGCGGCCCGGCTGAATGGATCATTCCCTTCACCCAGCAGGATCGACTGCGGAAACGATCCTTTTTCGCCGCGCTGTTTCGACAGGCGGAGGGCACGCCCGGAGGAGTCCATGTGATAGAGAGCCAGCCGTTCTGCTTTCAGCATGCCGGCAAAGAGAGACATCGCTTCTGAACGGATCAGTTCCGGACGGTCATGATCAAGTGCGAGGCCGATCTGATAAATACGCTGCAGCGAGTAGTCTGATTCGAGAACTTTCTGCTTCAATGTTTTCTGTGTGCGGTTCAGCTGCTCCAGCGTCCGCCGCATCTCTTCATTATCCTCCTGGAGTTCATCTTTGACGAACTGCTGGGAATCGTAGCGTTCCCGGAAAGAAGAGCTGAACAGGCCGACGAGAATCGTAGAAATCAGTTCCAGGAGAATTGGCATCGACTGGTTCGGGTCGTAAAAAAGAAGGAAGATGTCGCCGCCGCCCGTCATGTAGCTGAGCATCCGGTAGGCGAGAACGATGAAGAAACCGGCAGCGCCGTAGTATACGCCGTAACGGACAGCGAAAAGGACGAGCAGGAGAAGAAACGGCTGCAGCGGATGGTAAAGAAGCTCCGGAGCAAAAACGAACCGGTCCAGTAAAATGAGACCTCCAAACATAATGACGAGCTCAACTAGTTTACGAATGTGGCTGGGCTGTTTATAATACATACCAATCGGACTCCTTTCGTTTTAAGTGACCGTAGGTGCAGAGGATCAGAAGCGGTAGACACAAAAGAAAGGCAGGGACTTATGAAAACAATGATTTCTATTTTGGCACTTCTTGCAGTGGCAGCCGCTGTGATCGTGATGGAGAATCCCGCGTACGGCGGCGATTTCCGTATTTACTACAACAACCCGTCCGAGGAAACGCTCGAACAGATGGCCGGAGCCGACGAAGTGATTCTCGAGCCGGTTCACTATTCGAGAGAGGATATCGAATTCCTCCAGTCGTCCGGCGTACGCGTGCTCGGCTACATCAATATCATGGAAATTGACCGCTGGAACGAAGAGCGCTTTAACAGTCTGGAAGAAGGCGACTTTTTTCTCCGGAACGGCGAACGCGTCTACTATCCGCAGTGGGACTCCTACCTTACCGATCTGACCTCTGAAAATTACCGGAACATCGTCAAAGCCGATATTGAAGAACAGATTCTAAACAAAGGGCTCGACGGCATCTTATTCGATACGGTCGGTAACATCGACAATGAATTTGCCCGCGGTTCCGATACGTACGAGGAGCAGCTCCGCGGCCTGATCGATATTTACGAGTTTGCCAATGAAGCCGGCCCCGATCTGCATCTCGTGCAGAACTGGGGACTCGACTTGTATATTCACGAAACGGCTCCTTACGTAGACGGCCTCATGTGGGAGGAATTCCACTATTCCAAACTGACGACAGATAACTGGTCGGAAGAACGTCTGGATCTTGTAGCTGCAGCCGCGGCCGAGGAAAATGACGATATTTATTCCGTCATTTTTGATGAACCAAAGCGGAGCGCAGCGCTGGCTGAAGAGCGGGACTTCCGTTATCTCTATACGGACCAGTCCTATCTGGAGTGGTAAAGCTCGGCTTCCCGGCTTTCCCACCTCCAGGCATCGCGGCAGATATCTTCTAGCGTATGCACCGCCTTCCATCCGAGCACGGATTCCGCTTTGGAAGGATCCGCGTAGCAGACGGCGACATCTCCGGGTCTGCGTGGAGCGAACGTATGCGGAATGGTCTGGCCGGTAATCTGTTCAAACGTCCGGATCAGCTCCAGTACGCTCCAGCCATTGCCTGTGCCCAGGTTGAACGTGTCGTACATCGGTGGACTGCCATTGATATGATCCAGAGCCCGGACATGTCCGGAAGCCAGATCCTGAATGTGAATGTAATCCCGGATCCCTGTACCATCCGCTGTCGGATAATCATTTCCAAATATACGCAGTTTCGGCCGGATGCCGGCAGCTGTCTGCGTGATATACGGCATGATGTTGGCCGGTGTGCCTGTTGGTACCTCGCCGATCGCGCCCGATGGGTGAGCCCCGGCAGGATTGAAATAGCGCAGGACAGCAATTCTCATGGATGGGAGGGCGTGGAACCAGTCAAGTAATATCTGTTCCAGCATCAGCTTCGTGCGGCCATACGGATTCAGTGTCTCCAGTGGATGGGACTCTGGAATCGGTGTAATCTGAGGCGTTCCGTATACCGTCGCAGACGAGCTGAACACCATCCGGGTGACCTTGTATTTTTCCATGAGAGACAGCAGCTGAAGTGTACCGGAGAGGTTGTTGTGGTAATAATCAAGCGGTTTCTCCACGCTTTCTCCGACGGCTTTCCATCCGGCAAAATGAATGACAGCTCCAACATTGTAGGTGGTGAATACGTCTTCGTAGGAAGCGGGATCCCGGAGATCGGCCTGAATGAACGGAATCCTTTTTCCTGTCATCTCTTCCAGGCGCCGGTGCACCTCCAAGGTACTGTTGCTCAGGTTATCAATGAGAATCGGGTCGTATCCTGCTTCCATAAGTGCTGCACACGTGTGGCTCCCGATGAATCCAGTGCCTCCAGTTAATACTACGTGCATAGAATCCCCCTCTTTCTTTTTTTTCTGCTGTCCCGGCAGACGAAAAAACTGGTGATGCCTTCATAATATATCTAACGTATGATAAAAGGGTATAATCTGGTAATACCATTTATGCCACAAGGCCGATAGCGGGAGATTTTTGTGGAGATTTCGAAAAACTGGCTGAAATAAAAATGCAGTTGATTGTAGGTAAAAGGGGAGTTTTTCCTGCAGGAGAGCGGGTTTAGAGAGGCGTAGAGAAATAGAGCACCTATACAGGTGTGTGGGTATATATAACTAAGGTTGATTTTTACATATAAAGGAAGATTCGTTATAAGCCGATATGTAGGTACTAATACACTTAAATAAGCCATTTATTTCAATAAAAAAATTCCGAAGACTTATGTATTAATGTGGGAAAATGGACCGCTGTTTTCTGAAGTTCCATTGTACAGAAATGGTGGAGGTGTGTAGAGATCCAGAACGCTGATACCGCGCCAAACGGCTGAAAGCGCGAGCGGAGACGGCAATTGGTTTGAATCGCAGGATAGTGGGCTTCCAGGAGCCACGCTTCTTTACGGAGAAATGTTGTTTAGCCTCAAGTGCGGTCAGAAAACGATGTGCCATTAGAAAGACCGTGCTGATTTAAGATCAGTCAGGCTCTGAATGGTGTTACTGCACAAAAAAACAGCCGGCAGAAGCCGGCTGCGGTGTTACTGTTACCAGCGGACAAATCCGCCGGTGTCATGAGCGTGCTGGAACCCGAGGGAACGGGCGTAGTCGTGCGTAGCCTGCTCTTCTTCTGAAGAAAAGGTCAATACATCCAGGTTCTGCTTCTGCTGCAGCTCCTGCAGATCTTCTGCGAGGGAAGCTGCCCAGCCGCTGTTGACGCTGGAGTAGTTAAACGGTGTCCAGATCACGCCGTCGACAATAGAAGACGTGTGCGTTTTTAACGTTTCGAACGCGTCCGACTGCACAACAAACAAGTTCTGCTCTTTCATCGATTTGGCGATGGAAGCGAATGCTTTCTGCTGCGCCTGCTGATCTTGTTGATCGTATGTCCACTCGAGGTCAGCTGCGGTGGAGAAGAACACACCGTCGAGTCCTTTGTCGTGAACCTGCGTATCAATATGATTCTGCAGTACGGTCTGATAGGAGCTGCTTGTCAGATCCATCAGTGATGTTTCACTGTCCAGTTTCTTCACTACATCGTCTGCATCAATGGCATCAGCAAGGCCGGACTGCCAGCTGGATACCTGTGTTGCGGTAATCTGACCGAAAACGAGTGTGCCTTGAGCCTGGATCTGTTCGATCTGCTCTTTGGTGAAAAGAGTCGGCTCAATAAACAGCGCATCATAGTTTCCGGCTTCTTCCATCATCGTTTCATTCGGACCGTAAAAGTACATCCGGTAGGAAGCTTCGCCGTCAAACAGCTGCTGCTGACCTGTGCGGTCGACGGCAGTCTCTTCGGCCTGCTCCTCGGAGGAAGAAGGCTGTTCTTCTCCGGATGCCTCTGATCCGCTGTCCGTTTCTTCATTCGCGTCTTCGGAAGTGGAGCTGTCTTCTTCCGGAGCTGTCTCTTCAGAAGCGTCGTTTTCCTCCGCTTCCGGGCTGCCCTGCGGAAGGTATTTCGTATCGGCATACGTCCAGACGTTGTAATAATCCGGGTCATGCTCGTGGATGAAGCCGAGTTCTGCTGCGTACTCATAGGACGCTTCCTCTTCAAAGGAAACAGTCAGGACGGCGATGCCCTCATCCTGCTGCAGCTGCTGGAGGCGCTCGATCTGGGACTGGGCCCAGCTGTCCTGGGAAATCGTCGACACTTCAAAGTTTTCCCACGTGATGCCATCCACGTATGGAACGCTCGTTTCGGCAAGGGTGTCAAAGCCCCAGTTCTGCACGAGCTGCATGTCCTCTCCAACCTGGGCACGGACTTTCTGCAGGAACTGCTCCAGTCCGGCACGCTGCTCGCTTAGGTCGCTGCCGCTGTGTTCGTTGTCAATGTTGCCGACCGTATCCAGGAAGATCCCGTCGATCTGCTTGTTCTGCACGTGGCGTTCAATCTGCTCGAGCAGAATGGAATGAACCCGCTCTGATGTGATATCCGTCAGGTAGGAATCCCACTGCGGATAGTAGATCCGCCCGCCATCGCGGTAGAAAAAGTCATCATCCTGCATCTGGCTCATTACTTCCGTGTTCCAGTTATCGGCTTCCATCACGTTGATATAGCCGAGAACCCGCGTACCGCCGGACTGAATTTCAGCAATCTGCTCCGGGGTGTAGTGCTGCGGTTCGATAATCACAAGGTCAAAGTTTTTCATGTCCTCAATGATTTCGTCGTTCGGATTGTTAAAGAAAATCTGATAGTTGTTCATGTCACTGACCTTCCATTCTTCGGCGCCGGCGCTTCCCGGAAGAAGAAAGCTGAAGGCGGCGGCCAGTAAAATCACAAGACTCCACCAATTACGCATACAAAAAAACCCTCCTGCACATTAAGTAGGAATGGGTCACAAACGCAGACTGGCGATCGGTATGCTTATCTAAGCATCGACGACCCATATCTTTGCGTACCTGCTTTTCAGCAGGGCTGCCCATTTTATTTAGTTCAGTTCGCTGTCCGGACAGCGTACGTTAACAGCTTAGCAGTTAACACCTCTACAGGGGAATAGTCCTAAATGACGCAATGTGAAGAAAGGAACAGGCGCAGGAAGAAGGGTGGTTTTTTTGAGAAAAGTTGTTTTCTTGAAAAAGTTATAGTTCTTTATGCATATTCAAGCGTGAAATGTCACGTTGAGAAGAATTTTAGCGAGGCGGGAGCGGTTTTCAGTTTACTATAGCGGGAAAGTTTACAGCAAGAAAAAATGCATATGAATCGATTTTTTCACGAAACTGGCTTATTATGCATAGGAATAGAACTGTGAGCAGAGGAGGAACTATTTTGGCGGAAATCCGGAGACTGACGCAGGAAGATTACGACCTTTACTGCGGGATGGAGCTTGGTGCAGGAAGAGATTACATACGGGATGTATACCACCGCCTGGTAGAAAGCCCCGGGCGGATGTACGGCTGGTTCGAAGAAGGACATCTTGCAGCTACGGCAGGATGGAGTCTGACTGCAGATACGTTTGCCATGCTCGGCCGGCTGCGGACCGATGTCCGCTTCAGAGGGCGGGGGATTGCAGGGAAGCTGATGGAGGAAGTCCGTGCTCTGGCTGGACAGGAGACGGGGGCGCACTGGATCGGCGGTTTCACAGAGATTGAGAACAAGCCGGCGCGGCGGGTGCTGGAGCAGGCCGGGCTCATCGGAGGTCCGGAATTTCACATCTGGAAGCGGCAGACACTCCCCGAAGTGCCGGCTGAGGCCGTGCCGTGGAAAGAAGTGCATGATTCCGATGAGAAGAGGCGCTGGCTGGAGAAAATGTACGAGACCCGGCATATGCCTGTCGAGTGCTACTATCCGTTTCCGCCTGAGAAGCCGTTATTCCGGTCGGTAAATACGAACGAATGGCACATCGTCGTTCATCCGGACGGAAAACGAGCAGCAGCAGCGGTCCACGATCAGAAAGGGAATGACTACCTGCACGTCCTTTATCCGTGGACCGACGCGGACCGTCAGCCCGGCCTGTGGAAGGCGCTCACACCTGTAAAGGAAGCGCTGGATGCGCGGCTGGAGACAGAAACGATCGTCTGGATCGATGAATACGGCGATCAGCCGTGGGTCGCATCGAGTACACAGCGGTGGGAGCTCGATTCCTCGTGGATTCTTTACGAACGGATATAGGAGGCAGACAACGAACGGGAAGCAGCAGGTTTCTGCTGCTTCCCGTTCGTATATAAGCATGCCATTTCTGTTAAACAGTCGCTTTCACCCAGCCTTCGCGGTAGGCACGGACGACCATGGTCGTGCGGTCCGGGGAATCCGTCTTCCGGAGAAGCCGGGTGATGTAGCGTTTAACCGTTTTGACCGAATAGTAAAGTGAATGGGCAATATCATTGGTGGATGCGCCGTTTACGAGCATTTCCAGCACGAGCCGTTCAATATACGTGAGGTCCGGCGGTGCTTTGTCCGGGTGCAGCTGCACAGAAACGATGCGGCTGTTCTTTCGTTTAGATTCATACAGCGTTCGGGCCAGATAGAAAGACATCTCCGGTTCCAGAAGCGGGTAGCCGCTCTGAACGATGGCCAGGAAATGGCCCGGCCACCGTTGAAACGTCTGCCAGCTGATCAGCCCTTTTATTGGAGCGTGAAGGCAGGCCGTATGCTTCATGATGTCCTGGTGGTCGGGCAGCATGACGATTGCATGTTTTTGAAAGAGTGAAGCGGGAATGGTGTGTACCCGTTCCGACGCTTTCGGTGTCTGCCATAAAAGGACAGCCGGAGCATCCGGAAGCTGTTCCAGACCGGTAATCAATTCCGGCTGGAGCGGAGGAGCCACGGGAAAGACGGCAGCGGGGGTGTCTGTTTCAGTCATCATGTAAATCTTCGGCGGCATCCGGTGTTCCTCCTGTATCAGTCAGACTTCATTGGTGTTGTTTTCCAGTATAGTGGCAGTGAAGGAATCTGGCTACCATTCTTTTGCAATTTACCGATAATCAAAAGCCCCCGTCGCCGCATCGACCCATACCGGCTGCTGCAGTGCCTCGCTGTAAACAGCAAACTGGTAATGAGTTGTCGTTTCTCCGGTTACCTGCGACTCCCGTTCCTCCTGTCCGCGGTAGTAGACCTGGAGGTTATCCTGCGTTTTGCTGTAGCTGTCTTTCACCGTATAGAGTGCTTCTTCCATCGACAATGTTTTTGTGAGCTCTGCCTCATAATCCGGCTCAAACGAGTCCACTTTCCATTCGCCGTCTTCACGGATCAGCTCATAGTCATAGACAGCGGAGCGGTGAAGTTCGCTGGGAGCAGAATACGTCCGGATGAATACGCCGTTTTCTCCGGAAGATTCTTTCTCATAAAGAATGCCGTCGGCAATATTGAATGGAAAATACTGCTGATCGCAGGAATAGCAGAACGTTTCATCCTCATAGAAGGCGGCCGCCTCCTGATCGATGTAGGAAGAAGTGGCATACGGACTCAACTCTTGAGCGGCCTGGTCAAAGGGCTCTTCGAGAAATACCGCTTCTGCAGTGATTTCCTGAATCATGCGGCCCTTCTCTTCCAGGGAATCAGCGTCCGGTGAAGGAATGTCCTCTTCATACAGACGGGCGATGCCTGCTTCCGCATCCCACCGGACCTCTGCACCGAATGTTTCGCTGATAAAACGGAGCGGAACCATCGTGCGGTTTTTCTCTGTAAGCTGAGGCGGGGCGTCAAGGTATACCGTTTCCCCGTTGACAGATGCTTCAGGTTCGCTGATAGTCATACGCAGCCGCTCCCCATCTTTCAAGGCAGTGACTGTCTGACTGTCCTGATCCCAGCGTACCTCGGCGCCAAATGCTTCGTAAATGGCCCGCATTGGCACGAACGTCCGTCCCTGTTCAATAAATGGCTGCTGATCAAACGAAAGTACGTCGTCATTCATTGTGACAGCAGGTGTGGAAGCCGAGGTGATTGTTCCGGCGATAAAGAAAGCAGTAAGGCCTGCTGCCGTAGATTTCCAGAAATGGTTCAACGTCATCCCCTCCTTATGGAATATTATTTCCATGAAACACAGGTTTAAACGCAGAATTGGATGAAATGGAAGATAAGGTAGAAAAGTCCTGAGGGAGAGCGGAGTAAAAAATCCCGGCGCAGGGGGTGGTTGAGATCCTGGTGTGATTCCTTGCAGCGAATAAACTGGATGAAATGGAAAGATGATCGGCCATAGAAAACCTGCGGCCCCTTTTCATGAAATACAGCGCCGGATGTGCTTTTCTCAGAGTGAAAAGGAGTCTCTGTAAACAGAAAAGAACTAGTTTAAATATACTATATATCAGAAACGTAAATCAACATTAGTTTACATAATAAAATATAAAAGGGATTTTATGTTATATTAAAGCATCTAAATACATGATCAGAAGTAAAAATATGTATAATATATGTATTATATTCGAATCACGTTGAATGCAATAGCAGAAAGGCTTATTTTGGATTATGATATAAGAAGAAAAAGGATAAGAGGAGGCAGTTATGAGCTATCTGCTGTTGGCAGTTGGGTTTGTACTATTGATTAAGGGAGCGGACTATTTCGTCCGCGGGGCGTCTTCGATTGCAGCAGGGCTTCGTGTATCTCCGCTCCTGATCGGGCTGACGGTTGTAGCATTCGGGACAAGCGCACCGGAGGCGACAGTCAGTATTTCCGCTGCACTGGAAGGAAATGCCGGAGTGGCGGTCGGTAACGCAGTCGGCAGCAATATTTTTAATATTGCTCTGATTCTGGGGGTGACCGCCCTTGTTTCACCGCTTCTCGTGCAGAGTGAAACGGTGAAAAAGGAGATTCCTTTCACATTTCTTGCAGGAGCGGCTCTGCTTGTCATGGTCGGGGACCGGTTTCTGCAGCAGACAGAGGAAACTGTTATTACACGGGGGGATGGGCTGCTTCTCCTGCTCTTCTTTTCGGTGTTCTTATATTATGTTATTGAAACAGCCAGAAAAGGCCGTGCGGAGCAGGGGGTACCGGACGCCGGGCCGCCTCCGGAAGGACCACTCTGGAAGCAGAGCCTGTTAACGATAGGCGGCCTGGCAGCGGTTGTGATCGGTGGAGACATCGTCGTTCGAAATGCCGTTGTCATCGCGCTTGACCTCGGTATGAGTGAAACGCTTGTCGGTTTGACGATCGTCGCGGCTGGTACGTCGCTCCCGGAGCTGATAACATCGTTGACTGCCGCACTGAAAAAGGAAGCGGACATAGCTGTCGGAAACATTGTCGGGAGTAACATTTTCAATATTTTCTTCGTTTTAGGGGCAGCCGGCACGATTGCTCCGCTCGTGACAAGCCCGCAGATTGCAGTGGACATTATTTTTATGCTTGTTATTACCGCACTGCTTCTCGTATTTGCTTCGACAGGCTTACGGATCGGCAGGCGGGAAGGGGCTGTGCTTGCTCTCGCTTATCTTCTTTATATGATTTACATTATCATCCGAAATTGACGGCAGGGGCGGGTGAATGAGCTTTTCCTCCTGTGTCATTAAGCATATAGAAAAACACAGATCCTGTGTTATACTAACCGACAATTGACTGGAGGGATCACAATGAAACTGTTATTGACGATTCTGGCCGCAGGTATTGTCTTGTTTCCAGCAGGCGTACAAGCTTCCTCTTTTTCCGATGCAGACGGACACTGGGCATCCAGCGCAGTGGAGACGTGGAGCAGTGAAGGGGTCATTACAGGCTATCCGGACGGCACGTTTCAGCCGGAAAGGGAAGTGAGCCGGAGCGAGAGTGCTTATATTTTCGGCCGCTACCTGGGAACGGGTGGAGAAATAACAACAACTCATCGATTTGAAGATGTAGATACATCAAGAAATGATGCGCCGTTTGTTTATGGACTGGTGGAAGAAGGCATATTCGCAGCAGATACCCGGTTTCGTCCGGATGATGAACTGACACGCGCAGAGATGGCGAAAATTCTGGTCGAAGGCTTAGATATTCAGAGCAGCAGCAGTTCTTCTTTCACTGATGTGCCCGATTCCCACTGGGCGTCGGACTATATCAGTATTCTGGCTTCGGAAGGAATTGCTGCCGGAACAGAAGCAGGCCGCTTCTCTCCGGATGAGCCGGTGACGAGAGCCCAGACAGCTGTTTTCCTGGACCGGGCAGTAAACGGCACAGCGATCGGCGGTGAAACGCCTCTTTATAATGCAGAGGTAGAGGCGGTCATTGAAGGAACAAATGCGGAACGGGAGGCTGCCGGCCTCGAACCGCTTGGGCGTGACCGTGCTGTCGAAGCGACAGCGATGAAAAAGGCGGAAGACTTTCATGTTAATAACTATTTTGCCCATGAGTCCCCTGAATACGGCTCGCCATTTGATATGCTTCAGGCGGATGGAATCGAGTATCAGTCCGCAGGGGAAAACATCGCCAGAGGCTACCAGGATCCGCAGACCGCCGTGGATGCATGGATGAACAGTACCGGTCATCGTGAAAACATTTTGAAGAGCGATTACACGCATATCGGCGTCGGCTACTATGAGGAAAACGGCGAACGGTATTATGTGCAGATGTTTATTCAGAAATAAGGTCTTCATTCGAATGAAAAAACCGGACGATCATATAAAACGCGCTCAGCGTTTCGTGATCGTCCGGTTTTTTGGTTTTCGTCATATGGACAGACATTCACATCGTGGTGTTTCTCCTAATGCTGCATTCTCTATTGAAGCATGAATGTGAAAACTTCCTAGTCCGTTGATGCATAAGATGTTCCGTTCCACTCTTTCTCCTGCACAATCCAGCCGCGGAGCATGAGGATTCGGATGAAGTTGACCCGGTCTCCGGCATTCAGCCGGGAAACCATATCACTGATATAGCGTTTGACGGTCAGGGGGGAGTAATGAAGCTCCCGGGCGATATCTGACGTGGAAACGCCGTTCAGCAGGAGATTGATCATTTTCTGTTCTCTTTGGGTGAACACGGAAGCTGCTTTTTCAGCATGCAGGTACATTCTGGCGATCGGAAGGGCTGCTTTTCGTTCCGCGTCAATCACGCGGGCTGCATGACGTACAAACTGCGGTTCTACTGCCATGCCGTATTTTTGAACCTGGTAGAGAAGCTCTTCTGCATGATGCTGGAAATAGGTCAGGGTAGTCAGACCGCTGAGCGGCAGCTGCAGAAAGCTGAATGCCTGGGCGGCACAGTCATCCGGGGTGATGACCAGCACCGGTTTATCCGGTGCAAAAGCATCCAGATCCTGTTCAAGCTGTTTCTGGCTGTCTGCAAACAAAAGTACCACGGTGTCCGCACGGATGCAGGACACAGATGCATTATCCACAGGGAATGCAGGAAAGTTCATGAAAGGGACAGGGGCGCTTGTTGAGTGATATAAAGCAGCATTCGTTTCCACAAAAATCCCTCCTCTGACATAAGTATGCCAGGGAGGGGGAAGAGAAACTGTTAAGCAGTTCACACTGTCTCGAAAATCTTAGTAGAACAGCGATGAAACGGGAAGCGATTTTGTCATGATGAGCCGCGCTCGTCAATCAGCCAGTTGCTGCGGATGGCATGCAGTACGACAGCTGTGCGGTCCGGTGCATGGAGGTGCCGGATCAGGCGGCTGATATAACTTTTGACTGTCTTTGGTGAATAAAACATTTCTTCAGCTATCGCTTCCGTATTACAGCCGTTGGCGAGGTGCAGAAGAATCTGCTTTTCCGTTCTGGACAGTGCCGGATCCACCGCCTCTTCATCGAGGTAAAAGCGGGTGATCGGCTGTGTTCTGCGCCGCAGCTGGATAGTTGCTTTAACAAGCGGCTGATAGAATGCCGGGTCCAGCAGAAATTCACCGCTGTGCAACATGGAGAAAATCCGGTCGGTTTCCTGATGAAGCCAATCAAGGGTGATCAGTCCAGCAAGAGGTTTCTTCATTAAAAGCAGTGCCTCCTGCTCGTCTGTACGAGGCAGAAGAAGGACTGGAGGGCGGGATGTTGTCTGTTGAATCGTATGTAGCCAGTCCAGTGCTTCTTCGATCGTTTCTGCGTACACCAGACAGATATCAGGTTCATCCGCGGGAGTCTCGGTGTGGAGCTTCATTTCCGGCGGCAGCTCTGGCAGCCGTGCCGGTGTATCAGAATGTCGGGACAAGAGCAGAACGTTTTTCTGCGAGACAGCTTCTAGCATAGGGCCTCCTTTAAAAGTAGAAGTATTATATATGTCAAATTATCATGGTATTTTTCTGAATACTATGGAAAAACGAGAGGATTCATCAATAGAACCATACAAAAAATAATACAACGATGCATAAATGCCTATGTAACTAACAGGATGCAACAAGTGCCTCCGCCGCTTGCTTTTCCCCAGCTTAATAAACAGCAGCGGCCGGTGAATGGTACCGGCAGCTGTTGTTTTAGGAAGAAAGCCGGTTTCCCTCCCCTTCTATCTTTAAAGAATAGCTTTAGAAATCACTTTGAATCGAGGGCTTTCGTATTTTTGCGAGCGCTGATTTACGGAGCGAGGCGGCTGTACCCGGCTTGATGTTCATTTGCCGGGCGGCTTCAGAAGGGCCGGCTCCCTCCAGTACATAGAGAGAAAGCCACTCCTTTTCCCGGGTGGATATTGGTAAGGAGTCAATGACACTTCGTATAGCGATGCTGGAATGCAGGATGTCTTCTTCTGCCGTATGGATATCCATCGTGAACGGGTCCATACTCACACTTCTTTCCTGAAGCCGGGTGCTGCGGGTCAGCTGATGACGGAGGTATCCACGGATATAAGAAGAGGCGTAGGGTGCGAAATCTCCTTTTTTCGGATTAAATTCATTCCACGCATAATACAAAGCAATTCGGGC
The DNA here is from genome assembly GCF_002993335.1 of Alkalicoccus urumqiensis. GTDB lineage: Bacteria > Bacillota > Bacilli > Bacillales > Salisediminibacteriaceae > Alkalicoccus > Alkalicoccus urumqiensis. The sequence goes on along the minus strand of NZ_PVNS01000001.1, from coordinate 89,814 downwards.
TGTCTGCAATGCCTCGTCTTTCTGGCGGTACAGGCGGTAACGGTGGATAAATTCATGAATCATCGGCTCAAACTGACTTAACGTTTCTTCAAATGACAGAGTATGCACAGTGTTTCTCTCCAGAGGAGCGGCCGCTCCGGTATTCCGCGGTAAAACGACTATATCTCTGCCGGGCCGCATTCTGCGAACCGGTAAACGAGGCGGTCCGCCTGGAGAAACGCTTCCGGTTCATCAGTGAAACAACGAATACGCACGGAGGAAAAACAGTGTTTGCTGCCAATTTAAAAAAATTCATTTTTCAAAAAATGAATTGCAGTTTATTTCGAGATTAGCTATGATAATAAAAGGCAGTACAGTCTATTCCTTACAATTCTACTGATCGCAGAACTACAACCTACTACTGAAACTGACAAAAGGAGACTGACGATGAAAAAACTGTATATTGTATCTGATGCAACCCAGCTGCTGCGCCCTGCCGCTCGTCCGGAAGGAGGAACCATGGTGGTGGAGAAAGGCCGTACTTTCCACGTGGAAGAATCCCCGTTTGCCATCATCCGGCGGAGCTGCCATTACGGCTTTGCGTCTTACGAAGGGCGTGTGAAAGCTGTTATGTATTTTTTAAAGTACCGCCAAAAGATTCCGGTGCTTCTATTTGAGCAGAAAGGAATTGCCGCGTTTCCGACCCATTCCCCAACGAGCAGAGAGTGCTGCTGGATTATCTCCCAGCATCTTCATCAGGTGGAGGACCGCGCCGGCGGGATCAGCAGGCTGTGGATGAGAGATGGCACGTCAGAGGATCTGCCGGTTTCCCCGGTGACAGTTCAGAATCAATATACCCGGACGCTGCATGTGCTGCAGTTTGCAAAGCAGATTATGACGTATACACCGAAAGATTTCACAGGATAACGAGGCAGGCCGGCTGCCTGTCCGGAGACCCGGACGAAACTGCCGCAGAAAGCTTAAACTGCTTTCTGCGGCAGTTTTTTGCTGCCCGGCAAAGGAAAAACGGCATGTAAGCTGTCTGACAGACAAACCCAGATAGGTAAGATAACGTGAAAAAAGTGACAAAAACGAAAGAAAACTTGAAAAACACGTCATTTTTCTGCCGAACGGCTGGCAATAGCGATTCATCTATGTTTACAATAGTGTTACAGAAACGTTTAATGATTGTACAGGCACGGGGAGGGACAGCATGGGACCAGCAGCAGAAGAGAAACGCCGGGTATTATTAGTGTGCCGGGAAGAATCGTATGCACACCATTTTGAAGGCGTAGCAGCACCGGAAAACGTCGAGTTTGATTTCGTAACGAATGATAATGAACCGTATGCATCGACATTTGATGCCCTGTTTATATTCAGCTGTGATCCGATTGGATTAATTGAAGAGGAAGAGCGGAGAGAACACCTGATTGACTGGTCGACGAAAAAGATCGTATTTATTACACCGGCGGAAAATCTGGAAGCATCGGCTGACATTTTGTATACGCCGGTCGCCGGCCTGGTATCACTCGAGAAATTTCTATTGTATGCAGGGCGTGCGATCGAAATTCTTGCAGACTACCCGTTTCTTCTGGAACCGGAGCTGAACTACCTTCTAGCTTCTGAAGTGAAACGGAAAAAGCAGCGTCTTGCCCCCGTGGAGCGGTTTCTGCTCCAGCGGGAGCGGGTGGATGTGCCGCTCCGGGATGCTGAATTGAACATTCTTCAGCTTCTCCTGGATGGACGCAGCACGAAAGAAATTGCCGATGACCTTTATTATTCGGTAAAAACAGTGAAGCGGTATATCAGCAATTTAATCCGGGTCATCGGGACCACGGATCGTACAGGCGTCGTCGTCCATGCCATCAGAAATGGCTGGGTGGAACCGTACCGCAGCGAACACGCGGCTGGTATACCAGTATCAGCTATTAAAGAAAATATGTAAATAATCGCCCTGCAGCGAAGCGTTTCCGCTTCTGCAGGGTGATTTTACCTTTCAGGTACACTCCCTCTTTCCTCTGTTGAAAGCAGACTCCTAAAATGTATATTACAAACGCCTTACATTTTGTCACAAAACGTAAAACGTCATAGCCGTAAACCAGGTTTTCAATTATAATACGAAGGGTAGTAAAAAATGGTAGAAGCAGGCATCTATTCTGCAATATATTGAAGGTGGAAAGAAGGGTTGAGTGTGAAGTATATTTTCTCTCTTCTTGCCGCTGTCATGACCGTTACCTTTGTCTATGGCACAGAGGCGGATGCAGCGGCTCGAAGTGTGTTTGTAAACGATGGGATCGCTCAGTTTGACGAGGATCCGGTACTGATCCGGGGAACGAATTATATCGAGCTGCGCGGGCTCTGTAACGCGCTCGATTATCAGATCGGGTGGCAGCAGTCCAGTAAAACAGCCTCCTGCACCGGAGACGGGAGCATGCTGACTTTCTCTTTTAATGGCGATACATATACGTACAATGGCCAGAGAAAGCGGTTCGATAATCCGCCGAGAATTATTAACGGCCGCTCCATGATCGGTCTGCGTGAAGTTTCCCAGATTTTGAACCACCGCGTTCACTGGATTCAGCTTACCGGCGATGTATTCCTGATGCGTCCGGGAATAACGGACGGAGAAAAAGGACAGATGATCGATGCCCTCCTCGAGCGTATGACAGAGCGCCGTCAGTTCTCCGGAGCGGCTGCTGTGAAAAAAGAGGGAGACGTCATTACCGCTGACGGCTACGGCTATGCGGACCGGAGCAGAAGCATACGGAACGGAACAGATACCTCCTTTGCCATTGCATCTGTTACGAAAGGCATGACCGGCATGGCTGCGATGAAACTGGAAGAGGAAGGACGCATTGATCTTGATGACAGGCTGGGTGACTACCTTCCGGATGTAGAATATGCCGAGGAAGTAACGCTGCGGCAGCTTCTCACCCATACGTCGGGATACCCGTGGGAATACCCGAACGGCGATAAAACGATCGGCACACTCGTCTATGAACCAGGGGAGGGCCAGCGCTACAGCAATATCGGCTACCAGCTGATGGGGGACGTTATCGCCAAGGTGACCGGCATGTCCTACGGGGATTATATTGAAGAGCATGTTTTTGAGCGTGCAGATATGCTGAATTCAGGATTTGATATTAATACGGTCCACCCTTACCGCCGGGCTGTCGGCTACCGTCTGGATAACGGAAGGTTCCGCACCGTGAACCGTGACTTCGCCGCCCGCGGCGCTTCCGGCTCGCTTTATGCATCCGTGGAAGATCTGCTGAAATTTGATGATGCGATCCGTGACGGCACGATTATCAGTGATGATGCCGTCGAGAGAATGCTCCAGCGTCATGCCGGGACCTGGGGGTATGGATGGCAGGTATACAACCCTTCCTCCGGCCGGGTGTCCCAGCTCGTCGGCTCGACGACCGGCTTCCGCTCCTTTTTGAAGCGTGAAGATGGTCAGCCGTATACGGTTGTTCTGTTAAGCAACATGGAGCTTGGCGATCAATACTTAAACACACTTGGTAAAACGATCGAAGATATTATCCGGTAACGCAGGAACCAGCAGAATCAAAATGAATGACGAATGAATGGAAAACATGCTTTCGATGTCCCTGAACAGGGCGCCGGAAGCATGTTTTTTTTAGAAAGTATAAAATTCGAAGCGTTTTCCAGCCGGGCATGAAGCATTATCCAGGTGCAGATAATATCATTTCTGCACCATACATGCTTTGTCGCAGGACCCACTGAAAATTCCAGAGCTCAGTGCCTTTCTTCGATCTGCACCTGCAGCTGGACAGTGCTCCCAGGTGCTGAAGACGAGCCTGCCACATGCTGCTGCAGTAGAGCGGCGAAGGCTTCTATTACCGAAACGTCATAACTATGCATAAAAATCGACTTTGTCTATAATCTGTTAAACGCATCCTCTAATTCCTAAAAAAAGTTGCGTTAAAAGTGATCCGTTTTCCTTTTCTCTGCGTTTGCTGGGATAGGAGAGGAATTTTTTAACTAAAATTTCTTTTCAAATTTATTGGAATAGAGAGGAGAACGGGTAAAATGAAAAAAGTGCTTGCAGTCTCGACGGCATCAGCGGTAGCGTTTGCAGGATTTACAGGAGCAGTATCGGCAGCACACGAGGGACAGGAATTTATGGCTGACCTGAGCCCGGAAGAAGAAGTCATGGATGTAGACAGTGAAGCAACTGGAGAGGCCCATGTCGAAGTAAGTGACGATGGCGAATCTTTGGATTTTACTGTAGAAGCTCACGGTTTGACTGATACACTCGCTGGTCACTTACATAGTGGTCCGCGCGGAGAAGATGGTCCTGTAGAACTTTTCCTCTTCGAAAATGAAGAAGTAATGGACTATGACGGGGAAGTTGCTTCAGGGACATTAACTGAAGATGATTTAGTAGGCGACTTAAGCTGGGAAGAGTTTTCTGAGGCACTCGTAGGAGGTAACATCTACGTGAACCTTCATACAGAAACGTTCCCGGATGGAGAAATTCGTGGTCAGTTGGAAATGGCTGACGAAATGAACGGCGATGAGATGGCAGACACAGCATCCAACGGACCGCTTTACGCGATGATCGGCCTATTTACGGCACTCGCTGGTGGAGTTATGATGATCGGCCGTCGAAAGAAAGTAACAGCATAGTAAATTACAAGCAAAGAAAAGCTCTCTTGAGCGCTTTTCTTTAAAATGTAGACCACAGAGGCTGAACCAGAATGAGAACGAAAAGAGCCCCTTATCATCATGTGCTCCTCCTATAGTGGACAGAGAAAATATTTCTCGAAGTCTGCTAACGGAGGAGCTTTTTTATGTCCAGAGAGTGACAAACATACCACGAAAGAACGAGTAGAGATGGGCGTCTCAGCTAAAGATACTTTCAATATAAAAGACCTAAATGTGAGAAAATTTAAAATAATACTTGAAAGGTTAGAAAGACCCTGCTACTCTTTATGTAAGCGCTTAATCTAAACGTTTACATTTTAAAGCAGGTGACGCAGTGAAAAAGAAGGCAACCATTCTGGATGTAGCCAGAAAAGCGAATGTTTCCTCCGCCACTGTTTCGCGGGTGGTAAATGCCCAGGGCGGAGTGAAGCCGGAGACGGAAGCACGTATTATAAAGGCGATCGAGGAGCTGAGCTACGTACGCAACGCGATTGCAAGAAGTATGGTGCGGAAAGAAACAAAAACGATCGGCGTGATTGTCCCGGATATCACGAACCCGTTTTTCTCCCAGGTCATCTCCGGCGTGGAGGAGGCTGCAATCCAGGCGGGATTCTTTCCGATCGTCACGAGCACGAGAGAGGATCTGCTGCTGGAGCAGCAGATATTAACCCACTACCTGGAAAGAGGAATCGACGGCCTGATTATTACAACTGCTCAGGAAAATGGCACCCATTTAAATGAGTTTATGAAGTCATCGATTCCAGTCGTAGCCGTAGACCGTCCGTTGAAGCAGTATGATGTGGATACGGTTCTATCCGGCAATCGTGAAGGAGCATTTGAAGCTGTCTCCCACCTGATTGAAGAGGGGTTTAAAGATATCGCCATCATCCGCGGGCCGCAGAATACAACGCCGGGACTGGAGCGGTATAAAGGGTACGTAAAGGCACTGGAGGCAAACGGAATCCCTGTTCAGCCGGACTTCGTATGCGATGGCGATTTCATGCAGGGGAGCGGCTATGAGCAGGTGAAGAACCTTTACAGTCAGAAGAGAAAGCCGGATGCGGTATTTTCGAGCAACAACTTTATGAGTCTCGGGGCGATCAGAGCCATGCGGGAGCTGGACTGGAAAATCGGCAGAGATATTGGCTTTGCAGGATTTGATGACATTGAAGTGGCAACGTTTATGGAACCGGCGCTGACGGTCGTTTCCCGGAGGATGAAGCACCTCGGGGCCATCGCGTTTCAGTATCTTGAAAACCGGATGGAGAAAAAGGGAGAAAGCGCGAAAAGAGAATACATTCTCTCACCTTCCCTCGTTATCCGGGATTCCAGTAAACGTCTGCGCTGAAATCTAAACGTTTACATTTTCACATGATCCGGACTTATTTTCTTCGTTTACTTATTAAAGGAGGAATTCCCCATGAAAAAAGAAGGTCTGCTCCACCCTGAATTGAATAAACTCATTGCCTCATCCGGACATACGGACGAAATCGTCGTGACCGATGCAGGGCTGCCGATACCACCGGACCTGCCGTATCATATCGATTTTGCACTGAAAGAAGGGCAGCTTGCCTTTCTGGACGTTCTGGACGGGGTGACGGAAAGCTTTTCAGTGGAAAAGATTATTCTGGCGGAAGAAATTAAGCAGGCGAGCCCGGAGATGGAGAAACAGATTCTGGAACGGTTTCCCGGGGTGGAAACAACGTATATTCCACATGATTCATTTAAAAAACGGACGCAGTCGGCGATGGGAACGGTCAGATCCGGCGAATTTACCCCGTATGCCAACGTGATTTTATGCGGAGGCGTGGTGTACTGAGAGGAGCGATCGGCAGCATGACGCTATTAACGATGAAAAATATCACAAAAGAATTTTTCCGCGTTCCAGTTCTTCACGGCGTGGACCTGGAAATCGACCGGGGAGAGATTGTAGCCCTTCTTGGCGAAAACGGCGCCGGCAAATCAACACTCATGAAAATCATCGCAGGCGTCCACGAGCCAACGTCAGGAAGTATCTATCTTGATGGAGAAGAAGTAACAATTGATTCGCCGTCGGATTCGCAGCATAAAGGGATCAGTATTATTCATCAGGAATTCAACCTTCTGCCGGATATATCGATTATGGAAAACATTTTTCTCGGCCGGCTGCCCCGGAAGTGGGGAAGTTTTGTCCGGTGGAATGAAATGAAGGAAAAGACTAAGGCGCTTCTGGAGCGTGTCGGTATCGGTTATCTCGCTCCGGAGACGTCGATCCGGCAGTGCTCCATTGCCGAGCAGCAGCTGATTGAAATTGCGAAAGCGCTGTCATTTGATGCTGAACTGCTGATTATGGATGAGCCGACAGCCACGCTGAACAATGAGGAAACGGAACGTCTTCTTCAATTGATGGAAGAGCTGAAGAACAAAGGGATGGGCGTCATTTTCATCACACACCGGCTGAATGAAGTCATGCACGCCGCTGACCGTGCCGTGATCCTGAGAGATGGCGAATTTATCGGCGTGAAGCATGTGGAGGAAACGACGCAGGATGAACTCGTTGCGATGATGGTCGGCCGGGAACTGACGGATATGTTTCCGGAGAAGAAAAATCATGCCGGAGAGGAAGTTCTCCGGGTGGAACATCTCCATGTAAAACATCAGCTGGAAGACATTCATTTTTCCGTAGCCGGAGGAGAAATTCTCGGCATCGCCGGACTGATGGGCTGCGGGAAATCGGAGCTCTCAAGGGCGCTGTTCGGCCTGTATAAGCTGGAGAGTGGGAAGGTGCAGGTAAACGGCAGCACGATTCAGACACCGAAAGACGCGATCGATGCAGGGCTGGCGCTCGTTACCGATGACCGGAAAAGCGAAGGGCTCGTTCTGGATTTATCGGTGGCGGAAAACATCCTTCTGCCGAACTACCGGCTATTGTCAAAGAGGGGCGTTCTTCCGAAAAAGCAGCTGAATGAAGTTGTGAATGTCTGGTTCGGCAACCTGGCAATCAAAGCATCTTCGCCGCAGGTGGAAGTAAATCAGCTGAGCGGAGGAAATCAGCAGAAGGTCGTGCTCGGAAAATGGCTGCAGACCAATCCGAAAGTGCTCATCTTAAATGAACCGACGCGCGGAATAGACATCGGCGCGAAAGCGGAAATCTACAAGCGGATTGAACGGCTTGCAGAGGAGGGGATGGCGATCGTGCTCATCTCGTCAGAAATGCCGGAAGTGCTGGGACTGGCGGACCGGATTCTCGTCATGAGCGACGGTCGGATTTCCGGTGAACTGGACAGGCAGGAAGCAACCCAGGAGAAGATATTCGAGTATGCAATCGGGGGTGGCAGCAATGGATAAAACACAAAGCAATTCCTGGGTGAATGTACTGCTGATCGTTGATAAGTTCCGTGTCTTTATTATTTTCCTTCTGCTTCTCGTCATTGCGAGTTTTATATCCGACGCCTTTTTTACGGTGACAAACCTGTTTAACGTCATGAGGCAGGTGTCGATTGTCGGTATTATCGCGGTCGGTATGACGCTCGTCATTTTGACGGCAGGAATTGATTTATCTGTCGGTTCGGTGATGGCGCTGACTGGAGCTGTCGTTGCCGGTGTGATGACGGCGGGGATGCCGATTCCAATTGCCATTCTCGTCTGTCTGATTGCCGGACTGATCATAGGGGCGTTCAACGGTGTCGTAATCTCGAAAGGCAATGTGCCGCCATTTATCGCGACACTGGCGGTCATGGTTATCGCCAGAGGATTCACGCTCGTATTAACCGGGGGCAGCCCGACGATCATTAACGATGCTTCCTACCGTGTGATTGGAAGCGGCACGCTGTTAGGGGTTCCGGTACCGGTCGTGATTATGGGCGTCATTTTCCTCATCATGTACTGGGTGCTGAAAAACACGACGTTCGGGCGGAGCATTTACGCCGTCGGCGGTAATGAAGAAGCCGCACGTCTTGCCGGAATTAACGTCGACCGGGTGAAGATATTCGTATACAGTCTGACGGGTATGTTTGCGGCGGTCTCTGCCATGATCTATACGTCCAGACTGATGTCGGCCCAGCCGAATGCGGGAACGATGCTCGAGCTGGATGCGATCGCCGCCGTTATTATCGGCGGGACGAGACTGACTGGTGGTAAAGGGGGTGTTATCGGAACGCTGATCGGTGCACTGATCATGGGGGTTTTGGACAATATTTTGAACCTCGCCAACGTATCGCCGTTTTATCAGGAGATTGCAAAAGGTGCCGTCATTTTAGCAGCCGTACTGCTGGATAGTAAGCTTGCAAAATTAAATCGATAATTACAGGGGGATTTACCATGAAAAAAAGAGTTGGACTTTTGTCGATCGCAGCTGGAGCCGGGCTTCTTCTTGGAGCCTGCGGAGATAATGGCGGAGAAGGAAATGATCAGACAGGCACAGACAATGGCGCCGGTAATGCAGAAAACACGGAAGAAATGAACGCCGGAAATGAAGAAGCTCCTGAAAATGATGCCGGGGAGGAAAATGCGGAAGCCAATGAAGGAAACGGCGGCGAAGCAGCCGACGGCGGAGACTTCACGATTGCGCTTGCGATGAATACACTCGACAATCCATTTTTCGTCGATTTAAATGACGGGGCAGTGGAGACAGCGGAAGAAGAAGGAATGGAAATTATTACGTCGGATTCCCAGGGCGACGCAGCCCAGCAGGCATCTGATGTCGAAAACCTCCTTATCCAGGATCCGGACGTACTCATCCTGAACCCGGTGGACAGCGATGCGGCCCAGCAGATTGTCATGATGGCAAACGATGAGGACATTCCGGTACTGACGGTGGACAGACAGGCCTCAGGCGGTGAAGTTGTCTCCCACGTCGGATTCGACGCGCTCCGCTCCGGGAACATCGCCGGAGAATTTGTAACAGATACGCTTGAAGAGGAAGGAAATGTTGTGGAGCTGCAGGGCATTCTCGGAACCAACGTCGGCCGTGACAGAAGTGAAGGGTTCAATGAGCATGTATCTGAATTTGACGGAATTGAAATTATCGCCAGCCAGTCGGCCAACTTTGACCGCGGGGAAGCACTGACGGTCATGGAAGATATCCTTCAGGCGAACGATTCCATTGATGCTGTCTATGCTGCAAATGATGAAATGGCAATGGGTGCGCTCTCGGCGATTGAAGGAGCAGGCAGACTGGACGAAATGATCCTGATCGGTACGGATGCAATCGACCCTGCCATGGAAGCGATCCGTGAAGGCAGAATGGAAGCAACGATCGCCGAGCCCCCGTACTTCCTCGGGCGCGATGTAGTGCATGCAGCGATCGACCACCTGAATGGAGAAGAAGTAGAAGAAATGATAACATTGGAGAATCAGCTCGTTACAGAAGAAAATGTCGATGAAATTGAAACCAGATAAGCAGGTGGTACAATGGCCAGAATTACGGTGATCGGAAGCTATGTCACAGATTTAACCGGCCGTACGGAAAAACTCCCGCGGCCGGGGGAAACCGTTATCGGCCGCTCGTTTACGATGGGGCCGGGCGGAAAAGGCGGCAACCAGGCAGTGGCAGCTGCCCGGCTCGGATCGGACGTTACGATGGTGACGAAAATAGGAAAAGACGTTTTCGGTGAAGAGGCCGTCCGCAATTTTCAGGCAGAAAAAATCCGCAGTGAGTACGTAGCAGTGACGCCGGATGCAGCGACCGGAGCGGCGATCATCGCCGTGGACGATCAGGGTGAGAACATGATCGTGGTGACGCTTGGTGCATGCGGCACGCTGTCCGCAGATGAAGTGCAGCAGGCGGACGCCGCCATTGCGTCATCGGACTATGTCCTCGTGCAGCTGGAAACATCGATCGAAGCAGTCGAAGAAGCCGTACGGCTTGCCGGAGAGCATAGGAAGCCGGTCATTTTAAATCCGGCGCCCTATCATCCGGTGCCGGAGGCAGTCTGGCAGAAAGTAGCGTATGCTACACCGAATGAAACGGAAGCAGAGGGCATGACCGGAGTAACCGTTACGGATAAAGAAACTGCGGACCACGCTGCCCGCCGCATACAGCAGATGGGTGTGGAAAACGTCATTATTACACTTGGAAAAAAAGGCTGCTATCTGCTGGAGCAGGGGCAGGAAGGCAGGCTGATTCCGGGCATCGAAGTGGACGCGGTCGATACGACCGGTGCGGGAGACGCGTTTAACGGAGCACTTGCCCACTACCTCGGCACAGAGCCGTCGGTGGAAGAAGCCTGCTACAAAGCGAATGTTGCAGCAGCCTTGTCCGTTACACGTGCCGGTACGGCGCCGTCCATGGCCCGTGCAGAAGAAGTAGCTTCCTGGAGCAATAAGTAGGAATTGTCTTCATACGTGCAGAACAAAAAAGGATGTCCGCGGGCCTGAGCCCATTCGGACATCCTTTTTTCGTCTTCGTTTTCATGAAGCGGCAGGGAGGGGCTCACCCGGCCGGCCTGTGCGTGTTAAGGGTAGACGTGCACGGTTCCGGGTGCTTCGTAACCGACGCTGTGCCCGAGGGTCTCGGATATGAATCGCAGCGGTACAAACGTCACGCCGCGCTGAATCTGTGGTGCCTGAAGCAGTGTTTCAGCAGTGCCGTTGACCTGCGCCGTGCGGCTTCCGGCAGTCAGGAGAACTTCCTTTTCTCCGGAGGAAATGGAAATCTGCTTCGCCTGCTGATTCCAGCCGACATCCGCTCCGAACGTTTCCGAAATGAAGCGGAGTGGCACGAGCGTCGTTCCTTTTTCGATAAACGGAGCTTCCAGAAGCTGCTCGGCGCCTGTTTTCGTGTAGGCACGTTTGTCACCGGTGTACAGGGTGAGCTGCTTTTCCTGGAACGACCCGCGGTCGGGCCCCTGATAAAGAACAGCAGATTCGCGTCCGGCAATACGTCCTGCACTGTCGTAAACGACTGCTTCCAGCACATTGCGGCCTTCGCGTAAATCACCGCGGTTTACCTGAATCGAGTAAGGATACGAACCGGCCGTCTGATAACGTTCGCCGTTTAATTTGTAGAACACTTTTTGAATGAACGGATCGTACGTTTTTGCGTGCGTCTGAACCTGCAGCGTGTCGTGGACGCGCGTGTTCTCAAGCGGCGAAACGACCGCCGTATCCTGGGATGCTGCCACCTCCGGCAGGAAGTAGGAATCTTTCATGATATTGCGGTACGTGTTCAGCATGGAGGTGTTCTCCAGAAGGCTGAAGTTATTCCTTCGGCGGTCCACCGGCACATTCTGATTGCCCATTGGGTTCATGCTGAACCAGTGGATGGCATGAACGTTCGGAAAGCGCATCTGCAGCCCGTGGTAAAAAGCACGCATCCGCATCGTCCCATATGCTGTCATGTCCTGACTGCCGGCAGCCGTAAAATGACTTGCCGCAAATTCCGAAATCATCATCGGTTTGGATTGTGCATATTTCTCGTAAAATGGAGCCAGTCTGTCCAGTGGATCCCTGTTGAATGCTTCCTGATTCAAATCTGCGTTTAAGTAAGGCGTGGCATAAATATTCAGCCCGACCCAGTCGACGGCATCATCGCCTGGATAGTAGGCGTCGATCCGCTCTGCCGGGGAAGCTGCCGGCGACCAGACCATGGCGACATTGTCGGTATCGCGGTGCATGACTTCAGCCATCGTGCGGAACGAGCGCTTGTACAGCGCAGGATCTCCATGCCAGGACACCCAGGAGCCGTTCATCTCGGACGCAAAACGGATAAATACCGGAATGTCCGCTTTCTGCGCATCCACAGCAAATTGCCGCAGGTACTCGTTATCCTGAACAGACGACAGCGGGTGACGGCTGTTCGGTTCGAGCGCAATCTGCATCGCTCCTCCCGCTTCCTTAATTTTCTCTGCTGTACCGGAAGGGAACGGTGTGCCGAGAGAATGATACGAGAAGAAAATGGCGTGCTGTTTCCCGGTCGTTTCGTTGAATTCACGGAACCGGTCGTGACTGGAAACTTCTTTTTCCGCATCGACATAGGCGCCGGCGTACATACCGGCAGCCGGTTCATGAAGCGCGCGGCTGCCTGCCTGCGCTGTTCCGTCTTCCCGGGCATACAGCTCAATGTCGGTCCGCAGCCGGTCGGCGATATTTTTTACCGCCTGGTACGTCGTTTCATCCCCCATGCGGCGGTAGACTCCGGCTTCGCGGTAATACGTGTCGGAAGCGGCATCGTAATCGCCTTTCTGCTCGTATGTTTCTGCAAGAAGTCTTAATGTACTCGCCTTCTCAGAAACCGAAGCAGACCGTTCCAGAAGTGTAATCCCGCGGTCCAGCTGGCCGGAATCAACGGCCCGTTTTCCATCTTCATAAAGTGTCCACCAGCCTGAAGCCCCGGCTGAAGAAACCGAAACGGACAGAAGAAGAAAGACGATAAGCAGTGTTCGAAAAATCATGTCATCTCCACCTTACATCAAAAATGTGCATACACGTATGTATAGGACTAAAGTATAGCACTACACCGACTGTATTTCCATACTTTTCCCTTTGGATAGGAAAAATGAAAGCTCAAACATACGAGAATCATTTCAAAAAAAGGCGGGCGGGAAAGGGATTTCTGTTATACTGGAGAAATCGATTAAGCAGAAAAGGCGGGGGACAGGGTGGCAGCGTTTCTTTTTGGTATTTGGCTGACGTTATATGTACTTGGTATGTGGACGGAGAGTTCGACCGATCTTGTGGAGAAAGCGGTAGTGTCGATCCAGCTGACGGCTCAGGCGGACTGGTCGGAGTTTTTCTCGGCAGAATATGTTGGGGATCTTTCGGAGGATTCCTTTCTTGTGCTCTCTAAAACCGCTCACGTGTTAAGTTCGGTCCTTCTTGGACTGCTTTTTTTCTGGTGGCAGGGGATCCGTATTAGTAAAGTGGTTCTTCTCCTCGCAGTCGTGACGTTTATTGAGTGTATGCAGGAGTTTTTCACACGGGATTCGAGAATACTGGACGTCGGACTGAACGCGCTCGGTGTCCTGATTGCAGCAGGAATTCTCGGTTCACTTCTCACGATGGCCCGCTGGAAGAGAAACGCCGATGAAACAGAAAATGAATCGGAAGCCCTTCGCCGGGCAGGCCGGTAGTGCGGCAGAGTTATATCCTGGAATTCAGCCGGTTTTTATAAAAACAAAGGGTCCGTCACCGCTCAGCAGTGACGGACCCTTTTATGCTGCACATGCCGCTCTTTGCGGCGTGAATGCCTCCGCAGTTATTTCATGATACGGCAGACGTTGTTGGAAAACGCCACCGGATCTTCCACCGGAAGGCCTTCGATGAGGCGTGCCTGGTTGTACAGAAGATCCGTGTAAAGTGATACAGTCTCCTCATCACCGGCTGCAAAGGCCTCGTTCAAGGATGTGAAAACGTCGTGTTTATGGTTCAGTTCGAGCACTTTGTCTGCTTCCACGCCTTGGTTTTCCGGCATCTGAGCCAGAATTTTTTCCATTTCGATAGTCACTTCCCCTTCCGCTGTCAGGCAGACAGGGTGCGACTTGAGGCGGCTGGACAGGCGCACATCTTTCACTCTGCTGCCAAGCTGTTCTTTCATGCCGGCAAACAGCTCTTTATACGCTTCAGCCGTTTCTTCCTGTTCTTTTTTCTCTTCTTCGGTTTCCAGATCCAGGTCCCCGCTTGAAACGGACTTAAACTCGGTGCCGTCGTAGTCGCGCATCATTTTGACGGCGAATTCATCCACTTCTTCGGTGAAGTAGAGAAGTTCGAAACCTTTGTCCTTCACCAGTTCCGCCTGAGGAAGTTTTTCAAGACGGTCGATGGAATCGCCTGATGCGTAGTAAATGTACTGCTGTTCCTCCGGCATCCGCTCTTTGTATTCCTTCAGTGTCGTGAGCTCTTTGTCTTTGGAGGAATAGAACAGAATGAGATCCTGAAGCTCTTCTTTATGCTGGCCGAAGTCATTGTACACGCCAAACTTCAGCTGGCGGCCGAATTCCTTGAAGAACGTTTCGTACCCGCTGCGGTCGTTTTTCAGCATCGTTTCCAGTTCTTTGCGGATTTTTGTTTTAATGTTTTTCGCAATCATTTTCAGCTGACGGTCATGCTGCAGCATTTCCCGGGAAATATTCAGCGACAGATCTTCGGAATCCACCATCCCTTTGACGAAGCTGAAATAGTCCGGAAGAAGGTCCGGGCTTTTCTCCATGATCAGGACGCCGCTTGAGTATAATTCCAGACCTTTCTCATATTCTTTGGAATAGAAATCGAACGGTGTCGTTTCCGGTATATACAGAATGGAATTGTAGCGGATCGTTCCGTCCACGCGGATGTGGATGTGCTTCAGCGGGTTGTCAAAACCGTAATGTTTCTCGTGATAAAAGTTTTTATAGTCATCATCGGTCAGCTCGGATTTATCCTTCTTCCAGATCGGCACCATCGAATTGACAGTGACTTCTTCGACGACCGTTTCGGTTTCTTCGCTGTCTTCTTTCTGCTGCTCTGTTTCTGTCAGCATGAGGATAGGGTAGCGGATGAAGTCAGAGTACTTTTTAATAATGGAGCGGAGTTGCTGCTCCTCAAGGAAGTCACTGTAGGATTCCTCTTCCTGGTCTTCTTTTATATGAAGCGTGATCGTTGTGCCGGGCTTTTCTTTTTCTGCAGGTTCCATGGTATAGCCATCGGTGCCGTTGGATTCCCACTTGTACGCCTGATCGGAAAACGCCGAACGGGTCAGCACGGTTACCTTATCCGCCGCCATGAAGGCTGAATAAAAACCGACGCCGAACTGGCCGATAATATCATGTCCATCTTCAGCATCGTGCTCTTTTTTAAAAGCAAGAGAGCCGCTTTCCGCGATGGTGCCGAGGTTTTTCTCCAGCTCCTCCTCCGTCATGCCGATGCCGGTGTCTTCCACAGTGAGCGTTCTGGACGCTTTGTCCGCCTGCACACGGATATAGAAGTCATCTGCGTTGAACGTCATGCTGTCGTCTGTTAATGCTTTATAGTACATTTTGTCGATCGCATCACTCGCGTTGGAAATCAGTTCGCGGAGAAATATTTCTTTCTGGGAGTAAATTGAATTAACCATCATTTCCAGAAGCCGTCGTGATTCTGCTTTAAATTCCTTTTGTACCATCGAAATCGGACTCCTTTGTTGTCTGATTTTAGCACTCGGTTGAGAAGAGTGCTAATCCACGTTTTATTTTACTGAAACAGCGGCGTTTGTCAACGGAAAAAGCAGGGTTTGAGCACGTGTTCAGCGAATGACTACTATAGAAGAATGTTTGATGAAAGGTGTGGTGACCGGCATGACGCGGAGCATAGGAATTGATATTGGAGGTACATCGATAAAAACTGCACTGACGGAGGAAGGGTCGGTGCTTGATTTCCGGACGGTGGAAACGCCTGTCGATGATCCAAGGCAGGGAGCGGCGGAAATTCATCGTCTCATCTCCGACTGGATGTCTTTAGCGGATGGCAGTATCGGCATCTGCGCCCCGGGACCGCTGGATACGATGGAAGGGCGGTTTCTGGATCCGCCGAATCTTCCCGGCTGGCATGGATTTTCGCTTAAGGATGAACTGGAGGACAAAACGGGCCGGCAGTGCCTCGTGGAAAACGACGCCAACGCAGCGGCCGTCGGCGAATTTATGTACGGCGCGGGACGATCCTTTCAGCATATCGTATATGTAACGATCAGCACAGGTATCGGCGCGGGTATTGTTATCGATGGAAAACTGCTTTCCGGAGCCCAGTTTCAAGCAGGTGAAGCAGGAAATATGATTATCCGCTCCGAAGGTCCGGAGCAGCCGGGTATGAATATTGGTTCCTGGGAATCACTCGCCTCCGGAACGGCGCTCGGGATCCGTGCGGAGAAAGAAATCGGGTTGACCGGCGGCGCAGCGGAAGTATTTCGTGAGCAGGCTTCCGGCAATCAAAAAGCGGCACGGCTTGTATCCTCCTGGATTGAGGATACAGCATGCGGCACGGCCAATCTGCTGCACCTGCTGAATCCTGAAGCGGTGATTTTCGGGGGCGGCGTCATGAATGCGGCAGCGCAGATCCTGCCCGAACTCCAGCGGGAAGTGGAAAGCCGCGTATATGAAAGTATGCGCAGCGGTGTGCAGCTGTATGCGGCGGAATTAAAAAACCAGGCCGGCGTCATCGGCGCCGCAGCACTTGATCATGTGCCGAGAATTGGAGCAGGAACGTCGGCTGGGCGTTCAATCTAAATAAAACCAGGCAGCCTTCCCGGAAAAGGAAGGCTGCCTGGTTTTTTAGCCGGCAAAATAGGGTGCTGCTGTAAATCAGGACGTTTTGGAGGACGACTGCTGAGGCAGTGCGTCATTTTCCAGAATGTCACGGAGCTGTGTGCCGAGGCCGACACGCCCGCCGAATGGTTTGAGGAAGGGGCTCACATACATGTGGCTCTCTCTTCCTTCCGTCATACGCGGGTCTTTTTCATGAATCCATTCGAATTCCGGATCGGCTTCCTCCTGAAGCAGAACGCCTGAATAATATGTATCTCCGGAAGCAGCAGTTTTTGCAATATCCAGGATGACCAGGGTCCCGTCGTAATGCCTGCCGCGGAAAGATCGCAGTCTCGCCATGTTTCTCATCCTTTCTTGAACGGTGGTTCAGTTCACTCCTTTAATTGTACCACTTTTCATCAGGGAATAAAGTCTTATTATCGAAATCATAGGCGGTATTTTATGGTAATTAATGGATGTAAATAAGTGCTTTACTTATCGGGAGTGAAAAAGGACTGCAGACGGGAATACATGACATTTTCCGCTTCCTCCGGCTCCCAGGGTCCGGTCGGCGGCTCGAGGATTGTAGAACGGACGTTGTGTTTTCTGCACAATGTCGTGACGTAGTCCACTACTCCGCTGGTTGGGTCTTCAGGGTCATGCTGGTGCTGGCCGGTAACGACAAGCTCTGCCTCTGAAAGCCTTCTATCCAGACCGAGCAGTTCGTCCACCGCGGGCAGTGTTTCCCGGCGTTCTGCTTCAATCAGTGGAAAAACAGCGCCTATTCCGGAAGCAGCACCGGCATCCGGCAGACGGGCACCAGGGAATTTTTCAGCGGCCGCAGAAAGCTGACTCTCCAGAAAAGAGATGACGCTGTCGGATTCGCCGAAGGCTCTGCATATGCGCCAGGCGGTGCCCCGGTTTCCGGAAAGCGGCGGGGCATCGGGCGTCCAGAACTGGACAGCCGGACCGTGACCGGCCATAGGGTGAATGGCTGCCACAGAAGAGATATCTTTTGTCTTAGGGTAGTGGATGACGCTGCCTGACTCGGTCACGAGTTCGGCACCGAGCGCAGCAGCCATGCCGGTGCCGAGATCAGCGGCTGCAGGTCTGGAAGCGAAAACGATGACCTCCGAGGCGTGGGAGGCGGCCGCGGCGATCAGGAGTCCAAGTCCGAAGCTGGACGTTTCCATGACGCTCCGTTTTCTTCCGTCTGCAGCCTGATAGGAGAGAAGTTCATCCGCATCGATGTATGCTCTGCGGTTTTCATCCATATACCAGCCGCTGTCTTTGGCGCATCCAAACGCGTCTTCTGCCGTGTAAGGATAAAACTGCATCGTTTTCATCGAAGCCGCGAGCGCTTCTGCAGCCCCGGCTCCTTCGGTAAACGGTATCGTCTGGAGCGTGGCAGACGGCTTCAGGCGCCGGATCGTTTTCTCAATCAAAGCTGCAGCCTCCGGGGCGGAAAGCTCAGGATGCAGGTAGTCAGTCAGGATACAGATCGTCATAGAAAGCACCTCTTCAACTAATGTGACAGAAGAAATCTGTCCGTGTTACGGCTCTATACCCGTTCAGCGGAAATTCAGACAGAGAATCAGCGGGGCAGAGCGACAGCGTCCGCCGACAGGTGTTACAATGAATAAAGCAGGAAAAGAAGGGGGTGGAGACAGATGGAAGTATATTATCAGCAGTATAAGCGCCTGGAGCGGATGGCTGCCGGAGTGCTGGAGCGGATTCACTTTTTAACGGGGATTAATACCATTTACATCGCAAAAAACAACCGCCGGGATATGACGGTTTCCTATGCATACAACGCAAAAGAAACGCTTCTGGAAAAAGGGCTCGTGCTGCCGTATAAAGATTCCTACTGACAGCATGTCGACAACCACGGCCGGGAGCCGTTGGAAATTGAGAATTTGAAAACCGATGAACGGACGAAAGATATGTGGATCACAGAGGACATCGGCGAACGTGCGGTGATCGGAGCGCCGATTTACATTCAGGACAGCCAGAGTTTCGGCACGATCTGCGGCATGGATTTGTATCCGCGCAAGTTTACACGAAAAGAGCATCATCTGTTTAAAATGATGGCGGATCTGCTCGGCAGTGTCATTGATGCTGATATCGAGCAGCGCCGCGTGGAATCAGCGGCGGTACCGCTTGTGCCGCTCGGGCAGGGTGTGACAATTCTGCCGCTGACGGGACTATTCAGCGAGCAGCGTGCAAGGCTTGTTGTGGATAAAGTACTCCGCTACTGCGCGGAAGAAGACGTGGATTACATGATTATTGATTCATCCGGTCTAATTACCGAAGAGTCTGAAATGACCGATAAGCTTCTTTATCTGATTGAGTGTCTTATTCTCGTTGGAGCAGAGACGGTGCTTACAGGGGTGCGTCCGGATCAGGCGCAGCTTCTGCATAAGCAGAACTTAAGCGCTGACCGAGTGGCTATTGCTCCGTCGATGCCGGAAGCACTCCGGAGAATCGGTCTGAAGCTCACCACTTCCGCCGAAGAGCTTGAGCCTTCTGCACAGGAGAAGGTAGAGGCAGAGCAGAAAAAAGAAGAACAGGAACAGCAGTAGGCTGACCAAGAGAAAGGCCGCTCCGACTTGTCATCGGAGCGGCCTTTCCTATTGATTAAAACGGATATTCCCGTTTTCCGGTCTGAATGGAAACCCACTGTTCGGTCGTGAATTTATCGAGCGCCCAGGCGCCGCCGAACCGGCCGATACCGGAGGCTTTTTCGCCGCCGAACGCTACGTGTGCTTCATCATTGACGGTCTGATCGTTGACGTGAACCATGCCGGTTTCCATGCGCCGGGCAAATTGGGAAGCCCGGTGAATGTCGGTGGAGTGGACAGCGCCGCTCAGACCGTATGGTGTTCCGTTGGCCAGCTGAAGTGCTTCTTCTTCATCATGGAAGCGGATGAGAGGAGCTGCCGGACCGAAAATTTCTTCCGATGCGATCGGCATATCCTGTGTGACTTCTGTGAGGACTGCCGGCTGCATTTTTGTGCCTTCAGCTTCTCCGCCGTAGTGGAGAACAGCGCCCATCTCAACGGATTTTTTAATATCTTCTTGAATCCGCTCCGTCTGTTCCGCTTTGATCAGCGGACCGACGATTGTACCCTCATCGAACGGGTCGCCGTAGGCAAGCTCTTTGACCCGCGCGGTGAATTTCTCGACGAAGGAGTCATAGATGCTGTCGTGAATGAGAAAACGGTTCACGCTCATGCAGATCTGTCCCTGGTGCAGGAACTTCCCGAATATGGCAGAGGAAACGGCCTGATCGACATCGGCGTCTTCCAGAACGACAAACGCATTGTTTCCGCCCAGCTCAAGCGCTGTTTCTTTGACATGCTTCCCGGCGAGAGAAGCGATATGGGAGCCGACTTCCGTGGAGCCTGTAAAAGAAATAACGCGCGGAACAGGGTGCTCCACGAACGCATCGCCGATTTCCGAGCCTCGTCCGGCTGTGACATTCAGTACGCCTTTTGGAAGACCCGCTTCTTCAAAGATGTCTGCAATCAGAGCACCTGCAGTAACGACTGTATCCGAAGCTGGCTTAAGGACGACTGTGTTACCGGCTGCAATCGCTGGAGCGACCGAGCGCATGGAAAGGTGAAACGGGAAGTTCCAAGGGCCGATCACTCCGATGACGCCTTTCGGTGAGCGGTAGACCCGGTTCTCCTTGCCTGGAAACTCCGAAGGCAGAATCGAGCCGCTCATGCGGAAGGGAAAGGAAGCTGCCTCCTGTGTAATCTGCGTGGCAGCACCGGTTTCTATTTCCGCTTTGATTCGGGAGCTGCCTGCTTCTTTCATAAGCCATTCGACGATCTCTTCTTTTCGGTTCTTCATGATGGAGACTGCTTTCAAAAGAACCGCCTGAATTTCGCCGGGCTGTTTCGTACTCCAGTCTTGATAAGCTTCCTGCGCAGCATGATAGGCTTTATCCAGATCTTCTTCGGAAGCAGAGTGCATAGTAAACAGCGTTTCCTGTGAATACGGATTGACGTTTGTCAGCGTTTTGCTGCTGGACCCTTGGACCCATTCTCCGTTAATATATTGGTTTTCAAATTTTGTCATAGTGAAACCTCCTTGTGTACGGTGCTATTCCCGTTTCTTTTATTCGGAAACGTATTTAACATCTAGCCAACCCCTGACATTCCGACTATAATAAGATTAGCTACAAAATGTTCATATTATAGAAGAGGAGGGTCGTTGACACAAATAACACATTATGTTAATTAGGGGGAATTACAAATGATGGCAGAAAACGTGACGCCGATTGTGATCACCTTTATCGTGTATCTTGTCGGTATGTTAGCTCTCGGGGTCATCGCGTACCGGATGACGTCGAGTTTATCAGATTATGTACTTGGAGGAAGGCGCCTCGGAGCGGGTGTTGCTGCACTGTCTGCCGGCGCATCGGATATGAGCAGCTGGCTGCTGATCGGGCTTCCAGGTGCATTGTATGCATCAGGTCTTGTCGAATCGTGGATTGCGATCGGTCTGGCCATTGGTGCGATTATCAACTGGATGTTTGTTGCCGGAAGGCTTCGTGCTTACACGGAAGTCGCCGGGGACGCGATTACACTTCCGGACTTCTTTGAAAACAGGTTCGGTGACAGATCCAAATCACTGCGGATTGTGTCGGCTGTACTTATTCTTATTTTCTTTACATTCTATACTTCGTCCGGCCTGGTCGGCGGTGCGGTATTGTTTGAAAGCTCGTTTGGACTGGATCAGAATGTGGCACTCTGGGTGGGGGCCATTATTATCATTTCCTACACGTTCCTCGGCGGGTTTCTGGCTGTAAGCTGGACAGACTTTGTGCAGGGAATTCTGATGTTCCTCGCGCTGATTATTGTACCGATCGTTGCGATCATGGAACTGGGCGGCTTCGGGCCGACATTTGACGCTGTTGCACAAGTGGATCCAGGCAATCTGGAACTCTTCGGCGGCGTTGGTGTGATTGGAATCATCTCGCTTCTCGGCTGGGGACTCGGTTACTTCGGCCAGCCGCATATTATCGTCCGTTTTATGGCGATTCGTTCTATGAAGGAACTGCCTAAAGCACAGGGTATCGGTATCGGCTGGGTACTTTTGTCGATGACGGGTGCTGTATTTACCGGTCTCGTCGGTATTGCCTACTTTGCGGATCAGCCGCTGGATAACCCTGAATCGGTGTTCCTTATGTTTACACAGGTGCTCTTTCATCCGGTCGTAGCCGGCGTGCTTCTTGCCGCAGTTCTGGCAGCGATTATGAGCACGATCGATTCCCAGCTTCTCGTATCTTCCTCAGCGCTTGCAGAGGATTTTTACAAAGGAATGATACGCAAAAATGCTTCGCAGAAAGAGCTTGTTATGGTCGGCCGTATGGGCGTCCTGCTCATCGCGGGTATCGCACTGATTATGGCTCAGAATCCGGACAGCACGGTAATGGACCTTGTCAGCTACGCATGGGCCGGTCTCGGTGCCACATTCGGACCGCTCGTCCTCTTCTCTTTATTCTGGAAGCGGATGACGAGAAACGGCGCCCTTGCCGGTATGATCTCCGGCGGTCTGACCGTTATTATCTGGGTGAACCTTTCCGGTGGTCTGTTCGACCTGTATGAACTGGTATCCGGGTTCGTGATTTCCTCGCTGATGATCATTCTCTTCAGCTTAATTGGACCGAAACCGACGCCGGATATGGAAGCAGCGTTTGAACAGGCGAAAGCGATGCACAAAGGATCCTGAGAACGACACCTGATATGAAAAGGAAACTGGAGCTGCTCCTTAAACACAGGAGTCAGCTCCAGTTCCGTTTTAAAGGAGGAATTGGATGAGTAAGGAAAAAGCGTATGGTTTGTGGAAGAATTGGAAACTTCATACGATCGTTTTTTTGATTGTTATCGTGGCAGAATCGATCGGGCAGTTTGAGTTTTCCGTCGGTCCCGGCGTTGTGCTGCTTCTGCCGATGCTGTATGCGATCGTTATCGGTCTCATCGTGTTTTTCTCGCCGCTTGCAGGAGAACAGGATGCACGCGATGCGGAACCGCTTCTCGTGCTCGGTGTAGCGCTGCTGCTCGCCAAAATCGGTGTCATTATTGGTCCCTCCCTTCCGGAGATTATCGCCGCCGGGCCGGCGCTTCTTCTGCAGGAGCTCGGAAATCTGGGGACCATTTTTCTTGCGCTTCCCATCGCCGTCTGGCTCGGATTAAAACGGGAGGCGGTCGGAATGACTCACTCTGTTGCGCGGGAGCCGAACGTCGGGCTGATTATGGACCGTTACGGCATCGATTCCCCTGAAGGGCGCGGCGTTATGGCCGTATACATATTCGGTACGGTATTCGGTGCTGTATTTATGGGTCTCATTGCCGGTCTGATTGCATCCGTCACGCCGCTTCATCCTTACTCCTTCGCGATGGCGTCGGGAATCGGAAGCGGGAGCATGATGGCTGCAGCCAGCGGCTCGCTGATCGGGGTGTTTCCGGAAATGGAAGAAGGTATTATTGCATTTGCCGGAGCAAGCAACCTATTGTCCCTCTCCACCGGTTTGTATGTAAGTATTTTCATCGGTCTGCCGCTTACGGAAAAGCTGTACAGCTGGCTGGAGCGCCGGAAGGGGGAGAAATAATGTTGAAAAACATACAGGAATGGACACTTCTGCTCGTTATTTTCGGAATTTCGTCTTTATTCGGAAATTGGCTCGGCTACGGTATTCCGGTTCTCGATGCGGTGCCGGGAATGATCATTCTTATTTTGATCTGCCTTGCCGGATTTATATTGAACAGTGTTCTGCCTTTTTCGTTTCCGAGCGTTGCCTACATTGCGATTATCGGTATCCTCGTTTCCACGCCCTGGACACCGGGGACTGAAGTAGTGGCTGCGTGGACATCGCAGGTTGAGCTTCTTGCACTCACCACACCGATCCTTGCCTACGCCGGGATTTCCATCGGACGGTCCTGGGCCGATTTTACAAGGCTTGGGTGGAAAACGATTATCGTAGCGAGTCTCGTGCTTCTCGGTACCTTTCTCGGCTCCGCTGTAATCGCAGAGGTCGTTCTACGATTTACCGGGGTCATCTAGAGCAGAAGGCAGCCCTGTGTCTGAAAAGCAGGGCTGCCGGATAATTATCCTGCAAGTGTGATCTGCCCGGATCCGGGGTAAATAAGAAGGAATACGCCGGCTTAGAGCCGATCGTTAACGGGAGAGAGCGTTTTCCTCGCAAATGCGCCGGCGTTGTAAAAATAGTAAGAAAAAATTGATTATTAATCAACGCTTCTGTTATTATGTTGTTTAATGACCAATGCAAAACACGTATGGCCCGGGTGGGACAGCTTACGTCACCATGGACATAAACTGTCCCACTTCGGTCGTTCCGGCCATCGGGCCATCGTATGCAGTTCTTAGGGAGGGATTTGTGTGACAGCAACGCAGGATCAGAATATGCAGCTGCGCAATGACGTAAAGAAACTGGGGAATATCCTCGGTGAAGTACTTAAGAATCATGGTGGAGAAACTCTTTTTAACAAAGTAGAGGATATCCGTGAACTCGCTAAAGATGTGCGGGATCAGTATGATGAGGAAAAATACAACCAGCTGAAAAAGGAAATTGAAACCGTGGATCCATCCATGCGGCAGCAGGTAATCCGCGCTTTCTCGATTTATTTCCACCTGGTAAATATTGCAGAGCAGAACCACCGGATCCGCCGGTCCCAGTTTTACCGGCTGGAGCGGGACAGCGACGTGCAGCGCCACTCTGTTCAGGAAGCCATTCTTGCGCTGAAAAGCGACAATCATGATGACGAGACTGTTCAGAAGATTATCGACGACCTTTCGATTGAGCTGATTATGACAGCTCACCCGACAGAGGCGACCAAGCGGACGGTTCTGGAAATTCAAAAACGCATTTCCATCATTCTTCAGAAGCTTGATCATCCAATGCTGCCGTATAAAAAGCGGCGCAACCTGGAAGAGACGTTGAAAAACGAAGTTACGGTACTCTGGCAGACAGATGAGCTGCGCCACCGGAAGCCGACGGTGCTTGATGAAGTGAAAAACGGCCTTTACTACTTCGAACAGACGCTGTTTGACGTACTGCCGGCCGTGCATCAGGAGCTGGAGGATCAGCTGAATGACTACTTTGTTAATAAACAGTGGAAAGTGCCGAACTTCCTGAACTTTGGTTCCTGGATCGGCGGCGACCGTGACGGAAATCCGTTCGTTACGCCGAAAGTAACCTGGGAAACGCTGAAGCTTCAGCGCGATCTCGCAGTGAAGAAATACGATGAAGGTCTGACAGAACTGATGAAGCGTTTCAGTCAGTCCACGACTCGTGTCGATATCCCGGAGGAGTTTATCCGCCACGTGGAAGAGCAGGAGAAGCAGTATCTCGTCGGCCGTGAAAAGTGGCAGATTGAAGGAGAAGTCTACCGCCGGAAGTTTGCAGTTATGCTGAAGCGGCTCCGTCAGGTCGGCTCCAAGTCCAAACATGCCTACGACCATGCAGAAGAACTGCTTCAGGATCTGATGATGATTCAGGATGCTTCCAGTGAACATAACCTTGAAGGAACGAAGCTGAAAAAGCTGAATAAAATGATCCGTCAGGTGCAGCTGTTCGGCTTCCACCTGGCAACGCTGGACGTACGGAACCACAGCGGGGAGCACGAGGCGGCGATTACAGAAATGCTTCGTGTCGTCGGAATTACAGAGGACTATGCTTCGTTATCCGAGCAGGAGAAACTCGATTTGCTGGAAAAAGTATTGAAGGATCCGCGTCCGCTCATGCTGCTGAACGAGGATTATTCCGAAGAGACGCAGAATATTTTCGACGTGTTTAAAATGATTCAGAGCGCGCATGATGAGTTCGGCAAGCGTTCGATTGAAGTGTACCTCGTCAGTATGACGCAGTCGGCAAGCGACCTTCTCGAAGTACTCGTCCTTGCAAAGGAAGCCGGTATCTACCGTCTTCACGTGGACGGCACAGTCGAGAGCAGCATTACGGTTGCTCCGCTTCTTGAGACGGTGGACGATTTAATCGCCGGACCGGAAATTATGCGTACGCTTTTCAGTATGGATGTGTACCGCCGCAACGTAGCAGAGCGCGGCGACCATCAGGAGATTATGCTCGGTTATTCCGACGGGAGTAAGGACGGCGGCACACTAACCGCTAACTGGAAATTGTTCAAAGCCCAGCAGGAAATTCATAACATGGCCAGAGAATTTGATGTCGGCCTGAAATTCTTCCACGGCCGCGGCGGCTCTCTCGGCCGCGGCGGCGGGCCGCTGAACCGGAGTATTATGTCCCAGCCGGCAGAAACACTCGGCGACGGCGTGAAAATCACGGAGCAGGGCGAGGTGCTTTCTTCGAGGTACATGCTCGGCGATATCGCGTTCCGCAACCTGGAGCAGGCGGCTTCTGCACTGATTCAGGCGACATCCACCGTGCATGCCGGCGGCGAGATGGTAACCGGACTGAAGCCGGAATGGGAGGAAGCGATTGAGTCGATTTCGGAGCATTCCCTGAAAAAATATCAGGATCTCGTATTCGGCGACAAAGACTTCCTGACCTACTTCAAGCAGACGACACCGCTGAATGAGCTGCGTGAACTGAACATCGGTTCCCGTCCGATGAGCCGGAAGGGCAGCGAAAAGTTTGAAGACCTGCGCGCAATTCCGTGGGTGTTCGCCTGGACGCAGTGCCGTCAGATGATTCCGGCATGGTACGCTTCCGGAACAGGCTTTGCTTCCTATCTGGAAAACGGCGGAGACAAAGCGCTGGAAACGCTGCAGGAAATGTATGAAAAATGGCCGTTTTTCCATTCGACAATCAACAATCTGCAGATGGCACTCATGAAAGCAGATATGATGGCTGCAAAAGAATACGTGCAGCTCGTAGAAGATAAAGAAATCGGCGATCGGATCTTTGGAGACATTTACGATGAATACAACCGGACGAAGGAAATGATTCTGAAGATTTCCGGATCCAGTGAGCTTCTGGACTTCACACCGAACATTCAAGGTTCTGTGCACCTGCGGAACCCGTATGTCGACCCACTGAATTTCATGCAGGTTGATTTGATTCAAAAACTGCGTGAAACAGAAGAAGACGAGCATTCGGAAGAAATTCTGACGGATGTACTGCTTACGATCAGTGGTGTGGCTGCAGGGCTCCTGAACACAGGCTGATCAGAAACAACACTTATCCGCAGAGGGATTATCTCTCTGCGGATTTTTTAGTTTTTGTAGAGGATGTGACCGCAGGCTGAGTGACGCCCGCCCTCTGCTTTCGTGCTGTGTGAGGTTCGGAGCAGAGGGGGCAGCGGCTGCCGGTGGATGAGGGCGGGGAGGAAGTGGGAATGTGCCGGTGCGTTATGGGAATGCGTGCAGGAGAAGTAGGAATTTTGATGCCGGAAGTTGGACTTTCCGGCCGGTATGGGAATGGCAGCCGGAGTTATCGGACTCCAGACCGCCGTTATGGGAATAAGCCCTGCCTATATGGGACTCCGGTGAAGAACCGCCGTCGAAAGCCGAAAACAACGGCAGCCGCCTGCTCCCCAAACTACAAATCCCCCGGCTGGAAGTCTGTGCTTCCGGCCGGGGGTGTGGATATTACGCCCGTTCCTGCTTTTTCTTTTCCAGCAGGTCGAGGATTTCGTTTTTGTACTTTGGTCAAAAAAATGTAAATCTCGAATTCTTCTATGCCGCATTCGGCAGGGGCAGACAGGAAATAGGTTACCTATCAGCATATGCGGCGGACGGGAAGGCTGGAGAATGCACCGCAGCCCGCTGCTTCTGAACAATTTCACGTCTCAGAAGCCGGTGTGAGGACTTTTCTACGTCTTTTCATAGACGCGGAGGCACATTGTTCGATAAAATAGAAGATACTGGACACGTGCGGGGAAAAAAGAAGGGGGTGGTGTGGTGAGTGAAAACAGCAGACAGCCATTTTTTATTTTGTGTATCGGAACAGCTGCGATGCTCACGCTGCTGCTTCTTCTCTATTTATCTTCCACCCAGGTGCTCGTAACGGAGGAAGAAGAAGAGGGACAGGTGACGGCAGTGAGCCGGGCATCGATCCTGACATCCGATCAGGTGCGTGATCAGAGCTGGGGAAGCCAGGCATATGAAGCCAAGGTGCACCTGGAAGAAAAGGCATCGCTGCAGGTCGAGCTTTTCCCATACCTGGAGCGGCAGAATCAAGTACTCCACCGCATTGATAAGGAAGCGGAAGCAGGCACCGATATCATTATCGGCCACGGAAGGGAGTTTGCTCCTGTTTTTTCTCAGAAGGCGGCGGACCATCCGGAACTTCGTTTCGTAAGCATTCACGGGGAAACAGAGGCCGATAATCATACGGTGTATACATTTGATATTACGGAAGCTGAAATCTCGGCGTTTATCGCAGCCTCTGTGAAATCCGAGACGAAAAAAATCGGCGTGCTGGATGTGGAAGATGACTGGGAAGGCCGGGAGCAGATAGAGGCTGCGCTCCAGGAGCTGTCACTGGACGTCGAGATTATACATAAAGAAGTACAGGATCGAAACGATAAAGAAAAAGCACTGGCTGCAGTGGAAGCCCTCCGTGAAGCCGGAGCCGATGTGATCTACAGCAGGGGCAACACCTTTAACCGCTATGTGATGGAAGCGGCCCGTAAGGATGGATTTTACACGGTCGGCTTCATTTCTGATCAGTCATACCTGGCGGAAAACCACGTTCTCACCAGTGTCGTCATCGACATGCCGGCCATTTATGAACGGATCATCGAGGATGCTTCCGCCGCAGGCGGGCTTTCCGGCACGGCGGTAACGCTGACTGAGGCTGACGGCGCCTACTCCACTGCTCCGTTTGGACCGATGTTTTCAGAAGAAGAGCAGCAGTTCATCCAGGAATGCCGGAAGAAACTGTCCCTTAAGCAGAAACAGGCAGGTGAGACATGATGAAGATGCGTCCTGCCCATTGGAGTCTCCGGTCTAAAATTTTAGTCGTTCTGCTGCTGCTCACCACTGTTTTGAGCAGCCTTTCCTTTTTATTCATTAATACACTCGGCGAAATGGATGAGGTGAGTGAAACCATCACTGAAGACAACCTGCCCGAGCTTCTGTGGCTTTCCCACTGGGAAACGCAGCTGAGGATGAAAGAAGAATACGTCGAGACCGGCGTGGAAACCGAATTCTGCTGCAGCTTTCTCGACCGGTATGACCGCTTCCGCTTTGACGGACAGCAGTCGATGCAGCGGCTGCACGGAAATCCGCCGGACTCTCTATCCAGCTTTGAAGCGCGGGTGGAAGAGCTCGATTTTATGATATTAAATAATGTCACCGGTCTGCTGGAAATAAACGATACAGAAGGGGCCGCGGACTACATTGAAAATACGTATACGGACCGGCTGAACATGATTCAGACCGAACTGGATGAAGCCCGCATGGACGTCTACGAATCGCTGCAGACAGAACAGAGCCGGTTCGGTGCCATCATTTCCAGAAACGTGGACCTGCTTATGCTCGTAACGGCATTTGTTATTCTCGGAGCACTGATCGTTTCCTATAAGCTGAGCCGGAGTTTGACGAGACCGGTGGAAAAAATGGAAAGCCAGCTGCGTACGATCGCCTCCGGACGGTACGGCCATACGCTGGAAGAGGAGGGGCAGGTGGAGCTGCAGCCGCTTATCCGCTCCATCAATACGATGTCGCTGCAGCTGAAACGTTCGTTTGACATCGTTTATTCCGACAAGCAGTACCGCGAGCAGATTCTCGATTCCCTCCCGATCGGTATCGTCACCTCCGATGAACGGACCGGGGAAGTCGATCTGAATGCGGCGGCCGAAAGCGTTATCGGCTCCTCCTTCAAAGCTGAAGATCTTCCTTCCCTGCAGCTGGAGGCGGAAGGAAAACACCGTTTCTATGAAATGCTCGGCTCCAAGGATTTTTTCCTGAATGAGAAAGTCACCTTTCCTGCCGTGGACAAGGATCATGTTTATCTTGTGTCACAGGCCCGGCTTGCAGATCATGACGATGAAGTCATCGGAAAAGTGTTTTACTTCATCGATATTACAGACACAGAAGAACTTGAGCAGCAGGTCCGTCAGACAGAGAAGCTGGCAGTCATCGGCTCGCTCGCTGCAGGCGCAGCCCATGAAATACGAAACCCGCTTGCCGTAGTGGATGGTTTTTTAAAGCTTATGCACCAGTCGCTCCCGGACGAGGAACAAAAAAACTTCCGGCTGGAGCTTTTATTGAAAGAAGTAGACCGGATCAACGCGATTATCGAGGAAATGCTGATGCTTGCGAAGCCTGCGGCGCCGGCGCTCGAGGAAAGGGCGCTGGAGCCGGTGGTGGAAGAGATTCTTCCGCTGCTGAAAGAACACGAGGAGCTTCGGAAAATCGCCTTTCATATTGACCTGGAGCCGGTTCCCCTCCACCTGGATGCCGGGCAGATGAAGCAGGTGTTTCATAATCTCATCCGGAACAGCGCCGAAGCGATGAACGGGGAAGGAACGATTGAGGTCACCGGAGAGAAACGGAAGCACGTATACTGTGTGAAAATTAAAGACAACGGTCCGGGCATCCCTGAAGTCGATCAGGCGTATATGTTCGATCCATTTGCGACGACGAAGGAAAACGGCACCGGTCTCGGTCTGACGATTGCAGAAAGAATCATGGATCATCATCAGGGCAGGCTGTTTCTGCAGGAGTCTTCAAAAAGCGGTACAACGTTCTGTCTGGAATTTCCGCTGAAAGGAGTGCGTACATGATCACATTTATCAGCGAAACGATGGTCGACGTTACTCTGGGAAAAACGCCGTCGCCTGCGCTTCATGAGAAAATTATGCTTACAGGATCCTATCTGTCCGCCGGCCGGTTTCCACTTATAAAGGAGTGGTTTCCGACCTATACAGGACTCACGCTCGTCGTCGATCCGGAAATGGACCTGAACGGGCTGGAGAAGGCGGTACGGGAGGCGGAAGCGGCAGATCGGATGGATGCGGAGGGAGCACGATGGGAGATTCCGGTCTGCTACGAAGCGCCGTTTTCGGAAGACCGGGAGCGGATCGAGTCGTATCTCGGGATGAGCTGGGAGGAGATGACCGAAAGGCATACGGACCGGGAGTATCTGGTGTATATGATTGGGTTTCTGCCGGGGTTCCCTTATCTTGGGGGTATGGATCCGTCGATTGCGGTGCCGCGGCTGGATAAACCGAGAGCGCGTGTAGAGAAAGGGGCGGTCGGTATCGCCGGGGAGCAGACCGGTGTGTATCCTGCAGCTTCCCCCGGGGGATGGAATATTATCGGCCGGACGCCGGTGCCGCTCTATACGCCGGGGGAGAGGCCGGAGGTGCTTTTTGCTCCGGGGGACCGGATCCGGTTTGTGCGTGTGAAAAAGACGGTGTTCGATGAAGAAGCTGTACCGGTATGGGAGGAGGAGAGCGATGGTGTACGTCGATTTAAATGGTGATACAGGAGAAAGCTTCGGCCGCTGGCAGATGACCGGAGAAGAGGCGCTTTTGTCAGAAATTACGTCCTGCAGTCTGGCGTGCGGGTTTCATGCCGGCGATCCGGCAGTGATGAGACGGACGGTGAAGCGTGCCGCAGCGGCCGGCGTATCCATCGGTGCTCATCCCGGCTACCCGGATCTGCAGGGCTTCGGACGCCGAAACATGGCGCTGACCCCGGAGGAAGTGTATGACATGGTGCTGTATCAGCTCGGTGCTCTGGAGGCGTTCTGCCGTGTGGAACGGGTGCCGCTCCGGCATGTCAAGGCACACGGGGCACTGTATAATACGGGCGCTGCGGACTTGGAAACGGCTCGTGCGGTCTGCCGGGCAGCGGCGGATTTTCAGGCGGACCTATTGGTGTACGGTCTCAGCGGCAGCTGCTGGATCAGGGCTGCGGAGGAAACGGGGCTGAAGCCGGTGAGTGAAGTATTTGCCGACCGGCGCTATCATGCTGATGGCACGCTGGTCGCGAGAAGCGAAAAAGGTGCTGTCATTGAGCGTGTGGAGGATGTGGTCCGTCAGGCGGAACAGATGGTGTTTTCCGGTGAAGTGACAGCCGTAGACGGATCGGCTGCGTCCGTAAAAGCGGATACGATCTGTATTCACGGAGACGGTGCGGATGCAGCTGCATTTGCCGGAAAGCTGCGCTCCGCACTTGAACAGCACGGGGTGTCCATTCAGGCACCTGGAGGTTTCTCATGACGATATGCATTCGAAAAGCCGGCCTGCTGACGACGATCCAGGATACCGGGCGGCCGGGACTTCAAAAAAATGGTATTTCGCCCGGCGGAGCGATGGATCCGCTGTCGCTGCAGCTCGCGAATATTACGTGCGGCAATGCACCGGAAGCGGCTGGATTGGAAATAACGATGATGGGGCCGGAAATCGTGTTTGAAAAAGAGCATTGGATCGTCATCGGCGGGGCGGACCTTTCTGCCGCGCTGGATGGAAAAAATGTGCCGCGGTGGACGGCCTGTCAGGTGAGAGCCGGCCAGTTGCTGACGTTCGGTGCACCGCAGGAAGGTGCAAGAGCCTACCTTGCCGTGAGCGGCGGAATTCAGACGGTCCCTTCTGCTGGAAGCCGGGCAACCCACCTTCATGCGCGCCTTGGCGGAATCGAAGGAAGAGAGCTGCAGGCAGGAGACCGGATTCATACTGGTGAAGCGGGAAGGCGGCTGAACCGGCGTCGTCTGCATCCGGATATGCTTCCGGAACTGGCTGCTGCGGCGCCGTTTCGTATTCTGCCCGGACCGGAGGCAGAGGAGGCGCTGGAGCTGCTGCTCAATCAGTCGTTTACGCTTACGAATGCTGCTGACCGCATGGGCTTTCGGCTTGAGGGAGATAAAGGAATGCTTTCTTCCGGAGGAACCATGCTTTCCAGGGCGGCTGATCACGGTACGATCCAAGTTCCTCCCGATGGACAGCCGATCGTGCTGATGGCAGACCGTCAGACGACAGGCGGCTATCCACGGGCGGGGCACATCGTCTATGAAGACCTGCCCAGGTTTGCGCAGCTGGTGCCTGGGGATCAGCTGACGTTTGAGGTCTTGACCGTGGAAGAAGCAAGAGAACTGCGGCGGAAGTGGGAGCGCCGGCTCCGGTGTCTCGCCGGATTTCATGCATAGTGACATAAATAAGCAGCTGCAGCCGGGTACTCTGTCCGGCTGCAGCTGCTTTCGGCGTTCTACAGCCCGGTGCATAGACAAAAAACAGGGAAATGTCCAGCATACTTCCCCCATTTCCGCCTTCATTTTAAACAACGTTTTCGGTTCAAACGTCCTGTCCGGATGAACGTTTCCCGGTTACTGTACGGTTTCAGGATGCAGGACCTTTCTCCAGATTTGTATGAACAGCATAAAACGAGCAGGATTTTAGGTCTATCCTCCTTCTTGTTTTCAGAGACTATACACGTATTCTCCTCGGATGGTCGAAACAAAGGAAAAATAAAACCACATTATTCCATATTTTTCATCCTATCATCGATAAAACGGGAAATTGAGCAGATGTTCAACAAAATGATAACGCTTACATAATGAAGTGGTAAAAAGCGTCGATTTCATAACCAGTGGAAAGGAAAAGAAGTGAAAATATGTTTACAGCGGCAGAAAGTCCAATTTGTTCATCTTTTTTACGGAAAGATAATCTTCCAGGAAGAAGGACTTCTTCCCTGTGAGAAAGTAATTGAAGTTGTCAGACAACTATTTGGCGGCTCCGTAAAAGCGTGCTATGCTCACGTTGAATTACATTATCCCAGGGGAGGAATGTTACGTGGCACGTTTTCGCAGAACTACCGCAGGATTATTATCCGCTGCGCTGCTCTTTTCCGCAGCTGCACCGGCCGCAGCGCAGGGTGGACCGCCTGCACACGCTAAAAATGGGGGGCCGCCGGCGCATGCTCAGGCAGGAGGACCACCGGATCATGCCCAGGGACCGAAACGGGAAGTAGAAGGACTGGAATGGATCGATGCCTCGACATTTATTATTGATTTTGATAAAACGGCGCCTCCGGGACTGCCGCTGGAACGTTATGCAGATATTTCATTTCAGCTTGACGGAGACGCTCCGGAAGTCGTTAACCGGACATACGATTCTGATGACAAGTCACTCGTTACCGTTCACTTGAGCGGGGAACTGACGACAGAGGGTACATTAATTATTAACGGTTACGAAGCGCCGTTTGATTTCGCGGAGGAGGAAGAAGACACCGGACCTTCCATTCTGGATGTCCGCCAGGAGGCGATTGGTACCGACCAGACCGTGAGCGGTATAGTTACAGCCGCAGAGGAAGCGGGCGGCCAGACGAACATGTACATTCAGGATGACAGCGCTGCGATTCTCGTGCGCGGGGCGGGCCTCGGCGATCAGTATGACCGCGGCGACCTCGTGGAATTTGAAGGGGAATTGAATCAGTTCCGCGACATGCTGCAGATTCTCGTCGACGACTCCGAAATGCTGGAGGAAGATGCCGGTGAGATTGAACCGGAGCTTGTGGATGCCACGTTCTTTGACGGCGGACAGGACGATATTGAAGCAAAGCTGATCACCGTGGAGGATCTGACGCTTACGTACGATGATTTTAACGATTATGATGCGGAAACGCCGGCGGGCGCGATGCGTGTGCTCGGCTCGCTTGTGGATCTGGAAGAGACGACCTACGATGAGATGACCGGCGTCGTGAACTACCACTTCTATGAGAACAAACTGATGCCGCGCGATGAGCTGGATGTTGTCAAAGATGCGACGCTCACACGTCCGGCACAGGCCTCCGAGCCGTCCGGGACGATTCCATCCGGAACGGAAGTGACGCTTTCCTCTCCGAGTGAGGATGCCGTTATTTACTACACGCTGGACGGAAGCGATCCGACGATCGGCAGCGCCGTGTATGACGGACCGATTACCATTACCGAAGAAACGACGCTGAAAACGATGGCGGTGGCAGACGGCCTCAGCGAAAGTGAAGTGCTGACGTACACGTACGGCATCGCACTGGAAGCAGGCGAAGCAACGATCGCTGACATTCAGGGCGAAGGCCACGTTTCTCCGTATGAAGGCCAGACGGTCCGCGATGTACCGGGTATTGTCACCCACACGGAAAACAACGCCTTCTACATGCAGATGGCGGAATCCGACGGCAACCTGAACACGTCGGAAGGCATGTTCGTCTACCTTTCCGGCCATGACGTGGAAGTCGGCGATGAAGTACACGTCGACGGAACCGTTGCCGAGTGGGAACAGGACGGCTACGACGACAACGACGATCTGCGTACGACCCAGATCAGCGGCTCAAATGCCGACGTGATCTCCTCGGGGAACGAGCTGCCGGCACCGATTGTCATCGGCGTCGACCGCGAGATTCCGGAAGAGCTGATCGCGAACATCGACGAGTATGACATCGAGACCGGCGAAGGGTTCAACGCCGAAACGAATGCGATTGATTTCTACGAAAGCCTTGAGAACATGCGCATTGAAATTCCCGGCCAGGTGACGGTCACCGGCCCACAGAAATATCAGGAGCTGACGGTGGTGTCGGAAGAATGGGATCTGGAAAACCGCACGCCGACCGGCGGGGTCTACCTCGAGGAAAACCCGGAAGCCGGACCGGAGCTGAATACGGAAATCATGTTTGTGAACGTTCCATACGGCACCGTGGCAAAAACCGGCGACTACTTTGACGAAGGTGTGACCGGTGTCATGAGCTACAACTTCGGCAACTTCAAGGTAGAGCCGACCGAAGAACTGCCGGAGCTGATGGACGGCGGCAACGAACGCCGTGATGAGACAACGATCGAATTTAACGAAGATGAATTGACGGTCGCGACGTACAACGTCGAGAATTACGACCAGTCGCAGACGGAAAAGACGCAGAAACTCGCCGCATCGATGGCGGATGAGCTGAACGCACCGGACATCATGACGCTTGTGGAAGTGATGGACAACAGCGGGGAATCCGATGACGGCGTGACCTCTGCCGATGAAAACTACGAAGCGCTCGCAGAAGCGATCGCCGATCTCGGCGGACCGAATTATGCCTACACCGAATCAGCACCGATTGACGGTCTGGACGGCGGGATTCCGGGTGGTAACATCCGCGTCGGCCACATGTACCGCACGGACCGCGTGGAGCTTCCGGACACGAGCGTGGCACCGAGCGGTGAAGGCGTCACGATCGAAGCCGACGGCAGCCTGAGCCACGGCACCGGGTTTATCGATCCGCAGAACGACGCGTTCCAGAGCTCCCGGAAACCGGTCGTTACCGAGTTCTCTTTTAAAGGTGAGCCGGTGTACGTCATCGGTAACCACTGGAACTCGAAGCGCGGCGACCTCGCGGCCTACGGCATGGAACAGCCGGCCCTGCAGGGAAGCCGGGACCAGCGTCAGGCGATTGCCGAAGTCGTCGGCGGATTTGTTGCAGACTTGAATGAAGCCAACGAACAGCCGAACGTCGTTGCCCTCGGGGACTTCAACGACTTCCCGTGGTCGGAGCCGGTGGAAACACTCGCAGACCTCGGCGGCATGTACAACACGATCTTTGAACTGCCTAGAAACGAGCAGTACACGTACAACTACAACGGCAACTCCCAGTCGCTCGACTCGATCCTCATCTCCGAGCACCTGCAGGACGGACTGGACGTTGATTTCATGAACATCAACTCCGAATTCATGGAAGTCCACGGCCGCGCGAGTGACCACGATCCGGCGATGGTGCAGCTCGTCATTCCGGATATCGACCCGGACTATGACATGGGGGACGTTACCGCACCGGAAATCACGTTTGAAGACGACGCGCTGAACAGCGATCCAACTGTCACGATCAACCAGGGGGATGACTTCACAGCCCCTGCCGTGACAGCAGAGGATAACGTGGACGGCGATCTGACGGATCAGGTCACCGTATCAGGAGACGACTTCGACACGAATAAGAGCGGAACGTATACAGTCCGCTATGAAGTAACGGACAGCTCCGGCAACACTGCTGTGAAAAACCTGACGGTGGAAGTGCTGTTTGAAGGAACAGACATCGCTGAGCTGGAAAACGCAGGCTTTGAAGCGTGGACTGACGGACTTCCGGACAACTGGTTTGGAGGAGCGACAAACATTGCACAATCCCGCACAATTCAGTCCAGTGATGCCTTTGACGGAGAATATGCGGCACAGCTCGTGAACGAGAGCACGTCGCATAATCGTTTTACAACACAACGGTATTCGATTGAAGAAGGCGCGACGTACGAAGTGACGTTCCAGGCGAAAGGGAACGGCGAAATCCGAAACGCGATGTTTGCTGAGGGTCTCCACGGAAACAACTACAGCGGTTACTCTGCCTACACGACGCTGACAGGCGGAGACTGGACAGAAATTACGTGGGAATATGAAGCACCGGGAAGCACTGAAGCGGAGCTCATTATCTCCCTGCGGAATACAGATGCGGACGGAATTCTCGTCGACAACGTCGAAATTACGAAAACGAGCAACTAAAGCAGAATGCCTCTGCAGAACAGAAGGGCAGTCCGTGGCCGATCGCCGGTCATGGACTGCCCTTTCTTTTTTTCTCAACCGAGGTAAACCGCACCGGCCCAGGCAAGAAGCGGGATGGTGGCCAGAGACAGCACCGTGGAGAAAGCAATCGTGAGTACAGCCGTATCTTCATCTTCCGTATAGCGGGAGAACAGAATGGCAGCAAGCATAAACGTCGGCATGCCCGACAGCAGAAGCAGCAAGTGCTGTGTCGACACGGCAAGCGGTGTAAACGGCAGTACAGCGAGCATGATGCCCGGGATGAGCAGCAGCTTCACGGAAAGCGGAAACCAGAGTTCTTTGTACACGGTGAAGCCTGTACGTGCAAACAGCTGCTGAAGAAGGATGCCGATATAGAGCATCGCAAGCGGCGCAGCGAGCCCTGCCAGCAGTTCTACAAGCTGGCGGAGAACCACCGGCGGTTCCAGGTTCAGCCCGGCGGATGTCAGCCCGACAATCACGGCGATGAGCGGAGCGTTCACGAGCGTTTTCAGCTGGCGTAAATGAAAGCCCCGTCCGGGCTGCAGCATGTATAACACGACAGTGAAAATAAAAAAGTCGAGTCCGGCATCAAAAATGGCCGCAAGCAGTCCGCCGACTGGTCCGAAAACAGCCGCGGCCAGCGGAATCCCGATAAAACCGGTATTGCCGAGAGCTGCGAGAATCGTAAGCTGTTTGCCGCGGGTGGTCGTAAACCCTGCTGCTCTGGCAAGGAGAAGGGCTCCAAGCAGCGCACAGCCGTGGAAAATAAGCGATGCGATAATAATCAGGCCGATTTCCGACAGCAGCTCATCGGAAAATGACGTATTGAAGACGCCGTTCAGGATAACCGACGGTACAGCAATATGTAAGACGATCTGGATCATGAGATGTTTTGCTTCCGGGGTGATAGTTGTCCACCGGCTGAGTCCGGCGCCGAAAAGCGTGATAATTCCCATGACCGCAATGGCGGTGGCAACCGCGCCTGCCTCCATGCAGAAGCCTCCTTTCAGAAAAAAGCGGAAGTTTATGGAAGCGTCCGCTTTCGTAAGCTATACTAAACAATATACATACATAGTAGAAAGCTGGTTTTAGTATGATCATGGAATTACTGTTCGTGCTTGCCGTTTTACTGGCAGGCAGTTTTATTCAAGGCGTCAGTGGATTCGGGTTCGGGCTGATTGCAATGAGCTTTCTGCCGCTCTTGTTCACGATTAAAGACAGTACGCTGCTCGTCATGTCGCTCTCCCTCGTCGTTGCTGCAAGCATCTTTATGCAGCTGTGGAAGCACGTGCAGTGGAAACCGCTCGTGCCGATGCTGATCGCTGCGTTTTTTGCCCGGATCGGGGCGTATTTCGTGCTGAGCCGCTATGGGGAGCTGGAGGTGATGCAGGTGTATCTCGGTCTGTTTCTTCTCTGTGTGGTCATCTATTTGTTTTTCATCGCGGATAAAGCGTCGCATATTCAGTCGACGTCCCGGTGGATTCCTGTGCTGCTCGGGCTGGGCGGCGGATTTATCGGCGGTGTATTCGCCGTCGGCGGCCCGTTTTTTGTCGTCTACCTCCTGCTTGTTTTCCGGGATAACAAATATGCCTACAGCGCCGGACTGCAGATGACGTTTCTCATGACCAACGGCATGACGGTTCTGCTGCACGGAAGCACCGGGGATATTTCCACGGACTTTTTCGTCTATTTTGCAGCCGGTATTTTTGCCGTCCTGCTTGGAACAAGACTCGGTGTATACTGCTTCCGTTTTTTATCCCCGGTGAACATGCGGCGGATTGCCGGCACCGTCGTATTCCTGGCAGCGGTCAATCTGCTCGTATCAAGCTTTATCTGACGAATCTTCCGTGCCGAGCCGGTACAGATCAGGGCGCCGGTCTTCCATGACAGTCATGCCGTGACGGATGTCTTTCGTATCACCGGTTTCAAACGACGCGTAAAGGATCTCCTCGCGGGTGCCGCCTTCCGCGAGGACATTTCCAATCGGATCAATGACAAGCGAGCGGCCGCCGAACGTGTTGTTCGGGTCGCTTCCGACACGGTTGCAGGCGACGACAAACGCCTGATTTTCGATGGCGCGGGCGATCAGCAGGGCGCGCCACTGCTCGATCCGCTGCTCCGGCCATTCCGCCACGACGTAGAAAATGTCCGGCGTATAGGCGGGGTGGAGCATATGCGTTTTCATCCATTCCGGAAAGCGGATGTCGTAGCAGATGAATCCGGCTGCATAGCCGTGCTCCAGCTTAAACAGCCCGCCCTCATGCCCTTCGACGAGATGTTTCTCCTCCTCCATCAGACGAAAGAGATGCGCTTTGCTGTATTCTTTCACGAAGGCTCCGTGCCGGTTGAAGACGAGCAGCGTATTCGTCGTTTCCCCGCTGGTCGTTTTCGGCACCGATCCTGCGACGAGATTCACGCGCAGCTTCCGTGCCAGTTCGGAAAGAAACGTCACCGCAGCGGATGCCTCTTCATCCGGGCTGGAGGCGATATAGTTAAAATCGTATCCCGTCGTCCACATTTCCGGAAGTACGACGACGTCCGCACCAGCTTCTACAGCTTCTTCTGTCCGCTTCTCCACGACCTCTTTGTTTTTTTCCGGATCGCCGAAAGCGACGTCCATTTGAATCAATGCAGTTTTCAGTAACATATCCATTCCTCCTTCTCAAAAATCAGAACGTATCTCCTTCCAGTATACAGGATGAGTGTTTTTTATGGCGAGTCCCGGGGAATAGAGGGTTAAACAATGGAGGAGGGATGCGGCGATGGAACTGATCTGGCTCCGGAAAGACCTGCGTATACACGATCATGCACCCCTTCAGGCTGCGCTCGCCTCGGGAGATCCTGCCGCGGCTGCGTTTGTCTTCGACCGCCGTCAGGAAGAGCGGACCGAGGCCGGATTTATCCGCATGGATGAAAAACGCGAGCGCTTCCTTGTCGAAGGGCTTCTGGAAATGCATCAGCAGGCCGGACGTATCGGAGTTCCGCTTCTTTTATCCTCCGGTGATCCGGTCCAGGAAATAAGAACATGGTGTCAGGAATATCCGGTGAAACACATCCGGGCCTACCGGCTGTCCGGCACGGAAGAAACCGACGATGAGAAGGCCGTGCAGCAGCTGGCGGAAGAAATGGGCGTGCAGGTGACTTGGTACGAAGGTGAGACGCTTCTTTATTCAGAAGATCTGCCGTTTTCCAGTCTGCCGAAAAGCTTTACGGGTTTCCGGAAGAAAGTGGAGCAGGCCGACCTGCAGCCCGCTCCGGAAGCGGAATTTCCGCAGGAACAGGCGCCGATGTTTCTTGAAGAGCACGCAGATTCTGGAGAGGAACTGATGCGCCGGTACCGTGATAACCGGTCCGAAACGCTCGTGCGCGGCGGCGAGGTGGAAGCGCTCCGCAGACTGCGTCAGTACTTATTTGAATCAAGAGACGTCCTCGAATACAAAGAGCGCCGGAACGGCATGCTCGTTTTCAATGACAGCTCGAAGCTCTCCCCCTGGCTCGCCCAGGGGTCGCTTTCGCCGCGGAGGCTGTACCGGGAGCTGAAGCGGTTTGAGGAGGAAGTGGAGGCGAATGAATCGACCTACTGGCTCTGGTTTGAGCTGCTGTGGCGGGACTACTTCCATTTCCTTCTGAAGGAGCACGGCTCCCGTCTGTTCGCGGCTTCCGGAATCCAGTCTCTTCCCGTCGAATGGAGCCGGGAAGCAGAGCTGTTTCACGTCTGGTGCGACGGGGAAACGGGCTATCCGCTTGTGGATGCGGCAATGAAAGAGCTTCAGGCGACCGGCTATATGTCCAACCGGGCCCGTCAGAATACAGCGAGCTTTTTAACGAAAAATCTCGGCATTGACTGGCGGTGGGGAGCTGCCTGGTTTGAGAGCCACCTGATTGATTACGATCCGGCAAGCAATTATGGAAACTGGCAGTACGTCGCTGGTATCGGCACCGATATGCGGGAATTCCGCGCCTTTCACGTCGTCAAACAGGGAAAGCGCTATGATGCGAAAGGAAACTTTGTGCGCCGCTGGCTGCCGGCACTGCAGTTCGTTCCGGATAAGTACATTTATGAGCCGTATTTGATGAGCGAATCTGAGCGTGGCGAAGCGGCGCTTGAACTTGGAAGCGATTATCCATACCCGGTCGTTCCGCTGGAAGAATCCCTAGATAAACAGAAAACGGTATTTGAAGCGGCACGGAAACAGAAAAAAGGAGCAATCTCCTGAATTGGAGGCTGCTCCTTGTTCAGAGTACAAGAAAGTATAAAATTCGAAGCCTCTTCCGAGCAGGGATGCCAAGGGTTTTGGCATTTCAAAGCGTTGTTACATTAACTATTTGCTTCTGTTGGTAGAGATTCTCCGCTACCCGGCAGAAGCTTGCCGTGGGCTTGTCTTCAGCTATTTCTCATGGCCTGCGCCCTGAGAAAGGATCTTCAGACTGCGCTTAAATCCCACCGGCGTCCCTGCCGAACGCTTCGAAGCGTAGTAAAATAGAGATGAAATACAGAGGCTCCGTAGCAGGAACGAAATGTATAAGGCACTAATGCCCCTTACTACGCAACTGGAAGGCAGCAATTTCTATACAGAAAGGGCCGCTCCTATCAAGCGTTTCTTTTCTAGCTGCCGAAACCGGAGGCCGTCGACTCCGGGAGGATCCGAACGAGGCGAAAATCCATGCCGCATCAAGCGGCTGAAAGCGCGAGCGGAGCCGGCCTATGGTTTGAGCCGCAGGACAGCGGTTTTCTGTCATGCGGCGCGGCCGCGCGAAGCCGTGCTTCTTATAAATAAAAGGAAGCAAGCTATAGCAGTTTGATTTCCCTCCGGAACGCATACGGATGCAGGTGCAGGCAGGAAGCGGGAACCTATTCAACAAACCTCTCTTATCTTTTAAAACCAGGCGGTTTCTGCCTAGTTTATTTCACGTACGGAAAGGCCGGATGGACTTCGCGGTGACGGAGGCTGCACGTCCGTAAAAATCCGGCATCCGCCCGGCTGCCGGATAGGCATCGAGCATCGAATTATGACGGAGCGACACCGATGCTTCCTGCAGATGCCACGGCGCATGAGAAATATCCCCGGCCCACCAGCGGCGGAAGCCGAACGTGTAAAACCGGTATCGTTCGACGGCCCAGTGCGCAAACGACGTTTTATCCGGGAGGAAAACCGGGGAGCAAGGTGCATAGACGGCATCCATTTTTTCCAGACGGCGCGAAGCCTGAAAGTGGACCGGGCCGTCCGTGGAAACGTTGAACGACGCTTTCCGGTACGGCAGCTGGAACAGCGTGTTGGCTGCGATATTGGCGAGCGGATGGGAGGCATCGAGCGAAAAGAAGTAGATGCCCCGGCCCGAAGGTGTTTTCACATACGTCCGTACGTTCAGCTCCGGAAAGCGGAGCTTCGTCAGCCGGGGAAGCGATGTGAGTGCAATCCCGGTCATAAAAAACGGGATCAGGCCGATATACGCCCGTCCGTTATAAAGATCCAGTTCCACACCCGGCGGCAGCTGTCTCCGGAGCCATTCCGCATCTGCTTCCCAGTGCATAAACAACACATGCTCCCACGTCATCGTTAAAAGCGGCCGTTTCATTCCTCGTTCTCCTGCTGCTTCTGACCGAGAGCTGTCAGAAAAAAGGCGCTTGGAATGAGAAGCCCAAGCCCCGCCTGAATGAGGGCAAAGAAGCGGACTGCGCCGACAGGAACAAAATCACCGTACCCGACCGAAAGCATCGTCACGCCGCTGAAATAAAGTGCCTCCATAAAGCTGACGTTCACGATGATATCCGTCGGGTCGTTCACTTTTAACACCGGCCCGCCAAGCGACATACCCCAGTAAAGAAGCGCAAAGCCGAACGTTACTGCCGTCAGCAGAAAGAACATATGTAAGAAAAGACCGGTGTGGAGACTGCTTTCCCGGAAACGCTTATAGCGGATGTAATAGATCAGGTTGGCGGCGATGACCGCCACGCCGGCTCCCGTTAGAATGAGGTGCAGCATTTCATCTCCTCCTTTCGTCTTTCTATACCCGGCTGTTTTCGATATGAAGCAGACAGACAGAAAAAAGCCGCTCCGGTATTGTCCGGAACGGCTTCATGCATCCTGCTGTTTAGTTGTCTGCGACGCCGAGTGCGAGCTTTGCGTAACGGGACATCCGTGATTTTTCCCAAGGCGGGTTCCAGACGATGTCTACTTCAACATCTTTAATTTCGCCGATTTCCTGAAGCTCCGAAAGGGAATTTTTCACGTCATTTACGATGGTTCCGGCAAGCGGGCATCCCATGGCAGTGAGCGTCATTTCCACGGTCACATTGTTTTCGTGATCCAGATGAATTTCATAGACGAGCCCGAGATTGACGATATCCACGCCGAGTTCCGGGTCAATCACTTTCTGCTCCAGTTCAGCAAGGACGCGTTCTTTCAGTTCCTGTTGTTCATTACTCATCTTACCGACACCTCCTCTACATGCTATCTTACTAAATATTGGGCGTGACGAAAAGGAGGATGCTCATTCAAGAGAAGGTATACAGAAAAAAATACAATTAAAAGACAAAAAACTGCTTGACTTGAGAATGAT
Source organism: Alkalicoccus urumqiensis (assembly GCF_002993335.1). Taxonomy (GTDB): domain Bacteria; phylum Bacillota; class Bacilli; order Bacillales; family Salisediminibacteriaceae; genus Alkalicoccus; species Alkalicoccus urumqiensis. The sequence goes on along the minus strand of NZ_PVNS01000001.1, from coordinate 45,956 downwards.
TTTCAATGAGAATAGGACATGGGAAAGTGATAATGAGATTTATTCTCAACTACATATTTTATCTTTGGAGGGAATTACATCATGAAAAAACGTTCATCAATGGTAACAGCACTTATTCCAGCGGTATCGCTGTTTGCACTGGCTGCCTGCGGCGGCGACAACGCAGAAGAAACCAATGCGGGAAATAACGCCGCAGAGACGGAAAACACAGCAGAAACGAACGAAGAGCCGGAAGAGGAAGAAGCACCTGAAGAGAATGAAGCTGAAAATACAGAAGAAAACAATATGGGAAATGAAGAAGAAAATGCGGATGCTGAGAATGAAAACGGCAGTGAAGAAGCCGATGCAGATGGAGAAGGCGGAGAAGTAAACCTTTATACGAGCCGTCACTATGACACGGACGAAGCACTGTACGAGCAGTTTACCGAAGAGACGGGAATCGAAGTCAACGTCGTTTCCGGAGATGCCGATGAGCTGATCCAGCGCCTGGAGCGTGAAGGAGAAGCAACGGAAGGGGACGTTTTCATCACCGCTGATGCCGGACGCCTGCACCGTGCTAAAGAAGCAGGAGTCCTTCAGTCTGTCGACTCGGAAGTTCTCAATGAGAACATTCCGGAAAACTACCGTGATGCGGACAGCGAATGGTTCGGTCTGACAAAGCGTGCCCGTGTCCTGATTTACGATCCGGAGCGCGTCGATGAGTCGGAGCTTTCCACCTATGATGCACTGACAGAAGAAGAGTGGGCGGACCGCGTGCTTATCCGTTCTTCCGAAAACATCTACAACCAGTCGCTTATGGCTTCCTTCATCGAGCTGAAGGGCGAAGAAGAAGCACGTAACTGGGCAGAAGGTATCGTCAACAACATGGCGCGTGACCCGCAGGGCGGCGACCGTGACCAGGCGTTTGGTGTCGCAGCCGGTGAAGGCGACGTTGCTATTATGAACTCCTACTACTTCGGCCAGATGCTCAATTCTTCCGAGCAGGAGGAAGTAGATGCAGCAGAAAGCCTGGAAGTGTTCTTCCCGGATCAGGACGGTGACGGCACGCACGTGAATGTCAGCGGTGCCGGTGTCACAGCCAACGGACCGAACAATGAAGAAGCCATTGAGTTTGTTGAATTCCTTTCCAGCGAAGAAGCACAGGGTGACTTCTCTGAAGCGAACTATGAGTACCCGGTCAACCCTAACGTAGAACCATCCGAGCTTTTGCAGTCCTGGGGTGACTTTGAGGAGCAGGACATTGACCTGACCATCCTCGGCGAAAACAACGCACAGGCGCTGATGCTCATGAACGAGGTCGGCTGGCAGTAAATGAATCAAAACAACGCTCCTCTTTTCCGGAAGCATCCGGAAGAGAGGAGTTTTTTTCCTGCAGTTCAGGAAAGCATAGAATTCGAAGCCTCTTCCAAGCCGGCTGCACTGCGCTTCCGGTGGAACGTCTGCAGGCAGAAGGGCAGCGGGGTTGGCTGCCGGTGGAGCCGTACGCCTTCCGGAGAAAAGCCGGGCTGCTTCAGCTGGTCATCCTTTTACGAAAAGAAGCACAGCTCCGCGCGGCCGCGCCGCATGACAGAAGACCGCTGTTCTGTGCCTTAAACCAAAGGCCGGCTCCGCTCCCGAACGGTGAGCGGTCCGGAAGCAGAGGGCCGCCGGGTGGTGGCGGCCGGTCGTCCTGGTCGTCATATGGAACCGGAAGACCGCGGGCGGAGAGGCGCCCGCCTCTGCTTTCAACCTCCTGCCGCAGCATGGAGAAGCTGGACTTTACTGGTACGCTGCTGGATTATTGGGCGGAGAAGTTGGAATATAGACGGGGGAAGTTAGACTATGGCAGGGAAGTGAGAATGCGCCGCCGAGTTGTGAGACTGGAAGGGGCAGTTGTTGGAGCGGAAGCGTCCGTTATAAGACAAATCTGTTCTGAAGTAAGACTCCGCCGCAGCTTCGGCTCCATGTTTCGCACATACGGCTGCAGCTGCTTCACCGACGCTCTGGAACAAAAACGTCGAAAAAAAACGACCTCAGCGGCTGAATTGTCAGAGATTTCCCGTGACAAGCGGAAAGTTCTCTGGCATACTTGTAGGTGATTATGATAAGCATTCTCAATTGTTAAAGGACAGGTTCCTCCATGACTTTTTTAAAACGACCTTCCCGGGCGGCAGTCGGCTGGGGGATTGGAGCTGTCGGCTTCGTTGTCCTGCTTCTCCTGCCGCTCAGCTTTCTTCTTATCCGGCTGTTTCAGCCCGCCAGTGAAAACTGGGCGCATATTCAGGAATATATGCTGCTCGGCTATACAGTGGATACACTGACACTGGCCTTTTTTACAGGTGTTTTCTCGATCGCCGTCGGTACGACGCTTGCCTGGCTCGTCTCTGCGTATGAATTTCCGTTCCGGAATACGCTGAAATGGGCACTCTTAATGCCGCTCGCTATTCCTCCCTATATCGGAGCTTATGCGTATCACGGCATGCTGAACTATACAGGAATCGTGCAGCGGACGTTTCGCAATACGTTCGACGTGGATGTCAATCAGCAATATTTCGACATCATGAACATGCCGGGCGCCGTATTTATCTTTACTATCTTTTTGTATCCGTACGTTTATGCGATTACCCGCGCGTTTTTTGCGCGGCAGGCAACGACGCTGATTGAAAACGCCCGGGTGCTCGGCAGCGGTCCGGTGCGGACGTTTTTCCGTATCGTGCTGCCGGTATCAAGAGCCGCAATCGTCGGTGGTGTGACGCTCGTGATGCTGGAAGTATTGAATGATTACGGTGTCGTCAGCTATTTCGGCATCCAGACGTTCAGCACCGCCATTTTCCAGACGTGGTATGCATTTGATGATCTCGATTCAGCGATCCGTCTGGCCGGCATTCTGATGGGGCTTGTCCTCACGTTCCTCCTTCTGGAGAAAGTGCTCCGGGGAAGAAGGCAGTACAGCTACAGCACCGCTAAAGTGTCTCCGCTTACGCCGCAGGTGCTGAAGGGATGGAAAAAATGGACGGCGCTTGGGTTTACCGGGACCGTTTTTCTGCTCGGATTTATTCTGCCGATTCTGCAGCTTCTGTACTGGGGCGTGCTCACTTATGAAGCCATTTTCTCAGCGCAGTTTCTGGCACTCATACGAAATTCCACGCTTGCAGCCGGCATCAGTGCGACACTCGTCGTCATTTTTGCGGTGATTATTGCGAATTTCACCCGCGTCTCACCGGGGTGGTTCTCTACGATAACAGCGCGCTTTACAGTACTCGGCTACTCGATTCCAGGTGCAGTCATAGCCGTCGGTGTCATCAGCCTGTTCATCTTTACAGATGAGCAGCTGCAGCCGGTTTATGAAGCGTCCGGCGCATCAACAGCACTTGTATTAAGCACAAGCTTGATCATGCTCGTCTTTGCCTATGTGATCCGGTTTATGGCGGTCGGCTACAATTCGATCGAATCCGGTTTTGAGAAAATCGGCCGGCGCTACTCCGAGGCATCACGTACGCTCGGCATGAGCTGGACTCAGACGTTTTTGAAAGTTGATCTGCCGATGATGCGGGCAGCGATTTTCAGCGGATTTATCCTCGTCTTTGTCGATATTTTAAAGGAACTGCCGCTCACGTTGATTCTCCGGCCGTTTAACTTTGAAACACTTGCGTCCACGGCGTACCGGTACGCCAGTGATGAGCGCATTCAGGAAACAGCAGTGCCGTCTCTCTTCATCATTCTTGTCAGCGGCATTGCGATGTATGTCTTTCATATTCTCATCGAAAAGGAGCCGAATTAAATGCACGTGCAGATTTCCGATCTTGAATTTTCCTATGGACGTTCGTCAGAAGCAGTAGTGCAGGATTTCCAGCTTCATATGCAGGAAGGGGAGATCGTTTCGATCCTCGGCGAAAGCGGAAGCGGCAAAAGTACGATTCTCCGCTTGATTGCAGGTTTGGAGCACCCGTCGAAAGGCCGCGTGCTGGTCGGCGGAGATACGTATGTCGATCAGACGAAAGGGTACGGGCTGCCGGTCGAAAAACGGGGGCTCGGCATGGTGTTTCAGGACTATGCACTGTTTCCTCATATGACAGTGGAAGCAAATATTCTCTACGGACTGAAGAAATGGAAACGGGCCGACCGCTATGCCCGCCTGCAGGAAATGCTCGATCTCGTCAATATGCTGGATTATAAAAAGCGCTATCCGCACGAACTGAGCGGCGGACAGCAGCAGCGGATCGCTCTTGCACGTGCGCTTGCTCCAAAGCCGTCGCTGCTTCTGCTCGACGAGCCGTTCAGTAACCTCGATGCGCATCTGCAGCAGCGCATCCGTGATGAGCTCCGCGAGACGATCAAGCATACCGGTACGACAACGATCTTTGTCACACACGATCAGGAGGACGCGCGCGTCCTGGCTGACCGTGTTGTACTTGTGGAAGAGGGAACGGTTCAGAACATTGGACGCCCGTGCGACCTGCTGAAAGAATCGCTGCGTCAGCGGGATACGGAAACGGTGCGTGCGTAATAAGGGTACGTTTATAAAGAAAGAGCTGTCTGCGGTCGGAAACTGACTGCAGGCAGCTTTTTTGTAGTGTGCCTAAAAATTGCTCTGAAATATGGAGGTTCGTTTTCCTTAGAGGGAAGCTGCTGAATGCAGTGGACGTTTTTCTGAGGAAGCGGACCTTTTGCAGGAGATACGGACGTTTTGTATGGAGAAGTGGTACATTTTTGAAGAAGTGGACGTCCGTCCCTGAGTTACGGACGCCGCACCTACACTTACTGACGTGCAGAGGGGAGTTGTGATACATTGTCTGGTTAGAAGTGAACGTTTTTCGACCGCTGTGCAGTTTCCCTTTTCAAACGCTCCCAACCTGGGGGGAGCATCAACGCTCTGCTGCCTGTATACCGTCTGCACGGGGAAATTACAGGAGATGGAGAAGCTTACTGCGCAAGGAAATGTGGTAAAGAAACAGAGAAGGGGGAGTGAGAGTATGACGGCGTTTTTGAGCGGTGTGGAGTACACCACGTCCTACTGGGAAATGCTCATTCAAATTGCGGCAAGTGCCGTTATCGGTTTTTTGATCGGGTGGGACCGGTATTCAAAAAGCAAGCCGGCAGGAATAAAAACGTACATGTATGTCTGTGCTTCCTGCTGCCTGATTACACTTGTGTCGATACACAGTGTTACACATTTTGCAGAGACATCCGACAATATTATGATGGATCCGATGCGTCTGGCGGCACAGATTGTATCCGGGCTCGGTTTCTTAGGCGCGGGAGTCATATTGAAAGATGGTTTCAGCGTCACCGGGCTGACTTCGGCAGCGATGATCTTCTTTGTCGGCGGGGTCGGCATCGGCATCGCAGCCGGGTTTTATATACTTACTGTTACAGCGGTCATTGCGACGATCATTCTGGCGCGTGTCGGTAATTTTATTGAAGATAAAATGGACGAAAACGAAAAGTCTTCGTAAATTACTTTTAAAAAGTCCGGTTTCATGCCTATAATGGTACCATGTATACGTTCTCATAATTGGAGGAGAGGCACATGGTATCAAACATGACCGGCAGTTTTCAGCTGATGAAATCACTTAACCGCTCCCTCGTTCTGAATATAATCCGGACGGAGGGGGCTATTTCCCGTACCGAAACCGCGAAAAAAGCGGGGCTCACACCACCGACCGTATCGACGATCGTGTCCGAGCTTTTGGAAGAAGGACTTATCCGCGAAGGGCAGACGGGTGTATCCAGCGGAGGACGGAAGCCGATTCTGCTGTCGATTAACCATAACAGCCGCTACGTCATCGGCGTCGATGTCGGTACAGAAGAAGTCCGGGCGGCGCTGACCAACCTGAATGCCGATGTACTGGCTGTAAAGAAAAAGCAGCTCGTACCCGGAATGAATGAAGAAGAATTTCTCTCGATTGTCATCGGACTAGTTCAGTCGATGCTGGAAGAAAAAGCGGCAGACGGAGCGCATGTGATCGGCATCGGTGTCGGTATGCACGGAATTGTCGACCACACCAAAGGGGAGAGCATCTACGCCCCGCACTTCGGTTTTCAAAATATGCCGATTAAAGTGCCGCTGGAAGAAGCATTTCAGCTGCCCGTCCATGTGGAAAATGACGTCCGCTCGATGGCGCTTGCTGAATTGTGGTTCGGCGGCGGCAGGAACTCAGAGGATCTCCTCGTCATCAATGTCGGTCACGGCATCGGTGCCGGCTGCATCGTCAACGGCCGTATTTACCGGGGGAGGCATCACATTGCCGGTGAAATCGGTCATATGATCGTCGATTTAAACGGAAGACAGTGCACGTGCGGCGGCTACGGCTGTCTTCATACGGTGGCAAGCGGCATACGAATTCGTGAACGCGTTATTCAGGAGATCACGCTTGGAAGAAAAACGGCAGTGCTGGATGAAGTGGACGGAGAGAAAGAACGTATCGACGGTGAAACGGTTCACCGCGCTGCGATGAAAGGCGATTATTATGCGCAGGAGGTACTTGCGGAGGTCGGCCGTTTTCTTGGAGTCGGCATTACGAACCTGATTCACGCACTGAACCCGGACAAAATCATTATCGGCGGCGGTGTGTCGAAAGCGGGAGACTACATTTTTAAACCACTTCAAAAAGTAGTGGGAACAAGAGCGGTAACGGATGCGGCAAAAAAGACCGAAATTGAACTTTCCAAACTTGGGGACACGGCTGCAATCCGAGGCGCAGCAACGCTTGTGCTGTCTGAGTTATATGATTACCAAAAGCAGGAAAGATAAATTTTCAGAAAAAGGCTTTTCAAATGTAAGCGTTTGTGATAAATTAAAGCCAAGTTAATAATTTAAATTAAAAAAGTTAGATCAGAACTTCACAAACTTCTGGAGACGAGCGATTGACCGACTGAGCTGGGGAGCAGGTTGGACAGCCGCTTTTCTAAATACCGCGCCTGAAAGCGCATTCAAATCAAAGGGGGATTTACTCATGAAAGCTTGGAAAACAATGGTTGCTGGTGCAATGTCGGTGTCGGTTTTGGCTGCCTGCGGCGGTGGAGATGATGGAAACGAAGCTGCTTCAGGAAACAACAACGGCGGAAACACGAATGAAACTGCTGAGAACAACAGCGGAAACAGCAATGAAGGAAACAGTGGGAACAACGGCGGTGGAGAAGGAGACGTTTCCGGTGATATTACGATCTGGGGCTGGAACGTAGCTGCCGCATCCATGGAGCTGGCTGTTGAAGGCTTTCAGGAGCAGTATCCGGACGTCAACGTCACTGTTGAAGATATCGGCCGCGAAGATGTGTACGACCGTCTGACTGTAGGACTTGCAGCAGGAGGCTCCGGGCTGCCGGACGTGACGCTTGTTGAAACAGACCGCCTCGACAACTATGCAGCAGAATTCCCGGACGGCTTTGTAAACCTGTCTGAACACGGATTTGATGAGCATGAAGATAAATTTGTTGATTCCAAAGTAGAAGCCATGAAAAACGACGACGGCGATTTCATTTATGCTCCGTGGGATATCGGTCCAGCCGCTGTCTTCTATCACGTACCGACATTTGAAGAAGCCGGCGTTGATCCGGAGTCGATTGAAACATGGGATGATTACATGGATGCAGGGGAAGAAATTCTCTCCGCAACCGATTCTCAGATGGTTCCGGTCGATATCGCAGCGGACGATGCACTGTTCCGGATGATGCTGAACCAGCAGGGTGCATACTACTTCGATGAAGAAGGAAACATTGACCTGACATCCGACGAAGCGGTTCAGGCAATGAGCGCGATTCAGGAAATGGAAGACCGCGGACTGGTTCAGAACACAGACGGCTGGGACGGCACGGTAACAGCGACTGTCAACCAGACGGTAGCAACCGTTCCATTCGGTGTATGGTACTCCGGTACGATCATGGACCAGGCTCCGGACCAGTCCGGTGACTGGGGTGTCTTCAAACTTCCAGCCTTTGAAGAAGGCGGCAACCGAAATGCCAACCTCGGGGGATCAGACCTTGCGGCACTTAGCAGCAGTGACAATCCTGAGGCGGCCGTGGCGTTCGTTGAGTACTTCACGACTGACGAAGAAGCACAGGTAGCGGCACTCGATGAGTACGGGATCTTCCCATCTCTGACAGAGGCATATGAGAATGAATTCTTTGCAGAAGAAGACGAATTTTTCAACAACCAGCCGATCTGGGAAATGTTCGCAGAAATTTCCGAAGGAATCCCGGCTGCAAACTACACGAGTGACTACGCACGGGCCTTCCGCTACTCTTCCGACGCCCAGGCAGATGCTCTGCTTCAGGATACGGATGTAGCAGAAGCACTGCAGACTGCCGCGGAGCAGCTGGCGAATGAAACAGGACGCGAAATCAACTAAGGTATCGGAGGAAGCGTGCCGGAAGTGAGACCCTTCCGGCACGACTCCCCAGAAATGGTGAAAAAGAAAGCACGGCTTTCTTTTTTGCCACCTTTTTTACGCGAAAGTAACTTAAACAATTTAATTAAGTTAGTCTCGGGTGAAAAAAGAAGCTTGGTTCACAGGGAGAGGAGATTTAGAATGGCGACAACGACGAAGAAAAAACGACGCTGGCTGACGCCGAAAACAGCCCCGTACTTATTTATTGCTCCGGCCGTACTGCTCTTTATCATATTTACGGTATATCCGGTTATATCATCACTGCTTCTCAGCTTTCAAACGTCAAGCGGCGGTGAATCAGAATTTGTCTTCCTGGACAACTACATCCGCCTGTTTAATGATCCACTGTTCTACAAAGCATTAAGCAACACCTTTATTATCCTGATCGTGCAGGTTCCGGTCATGCTGATGCTTGCGGTGCTGCTTGCAGTATTAATGAACTCAGCACTGCTCCGGCTTCGTTCGTTTTTCCGGATCGCTTTCTTCATGCCGGCGATTACAGCACTTGTCGCCTATGCGATTGTGTTTATGATTATGCTTGATGAAAACTATGGACTTGTAAACTATGTTCTCTCCGTTGTCGGGATCGAGCCGGTATCGTGGCTGAATGACCCGCTGTGGGCAAAAGTGTCCCTGATGATTGCCGTCACGTGGCGCTGGACCGGTTATAACATGGTCATTCTGCTTGCCGGGCTGCAGAACATTTCCAATGATCTTTACGAGGCAGCAAGTATTGACGGTGCCGGAAAAGTCCGTCAGTTCTTCTCCATCACACTGCCGCAGCTGCGCCCGATCCTGTTATTTACATTCGTTCTGTCGACGATCGGTACGCTGCAGCTCTTTGATGAGCCGTTTATTTTAACCGACGGCGGTCCGAACAATGCGACATTGACGATTTCTCTGTTCCTCTATCAGAACGGCTTCCAGTTCTTTGATTTTAACTATGCATCCGCGATTGCTTATGTACTCGTTATTATCATTGCGATTCTGTCCTGGCTGCAGTTCCGTGTAGCAGGTGACCGGGATGAATAAGCAGCGAAGGGAAAGTGATACCCATGAATAAACAACAGAGCAAAGGGACTGTGATCCTGAAAAAAATCGGACTGTACGCGCTGCTTCTGGTCGGCGTTCTGTTATCCATGTTTCCGTTTTACTGGATGTTTATCGGGGCGACGAACCCTTCCGGTGAAATTTTCAGTATCCCGCCGAACTTGACTCCGGGGGATCATTTCATGGAAAACCTGCAGAATCTGAATGAATCAGTCGGTATCTGGCGCGTTATTTTCAACTCGGTGTTCATCACGCTGACGTTTACCATACTCAGTGTCATGATCTGTTCCGCTGCCGGCTATGCGTTTGCAAAATATAAATTTAAAGGACGGGACCCGATCTTCTTCATGCTTCTGCTTGCGATCATGATCCCGTACCACGTTACGCTCATTCCATTGTTCCAGCTAATGGCATCGCTTGACTGGCTGAACACGTACTACGCCGTCATCCTGCCGAACCTGGCGTACCCATTTGCCATTTTCCTGATGCGTCAGAATATGCGCTCCATACCGGATTCGCTTCTTGAAGCGTCCCGTGTCGATGGGGCCGGTGAATTCCGTATTTTCTTTACCGTCGTTCTGCCGACCATGCGTCCGGCCATTGCGGCAGTAGCTATCTTTCTGTTCATGTTCCAGTGGAACAACTTCCTCTGGCCGCTCGTTGTCCTCGGTGACAGCGACATGCATACGCTGCCGGTGGCACTTTCCAGCCTCGTCGGTATGTCCCGGATTGACTACGGACAGATTATGATGGGAACCACACTCTCCACACTGCCGATTATGATTTTCTTCTTAATCCTGCAGAAACAGTTTATATCCGGGATTCTCGGAGGATCCGTCAAAGAATAGGAGGCAGCACTTATGTATATTGGAGTAGACTACTATCCGGAGCAGTGGCCGAGAGAACGCTGGGACACCGATCTGGATTTAATGGAGGAGCTTGGCATCAATGTTATCCGGCTCGCTGAATTTTCCTGGGGGCTTCTTGAACCGGAAGAAGGTCATTTTGACTTTTCCTGGCTCGATGAGGCGGTGGAGAAAATCAGCGCCCGCGGCTTTGACATTGTTCTCGGAACACCGACGGCAACACCTCCGGCCTGGCTGACGCAGGCCTATCCGGAAGTACTGCCGGTCACGAAAAGCGGAGAGACGATCTCCTTCGGTGCCAGAAGGCACTATACGGTAAACAGCCGGAAGTATCAGGAGCTGTCGAAGCATATCGTCCAGGCGATGGCCAAGCGCTACGGAAAACATCCAAATGTAATCGGCTGGCAGACGGACAATGAATACGGTCATGAGAAATCAGACCGGAGCTATGGAACGGAAGATGAGCGGGCCTTTCAGGCGTGGCTCCAGGAAAAATACAGCTCGCTCGACGAACTGAACGAACGCTTCGGAACGGTATTCTGGAGCCAGACGTATACCGACTGGTCCCAGATACCGGTGCCGAAAACGGTGTATCAGGAGCATAACCCATCGCTGCTTCTCGAGTTCGACCGCTTCTGTGCAGAGGCGTACACGAAGTACAATCGGCTGCAGACGGACATTTTACGCAGACACGTGGAAAAACGTCAGTTTATTACGCACAATTTTGTCTATACCGGACTTGCTCAGGATCAGAATGCGATTGCGGAAGATCTCGATTTTATTTCGTTCGATAACTACCCTGTCTGGGGCGGGCTGGCTGAGCCGGTCGCGCCGGCTGCGATTGCCCGTCAGCACCATTTGTGCCGCGGGACGAAGCAGGGCAGGACGTACTGGGTGATGGAGGAACTGTCGGGGGCGCAGGGATGGAGCCAGATCGGCTACCTGCCGCGTCCGGGGCATTTGAAGCTGTGGACGTACCAGGCCATTGCGCACGGGGCGGAGGCGATCGTCTACTTCCGCTGGCGTGCGGCACGGTTTGGAACGGAGCAGTTCTGCCATGGAATTCTCGATCATGACGGCGTTCCGCGGCGGAAGTATCAGGAAGTGAAAGAAGTGATCGCATCGCTTCAGGATAAAGAAGACCTGATCCACGCTGATTATCCGGCGGAGGCCGGGCTGTATCACGATCCGGAAAATGAATGGGCGTGGCAGATTCAGCCGCAGTCGGACCAGTTTTCCTATGTCGGGGAAGTGATGCGCTTTTTCAAACCGGCGTTTGATCTGCAGGTGCAGACGGATATTTTCCGCGGGCAGGAGGATCTTTCCTCGTATAAAGTGCTCATCGTTCCGGTGTATTTCCTGACGAAAAAGGACGTCAATGACAGGCTGCGTGCGTTTGCTGAAAACGGCGGGACGATCATTTTCACGTACCGTACAGGCGTGAAGGACGAGGACAATATCGTGACAGAAGAAACGCTTCCCGGTGCGATGAGAGAGCTGTGCGGAGTGGAAGTACATGAGTATGATTCCCTCCGGGCAGAGCGGACGGCCTCCATCCGCGGGACCGGTGGAGCGCTTGCCGGACGGGAAGGACGCTCGCACGTCTGGTGCGATTTTCTCGAGCCGCTTTCTGCGGAGGTGCTGGCGGAGTATGAAGATGAATGGTTTGACGGCCGTGCAGCAGTGACGAGAAACGAGTACGGGAATGGCCGGGTGTATTACATCGGCACCGGACTTGAAGAGGATATGCTGGAGCCGCTCTATGCATCGATTTTTGAAGAGGCAGGCTGCCGAATGCAGAAACAGCAGCCGGGTATTGAAACGGTGCGCCGGACATCCGGGACGCACGAGTACTTGATTGTACTCAACCATGACGTTTCCAAAGAGCGGACGGTCCTGCTGCCGGAAGGACGCTGGACGAATGCTGAATCCGGTAAAGAAGGAACCGCAGAAGGCCAGATGGCGTTAAAGCCGCTGGAAAGCCGGATTTTTGTCCGGGATAAAGAATAATTCATGATAAAAACGATCCTCCTGCACTCTGCGGGAGGATCGTTTCGTATATGCACTTTTGTCAGGCCTGCTGCCGGATGGAAAAGAGGGTCTGCAGCTGGGACGGGTGAACGGGTTTCTGAAAGAAATATCCCTGGCCATAGTGGCAGCCGAGTTCCGTCAGAATTTCTGCCTGCTCTTTCGTCTCCACTCCTTCACCGACTGTTTTCATTCCGGCATTCTCTGCGAAGTCGATCATCAGTTTAACAACCGCCTGATTCTTTTCAGATGAGGTGATTGTATCGATAAATGATTTATCAATTTTCAACGTATCTGCCGGCAGTTTCTGCAGGTACGTCAGTGATGACAGCCCGGTGCCGAAATCATCCAGCGCGATGGTAAAGCCTGCACGGCGGAGTTCCTCGAGCAGCCGGACAGCCTGATCCAGGTCGGCCACGGCAGCTGTTTCGGTCACTTCAAATTCGATTCGGGACGGATCGATATGCATGCTCTCCACAATGTTTATGAGCCGGCGGTTGGCTCCGACGAGGTGAAAATGCCGGGCGGACAGATTGACGGCTGCTTTCATGCTTCTCATCCCTTCCTGATCCCATTTCTGAAGCTGCCGGCACACTTCGTAGAGCATGTACTCGGTGATTGGCATGATCAGGCCGTGGCGCTCAGCTACGGGAATAAATTCCCCCGGGGAAATCATGCCGTAATCCGGGTGGTACCAGCGCACCAGTGCCTCAGCATCGTCGGCAGAGCCGGTCTGCAGGCAGACTTTCACCTGATAATGCGTCTGCAGTTCTTTTTCTTTCAGTGCTCTGCCGAGGGCCTGAATGAGCTGATTTTCCCGGTCGATATCGTCTTTTTCCCGGTCAAAAAAGGAAAGAGGTTCTGTATGCTTCCGGGTATTTCTTAGAGCCGTTTCTGCTTCCTGAATGGTCTGGGATTTCGATTTATCTGCTGTGATAAACGAGGCTCCCGCGGAAACAGGCACATACATATCTTCTTCCCGCCCTTCTTCTGCGATGGTGTACGCATCAGAGATGAACTTCGCCTGTCTGCGGAGCAGTGCCTCCTCCGCCTGGGGCAGAAGCACAGAAAAGCGGTGACCGTCCACATGGTAGAGCGCAGACTCGGCAGGTGTACGCACTTTTATTTCCCGGGAAATCATCTCCACGAGCCAGTCTGCTTCTTTCACGCCCCACGTTTCGTCATACGTACGCAGCAGCGTGCTCTCAAGCGTTATTAGTAAACCGTAGCGGGTAAATTCTTTTTCAGACATCGTGTTAAAACTCCGGCGGTTCGGGAGCTCGGTGACCGGATCGACGAAGTTCATCCGGCTGTCCCATTTTTCTTCGTGGCGCAGGATAAACTGGACCGACGTGAACATCATCGTTATGGCAGCGAGAGTTGTCATGCCGAGAACATTATTGGTCGTTACCGGATCGGGCTGCACGAGAAACCCCCACTGCTCGGGGAGGCAGAACGAGGAACCGCCGATGCCGGTGTAGTGCATGGAAGAAATAGCCAGACCCATAATGATGGCAACGCCCAATTTTTTCGGGATGGACGTTAAGAAGCGTGAATATGAAAATAAAAACAGCGCCGCAAACGATACGGCGATAGCGATAAGTGTAGCGAGAAGGACCATGGTTCCATTGTAGTTAATGGTTCCGGCGAAGGTGATCGCAGCCATGCCGGTGTAGTGCATACCGGAAATACCGAACCCCATTAAGAGGCCAGCCGCTGTGATGGCCTGCCAGCGAAGCCTTTTCTGCTGCAGTACATAAAAAGCAAGGAAAGAAGCAACAAATGCAGGCAGAATAGAGAAAAAGGTGAGACCCCAGTTGTAGGTTAACGGAATGCGGAGCTGAAACGCGGACATGCCGATAAAATGCATCGACCAGATCGCTGACCCCATCGTCAGCGCCCCGATCAGCATCCAGCCGATCCGGCCGCGCCGTGAGCGTATTTTGGAAATCCGGGCGTTAATTTCCAGTGCGACATAGGATCCTGCCGATGCTGCAAAAAGAGAGAGGAGGACGAGCGGCCAGTTATAAAATGTATCCAGAATGATCAGCGTTGACTCCATGCGGCGGCCCTTCTTTCCTTCGTTCGTAGTACATATCATTATACCTTATGAAGGAGGAAAGGGGTGTATGATTGAGTAAGATGAAGAAAAACAATGATTAAGGAATCAATAATAACCCTTAATTTTCTAATTAAGTGGGGTACCTCTACTCGTATAGTGCCGGGGAACCGGCAGCGGGCTAAAGAAAGCCGCGGTTCCCTGGCTGCGTTTTCAAGTCCGCTGAACGGAAGGCCCTCTCATAGGAAAAGACCAGGCAGTGTGCGCCTGGTCTTGAAAAAGAGCTAAGTTTGAATGACAGCTGTTCAGGGCGAACTACGGCTGGACGGTGACAATTCGGCCGCGGCCCCAGTCCACCGGCTGGTCGAATGCTTCGGCGATGAAGCGGACCGGCACGATCGTCCGGCCGTTTTTAATCGTTGCGGGAACATCGAGCGTGTGCTCCGTGCCATTGATCGAAGCAGAGGTGGAGTCGAGCTGCAGCTGAATATGCTGCGCGCCGCTGCCGGTATTTCCGGTTATATCAATAGTGCGGGAGGCACTTGAATACGTTACCTGCACCCCAAGCTGCTCGAACAGCTCCCGGACTGGTACAAGCATACGGCCGCTTTCAATCACGGGCTCCTGGCTCTTAAAGTGAATCAGTTCCTGGTCCACGGTCACATGCGGGTGCTGGTCCGAAGAACGTTCAAGCGGGATGGAAACCGTCTCGAGCGCTGCGTACTGCTCCCCGTCCCACATAAAAGATGGGATCCCATTACGCACAGCGCGGTAATCGGCAGTATCTGCCTGCTGGAAGGAGTCCGGCTCGATCGTGATCGTCGTTTTATCCTGATCCCGTGCTTCTGCGCGGCGGATGGCTTCATTCATCATTTTCATTGTATCCGTATAGCGGGGGAAGCGGCTTCCCTTTAAGACGACAGACACGTACGTATTGCCATTCTGCTGCTTGAAACTGACGAGATTATGCTGGGAAGCGCTCGTATAGCCGGTTTTTCCACCGTCAATCTGCGGCGCGTAGTAGGAGGAATCCGGACGCATCTGGTGATTGGTGGAGCGCCACGTCTGCGTCTGGGGCCGGCCGTAGCGGTCGGTATATCGGGACGTGTACCGCTCTGTTCCCATAATTTCTGCTGCTTTCGTATACTGAAGTGCACCGAACGTAATGGCGGCAATATCTTTCGGCGTCGAATAATGACGGCTGTCATGGTAGCCGTGCGGATTGGTAAAGTTGGACTGAGATGCACCGAGGGATTCGGCTTCCTGATTCATCAGCTGAATAAATGCCGGCACCGAACCGCTTATATGGTCGGCTACGGCCATTGCTGCATCATTTCCGGAAGGAAGCATCATCGCATAAAGAAGCGTTTCAAGCGTCATCCGGTCTCCCGGCTTCACGCCTGATTTTGAGCTGTCCCACGGGATGTCGGAAGCAGCGCTCGACACCGTTACCGTGTCCTGCAGATTGCCGTGCTTCAGTGCTGTGTAGAGCGTCAGTACCTTCGTCGTGCTGGACGGATAGAGACGCCGGTCCGCATTTTTTTGAAACATCAGATTGTCTGTAGTGTTTTCGGCGACGACCGTACCGACGCCGTTGGTATTCGTCCAGAACGACAATACATCGTTATGTAGGTTAATCGTCTTTTTCGGTAGAGAAGCGGCGTAAAAAGGGTCGGCCGCACTGCGGTTAAGAAAATCCTGAATATCCTGAACCGGCAGGTAGCTTACGCCGTTAAACGTAAGCATCTGCCCGCTCCCCATCGCTTTCTTTTGATCAGACTGGAGGAAATACTCTTCCACGTCAGCCTGTACCGGCAGGGCGGCATAGACAGAAGCTCCGGGCGCCGTAATGAACAGGACGGCGGCCAGAAGCATCAGCAGGTTCTTTTTCAGCATATCATCGTTCCTTTCTTCTTCGAATGTCGTGTCATTACTGAATCACGCGGACTGTCCGTGTGGCCTGTTCCCATGTTACGCGGGCACCGATCGTTTCACTGACGAAGCGGAGCGGGACCATCGTTCTGCCGTTCAGCGTCTGCACCGGAGCATCAAGTGCCCGGGCGGTGCCGTTTACGATGGCTTCACGCTGATAAAGCGGGAGAGCAATTTCTGTGCTGCCGCTCCGGATAAGGGCCGTTCTCGATTCCTGATCCCAGCCGACGGAAGCGCCGAGCTGCTCCAGAACACCGCGCACCGGTACATACGTCCGGCCGTCCAGAATAACCGCTCCCGGGTCAGCGGTATACGTTGTGCCGTTAATAATTAGAGTACCGTCCCGCATCGATGCCCGCAGCTTATTGCGGTACATATCGTGGCTCCGCTGGGCGATGTATTTTCCGACCTGCCGGTTCTGATTCCAGATCCGGTCGAAGTAGGAAACGGGGACGTGGCGGGCGCCGACATAAGGACTGACCTCCGGTGTAAAGGCAGGCCGCTTAAACCGGTCGATGAACCAGTCTGTGTATCCCCCGCCGGAGTAAGAGGAATGTCCACCCATGAGCCGGTAGCCGGTGGCATTGGAGATCCAGGAAGCGTGCTGGCGGTCCCGGCTCAGCTGATAGCCGCGCTGGTTGTAGTTCCAGAAAAGGATTTCTCCGCTGCTGTGGTAGGAAACGGCCATCTGCGGATCAATCTTCTCCGTGAAAGCAACGACCGCCTGCACTTCTTTTTCCGTATGCGGGGCAGTTCCTGGATAATTTTCATGTGCCGGGCTCCCGGGGTTGTTGCGTATCTGATACCATCCGGCGTCAAACTGACGGTTCAAATCCACGCCGCGTGCATTGGCTTTCCAGCGGGTGAAATCCCGGCTGCCGCCGTTCATGCGGATTAAAGAAGCATGTGCACTGGATGGAAACGCACTCAGTCCGCGCTGCTGCAGCGTGACGCCGTCTGGATTCATCATCGGGACAAACCACATCGTATGGTGGTCCAGAATGGCTTTCATATTCAAGCCTCCCGACGAGGCGTAATCCTCCGCGTAGACGTCGATCATTTCCATTGTAAGGTTCGTTGTGATCCATTCCCGGGCGTGGTTGGAGCCGTTTATGTAGGAAGTGGAGAGCCCCTTCCCGAGCCCGACGGCGTAAATATTTCTGCCGTAAGCGGTCGTCCCGATGTTCTGGACCTGGACAATGTCCGGGTATCTGGCTTCCAGTGCGGCCAGGTCACGCTCCATCTGCTCGTACGTGTACGTCTGTTTCGGGTTGACGATTGACTGAGCCGACACTCCTGCAGGAACGAGAAGCAGGAGCAGTAAAACAAGGGTGAGCCAGCGCAGAACAGGCATGTTATTTTCCTCCTTTTATCAAAAAAGACGATTCTCTGTTCATTTTACAAAAAATTTCAACTAATTTATAGAGGGAAAAAGGGCTGTTTCTGCCGCAAAAAAAAGCGCCGGAAGCGGGAATCGCTTCCGGCGCGCGGATCATGCGTCAGGCATGACGGCGTACACTGTTTTCATTATAGGACGGTTCCCCGCTCTTTTTATAAGGGATCCGCTTCGGTCCGGTGCCGAACAATACCCAGCCGCCGGGAATCCAGCGCATCACGAGGCCGACAATAATCCATGGAATGATAAGCGCGGAAAGAAATCCGCCGAACACCCAGGCGTGGTACAGAACCGGATTTCCCGGAACCTCTGTCATCCGGTAGAACAGCAGCACGAGCGGATGGGAGATATACACGCCGAAGGAAACGACTCCGAGATGGATCAGCGTATTCACGCTCCAGCGCGGCCATACGGCATAAATCCAGTAGGAAAGCTGCAGCAGAATGAGCGCGGTCGGCAGCGTGTGCATATTCCAGACGAGGGAATAGAGCTTGGAATCAAATATGGCTCCCTGCGTCCGTTCCAGGTAATAAATACCGACGTGTCCGATGACACCGGCAAGCCACAGCCCCCAGAGCGGGAACCAGAAAAAGGCTTTCTTTGAAAAGAGTTCGCTTCGTTTTACCTTGAAGTAAGCGGCGAACCGGTCATAGTACATACCGAGCCAGGCGCCGAGGAAATAGTACGACGCGTACCAGATCGAAAGGTTTCCAGGCGTTGTATTCCGAAGCGACATGTTGTTGTAGAAAACAAAAATCCACTGGAGCAGAATACCGATCCAGAAAATATTTTTTGCAAGCACCGGCCAGCGCTTGAATGCCCACAAAAACAGCGGAAACATCAGGAAAAACTGAACGCTGATAAAGACGAAATACAAGTGCGTATAAGCATTTCCGGTCGCAAGCAGTGCGAGCAGATCCGGAATCATGGAAGCCGGTGACGTCAGCGTGCCATTTAAATATGCGACAAGGTAAAAATAGACGGCGGAAAAGACGATGTAAGGAATGAGAATGTAAAGAAGGCGCCGCTTATAAAAGTTGGTAATCAGTTTCCGGGTCACCGGCCGCGTATAATAGTTATAGAACAGGACAAAGGCACTCAGAAAAATAAATGTTGTCGTTCCGATTTTAAAGAACGTATTCATAAAGTTGTACGTCGACCAGAACGAGGAACTCTGGTCCAGCTGAAAGACGATCGAGGATGTGGAATGAACGACGAGCACTCCGATAATTGCTAGAGCGCGGACCACGAACAGCTCATCGATTTGTGTACGTTTTGCCATAACAGGTTAACTCCTTTTCGATACAGTACGGCGGGAGCATCGCGTCCCGTCATTTCCTTCCGTTACAGACGGGAGGAATGCTACGATTAAGAATAGTACATCCGCCCGAAGGATTCAACCGGAATTCGTAGGAGGTCTGTCGGAGCAGAGCTGGTTTTGGAAAGGAAAAAGCCTGTTTCAGCTGATGCCGGGAGGATTTCCCGCGCCGGTACCGAAGAGTTTTCAAAAATCATGGGAAATTATTTCCCGGGAAATAAACGAGGAGGCAGACCAGAGTGAAATACATCCTTTTGACCGTTTTAATGTTTATTTCGGGGGCAGGGACGGCCGCGGCAGCTCCATTTGCTGATATGGAAGAGGGCGATCTCTTTTACACGGAAACAGGTATTCTTTATGAAAACGACTTAACGTCAGGTTATGAAGATGGAACGTACAGGCCGGAACAGCCGGTGACAAGAGCAGAGGCGGCCGTCTTTCTTCAGCGTGTTCAGCCGCTTCCGCAGGCAGAGACTGAACAGTTTCCTGATACGGCGGAAACGTCCTTTGCCGCCGATGCGATCGCCCGGGCAGCCGGGAACGGACGGATCCAGGGCTTTCCGGACGGCACGTTCCGACCAGGTGCAGCCGTTACGCGGGGGCAGCTTGCTGTCCTGCTGGAGAGAACGTATGCATTTCCTCAGGCGGAGCGGACCTTCCCTGATGTAAGCAGCAGCCATTTTGCAGCAGGTGCCGCTTCTGCTCTGGCTGAAGCAGGAAT
The DNA here is from genome assembly GCF_002993335.1 of Alkalicoccus urumqiensis. Taxonomy (GTDB): domain Bacteria; phylum Bacillota; class Bacilli; order Bacillales; family Salisediminibacteriaceae; genus Alkalicoccus; species Alkalicoccus urumqiensis. Next base: position 26,220 of record NZ_PVNS01000001.1, on the reverse strand, counting down.
CGTACGCGGCTATCCCGACGGCACATTCCGCGCAGACCGGGCAGTCACCCGCGGTGAGTTTGCTGCGATGCTCGTTCGTGCGGAAATGCGGGAAGCTGCCGGGGAAGATGCGGAAGCACTGACCGGCTGGTGGGAAACCATCCTGCTGGAAGAGGAGTGGGAAGCACCTGTTATAGATAAACTGCTGCGTGAGCAGCGGGATCTTCTGTCCTCCGGGAACACAGAGCATGCTTTTCTCACCTCCAGCACGCTGACTGAAGCGGCCGGCGAACTACGGACGGCCAGGAAGGAAGCATATCTTGCAGGGCCGGGGAGCAGAATTGAATCCGATATGGAAAGCGGCTCGTTTATGGAAAAAGTGTTTACGTATGAAGAAGCATTCGCTGCAGACAGCTACCGCGGCATGCCGGAGGCGCCGGATTACGTGCTCGACCGGAGCAGCAGCGGCTCACGGATTCTCGTCACCGCCCCGCATTCGGTTTCCCACATCCGCGAAGGGGACGTGAAAATTGCCGAAGGCTACACGGGTGCATTCATCCGCCTGCTGCATGAGTATCTCGACGTCAATGTGCTCTATTTGACACGGGAATCAAGGGATCCCAATTACTACAGCGATATGGCCTTTAAAGAAGAACTCGGCAGACTGGCCTCCTCTGGAGATATTGACTACGTCATCGACCTGCACGGCGCGTCCCGGACACGTGAATTCGATGTCGATGCCGGAACATACCGCGGTACACTGACACCGCCGCAGCCGGTAAACGCACTGATGGAAGTAATGCGCGGGAACGGGGTGGAGGATGTGCGGGAAAACGATACGTTTACCGCAGGCTACCGTCACACGATTGCCTACCACACATTCAACGAGTATGATGTTCCGGCGGTACAGCTGGAAATCAACCGTACGTTCCGGGAGCCGCGTGCAGATGAAGCGCCGCTGAAGCAGCTGTTTACCGGTCTGAGTGAGTGGGTCTGGCTTCTGGATGAGCAGCCGGACTACGTGACGGGAGACAGATAAGGAGCGGTAAGCGGAAGTACAGATCCTTCATCATCGTAAGGGAGATGGAGCAGCCGGCGGAGGTAGGCCGCAGTAACCACAGCGTTCTGCTCCGCGGGCAGGGCAGGCCGTTCACGGAAGTGGAAGGCACCAGCCACCTGTCTGCATGGGAAAAAAGAGAAAAATAACTGCGTATGTATCATGGTGTGTTCCATGTCAAAATAACTGCGGAAGCTGGATGCTTTCCGGGAGGAAGGAATCTCTGGATAGAAATCCGGCAGCAGATGAAGAAATTTCACCGTTTCAAGAAATGCGCGCCTGGAAGGAACAAAAACCGTCTGTACCTGCATCGAATGCCGGGTGAAAGGTAAACGCTGAAGAAAACGCGGAGCATCGCTCGTTTTGACGAGAATGCAGGCGGCGCCGGGCAGCGTTCCGTACGCAAACAGCGTACTGTGTTCAGCCGCCGTATAAAGATCGCTTTCTGTTACTGTCAGTTCTTCTGGAAACGTCATTTGTATAAGGGTGGTGGAAGGGAAAGTCATGCCGCATCATTCCTTTAAAAAGGTGTCATGAGGGCCGTTCGTTCGTGGGAAAGCAGAAGGGGTAAGCGGGTAATGCAGCGGCTTACAGACGCGGGGAATTCATGCGGCTTCCCGGACGGCGCTGATGGGTATGGTATCTTTATTCGACATAGATGAAAAAAATCCTGCCTGAAACGACAGAAAAATGGTGTTTCACACGAAACGTTATGGGGAAAGCGTTTTCGAATCGAGGAATTTTGCGGAAAAGGGCGTTCACAGCAGTGGATTCTGCTATACTGAAACAAGAAAAGGCTGGAAAGGAGCTGGACAACGATATGCGACGAATCATGACAGTTTTGGCGGCATTTGCAGCAGTGGCGCTGCTGTGGCCGAAATGGAAAAGCTGGATCCCTTCTCTGGAGCGCACCGCGTACGCCCCGTCCCCTGCGGATATGGAGAACGAGGATGAACCGGAAGAGGATTATGATGATGAAGAAGAGGAAGACGATTATATAGAAGAAACAGATGAGGAAGAAGACGAAAACGAAGACAATGGTGCGGAAGAAACAACGGAGGGAGAAGAGTCGGATGAGGATTCGCCTTCTCTGCTGGAAGAGGACGAAGAAGAAGAGGAGCAGCTGGTCGATGTCAATAAGGCAGATAAAGAGACGCTGCTTCAGGTGAGCGGCATCGGCGGCGACCTTGCAGCCAATATCGTTAAAGAGAGAGAGGAATCGGGAACGTTCGCTGCGTTTAACGATCTTACACGTGTCAAAGGGATCGGCAGCCGGAAGCTCGAGCAGCTCCGTCCGTATCTGACCGTAGCGGAGGATACTTCCTCCTGACAGCGTAACTCCAGGTCACTGCGGCCTGGAGTTTTTTAGAACTCTTTCAGCAGTCGTCCGGATTGTGCAGAAGCAGGAAGAAAAGCTATAATGAGGAAAGCAGAAATGAATCTGATGAGGTGATGAAGTGAAGCGGAGAACGAAACGGCACATGTATACACCCGGCTTTTCCGTGCTGCTTTTCAGCGCAGCAGCAGCTCTGGTGTTCTGGTATCCATTTGAAAAAACCGAAGAACTCCGGGACGAGTCTCCTTCCCCGGCTGAAACGATGCAGACGGAGGAAGTGACGCTCGGCGGAGCCCGGATCGTGGAAGGGCGGACCCTGATTCCGTTCCGCGCGGTGTTTGAAGAGCTGGAGGCGGATGTAAACTGGAATAATGAAACGAAAACGGTGACGGCTTCCCGCGGCGGCACCACGCTTGAACTGACGATCGATTCCAGTGAAGCGCTGATTGATGGCCGGGAGACGACCCTCGATACGCCGCCCGTCATTTTTGCCTCATCCACCTTCGTGCCGCTCCGCTTTGTGTCAGAAGCATTCGGTGCAGACGTGGAGTGGCGCAGTGATACGAAAGAAGCGGTAGTGGAAGACGAAGGCAAAATAATCACTGTCCGCACGGAAATGGAAGGAAACATCGTCCGCACGCAGACCGGTCCACGTATTACGACCGGGATGACAGAAGAAGAAGTGACTTCCGGATGGGGAGAGCCGGAAACGGTCAGCCCGTCTCCGTACGATTTTGACTGGGAGACCTACCATGATAACTATGAAGACTTCCGTATGGTCGGGATGGAAGACGGCCGTGTCACCGCTCTGTATACAAATGAGGAAGACTATCTTCCATTTGAGGAACTGAGTCTCGGCATGACCAGTGACGAAGTGCAGGGAGTGTTCGGCGAGCCGGTCACGGAAATACGAAAAGGCAATACCCGCTATACACAGCAGCTGAATGAAGAATATGACCTGTTTGAAACCGACGCCGGCTACTTGACGGTCTTTTACGATGTGCACCGTCAGGGAAAAGCAACGGCTGTACAGCTGATTGACGGCGAGACAGAAACGGCGCTGAACGGCTACTACGGCACAGCTTCCGCCGGCAGAGAAAGCGGCTACGCCGAGCAGTTGTTTGATCTCGTCAATGCAGATCGTGTGAAATTCGGCCGGGATCCTCTCGACTGGAACCAGGAGGTGGCAGCAGTTGCCGCGATGCACAGTGCGGATATGGCTGCGAACCATTACTTCTCCCACGATAACCTGGAGGGGCAGAATCCGTTTGACCGCATGAAGGATGCCGGGCTCCGCTACACCCGCGCCGGTGAAAACATTGCTTCAGGACAGCCGGGAGCGGTTCACGCGCAGCAGGGTCTCATGAACTCCTGGGGACACCGGCGCAACATTTTAAGTGAAGAATACACCGAGCTCGGGACAGGTGTTCGTTTCGCCGAAGACAACCGCCCCTACTTCACTCAGAACTTCTATACACCTTAATGAAAAGGACGCTTCCCACCCGGGAGCGTTCTTTTTTTGCAGAATTAGAAAGGATAAAATTCGAAGCTTTTTCCAAGCAGGTATGGCAGGTGTTTTGGCATTTCAAAACTTTCTTCCATTAACGGTTTTGTTTCTGTTCAAAGTGCTGCTGCGTTATCGCTGGCCCGGATTTCCAGTCCGGTCTGTTTGAAAGAAGAGTTCTGGAACCTTTGTTGACGAAGCAGAAAGGCAGCGGGGTTAGCTACCACGTGGAGCCGTATGATTTCAACCGCTTGACGCGGCATGGAGAAGTTGGACTTTTCCGGTGCGCTGCGGGATTATTAGGCGGAGAAGTTGGAATATGGCCGGGAGAAGTTAGACTATTGCAGTGGAGTGAGAACGGGGCGCCTCGTTGTTAGACTGGAAGGGGCAGTTGTAGGAGCGGGAGAGTCAGTTGTGAGACTAACCTGATTTGAAGTAAGACTCCGCTTCAGCTGCACTCCCTCGGCTTCAGCTTCCGCCAAAACACGTACGGCCACAGGTGAAGGCAGAAGTAATTTAACCAATCGCTATTACTTTGTCTACATTCTGGGACACTTCCCACCCGGAAGCGGTCTTTTTTTGACTAATAAGAATGTATAAAATCCAAAGCCTCTTCCAAGTAGGAATACCAAGGACTGCAGCGTTGTTCTATTCATCGTTACTTTCTATTGATGGAGCTTCTCCGCTACTCGGCAGAAGCTTGCCGTGGGCTTGTCTTCCAGCGGGGCGCTATTTGCACGGCTGCAGAGCATGAGCAGAGCCGGCCTATGGTTTGAGCCGAAGGGCAGCGAACTTCTGCCATGCGGCACGGCCGCGTGGAGCCATGCTTCTTAAATCGAAGCACTGTCCAGCTCCAGCGCCCACTCGCTCGAGGTTCCTTCACCCCTGCCGAAGAAAGCAAAGATCGGGTTTCGTCGGCAGGGCTTCCAGGACTGGTCGCTCGTAAGCAGGGTGCTTCCGCTTTTCGAACTCCCTCCGGAACGCGTACGGCTGCAGGTGCAGGCAGAAAGCGGGAACCTATTAAACAGACCTCTTTTCTTTTAAGACCAGTCGGTTTCTGCATGGTTTATTTTGAAGTACAAGAAAGTATAAAGTTCGAAGCCTCTTCCGAGCAGGGATGTCAAGGGTTATAGCATTTCAACGTTCTGTTCCGTGTACCGTTTGTTTCTGTTGATGGAGCTTCTCCGCTACCCGGCAGAAGCCTGCGTGGGCTTGTCTTTCAGTCGGGCGCTGTCTGCACGGCTGTATAGCATGAGCGGAGCCGGCCTTTGGTTTGAGCCGCAGGGCAGCGAACTTCTGCCATGCGGCGCGGCCGCGCGGAGCCGCGCTTCTTATAAAAGAAGCATTGTCCAGCTCCAGCACCCACTCGCTCGAGGTTCCTTCAGTCCTGCCGAAGAAAGCAAAGACCGGCTTTCATCGGCAGGGCTTCCAGGACTGGTCGCTCGTGACCAGGGTGCTTCCGCTTTTCGGATTCCCTCCGGAACGCGTACGGCTGCAGGTGCAGGCAGAAAGCGGGAACCTATTAAACAAACCTCTCTTTTCTTTTAAAACCAGGCAGTTTCTGCCTGGTTTATTTTACAAAAAACAAAATTAAATATTTTTATTAACTTGGCCTCAGCCTGATCCGTGAGAAAAAAGCAGTGTTTCCAATCTATCTTATCCCACAAAATTTGTTATTTAACCTTCAAAAACAGACGATTAATTACAAATAATTACATTTAATACGTACTATTGTAAGAAAAAGTTTAGGAATGTTACAAACGGGTAACATTACTGTATAGAAATCGTCATATTAAGTAGAACGATAAATCATACATTCAGGTGGGGATACTATGTGGAGCAGATGGATGAAAGCAGGAGTTTTGACAGCTGTACTGACAGCAGGAATTGCGCAGCCGCTCCAGGCAGCTTCGCCATACGAGTATTATTTCAACGGAGAAGCTGACCATACTGTCGGCGACATGCTATATATGGAAAACAACCGTCTTCTCGTACCGCTTCGTGCAATCTTTGAAGACCTTGGTGCGGAAGTGACGTGGGTTCAGGAAACGAAAGAAATTATGGCGGTCCGCGGTGAGGATCATGTACATATGAATGTCACAGCGGATTATGCATTCATTAATGATGAAGAATATCAGCTGGATCAGACACCCGAAGTAAAAGAAGGACGCACGTACGTGCCGCTCCGCTTTGTGTCGGAAGCACTCGGAGCTGAAGTCCGCTGGGACGGAGAAGCAGGTAGTGTTTATGTGAACAACGGTCCGGAGACTGAAAGAGAAGTAACCCAGCCGGAAGGGGAAAATATTCTTTCCGAGCAGGACCTTCAGCTGCTGGACTGGATGCCTGCAATGCCGGGGGAAAGCGTTGATGAGACCCTTGTTTCCTCGGAACAGCTGGACAGCCAGTATCCATTTGACTGGCACGTTTTCACTCAGGAAAACAGCTCTTTTTACATGATCGGCCACGATGATGCCGAGGTGGAGGCTGTCTTTGCAGCAGCAACAGCAGAAAACGGCGGTGACGGCCTGACGAAAGCCGATGTCCGCAGCGCGCTCGGTACGCCGGAACGCTGGATCGTGAAAGACGATCTTTACTACAACTATGCCGGCGATGACACGTGGGATCTGTTTGAATCAAACGGCTATTACATCACGGTATTTTATGACCTGTGGCAGCAGGACCGCGTCGGCGGCGTGCAGGTAATGAAGCAGGAGACAGAAGATGCTTCTCCAGGGTTCTACGGCATGGTGGAAAACGAAGCGTCTCTCAGTGAAAGCTACGAGCGCCAGCTGTTCCTTCTGACGAATATGGAACGGGAAATGAACGGGCTTGAGCCGCTTACATGGAACGAGGAAGCATCCGTTCCGGCACAGGAGCACAGTGACGATATGGCAGCAAACGATTATTTTGCCCATGATAACCTGAACGGAGAATCGCCGTTTGACCGGATGCGGAACCATGATATTCTGATGAAGCATGCAGGAGAAAACCTGGCGCGCCGTCAGATCAGTCCGGTTCACGCACATTTCAACCTTCTCGATTCCGCAGGACACCGGGAAAACATGCTGGATGAGAAATTTGAAACGAACGGGATCGGGGTCAGCTTTGATGGAAGCGAACCGTACTTCACACAGAAATTCGTTACCGGTTATGACTTGAGCGAGTAACATCTTCACGTATATCCCACTGAATGAAAAGCAGTCAGAGGTTCCCCTCCGGCTGCTTTTTCTCTGTCTGAAAGCGGCATTCTCTCATGACTTCCCTGAGAAAAAGCATAGCTATACCTGCAGCCCGCGTATCGTCCCAAACCGCCCATTGGCGGCAGCACAGGCGTCTGGTATTCTTAGACATAGGAAAGAAGAAGGGGGAATCGGCGTGAAAATCCACCACAAGTTTATGTTGTTTTTCGTCGGCATGATTGCCGTTATGGGAGCGGTAACCTGGTTTATACAGGATAACAGCAGGCAGACAACGGAACAGTATGACGATATTCTGCAGCGGTTTCTCGTCCTGAATGAAATTTCGCAGTCCTCGTCGGAACTCCGGGATACGTTTGACGATTATATGCTTGTTACCGAGCCGGAAACATTTCAGCAGTTCCTCCTTCAAAAAAATGAACTGCTGGCCAATCAGCATCAATTTTTGCAAACGATTTCAGTACATGATGACTCTATCATTCATAAAAATTATTACTATATGCTTTCCTACCTCGTACATGAAATGGAGCAGGCGGTTTCGACGAAAGAGGAACAGATGGAGAGCGCCCACTTCCTGCACCGGGAGGAGGTGCGCCGCTCGTCGGAGTGGATCGGAGCGACGACCCTGGAGCTCGTCAACCGGGAGCTCGAGGATTATCATGAACTGCATGCCGGCGTGCTGGAGAGACAGCAGTTTCAGCAGACACTTGCGGTGAACAGCGCCATCGCAGTATTCGGTCTCAGCCTGTTTGTCACCTTCTTTATGTCCAAGCGGATTTTAAAGCCGGTCCGGAGACTGATCACGCAGTCCGAAGCGCTGTCCCAGGGCGATTTCACCGTCGAAGATGTTCCGGTAACGAACGATGAGGTCGGTGTACTGAGCCGCACTTTCAACCAGATGAAACGGGATGTGCACCAGCTGATCGAAGAGATGCGCGAGCGCTCGCGGCTGGAGCGGGAATTGAAAAATCAGGAGCTGCAGCAGCTGGAAACAACCCGGCTTCTCCGTGAAATGGAGCTCCGGTCGCTGCAGAACCAGATGAACCCGCACTTTTTGTTTAATACGTTAAACTCGGTTTCCCGCATGGCGTATATGGAGGGTGCGCCGAAAACGAGCAGTCTCGTCGTGTCGATTTCCAAAATGCTCCGCTATCAGCTCCGGCCGCTGGAAGAGCCGGTCAGTCTGGAAGAGGAAATGATGCATTTAACGAGGTATGTGCAGATTCAGGAAACCCGTTTTCAGGACAGAATCCGAGTGGATCTGGACGTGGATTCGGAAAACATGAATATTCCGGTACCGCTTCTCACTCTGCAGCCACTCGTGGAGAACGCCTTTATTCACGGGCTGGAATCGGTGGAGGAGGGCGGTGTCATTACCGTGAAAATCCGCGATGAAGCAGATGGAAGTGTCTCAGCGGAAGTGCGGGATAACGGCCGGGGTATACCGAAAGAACGGGTGGACGAGCTGACGCATCCGGACAACGTCAAACCTGCGGGACGCAGCAGAGGTCATTTAACCGGCATTGGTCTCGTCAACGTGCAGAAGCGGCTGCAGCTGTTTTATGGAAGGAGCGGTCTGGTAGAGATCGATTCCAGCGTCGGCAGAGGAACGTCGGTGCATATTCGTTTTCCGGCGGAAAGCAGGGAAGGAGGGTTTATCCGTGAAGCATAAAGTGTTAATTGTCGAGGACGAACCGCTGGAACGGGAGGCATTGAAGCAGCTGTTCCAGACAGAGTGGAAGACGATGGAGGTCATCGGCGAAGCCTCAAGCGGGAGACAGGCGGTGGAGCTTGCGGATCTGTATCACCCGGATATTATTACGATGGATATGCAGCTTCCCGGCATGAACGGACTTGATACGATGAAAGCAATTATGGAACAGGAGCCCGGCAGCTCATTTGTTGTCATTTCCGCCTATGACACGTTTACGTATGTGAAGCAGGCGATGACGCTTGGGGTGCAGGATTACCTGTTAAAGCCATATGATATAACGGAGTTAATAGAGACGATCGATACGGTGGCGGAAAGGCGGCAGAAAAAGCAGCGGGAGCGGATGGAGCAGATGCAGCTGAAAGATCAGGCCGGGCAGATGCAGGTGCTCGTCGAAAAAGAACTTGTCGATGCGCTCGTCCACCCGCATACCCACGATTTCTCCAAGACCCAGCTGCAGGAAATGCTCGGCATTCAGTTTACGGATGCCCTGCCGGTCGTCATGACATTTCCCCCGGAGCTGCCGATGGACGCTGTTCTTTACCAGCAGGTCAAGCAGCTCGTGAAGCAGAAACTTCCCTGCCTTGCCGGCGCAGCATCCGGACAGCAGCTGCCGCTTCTCTGCTATGAGGAGGAAAGAAGCTCGACGCCGCTCCGCATCAGAGTCAGCGCGGTATGGAAGCAGCTTCTCCGCGAAACAGAGTGGGCGCGCGCTGTTTCTTTCGGTGCGTCCGCTCCCGCAGGCGGCATGGACCGTCTCCCGGCTGCGTTTCAGGAAGCCGCTGCCGCTTCGGCTCAGGCGGATCGGGGTGTCCTTCACTTTTACAAGCCGGCTTCCGGCAGAGCAGATGATGCATTGGAACAGGCGGGGGAAGCCTTTCTGCAGGCTGTCCGCCACGCGGATTTTGCCGGCGCGGAAGCTTCCATGGCGCAGTGGAAAACAGCACTGCAAAAAGACCATGTAACACCGGAACAGGCCCGGGCACAGGCTGTTGAACTGTCGGTCATGACCGGCCGGCGCCTGCAGCCGGTACCGCTTCAGCCGCTCGGCATGTTTTTTCAAGCCGCAGAGAAAGAAGCGGTCGCTGCCCAGGCCGAGAAGCAGCTTACGTTTCTTCTCACACAGCTCAAAGAGCAGTATGAACAGCAGAAAGAAGGAACGATGAAACGGTTTCTGCACTACCTCGAAACGCATTTTGACGAAGAAATGACGCTTGAAGAGGCGGCTGCCTCGGTGCACATGAGCCCTGCCTACTTCAGCCGCCAGTTCAAGGAAGCGAGCGGGCGGACGTTCGTCGACTACATCACCCAGCTGCGCGTGGACAGTGCGAAAGAATATTTGCGGACGACGAATCGTTCACTGAAGGAAATTGGAAGCGATGTCGGCTATAAAGATCCGAATTACTTCAGCCGCGTGTTCCGGAAAACGACGGGTCTGTCCCCGAGTCAGTACCGGCAGAGGCAGAATGGTGAACCGGAAACGTAAGTCTGTTATACGATTGTGCTTGTTTTCATCATATTGTGCTACTACAGAAAGCGGACCGTCTTCCCGGCGGTCCGAAAGTTTGTTTTGTGCTGATAGTCGAAAGGATTTCCAGCCGACAGAAGCAGACGGATCCGTTAAGATAAAAATGTAAACGGTTTCAATATCTTCTTAAAGGGGGCTTTTTGGTTATGAAGAAATGGAAACGGTACGGATTGGTTTCCGCAGCAATGATTGGCGCAGTGACGTTGGCAGCCTGTGGAAATGAAATGGAATCAATTGATCCGGATGCAGAGCCGGAAAATGCAGGAACAGAGACAGAGAACGAACCTGCAGACGACACAGGCGGAAACGCGGAAGAGCCTGCGGACGAGAATGAAGCAGCAGAAAATGGTGAAAATGCAGACGGTGAAGCTTCCGGGGGCGGAGAAGGCGAGCTGGAAATTTTCAGCTGGTGGACCGGAGCCGGGGAAGAAGCCGGACTGCTTGCACTTATTGATCAGTTTGAAAGCGATAACCCGGATGTATCGGTTGTTAACGCAGCAGTTGCCGGCGGTGCCGGAACGAATGCGCAGGCCGTTCTCGCGTCACGGATGCAGGGAAATGATCCGCCGGGAACGTTTCAGATCCACGCTGGTGCAGCACTGAACACCGGCTGGGTGGAAGCGGGCAGAATGGAGCCGATCACGGATATTTGGGAAGAAGAGGAATGGATGGATAAGTTCCCGGAAGATCTGATCGATATGATCACGTCGGACGGTGAAATTTACTCCGTGCCGGTCAACATTCACCGTTCCAATACGATGTTTTTCAACCAGTCTATTTTTGACGAATACGGACTGGAAGCACCGACGACATTTGATGAGTTTTACGATGTAGCGGATCAGCTGGAAGCAGAAGGCATCGTGCCGCTCGCGCTCGGTGACACCGAAAGCTGGACGGCCCTTCATTTGTTTGAAACGATCCTTCTCGGCGTATTAGGTCCGGACAGCTACAATCAGCTCTGGAGCGGCGAGCTCGGATTCGATTCGCCGGAGGTAGCTGAAGCGGTGGAGCATTTCGACCGGATGCTTGAATACATTAACGATGATCATGCTGCCCGCAACTGGCAGGACGCCGCGCAGATGGTGGCGCAGGGGGATGCAGCCATGAACGTGATGGGAGACTGGGCTGCCGGCTATTTTGCCACAGACCTGGAGCTCGAGCCTAACGTTGACTTCGGCTGGGCGGAAACACCGGATACAGAAGGAGAATTCATCATTGTCTCTGACACATTCGGCCTGCCACAGGACGTCGATGATCCGGATACAGTCCGTGACTTCCTCACTTTCCTCGGTTCGGTGGAAGCACAGGATACGTTCAACCCGCTGAAGGGTTCCATTCCAGCACGTGTGGACGCGGATCCGGAGCAGTACAACGAGTACGGCCAGGAAACGATTGATGATTTCCAGAATGCATCACTTGCACCGAGTCTCGCTCACAACTCGGCAGCACCGGCCGGATTCGTCTCCCAGGCGGATCAGGCAGTTAACATCTTCGTTTCATCAAGAAACCACGAGCAGCTGATTGATTCGCTTCAGACCGCTCAGGAAGAAAATATCCAATAGAGAGAAATCAGGTGCCTGTCCCGGTACGATGGCGGGGCAGGCTTTCTTTTCAGCAGAAATTGAAAGGGGGAAGATGACTTGCAGTCCAAAGGCATATCGAAAGATAAATGGCTCGCGTTTTTGTTTCTGCTGCCATCGATCATTGCGATCGCAGTATTCGTCTATGGGTTTATCAGCTGGACCGGGTATGTGTCGCTTACAAACTGGAACACGCTGACACCGGATTTCAGCTTTGCCGGGCTCCGTAACTACATCTTTTTATTTAACGACTACCGCTTTTTATCCGGTATGCGGAATACGATATTCTTCACGCTCTTTTTCCTGCTCGGGGTGCTTGCGATGGGATTTTTCCTCGCATCGTTTATCGATTCCAATTTAAAAGGGGAATTCTTTTTCCGAAACATTTTCCTCTTCCCGATGGCGCTGTCCTTTGTTGTGACAGGTGTCGTGTGGCAGTGGCTGCTGAACCCGAGCACCGGCGTCAACCTGCTGTTTACGATGCTCGGCTTTGAGTCGGTGCCGCAGTGGTATACGAGTACGACGATTGCTTTCGGCTTTCCGTTTCCGCTCGGAGGGATTGAATTCGGTATTCCGGTAGCGATGCTCGCCGTCGTTATCGCCGCGGTCTGGCAGATGACGGGGTTTTCGCTTGCGATGTATCTTGCCGGACTGCGCGGCATTCCGGATGAAGTGAAAGAAGCAGCCCGTGTGGACGGCGCATCTGAATTTCATATTTACCGGAAAGTCATTTTTCCAATGCTCATGCCGATTACCGTCAGCGTCGTCATTATTATGGGACATATGTCGCTCAAAATTTTCGACCTGATCTATGCGATGACCGGTTCGGGGCCGAACTTTGTCACCGACGTTCCGGGTGTCTACATGTTTGAAACGACGTTCCGTGGAAACTTTTTCGCCCAGGGTGCGGCGATTGCGATCATTATGCTCGTTCTCGTAGCAGTGATCATCGTGCCGTATTTGATTAACGCCCGGAAAGGAGAGTCCTGATGGTTATACAAAACCGCTTTTTAAAGCTGCTGGCCTACGCGGTCCTCATCGGAATGAGTCTCTTCTTTCTGATGCCGATTTACGTCATGGTGATTACGAGTCTGAAGCCGCTCGAGGATGTCTCGCTCAGCCGGATGTGGGAACTGCCGCAGAGTGTGTCGTTTGATGCCTATGCTGTCGCCTTTTCACGTCTTGCGCCGAACTTCATGAATACGATTTACCTCGTCGTTCCGGCTACGCTTTTGTCAGCGCTTCTTGGATCATTGAATGGATACGTGCTGTCAAAATGGAAGTTCCGCGGCTCAGACTGGATTTTCACAGCGATTCTGTTTGGAATGTTCATTCCATACCAGGCGATTCTTATTCCGCTTATTCAGTTTCTGCAGTCGATCGGACTTTACAACACGATAGCCGGTCTTGTTCTCGTGCACGTGGTGTACGGGCTGCCGATCACGACGCTCATTTTCCGTAATTTTTACGCCAGTATTCCCGACGATCTGATGGAAGCAGCGCGGATGGACGGCGCCGGCTTTTTGAGCATTTATGCCAAAGTCGTGTTCCCGCTGTCGATTTCCGGCTTTGTCGTTGTCTGTATCTGGCAGTTCACGAACATCTGGAACGAGTTTCTGTTTGCGGTCAGTATTACGAGTACCGGCTCCCAGCCGGTCATGGTGGCTCTCCAGAACCTGTCCGGCAGCCAGATTGTCCAGTGGAACGTGCAGATGGCCGGGGCGCTGCTTGCCGCACTGCCGACACTGCTCGTCTACATCTTCGTAGGAAAATATTTCGTCCGCGGACTGCTGGCAGGCTCCGTCAAAGGCTGACGACGTCTGTGGAAAGCAGCAGATCGCTGGAGTCAGTCGTCGTTTCCAGCAGGCGGAGAAAATTCATTTCAGCAGAAGAAAAGCTGCGGCGGGATGTGAAAACATACCGGACGCAGCTTTTCTATTGGCAGTAGAGGAACGTCAACTTCGAACGTTTTGTTCTTTCTACAGGCTGTTTTCATCTCCTGTTCGTTGTGGACGTTTTTCGGGAGAAGCGGACCTTTTTGTTGAGTTATGAACGTTTTGGATAGAGCTGTGGTACCTTTTAAAAGAAGTGGACGTCCGCCGGCCGTTTACGAACGTCGACCGATGAGTTACGAACGTTCAGCGGCAGGTTGTGGTACATGCCTCTGTCAGAAGCGGGCGTTTTTTAAAAAGGTGCCTAAAAGACTGCTGCAGCTGTCTGCCCGCAACAAAAAAGAGCGGGTGCCCGGATAAGGCGCCCGCTCTTTTTGCTGTTATTCTGCAATGTTCGTAATCCGTTCCTGTACCTGAGGGGTGATGGTTTCGTAAAGAAGCGCGTAGTCGCGTAGGATCTCCCAGTCGGTTTTTCCGATCAGGCTGACGCGGCCGTCTTCATTTGCCTGGGCAAACATGTCGAAGCCGTCTCCGCCCGCGGCAGTAAAGTTGTTTGTTGCAACGAGGTACGTTTCATTCGGCATTATCATCGAATGGTCCCCGTTGCGGTCGATTTCTGCTTCCAGTACACGCTCTCCGGCAGGGCGGCTGCTGTCGAACGTGAAGCACATACCTGCAACCTGAAGGAAGCCGCCGCTTTCATCCGGGACGTTTCGGACGGAGTGTTCCAGCGCAGCGAGAATTTCTGCTCCGGTGAGCTCCATAATGGAAAGCCGGTTTCCAAACGGCAGGATACTGATCAGCTCCCCTGTAGTGACCGGTCCTGCGTCAAGTGACGTACGGATACCGCCTGCGTTCTGAAGAGCGATATCGACTTCCGGATTCAACTGACGTGCTTCATAGAGATAAGCATCAGAGATCAGGTTACCGAGTGCGGTCTCGCTGTTTCGGACGCTCGTTCCGTCATTTCCGTCATCGCCGAGGCGCGGGTTCGGGAAGGCTTCTCCTGCGGTAATGCCGGTTTCCTGATTCTGCAGCTCTTCAATCGCTTCCGTGTAAGGAACGAGCATCTCCGCAGCTGCCGGATCGGCGTCAAACTCCTCAATCGGATGAAGTTCGCCGCGTGCGGCGTACTTGTTTACGACGCCATCATCATCGAACAGTACCTGGATTTCACCTAAGTTGTTACCGTATTCTCCGGCCTGGGCAATGACGGTCGGCTCCTTAAGGTTTCCGTCCGCATCCCGGGTGATGACATCCGGCGGTTCAATTTCCGTATGGCTGTGGCCGCCGACGATAATATCAATGCCGTCTACGTTTTCCGCGAGTTCCACATCATTTCCGAAGTCGGAGCGCGTGTCGTAGCCGAGGTGGGTGAGGGCGATGATTTTATCGACACCCGCGTCTTCAAACTCCGATACCATCCGCTCAGCGGTGTCAAAAATATCATCAAATTCCACCACGCCGGCGCTGGAAATGTTCACCGTATCTTCGGTGTCGAGACCGAAAATACCGACTTCTTCGCCATCGACTTCTTTAATAATGCCGTCGTAGATGGAGCCGTCCTCGGGATCCGAGGTGATGCCGCCCGGCTGCATGCCGTCAAAGTTCGGGTCGGCAGAGAAGTCGAGATTGGAAGCGACAATCGGGAAGCCCCCTGCTTCAAAGAACGCCGCGAGATCCGGATGGAAGCCATCGTCGTCGCCCAGGTCAAACTCATGGTTGCCCGGAACGAACGCATCGTACTCCATCATGCTCATAAATGCGGCAGCATCCAGCCCGCGGAATTCATTAAAGTAGAGTGTACCGGAGAAAATGTCCCCTGCTTCCAGGAGGAGCGCATCCGGATAGTCGCTGCGGAGTTCGTTGACTGCGGTAATCATCTGCGGATACGTATCTGTCCGGCCGTGAAGATCATTCGTATGCAGAACGCTCAGCTGAAATTCCGTTCCATCCCCGAGGCCGAGCGTCCGCTGCAGGAAGGTGGCAAACTGGGCGCGGGTGAGGCTCGATTTCGGCATGAAATCGCCGAGCTCTGTCGTAAGTGAAAGGTCAGCGAAGACCTGTACATCCTGCTGGTGGGAGGTGTGGACGTTTGACAGGTTAATCGTCACGGTGCCGTCGTTGTCTCTGTCAGCAAGCTCATACGCCCGGACCATAATGGATGCCATCTGCTCCCGGGTGATTTCATTATCCGGGAAAAAGCGTCCATCGTATCCTTCCATAATGCCCGCTTCTGTCAGTGCGGCAATGTTGGCTGCAAATGGGTTCGTGCCGTCGACATCGGCATAGCGGTCCAGAACAGATGTAGAACCGCCCCCGAGACCGAGCGCGCGGGCCAGAAGTGCCGCTGCGTGCTGACGGGAAATACTTTCATTCGGCCGGAATGTATTGTCGGGATACCCCCCGATAATTCCGTCCTCATGCAGCATCTGCACAGGCTTGGCGTAGTACGTACCATCGCGGACGTCACTAAATGAATGGTCGGCAGCTCCTGCAGTCAGCGGTGAAGCACTCATGGCAGCAGCGGCGGCAAGAAGCACAGCCATGCTGCCTTTCGAAAAACGTAAAGACATTATACACCCTCCCCTTTTCTCGTTTAATAATTGTCTGACAATTCCAATAGTATGGATGGCAGGGGAAGAAGTCAATGCACTTTCCCAGGAAAAGAAAAGTGTGTGTAGAAGTCATGAATTTCGAAAGGGAAAACCCCTCAGAAAAAAAGACTTTCGGGCAGAAACTATACAAAATCTAAGCATACAAAAGGGTCCTTTATTTATGGGTATAAATGGTATTTATTGCATGGATATGAAATCATACGGGAAGAATTCATAAAAAGGGAGGTAAATGGAAGGGAAAAACATCGATAAACGGGGAATAGCTTTATATTTGTTAGTGACATCGAATCAAAACAAAAAGAGGATCCGGACAAGGCGACCGGATCCTCTTTTATTTAACGATTAGTTATCGTCCGAAGCTGTATCAACAATGCGTCCTTCGATCTGTGGAGAAATCGACTCTCCAAGCGTCAGCGCATAGTCGCGGAGGATCTCCCAGTCGGTTTTACCGACAATGTCGACCCGTCCGTCCGCATCCGCAGCAGCAAAGACATCAAAGCCGTCGCCGCCGGCAGCGGTAAAGTTGTTCGTTGCAACGCGGTACGTGCTGTTTTCATCAAGGTCCACGTAGTCGCCGTCCATCATGACTTCCGCTGACTGTACACGGCTGCCTTCTTCCTGGCTGCTGTCATACGTGAACTGCATGCCTGCAACCTGCAGGAATCCGCCGCTCTCTTCCGGAGCGTTGCTTACGGCATGCTCCAGTGCTTCAAGAACTTCCGCACCGGTCAGTTCCATCACAGCAAGGCGGTTACCAAATGGCTGGATTTGAATCAAGTCACCGACCGTTACTGGTCCTTCATCCAGTGGAGCGCGGATACCTCCGCTGTTCTGGAAGGCAATCGTCGTGTCTTCGTACGAATTGCGGGCTTCAGCAAGATACGCATCGGCAATCAGGTTGCCGAGGCCTGTTTCACTGTTTCGAACACTGATATTAGCGTCATTTCCAGGATCATCTACACGTGGGCTTGGGAATTCTTCTGCTGCAATAACGCCGGTTTCTTCATTCTGCAGCTCTTCAATATCCTCTGTGAATGGGAGTAGCAGTTCTGCAGCGGCAGCATCCGCTTCGTAATCTTCAACCGCATTCAGCTGGCCAGTAACAGAATAAGGATTTACAACGCCGTCTTCATCAAAGCTCAGGTGGACTTCACCAACGAGCTGGCCATATTCTCCTGCCTGAACAATGACGGTCGGATCTTTTTCGTTGCCTTCTGCATCTTCAGTGATAACATCCGGTGGAGCGACCTGGGTGTGGCTGTGACCGCCGACGATCAGGTCAATGCCGTCGACTGTCTGTGCAAGCTCAATGTCATTGCCGGCATCTGAAGACGTATCATAGCCGATGTGCGTCAGCGCAATGATCTTGTCGACGCCGGCTTCTTCAAACTCTTCCACCATGCGTGCAGCGGTTTCGATCGCTGGTTCGAATTCAACCACGCCGGTGCTGGAGATGGTAATCGTATCTTCTGTATCGACACCGAAAATACCGACTTCTTCACCGTCAATTTCCTTCACAATGCCGTCGTAGATCATGCCGTTTTCCGCGTCGGATGTGATAGATTTATCCTGCATGCCGTCGAAGTTCGGATCGTCGGAGAAATCAAGGTTTGATGCTACAACAGGGAATCCGCCGGCTTCAAAGAACGCAGCCAGATCTTCGTGATAGCCATCATCATCGCCGAGGTCGAATTCATGGTTGCCCGGAACGAATGCATCGTACTCAAGCAGCTCCATGAACGCCGCAGACGCCTGGCCGCGGAACTCGTTGAAGTAAAGTGTACCGGAGAAAATGTCTCCTGCTTCCAGAAGAAGGGCATCCGGGTTTTCAGCGCGGAGCTCATCGACAGCAGAAATGATCTGCGGGTAAGCGTCCGTCCGTCCGTGAAGGTCATTTGTGTGAAGGACAGAAAGGTAAGCATCGCCAAGTCCCCAAGTTCTATGTAGGAACGTAACAAATTGAGCACGGGATACATCGTTTTTAGGCATAAAATCTGCAAGCTCATTCGTGATTTTTAAATCAGCTAATTTTTTAACGTCGGAGGCGTGTGCTTCATGCACATTATCCAAGTTTACATCAGCATCAATCCGTGTTTGAGCTTCCAGATCGTAAGCTCTTACAAGCACAGAAGCCATCTGTTCCCGGGTAATTTCTTCTTTTGGGTTAAACTGACCGTTATATCCGGAGAAAATACCTGCATCTGTAAGTGCAGCAATTGCTCCACTATACGAATTGGAGGAATCGACATCATCATATTGTTCCAGTGCTTCCAATGAGCCTCCGGCATAGCCAAGAGCGCGTGATAGGAAAGCAGCTGCCTGTTCTCTTGTCAAGCTGATATTCGGACGGAATGTCTCATCCGGATACCCGCCGATAATGCCCTCGGCGCTCAGTGCGTTGACTGGTACTGCGTAATACGCGTCATCGTCGACGTCTGTGAATGTGTGGTCATCTGCCTGTGCTGCCATCGGTGCGCCTGCAATAAACGCTGCTGCTGCAAGCAGACCAAAGGCTTTGCTTTTCTTCGATCGAACCGTCATGTGAAACCCTCCCTGTAATGGTAAAGAAAATGGCCGTTCTCCGTTAAGTGTAAAAAACTATGGGAGAGAAGTCAATCGAATCGAGTTAATTTTGAAAAAATTTTAACGCTTACATGAACAATATTTCAATTATTATAAATGAAATATGAACAAAAATTCGACAAACGGACCGCTTCACGTGGCATATCCGAAAGAAATGAATGGTTTCTTAATGAGTTATCAAGATTGCCTGAATCATTCGTGTGAATCTGTCCCGGAAAACGACACGCAATAGATAGAAGAAATTTCATCTAATTGTAATCTGAAATCCCGCTCATTTCTTGTATAATGTGGGACAGCAGTCGAAAAGTAAGGGAGACGATGAGAGATGAAAAACAGCTTACTCGGTGGAGCAGCTGCTTTTTTCGTGCTGGCATCGGCAGGGACAGCCGCAGCAGAGACGAAAGAAGAGCCGCTTTCACCCGGCGTGGAATGGCGCCAGGAAACAGGAGAACGCAACGGACAGCAGCAGGCACTGAACGTGTTGAAAGTGAATACAGGCGATACATATACAACGCTGGATCTGAGCATTCCGGAGCCGCTCCGGCAGACATCGACAGTACTGAATCAGGCGCTTGCCGCCCACTCGGAATCTGAACGGGTCGTCGGCGCCATCAACGCTTCTTTCTTTGAAACAGGAGGAGTCAACGTCGGCCTTCCGGCGAACCTTCTCGTCGATGACGGGGATATTCTCCGGTTCGGCCGGAATTCCAGCTCGACCGCAGGATACAACTTTTACGATCAGGCTTTCGGCCTTGCACAGGACGGCACGGCAATGATCGATGAGCATTCGGCGGAAGCGGTCCTGACATTGAACGGAACATCGGTGGAGGCAGCAAGCATCAACAATATCCGTGAAGGGGACGGGGTTTCCATTTTCACTCCGGACCACGTGCTGGATACACCGGGCACAAACGCTTCCGGAAGCGTCATGGAGTTAACGGTGGAAGGGGCCGGGAACACGGAGGACCTTTCCTTTGGCGAAACATACAGCGGCGTGATCACCGACCGGAATGAGCGCAATCCGGAAACGAACCGGTGGGAGCTCACGAATTCGGAAATTCCGGATGACGGCTTCGTCGTCGCCGTGCACGGTACCGCACTGGACGGCCTTGAGGATGTTCAGATCGGGGAGGAAGTGTCCCTCGAACTGGATATTGAGCCGATGTGGCAGGAAGCAGCGGCCGTGTTCGGCTCCGGCCCGTTTCTCGTCAAAGACGGTGAGCGGTTTATTACGATGAATCCGGATGCGGGACAGGCGTCCACGCGGGCACCACGCACCGCGGTCGGTATTTCCGCTGACGGATCGGACGTATTTTTCGTCACCGCCGACGGCAGACAGCCTGGCTACGCAGCAGGCATGACGATCACCGAGCTCGCAGACTACCTCGTGGAGCTCGGCGCCGACCGCGCGATTAACCTGGACGGCGGCGGCTCGACACAGATGACGGGGATGAAGCCCGGATTCGGCTTCCCAACGCTGTTGAATCAGCCGACGGAAAACCGGCGCGTATCAACAACCCTTCAGGTGAAGGACAGCTCGCCGCTGCCGCAGGTGAGTGAACCGTTTCTTAAGCTGGATAACATGACGACCGCCGCCGGATGGTACACACGTACCGTGCGTGCGGAAGCGGAAGTCGGCGTGAACAGCCGGGCGAGTGAACCGCGTCGTGCGGATCAGAATTCCACGCGTCTGAGCTACGATTTCACGACGTCTTCAACCGGCACGAAAGCGGCGTACATGAAGCGCGCGAAACCGTTTCTGCTTCACGACAACGCAGAACAGCTCGGTATCTGGGTGTACGGCGATGGAGCCGGTCACTGGATGCGCGGCTATGTGTACGACAGTCAGGGCGAACGCTACACGGTCGACTTCACGGATGAAAACGGCGTCGATTTCACGGGCTGGCGCTGGCTGACAGCGGATCTGCCGCAGAACGTACCGCAGCCGCTCACCTTTGATGAAATTTATCTGGCACAGCCGGATGCTTCCAAGCAGAATCAAGGTGCCGTCGCTTTCTCTGATCTGGAAGTATTGTATGAAGACAAGCAGGTGAACCGCTTCCCGGATGTGAGCACGACCCATTGGGCGAGAAGCTCCATTCTGGCATTGAACAACAGCGGTGTCATTACCGGCTACATGGACGGCACGTTCCAGCCGTCGAGAAGTATCAGCCGGGAGCAGGCGGCGACGATGCTCGTCCGTGAGCTTAACCTGGATACGACCGGACGAGAGAATCCGTCGTTTACCGACGTGAATACGAACCGTCAGCTGTATCCATATATCGCAGCTGTTGCGGAAGAGGGGCTCATGACCGGGTTCTCGGACGGCGGGTTCCAGCCGGCAGGCGAATTGACGCGTGCAGAGCTCGCCGCGATTCTGACGAGAGCGTATCAGCTGGAGGGGGAAGCATCCTCTTCCTTCCCGGACGTCCCCGAACGTCACTGGGCTTATGAAAATATCGGCATTTTAGCCGCGTCCAATATTACCGGTGGATATCCGGACGGCACGTTCCAGCCATCCCGCCCGGTCAGCCGTGCCGAATTCTCGGTCTTCATGGACCGCGTCACCGCAAGATAAGTTTACGAAAGAAGAAGGGGGAAACGTCGAATGCTGAAAAAATGGACGATGTTCCTGCTGGCAGCGGTTCTTATGCTGACCGGTGCAGGGGGAGCGGCGGCAGATAATCATACCGATATCAGCGGCCACAGTCTGGAAGAAGAAATGCTTGAAGCGATCGACCGCGGCGTGCTGGCAGGATACGGCCAGGGGACGTACCGTCCCGACCGCTCCGTCAGCCGTGCCGAATTTGCCACATTCACAGCCCGTGCGCTCGGACTTCCGAGAGCACAGCAGGAATCAGGATTTGACGATGTCGGGAGTGACTTCGGCCTGAGAAGCAGTGTCTATGCCGCAGCGGAAGCCGGCATCGTCGGCGGCTATCCGGACGGCACGTTCCGTCCGAATCAAAATATTACCCGCGAAGAAATGGCCGTTATGATCGACCGTGCGCTCCGTTCCGAAGGACTTCCGGTGGAGCGGTCCGATGTAAACTTTATCGATATTAACGACGTCCGCCCATCCTATGTAAACGGCGTATTAAACAACGCGTTCTACGGAATTATTCAAGGCTTCCCGGCACAGCAGGGAACCGCGTTCCGGTTTGCCCCGAAAGAAGATGCGACACGCGCCCAGTCTGCAGCATTTATCGTGCGGATGCAGGATGCGGTGGAAGAGTATGAGGAAGAAGAGGCAGAAGTGCCGGAACCGCCGCCGGGAGTGGAAGACCCTGAAGAGCCGGAAACACCGGAAGTACCGGAAGAGCCGGAACTGCCGGAGGTGCCGGAGCCGGACCGTGCATTCCAGACAGCCTCGATCAGCAGCAGCGGCGAGCTCACTGTCCGCAGCCGGGAATACGATACGTACAACCAGGCTGCCGCAGCGCTTTCCGGAGATGAGAATATCGTATTGAAAAACGGCGATATCGTCCGGATGAGCGGCGGCATTGTCCGTCCAAACCATCCGACGAGCGCGCTCACCTACATTTATTCCGACCGCGGGCTGACTGATGCGCAGACGTATACGACTAAAGCGGCCGGTTTCGGCTCGGAGCTCCGCTACGCTGATTCCAACGGATCGTCTATCCGGGTGGACTTCGCCGGGGTTACCGGTTATGTCGACGTCGACACCGTGGATCTTATTCCGACCCAGCAGGTCCGCGGAAACCGTAATTATTATGATGTCACCGACGGCACGCTCCGCCATCACATTTACAACCCGACAGCAGACAGCTATGCCGCCTATGTGTACGGACCGGCGCCGGACTTTCTCAGCGAAGGACCGCGCTACTACAGCTGGGACGGTTCAAAGTTCTACACGACGTCCGGTATTATGGTCGGCGAGCAGCCGCAGTACTTTAACACCATGGGCGTGAAAACACAGTCCAGCTACACGGCGGAAGATCTGAACCGCTATATTGAGGCAAACGCACCGAGCGGGCGGAACAGCAAGCTTCTCGGCGAAGGAGAAGCCTTTATTGAAGCACAGAACCGTTTCGGCATCAACGCACTGTTTATTCTCGGGGCGGCCATCCATGAGAGCGGCTGGGGCACAAGTCAGATCGCTCAGGATAAAAACAACCTGTTCGGTCTCCGTGCTACCGACGACAATCCATACGGCAACGCCGATGAATTTAACTCGGTTCAGGACGCTGTATTCTATTTCGCGGATTACTACATCCGCCGCGGCTACACGAACATCGACCACCCGACACGCTACACCGGCGCGTTCCTCGGAAATAAAGGAGCCGGCTTTAACGTGAAGTACGCGTCCGACATGTTCTGGGGGCAGAAAATCGCCGGTCACATGTACCGCGCGGACCGCTACCTCGGAAGCAGAGACCGGAACAAATATGACATCGGCCGGATTACAACGTCCGGATTGAACGTACGCACCGGTCCGGGAACGGAAAATGACATCCGCTACACGTATGACCGTGCCGGATATTATGTCATTCTGCATGATGAGGTGGAAGCAGAAAACGGAAGTACCTGGTACGAAGTGAGCTCGGAAGTGCCGAGATTCAACCGCAGCTCCTATATCCACAGTTCGTTTATCGACCGTCAGCAGTTCCCGCAGTAAAGGAAGCAGGCCAGTCAGACATGGAGACATGCTGGGCTGGCTTCTGCTGTTTTCTGGGGAAATTTCAATGCATAAGCCACCAGGACTAAAATCTCATTTTTGAAAGGAAAACCGTTGTAAAAGGCGGAATCTCAAAGAATCGCGCGGAATTCTGCCAGAGACTGGGCAAAATATGTTATATTAAGGCTAAATCACGTATAGAAACCGAGGAGGATGTGTATGCTGCGGAAATTGATTCAGCTTGGTGTAGTGGCAGCACTGCTGGCAGTGGGATTTGTACTCTGGACACCGAATGAAGCGCAGGCAGCCGAACGTGGAGTGATATCCGGTCTGGACAGCGGGGACACGTTGAACGTAAGAGACCGGGCAGACCTGGATCAATCAACAGTAATAGGAAAACTAAGTAATGGCGATGTTGTACATATTTCAAGAGAAACCGGCATTTTTTATGAAATCAGCTTTAAACGCGAAACGGCCTACGTATCCAAATACTACGTTGATAAGCAGTCCGGCTCACGCGGAGATACGAGTATCGTTGTAAACGGCGAGCCGATTGCGTTCCCGGTAGCACCACGTAACGAAAACAACCAGCTTCTCGTACCGTACCGGGCGATCAGTGAAGCGCTCGGCATTAACATTACGTGGAACCAGCAGCAGAAAACCGTAACAGCAGAAGGTGCCGGTAAGACGGTGCTGTTTGAAATGACACCGCGCCGCTCCTATGTAGACGGTTCGGAAGTGAGTGTCAATCCGCGTCCGAATATCGTTTCCGGCACAACGATGGTACCACTGCGTTTTTTTGCGGAAACATTTGAAGCGGACGTAGATTATGTTCATAGCGAAAACCGTGTGTTTATCGAGAGTGACGGCCAGAGTGTAACACCGGGAGAAGACGTCCTATCCGACAGCGACTTTGACGGGAACTTGACAGCGGTCGTTAACACGAACGGACTCAATGTCCGTGACAGCGGCTCTACAAGAGGCCGTTCTGTCGGTACACTGCAGCGCGGCGATGTTGTCATGGTGGAAGGATTCAGTAACGAATGGGCGAAAGTCCGTTACGGATCGAACCAGACTGGATTTGTACACACGTACTACCTGCAGATGAAGCATTTTAACAACGATCTTCGGATTCTCGGTAATCCACAGTGGCAGCGCACAAATAACCGGGATATGCTGAACCTGTACAAAATCGGCGGGACGACCGTTGATGTATCGGAACGTGCGGATGGCTTTACCATCACGACAAATGCGACAGACATTGATGCACCAAGCAGCTCGGAACGGGCCATTAAACGTGTCCGCGTAGAGACGAGTGGTTCCACGAAGCGAATTCACGTAGACGTTGCTGACGGCTATCACTACGTGTACCGCGAAACATTCGGCTCGGTCTTTCTGACGTTCCTTCCGCCGGGGCTTGAAGGAAAGCGGATTGTCATTGACGCCGGCCACGGAGCGAAAGACCCGGGTGCCCGTGCCAATGGACTTGTAGAAAAAGAACTGGCGCTTGACATCAGCCTGGAAGCCGAGCGGATTCTGGAAGCTGCCGGTGCAGACGTTATTATGACGAGAACTACGGATGAGTTCCTCGAATTAACGCAGCGTGCCGACATTGCCAACGATGAATTTGCTGATGCCTTTATCAGTGTGCATTTAAATGCGTTCAACGGAACAGCGAAAGGATCAGAAACGTTCTGGCATGGAGCAAGCAGCGGACCGAATTCAGAGAAGCTTGCACACGCGATTCAGGACGCGATGGTAGCGAAACTCGGAACTCATTACCGCCGCGTGGCAGAGCAGAACTTCTCGGTCATCCGGCGCTCGTCGATGCCGAGTACGCTGATTGAATTTGCCTTCCTTGACAATGCGGAAGATGCAGCGATTGTAAAACGTCCCGGCTTTACGCGGGATGCCGCAGACGCGATCAAGATCGGTCTGGAAGATTTCTATCACGTGCGCTGATTGCGTGAGCGTCACGAACATACAGCGTACGAAAGGCTCCCCGGTACCTTTAATGGTATCGGGGAGCCTTCTTTGTGTCCGCTGGATTGTATAGGGAAGAGATCGGGCAGCGGGAAGAAACCTGCACCTGTTCACCGTTTCAGCTGATTCCGTTGCGGTCTTCGCGCTTCGCGTGGCGGCCTGACGGGATATCATGGCGATCTTTGAAGCTGGTATGGCGGTGTCCGGCATGTCTGTTGCGATCCGCGCCAGGCGCTGCGGTCTTTTCTGCTGCCGTGGCGATCTAAAATGGCCGTGTGGCGGTCTCAACCACTGCCATGGCGATCACATCAAAAAAACGCGCAGCGCCTTGTCGGAGGCCACTGAAAATCTCAAGATTTTAATTGAACGAAAGTAAACTCCCAGAAAAAAAACGCCCAATTTCCGATTTTTGAATCTGGTCGTCTTTTTTGTCGAGGAATTCTTTTAACCATATTCATGCTTTTTATTCCAGGCTCAATCAGACGGAACGAAAGACGGGGACGCCTGCGGGAAGAGCATGAGGTGAAGACCCCGCAGAACATCCAAAGGATGTTCGAGGAGGCTGAGGCCATGCCCGCGGCAAGCTTCCGTCTGTAGTGCAGTCTGATTTCAC